>CAVWWZ010000031.1:0-167432 GCA_963758835.1 uncultured Acidobacteriaceae bacterium | reverse complement strand
ATTCCGGTAAGCCCGAAGTCGACCCGGGCAGCGAGGCACGCACTTACTACAAGCCGGAAGAAACGGCCATCACGAGGGCAGCGAAGGCTTCATACTTCGGGCGCGTATATCTCGACTGGGCAGTTTTTCCCGTGGTCGAAACGCAACCGTTGGAAGGCGACGTGAAAGGCTATGTGGCGAATTTCAGAGATTTGCGGTACGCCTATCCCGGGCGAAGTGTGCTGGGCGGATTCGTTCTTCTCAGCCCAGATTTACAAGTCGAGGAGCAGGGCATGAACTCCGACCGGCCAGCATGGTTGAAGAAGATGCAGGGAGCGGACGGAAGATGAAGTCTGCTGCTCGGAGCTTTCGTGATGGGAGTGGAACTCCAATGCATTCACATTGAGGTTCCACCCCAAATTGCCCTCGCCGCTCAAGCGCAGCGAGAGCCGCTTCACTAACCCACGTGCTGGCCTACTGCTGCCCGCTGCGCATCTTCTGGATCATCGCTTCGCGTTCTTGCTGGCGTATCTGCTGGAACTTCTGATACTGCTGGGGATTGAGAATCGGTTGTACCTTGGCGTCCATATCGGTGCCAACCTGCTTCAACTGCATCATCTTTTCCATGGGACCGAGCGTGGTGTTGGACTTGATGGCCTTCATCTTCTTGCCGTCTTCCATCATGATGGGCAGCATCTGCTTCTTCTGCTGCGGGGTGAGTTGCAGCTCGGCCGACATCTTCTCGAGCTTGGCCATAGCCTCCTGCTTCTCGGGCGAAGGGGGTTCCTGGGCGATTGCCAATTGCGCGAACAGTTGCAGGACCAGAACGCATGCCAGGAAGATCAGTGTGTTTCTCTGTGGCTTCATAGTCTCCTCATGAAAGACGTGGTTCGCCCCGGAATTGTCGGTGTGTTTGCAAAAAGAAAGGGCGCACAGCATGTTATGCGGGAGAAGACACGGGTGTAAAGGATAAACATTAGGTGCTTTGCGAATGACGAACTCCTCACTACACTTTCGATGAGGCGCCAATGCGTCGTCTTCTCTGCTTTCTCTCGCTCCTCTGTCTCGCGGACATGGTTGCGTTCGCGCAATCCAGCCCGGTAGGGATCCCATTCCCCGCCGTCAAGGACTGGGACTCGCTGCGGTTTACCCTTAAACGTCCGCCGTGGTATTGCGAGGGTTGTCCCGCCTTCCGACTCGAAGTTCGAGGCGACGGTACGGTTATGTTCGAGGGCGAGAACGAGGTTATTCCCGGCAAGTATCAGGGCAGGATTTCCAAGACGCAGGTTGCCGGGCTGCTGGAGAAGTTTCGCCAAGCCGATTACTTCTCTCTAAAGAATGAGTACGTGTGGCCTGCGACCGACCTCGAAGAGATCAACACATCTTTGACGATCGATGGCAAGACCAAGAAAGTGAAGGATTACGGAGGCCTGGAAGTTGGGATGCCGGACGCGGTCACTGAATTGGAGATCGCCTTGGACAGAGCAGCGGCGGCTAGCTTTCGCGCACAAGGCTTGAATGAGCAAGCCCGAAAACTAGAAGCCGACATCGCAAGTCGGCACTAAACAAAAAACCCACCCCGCCAAACGATGGTGGGATGGGGCACCCGCGACGGTGCGCTCTAATCAGGCACGAGAGCGACGAAGACGAGATCCCCTCTTTGAAGCGGGTCGAACGCGGGGTACCAATGAATCCAGTTCAATCAGCGAATGCAATGCCTTGTTGACGGCAGCCGAATTGGGAAACACTGCGGCGATTTCGGGATCCAGGATTACGACATTCGAGTTTTTCTTGACGCGCTCGTAGTATCTACCGCGCTCCAGTTTCTTAAAGTCAGAGCGTTTGTACTGGGGCCGGATTTCATCGGGCTCGCCGTTAGTCTTCTTCATAAATACGCCTCTCGGTACGCGTGGCGCGACGGGCACTGATGATCCGAATCGCACCCCTATGATCCGTATGGCAAACCACGAGTAGTCGTCCGCTTGAAGAAGCACCGAAAGTGACGAATCTCTGCTCATCTTCGGAGTGATCGGGGTCCGAGCCGGTTACCGCCAGAGGATCATGAAACGCGCTCACAGCTTCCTCGAATGAAACATTGTGCTTGCGAACGTTCCTCGCTGCCTTCGTCGAGTTCCATTCGAAACGCATGTCAACATGGCGAAAATATCACAAACGCGAACCGAAAACCCCACCCCGCCAAAACGAAGGCGGAATGGGGCACCCGTAATTACCCAGAACTAGCAGACTATCCACTAACCACCGGCCACCAGCCACTGACTAGTGGATGTCGAAGTTCTCCTGGTGCAGCAGCGGATCGCTCTTTGACGAGCACGGTCTTGCCGGTCAGGTCTTCCATTTCGGTGATCAGCTTGCCGTTGTTGGCCTTCAGCGCCTTGGCGACTTCGGGATTGACGCGCACGGTGATGTCCTTGCGATCGTGGCCCTTGATCATCTTGCGCATCTCGATGTAGAGCTCGTTGCAGACCGTCGTCACCGACTTCACGAAGCCCGCGCCCGTGCAGTATGGACAGGACTCGCCCAGCGTGCGCTCCAGCGACTGCTTCACCCGCTTGCGGGTGATGGCCACCAGTCCAAAATCGTTGAACTGAAGAACCTTCGACGGAGCGCGGTCGATCGCAGCGCCTCTTCGAGCGCCATCATGACCTTCTGGCGGTTCTTGCGCTCATCCATGTCGATGAAGTCGATGACGATGATGCCGCCCAGGTCGCGCAGCCGGATCTGCCGCACGATTTCCTTGATGGCATCGACGTTGGTCTTCACGATGGTGTCTTCCAGCCGCTGCGTCTTGCCGACATACTTGCCGGTGTTGATGTCGATGGCGACCAGCGCTTCGGTCTGGTTGATGACGATGTAGCCGCCGCTCTTCAGCCATACCTTCGACTTCAGCGAGCGGTTGATCTCGTCCTGGATGCCGAACTGCTCGAACAGCGGCGTCTCTTTGGTGTAGAGCTTGATGCGGCGCACCAGCGAAGGCTGGAAGCGGTTGGCGAAGCGCACCACGCGCTCGTACTCGTCTTCGGTGTCGACCCAGATCTGCGAGAAGTCGGCGTTGACCTGGTCGCGGAGCACGCGCTCCACCAGGTTGAGGTCGTGATAGATCAGCGCCGGCGACTTTGCTGTTTTCGGCGCGGGTCTTGATCTCGGCCCACAGATGCTTCAGGAAGCGGATGTCGGCGCGCAGCTCATCTTCCTTGATGTTGGCGGCGGCGGTGCGAACGATGAATCCGCCCAAGCCGTTCTCGCGCTCGCTGGTGACGATGCGCTTCAGGCGCTGGCGCTCTTCGTCGGAATTGATCTTGCGCGAGACGCCGACGTGATTCACCGTCGGCATGTACACCAGGAAGCGGCCGGGCAGCGCGATGTGGCTGGTGATGCGCGCGCCCTTCTTGCCGATGGGCTCCTTGGCAATCTGGATCAGGACTTCCTGCCCTTCCTTCAGCAGGTCGGTGATGAGCGGCTGATTGCGGCTGTTGTGTGGGACGGCGCGCAGTTGTTGCGGCGCGCTGCTCGCCACGGCGGCCACGCTCGCGATCGACGCCGGCGATCGTAGCCGGGACGCTCGGCTCTGGCGCTGCTGATATCCCGCGTCGGAGCCGCGGCGCGCACCTCGGCGCGGCCGTTGGTCTCTTCCTCTTCGCCGTTCTCTTCGCTCGTTCTCGTCGTCTTCTCGGTGCGGCTCGTGATAGGTCTCGCCACGCTCTTCGGCGGCGACGATTTCGTCTTCGTCAACGTCGTCGATCTTGGGAACCCAGCGCTCGTTGTAGCCGTTGTCGGCGTCGAGCGTCTCTTCTTCCAGAATCAGCTCTTCGAATCCGCCGCCACTTCGCTGCAGGCGCTTCCAAGTCGTCGGGAACGGGATGGAATTCCATCTCCTCGTCTTCCAGGACTTCGTGCTCCAGGGTGCGGCCTTGCGGAGCGCTCGACGGAGCGGCGATGCTGCTCGGGAATGGCAAGCGATGCTCGTGCGAGCAGCTTCATCCGGCTGGGTCTGGCGACTGTCTGCTCGTCCTCGAATTCGACTTCGGCTGACGATGCATCGCTTTCGCCGGAAGCCTCGATCGATGTCGGCAGCCTCGGTGCGAACTGACGATGCGGCTTCGACGCATGGGCTCTTCGACCGGAAGCTCGGCTTGACCCTTCGGACTGCGTTGATCGTCGTCTCCGACGCTCGGCAACTTCGAAGACGGTTTCAGAGTCGTCGCGATCGTCGTCGGGGCTCGCTCGGCGGTTGCGGAGGACGCTGCTCGTCGGCGGCGACTTCGGCATGTGGCCTTCGTGTCTCGCCAGCCGCAGCGACGGCTGCGCACGCGGCGGCAGCCTCTTCGAACTGGTGCGGCTCCGGTCGGCGACTGTGCGCCGCTTCAGCTGCGTTGTGCCTGCTTCGGCGACATCGAAGCCCTGATCGAGATGAGTTGCTTCTTCCTGGATCTCCTCGGCGACTGCGACTCGTAGACTCCGGCGGGAGGTGAAGTCTTCCACCGGCATGCTGGACGACGGCGTCGTGATCGACTTCGCCGGGCTCGGCGGCTTGCGGCTCGGGCTGCGGCCAGGTTGCGATACTTCGAAATCGATTCGCCGGGCAGAATGATCGGCGTGTATCCCGGCGGCGGACCGTAGTCCTGACGCGGACGTGACTCGCCTGTCGTGACTCGAATTCGCGACGCGGTCGACGCGTGCGCTTCGCGCGAGGCGCGCGCGGCTCGGGTGCTGCGACTGCCGGCTCGGAGCTGCGTCGGTCGCGCTGCGTCGACGCTCATCGCGGCCGTCCGCGGCGTCCACCACGACGGCGGCGGCGTCCACGCCAGCGGCGAGCTCCTTCTTCCGACTCACTCGTCCCCGGCGCCGATTCGCCTTCTTCTCCGGCGGACTGCTGTTCCGTTCGGCGGACGTCGAAATCTTCGGCGAAGCTTCGGACTTCTTCGTCCGTCTTCAGGTCCGGCGAATGCAGGTCTGCGGCTGCCGTCTGTCTGCTTCCTGCTGGCTTGCGGCTTGCCTACGTCGATGGCGCCGCGCGGCGCGGGAATCTCGCCGAACTCTTCGTCCTCTTCTTCGTCGCCGACAGTTCGAGGAAGTCGGAGACGTAGAGGAAGGCGTCGCGCTCCAGGCCGATGTCGACGAAGGCGGACTGCATGCCGGGAAGCACGCGGGTGACGCGGCCTTTGTAGATGGATCCTGCGAGGGTGTATTCGTTTTCCCGCTCGAAGAAAACTTCGGCGAGCTGATCGTCCTCCATCAACGCCACCTTGGTTTCGTGGGGCGTAGAGGACACGTAAAGTTCTTTGTTCATGGACGCTCCGGTTCAACCGGACGCAGGCGACGGAAGGGACAGGAAGTACGCGACGGGTGACTAGGTCCGAGGACACACCGGGACTGTCGTCCGGGTGTGAACCCGACCTGATTCGTACAGCTTCAACTTTGTGGAATCTTATGCACCGTATCGAGGCACATTGCTCGAAGGTTTGTGGCGTCTCACGCTCAGACACTCAGCGTTGAGGGGCCGTTTCCCGCCTCGAACAACGTACTTTGCAATCCTGTCCGGCCTTTTCTCCTTGCGGCCGGTTATGCCCTCGTACGTGAGGGCTGTCGTAATCTTGTTTTCACCCTTCGAAGCTCAATTGCTGTTCTGCATGAGCTTCCCGGCGGGTGAGACCGGCTGTTCTCTGCTTGCGCCCCGATGGCGCGCTCTAACGATCAAATCTCAATCTGGACTCTTCAGTTCACGAACCGGCGCATGCGGATGTTCATCACAATCCCCAGCGCCAGGAACATGAACAGTACCGACGATCCCCCGTAACTCATTAACGGCAAGGGGATACCCGTGACCGGCATGAATCCTACCACCATTCCTACGTTGACCAGGACATGGAATGCGAGAACCGCAACCACGCCCATGACCACGAAGGCTCCAGCCCGGTCGGGGGCCGTCTGAGCGTTCTGAATCAGACGCATCAGCACGATAAAGTATAGCAGGAGTAAGCCCATAGCGCCTATGAAGCCGTGTTCCTCGGCAAAGGCGGCGAAGATGAAGTCGGTGTGCGGCACCGGCAGAAACTGGCCCTGGGTCTGGCTGCCCTGGGCCGTTCCCTTGCCGAAGATCCCGCCCGACCCCACCGCCACCAGCGACTGCATCACCTGGTATCCCTGGCCCTGGGAGTCGGCCTCCGGCTGCATGAAGCTGGTCAGCCGATCACGCTGGTAGGGCTTCAGGACATGCCACGCCACCGGCGCCAGCAGTGCCCCGATCACCAGGATGACCAGCGCGTGCTTGGCCTTCATCCCGCCCAGGAACAATCCCATGATGGCGATGGGCAGGTAGGTCAGCGCGGTGCCCAGGTCGGGCTGCGCCAGCACCATCAGCATGGGAACGCCGACCAGCGCGCCGGCCTTGACGATGTCCTGGCGTCGTGCATTCCGCCTTGGTTGTCGGCGAAATACTTCGCCATCGCCAGGATCAGCACCAGCTTCACCCACTCCGATGGCTGGAAGTGGAACGAGCCGAGTCTGCACCCAGCGGCGCGCGCCCAGGTACTTCTTGCCGAACAACTTCACCGCCAGCAGCGAGGCGATCGAGATGATGTAGAACAGCGGCACGCGCTCCAGCAGCGCCTGATAGTTGAACAGGCTCACCATGAACATCAGCGCCACGCCGCCCAGGATCCAGTACACCTGCTTGATGTGAACGCCGATGAACTTGGTGCCGAGGGTCGCGCTGTAGATTTCCACCACGCCCAGAGCGCAGATCAGCAGCACCAGCACCAGCAGCACCCAGTCGAAATCGCGGAAGGAAACGTAACGGCTCACGGCTGGCTCTCCGGACAAGCTGGCTGTCGGGGCAGCGACGGGCCGGCGGCAGGCTGAGCAGGCGAATCGGCGGAGCGACTGTGGCTTGGGCGTCGGCTTCTTCTGGTTCGGATCAGGGCAGGCTGTCCGCCGTCACTGCGCATTGACGGCTGCGCAGGCTGAGCGTCGGAATCGGCTTCGGGCTGCGCCATCTCGGTGTGCGATTCGGTGGTTTGCAGGTCGCGGCTTGCAGCGGGCTTGCTTCGCCGCCATTCCCGGAGCAGCAGCCACCGGCTTGACCTTGCCAGTCGGCGGCAACGTTGAAGTGTCCGGCCTGCAGCTTGTCGTGGAGTTCCGCGGCATTGGCATCGCCCTCGTGCCACACCGCGGCGACCTCGGCCTTGCTTGCTTGCCTGCGCTGCGCCGTTGGCCTTGGCGACCTGGGTCTGACGCGTGCGCTGCTTCTCGACGTAAGCCGTGATCACCTTGGTCGCGACCACGCGCGGCCAGCGCGCCGTGCTCGCCGCCTTCAAACAGGCAGGCCACAACAATCTCAGGATTGCGCCGCGGCGTCACGCCGACGAACCAGCCGTTGTCCTTGAACTCGCTCTTCTCCTTCGCGCCCATCTTCGTCTTCAGCTCGTTGGAGACGGTCTGCGCGCTGCCGGTCTTGCCGGCAAAGTCGATGCCCTGGACAGCTGCGCGCTGCCGGCAGTTCCCATCGGCGAGACCACCTTGCGCCATGGCGTCGGTGATGGTCATCCAGTTCTTCTCGTCGATCGGAATCTTGGTCTTTGTCGGTGTAGCTCGCGACCTGCTTGAATCCCGGCGGGAACTGATCAGGGAAGGCCACGTGCGGCCGCACCAGCGACGCCGTCGCTGGTGATGGCGCCGATGGCGCGCGCCAGCTGAATCGGCGTGGTCGCCACCGCGCCCTGCCCGATGCCGACCGAGATGGTCTCGCCCGCATACCACTTCTGCTTGAAGTTCTTGATCTTCCATTCTTCCGACGGCATCACGCCGGAAACTTCCTGCGGCAGATCGACGCCGGTCTTCTGTCCCAGGCCGAGCATGGTCGCGTATTTGGCGATGCGTGCCGATGCCCAGCTTCTCGGCCAGCGTGTAGAAGTACGAATCGCACGACTGGTAGATCGCCTTGCTGATACTCACGCTGCCGTGCGAGCCGTGGTTGGCGGCGATCCAGCACTTGAAGAAGCGGCCGTAGAAGGTCTTGCCGCCGCCGCAGTTCACGACCAGGTCCTGCGCGATGCCTTCCTGCAGTCCGGCGGTCGCCATGATGATCTTGAAGACCGAGCCGGGAGCGAGCTGCGCCTGGATGGCTTTGTTGAGCAGCGGCTTGCCGGGATCGGTGATCAGCCGGTTCCATTCGTCGCGGGTGATGTGCACCGCGAACTCGTTGGGATCGAACGCCGGACGGCTGACCATCGCGAGAATTTCGCCGTTGCGCGGATCCATGGCGACGATCGCGCCGGGCTTGCCTTCCAGCGCCTCTTCGGCGGCAATCTGCAGGTCGAGATCGATGGTGAGCTTGAGCTGCTTGCCGGGAACCGCCTGCACATCGCTGAGCGTGCCGACTTCCTTGCCGCGGCTGTTGACCAGCACCTGGCGCGAGCCGTTCTTGCCCATCAGGATGTCGTTGTAATACTGCTCGACGCCCGACATGCCGACGATGTCGCCGGGGTTATAGAGCTCCCATTGCGGCTGGTTCAGCATGTCTTCGCTGACCTGGCCGACGTAGCCGATGACGTGCGCCATGAATCCGTTCTCGCGGATACAGGCGGCGATGCACGGTGATGGTGTCGAGCTCGGGCAGTTCGGCGCGATGCGATTCGATGAACGCCAGCTCGTCGGGCGTGATGTCGTCCTTCAGGAACAGCGGCTGATAGCCCGGGACCGCGGCCATGCGCTTCAGTCGGGCGCGCAGCTCGTCGGGCGGCATGTGCAGGCCGGCGGCGATGATTGTCGGCATCGGCGTTCAGGTCGCGCTTCTGATCGCGCAGCAGCAGCACCGAGAACGAAGGATAGTTGTCGACGATGATGCGGCCTTCGCGGTCAAGAATCTTGCCGCGCGGCGCCAGGATGGGGACCTGCTTGATGCGATTCTGTTCGGCCAGCGATGCTGTAGTAGTCGCTGCGCGCGACCTGCAGACGCCACAGGCCGAAGGCGAGAACAAGAAAAATTCCCAGCAGGACGTACTGCACTGCGGTGAGCCGGAGCTGCGAGACTTTGTCCTTGCGACCTAACATCTCCGGACTACAGCCCGCTCTTACAGATTCTCAGTTTCAATACAATGCAACTTTCAGCACATCCGCTCACGTTCAGCCACTCTGTCGCCCATCGGAAACACAAGGGTCATCATTCAATGGGGATTGCGGCTGGAACTTTCACCCATGTAGGAGCTCTGCCTTGTATTGTAGTCCGGTCGGGCTGTCGCGAAGATGAAAAAACAGATGTAACTCCAGCCGTTATAACGCGATGCGATGCTCCGGAAAGGCCCTAGCGCATCGGGGCGCGGCGCGTGGTCGAACCATCGCTTGGGGGGACGTGTCTTGAACAAGCAACTGTCCCACTGCGAATCCACTAGAGCCTAGACCAACAACAACTGAGAGGACGCCCATGCCCACTGACCAGATGCAATCCGTGCTCGTCGACCCCCGAGAGGCCGGACCGAAACCGCCCTACGGCAACCAACGGCAGCCCATGCCTGGCTCCGAGCAGCAAATGCAGCCTCAGGCCGACCACGGCGAGCAGTCGTACAAGGGAAGCGGCAAGCTTCAGGGCACGGCCGCGCTCATCACCGGGGCCGACAGCGGCATCGGACGCGCCGTTGCCATCGCATTCGCCCGTGAAGGCGCCGACGTGTTGATCTCCTACCTCAACGAACATGATGACGCGAGGGAAACCGCCCGTTGGGTACAGGACGCCGGCCGTAAGGCGGTGACAGTCGCCGGGGACATCACTTCGCAACAGCATTGTGAGCAACTGGTCGATCGCACCATGAATGAGTTCGGAAGGCTCGACATCCTGGTGAGCAACGCGGCTATGCGAATCTGTCCACCAGCAGGTCGACGAATGGAGCGCGGAAGAGTTCGACCGAACTTATCGCACGAATGTTTACGCGATGTTTTACCTCTGCCGCGCTGCCATGCCGAAGATGCAGCCCGGTGCGTCTATCCTGGCAACCACTTCCGTACAAGGATTCATGCCGTCTGGACAGCTCCTCGCCTACTCCTCGACCAAAGGCGCGGTGCGAACTTTCATTCAGTCGCTTTCCGAGCTAGCGATTAAGAACGGCATTCCGGGCTAACGGAATCGCGCCCGGCCCGGTGTGGACGCCGCTTATCCCCTCTACTATGCCTCCAGAAAAAGTGAAGGAGTTCGGCAAGCAGACGCTGATTGGAAGGGCGGCACAGCCGGCGGAACTGGCTCCGGCATACGTCTTTCTTGCGTCCAACGACGCCCGCTTTATCACGGGGTCAATCGTGGACGTTACTGGCGGAGAGATGATTCCCTGAAGTTGGTTGTTAGAAGGTGAACGACACGCCGCCGCGCACGCTGCGCGCCGACTGCACCAGGTAAACCGTCTTGCCGTCCGGGCCCAATCATGGGAACATAGCCCTGCGCCAGCAGGTTGCGCAGGTCGACGACCGCTTCCATGTGCCCGCCCGGCAAGAAGCGCCAGTGAGGAATCTGCTGGCGGAGGAACAGATTCAGGAACGGCTCCGTCTGCCCGGCCGAGGCGTTGAACATGTCAACCGGCGTGACTGCCTGCGCCGCTGATCCAGCGGTAGGAAGCCATCCAGGTGGTGTGCGAATGATTCAGCTTGCCATTCAGCTTCAGCGCCGCCGAATGCCGCCACGCCTGTTTCAGATTGTCGTGTACCAGCGACCAGTCCACGCCGGGCTGGTCCAGTTCAAGAACGCCACCGTAGGCGTAATCGAAGGTAGCTGCCAGCGAATCGCCCAGCTTGCGCTCATATACGAAGCGCACTCCCTGCGCTTGCAACTCGCCGCCGGTAAAGCTGAAGGTCCCGGAATAAAGGTCCGGCAGGAAATAGCCGGTGTCGCTTCCGATCTCGCCGACGCCCAGCAGCTCAGGGTCTTTTACGCGATCGCGGTAATAGGCTACCTGCACGATGTTGTCGTCGCCGAAGCGCTGGGAGAGCGAAACCTCGTGATGGTGAGCGTTCTCCAGCAGCGGATCGTAGTTAGCCAGCGACATGCGCGGACCGTCCTGCGCTATTTCGCCAGGCCCTGCATCCAATCCCATGCCGGCCTGGTTCGGTTCGCTGGTGGTGTACTTGTATTCCAGCATCGTGTCGCGCGTCAGATGCACGTCGAGCGTACCGTAAGGACGCACCGCGTTGGCGCGTCCCATGAACTGAATCGCCTGCACCTCGCTACCAACGCCGGATGTCCAGCAGCTCGCCGATCGAGAATCCGTTGGAATAGGAAAACGACAGCGCCTGCAATGAGCCGAGCCGCACCCCATTCTGGGGCGCGGCGAAGCGCCGGATGCTCAGGGCCATCTGCGGGCCCATGCCCGTCTCGTCATTTTCGCGCCGGTACGAGACCTGCAAAATGCCGTCGGGAATGCCGGTGCCGTAGCCCAGGGTGCCGTTGAATCCGAGCGTCGAGCCGGAGAAGATCGGAATGCTCCAGATTGAAGGCGGTACCCAAGTCGGAGCCGCTGCCGTAGCCCGCGCTGGTACCACCGGCGACGAAAGCCAATCCGCCGCGTAAATGACTTCTCCTGTTGTGCCGACTCGACAATCACCGGCGCGCCATCGTCGAAGCGCAGGATGGGCCGATTCGCTGTGGAGCGCAGCGTCCACTTCCAGGTATCGTCTTCGTTGCCGCTGCGCTTGGCCGGCGGCAACATCTTCACCGCTTCGAACAGGGTGTTGAGCGTGATGTTTAGGACTTTTGTCGCGCCGGCGGTAAGTGCCACATCTTCGCGCAAAGTGGGCAGGAACGAGGGCGCTGAGGCGCGCAGGTCGTAGGACCCGGGCAGCAGCCCATTCAGGCTGAAGTGGCCAGTCTCATCGGTGTAGGCGAGCTGATGCTGGCCGGTGGCGGTCCCATAGACCTCCACCGCGGCGCCCATTTGCGGAACGCCAGAGGAATCCTTCACATACCCAGAGATCGATCCTGGCGTAACCGCCGCCCCGGCCGCGAGGCACAGAGCGAGTACGGAACTAAGGACCCAGCCTGTCGTACGGGTCATTCTAATAACCCCCCACAGAGCGTTTCCCGGGATTAAAAGCTTCGCGGCACAAACCACCGCCGCGAGCCCCCTCCAAGCTACTCGACAGCAAAGCGTACCGAGGGCGCTATCTGTTGCTTGGAGACATTGTCGTCTACTTTCACCGTCAGCCGGTACTGGCCGGGCTGAAGACCGGTCAGCGCCAGCCGCTTCTCCAGCGTCACCTGCTCACCCGACATTCCCCATGCTGTCGGTGGATTCGCTGGCGTGCAGTACTGCTTTGTTGTCCGCCATGTTCACGATCTCGTACTCGAACTTGGCAGACGGCTTCTTAGTCTTGTCGTCGGACTGCAAATTGTACACCTGCATCCACAGGTTCATCGCCTCGGTCGCGCTTGAAGCTGGCTGGCTGACCATTCGCGGGTTCGATATGCGGATAGGCCAGCTTGGTTTGGCCAATGACGAAGTTGCCCGCGCCCACGCTCTTGGCCGGCACCTTCTCCAGATGGTCCGCCAGAATCAGCGAGGACGAAGCCAGCTTGTCCTCCGTGTACTCCGGAACGACCACGCCATGCGTCCATGTACCAACCCGGTCGCCGTTCACGTCCTTTACCACCACGTCGAAACGATAGCGGCCCGGGCGCAGCGGCAACGCCTTCCAGTACAGCGAGGAATGCTCCTGCGTCTTGGGCAGCAATTCGGTCGGCACATCGACCTGCACCGTGTCCTCAAACGTCTGCACGATGTGGCCGGTCAAGCGTGGTGACGCGCCCGAAGATGTTTGCCGTTCCGCGCTGAATGCCATCCTTATTCACGAAGGTGATGTCTTTGTTCTTGACTGAGATGATCACCGGGGTCAGCACGGTGTCGCCCGTAATCTTCACGAAATCGGTCCTGACATCGAACGGCATCAGGTTGACATTGATCTTGTGGCTGACGACTTCTTCCAGGTCCTTGAACTTGACCTTCGGAGCCTGCTGCAAAGCGGCCCATTGCTCCAGTCGCTCGAACGTCTGCGGTATTCTGCTGGCCCGAGAGCGGTCCCTGGGGCGACTGGCCGAATCCGCGAGATGCGGTCCGTCTTGCTGGCCAGGCCCATCTGCTCATACTGGGTCAAGCCCGCGCCCGGAACGTGCAGCAGCGCGTCCTTCTCGTTCGGATCCATGGTCATGTGGTAGTCGCCACACATGCAGGTATCGACGAACTCAATCCAAATTTCCTGCTTGTTCGTCGCATTCAATCCCTCGATGTAGCGATAACGCCATTTCTCGAAGGGATAACGTGGAGGTATCGCCGCCACCCTCTTCAAGAGGACGGTCGTAGGTGCCGCCTGAAGGATGCGACTCGATTTCGTCCGGAGGACCGAAGACGATGTAGATGCGGCCGCGGTCTGTACGCCACCCCGCTCGCCCGGCCGAGAAATGTTCATTGGCGTAGGCAATGCGGCGGTAATGCTCTTCCTTGAATTCGTTCTCTTCCGTGTCAGGAGTGGGATCGCGACGCTGCCAGAACTGCTCGATGAAGGCGTCGCGCTCTTCGTCATTGGAAAGCGCCTTGAATGCCGTGAGCTCTTCCGGCGTGATGATCCAACGCACGTCTTCGTTCAGCCACTTCTTATACGTTGAGCCCAATTCCTGCTTGAGCCTCTTGGAGTTTTGCTTTCTTCTGCTTTCAGCTCAGGTCCCGCTTTAGAGGATCGGGCTGCGTGGCAGTTCGGAGCGGCCGAGATCAATGTTGGCGTCGTGATCATCTGAGATTTTCTTCCCGCTGCTGGTGGTGACCGAAGTCGGCTTCGCAGTTGCGCTCGCCGGGGCTCCGCTTGAAGCTGCCGCAACCGCCGGTCCCCCGTCGTTAGGACTGCTTGAAGCGGGAGTTTGCGCAACGGCTAAAGACGCCAGCAAGAGAATGCCGGCCAGTGAACCAACAACGGGGCGCGAGAACGAAAACTTCATTGGTGCTAACCAGACTCCTGCCCGGACACACTCCGGGTTACTAAATTGTAAGTTTTCGCAGGTGTGAAAGCAAGGTTTTGGGCCGGACACGACCCATACGGCGCCCCCGATTGGTAACTTGAACCCGGAGCGGCATCCAAAGTTCTCCTGTCAAGCTGTGTTGAACTCGCGCAGCCACTGCACCGGAGTTGCTCAAACGGCTATAATGACCGTTACCCGATAGAGGCTTTCAGTCGTCCCCGGTTGGAGCAATTGCGGCAGTCTGTGCTCACTCGGGAGTTTCTCAGGAGCCGCTCTGGTCAGAAACTTTCACTCGTCTCTGTTCGTAATAAGCCAATAAGAATTAGTGTGTCTGAATGCGGTTCCCCCGTTCGAGGAGTGATGAAGAACTGGAAAAAAATTGCGCTGATCGTCGGTGGAGTTGTGCTGCTGCTCGCGATTGTGGGCTTCTCGGTGCAGCAGAGCCGCAAAGGCGTTGTTCCCGTCCAGACCGGCAAGGTCGTCAAGGAAGATCTTGACGGCGGTGGTGACTGCCTCGGGAGAAATCAAGCCGAAGGTCTACGTCAACATCGGCGCCAACGCTTTTGGCAAAATCACGCACCTGTACGTGAAGGAAGGCGACCGCGTCAAGAGAGGCCAGATGCTGGCGACCATCGAGAATGTTCAGCCAGAAGCTGACGTTAACGCCACCAAGGCTGCGGTCAACACCTCCCAGACCGATTACGTTGCGGCACAGGCAGCGGTGAACACCGGCGTCGCCGAATTACGCCAGGCCGAAGCCGAGTACGAGCGGGCGCAGCTCGACTACAACCGCAACAAGTCACTATACGAGCAGCAGCTCATTGCCAAGTCCGACTACGACACCAAAAAAGCTGCCTACGATACCGCCTCCGCACAGTTGAATCAGGCCAAGGCCAAGCTGGCCCAGGCCCGCGCGCAGCAGGATTCGGCAAATATGCGTATCAAGCAGAACGCCGCCAATCTCACGCGCGTTACCGACGTGCTGAGCAAGACCGAATACAGCGCGCCGTTCGACGGAGTCATCACCAACCTTCCGGTGCGTGAAGGCGAAACCGTGGTCATCGGCATTCAGAACGCGCCCGGCAGCACCCTGATGACGATCGCCGATACCTCAGTCATCACCGCCGAGGTCAAGGTTGATGAGACCGACATCGTGAACGTGAAGCTCGGTCAGCCTGCGGATGTCACCATTGACGCCATTCCCAAGCAGCACTTTGCCGGGCGTGGTGACGGAAATCGGCAACAACGCCATCATCCGCTCCACCGGCGTCTCGACCGCCCAGTCCACCTCGAGCAGCCAGGAAGCCAAGGACTTCAAAGTGGTGGTTACGCTTCAGAATCCGCCCGACAACCTGCTTCCCGGCCTGTCCACCACCGCACGAGTCACGACCTCGACTCGCAACGGTGTACTGGCCATTCCGATCCAGGCACTGACGGTTCGGCCAGCGATCCGACCTGGACACAGATAAAGATAAGAAAACGAAGGATAAAGACAAAGTCGTTCAGGCCAGCGCGAAAGATGACAAAGGTACTGCGAAAATTGACCCGAAGGAAGAATTACAAGGCGTTTTTGTCCTGAAGAACAAAAAGGACGCCGTCTTCGTACCAGTCACTACCGGTATTGCCGGCACCACCGATATCGAGGTCACAGGCGGTTTGCAGGAGGGTGACGAGATCGTCACCGGAAGTTATAAGACCCTGCGCACACTTAAGAACGGCGCGAGCGTCAAAGTAGATAACACCCCGCGCCAAGAAAACGGAAGAATCGTAATCGGGCGCGAGCACACTGAGAGCTGACGCAACGAATGAGTGACCTGCATGACGCCGCGGCGCAACGAGGAGAAAAGAATGGCAACGGAACTGGCGACCCTGCGAGAGGAAACGATGGTGGCGCCTCCCGAGCAGTGCATCATCTGCACCGAAGATCTCTGGAAGACCTACGACATGGGTTCCGAGCAGCAGGTGCAGGCGTTGCGCGGCGTAAGTATCAAGATCCAGCGCAACGAGTACGTCGCCATCATGGGACCCTCGGGCTCCGGAAAATCGACGCTGATGAATCTCATCGGCTGCCTCGACACTCCCAGCAAAGGCAACTACTGGCTCAACGGACAGCTGGTCAGCGAACTTGATGACGACGAACTCGCTCGCATTCGCAACAAGGAAATAGGCTTCGTCTTCCAGACCTTCAACCTGCTGGCTCGCGCCACCTCGCTGCACAACGTCGAGCTGCCGCTGATCTACGCCGGCATCCCATCCGAAGAGCGCCTTGAACGCGCCAAGGAATCGCTGCGCTCGGTCGGCATGGATGGTCGCATGAACCACAAGCCCAACGAGCTCTCCGGCGGACAGCGCCAGCGTGTCGCCATCGCACGCGCACTGGTGAACCGGCCATCGATTTTGCTGGCCGACGAGCCCACCGGAAACCTCGACTCGCAGACTGGCGTCGAAATTATGGCGCTGTTTGACCGTCTGCACGAACAAGGCAATACCATCGTCCTGGTGACCCACGAGCACGACATCGCCGAGTACGCGCATCGCGTGATTCACATCCGGGACGGCCAGGTATTCAGCGACCAGAAGACAGCCCGAGCCTAGACACGGCGCCGCCCTGGCTTGCGAACTTGAACTACAGGCTCACGGGTCAAGCAGAGCATTACGAATCAGGAGCCGCTCCAGTTGGAGCGGCTTTTGAATGTATCCGTGAATCTGCTATCGCTGCATTCCCTTTACATAGTCATTGATGTTGCCCGCCCTCATGGCCACGCCATTCTCTCTGGAGCCGCTGGAGATGGACGCAAACAGCGGACCCCAAACTGGCATTTCAGCGCTTCCATGTGCCGGAATCAAGGTGGTGCCGGAACTCACGATAATTTCGTAAACATCGCTGCCGGGATAAGTCCCTTTATTCTTTCGTGCGAGTACAGTCAGATCTGTCGGCGGTGTCTTCAAAGCAGTCGCGGCTGGCCCGTTCCCCATGCCCTCCATGCCATGGCACGACGCGCAGTAAGCAACATACATGTCCTTGCCTGAGCTGGGATCGACATACTTGATTGGCACTGGCTTGAGCGTAACCTGCTGAGCAACGCATAGCGACGCAGCAACCACCAGCAAACACAAGCCAAGAATTTTGATGAATTTCATGATGCCCCTTCTTCGGCGTTCTCTGCGGTCGGTTTCAGAACACAAGCCGCCGGGAAGCACACTACGACTTCTTGCAGCCTCCCTGGCCTTGAGGCGCCAGGCAGCACTGCAAACGGATTCGCTCTTAGATTAGCCAGAGGCTAACGTAGTGTCTGTGACGCCGGTCAATCGGCTCTGTGCGCACGGCGGGATGGCCCAAGCAAACACTTGCGTAGACAACACACCCGGGGGTGCGCTGCTCAACATCACTCTCTTCGAGTGTGGGGGGTATCGGAACGCCCGACTAACAGCGCCGTAGGCGTGCAACAGGTTAGCCCGCCGTTTCAACGGCGGGGAATCGTACCTCTAAAAGGCTGAGTGCCGTAGGCACGGCACAAACGCCTGTGGCCCAAATCACTGATATGCCTTCTCCGCCTCTCGTACTCTCTCAAAATGGCGCATACATACACGTCTGCCCTTTTTCACTGCGTCTTCAGCACCAAACAACGAATGCACATTCTCCGCGACCCGCAAGGTCTTTGGCGGTACGTTTCGGGGATATGCAAGGCGAAACAGATCGTTCTCGTGACCGCTGGCGGTACCGCCAATCACGTTCATCTCTTGATTGACCTGCATCCAACGACTCCGCTCTCAAAGGCCATCCAGGAGATCAAAGGCAATAGTTCGCGGTGGCTGAACGAGACCCAATCCCGGTTTGCGTGGCAAGAAGGGTACGGCGCATTCAGCGTCAGTCAGTCGCAGCGCGCGGCAGTCATAAGGTACATCGACAATCAAGAAGAACATCATCGGAAGCGGTCTTTTGAGCAAGAGTTTGTTGCACTATTACTGAAATGCGGGATGTCGTACGACCCGAAATACGTGTTTGGGTGAGGTGTCGTCCCGCCGGGACTTGGGATCAACTAAAACAATCTTCTCCCGCCGTTGAAACGGCGCGCTAACCTGTCCCTCGCCTACGGCGAAGGAATTCTGGTCATTCCCACCGAATATCCCACCCGTATACAACTTCATCGTCGGACAGGTACAATCCGCCCGGTACTTCGGAATCCTTCCGACCTTCGTAACCTTCACGCGAATCACAGTTTGGGCTACCTCCGCAGCTCTAGAACTGCCGGATCGCGTCTCCGGCTGAGACCAGGTTGTTGTCGGTTTCCAGCAACAACACACGTCCCTGATCGATGACGTAGCCGACATAACTCCGGGTTCCCTCGACGCTAGTCGTCAGACTCAACGTCATGCGACCCGGCGCGACGGTGCCAACGCTATAGCTGCCTTGCAAAGTTGCTCCCGTAGTCACACCCGCCGGATCGTTGAGATCCAGCGTTCCTGCCAAAGTGCCGTTACCATCGGCAGAGATCTGGCCGGTCACTCCGCTGGCGTTGTTGTTATTCAGCAACCCATTCACCAAGAAGTATCCAAACTGTCGTGTGGCGAAACTGCCCGCCCACGCGGCATTGGTTGTTACCAGCGAGCTCTGGGCATAGATATTACCGCCCCCAACTACGTTGGTGCGCTCGTCCAGATAGTAACCCTGGCCGGGCGAGAACAGATAAATCGCGAACGGCAGGCTGGCGTTGCTCACATTCCAAGTCCCGCTGACATACCCGTTCGCACTCAGACTGTAGCTGCCGGAAAGCGCCGCCGAGCCTTGGGTTCCAGTGTCGTTGACATCGAAGTAACCACTGGAGACATTTCCGCTCGAGGCATTGATCTGGATCAACGTATACGACACCCCGGCGTTGGTGCTCGCCGAGCTGTTGATGACATAGCTGCCATTGAAATCGGTGGACGCGAACGCGGCCTGGGTCTGCACGTCGGCGCTGCCCAGCAGGAAGGTTGCTGCGTTGGGATCCGCGAGGAAGCGGAAGCGGCCGGCCGACACCACGTAGTAAATCATGTTGGACGAGCCGGTGCTCGAGCCGCTAAACGATCCCGTACCGCGCCCCAACGCGTCAATTGCTCCATACGATCCAGTCACCGTTTGGCTCTTGACGATCGTGCCTCCACAGTTCAGGTCCTGCACGCCGCCGACAGTACCGCCATTCATGTTGAAGATTCCCGCAGAGTTCACCGCGCCGCAGCCGAGCCCGCTTCCGGCGAAGCCAAAAGCGTAATTGCCCGACGGAGCGACCAGCGTCGCCCCTTGCCCTTCGAGAGTTCCGGTGGCTGCCACCACGCCGCTATCGGTTTCGTTCAGCACCGCGTTGTTCAACGCTTGCATTGCGATTGCAAACTGGAACTGCCCGATAGAGTTGCTGAAAGTTAACGTGCCTCGACCATCGGCTCCGATACTGTAGGTTCCCGTGGTTGAACTGGCGCTCAGGTATCCGGTACCCACGCCATTGACGTCCTCCTCGCCGCCTGTGATGTTGCCGTTGCCGTCGGCGGTGATTGCACCGAGAGCGTAGAAGGCATTGGCGTTGCCATCCAGACCGCTCAGGCTGAATACGTAGTTGCCCTTGAGCGACGAATTACCAAAGCTCACGGCAGTGATGGTCACAATCGACGTCCCTGACACCGTCGTCATGTCGGTAATGAAAGCGGTAATGGTCACGCTTGCCGGGTTGGGGATGACAGAAGGCGCAGTGTAGAGCCCGCTGGCGCTAATCGTACCGACCGAGGTATTGCCTCCGGTCACGCCGTTGACCTGCCATGTAATGGCATTGTCATTGGTGCCACTGACCGTAGCGGTGAACTGTTGCTGTGTGCCTTCCTGCACATTGGCGGTCGCCGGAGCAACCGTGACGCTGGGATTGTTCGGCGGGTTGTTGCTACCATTGCCGCAGGCAGCAAGAGCCAGGACAAGCATTGCAGCAAACGCAGTCAGAATCGCTCGTGTCATAGCGGGCCTCGCAAACGGTCTTATTAGATTTTGACTTGCTTGTCGAAAACAGAGGGTCAAACGCGGAGGTTCTTGCTAGCCAATTGCAGCGGAGTCTATCACACGCGCCAACGGCTTGACCCAGTGTCCCTTGAAAAATCGACAGCAGTTGGATTCAACCCGGGTCCCCTTTAGCTGTTCCGAAGTTCTACTCGCGTATCAAAAATTAGTGCCGCCATTTTAGGCCGGGCTCAGTCAAACTTATCCAGATCTCCTTGTGTGCCGAGTCTTTGTCTTCTTTCTACGGAACAATTACCCTGCTACTCAGGAATTCCTTCAAGAGGCCTTCAGCTTTGATTCGCCCGCTTTTTCTTTTCAGCGTGATCTTCGTCGCGATGGCTCAGGCGCAATTCGGCATACCCACACAGCTTCCGAAGCAAACGAACGAAGCCGAAGTCCGCAACAAAGTGGGGCAATACTGCCGTCTCGACTACCTGGGCGCGCGCCTTAACGAACAGGACTTCCAGAAGCTCAAGCCGATAGTCAACTGGCCGACCAATCCCGACTTCCCGCTCATTGATGTCGTGTCGCGCTACGACCTCGGCAGCAACGTTACCCAGGAACATGGAAAGTGGCACGTCACCGTGACCTACCATCTGCTGGGACGGTTCAACTTGGGGCAGGGCTATTCCACCGAAGTCTCCGGCAGCACTACGGAAGTCGAGTTCACGGTGCAGGAGTTCAACCCAGAGTTAAAGGTCGTCGACCTGGATCCCGGCTACCCTCACCCCTCTCGCGCCGCTATGCTGAAGTGGCTCCAGGACAAGCAATCCGCCGCTACCGATCCCCAAACCAAAATCATCTACGAGCACGCTATAAAGGACCTTTCGGCCCAGTCAGGCTCCCCATTCGCCAAGTAAACCATCAGGATCTACGCCAATGCTGCGCCATCTGAAGAGTTTCCCATTGGCAACAATCTTGGCCTTGTCATCCTGAGCGGAACGAAGGATCTGCTTTCGCTTCTACTGCGCAAAAAAAGGTGGCGTCGATCGAACCAGAAAAATCCCACTTGGGATGATCTGGCCGAGGACTGGGGAAAGTCTTGGACGGCGCTCAACGTGTCCGCTCAGCCGCCGAAGCAGGTCCCTCGTTGCGCTCAGGATGATAATCTCAACGGTTTGTTAAAGTTAGCGCCGGATACCAACTCGGACATCACTAAGCTCGTTCGTCCCAAACCCGCTTACCCTTCCCCCGGCGAGTCGTCTATCTTCTTGCAGGCGATGACATTGACGACCTGCGAGCTGACAAACCTGAGGTCACCATGCCGGCCGATGCGGTAGCAGTTCCTCTGACGGTACTCCCCGGAACAGTACGGGGTACCGGCGAAACATGTTTTGTGACAACCTCGTATAACAGAGGTATTGCAGAGCGTGCCCAAAGCCGGATGAATGACGCGGAGCTGATACGGGAGGCGCAGCGGGGTAATCACGCCGCCTTCGAAGAGCTGGTTCGTCAATATGACGCGCCGGTGCTTCGTCTCGCCTATCACATGACGCGCTCCGAGCAGGACGCACAAGACATTTATCAGGAAGCTTTTCTCAAGGCCTACCGCAACATCAATAACTTCCGCTTTGAGTGCTCGTTCTATACCTGGATCTACCGCATCGTCACCAACCTCTGCCTCGACTACCTGCGCAAGCGCCAGGTGCGCAAGGAAGACTCGGCCGTCATCTCCGACTCCGATGGCGAGACCTACGATCTGCTCGACCAGGTTGCTGATGTACGCTCCGGAGCCAGTCCAGAGAAGGACCTGATGCGCCGCGAGTTGGGCGGACGCATTGCCCGCGCCCTTGAGAAGCTGACGCCGCGCGAGCGCATGGTCTTCGAGATGAAGCACTACCAGGGATTGAAGCTGCGCACCATCGGCGAGATTTTGAGTACGACAGAAGAGACCGCAAAGAATACGTTGTTTCGCGGAACGCAGAAGCTGCGCGCCGCCTTGAAAGACATGAGGTAATTGCAATGCTCGACGTGCGCCCCTACAGCGTAACTCTGAACTCAATGGCAAGAGGTAAGCGATGAACTGCGATTGGGTACAACAGAACATCACGCTTTATTTGTACAACGACCTGGCCGACGACGCGCAGCATGAAGTACAGCAGCACGTTGCCCGCTGTCCGTCCTGTGCCGTCGAGCTCGCCGCCCAACAGCAATTCCAAGCCGCTATGAGCGTGCTTCCGGTGGAGGAAGTATCACCCAGCTTCCTGGCCGCCGCCCGCATGAAGCTGCAGGAATCGCTGGAGCAGGTGCAACCGCAACGCGCCTGGTATCACCGCCTGGCCTTCGATCCTTCGGCATGGCTGCGGCAGGTACGCTTCTCGCCCGCCCTGGCCTCGATCATTTTTCTTGTGGGATTCGGCGGCGGTATCGGCACCATGTATAAGGCACTGAACGGCAAGGTCCCGGTCCCCACACCTGCGATCCAATCCGCACCGGCAGAAGCTTCCATCAGCGGCATCACTTCCATTCAGCGCGATCCCAACACCAATCAGGTTAAAGTTTCCTACGACAAGCTCATGCCTGAGTCGGTGGAAGGCACGGCAACCGATCCCAAGATTCAGGAACTGCTGCTCTACGCCGCCAAGAGCAATGAAAACTCCGGCGTGCGTCTGAGTTCGGTCGACGCGCTGAAGGGCAAATCGGACGATCCCCGCGTCCGCGAAACGCTGACCTACTCCTTGCGCTATGACAGCAATCCCGGCGTGCGCTTGCAGGCGCTGGAAGGCCTGGGCCCGCTGGTGAAAGACGACATTCGGGTGCGCAATGCCGTGCTGGAGGCGCTGCTCAACGACAGCAACCTGGGCGTGCGCAGCGGCGCGCTGCATTCACTCGAGCCGGTGAAGGCCGACAGCAGCGTTCGCATGGCGCTGCAACAGTTGGCAAAGGAAGACCCTAGCGATTACATTCGTCACGAGTCTCAGCAACTGCTGGCATCGACGCCGAACATGTTCTAGGGCTTTGTGAAGAGCACACCTGGGAATGTGGATTTGAAAGAGCACGCGTCTATTTGTGCCGACTGCCTGTAACGATGGACCGCGTCAGCGCACAACCTTAGTAGTGCCGACAGCGCCACAATAACCCGGGGCGTTAAGCCCCAGAAACAGACAGCTTTCGCTCCCTGCGGTTTCCCGCCTGGTGCAGCGGGACGTGAGATTTAGGAAGCGGGAGGACAGAACGGTTGAGGGTAGCACCTGATTCAGGGGCGATAACAGGCAGGAGAGAAGGACGCAGCACGGCGCAGCGGGCTCGCTCGCGGAGAGCGTCGTTCTGCCACTCCGTGAGCATGGCCATTGGCCTCGCCCTCGCGGTGTCTCTGCCGTTGTTGGCGGAGCAAGTTCGGATCTATCAGGACGGCAATACCTGGGTCGAAGAAACGACTGGCACATTGCCGGCGGCTCACGACTTGCGTGTCAATACCGATGTCGGCTCCATCGATGTTCGGGGAAGAGCGCGTGGCATCATGTACACCGTTCGCAAGCGGGTTGCCGCCCCCAGCAAAGATGAAGCAGAACGCGAGTTCAAGCGGATGAAGGTCTCCGCCGCGAAGGTGGGCGATCAGGCCGTAGTAGAAGGCCGATCCTTGCAGGCCGACGTTACGCGCTTCACCGCTGATATTTCTCTTCAGGTGCCTTACGACCTGAGGAGAGTTTGGCTCAGTACCGGGGGCGGCGCGATGAAAGTGAGTTCGCTGGCTGCCGCGGTCACCGGAAAAACCGCTGCCGGCGCGGTGAAGCTCGACGATATGGCTGGCCCGGTCTCAATCACCACCGGGGGCGGAGATGTGAGTGCCGGTAGTCTGGGATCCCAAGCCGTCATCAAGAGCGGCGGCGGAAGTGTGCACATCGATACCATTAGCGGCGCGGCGAAGATCACTACCGGGGGAGGGTACGTCTACATTGGTTCGGCGAACACGCTGGTCATTGACAACAACGCCGGCAGTATCGACGTGCGTCGCTGTTTCGGCAACTTGCAGGCCACGACTGGAGGCGGCAACGTCAATCTCGGCGAAGTGACCGGTTCGGTTCGTGTGGAAGCCGGTGCGGGCAGCGTTCGCGTAGCCGGGGCAGGGGGCCGTGTACAGGTGACCACCGGAGGCGGCAGCGTGGAGTTGTTAAGGGTGGCTCAGGGCGCCAAGGTCGATACTCCGGTCGGCGCCATCACCGTGCAGTTTACCGCCGTGCCAGGAGGCTTCGCTGAGTCCGCGCTGCATACCGGCTCTGGCGATGTGCTGGTTTTTTTGCCTGACGAGCTACCCATGACGGTACATGCTTCGTCAGATATGGCGGCAGGATATGGAATTCGTTCTGAGGTGCCGGGCCTTCGCATCAGCAAGCAGGGCAGTGGGTTCGGACCGCAGTCGGCATGGGCAGAAGGCGTATTGAACGGTGGCGGACCGTTGTTGCGCGTTCGCACCGGCATGGGCCACATCGATTTTCGTAAGACGCAATAGCATTGGGCAGGACTGGATTAATAGGTATGGTTTCCGCACGCACTTCTAAATCAAAGACGCAGTTTGCGGTACTGGCGGCGGCTGTGTTGTTGACGCTACCCGCATTGGCTGTTCCCGGCTCCAACGATTCGGGCGCATACCTCGGAGTTCACATCGGCGACATGACTCCCGAGCTGGCCGCCAGCCTCAAGCTCAACGACGTCGGCGGCGTCGTGGTGCAGAGCATCGATCACGACGGCCCCGCGTGCAAAGCGGGAATCAGGAACAACGACGTCATCGTTTCCGTCGCGGGCACAAAAATTCGCAACACCGAGCAGATGGTGGAACTCATGCATGGCATGGCCGCCGGCAGTTCCGCCAATATCGCGATTGTTCGTGACGGCCAGACGGAAAACATCAAGGTCGTGCTGGGCAGCCGCAAAAACTGGATGACGCCGGGCGCCGCTCCCGCACCCATCAACACTCCAGGGGCCAAGGGCTTCATCGCTCCCTTGCCGTCGGTGGCTTTCCCATCGGACGTCGAAGTTCCCCTGATGACGCCTGCCTCGGCGCGCCGCGGCATCGTGGTCGAATCGCTCACCACTCAGTTGGCTGATTTCTTCGGAGTTCCTAGTGGACAGGGCGTGCTGGTGCGCAACGTACAACGCGGCAGCCTCGGTGCGACCGCCGGGCTGAAAGCTGGTGACGTCATCATCAAGATTGACGGTCAGGCGATCCGTGACCTTGCCGACTGGCGTCGCACTATGAATATCTCCAGCGGGAAGACGGCGTTCTCCATCATCCGCGAAAAGCGCGAGCAGGTGGTCGAAATGGTCGCGCCCGGACCCGCCGGCGAACTCCGCCTTGGTGAGGACTGGGACCACCTAGATCCCAACATGGATGCGTTCAATCGGCAGATGCAGCGCCTCGGGCCCGACCTCCAGCAGCAAACCCAGGCCATGATGTTTCGTCCCGACGACTGGAGAAGATGCAGCGCGAGATCGAGAAGTCGGTTCGCAAGGGCGTAAATAAAGAGCTCAAGCATCAGACAAAAGAAATCCAGAAGTCGATGAAAGAGCTTGAGCCGCAGCTTCGCAAGCAAACCGAAGACATCCAGAAGCAGATGGAGCAGATGCAGCCCGAGATCGAGAGACAAACGCAGGCCGCGCGTGAGCAGATGGAGCGCATGGGGCCCGAGCTACAGAAGCAGGCCGATGAAATCGTAAAGTCGATGGCCGTGTTCAAGCAACAAGACCTCGACAAGATGCGCCGCCAGATCGACGAATCAATGCAGGCCCTAACCCCTCAGATTCAGGAGCAGATGAAACTCATCGGTCCGCAAATTCAGCAGCAAATGCAGCAGCTGCAAAAAGAAATGCAACAGCACCAGCGCGAGTGGCAGGACATGATGAAGAACGTGCCCACGTCACCCGAAAAGCCGAACGAGTTCTAGACAAGCAGCAACTAGCAACTAGCGATTAGTCAACTGGCAAACCTCCCCTTCATATTGTCATTCTGAGTCCGCCGTGGCGGACGAAGCATCTGCTTTCAGTCGCACGCTTGCGAATAATTCCCCGACTAAATTTCTCCACGCGTGTGATCCGAAGCAAACCACGATCTGACGCTCGCCAGACCGGCGAAACTCCCGGCGAATAAACAAATTCCCCGAAACAAGTATGAGTGAAGAGTAATAGGCGTAACATTGCCTGAACCGGAGCCGCAGAGCGTAATTCAAGCTTAAGAAGACAATCGAATGCGAAAGGGTGGATATTGAACCCACCTTCTGCATTTCGTTCCGCGGTGGTCTCCGCGAATTGTGTTGAACTGACCGTTACGGGCACTTGGAATTGCAAGACCAAGTCTCGCGCATCAAGTCCTCCTCGAAGCCAGCATCGGCTAAGCAACAATAAGGGAGAATACGCCATGGGTGGAACACTCAATCCGAACAAGCAAATACCACACGTTGAGAAGCCTGGGCACTCGGACACCGTCCCTAAAGATGAGAAAGAGAAGCATCTGACCACTCCAGGGGCAGCCAAAGAGGTCATCCGAGCCGAGGGCGATTTGGGGGACAAGGTTGCGCTCGCTTGTTTCAGCGTTTCCAATTTCGGCGTATTCGCATCCAGCGAGCAAGCGGTCGGCCTGTTTGTCACAGGGGCTGGCGTGGCGGCCCAATTCGAAGGCAGCATTGAGGTGACCGGGGACTGCCAGGTCACGGGCGCAATACACAATCGGGGCGATTACACCTGCGACGGCAACCATAGCGTCGGAGGCAATATCACCGTTGTGGGCGACATCCAGCTCGCTGGGCCCGGACGCGACTATGCGGAAGACTTTGACGTTAGCGGTGTTGCCGGAGCCGAGCCCGGCACAGTCATGGTGTTGGACGATTGCGGTGGAATTCGCATCAGCGATCAGGCCTATGATCGCCGGGTAGCGGGCGTGATCTCAGGAGCGGGCGGCTACAGGCCGGGGGTGATTCTGGGGCGGGAAGCCTCGGCAACGAAGCGGTCTCCTTTGGCTTTGATGGGGCAGGTGTACTGCCGAGTGGACGCCTCCAGCGCCGCGATCTCGGTCGGGGACCTGCTGACGACCTCCTCCACGCCGGGGCACGCGATGAAGGCTGAAGATCCCGCGCAGGCGTTCGGCGCAGTCATTGGCAAGGCGCTGCGGCCGTTGGCTGAGGGTCGAGGGCTGGTCCCGATCCTGGTGGCACTGCAATGACATCACTGCGTGACAGCATCAAGACGTTGAGAAAGTTTTCACCCTCAAAGGCGCTTAACCTCAGCGACGTGTACAAGTTCATGTTGATGGACCTGCCGCTGACCGTAGGCGAACTGATTGACAGGATCATGTCACTGCCGGAGTCGGTGCCTTTCCATGCCAATATCGTTACCGACGTTGCCATGGGAGGCGAGGTTTTCCTCACCCTTGATCGCGGCGGCAGCTATCGATTCCGCGGGTCGATGCGGGCCAGCGGCGCATTTTCGTTTTCCTTCCGGGTGGGAATCATCGTGCGCAGCGCCAGCCGCCAAGTCTCGCTCGCACTGCAGCGTACCGGGAAGGTGTTCGGTACCGATACGCCGGGCGACCGCGAAGTTCACTGGGATGAAGACCAGTTAGCTTCCACTGAGAGCGCTAAGAAAACTAATCTGATTCGCGATCTCTGGCCCGACATCAGCGGTGGAACAATGACGGTCCGCACTACTGCCGAGTTAAGCGGGGTGCTGGCCACGGTCGCGGATGTCATCAAAGACGTGACGGAAGTGTTCATCGTCGCCGAAACGTTAGGAGCGAGCCTGGCGATATGCGTGGTGATCAGCTCGGAACTCGGCGAGTTGGGGCTCAGAATGCCTGGGCTGGGAGGGGTACTTGGAATTGCCATCATAGCCGGCTCGATCGTTATCTGGGGGCCGCTGGCGATTGGCCCTGCATTCCTTGTCGGCGTGGCCGTAGGTGAAGTCGTCGATCTCCTGATTAAGATCCGCAGCCTGACACCCGAGGAAATGGATTTCGTCAAACAGGTGTTCGGCGACTCCATCAACTTCGAAAAAATCCGGATAACCAATATGGTGGGACTTCGCAGCGCTGCGTTTACCCTCCCGACGTTAGACGATCACATCCTGCTCAACATGGGGGTCAACGTCGACATGTTCCATCACCCCACCACGACGGGTTCTTCGAACTATCCCGTTCCGGGGCAGCTCTTGATTCACGAGATGACGCATGCCTGGCAAATTCAGCACTCTACTTTGGCGGGTGGTTATGTCCCCGGCTGGCTATGCACGGGTATTGACGAACAAGAGATCATCGGCAGGAGATCTTATAACTATGGCGAACCCGGGCCGCCGTGGGATTCGTTGCACAATGAGGCGCAGGCCCACATCGTGGATGAATGGTTCGCCGGGACGAACCAACAGAAGCCACCCGAGACCCTTCCAGCAGGCTTCCAGCCCAGGCCTGCTGGGATGAATCCCGATAGTAGATATTTCGGGTACATCGAAAATAACATTCGCACAGCACTGGTGTAAGTCGCACATTTTCGCAGAAAAAAAGGCGCCGATCTCTCGGCGCCTCGCAGCCATCCTTAACCCGAGCACTAACTCTTACTGATCTTGATGTCTCCCACGTCGGCCTTGATCACCAGCTTACCGGCGCCGTTGCCTACAGTGCCGCTGGCGTTGGAAGTTCCGGCGTGCTCTTCATCAACTTTCACACCGCTGAAGTCCGACGAGATGTCGCCTTTGCGAGTGCTGGCGTCGATCTGGAATCCCGCGTTCGCCGGCAGCACCAGCGTGACGTCGCCCTTTCTTCCGGTGATCGTCATCTTGCCCAAGGGCAGCTTATTGGCAGCGTGGACTTCAATGTCGCCATTGCTGGACTCCAGTTCTAGATCCCCGCTTACCTCTTCCAGGTGAACCTCTTTCGAGCGCATCACCAGGCGCGAAGGACCGGTAACGTCTGTCCCGCGCAACGAGTCACCGGAAATTTCCAGATCTCCGGCAACCGATGCCAGCGTGAGGTCAGAATGCGCCGACTTGAAGGTTACATTTTTCGTGATCTTAGAAAGATGAATGTCATTGAAGAAGTCGCCGTTCAAACGCACGGAACCGGCAACTTCATCGATGTTGGCATCATCAATGCGTCCGTCGATATCCACGTCACCTGTCACCTTCGATACCCGTACCGAGCCCTTTTCCAGGTTGATCTTCACCGCCCCGGTTATGTCACTCAGCGCAACATCGCCACGCTGCCCTGAAATCTTGACGTCGGCCTTGCGCTCGGTGATGTTCAGATCGCCTCGCCGGCTGGCTACGTCCAGCGCCACCTTGCGCGGAACATAAATGTCCATGTCGGTCGTAACGCCGTGGTCACCAGCGCCATTCGTGTTCGCATTCAACAGCACCGAGCTTCCGCTGACGGTAATCATGGGCTTGCTGCCCTGGTTGTATTTGTCGGCGTCGTTCTGATTGTTGGCGTACAGCTTCTTGTGAACCACAACCTTGATGTTGTCACCATCGCTGGGCTGCACCGTGATGGCGCCGCGATCGCTCACAATGCGCAACGTGCCATCCGCGGGAAACGCCTGCTCGATGGTGTCGTCATAGGTGAAGGCACTGCCGAACATGCCTCCCAGATCGTCATCGATCTGGATCTGGTCGCGCACGCCGCCCCAGTTTACGTCGTTGCTGTAATGCGCTCCCAGGCCGAAGATGATGATGACGATCAGTAGCAGGACACTGCCCGTACCGATCCCAGCAGCACGTTGGCCTTGCCGGTTCGCGTTAGCGTGCTCCGCTAGCTTGATCACGCCCCACAGAATCAGCAGCAGCGGCCAGTAGCGTCCGAAAGCCCGCCATACCGGCAAGCGCATTCCGAAGTTGTGCAGCAGAAATAAGCAGCCGATGACGATCAGTACAATCGGCCCCGCCAGCGACCGCTGATAACGCGGCGGTTGTGGAGCGGGCGTCATCGGAGGTGGCGTATAGGTGCTAGCCATTGTGCACCCCCGTATCGTTCGAATGTTCCCAGCCTGCTGGTATGGCGCAGCAGGCAAGCTGCTTCCGGGCTGTATTGGCGCGGGCGTCACTACCGGCGCCAGGCCGCCGGAGGTACCGACCCGGAAGTCTGTGGGTATCCCACATTCGCCGGAGGTACGGCGTATTCGCGGGGCACATGTCCGTTGATCGGAGCGCTGTGCCGCAGGAAAGACACCAGCCCGATCACAATCAGCAGCGCCGGCCAGGTGCGGTCAAAGTCCAGCCAGTAGTTCGACGCACCTGGCCAGCAGAAACAGCACGCCGAGGGTGATCAGGACGGCAGGCCCCATGTATCCATGAGCGCGGCATCGGGCGCAAGGGCAGTAAGGATTGTATCTGTATCTCATGATGTCTCCTCATACCCCATCCGCTTGCGCTGCATCAGCACGCGAACGCCGACAGCGATCAGGATCAGCGGCCAGAAACGCCAGACCCAGTCGAAGTGCATCCAGCCAAACGTGTTCAGCAGGAACAGCACGCCCAGGCCGATCAGAACAAACGCGCCGATCGGAATCTGCTTGCTGTCCGGCTCTCTTCGACCACTGCTGCGATCGGCGCTCGCCTCAACCGGAGGCTACCGGAGCCATGCCCGGCGTTACCACCGCCGCGGCCGGAGGCCGGGTGCGCGAACAGGTTGTTGAACCCGAACGGATCCGGAGCCGGCAATCCCATCTGCGGGCCCTGGCCGTCTGGTAAGCCTCGATCGGCATGTAGATCTACGAACGCCGCGATGCGCAATGCCGAAGAGCCCACTGACGTTGTCGGTCGCCCAGATCAGGGTGGCGAAGATCAGCACGTGAACAAAGCCCTTGGCATACTCGCCGTTGTACATGGCGCCGACGCCGGGAATGAATCCCAGCACAGCGGCCAGTCCAGGGCTGGCGCCGCTGGCGGCCGGTTCCACACCCGGAGGCACGGCGGGTTGAGCCGGGTGGCGGCATGCTGCCGCTCAAACGCGAGGCCAACATTCCTCGCAGTAGATAACGCCACGGACGTCCCGCGCGCAGATTGCTGCACAGTGGTTTGCCACAGGTGCGGCAATATGCGATCGCGGGAACATCGACATGATTGGCGCAGTTCATACGGTTCTCCTGTTCAGCCGGGCCTGATTCATTTGCGTATTCGACTGCGGCCGGGGCCTGAGCCAGTACTGGCTCGTGCCCGTTGACGGCCGATAGCCGGTCTGTTACTCCGATTTTGCGTTGCTGGTTGTCGCTCTTCGTCTTGGGATTCTTTGGCGTTGGCGTGGGTGCCTCCTGCTGCTGTTGTCTTCTCGGGCTGGTCGCGGGCCGCGGCGCAAATCGCGCACCCGCGACTCGATCTCGTAAACCAGGCGGATGTTCTCGTAATAACGGACCACCCGCGCCTGGGTGGCGTAATACGTCTTCGTGAATGCCCTTGGAGCTCAGATCCAGACGTGCGCAGATCGCTCATGTGGAAGCCGGCAATGCCCAGCAGCATGGTGATGGAGAAGAACGCCATGCCGAACGACATGGCGAAGCGCGGCGTCGCCACCGGAGCGAATATCGGCGCCAGACGCGCCTTTCAGCTTGTCCAACCAGCCCTCACCCGCTGACCGCGCGCTCGCAGCGTGCTCCGACGGCAGCGCTCCGATGGTCTGCGCCAGGATGTTGTGCACCAGGTTGCGCGGCGGCTCGGCTTCGTCCAACCCCTTCAGCCAGTGCATGCCGGCCCGGGCTTCCTCCACCATGCGTCCGGCAGGCGGGCAGCTCTGCTGGTGGGCCTCGAAGGCCGCCAGCCTGGAGCCGTGCAGCGTGCCGTCGAGGGCTTCGGCCAGAAGGGCCTCCACCTCGACGCACTGCATTCCGGATTGGTTTTCTCCTGCCATCTAACCTACCTGCCTATAAGTACGTTGCAAAAGCCTTGCCAGTTCCGTTCGTCCCCGATTTATGCGACTCTTCACAGTTCCCTCGGGCACATTGAGGACTTTGGCAATGTCCTTGTAGTCCATATCCTGCAAATCGCGCAAAATCACCGCCTCCCGCAGCTCGGGCGAAAGCCTCTGCAGGGCCTCGTGGACCATCTTCTGGGTCTCCTGGCTGCGCACCCGCGCCTCGGGACTGGCACCCTGGTCTTCCAGCTGCTCCGCCAAGCGTCAGGCCCTCTTCCTGGTTGCCGGGCGTCGCGTCCAGCGAATCCGTGACCCGGTCGTACTTTCCTTTGCGGAAGTGGTCCACCAGCAGATTGCGCGTGACCGTGGTAACCCAGGTCATGAACGAAGCCCGCGTGGTGTCAAAAGTACTGAGCGTGCGATACATCTTGATGAACACTTCCTGGGTCAGGTCCGCCGCGTCATCCGCCGATCCGGAAAACCGGTAGCAGATGTTGTAAATCCTCCGGTTATACTGCTGGACGATCTCCTGCCATGCCGCAGCGTCGCCAGACACACAGCGACGGACAAGGGCATTGACGGCTTGGTTGTCGTCCAATCAGCGCTCCCAAAGGGCGTGACTCCTGGCCTAAGTTACCTATTCAGGCTGTTAGGAGATACGGAATCGCGAGACCAGAAGTTCGAGTCGTCTAATCCGGCAGGCCGCCGGATTCGTGACGAATTGTAACAGGGGCGAAAGCGCGGGTCGGCGGGAATCGGCGACGTACTCACGCGCGCGAACCCGCTTTGAAACGGGTCCCCGGCTGATTCGAGTGCACCCTAACGAACGCTCTGGCGGCGGAGCGCGGTGAACCAGAGAGCGCGGCCACAGTCGCTGGCGAAGATCAGCTCGTGGCCGTCGCTGCTCCACGCCGGGGAGATATCATTGCATGGCTCATCAGTTATTCTGCGCGAATCGCCGCTGTCGAGATCGGTCAGCCACAGGTTCCAATACCCGTGACTAAGCCGGCTGTAAGCTAGCCAATGACCGTCGGGAGAGACAGCAGGATAGCGTGCTTCACCCAGGAGCAACGGGCGGACTTGGCCTTCAAGGTCCACCGAAAATAATCCCGGGGGGCGATGATCCTCTGCCGCCGCGAAAATTAACCAGTCGTTTGCTCCGAATGACATTTCCGAGACGCTCAGTTCAAGAGGCGTGAGTGGAACATCGGCCAGTCCTGCCTGATTCGTCGAGCGCAGCCATATCCGGCTCCTGCCTTTGATCGATCGGAGATAAGCGACATATCTACCGTCCATTGATGCAACCGGGACCTCCGCGTCCTTGATCTCGCTCGTGCGGGCGCTACCATCCGCTGCGGCGGACACGATTGTAGATGTCTGATCGCTCTCCTCCGTCCAGACTTTGCCGGCGACGATCGCGGCACTGAATTCATCCTTGGCGCTTTGGCTCATCCGAACGCCACCGTCTTTGATCTCCCCCATGTGATACCCATCGGGCAGCAATCCGGTGAACAGCACAGAGTCTGCGTGAACGACTGGGTTTGTCTCGAGCAGGACGCCAGGGGCATCGGGAAGACGGGTGGTGTACCCCTCGTAAATTTTCCGCTGATGAGCATCGGTGGAGACAATGCTAAACAGCAAGCCTGCGGCGAAGATTGCCGCCCACAACCGACGATCACGGACTGCGCATCTTCGAACCCTGCCTGTTCAAGACTACATACGACATGACACAGAGCAGAACCAGGCAGTAGAGCCGTGGAACCGCAAGTAACGACCGCCATCCGTCGCCGCCAATGTGCAGCCAGCCGGGGAAGCACACGCCCAGGTAGAGAATCAGCAGCACCAGCAAGGAGCCAAGGTCCCGCTCTTCGATGAGTTCGTTTGCGATCAAAGCAACCGGCAAAATAAGAACTGTGAAGTGATAAGAAGCGGGAAGGGTGGAAATCGCCAGGATGGCGATCAGGAATGCAGACCATTCCGATTGAACACGCCTGGGATGAAAATCTTCCGGTGCAGCCAGAAACACGGCAGGCACAAAGATCAATATCTGCAAAAGCGGATGCAGCAACGAGAACAGCAGGGGTGAATGCACCATCGGCTGAGGGTTCCACTGGGGCTCAAATAGAAGCAGCCGATGCAGCAGCGACGACACAGAACTCGCCGTGAGATTGTAGGGATCCATGGCATCGCCCCGAAGTGCCCAGGGGAGAACCTGGGAGACGTACAGGCGATTGAGCTGCCATCCGAAAGTTATTACCGAAACTGCAATCGACAACACGGCTCCGGCAATTAACCCCGTGGCCGCGCGCAGGTCCCGCTTCCTCAGGAAGTAGATGAAGAACAAAACAGGAAATATCTTCAGGCCAAAGCCGATCCCCATCAGTGCGCCGGCCAGAAGGCGCTGGCGACGCAAGTAGCACCACAAGCTCGTGGTCAGCAACAGCAGCATGAGAATGTAGTACTGCCCGTATTGGAGATTTCGGTGCAGCGGGTAATTCAAAACCATCAGTAATGCGATACGCCGCCAGCCTAATTCGCTGAGCGAATTCAGCAGCGCTGCGATCAATCCCAGCAACGCCAAGTTCACCACGATCCAGATGCGCTTTGCGGTAATCGCGCTGAAACCTGTCAGTGGCCAAACTACGAGTGCTGAAAATGGAGTGTGAGGAATGAATCCGATGACCGGCTGGTCCTCCTTGGTAATTCCGAAATGGTCTTTCTGCCTTTGAATCCAGAGCCACTCATACACCCGGTCGGTGCTGTAGCCTTCGCGAAGCAGCCGCGCGGTAACGTAGTAGTTCGGGAAATCGGTATTCAAAGACTTCCATGCTCGGGGAAGGCTTCGTCCGCCGAAGTAGGCCAGAGCCACCAGGAGAACGATCCATTCAGCTAGTTGCAAGCGCGGTGCCCCATCCCGGCTTGTTGGCGCTGGGACGGTGGCCTCCTGCGGTCGGCTGTAATGGCTCGCTCATCGATTGCATTGCGGCCTGCCACACGAAATGGCGCTGGAAAAGATAGCACGGCGAAGGCAGGTTCCGCCGGGTGCCCATAGATTCTTTGGGCTGGAATAAATGGGATTTCGCGAGTGTCGGCCGCAGAGTGGCGGGTGCCCCACTCATCCGTTAGGTTCGGATGAGTGGGATCGAAGAACGTTAATTCGAACTACTTCCCGCACCCATCCTTATAGCTAGTCAGCGTGCCGCCGCTGGCTTTAACCGTGCGGTCCCAGCATGTGCCGGTCGAGTCGAGGTAGGTGAAGCGCTCGTTGTTCGTCTGGTTCGTGGGAGTAGCCACCCCGTTCGGATCAATATTCAGCGTGTCGCCGGGATTCTCCGACACGTCCATCGTGCTGAAGTAGATGGGCCAGCCGTTCTTGGTGATGAGCTGGTTCTCGCTCAAGCCCTGCGTGAGGGACGTAACCTGTTTCTGCGAGCCGTCGCTGTAGGCGTTGTAGGCATAGGTCAGCGTCATCGGCCACTCATTCAGCCTGGTATCGCGCTGCAATCCAGCCGATGACTTGGTGCTCGTCTGGGCGGCGATGCTGGTATTTTGCTTCACTGTCTGGTCATACACCGATCCATCGATATAGACGTTGTACTTCTGCGCGTTCGAGAAGGTGATGCTCTGCGCGATATCGGTCTGCACCTTGCCGTGCGAGGTATTCACGTATCCCGATACCACGAATCCACGGTTCGACGACACCGAAACCGTTCCGTAGAAGGCCGTCCCGTTGGTCTGGATGTTTTCCTTCACCGTCGGATTCGGCTGGCCGAGCGTGTCCTTCAGCAGCGCGCCAGTCACCTGCTGCGAACCGTGATCGAGATAGAGCAGCAGCGTCGCGGTCGCGGAGAAATATCCATTGGCGTTGTACACGCTGACCGCCACCGTGTGCTGCGCGCCGTCGCTCAGCATCGGACGCGAACGGAGTGAGATCGACGCGATACGGTTCAAAGTTCAGAGTCTGAATACCCGGGATAGGACGCCACAGGTAAGGATCGATACCTCCGGTATAAATCCATGGATAAACCGGAGCGATACCGGCGGGCTTGCCATCGATAGAAACTTCGCCTTCGCGGAATCCTGTGTTGCCGCAGTCGAACAGTTCCCCGGCAACATCATTGGGCGCGCAGGTGTACCAGAATTCGTCGCCGCTCTGGCTCTGCGCGAAGACGTCGAGATACGCCCGCTCCACGTTGCCGGCAGAGCTGAAGGTCTTTGCCAGTTGGTCGCTGCCGGTGTTCAGCGTAACGGTTCCACCGGTTGCATCCGCAGCCATAGGCAACACCAGGTCAGCTGCTACAGGTGGCTGATGATGTTTGGCGACCGGATAGAACTGAACGTAGGCGCTGCCGTGGATATGGCTGGTGTAGGTGTCGTCCACCAGGTTACCCAGATCGACCCGTCCACCTTGGGCAGCGGTCAGCAACGTACTGTAGTCGGTAAGATCAACCTCGGTGTGCCATGAGCGCTCCACCGTCTTCGATGGCTCCGCCGTGGTGCCGAAATAAACGTTAGTCCCGCCAATCCAAACCTCCGCCGTGCGATCGAACTGACGGCCGGCATCGACCGACCAGTCGGCGTTCAACACGACTTTCGCCCATGGACCCGCACAGTCAGGCGAGTAGGAAAAGAACTTGGGATTGAAGTCGGCGAAATCAAGGTTGCTGAACAGCTGCACCGTGCAGGGCTGCCCCGTCGGTCGCGGTACTTTCGGATCGGCAGTGACGGTGTTGGCCGAACCGATCTGCGGCGTGCTCGGGGCAGTATATTTCTGCGCCAGAGCTGGCACACTGATGAGGCCAACAAGAGCGAGCACAGGGACAATCCGGCAGATCTTCTGCAAGCAGGACATTTCCATTCTCCTTCGAGCACGCGCGCGCGGGGGGCGCGTATAGAAATCAGGCATCGAGCATAGTTCCGATGCAGCTCTCGTTCAAGCGCTCGACAGTACTAAGAAGATAATGTTTTGGAATTCGACAATTAGTAGTCATGCAGGCAGGTTGGGTGGCCGGGTGTCGCACACACTTCATCAGCGGGTCGCCAACACTCGCCTTCGGTCGGCGGATGTGGGACTTCAAGGTGGTGCCTCCTCTGATGTCCTAGTTTTGTTGACATGTTTCCGACATGCGGTTACAGTCCTGACCGATGTGAAAGGAGTGTGTGATGAGAATGCGTGTGACCCTCGTCTCGATGATCGTGATGGCGGTGCTGATGTCGGTCGTACCGCTACGCGCCGAAAACAACCAGGCGGTAGAGAACTCACTGAAGACCAAAGAACAAGCCGGATGGCAGGCTTGGAAAGATAAGGACCCTAAAGCTTTTGCCGACATGATTCCTGATGACGTCGTCAACATCGCCGACGGCACGATGTCGCACGGTAAACCAGCGATCATGCAAGCGTTGTCGTCGGGAGCGTGTGCGGTAAACAGCTTCTCGCTCTCCGATTTTTCGTTCCAATGGGTCGACAAAGACGCGGTGATGATGACCTACACAGCTACCCAGGACGCCACCTGTAACGGCAAGAAGCAGCCGGGCAAGGTCATCGCCAGTTCGCTGTGGGTGAAGAAGAGTGGGAAGTGGGTTTCACCTTTTCACCAGGAAACCACCGCCGAGGGTATGTAGTGTCTTAGTGACTTGAACCGGGATCGCTCCCACTCATTTTCAATCCCTCGAATGAGTGGGGCGTCCGGCGGCGTAATGAGTGTGATGTCGATTTTCTCCGCGCAATACCTACTTCTTGGGGCGCGACTGGGGCGGCACCATTCCATTCGCCCGATAGTACCCGACCAACAGGCCATAGTGTTCCGCCGAGTGCTCGATGACGCTGATCCACGGCTCAATGGTCTTCGCGAATGAATCGTCGGGAAGGCCCTTTAACGTCGCTTCGGCGTCACTGGTCGATTTCTCCATCAACGATACGATCTGCGCTTTGGTCTTGTAATCTTTGGCATCAATCTCATCCCATTCGACCTTCTCACCTTTGCCCGCTTTCGCGGCATACACATTTCCGCTTGCGATATGCACGATCAGTTCACCGAAGCTCCTCATCTCCGGCTTGAGCTTGTAATCGTACTTGTCCTCGGGGAAGTCCTTGGCCATCTCCAAAACATTCTTGTTGATCGACGCAAAGTGGCCACGAATGGATTGCGCGGTGGTACGAGTCTGGCTGATTGCGCTGCTCGCCAGCATCAAGATCGAGAGCGCCACAGCGGCGAGAGTGAATTTCATAGTTCCCTCCGATACTATGCCCGCCATTCTACTTGCGCCAGGCCCGATTATGGTGAACGGGCCCGTCATATGGGGTGGCTGACACACGGATTGTGATAGGGCGATGTATTGTTTAAGCTATTCCGCCAAGGCCTGATCATCCAGACGACGCCGCAGCCACCACCAGTACACCGACATCTAGGCTCCTACTTCCGCTTCTATGCGCTCTAAGTTTACTGCGGCAGATGAAAGCTATAGATCAATCCATTCGAAGCGGTAGCAACGTACAACACGCCATTCACCACGAGTGGCGACGACCCCCGTGTGTCGACGGCATCATCATGCTCCCAGAGCAGCTCGCCGGTGCTTGCCTTCAACGCATACACGTTACTCTGGGTGGCGACATATAGGACGCCGTTGGCCAGGATTATTGAGTCATAGGCGGGATCACTGCCCGTACTACGCGTCCAGACCACAGTTCCTGTATGTTCGTCGAACGCATACACGGTGTAGAACCCTCCGACATATACCACCCCGTTCGCGGTTGCGAGTGGAAGATTCGCTGAGTCTCCCAAGTCGGAGGTCCAAACTACAGCTCCCGTATGCGCGTCTAACGCGTACATAGTCAGCATGGACATGAAGAACACGAGCCCATCGTTTACCGCAACCGTATTTTCATCCAGATATAAATATCCTGTGTGATCCCACAACAACTGCCCGCTGGCAGCATCTAAGGCCACGATCCCTTTGTACAAGTCATTCTCTATGATCCCAAAGTAAACTGCGCCGTCAGCTACTGATGCGGATGTGTAGATCTGTCTATAGTCTTGCTTCTGCCACTGCCAAACGATGGTCCCGGTTCTGGCGTTAAAAGCCAGCATCATTGCTCCGGTGGAGAAGTAAACTAATCCGCCGGCTACGGTTGGTGGGCCACCCTCCCCAGCTACATAGGGATACGTCCAAAGCGGGACCCCGGTCTGAGCATTCAAGGCATATAAGATGCTGGGGTTAGACGCCGCGACATAAGCTATTCCATTCACCACGGTAGGCGATGTTATACCGTAGCCGTCAACGGCAGCTTTGAAACTCCAAAGCACGACACCTGTGGCAGCTTTGATTGCGTACAGTGTTTCATTGGCTCCAACGTAGACGACGCCATTTACCAGTACCGGAGGCGCAGAGTAAGCAGGGATCCCCGCTCCGAAGTTGTATTCCTTATAGGGAACGAGATTCCCCACGTTAGCGGGACTCAAAATCCGTTCGAAGGGGTTGAACCCGGTGTGACAGTGATCAAAGCGGTAGTCCACCCAGTTGGTGAGCGCGGTCGTGACAGATCCGCTGCAGTTAGCCTGGGCGTGCGCAGGGACAAGCGACGCGACGAGTATGACTAGGCTCAAACAAACCAGGGTCTTCAGTTTCATGGCGTGCTCCGGAGGATCCTAAGACTTGAGACGCAACATCCTAGCGCAGAATCTGGCTGCGAACTTACAACTTTCTGCAGAGCCACTGCCCATAAAGGCCGTTTTCTTAAAGCGGCTCGACGCTACGGCTTGATCATCCAGACCACACCCAAACCTCGCGAGGCACCACCTTGGCTAATGCCGTAGAGAGTACCGTCGGTGTCTATGGTCACGGTGCTGGTTGGATATTCCCCGTCGTTACCTCCATTGAAGTCGTAAAGGGAAGTGTATACCCAGGTATTTCCTGCTTTCGTCAGCTTGAAGACATTTCCGAAATGGTTTACGCCCTGGCACACTGTCGTGCCGTAAAGATTGCCGGCGTTATCCATAGTTAAAGACGCTGCGGGTCCACAGCCGGGGTAAGGGGAAAAGTTGTAAATAGGCAGAAATGTCCAGGTACCGCCAGAAAATTGTTCTTTGTAGACGACTCCACCCCCTCCAGTGCCACCGTCGGCGGTAGCGCCATAGAAACTACCGGAGGCATCCATGATTAGGCCTCCGACCGCATTGCTTCCGTCGCTTTGGTTAACAAAATCGTGGAGATGGTTCTCCATCCAGTTGGACCCGAAGACGAGTTCGAAAATTTCTCCGTTGCCGCTTAAGCCGCCTTGTGGCGATGTGCCAAAGAGTTTTCCTCCGCTGTAAACCAGGCCAGCATTGGGATTGACTCCCCCGAACCTGGTGAAGTTGTGGAGCACTTCTTCCGTCCAGTTGTTCCCCGAATGTAGCTCGTAGGCCGTACCCCATTCATCCTGAGTTGGTCCCCCGCTGACGGTTGTGCCGTAGATATTTCCAGCCGGGTCCCAGGTCAGATCGCCCATGGGTTCCGCTCCGTCGGGCGGGCCCTGGAACTGATAAATCAATTTCTCTTTCCATAGGCACACTAGGGTTCTGCATATCGATATTGGTGCTGCAAGGAAGAAGACGACACCCTTCTGGAAGGAACCACCCGCCATTGTCGTGCCGTAGAGACGGAGGTCAGGGCCGAAGACGACCCGGGCGCTCGGATTCGCCCCGCCTGACCCGTCGGCCGGAAACAGGAAGATGGGCGTGTAGTTCCAGTTGGATCCCACATGCCTCATCTGGTATACCGTGCCGGGGCCATTAACGCCGCCTATGCCACCTTGATATGTCGTGCCATAGAGGATGCCAGCTCTCAAGGTTACTCCGGCGCTTGGATTTGCCCCGTCGCCCCCAATGCCGGTAAAAGTATGAATCACGCTGAAGGTTTGGGCGTGCGCTGCCGGGATTAGTAGTTTGGCAACCGCGAACAGGGCAAGGCAGACGAAAGTTTTGCTTTTCATGACGAGTGCTCCGAAGTGAGCCTAAATTCGGGGCGCCATGTTAACCCAGAAACTCGGTGATGTCACATAGAATTCTGCGAGCTATTGATCATAAGTGCCGTTTTTTGAAAGCCGAATCTAAAACGTAAGCTGCCACAAACAGAACACTTTGGCGTAACTGTTGTTAAGAGGCCGTAGCGCAAGTTACACCAGAACGGTACATTCGTTGGGCAACTTGTGGAATGGCAGTTTAGCAACAGGTACATTCAACCACGTGCTGCCTGGAAGCGGGTTCCGGCTGGCAATATAGGAACGAAAAGACTGCTTCTGGCTGTGTCGTTCGGCTTGTCCGCCCAGAGCCACTCTGACTGCGCTACCAAGCTGTTTTCTTGTGTTTATCTTCAGACGTTCTTTGGCTCTTTCAAAATTCCCAGCTGCTGGAGCATCCCCAACTCATCCGAGCTTCCCCAACGCTCCACCATCTTGCCGTCTTTGAATTTTGATATCTGCATACCGCGGATCTTTATCTTTTTGCCCGTTGGGGCGAATCCCATGAGAGGACCGGTTTGCGTTCCGGCCAAGGTGTAGGCGAACGCTATGGAATCTTCGTCGGCAACTAGCGTTTCCAACATCACATTCATATCCGGGAATGCCGTCCGCAATCCCGTAAAGAACATGCGATAGCCTTCCGGCCCTGGCACCTGGCCAACCGCCGGGTCGTGGTCAACGTTTTGGGTGGAAACGACTTCTTTGAACAGGTCGAAGTTGCCCGTCTGCACCGCTTCGGCAAATCTTCCCAATGCCGCCTGGTTGGCTTCTTTGCTCATATCCTTACTCTCCTTGGCATGGTTCTTGATCGCTATCTCTTGGCCGACCTGATGTAACGCGCATTAACATTTGGCTCACGTGTGTAATGGTGATATTACGCCAGTTTTTCGGCTATGGTTTGATCGGGTAGACGGTGCCGCGCCCGTTGGAAATTTTCTCGCCAACCTGAGTACCGGGTTGCCATCTGTTGGCATAAACTCGTCGCTCTAAGCTGGAGCTACCTTAAGCCATCTCTCTGATTTTCTCTCCTCGTGAATTGGTCTTAACCTTGCAGCTCATCTGCAGAGTCAACCCTCCTTCCCCACTGGAGACCACCTATGACACGCTCCCTCGCTCTTTCAGCACTGCTGATCCTGACCTGCCGCTTCGCCGTCACTGCTCGTGCAACCTGCAACCCTCCATCAAATCCGGGAGCCATCTTGTGTTTCCCGAGTCCGAACTCTACCGCGACATCGCCGATTTATTTCGAAGGCGCTGCGAAGGGCGAGGATGATCTTCCGATTACTAAGATGATTCTCTACGCCGACAACGTAAAGGAACATGAGGTCGACAACTACGACACATTTACCTGGACCTGGACGTGGCCGGGCCAGGACGATCCGCTCGAGTACAACGGTATCCACCATCTCGTGCTTAACGCATGGGACCAGAAGGGGCACCTGTTCCAGTATTCCGAGTACATCAACGAGGTCGATGCAGCGGTTCCGCAGTGTGCCAAACCGCAAACTGGCTTCAAAGTCTGTGCGCCTACGAGAGGAAGTTATTACCCTGTCAGCGGCATACAGATTGTGCTTACCGGCGCTTCCAATATTGTTAACTACAACATTTACTTGAACGGACAGTTCGCCTTCAATTCCTCAGGCCCGAACCTCGACGCAATCGCGGGCACGGGGCTCGCCACCGACAAACCAGTGGTGGTGACCATGGTTGCGAAGGACAGCAACAACAAGAGCTATACACAAACTGTCAGCGTATATCAGTACTGGGCGTCGGATATCTGCGGCAGGGATGGCTGTGAGCCGGGCATATTCGACATTAATCCATCGGACAATCAGGTCTTGGGGACGACCTTCACAGCAAGTGCTGATGTTCAGTACAACACCTACTCAATTACTGCGATGAAGATTTACTTGGACAACGCAGTGGTGCTGAGCTCGAGCGGACCCAGCATTCGCGGTGACATTACAGGCTCACCCGGAACCCACCTGCTGACCTTCGAGGCGTGGGATACCTCCGGTGCGCTCTACAAGGACCAGGAGACGGTAAACTTGCACTAGCGAAAACACGTTTGCTCCCCGTCTCAGTAAGCTGTGAGTGGGCGCCTAACCTCGCCGTCTTAAAAACGACGTCTGGGGATGGGCGCCCACCACATCTGCCGATAACGGGCGATATCCCAACTTACCCAGCAACAGTCCACCATCCAGCGTTACTTGCGATATAGCGATGTCACGACAGTCAGACCCGCGAGATTTTGTTCCGGCATCGGAACTGGTTGTCGCACCAACGTATTCTTAACCTCATTTTGGGAACCATCATAGAGTATGGGATGCCTATTGGTTCCAGCGTTCGTGACAAACTACAGTCGGTCGAGTTTCACTCTTCTTTCTCACCTGCGCCTTGCTGCTCATACTAAGTGAGCCCGTTTGTCCACGACTTCCTGGACAGTTGTCGCAGGTCGCCTTGGGCTCGATGACTACTGTACTGACTGTCATTGTTACCGGGCTCTTCTTACGCTGGGATAAACTCCGTTTTAGGGACATCGGTGCTGCTCCTGCTCGCCAGAGCATGATCCGAATGCTCGTCGGTTTCGCTGTCGGATTGCTGCTCGTTGCGCTTCAGACTCGCTTTGTGATGGTCGCCGGTCATGTTCACTGGGTTCGCACTTCCTCAAGTTCTAAGTCGTGAGATCTGTATGACTCGCGCAGTCAGGCGAGTGCACAAGTATTCCCACGGGATCGTCAGGTCTATGGAGATGCCTTCTTGGTGTTGACTATTCGGACTGTTTACCTGGAACACTGCTTCTTGACGGATGATTCCCATTCTGGGAAGCGCTACCACCTTCGTAACCCTCCCACTCCAGCTTTCCCGTGCGCCTGAGTTCGGCAACTCATAAACTACCCGTCGGACACCTCAGAGGTGTGCCTGTGGCCCTTCCAGCCCGAGCTTTGCCGGTAGTTGGCTATGAGTGCTCAAGTTGGGCTCCACGACGAATAAGTTATTTTAAATCTATATTTTGCCTGTAAGTCTCACGGGCTCAGGATTTTGCGGACAAAATTGCGTTAGGTCGTTGAAAACAAGGATTCACGCAAAACAAAATGTTTGTGTCGTGAACCTTAAGGCCACTAACGGAGTGGAGCTGGCGTCCTGCTCCGAGCCAAGAGCTAAGAGCGAGCTTAACTCTTTTGCTTCCAAGAATTTGCCTGTAAGTCTCACTCGTTCGAGATTTTAGCGGGAAAGTTTTCAGCTTGCCTAATGAAATCAGGATTTTACGAGGCAGCGGGAGGAGGGGGTGAAGGACATGCTCCCGGAAATCAGCATTGATCGATAGTGCGTGACTCTGATCCGGCAGGGGGCAGCTGGGCCTACAACGGCAGCGCCCTCAATCGCGCGGAATGAAACCGTCAGAGGAGGTACTAGCCGAAAGCCGAAGCCAAGAGGGCCTTCCTAGCTCCCCACTTTCTTCTGTGCCAGTGGTCGCGCGAATGCCCCGGTCGGACTGTGGGCATAGATATCGAGGACTTTGTGGTAGTAGTCCATGGCGTTCTTCTGATCGCCCGACTTTTCGTACGCCTGCGCCATCAGCACCAGAATGAACGGGTCTTTCTGGTTGGCCTTCGCCAGATCGCTGATGGCTGCCGAATAGTCTCCGCCGTAGAATGCGACGTAGCCTTCCAGGTAGGGCACGAACTGCGCCTGGTCAGGTTGGGTTCCCTTCGCGATGGCGGCCTTGGCGGCGGCCAGATGTTGCTGCGCCTCAGTCTTGTTTCCTCCGCGGGCGGCGACACGGGCCTGCGCACTCTCCCAGCGGAAGGTCCACAGGTCTTTGTCGGCATCGGTCAGCTTGGGATCGCTTAGTGCGGTGGAATGGCCCTTCGCATACCAGAGCTGCGCATTTTTGAGGTCGCCGTTCTCCAGGTAGATACGCGCTGCTTCGTCGGCCGTACCGGCGGCGCCACTCAAATCGTTGGCCGCGAATTGCAGCTGATAGGCCTGCTCCTCGTACTTGCCGGCCGCGTTAGCGTCGCCAGTGAAGGTGTAGGAAACAGCCATAGTGCGCAGGGCGCGAGCTTTGCCGTTCGCGGGAGCCGCATCGATCGCCTTCTGGATGTCCTGCCGCGCGGCGTTGTAGTCGCCCTTCAGGTCGAGTGCGGCCCCCATACCGAGATAGGCATCCCACGCTGTGGGATGTGCCTGAAGTGCGTTCTTGTAGAACGCGAGCGCATCATCGAGTTTGCCCTCGTTGATGAGCTTCTGTCCCGGCGCCAGCGGATTCGCAGCGCTGGCAGGCGTCGGTGACTGTTGCGGCGGTTGAGCAAGGGCGAAAGCGCTGAATAGAAGCGCGGAACCGACGGCGGGGACGATGAATCGGATGAGCTTCATGGCGGCGTAATTATGTCACGACGGATAGAGCGGCGACAAACGGGCCACGATGCATTGCACTTCGAGCTGCAGCTCTTAACAAAATCCTAAACTGCGGGAATTTTCACGCAACCCGACAGCGAAGGTCACGGCCCGACCGATACAATCTTCGTAAGCTCAAACAGAGAAAGCGAGACGGCAACAACCTTACGACAGGCGGATTCATATGGCGATTGGCACTTCTAAGAAGGGTTGCATAGGCATTTTGACCGGCGGCGGAGATGTCCCTGGGTTGAACCCGGCGATTCGCGCCGTGACCTTCCGCGCCCTCAGCGAGGGATACGACATCGTCGGCCTGCGCCGCGGCTGGCGTGGCCTGGTCAATATCGTGCGCGACGAGAAGTACGACAACAGCGAGAACTTCCAGCTGCTGACGCAGGAGATTGTCGATCGCGTGGGGCGGACTGGTGGAACCTTCCTCCACAGCTCGCGCACCAACCCGAGCCGGGTCGCTCGCGACGATGTTCCTGAGCACCTGCAGAGCTCCTACTCGGCAGAGAAGAACGATCTTACCCCCGAGGTGCTCAAGAACCTGGAGTGGCTGGGCATCGAGTATCTGATCCCGATCGGCGGCGACGACACGCTTAGCTATGGCGTGCGACTGCACAAGGAAGGAATGAAAGTCGTTGCCATCCCCAAGACCATGGACAACGACGTTCCGGGAACCGATTACTGCATCGGCTTCAGTACCTGCGTGACTCGCACCATCGAGATGACGAACCGGCTGCGAACATCTGCCGGCTCGCACGAGCGGCTCATGATTCTGGAAGTTTTTGGTCGCTATGCCGGCTTCAGCGCCATGGTGCCGACCTTGGCGGGCGCCGCCCATCGCTGCGTCATTCCCGAATACAAGTTCAGCCTCGACTTGCTGACCGAATTGCTGGTGCTCGATCGACGCAGAAATCCCAGCCGCTACGCCATCGTTCTGGTGTCGGAGGGTGCAATGCCGGAAGGCCGCAACGAGATGATGTTCGAAGGTGAGAATGTCGACGCTTTCGGCCACAAAAAGTTGGGTGGAATCGGCGATCTGGTTTCCCGCGAGGTCAAGGCGCGCTCGGCCAAGTTCAACAACGGGAAAACCGTCGACATCATCAATCAGAATCTCGGATACCTCGTTCGCTCGGGCGATCCAGATGCCATTGACTCGGTGGTGCCCATGGCGTACGGGAATCTCGCGCTCGACCTGCTGCTGAGCAAAAACTTCGGCAAGCTGGTCGTCTTGCAGAACGGCCGATACCACTGCATTCCCATTGAGACCGTGACCTCAACCAAGAAGACGGTCAATGTGGAGGAGCACTACAACACGGCCCGATTGCGACCGTTCTTCAGCAGCTTCGAAGGCAAGCCGCTGTTCATCATGGGCGACCAGGGATAGAAGAAAGCTGTCAGCCATCAGCTCTCAGCTGTCAGTTACTGTACGTAGTCTCACGGGTCGAACCGACAGAGCGTTGTGTCCAAGGTTGTTCTTCGGTTAGCCGGGATTCCCGCTCACCCTACCTCAGCGATACCTGAAAGCAGACACACTCACTGTCGGGACTCAGCTGATAGCTGACAGCTTCTCTACCGCACCACGCCTTCGAGCGGGGAGCTTGCTGTTGCGTAGAGCTTCTTTGGCATGCGACCCGCGAGATAGGCGCTGCGTCCGGCGATGACCGCGTGCTTCATGGCTTCGGCCATCAGGATCGGGTCCTGCGCTCCGGCGATGCCGGTGTTCATCAGCACGCCATCAACGCCGAGCTCCATCGCGATCGCCGCATCCGAAGCAGTTCCCACTCCGGCGTCAACGATCAGCGGCACGTCAGTGATGAGCTCGCGGAGTATGCGAATGGCTGGCTGATTCTGCAATCCCAGGCCGCTGCCAATCGGCGCGCCCAGCGGCATGACTGCGCTTGCACCCGCGTCAATCAGACGCTTCGCGACAACGATGTCGTCCGACGTATACGGCAGAACGGTAAAGCCTTCTTTCACCAGCACGCGTGTGGCTTCGATGGTGGCCTGCACATCCGGGAAGAGCGTTGCCTGATCGCCGATGACCTCGACCTTTACCCAATCGGAAAGACCGACTTCGCGCCCGAGGCGAGCTGTTCGGATGGCTTCGTCAGCGGTGTAGCAGCCAGCGGTGTTGGGCAGCAGGAAGTACTTGCCGAGATCGATGAAGTCGAGCAGCGACTCTTTGCTGCGGTCGAGATTCACGCGGCGCACGGCGACAGTGACCATCTCCGCGCCCGAGGCTTCAATGGCGCGGGCGGTCTCCTGCCCGGAGCGATACTTCCCGGTTCCAACGATGAGACGCGAACGAAATTGCCTGCCGGCGATGATGAAAGAGTCCATGGATAGATTGTATTGAAGATCGCGATCGGAGGCATGTGACGGCTGAAACAATCGAAAGCGGTTCTTGGCTTTTGGCCCTTGGCTCTTCGTTCGAGCGCCTTCGATGCCCGGGCGAAGAGCTAAAAGCCAAGAGCTAAAAGCCCAGAGCCAATAGCGGCTTTTCTACTTTCCGATCGCCTTCCACTGAAACTCCACGACGCTTGCGAAATGCTTCATGGCGAACTGCGGATCGTGGCGTCCCGGATAGATGTGGAATTCGTTCGATACTCCGCGCGAGTCGAGTAGCTGATGCAGCTGTTCGGCGCCGCGCTCGAAACCGTAATCGTCGTTGTTACCCACATCGAAGTAAATCTTCAGCCGCTTCAACTCGGCCGCGGGATCGCTCTTCGCGAACGTGAACACGTTGTTGCGGTCCCAGTAAGCGCGATTGAACGGCGAGCCGAAGACATCGCCCATCATGCTCGAGGGCGAACCTGGTCCGCCCGCATTGAAGTTCTCGGGAATGTCGGCGACCAGTGCCGGCATCTGCGCGCTCACTGCTTCGAAGTCATTCGGATACTTGAAGGCCAGCCGCAGCGCGCCGTATCCGCCCATGGAGACACCTGTAATTCCGCGAGTTGCGCGAGTGGCTTCGGCGCGATACTTCCTTTCCAACTGCGGCATGAATTCTTTGCGCAGGAAGTCTTCGTAGCGGACCTTGCCGTCGACAGAGTTAATGAAGAAGGTATGTCCGCCAGCGGGCGCGAGCACGATGAACTCGCCGACTTTGCCCTGGTGCCGCAACTCCTCGATCATGTCCCAGCCACCGAGGTTCAGCAACGACTGCTCGTTATCGCCGAGTCCGTGGAGGTAGTAGAGCACGGGAAACTTCTTCGCCTTGTCCTGATCGAAGCTGGCAGGAAGGAACGCACAGTATCGAACGTTGCGCGCAAGGATCTCAGACTTGATAACAGAACACTCGGCGCGTCCCTGGGCATGAGCGGACGCTGCGCCGAGCAATACAGCAAAAAAGATGGCGGTCAGGAACGTAGCAGGACTAAAAACTCTTCTCACTCATTCAGTCTAATGGTTCTGCGGAACCCGTTTCGGGGAGCGCGCAGCAGAGTACGCTGCCAATTCGTCCAGAGTTGTTGTCGAGCAACAACTCGAGTCGGCAATTGTTCACAAGGTCGACATGCAGCACCGGGCGCATTTCAGCCATCGAAAGGTTGCAGGAGAACTCATGAAATACTTTTTGACCCTCATTGCGTGCGCCGGAATTGTCGTCCTCCTGGCGTGCGGCGCCGGTCATCCGACGATCGTGAGCCTGCAGGTGAACCCGCAGAGCGCTCAGGCCACGGTACCCAACGGCGAAGTTGGATTTACGGCTGCTGGCACATTCACCAACAACCAGTCACGCGAGCTGACCGCGACGGATGGCCTTAAATGGAGCACGTCGGACACGTCTATCGCCAGCATCGGCAGCAACACCGGACAAGCCACCTGCCTTGCAGTTGGTACTGTGACGATTACGGCGCAAGCGCCGGCTGACCTGAGCTTCGACATCAACAACGGAGTGCACAACAGCTCGAGCAACGTGAGCGGGACGGCGTCGCTGCAATGCGTTGTTACCCCGTAAGGCGGATAGCGCGGGATTATCTGGGCGGCTTACCTGGCAACACTCGCCGCATGGGTGACGCCCAGATATCAGCCATCGAAGACTGCTACCATCAGAGCATGAAGTACGTTCTGTCATCATTTGCGTGCGTTGTTCTGGCTGTGCTGTTGGGTTGCGGAGGCAGCGCTGACACCATCCAGAGCGTTCAGATAAGTCCTCCACAGGGTCAGGGCACTGCCCCTAAGGGAATCGTAAATTTCACCGCCACGGGCACGTTCAAGAATGAACAATCCCGTCTACTCACCTCCCAGGACGGTCTGATGTGGACCAGCTCCGATACGAATGTGGCGACGATCAACTCCTCGACCGGACAGGCGACTTGCCTTACCGGTGGCGTCAGTACCATCACTGCGTCGGTCCCGTCCGATCTGGTTTTCGGCGCTGGACCCCATAGTTCGTCCAGCACGGTTAACGGCACGGCTTCTCTGCAGTGCGTTCTTCCGTAGGACTCTGTGACATCATGCAACGCGCCAGGATGAGACAAGACATTCGCAGATAGGCGCGAGCAATCTCCCCCAAATGAAAATGCCAGGGGCTTTCACCCCTGGCTTGTCAAAATCGCAATTTACTTCAGCATGCAACGATAGCTGAATCGGGCCTAGATCCAATGACTGAACTGATAACAGACGAACGACAACTGAGCACTGTTTCTAGAACGGAATGTCTTCGTCCGTCACTTCGGTCGAGTGTGCCGCCGGCGCGGGAGCGTTGTCGTAATCGGGACTGCTTTGATCGAAGCCGCTCGACTTTTGACCACCGCGGGAGTAACCGCCGCCTCCTTCTCCACCTTCGCGACCGCCGCCGAGCAGAACGAGATCGTTCACGATGACTTCAGTGCGATACTTTTTCTGGCCGCTCTCTTTGTCGTCCCACGACGAGGTTTGAAGCTTACCTTCGATGTAGCAGCTGCGGCCCTTCTTAAGGTACTCGCCGACAATCTCCGCCGTACGCTGGAAGGCGACCAGGTTGTGCCATTCGGTCTTGTCCTGCCAGTTGCCCTCTTTGTCTTTGTAGCGCTCGTTGGTGGCCAGGGTGAAGCGCGCCACGGCCATTCCGCTGGGGGTGTATTTGACTTCGGGATCCTTACCCAGGTTGCCGATCAAAATGACCTTATTGACGCTCTTTGCCATGCGTGCCGCTCCCGTGTTGCGAGGTTGTAATGAAGGGAAAGGATAACAGAAAGGCCGCTATTGGCTTTTCGCTCTTGGCTCTTGGCCAGAAGCCGCCCGCCACCAGCTTTCAGAGATGAGGTCTCAGGTTTCAGGTATCAGTATCGACCAGCCTAGGCGTTGCGACGCGAATGATCTGATGCCTGACACCTGAGGCCGGATACCTATCGCACAAACACCTTGTACAACATCACGTAGATCATCACGCCGGTCACCGAGACGTACATCCAGATGGCGAATGTGTAAGGCGCGATCGCTTTGTGCCGGGCGAAACGGCCCTTCAGCGCGCGAGACAGCGTGATCAGGATGAACGGCACGACGACGACCGCCAGGATGGTGTGCGAGATCAGGAGGGTGAAGTAAAGCGGGCGCGAAAGCCCTTGTCCCTGAAAATGCGTTACACCGGCGCGCAGCACCAGGTGGTAGTACAGGTACGAAATCAGGAATAGCGTCGAGGTGACGAATGCCGCCAGCATCATGCGCTTGTGCGCTTCGACCCGCCGCCTGCGCTAATGAAGTACAGCCCTGAGCCGATCAGCACGGCGCTGGAGCCGTTGAGCAAGGCGTTCAGGGCGGGAAAAATGTGGGTTCGATCTGCATTGTGTGTCGTCCCTGAAGGGACTTGGGCATTTTCAAACACGTTGATCCCAACGCTTCAGCGCTGGGCTGGAATTGTTCAATCCCATTAAGACCAGATGCACTGAATTATGCCGCCGGGTTGTGCTCCGGCGATTCGCTACCAGGAACGACAACGCGAACATCACCAGCGTGAACAGTGCCAGCACCGCCAAGTTCGCCGCCAACGAAAATCCGTCGACGGGAGCATGGGGAACAGCAACGAGCGCAGCGCCTCCGTCCCGTAGGTCAGCGGATTGATCCGCATCAGCAGACGAATCCAGAAGCGACGCGCCTGACAGCGGAAACAGCGATCCCGAGAGCAGCCACAGCGGAATCAGAAACAGGTTGATGATGGCGTGAAAGGCCTGCGTGGAATCCATCGGCCACGCGATGATAAAGCCCAGCGCGGTCAGCGAAAACGCCACCAGGAAGATCGCCAGCACCGTCAGCGCGAAGCTGACGAGCGTGAAGTGCACGCCCACGGCAGGCGCGAAGACCAGGAAAATCAGGCCTTGCAAGGTCGCCAGCGTCGCTCCGCCGAGCACTTTGCCCAGCACAATCACCGAGCGGCTGACCGGCGCTACCAGCACGGACAGCAGAAAGCCTTCCTTGCGGTCTTCGATCACCGACATCATGGTGAAGATGGCGGTGAAGAGCACGATCATGATCAGCGCGCCGGGAAAGAAGAATTCGAGATAGTGCTGGCCGCCGGCGCCGCTGGAGCGGAACGACGTTCCGAAGCCCGAGCCGATGACGATCCAGAACAGCAGCGGCGAAGCGATGACGCCGACCACGCGCGCGCGCTGGCGATAGAAGCGAACCACCTCGCGCCACCACAGCGAGACGGCGGGCATCAGCATGCCGGCGCTGGTAGGAGCGAGTGGTCGCGGGAAATGCTTCAGTACGAGTTGCCATAAGAATCAGTTGTCAGTGTATGTCAGTGGCGTCGGCATTAGCCGCCGAGCTATGAGTCGTCAGCTCGATGCTTTCGACGCAGCGTGAAGCTTGCCCGCCAAACCTCCTCAGACGCACGTGTCAATCGTTCTCTGCGTCTCCGTGCGAACTACTTCGCTGCCCTTGTTCTCGTCCGTCCAGAAGCGATGCCCTGTGCGGCGGATGAATACATCTTCCAGGCTCGGCTTGTGCACCGAGACGCCTTCGATCTCGCCGGGAAATGCTTCGACCACATCGGTTACGAAGCGATGGCCATTCTCGATCTCCAGCCGCACTTGATGATCGAGCACGGTCGGATGCAAGCCGAAGCGCTGCTCGATGCGCTGCGCCAGCGACTCGGGCTCGTTCGCCTCCAGCAGAATCACGTCGCCGCCGATCTCGGCTCTTCAGCTCCGCCGGCGTACCCAGCGCGACGACATTGCCTTCGGCGTAAATCGCCAGCCGGTCGCAGCGCTCGGCCTCTTCCATCAAGTGAGTGGTGACCAGCACGGTCACGCGTTCTTCGTCGCGCAAAATCTGCAGATACTGCCACAGGTCGCGGCGCGCGCCGGGATCGAGGCCGGTCGTCGGCTCATCCAGCAGCAGCACCGACGGATGATGCAGCAGTCCCTTCGCCAATTCCAGCCGCCGCTGCATGCCGCCGGAAAACGTCTCGGCTTTTTCTTTCGCGCGATCGGCGAGCCCGACGCGGCGAGCATCTCGGCGACGCGCTTCTTCAGCGCGGCGCCGCGCAAGCCGTAAATATGCCCGATGACAGTGAGGTTCTCTTCCGCCGACAGCTTCACGTCGATGCTCTGCGCCTGGAAGACCACGCCGATGTTGCGGCGCACCTGCGCAGGATCGCGGGCGACATCGTGCCCCATGATCACGGCGCGGCCGCCGGAGGGCACCATCAGTGTCGAGAGAATGCGGAACGTGGTGGTCTTGCCGCTGCCGTTCGGGCCGAGCAATCCGAAGATCTCCGCCGGACGCACATCGAACGACACGCCGGCCAGGGCCACGCGATCGCCGTACTGATGGCGCAACGATCTTGAGCTGAATGACGGCCGGGAGCGGCAAGGATCGCATCGGCGGCGAGATCCGGATGTGCTCGCTGTCGACACGGGAGTTGTTGTTCGTGAAGCCACAGATCAGTCTACTATCTACGCAGCGCGGTTGATCATCATCAGCGCGAACAATAGTGGCAGATAGATGACCGACGCCTGCAACACATGGCGGGCGCGCAGCTTTGATTCGGGCGCAATCGGCGTCAGCTTCATGGTCCACATGCGCACGCTGAACCACAGCATCCCGAGCCCAAGCAGCAGCGCGCCGGCAAAGTAAGTCCAGCCCGACATGCCCATCAGCGTCGGCGCCAGCGACACCGGCACCAGCGCCAGGGCATACATCACGATGGCGAATGCGGTGGAACGGCCATCGCTTTCCACCACCGGCAACATGCGGATGCGCGCGTTCTCGTAGTCTTCGCGATAGAGCCACGCGATGGAGTGGAAGTGCGGGAACTGCCAGAAGAACACGATGGCGAACAGCACCAGCGCTTCAGCGTCGAGGCGCCCGCGGATCGCGGTCCAGCCCAGCACCGGAGGCATGGCTCCGGGAAACGCGCCGAGGAAGGTGCAGATCGGATGCACGCGCTTCATCGGCGTGTAGACCAGCAGATAGCTGACGGAGGTGAGCGCCGCCAACGCCGCCGTCAGCCAGTTGGTGGTCAGCCACAGATAAAGCACGCCGCCGATCGTCATGCCAAAGGCAACGACCGAGGCGTGCAGCAGGCTCATGCTGCCGGTGACCAGTGGACGCTGCGCGGTGCGCCGCATCAGCGCATCGATGTCGCGCTCCACAACTTCGTTGATGGCGGCGGTGCCTCCGCTGACCAGGCCGATGCCGACCAGCGCGTGCAGCAACGTCCAGGAGAGCGAGGCGACGCCCGACTTCGCGGCGGCAAAGTAAGCGCCCGCCCACGCGGTCATCACGATCAGGGTCGTGACGCGCGCCTTGGTCAGCTTGGCGTAGTCGCGAGCCAGCGCGGCGAGCCCTTCGCGTGGAACGACCAGACGGTTGAGTTGCGGTGCTCATGCGATAACGGCCTTCTCATGAAGCGGTTCACGGCAACAAAGTATCATCGGCGCCGTGCTTTGTGTTTTAACCACGGGTGAATCAGACCGATATTGCAGTCGAATCCCCGATTCGACGGGCGAATTTCGTAATCTGTGATTGTAGCAAACAGGCAGGAGAAGCTGGGATCGACGGACTCAATCATAATGCCTATGACCGTCGGGCAATCGATGTTTCACGGCTGAAGACTAGTCTGACTTGCGGTGCCGCCTCGAACTTCGTCGCTACTTAGTTCTGCGGATGCTGGCAGGGTTGTCTTACTGCCGCGGTTGGCTGGTTGTGGGGATCTCCCACTCTGCTTGGCTTCAAACTTAGCCTTGCTGACAATGGCGCGGCCGATAGTGCCGTAGCCGATGACTTCGTATCCGTTGTGGCGCTCACCTTGAAGGTGTAGAAGCGGCCGTCAAAGTTCTCGAGCACGGCTTCCGCCTTGATCTTCATGCCCACTGTGGCCGGTGCACGATGCACGATGTTAATCGCTGTTCCCACGCTGACCTCATCGCCTTCAAGGAACGGCTCAAGCGCGTTGTAGCCTGCAGCCTCCATCAGGCCGATCATCTAGGGCGTGGAGTAGACGGGCGGAAGATGTTCCTTCCAGGCGGTAAGGGTGTGGCGAGGTTCGACGGCGGTTTCGGCTTCACCGCGCGTTCCGATGGGGACGGGCTTGGGCATTTATCGAGAGTAATCGCCGCAAGCCGCCGCTTGTCATCGCGGCTCACTTATCCCAATCCAGAACTGCTTCGTCCAGCTTTCTCTGTCAGCCATCACGTAGCAGGAGCGTTGGCGGGACGGGATACGTAGACTCCAATGTCCTTCAGCAATCCTAGGCAGTGCCGGTGCGATCCACGGGCACAATCCAGAGGAAAGGCGCTCGCGAATGCGATCATCTCGAAAGCACACGAGATACGCTGCAATGCTACTTCTTCTGCCAGTCCTAGCAGCTGCACAAATGGAACAAAGCCCGATGATCCACAGCTCACAACTTACGAAACAGTAAAACTCGCCGACGGCGTCTACTCGTTCATTTCGCCTGAACCGAAGGTTCCGTTGGTGACGGGCAACTCGACGGTCATCATTGGCAAGGACGCGGTGCTGGTCGTCGACAGCGGACACTTCCCTAGCCTTACGCGGCGGCAGATCGACGACATCCGCCGCCTGACCGATAAGCCGGTTGCCTTCGTCGTGAACACGCACTGGCACGCCGACCACAATACCGGCAACTACATCTACCGTGAACAGTTCCCTGCGGTGTCGATCATCAGCGACGCCTGCGACGCAGCACGAGCTGGCGAGTCCCCTTGCCGCAGTACGACGACGTGAAGCAGCTCACTGAGGCTCTGCCGGTCATCGAGAAGATGGTTGCCGACGGCAAGACGCCGAGTGGCAAAGTCCTCAGCAAGGACGACATCGATTACTACTCGCTGATCTCGCTGACGCGAAATATGCACTGCCGCAGTTTCAGCAGGTCAAGCGCGTGCCGCCGAACATCACCTTCGACCGCCGGATGATGATTGATCTTGGCGGACGGACGGTGGAGATCAGCTTTCTTGGCCGTGGCAACACGGCGGGAGACGCGGTGGTGTACGTGCCCGATGCCAAAGTGCTGGCGACCGGCGACCTGCTGGTCGCGCCTACTCCGTATGGCATCGGCTCGTTCATCGACGAGTGGATTGTGACCATGAAAGCGCTGGCCGCTTACGACGCCACCGTGATCATTCCCGGTCACGGCCCCGTGCAGCATGACAAGCAATACATGCTGCTGGTGATCTCAGGCACTCGAGTCGCTGTCGCAGCAGGCACATGAGGCAGTGAAGCAGGGTCAAACACAAGAACAATTTCAGAAGTCGGTCAACCTGTCGGAGTTTCGCGACAAGATGGCGGGAAACGATGCTTCGCGGCAGCGTGTGTTCGATCAGTACTTTGTCGGGCCGGGAGCGGTGCGGGCCTACCGCGAAGCGAAGGAAGGCCCGCTGAAAGATGAGAACTAGTTCACGACGCTACATGGTGGTAGCCTGCGCCCCTCCATTGCGTCAAGCACACGCCATAGTGACTGGGCCACCTGTTCCGCCTGGTTGAGTGCCAGGCTTCCGCCTGCTCCGGATGCGCATCGACTTCCTGCGCCAGCAAGTCGCGCCAAACACGGGAGTGCTCCACATCTGCTGTCTGATGCAGCTTGAAGTAGCCGGCGGTGCGGTTGTCAGCGCCGTAGCGTTCCGTCAATCCCGCAGCCTTTTCCTTGGCGATGCGCGGGATCTGCGATTCGTAAGCGTAGAAAGCCGCCAGCGCCTCAACGGTCGAGCCTGTTCCGCGCGACGCGCCGGAATTCGTCGATCAGGTCTTCATTTCGCGCCATTGGCTCATGATGACGCACTCCGTTGCGATCAGCTCCCATGCCCTCGGCGAAGTCGAGCCACATCTCGCTGTGAGGACGGCCTTCGATTTCCTCTTCGCACAGGTTGCGCAAGACGGCACGGCGCGCCGACCCATCTTCCATTCGCGAGTGCAGCGCGCTGAGATAGGTTGGGAAGGCAGCGACATGATGGAATAATCCGTCGCATATTCGCGGAGATCGTCGCGGGTCAATTCTCCGGCAGACCAAGCTTTGTAATAGGGATGGCACAGTAAATCGTATTGCGCAATACGGGCGTCGAGGGCGGACAAAAAGTCTTGCGTTGTCATGATTACCCCACAGAAATTTCGCCTAAGCGTTAAGCCAATATACGGCAGAGCTCTGCAGGCTCACAACCAAAGCTCGCCAGACTGCTGAGTACACGCGGTGATGTGCATGCAGGTGAGGACGTTTGCCATCCCGGCGAGCTTAAGTGCTCGCTTGACCACCAATCGGTACCGATTTGCCTCAGCGAACATCGTTCCCAGGAGCTCGCTGTGTCCAACATCGTCGAAATTGCGCCCGATCTGTTTCGCATCTCGGTTTTTGCCGAGGCAATCAATCTGCAATTCAACCATTTCCTCGTTCGCGACGAGGAGCCGGTGTTGTTCCACACTGGATTGCGCGGGAATGTTCCCCGCGGTGCGGGAACACCTCGCCAAGGTTATGGACCCGGCAAAGCTGCGGTGGATCGCATTCAGTCACTTCGAGTCGGATGAATGCGGTGCGTTAAACGATTGGCTGTCACTTGCACCGAATGCGCAGCGGCCTGTGGCATGGTTGGCGCGCTGGTGAGCGTGAATGACTTCGCAAGTCGGCCGGCGCACATTCTCTTTCCCGCTGAGCCGCTTGCGACAGGAAATACCGCTTTCGCTATGTCCCCACGCCGCACATACCGCACGGATGGGACGCCGGCGTGCTCTTTCGAGGAGACGACCTCGACCCTTCTTTGCTCCGACTTGTTTCACCACGATGGCGATGTCGAGCCGATGACCTCGTCGGACATACTGGGTCGGGTGCGCGCAGACGCTTACGGCCTACCAGAAAGGGCCGCTAGCCAACTACATGCCCTACACGCCTGAACACCGGGACACATACTCCGAGGCTTGGCGAGTCTCAAGCCAAAGTTGATCGCCACTATGCATGGTTCCAGCTACAGCGGGAATGGTGAGCAGGCACTTCTCGATCTGAACGTCGTTATGAAGGACGTGTTGAATTGTGAGTCCTATCACTTCGCTGCCGGGGCGTACGAGCGTCGCGCAACGACCGCCGCCTCGGCTAGAATTGAGAGTACAGCCGCAGTTGGTGGGGATTCTTCTTGTCGCAACAGTTCACAGAAACCTATGACGTTGTGGTGGTCGGCGCCGGCCATGCCGGATGCGAGGCCGCGATGGCCGCCGCGCGCATGGGCCTGAAGACCGCGCTCTACACGCTCAACGTCGATCTCATCGCGCAGATGTCGTGCAATCCCGCGATCGGCGGCATTGCCAAGGGACACCTGGTGCGCGAAGTCGACGCGCTGGGCGGCATCATGGGCGAAGTGACGGACGCGGTCGGCATCCAGTTTCGCCTGCTGAATACCTCGCGCGGACCGGCGGTGTGGTCTCCGCGGGCGCAGTGCGACAAGCAGCAGTATCGCCTGAAGATGCGCGAGGTGCTGGAGTCGGAGCCCAATCTGCACATCAAGCAGGCGGAAGTGGCGGAACTGATTGTGGAGCAGTTGTCAGTTGGCCAGTGGTCATGCAGTGAGACTCGTCAGTCGATAGCTGGCAGTCGCCAGTGACAACGCGTCGAGGACTCGACGAACCTGACAACCGACAACCGACAACTCGACAACTGATCACGTCGCGTGTCGGCATCAAGCTGCGCGATGGCCGCACTGTCGGCGCGCAGGCCGTCATCATCACCACCGGAACATTTCTCAACGGGCTGATCCATTGCGGCGAGCAGCAATATCCCGCCGGACGCAGCGGCGAGCCGCCGCTGTGCTGCTGGGCGAAGCGCTGAAGGCGCTTGGCCTGCGCGGCTGCCGCCTGAAGACCGGCACGCCGCCGCGTCTCGATGGCCGCAGCATCGACTGGTCGAAGTTCACGGTGCAGCCGGGCGACGAAGATCCCACGCCGTTCAGCTTCCGCACCAAGCGCGTGGCGCATCACGACAAGCAGGTGCCGTGCTACATCGCGTTCACCACGCCGGAGACGCATCGCATCATCCGCGAGAACGTGCATCGCTCGCCCATGTACAGCGGGCAGATTCAGTCCATCGGGCCGCGCTATTGCCCGTCGATCGAAGACAAGATCGTCAAGTTTCCCGACAAGGAAATGCACCAGCTCTTCCTCGAGCCCGAGGGCCTGAACACGCACGAGATCTACGTCAACGGCATGAGCACGTCGCTGCCGATCGACGTGCAGCTGGCGATGATCAAGTCGATTCCCGGCCTCGAGAACGCCGAGATGCTGCGGCCCGGCTACGCCATCGAGTACGACTCCATCGATCCCACCGAGCTGGAGCGCACGCTGGAGACGAAGAAGATCGAGCGGCTGTATCTCGCCGGGCAGATCAACGGCACCAGCGGCTACGAAGAAGCGGCGTGCCAGGGATTGATGGCGGGCATCAACGCGGCGCTGAAGGTGAAGGGCGAGCCGCCGCTGATCCTCGATCGCACCGAGGCCTACACGGCGATCCTGATCGACGACCTCATCAGCAAGGGAACGAACGAGCCGTATCGCATGTTCACTTCGCGCGCGGAGTTTCGCCTGCACCTGCGCATCGACAACGCCGACCGCCGGCTGACGCCGCATGGCCGCCGCGTGGGACTGATCAACGACGCTGCGTGGGCCGACCATCTCGCCAAGCAGGAGCGCATGAAGGCGATGCGCGAGCTGCTGGAGCGCACGCGGGTGAATGAGCGAGCTATCGGCAGAGCAGCTGCGGCTGTCGACGCAGGCGCGCGACGCGTGCTGGAGTCACTGGGGAAGCGCAGGCCACCGGGCACGACGCTGGCGCAGACTGCTGAAGCGTCCCGAGGTGCAGATCGAGCAGCTGGCGCCGGTGCTGCGCGTAGCTGATGCCGGCGTTCTTCGAGCGGGAAGAAGCGCGCCAGCTACCAGCGGCCAGCTCGCCAGCGAAGAGAATTCGGTGTCATCCCGAGCGAAGCCGAGGGAGCTGCAGTTCGGCGCAGCAATCCGAACTATCCACTATCCGACTATCCACTTCGGCGATTCGCAACGAGCTGAAGTCGGTCGAGACCGAGATCAAGTACTCCGGCTATCTCGACCAGCAGACCAAGTCGATCGAGCGGCTGAAGAAGTCCGAGCAGCGCACGATTCCCGACTGGTTCGACTACGGCAAGGTCTCCGGCCTCTCGCGCGAGATGAATGAGAAGCTGTCCCGCGTGCGTCCCCGCACGCTCGGACAGGCCAGCCGCATCCCCGGCGTGACGCCGGCGGCGGTTTCGCTGATCAACGTGTACATCGAGATCCAGGCGCGGCAGCAGGCGAGCGCAACGCTAGTGCCCGTTACGCCAATGAAGTATTGGGCTGTCGCTTCACCGCACCTGCATTGAGTGAGCATCCGAGGCCGACCACGCAGATAGTCGTGATTCGCGCTTTGTAGTCGGATTCGGATGCTTAGGATCTTCGATCTGAGCGTTGGTGACGCCCTCAGCGGCTGAATCATCTCTTGCCGCATCTTCAACGACACGTCCTTGTCGTGCTTCTCTGCAGTGCACGATCTCATCAAATAGGCGAGCGGGTTCGATTCCACGTCGCGGAATCCTACTTCTGCTTGGCGATGATCATGTCCTTGATCTTGTTGTAGGTCGCCTGAGGAATGATCTTCTTCTGCACCAGTTCATTCTTCGCCTTGTAAGGACGGCCGTCGATGATCTTCTGCGAATAGACATCGCCGATGCCCGGCAACTGCGCCAGCTGATCTTTGGTGGCGCGTTGATATCGAGCAGGTCTGGCAGCCGTCGCCGCACCTTGATTGCCTCCGCCCTTTCGCCGGCGTTTGGGCGACCCTGCGCCATGGCAACGCCGCTGAACATGACCAGGCCAACAACATCGTTAACCCGACGAACTAACGACATCCTTTGACTTCATGTTTCTCCTTGCTACCGTTTCGTCACGCGAACAGGGCAAACATCTTGCACTTGATTTGCATTTCTGCGTTAAAACAGCTAATTTGCCTCGCTTGAAGCATCGATGCTCGACAGACTTTAGGATACATGGTGCCGAAATGGCGGTTCAAGCGAGAAAATGCGAGAATCTGCCGTTGAGACGATTGGATGCGACTTTAGCCGTAGAAAGTTCTGGCCCACGAAGGGAGTCGGCAGGAAGGTCAGTACGAGCAGCAGAAGCGCTACCAGGGCGAGCCAGCGGCGAGTGCCGATCCAGTCCCGGCCACAAGGGCACTGCGGGATGACGCCATCCGGTTGCGGCAAGGATCACAGCCCACAACAGCCACCCGGCCACGCCCAGCCCCGGCCGTCGGCAACCACGAACCGCAGCAGTCCTACCAGCTCCAAGAAGCTCAGACACGACCACGGACAGCCGGGTAATACGCTTGTGCGCATGGGGAGCCACGGCGTAAACGATGTGTCCGCCGTCGAGCTGTCCGCCCGGGAATCAGGTTCAGAGCGGTGGCGAACATGCCGACCCAGGCGGCAACCGCGATCGGATGCAAGCTAAGCTGCGCTGAGCGGCACGCGCCTGATGTGTGAACGGCTGTGACCGAGCCAGTACACGATCTGAAATACCAGCGGAAAGCCGATCTCATACCCGCTTTCACGCGGGAAACCGACCGGGCGCGACAGCACCAGTCCGATAAAAAGAAATGGAATGCGCAGCCATGAAGCCGGCGATCGGGCCGGCAATGCCGATGTCGAACAGCGCCTGGCGCGAGCGGATGGGCGACTTGATGCGAATGAACGCGCCCATAGTGCCGATCAGCGTAGGCGCGGGAATGAAGTACGGCAGCGTCGCGTATACGCCGTACTTCTCGCAAAGCACGAAGTGTCCCATCTCATGCGCCATCAGAATGCACATCAGGGTGACCGAGAAGGGCATGCCGGTCAGCAATAGCGACGGGATTGTGCCAGACCCAGAGCGGATGAAACAGACGGCATGCCGCCTGGCCCAAACTCGAACGCGGGCAGCCGGTGATGGTAGTTGAATGCCAGTTGCGCGCCGACGACCAGGGTAGTGCCAAAGGTCAGCAGCAGCAGCAGAGCGTGCAGCCAGTATGGCCGCCGAGGCGGCTTTGGCGACGGTGAAGACCTGCGGGTAAGTCGAGGCTTCAAAGCTGTAGGAGAGCGGCGGCGTTGAATCCGACATTGTTACTGTTTAGACATTCCAGGCAGGCGAAGTGAACCACCGAACGCGCGCCACAGCGAAGGATGCAGCCGTTGGCGTCGGGGTTTCGCCGCGGGTCCGCCGAAAGCTACTCGATCGATTGTAGTTCTTTTCCGGGTTTGAAGCGAACCGCTTTGCCGGGAGGGATGTTGACCTCGGCGCCGGTGCGAGGGTTGCGGCCGATGCCGGTTTTGCGCGGACGAACGGTGAAGACGCCGAAGCCGCGCAGTTCGATGCGGTCGCCGCGCGCCAGCGATTTCTTCATGCTTTCGAAGACGGTTTCCACCGCCATTTCGGCCTTGGTCTTGGTAACGCCGGTCTTGGTGACAACTTCGTTGATCAGATCAAGTTTGATCACAAATGGCTCCGATGTGCTCACGCCCGTGTCGAATTCGACGGGCTGGTTTCGCCGGACGACCGCGGCTTCGGCATGAATGAGGATTGTAGCCGACCTGCCGTGCGGGCGTAAGTCTTAATTTTTCGCTAAGTTGGGAGCGCCTGGGCGAATCGTAGTGCACCCGGTCACATTGTCAATCCACAAGCGCATTCCGTAAGATGGCGTACCGCTTCGCATGCAGCGCGAATGAGCCGGCAGGACATCCGGCCATGCGACTGCGCGCGTGCATCAGAACTCGTGTCCAGCATCAGGAGCTTCCTTGGCAATCAAGAGTGATCGCTGGATCCGCAAAATGGCCACCGAACACGATATGATCAACCCCTTCTCGGAGAAGCAGGTCCGCGAAGGCGTGATCTCCTACGGTCTCTCTTCCTATGGCTATGACCTGCGCGTCGCCGACGAGTTCAAGATCTTCACCAACGTGAACAGCACCGTCGTCGATCCCAAGAAGTTCGACGAGCGCTCGTTCGTCAGCCTGGAAGCCGACGTCTGCATCGTGCCGCCGAACTCCTTCGCCCTGGCGCGCTCGGTGGAGTACTTCAAGATTCCGCGCGACATGCTGACCATCTGCGTCGGCAAATCGACCTACGCGCGCTGCGGCATCATCGTCAACGTGACGCCGTTCGAGCCGGAGTGGGAAGGCTTTGTGACGCTCGAGATCTCCAACACCACGCCGCTGCCCGCGCGCATTTACGCCAACGAAGGCCTGTGCCAGATCCTGTTCTTCCAGTCGGACGAAATCTGCGAGATCAGCTACAAGGACAAGGCGGCAAGTACCAGGGACAGAAAGGCATCGTGCTGCCGAAGCTGTGAAGTGCGAGGGCAGGCTGGACAGCGAATAACGTCGCACTTGGCGGTTTTATTCCTTACTTGACACCAGAACGGCACTTCGCGTGGCCACGGGGAACTCGAAATACCTCCTCTGAAAATAGAAGGCCACGTTCACCAGCGCGATCATCACCGGGACCTCCACCAGCGGACCGATGACCGCGGCGAACGCTGCGCCGGAGTTGATTCCGAAGACCGACACCGCGACCGCAATGGCGAGTTCGAAGTTATTGGAGGCCGCTGTAAAGGCAAGCGTTGTGGTCTTTGAGTAGTCGGCTCCCAGCTTGCGTCCCATGTAAAACGAAACCAGGAACATGAGCGACGAAGTAGATCAGCAGCGGCACGGCGATTCGCAGCACATCCAGCGGCAGCCGCACGATGTATTCGCCCTTCAGCGAAAACATGATGACGATGGTGAACAGCAGAGCGATCAGCGTCAGCGGGCTGACGCGGGGAACGAAGTTGTGGTCGTACCACTCGCGCCCTTTCGCGCGCACCAGCAACGGGCGCGTGAGAAAGCCAGCCAAAAATGGAATACCCAGGTAAATGAAGACGCTGCGGGCAATTTCGGCAATCGAGACATGGACCACCGCTCCCTGAAGTCCAAGCTTGGCAGGCAAAACGGTGATGAATATCCATGCGTAGAGCGAATAGAAGAACACCTGAAAAAGCGAATTGAAGGCCACCAACCCCGCAGCATATTCGGTGTCGCCTTTGGCCAGTTCGTTCCACACAATCACCATGGCGATGCATCGCGCCAGGCCAATCATGATGAGCCCGGCCATGTATTCCGGGTAGCCACGCAGAAATACGATGGCCAACACGAACATCAGGACCGGCCCGATCACCCAGTTCTGCAATAGTGAGAGACCCAGAACTTTCTTGTTGCGAAAGACTTCTGGCAGCTCCTCGTAACGCACCTTGGTGAATGGCGGATACATCATGACGATGAGCCCGACAGCTATGGGAATCGACGTTGTGCCGATGCTGAATCGATTTAGAAATGGCACGACCGTGGCACCAGCCATCCGAGCGCCACGCCCGAATACCATGGCCGCGAAAATCCAGGCGGTGAGATAACGATCGAGGAAGCTGAGACGACGTTCGTTTTGCATGGCTACTTTGTGCTCAGTAAATACCCGGGTGATCTACTTGCGCCGCCGAGACGAAAAAATGACGGTCACTGCGGCGTGACGTTTGTCGACGTCTGGCCTATGTCGTCGAGTTCCTTCTTCAGCGCGAGCCGGTCCAGGCTGGCCAGCGGCAGGCAAAGAAAAAGGCTGATTCTGCGATCGAGCATGAAGAAGGCATCGCGATAGGCGCGCTCCACGTCGATGGGACTGCCTTTGACCGCCGCTGGGTCAGGCACGCCCCAATGGGCGGAGATCGGCTGTCCCGGCCACAGGGGGCAGACTTCGTTCGCGGCGTTATCGCACACGGTGATAACGAAGTCGAGCTTCGGCGCACCCGGCACGGAGAACTCCTCCCACGACTTGCTGCGAGAGCCCTGCGTGGAAATGTGCGCGGATTCCAACTGCCGCAGGGCTTCGGGACGAACCACGCCGCTGGGATGGCTTCCGGCGCTGTACGCAGTGAAGTTCGGCCTGCCTTTGAAGTTCAGGATGGCCTCGGCCATGATCGATCGCGCCGAATTCCCGGTACACAAAAACAGCACGTTGTAGTGGGCTTGCATCGTCGTTCTCCCAGCGTGCGCGGTCACCATCGATCTAGTTGCAGCAGGTCGGGCCGCAACAGGACTGCGCCGACATGGCCGGCTTCACGGCGCGAACAAAGGCGCTCATGAATTTGCCGTCGACCTGCGGCGGCAACACATCCACGTCGAGTCCTTCGGCCGCGAGGATGTCGCGTGCTTCTTCGGCGCGGTAAATGCGCGTTGGCTCAACCTCGATGCCTTCGAAACCGGCTGCCGTCAATTTCGCGCGGTAATCGGTTTCGTCCAGCGCACCAGCGATGCAGCCAACCCACAAAAGAATGCTCTTCCGGATCTCGGGGCTAATCTCGCCGCGCGTGACCACATCAGAAACCGCGAACCGGCCTCCCGGCTTCAGCACGCGAAAGGCCTCGCGCAGCACCCTGTCTTTATCGGCCGAAAGATTGATGACGCAGTTGGAGATGATCACGTCAACGGAATTGTCGGGCAGCGGAATGTTCTCGATCTCGCCCTTCAGGAATTCAACGTTCTCCACGCCTGACTTGCGCTTGTTCTCATTGGCGAGCGCCAGCATTTCGTCCGTCATGTCGAGACCATAGGCTTTGCCGGATGGCCCCACGCGCCTGGCAGAGAGCAGAACGTCAATGCCGCCGCCGGATCCCAGGTCCAGCACTATCTCGCCGGAATTGAGCTTGGCCAGCGCGGTGGGGTTTCCGCAGCCCAGCGAGGCCAGCAGCGCTTCTTCGGGAATCTGCTTGATCTGCGAGACATCGTAGAGATTGGACGTGATCGGGTCCCAGCAATCAGGATTCGCGGCGGTCGCTCCGCAGCAACTGCTTCCGCCGGTGGTAACGCGCAGGGCGGCCTGCCCGTACTTCTCCTTCACCACTTCTTTAATATCGGTCGTGCTCATGTCGGTCTCCTATTTACAAATACTGGATGATGGCTTTGGGTTTGACTGCCTGGTTGCGCGTGCAGCACTCGGCATAAAGGAATTGCAACAGTTCCTGCAGCGCTTCGGTATTGGCGGTGTAGCGCAGAAACGTGCTCTCGCGGCGCACCTTGACCAGGTCTTCGCTCTTGAGCTTGTCGAGGTGGTGCGACAGGGTTGAATTGGGAATGTCCAGCTCTTCCTGTATCTCGCCTACGACGAGGCCTTCGGGATGCGCCGAAAGCAGCAATTGCATGATGCGCAAACGCGCCTCGGTTCCCATGGCGGAGAACATGTCGGCAAATTTCGTGACGTCTTCGAGAGATTTGCTTGTGATGCTACTCTGCATATTTCGATAATGGTAGAAATACAGAAGCGTGTCAAGGGAATTTCTTGCGGCTTAAGCGGAAGCCGGAATAGGGCTCCCGGCCAGGGGCGATTCTGGTGGGATGAGACAAGAGGAAAACTTGAGTGAAACAGCATTGAAGAGGCGCAGGAAGAGCAGATCCCTCGCTGCGCTCGTGATGACAAAATGGAAAGGACAGCTCGGCGCGACTGGAGGTCGTGCCCTGACGCGAGGCGAACTATGAAGGCGCTTCTTGGGCTTGACGGACCCAGCACTTCGGTACCGTCGAGCCAATTGCGAGTCGCAAACTTACTGTCGGTCGTTAGTCGTCGGCTTCGCCACCAATCACGCCGTCCAGCACTTCGGTAGCCGCTTCCAACTGGGTCTTCTGCGGTTCGGGCACAATCCACTTCACCATCCCGGCCTGGATCTCTTCTTCAGCGATGCGGCAGGCCTTCTTGGAATGACTCTGTACAACAGGCTGGGCGCCATTCTGAAGCTGGCGCGCGCGGCGGGCTGCAACCAATACGTAGCGATAATTACTGTCGAAACCTTCCACCAGCTTCATAACTCACTCCGTAAGATTCGGATCTGCAATCGTCAGTGAAACTCGGTCAGGTCACTCCGTAAGAGTCGGGTGCTGGGACAAATCAAAGCTGGCCAGGATGGACTGCACCTGGTCCATCATGCGAGGGCGACGGGCCGCGTCGGCTCGGGCTAACGCTTGTCTCATCTTCGGGTGTCGGGCAAGGCCCCGGATCGGCGAAGCCTCTCCGCCCGAACGATGGATTTCAAAGTGTCAATCGCCGGGTCGACTCGGTCGTTCACCAGAATATAGTCGTACTGGCAGAAATTCTCAATTTCGCGCGAGGCGGTCTGCAGGCGCCGCTGGATGATTTCCTCGGTATTGAAGCGGCGCGCCTTGTCGCCCAGCAACTTGCTGCTGAGATTTCGTCGTCGGCCTCGGCCGCGGCGTGCGCAGGCGGCGCTCCAGTTCTTCGCGCGACGGCGGCAGAACGAAGATGCTGACCGCGTCGGGCACCTTCGCCTTCACCTGCGCCGCGCCCTGCACGTCGATGTCGAGCAGCAGATCGTTGCCGCTGGGCGAACGGCTTCGCGCAGGAAGCGCTTGGCGGTGCCGTAGTAGTTGCCGAAGACCTCCGCGTGCTCCAGGAATTCGTCCTCGCGCATCATGCGCTCGAATTCGTCGCGGCTGATGAAGAAGTATTCGCGGCCCGACTGCTCGCTGCCGCGCGGAGGACGCGTGGTGTAGCTGACGGAGAACTCCAGGTTGGGAACGATGCGGACGCAGCTCGTTGGTCAGGGTCGACTTGCCCGAGCCCGAGGGCGCCGAGATGATGAAGACGATGCCGCTCATTCGAGGTTCTGCACCTGTTCGCGGGCCTTTTCGATCTCCGACTTCATGGCCAGCCCCAGCTCGGTAATGCGCAAGCGCCTCGCCGGCCACGCCGGTGGTCTTCGACAATCAAAGTGTTGGCTTCGCGGTTCATCTCCTGCAACAGGAAGTCGAGCTTCTTGCCGACTTCGCCGCCCGCGTCCAGCAGCGAGAGAAAGTGCTGGATGTGGTTCTTCATGCGCACCAGCTCTTCCTGAATGTCGCTGCGCTCGGCCAGCATGGCGGCTTCCTGCAGGATGCGGTCGGGATCGACATGCGTGCTCAGCAACTCCTGCATGCGGCCGTGAACTTTTTCGTGGTAGGCCTTCAGCACCTTGCCGCGCAGCTGATCGACTTCGTGCGTGGCGGATGGAAAGGTGCGTCATGCGCTCGCGCAGTTCGGCCACCGCGCCGCCGCCCTTCTTCCTCGCGCATGTGGTTCAGCCGCTCGATGCATTGCTTCCAGGCGGCAGTAACCTGCTGCTCCAGCGTGCGCCGTGGCATCGCCATTCTCGGCGGCGTTCAGCGCGCCGGGCAGCTTCAGGACGGCGTTCAGGTCGGGCTCGGCGCTCACGCCAAACTCTTCCGCAACCGCGCGAAAAGTACGCAGGTATCCGCCGACCAGTTCGCGATTCACAGCGAAACCCGCGCCGCCCGCGCGCTCCAGGCCAGCGTCACTTCGATGTGCCCGCGATGCAGGCGCTCCTTCAGGATGCGGCGGATCTTCATCTCCACCGGATCCAGCTCGGACGGAATGCGCAGATGCAGGTCGAGGAAGCGATGATTGACCGACTTCAGGCTCAAGCGTGAGCGCCAGTTCGTCGCTCGACGTGCGCCTTCACCTGCGCGTAACCGGTCATGGAGCGGATCGTTCATCTTGCGGTATCACTCGTCCCTGGAAGCTGCTTCGACATCTTCGAACTGCAAATCATACAGCCGGCGATAGGTGCCGGTGCGTGCCATCAGGCACTCGTGGATGCCTTCGTCGGTAATCATGCCGTTTTCCAGCACCAGGATGCGATCGGCGCGGCGCACGGTGGAAAGCCGATGCGCGATCACGAACACCGTACGGCCTGTCATCAGGTTCTGCAACGCCGATTGCACCAGCGACTCGCTCTCGGTGTCGAGCGCGGAAGTGGCTTCGTCGAGCACCAGAATGGGCGCGTCCTTCAGGATGGCGCGGGCAATCGAGAGTCGCTGGCGCTCGCCGCCGCTCAGCATGCAGGCCGCGTTCGCCGATCACGGTATCGTAGCCCTCAGGCAGCGACATGATGAAATCGTGCGCCAGCGCCGCGCGGGCAGCTTCTTCCACGCGTTGCGCGCGAGATCTCGGGATGGCCGTAGGCGATGTTGTTGCGGACGGTGTCGTTGAACAGGATGGTGTCCTGCGTGACGATGGCGATCTGCGAGCGCAGGGAAGCGATCTTCAGGTCGCGCACATCGTGGCCGTCGATGAGCAGCCGCCCGCCGGTGACGTCGAAGAAGCGCGGCAGCAGATGCACCAGGGTGGTCTTGCCGGAGCCGCTGGAGCCGACGATGGCGACCACTTCGCCCGGGCGAGATGTCGCAGGTTGATGTCGTGCAGTACCTCGCGTCCTTCGTCACCGTCCCGTTCCGTAGCTGAAATACACATGCTCGAAGCGGATGCCTTGATGGAAGGGCGGCAGCTTGATCGCGTCCGGCTTCTCGCGAATGTCGTCGCTGGAGTCGAGGAAGTTGAAGATCTGCCGAGGAAGCGCCAATGGCCTGCTGGAAATTGTTATTGAACTGGCCGAACTTGCGCACCGGCTCGTACAGCTTGAATACGGCGATGATGAAGGCCAGGAAACTGCCTTCGGTGAAGACGTGCGCTTGATGTAATCGCGACCCAGCAGGATCAGCAAGCGCGATGGCGATCGCGCCGAATGATGTCCATCATTGGCGAGCTGATGGCTGCCGCGCTCACCGAGCGCAGGTTGGCGCTTGAAACAGGCGCCTGGCGGCTTCGCGGAAGCGGCCGCGTCTCCCACGCTTCCATGCAGAACGCTTTCACGATGCGCACGCCGGTGATGGTTTCGTGCAGAATGTTCTGGATTTCCGCCAGCTTGTCCTGGCCGCGACGAGTGGTGCTGCGCACCCGCTGCCCGATGCGCCGCGCCGCCATCAATACGAAGGGCACGAAGATCACCAGCACCCAGGCGAGCCTTCCGCCGAGCAGAACGACGACAATGCGCGGTGAAGATGAAGGTAAAGAACTGCTGGAGAAATTCGGCCAGCACCGTCGACAGCGCGTACTGCACTCTCTCGATGTCGTTGACGATGGCCGACAGCAAGCGTGCCCGTCGAGTATTTGTGAAAGAACGCCACCGAACGCCGCAGCGTCGCCGAGTAGAGATCGTTGCGCAGGTCGGTGATCATGCCGAAGCCGGCGTAGTTCACCAGGTAGGTGCCGATGTAATCGAAGACGCCCTTCAGGATGGTCGAGGTGACCAGGGCAAACGCCACCACCGTCCAGACATTGTGGAAGTAGCTGGGAACAAAGTGGTTGAGGTCGATTACGTCGCTTGTGTATGGCACTCGAAATAGTGCCAGCTCACGCGATTGGGAAGCTGGATTCAACACTCGGTCGAAGATTGGACCGACCAGCAATACACGAAAGGCATCCAGCAATCCGACCAGCGCCAAGCACACGACAGAAACCAGCAACTGAAACCAGTAGGGTCGTACGTAACGCAATAGTCGGTTTAGCTGATGCATAGACCTCGCTGGGGGCAAGGGTGTTCGACGAGCGGCGATGTCAATAATTTGGTCAGAGTGTAATGCAACTTAGATTCTACTGGAACTCTGGCGGACGGCGAAACCAGACCACCCGCTACTCAATGGGTTCTACGGCAATGATGGGCTCGCGCGCTGCCCGCTTATCTGGGCGCTGCACCAGGATGGTCGCGGTCAGGACAAGCCCAATTCCCACCACCTGCATCGGCGAAACCAATTCCCCTAGCATCAGGGCTGTCAGCGGCAATCGCCCATACCGGCTCAAGGCAGGCGGTTACAACGGCGCGTGTTGGATCAAGATGCTGCAGGCCGGCGAAATAGAAACGAAAACGGCACCAGCATGGAGGTAATGGCGAACGCCAAGAGGAACAGCCACTGCCCGCCGCTGTAATGTTGCGCTGCAATTTTCCAGGGCGGATTCACGAACTGCCAGAAGACAGACGCCCCCAGCAGCGCATAAAGCAGCACCGTCCAGCGGTTGTAAGTCTGGATAAGGTGCTGCGCGTACACGTTGTAGAAGGCGAACGAAACCGCAGCCAACTCCGCCGCCAGCACACCGATCGCACTGAAGCGTGCGCCTGATAATCCTAGCCAGGGAAAGCGGCCTCCGGCTGAGACAAGCCCCACAGCCACGCCGCAGCCAATCACCGCGAGGGCCACTCCGAGCACCCGCTGCACAGTTGCATGTTGCAACCTTCGCACCAGCATGTAGAGCAGCACCCAAACAGGCGCGACGTACTGCAGCACGATGGCAGTGGCGACGGTCGTCTTCTGGATAGCGAAGTAGTAGAAGTAGTTCGAGGCGGCCAGCCCGAGTATTCCCAAGCAGAAAGAACTGCGCCAGGTCGCGGGAACGAATCCGCAGTGCCGTGGGCTGTTTGAGCCAGAGCATCGGCAACAGCATGACGAGTGAAAACGTGGCCCGGCTCTGGGCCAGGGTCAGGGGATCAATGTAGGCGATGTATTGCCCGCCGAAATGTACCCTGTGGGTGAAGACGGCGCGTCCCATGACGGCCGCCAGTCCCCAGAAGAATGTCGCTACGGCGATGAACAGATAGCCGCGTGCAGGGTGTGGTTCAGTGGCTAGTGACAAGGCAAGTCAGTGGTTGGTGGAAAGTGGTTAGTGGATCGGATGACTATCCACTAGCCACGGATCTTAGTCCGCCAGTGCCGATTCGCTAGGCGAGGTACGCAGCACGCGATCGACAACGTAGGGCCCGCGTTTCTCCGGCTCGTGGAAGTGCCGCACCTGCAATTCGCCCAGCAGTCCGAGCGCAACCAGTTGCACGCCGGCGACGATCAGCACCGCCGCAAACACCATCAGCGGCCCGTGCTCTTCCATGACGTCTATATGGCGGATGAACTTCTCGTACATCATGTAAAGCGCATCAGCCCCACGCCGCCGAGAGAGCTGAACGCTCCAAAGCTGCCGAAGAAGTGCAGCGGCCGGGACATGTACTTGAGCAGAAAACGAATCGTGATGAGATCGAAGAAGACGCGGAACGTACGCGAGATGCCGTAATGCGACTCGCCACGCTCGCGGTTCACGTTGCGAATGGGAATCTCGCAAATGGTCGCGCCATAGGCCGAAGCCAGCGCGGGAATGAAGCGGTGCAGCTCGCCGTAAAGCGGAATTTCCTGCACCACCTCGCGGCGATACGCCTTGAAGGTTGTGCCGAAGTCGTGGATGTCGACGCCGCTCAGCTTGGCCATCAGCCAATTGGCGATCTCGCGACGGGAACCGCCGCATGACGAAGTTGTCGATGCGCTGCTTGCGCCAGCCGCTGACGACGTCGTAACCCTCGCGCAGCTTGTGCAGGAACATCGGGATGTCGTGGGGATCGTGTTGCAGGTCGCCATCCATGGCGATGACGTAGTCGCCTTGGGCGTGATCGAATCCGGCGGCCAACGCGGAAGTCTGTCCGAAATTGCGGCGCAGCTTAACTACCACCACGCGGCGGTCCACCGAGGCGATCTGCTGCAACATAGAAAACGTATTGTCCCGGCTGCCATCGTCGACGAAGACCAGCTCGAAGGGCTCTGCCGGCAGCTTCCATGACCACCCGCAGGCGGTCGTAGAGCTCGGTTACGTTCTCTTCTTCGTTATGAAAAGGTACGACGATCGAATACTTAGGCACGACCATGTCATTATAAACGCCGCCCGAGCTTGCGGGTCTCGGAGCTTCTGCGAAAACGTGTGATTTTACAAATTCGAGGTGGCACTTCCGGGCTACTCTAGGCCTGGGCAAAGAAGCTGAAGCAGCCGCTGGATGCCTGGGACGAAAACCTCCTGCGGCGTGATCAGGCTCAGCACGAGATAGCCGTTCCGGGCGAAATCGTAGAAGTGTCCCGGCTGGACCAGCACGTCCGGTGCGGCGCAGCAGGGCAATCGCAAGCTCCTCGTCGGATCCGGTAACCGGTACCCGCAATATGACGTACCACCCGCCTTCCACTTCCAGCCGCGCGCAAAGCTTCTGACTTGCGAGTTGGCGGTCGAGTTCCGCCAGATTAGCTTGAATCCTCGCTATGAGCTGACGCTGGATAGCGGGTCGCTGCTCGAGCATCGCCGGAACTGCCCATTGCACTGGGGCATTCATGGAGAGATAAGTGTCGGCGATGATCTCCAGGCGGTTCAGTGCCTCGCGCTTGAGATCGTCGGGTCCGCTGACCGCGATCCACGCGACCTTCATCTGCGGCAGCCCGGCAATCTTCGACAGGCCGCTCAGGGTGAAGGTGAGGGCCTGTCCACTGTCCGCGTCAAACCCCGACGCAAAGGATGGAGCGCCCACAGCTTCTGAGTCCGAAGTTGTGAGCGAATAGTCGAGAAAAACTTCGTCGGCAATGATTGCCAGGTTATTTTCTGCGCAGAAATGCGCGAGCTCGTGCAGCCTCGTCCGGCTTCACGAACGAGCCCGTCGGATTATTGGGATGTACTACCAGGACCGCTTTGCATTTCGTGCTGGCGCCAGACCCCTTGCCGTTTTGGTCATGAAGCACGGATTCCAGCGAATGAAAATCCATCTGCCAGCCATGGTCATAGACAAGCTCGTAAGGCACTAACTTCACGTCCTGCAAATCGGCGAGAAAGTCGAAGAGCGGATAACTTGGCGTCGGGACCAGGACGGCATCACCCGGTTCGCACAGCAGGCGAAAGAGAAAGCTGTACCCCTCGCTGGTGCTGGTGGTCAGGATCAGATCGTCCGGCGAAAGGTGAATGCCGCGTTCTGTGTAGTAGCCGGCGATCGCCTCACGCGCCCTTAACAACCCCTTCGGGGAAGGCTCATAGGTCAGCGCCTGCGGGTTGGCGAGTGCGTGCAGAAGCTTGTCCGCGTCGTAATGCAACCCGACCGTGGTGGGATTGGAGGCGGTCAGGTCGAGCAACTCCTTGCCGGCGAGGCGATGCTCCTCGATGGCTCGCGTGTACGCGTTTGTGGTGAGGTTCCAGTTTGTCCGTCGAGCAAACAATTCGGCTGACTCCGCAGCTTAGTTAATCACACACGACTGAAAATATAGAGAGTCGGAAAACCCTCCTTCATGCAACGCAGGCCAATCCTCTGCGCTGGGAACTTCACCGTGCGCGCAGAGGCTTTATCATGCCTTCGATGCTGAGGTTCCTTCCCCAACGACTGAAACTGTTTGCTGCCGCCAAGCTATCGACGCTGCGACGGGTCGCGGTAGGCAGGAAAACGCGGGCCCTCCTGGTGGAAGGCGACGATTGCCTTCTGCTGGTGGGAGTAGAAGATATGCAGGTCGGCCGAAAGCTGAGCTCGGAAGGCGTTTACTCCTCTGGGGAGCTCAAGCGACTGTTGACGTTGCTCAACCCTCAGTCCGATGTTTTGGTGCTGGGAGGCCACATCGGTGCTTTAGCTATTCCGCTCTCCAAGGCTTGCCGTTCGCTGACGGTGCTCGAGCCGAATCCCGAAAGCTTCCGGCTACTCGAGCTCAATCTGATCCTCAATCACTGTGACAATGTTCGCGCCCTAAATCTGGCGGCGAGCGATCGGGAGGAGCAGCTAAGCTTTATTGCCAGCCGTGCAAATTCCGGCGGCTCAAAACGCCTGCCTTTGCGGCCCGACTACCGCTACTCTTACGATCAGCCTGACCTGATCTCAGTCGCCGCAGCGCCGCTGGACGCGGTCTTTTCCGATTCGTCTTTCGATGTGATCGTCATGGATATCGAGGGTTCCGAGTACTTTGCCTTGCAAGGTATGCCTCGGCTCCTGACCAGGGCTCGAACGCTGGCGATCGAGTTCGTCCCTCACCATCTTGAGAATGTGGCGGGGATCTCAGTTTCGCAATTCGTTGATCGAATTGAGCCTTTCTTCGATCGGCTACTCGTCGCCAGCAAAGAAATATCAGTGCCAAAGGAGCAGTTCCGTGAGTTGTTGGGGCGGATGTTCGATAAGGGCGAAATCGAGGAGGGCCTTATCTTTTCGAAGCTTCCTCAGAGCGCCGCCGAACCGTCCGCCCCAACCATTACCAGCTAATCAGACTCACTTTGTCGAGCCACACCTTGTAGGGCGTTTGCCGGTTGTCTCCATCCATTTGGAAGGCGACGCTGATACCTGCGTTGCCGTACTTCTGGGGGTCGAAGTACTTGTCGACCTTCATGTCTTGATCGTCGAGGGTCACGCCAATGTAATGAGCCTGGTTGCCAACTCGTTCAAACTGCCAAACCAGGTGGTGCCACTGCTTGGGCGCGACCTGAGGACATGCGACGTCGGTATTGAACCACTTTCCGTTGGCTGAATCCCAAATCTGCCAGTGTCCGGTGTTGTGATAGCTGCACTCCGTCCCGAACACATATCTGGTGCCGGCGATGGTCTGATTCACATCGAACTCCAACGCTTCCGGGGCGTTTGAGTTCTCCAAATAAAAGTACAAGTCGTAGTTGAAATGCGTTGGCTTCGAGTCGGGTCCGAGCTCCTTCCACCACAGGGCGTTGGAATAGGGGGTGGGTCCACCGATCCAAAACATCGAGGACTCGTCGCTCAGCGATGGCGTCTGCTGATCAGGAGTCATGCTCGACTCAGCATTACCCTTTCCGCTGGCGCAGGTCTGGCCATTCAGCTTCGCAGTACACCACTTCCAACCACCCAAGCTCTGAATGTCCGCAGTAACTTTGGCGTCCGGAGGCGGCCCATCAGATGGGGGAGGAGGCGGTGGTGGTGGAGGAGGAGCCGGCTGCTGCTGTACCGGTGGCTGCTCTACCGGTGGAGGCTGTTGGACCGGTGCATTTTGCGAGCCGGTGGAATTGCCCGCGTTCAGTTGGCCACCGTTGTTGGGGTCATTAACACCCGGAGCAGCGTTGGCATTTGCCGCGGGAGCTCCGCCACAGCCAGTAAGAGCAAACAGAACACCTGCCATGATGGCTAACGCTAGAAGTTTCAGATACTGGAACCGGGATATAAATTGCAGACAACCAGGGGAACTAAACTTCATTCAACACAACTCCAAATTCTATGGGGATCGTACGGAAGGGGTCGTACGTTGGTTAACTATTTCGCTAACAGTAGCGATTATAGGTAGCGTATGTAGCTGATTCGAGCGGTTTTGCCCATTGTTAAGCAATAAAATGCGCCTAGTCCTATCAAGCCATTGCCGACGTACGATAAGGACTAAGGTGTCGCCATATGGCGCCGAATTGCGCAGCATCTCTGCCTGTCATCAGACTTCTGATCAACAGGTAGTGCCCCGGCGCGACCCCGCTAGCCTCTGATAGACTTTCTCGCGGGGATGGCAAATGCTTTGCTGAATTCACGCGAGCTGGATTCCATCCTGCACTTCTGGCTCTGCCGTCTGCCGCTGTGTGCCTCCCGACAGAAGGGAGACCGCTTCGCTCGTCTGCATCGGGCGCCTGTCATTTCTGAGCACTTAACCACCGGGAACGGATAGGTTCCCAACGAGGAGGTATTTACATGTCTACCGCTACTGCGGCACAGGTTCACAATCGCGTTGCCGAGTTCCTTAGCCGGCCGCGCAAGATGTTCATCAACAATCAGTGGGTCGATTCGGCATCGGGCAAGACGTTCCCTGTCTATAACCCCGCAACCGGCGAAGTCCTAGCGCAGGTGGCGGAAGGCGATCGCGAAGATATCAACCGGGCAGTGAAGGCAGCGCGCAAGGCGTTTGATGGCGGTCCTTGGCCAGACATGAGCGCCTCGGAGCGTGGCCGCCTCATATGGAAGCTAGGCGATCTGCTGGAGCAGCATGCGGAAGAGTTCTCGCAGCTGGAGAGCCTCGACAACGGTAAGCCGCTGTCGGTCGCGCGTGCCGCGGACATTCCGCTGGCGATCGATTTGTTCCGCTACATGGCGGGCTGGGCGACGAAAATTGAAGGCAACACGATCCCGATTTCGGCGAAGTCGAAGCGCAATGAGTATTTTGCCTATACGCGCCGCGAGCCGGTGGGCGTTGTTGGGCAGATCATCCCGTGGAACTTCCCGCTGCTGATGGCGGCATGGAAGCTTGGACCGGCGCTGGCGACTGGTTGCACTGTGGTGCTGAAGCCGGCGGAACAGACTCCGCTGACGGCGCTGCTGCTCGGCGAATTGTTTGCCGAAGCTGGGTTCCCGGAAGGCGTGGTCAACGTCGTCCCCGGATACGGCGAGACGGCAGGCGCGGCGCTTGCGGCCCATCGCGAGGTCGACAAGATCGCGTTTACCGGATCGACAGAAGTCGGCAAGCTGATCCTTCAGGCAGCGGCCGGAAATCTGAAGAAAGTTTCGCTGGAGTTGGGTGGCAAGTCGCCCAACATCGTGTTCGATGATGCCGACATGAAGCGGCACGATCCCCGGCGCGGCGAGCGCGATCTTCTTCAACCAGGGGCAGGTCTGCTCGGCTGGTTCGCGGCTCTACGTTGAAAAAGACATGTTCGACAAGGTGGTCGAAGGTGTCGCCGAACAGGCTAAGAAAATCAAGCTCGGGCCGGGCATGGAGCCGGACACCACCATGGGCCCGCTGGTCTCGGAAGAGCAGTTGCATCGCGTGACCAGCTATCTCGAGGCCGGCTTCAACGAGGGAGCCGAGGCCATCGTTGGCGGCAAGAAGCGCGACGGCAAAGGCTACTTCGTCGAGCCGACGGTGATGGTCAAGACCAATCCGGAGATGAAGGTTGTTCGCGAAGAGATCTTCGGACCGGTCGTCGTGGCCTCGCCGTTCAGCGACATCGAACAGATCGTCGCCGAAGCCAACAATACCGAATACGGATTGGCGGCGGGGTCTGGACCAAAGACATCAGCAAGGCGCATCGCATTGCCACAGGCTGCGCGCCGGAACCGTCTGGATTAACTGCTACAGCATCTTCGACGCGGCACTGCCCTTCGGCGGATTCAAGCAGTCGGGCTGGGGACGCGAGATGGGCCACGAGGTTCTGGAGCTCTACACCGAAGTGAAGTCGGTGTGTGTAGCGATCTAGTGCATAGGCTCATGTCGAGGCTGCACGGTGGAAGAATTTGAACGAGCGTGCTTAGGCAGCGCTCGTTCATTTCATTTGGGAGGAATTATGAAGGCCATTCGGGTACACGAGTTCGGTGGACCAGAGGTTCTGAAGCTCGAGCAGGTGCCAGATCTCGTCGCCGGGCCGGGGCAGGTCGTGGTCGATGTGAAGGCAATTGGCGTAAACCCGGTCGAGAGCTACATCCGCACCGGAACCTACGCCAGCAAACCGAATCTGCCTTACACTCCCGGCAATGACGCAGCCGGCGTGGCAAGAGAGGTCGGCGCGGGGGTTACCAGCGTCAAGGTCGGCGAACGGGTGTACACCTCGCAGTGCATCAGCGGAGCCTATGCGGAACAGGCTCTCTGCAATGCGCTCAACGTTCACCCCTTGCCCGACAAGTTAGCTTTGAGCAAGGTGCGGGAGTCGGCACTCCTTATGGGACGGCCTTTCGAGCGCTTTTTCAACGCGGAGATGGCCAAGCGGGCGAGAGGTGCTCGTCCATGGCGCTAGCGGCGGCGTTGGCATCGCGTCCGTACAATTCGCGCGCGCAGCCGGGCTAACTGTCTTCGGAACTGCGGGCAGTGATGCAGGCATGGAGCTGGCGAAGCGGGAAGGCGCGCATCACGTTCTGAACCACTCCAACGAGGGCTACCTGGATGAGTTGATGAACCTGACACAAGGCCTGGGCGTGAACATCATCCTCGAGATGCTGGCCAACAAGAATCTGGCGAATGATCTGAATGTTATCGCGCAGCATGGCCGGATGATTGTCATCGGCAATCGCGGCAGCATTGAGATTAATCCGCGTGGCACCATGGCGCGCGAGTGCGATATTCGCGGAGTGATGCTGTTCGGGGCATCGCAGGAAGAGTTCCGAGCCATGCACGCTGCCATATTTGCCGGACTCGAGGCAGGAACGCTGCGGCCCGTTGTGGGGCAGAAGTTCACGCTGGCCGATGCTGCCAAGGCGCACGAGGCTGTGATGAGCCATAGCGGAACGCACGGCAAGATCATTCTGATTCCGTGATCGCTTGGGTTCGGCTACAGGCGCCGCCTCTTCAGCGATCCTTGCCGAAGCTAAAATCGAGCTATGCTCCGTCTGAAACTGCCGGGCAGCCTGGCTGCGATTGGGTTGGTGTGCCTGTGCGCGTCGGCACTGGCATTGGCGCAGGAAGACGAACCCCGACCTGCAAACCGCGGTCAGCCGCTCCATGGCGGGAAACCGACGGTACCGCTGTCGTCCTGGATGTCGCTACCGGCAATGTCCTGGCTGCCTACCGGCCGAATGTGGCGGCGCACCGTCTCGCATCTCCCGGATCGAGCATCAAGCCTTTCACCCTGCTTGCGCTTGTTGCAATCGGGAAAAGTCGACAGCGAGACCGCGCTGATTTGTAAGCGCCCGCTCACATTGCTGGCCATCGGCTCGACTGCTCGCATCCCGCATACGCGCCAGCCACTCGATGCCGTGCGACCGCGCTCGCCTACTCCTGCAACTCCTATTTCACTAGCGATGGCTACGCAGATCTCGCCTCACAGTTGCAGAACGCAGTTTCATCAACGGATGGTTTCGCTCAGCGCAGACCGGCCTTGCGCCGAACGAAGCTGCCGGTACTGTCGCTCTCGCTCGTCGAACGCCTGAGCAATTGCAGCTGCAGGCGATCGGCGAGTGGGGCGTGCAGGTCACGCCATTGGAATTGTTGCGCGCCTACCGCAATCTGGCGATCTGGTCGGCAAGAACGCCGACGCCGAGTTGGCGCCGATTTTGAAGGGCTGGAAGGCTCGACCAGCTACGGGATGGCGCGTCTCGCCCAACCGGAGTCGGCTGTGCGGGTCGCGGGAAAAACCGGCACCTGCCAAGCCGAAGAAGGCGCGTGGACTCATGGCTGGTTTGCCGGCTTCGCCCCGGCGGATAAACCGAAAGTGTGCCGTCGTGGTGTTTCTGGAGAAAGGTACGGCGGCAGCGATGCTGCCGACGCAGCGCGCGCCATCTTCGCTTCGCTCGCCCAGTCCGCAGGGATAAAGCCGCCGGAATTTGCCGGGCACCCAATGAGGCGGTGACGTGTTCACTGGTGCTCGTGCTTTTGACTATGGCAGCGGCGAGTCCTGCGCAAGACGCAGTGACCGCAACAAGAACATTGGGACTCCGTCGAGCGGCTTTCCGCGCACGGTGCGGGTCGGATTGTGGTATCTGCATCCGCCGGCAAGTCTCACGCTTCGTGCCGAGCCCGGTCAGGCGACGAATCCGGAGATGCGCCAGTTGCGCCGCTGGTCGAACTGCGCTCCCTGTCGCTAACTGCCTCAGGCACTCAGATCAAGATTCAAGACGAAAAGACCGCCAGCCGCGAGCTGCGGATAAGCGGCATATTCCAGATTGTTCCCGCGATCGGTCCTCCCATTCGCGCTGACTTCCCGGTCGAGATTGCGGCATCTGGTGGACGGTTGCAGATTACTGCAACTATGCCGATGGATGAATATATTGCTGGCGTGCTTGCCGGCGAGACCGGAAACTTCAAGTCTGACGAAGCGCTGAAGGCCATGGCGGTGGCCGCGCGAACCTATGCCATGCACTTCGGCAGCCGTCATGCGCTCGAGGGTTTTGATTTCTGCGACACCACCCATTGCCAGGACCTGCGTGATCGCCGGGATCACCGACCGCCTGCGCAACATCGTTCAAAGCACGGCGGGCGAGGTGCTGTGGTACGAGGGCAAGCCCGCGGCCACCTACTATCACGCCAATTGCGGCGGCACGACCGAAGATGGCCGCTTCATCCTCGGCAACGATGAGGCCCCGGCTCCCTATCTGGTGCAGCATTCCGACACCTATTGCATTCGCAACGGCGGCACGCAGTGGCACAGCGAGGTCACCAAACGCGAATTGCAGCGCGCGCTTGGCCGACGACGGCATCATTGTTCCCGGTACGCTGCGTTCGGTTTCGATCGTGCAGCGCACTCCCAGCGGCCGCGTCGAGTTGTTGCGCGTTGTCGGGAGCAAGTGCCGATCACCGTGCCCGGAGTGGCGTTTCGTTCCGCCGTTGGACGCCACATCGGATGGGACCGCCTGAAGAGCAACTGGTATGAAGTGAGCGTGACTGGTGATCGAGTCTCGTTCACCGGTCGAGGCTCGGGGCACGGCGTCGGGCTTTGCCAGATCGGCGCTGAGGTGATGGGCGAAGAGGGCAAGTCGTACCGCGAGATCCTGGCTTACTACTATCCGGGCACAAAGCTCGGCACCGCAGCCGCAGGGAATCACGTGGCAGAAGTTGACAGGCGAAAACGTCGAAGTTACTCACCACGCGCCCGGCACAGGATCAGGCGCTTGTTGCCATGGCGTTGCACGTCTGGTGCGCGAGGCCGAGACGAGCACCGGACTGACATTCCCCTCCGTACCGCAGTGGAAGGTGTATCCCACAGTTGCAATGTTTCGTGACGCAACCGGCGAGCCGGGATGGGTGGCGGCGACCACTCGCGGACGCACCATCCAATCGCAGCCTGCCGATGTGCTGAAGCAGGCAGGCACGCTGGAGAGTACGTTGCGTCATGAGTTGCTTCACATGCTGATCGAGGCCCACGCGAAGCCGGGAACTCCGGTGTGGTATCGCGAAGGTCTGGTGCTGTATCTGTCGGAGCCGAACGCAGCAGCGCAGGCGAGAACAACATTCGCGAGTGTGAGCCGAGCTGGAGAAGGCCATGCAGAGCCCAACCAGCGAAGAACAGTTGCGCAAGGCGTACGCCGATGCCCACGCTCGGGTGTCGCGACTGGCACAGCAGTACGGCAAGCAGAAGCTGATCGATTGGGTGCAGCAGGGATTGCCGAACGGCGCCGCTGCACAATAGCTGTGAGAGCTGTCGTCCTGACGACGCAGTCGAAGCACCTTTATCGACAACGACGATGACTCGCCTTGATAGAGGTCCTTCGACTCGTCCTCTCGCATGCTCGGCGTCCTCGCTCGCATGGCAAGTTCGGAAATGTCAGAGCTAGGCGATCGGGTCTTCCCGGTCGGTGCGCTCGGCTGCCATCCACATCAGCCCAGTCCGGCGGTGATCATGAGGAAATAGGCGGCCGCGAAGCGCAGGCCTGCGCTCCAGGCCTGCTGCCGCAGAGTGCTCAGCTCAGGGACCCAGGTCACCAGCTTGTAGGGGACCCAGGCCGCCAGCGCCATGAGTACGCAATAGCAGCAGCCAGTAAAGCGGCTGGCGCAATACTCGCAACGAACGCCGCATGTGCGCGCCCGGAAAATCCCACGGCGGCGATGGTCGTTGCGATCGGGACCCAAATCGCGGGCAACACCACCCACAGCAGCAGAAACAGCAGCCAGTCGGACGCGTGCATCACGTTGCGCGGCGACGGCCCGGCATTCACCTTCTGTCGAATCCAAACCGAGAATTGCGGTGTGTAATTGCCCGCGCTGATGATGATCCACGCGATCGACCACGCACACTGCCAGCCCAGACCGCCAGCGGAATGACGTGCCGCGCAGCCCCGCCGGAATGCGCCGCCTATCGCTGGCTGGGTGCGAAACTCTGCAGACTCTGAACCAGGCCAGCGTTCCCGCCCGCAGCCACAGTATGAACAGCATCGTCAGCAGCGCCAGCACGGCCGACCACGCCACCTGCCATCCATGAGCATCGGGAATCAGCAGCCAGTAGTACCAGACGCCGAGCACGGCGGCGTTGCCCAACAGGTTCAGCAGCCACAGCTTCAGCACGCCGCTCCGGTTTGTTGTTGCCGCGCTCATTTCACGCTCACCTTAATCGCGTCGCTGGTGGCCAGATACTCCGGCTGATACATGGGCTCGACCCGCGTCGGGCTTACGCGGAATTCGCCGGGATTCACCACCTTCAGCAGGTATGTGTATTCCTTCTGCCCGCGCGGGAAGTACATGGTGAAGAACGTGGTGCGATCGTCGTAGAGCTCGCGCTAGCCCCAGCCGCGTGTCCACCAGTTCGGCTTCTCGTCGAGCTGATAGAGATCGTCGCGCGCAATCGACTCGGTTCCTGACGGGATCGGGTCTTCGATCATCAGGTAGCGCCACTCGTTTCCGCCGACGGTGATGCGCACTGCCAGGGTGTCTCCCACCTGCACCGGCCCGTTCAGCGCGTCCATGTGATACACGACCCGGTCGCCCTTGCTGCACCGACGTGAGCTTGTAATACTGGCGCACGACGCTGAGCTGGAAGGTCCCGCTGTTTACCACCTTCGACTGGCTGGAGTAGTACTCGCCGCGTGTCGACCAATACAAGCCGTCCGTCGCCCGACTTGGTCAATTGCACCTGGTTGCTCTCGGGCGCGAGTTGCGAATCGTTGAGCGTGAGAGCGGTTGCTGGCGCGAGTGCGTTGTCGGCCGTGAACTTCTTCGATCCCGACTTCCTTGCCGTTCACCTTCACGTCGGCGGTGAAGTTCGGCTTCAGCTCCTGCGTGTGTTGCAGGTAGTCGGTCAGCCCATAGAGCACGGCGGCCGTCTGCTGCGTCGATTCCCAGTAATAGCCCTGGCTGCGATGATCGACCAGGTACAGCGCGGCCTTGGGCAGCAGCGGACTCTGCGGATCGGCGGCGGTGAGCAGCTTCATCGCATACGCCGTCGCCTGCGGCGTGGTGTCGCCGTAGTAGTCCATCAGGTAGTTGAATTCGGTGGGCCACCAGGCTTGCGTGTCGTTTTGCTTCGCGCCGGATTCGAGCTGCTTCACCAGATCGTTAGCGCGCGAGTCGCCCGCCTGCTGCATCGCCAGTCCCAGTAGCGCTTGCCCGTAGGGCGTGAGCGTCGAGCGCTGGCTCCAGACAGAATCGAGAACTGTCGCATTCGACTCCGTTCCGCTCAGCACCAGCGCGTACGCCATGTAGGCGCGCAGATCGGTGCGAACGTTTTGCGTCTTGGCGAACTCTTTCAGCAGCCAGGCGCGCCCGCTGTCGATCATGTCGTCTTTAATTTCGTAACCTGCCGCCTTCGCCTGCACCAAGCCCGGCGAGCACATAAGCTGTCATGAACGCAGAGCTGTCATCGGTCTGCCACCAGCCCCAGCCGCCGTCGGGATGATGGTAGTTGTACAGGCGATCGAGTCCGGCCTGCACCTGCTTGTTGAGCACCGCCGGATCGACGTTCGACTTCACGCCCAGCTTCTTCAGCGCATCGGAAACCAGCACGTCGGGCAGGAAGCTCGACATCGTCTGCTCGGTGCAGCCGTATGGATACGAAGTCAGATAATCCAGCGCGCCGAAAACGGTTCCGGCGATCGTGGGCGTGAGCGTGACTGTCAGCTTGCGAGTGTTCGACTCGATGCCCGCCGGGAAGACCACCGACTGCGTCGTGTTGCCATTCGCTGCTGGCAATCGATCCCGAATTCGAAACCGCCAGCTTCACGCCAAACGGCTCGACCGGCAGCGTGAGCTCCATCGCATCGCTCTCGACGTCTGTGAGCGCCTTGCCCAGCACCTTCGCCGAATCCACATCGAGCACGCGCACGCGATAGTCGACCTTCGCCAGACCGCGGCTTGGAACCGGAACGTCTTTGGTCGCGCCATCGAGCACTTGCAGGCCGGTGAACTCCATCGAGACTCGCGCGGTCTTCTCTGTCGGCGAGGTAGTTCTGCACGATGGTCGAGAGAACGATCTCGTCGCCGCGGCGGAAGAAGCGCGGCACCACCAGACGCACCATCACGTTCTTGCGCACGATGGTGTTCTCGACCGCGCTGCCGACCTTGGTATCTTGCGTAACGCCGCGCGTGGTAGCGCGCCACGAGGTAATAGCGTCGGGATAATTGAACTTCACCGTCGCCTGGCCGCCGCTGTCGGTGTCCACGTCGGCGATCCAGTAAGCCGTGTCGGGAAATGCCTTGCGCACCTTCGGCTGCACCAGTCGCTCGGGCTTGAGTTGCGCCAACGATTTGTGCGGCCGCACAGCGGCCAGTTCCATGGCGCGCTTACCCGCCTGTCCGCTGAAGTAGTACGTCAACGAGGTGTCGGTGCTCACTTTGCTGTAAATCGTGCCGTAGAAGGCTTTCAGAATCGGCTGCACGGTCTCCGGCTGAATGGCATAGATCGCTTCATCGACCACGCCGAGGCTGAACTCCGCCGAAACCGGCTTTCCGTTCGCATCGATGGCCTTGATGGTGTAAGACGGCGGCCTCGCCCGGCTGATACTGAGCCTTCGACGGCGTGAGATCGACCTTCAGCTCATGCTGCGTCGGCGGGACCGACAGGCTCTTGTTGCCCTGATACAGCTTGTTGCCGCGAATAAATGTCGCCGAAACGTAGAAGTTGGGCGCGTATTCCGGCTTGATCGGCACGTCGACGGTAATGCTGCCGCCGTTGCTCTTGACCACCTGCGCTGAGTACAGGCCGTTGCCCTCGGCGGTGACTAACACCGAAGCGGGATCTTTGCCCGTGACGATCAGCACGTGCGCCGTATCACCCGGCACATACGACTTCTTGTCGGCCACGATCTGCACGTTCTCCTGCGCTGGGCCGGTCCACCATGGACTCTCGCCCGGAGCCCACAAGAACGCGGAATCCTGCACCTCGCGATGTTCCGGCGTGTTGGCAAAGACCCGCACGCGGAATTCGCCGGCATCAGGGATGACGAACTCCACCTGGCCCTTGCCATCAGCCGCGGTCTGGCCTTGCACTGTGGAGACGACTTGCCCTGAGCGCTTCTGCCAGTTCCAGCGGCTGATCTCCGCCTTGAACGCCGTTGCTACAGGCTTCTTGTCGTAGTCCTGGGCGACGACGTTGATCTTCGCCGTGCTTCCCTTGGTGTAGACGTAGGCGTCGGGCTGAGCAGTCAGATAGAAGCTGCCATAGGTTGCGATGGCGTAGCCGCGTCCTGAAATTTCGCGATTGCCTGCATCGGTGACACGCGCCTCGATGCGATAGGTGAGGTCCTGATGTTGTTTGTTGACGGTGGTGGGAACGGTGATCTGCAGGTTGCCATCCGTGTCGAGAGTGCCCGTGTTTTCCTGCTCCTGCTCGCCCGCGCCATATTGGTCGCCTTGGCCCTCATCGCCCAGGGCCCCCATCTGCTTCGCCCAAGTCGCCGTCTTCAGACGCGTACCGGCCCGGTGGATAGTACGGCGAGGTGTGCACCACCCATTTCACCTTCGCGTTTACCACCGGCTCGCCAAAGTAGTAGCGCGCGTCGATGGTTGCCTTGATCGGTTGGCCCTGCAAAACGCGCGGCGTCTGCGCGGTAACCTTCACGGCATATTCCGGCTTCTTGTAGTCCTGCACCGAAAAGCTTGAACCCTCAACGTACCGCTCGCCCATCTGCATCGAGAGATAGTAGGAACCGAGATTCGCGTCGGCAGGAATCTTGTACTCCCAGTGCGCGGTGCCATAGTCGTTGAGCTTGGCGGTGTCATTCCAGATCGGCTGATACGTCTGCGGGTCGCGCAGCTCAAGGCGAACCTCGCGTTCCTGCGGGAGCGTGTATGCGGCGGGATTCTCAGCGCGAATGATGGTCTTGAAGTGCACCGTGTCACCGGGCCGGTACACCGGGCGGTCGGTGTAGGTATAGCCGCGCAGATTGCGGTCGGGACCGCTGCCCAGGTTCCATGCTCCGGGAGTGTTGATGGCGAACTGATCGCCGTGTGTTACGAGCACCGCAACGTTCTCCGGCTTCTCGTCTGCGATCTTGGTGTCGAGCATTCCCTGCGCATCGGATTGCCCGGACCCGACCTCGTGCTGGTCAATCCACACCTTGAGTTGCGCACCGGGAATCGGATCGCCACTCTGGCGGTCGACCACTAAGCTCACCAATCGGCCGGGCGCAGCCTTGCTGATGACCGCGATCTCAGTCACCACAGTGATGGTGTAGGCGCGCAATGACCCGTTCGTCGCCTCAACCAGGTAAACGCCTTTGTCGCTGACTGGGACCTTTACGACTTGGCTCTCCCAAGGCTGGTGCGAACCAGAAGTCCACTTCCATACCGACACGACCTGCTGCTGGTTAAGAACCGGGACTTGCGCATAGTTCTCGACCTGCGGACCTTGATTCTTAGGCTGCTCAGTCTCTCCCAGGCGCCACAAGCGAATCTGGTGACGGTTCTCCACCGAGAATTGCGCGCGCACGAAATCGCGAATCCATGCCCAGATGCCGTGCTTCCAGGCATGGAATTTTTCCAGCCAGGTATGTGGTTGTTTCGGCAGTGCCGGAGCGCGTCCGCCAAAACTATGCAGCTCCTGCAATTGACCGAAGAACTTGATGGGATCGTTGATGCGATAGACCCGGAATTCGAGCTGCTTGATGTTGTGGCTGTAGACCGCAACTTCCGGTTTTTCACCCGGCATGTAGGTCTGCTGGCTGCTGAGAGAAAAGTAGGGTTCGCCGGCGTCATCCTGGGCCTGGCCGTATATCGCGAAAAACATCGCGAGACAGCAAAACATGAAGATTCGCGAGAGCCAGCGGCGTGTCACAGGTCACCTCGCAGAATGTTCCAGCGATACACGCCGAGGAATGCCGGATTCGAGGCCACAGGACGCCAACGGGCATCGGGGAAGTTCATCAACTCCGAAAGTGTTAGCCGGCGGATCTCCCCACGCCCCGTGCCCTGCGGTCCGGTGTGATAAACGACGTACTGCTCGGAGCCACGCTCGATCTGGCTTGGACCGATAAAGATCATGGCGTGGTAAGTAGGGTGTTCTCCCAACGGGCGAAAGAAGAGCAGGTCTCCGGGACGAGCGCGGTCGAGATCGCGCCCTACCCCGTGGGCGTTGTCTCGCCAGAGGGTCTTGGCATCGGCAAACTCGGCAAAGGCGCCGTTGTGCAGGTCCTCCATGGTAAAGGCGCCGTCGCGCACGCGAAACAATGACGCTCCCAAAGGTGTGTGTGGGTAGCGATACTGGCGAACTTCACCCGGAGCAGCAGTAATGACTAACGATGCAGAATTGGCCCACGCCGAATCGTGCCGGCGCAACGCTTCGCGGTAGCTGTACCGCAGCAACGAAGCACAGTCCTGGATCTCAGGCGGCAGCTTGGTTTCGCGGAAGTATTGCGACTCGGCAAGCAGCGTAAACCAGCCGCGAAATGCACGCCGGTCGGCCGAATTCACGAGGCGGAGAAAGTCGGGAGTCCCGTCCCCAAAGGAGTCGGTTGCGTCTGGCGCCGTGGTGAGCTCTGCCCTATGCGAATGCGAGGTGTCAGGCGCGAGCACCCGGCGCAGACTGAAAGCGCACACCACGACCGCAACCGCGACTACGCACAACACTGCGAACCAGCGAGGCACGCCGCGCATGGAAAGAGTGGTCCTCCGTGGGTGAGCGGATTATAGCGTGAGGAGCGAACTCGCAACAGAGACAAAAAAGCCGCCATACGGAGCTGCGTTCGATGCCGCCAGTGCGGCTAGTTTCTGGCCAGCGCTCGCATCTCAGCCAGCAGGTAGTCGACTTCTTCGACGGTGTTGTAGTGCGCCAGGCCAATGCGCAACATGCCGCCGCTTTGCTGAACACCAAGCCGCTCCGCCAAATCGACGGCATAGTAGTTGCCGTCCCAGGTAAAGATGCCGCGCTTCCCTAAGTGCTGCGCCAGCTCGCGCGGAGTATAGCCCTCCATGCGAACCGCTACCGTCGGAGTTCGCTGATCGAACTTTGCAGGATCCTTGATGCCATAGAAGGTCAGTCCGGGAATTTCCAGCAGGCCGCTTATAAGCCGAGCGCTCAGTTCCCGTTCATACTGGACCATCGCCTCATACGCAGCCGCCAAGGCTTCACGGCGGGTACGTGCTTCAGGAGCATGGTGCCTCCCTAGATCCGCGAGATACTCGATCGTTGCGATGACTCCGGCCATGCCCTCGTGATTTTGGGTCCCGCTCTCCCAGCGATCGGGCAGCTGCTCGGTGCATGCGCGCAGCTTATACGGGCGCAGGCGCTGCAGATGGTCGCGTTTGCCAAACATAATGCCCATGTGCGGGCCGAAGAACTTGTAGCTGGAGCAGGCCAGGAAGTCGCAGTCCAGCGCGCGCACATCAATCAACCCGTGCGGCGCAAAGTGCACCGCATCGATGAACGCCAAGGCGCCCACGCCGTGCGCCAGCCGGACAACCTCCGCGACATCGTTGATGGTGCCGACCGCATTCGCGGCGTAGCCGACTGCTACCAGCCGGGTGCTGCGCCGAACCTTCGCCTGAAGATCGAACATATCGAGCGTGCAGTCGGCGGGCTTGATGTCGGCGGTGCGTACCTTGGCGCCACGCTCCTCAAGCGACACCCATGGCGAGACGTTGGCATCATGATCGAGTTGGGTGACGAGCAGCTCATCGCCGCTCTTCAGGTCGCGCCCGATCGAGCGGCTCAACGCGAATGTGAGCGTGGTCATGTTGGCGCCGAATACTACTTCGTCAGGATCGCAGTTGAAGAAATCAGCCATGGCGGCGTGCGCGCCGGAGTAAATCTCGTCCGTGCGCTCACTGGTGAGGAACGCCCCGTGCGTGTTGGCGTTGGAGGTGGCGAGGTAATTCGTGATGGCGTCGATCACTCGCTGCGGGACTTGCGTTCCCCCGGGAGCATCGAAGAAAACCGCGGGCCGGCCATTCACCGTCTGCTGTAATGCTGGAAACTGAGCGCGGGCCCATTCGACGTCGAACCTGGCAACGACTGCGGACTTCGTAGTGGAAGACAATTCAAGAACTCCTGACTGCGTTTATGAAATCGGACAACATGCCGTAAGCGGTCGCCTCCGGGCCAGGATCGCGCTCAGCAATGAACAATTCCCGGAAAACATCGGTTTCAAATCCGATGGCCAGTGACGTCCCGCGCACCGAATAGAGTGGATCGCCCGGCCCAATGCACTCGGGCGCAACTGATGCTGTGATCCTGCCATCGCTCTCCCGCCGGGCCTGGCTGATCAACTTCCAAGTCTGGCCTGTTCTCGCCCGCTTTACGCAACATGTCGGCCGTAACCGCACGAATTCCGGTTCGGTTGACATCCGTTATTCCGAGGCTCCCGCCCATGAGAACGTTGACCAAACCGACTACCTTCACCGACGCGTCAATCCCGTCGACATCATTGCTGGGATCGGTTTCAGCAACGCCTAGCCGCTGCGCCTCGCGAACGGCATCGTCGAATACCATGCCCGATTCCATGCATTCCAGTATGACGTTGGTGGTGGAATTAAGCACGCCACGGAAACCGTGCAGTTCCAGCGCCGGCAGGGATTCGCGGAACAGCGAGAAAACCGGTGCGCCATCCATCATTGCCGATTCGTGAAAGAAGCGGAGGCCGCAAGTCTTCGCCAGCTCGGTCAACTCCTTGTGCGCGTAGACGACTGGGCCCTTGTTCGCGGTGATGGCGTGCGCTCCAGCCTCGAGCGCTGCGCGAATGTACGTTATAGCCGGCTCGCCGGTCTCGGCATTCAGGGAACTGGCCTCAAAGAATGCGCCAGGTTTCGCGGTCGTGATCCATGCGTGCAGGTCGTCCGCGTCCTGCCCTTCCGAGTAGTCGCCACTTAGCAGCTTCTCTTCGTTGAAGCCTTCGGGCGCCACCAACCAGCCGAGACGGCGTGTCGCTACCCCCGTGATACGGTAGGCGATCCCGTAGCGCTCACGCAGGTCGGCGCTTTTGCGGTGCATGAGACCGACCAAGCTTCGGCCAACGTTGCCGAACCCGATCAGGCAAAGGTTGAAGGTGCGGATAGAAGTCGCTCCTCGGCTGGTTTTTCAGTGCTACGAGTATTCTAAACAGCGAAGGAGAGCAGGGCTGACCGGCATGGACCCAGCGTCCGTACAACGAGTCGCGGAGCAGCGCGCCTTCGTTCCCGTCGATGGCAAGCGGTTGGAGACGTTATGGATTGAGCCTCGCGTGCAAGGCTTACCGCCGATCGTCATGCTGCATGAGGGCCTGGGATCGATCGCGCTCTGGAAAGATTTTCCCCAACGGCTGGCGGAGCGGACGGGCTGCGGAGTGCTGGTGTATTCGCGTTATGGACATGGCAATTCCGATCGCTTGCTCGAGAAGCGCCACGTCAGCTTCATGCATCACGAGGGGCAAGTTGTGTTGCCGGCATTATTGTCGGCCTGCGGAATCGACCGGCCGATTCTTTTCGGGCACAGCGACGGCGGCTCGATTGCGCTGGTATATGCCGGCACGTTTCCTGAGTCGCCACGAGCCTTGATCCTCGAAGCGCCGCACGTATTTGTCGAGGACCTGAGTATCGAGAGCATCGCGGCAGCCAAGATTAATTTCCAGACTACGAATTTTCGCGAGAAGCTTGGGAAGTACCACGCGCATGTGGACGAAACGTTCTGGGGATGGAATGACATCTGGCTCGACCCGGCGTTTCGCTCGTGGAACATCGAGGAGTATCTGGCCGCGATTCGCTGTCCAGTTCTCTGCATCCAAGGCGAGCAGGACGAGTACGGCACGCCGGCCCAAGTGCAAGCGATTGCCAGTCGCGTCGCTGGTACAGAACTTGTTATGCTTGCCGATTGCAAACATTCGCCCCATCGCGATCAGCGGGAGAGCACGCTGGAGGCGGTGGCGAGGTTGGTAAAAACATTAATAACTGAGAACTCCTGACGACGTTGGGTATCAGGTGTCAGTTGTCAGGTCTCAGACATGGGCTCACAAACGAAGCGCTTTACCGGATACCTGACGACTGAGAACCTACTATGTCCGACTGGGTGCACACATTTAAAGGCGCGGTGCTGGCTTCAGAGTACGATTTCACCAGCCACATGAACTCGCGCATGTACGTCTCGCGGTTCGATCAGGCAACGTGGTTTCTGCTGCACGCCATCGGGCTAACGCCAGCTTCAATGCAGCAGAACAACCTGCGGATCGCGATCGTGCGCCAGAATTATCAGTTTCTCGAGGAACTGCGCGGCGGCGAACTGGTGGTCATCAAAAGCGGATTCCTCGCCGTAGGTGAGAAGTATTTTCGTTTCCTCCACCAGATGTACAACGACGTTTCGGGCAAGATGGTGGCTACATCCGATTGCGTTGCCGTGCAGGCCGGGCTCGATCAGGGCAAGAGCGTCGCGCTTAGCGCTGAGTTGCAGGAGCGAGCGAAGTCCCACTTGGTAACGGCCAACGTACCGCTCAGTGCTGAGCTGGGATAAAGTTGTTTACGTTGCCTAAAGATATCTTCACCACGGAGGTCACAGAGAGCACCGGAGAAGAACAGGGCATAAATATTGCCTCAGTGTCCTCCGTGACCTCAGTGGTGAACACTTCTGGCAACTTAAAATCGAAAAACTGGTTTACGGCGGTGACGGCCTCGCGCGGCTGCCCGCGGACGAAAAAGGTCCCGGCAAAACCATTTTTGTGCCTTTCGTCATCCCGGGTGAAAAAATCGAGGCCACTCTGGTCGAGACCCGCTCCGGATTTGCTCGCGCCCGCGTGGACCAGATCGTCGAGGCTTCGCGAGAACGTGTCGAGCCCGGCTGTCCCTACTTTGGCCGCTGTGGCGGCTGTCAGTACCAGCACATCGACTATCCGGCCCAGCTTCGCTACAAGACTGAGATCCTGCGCGAGACGCTGCGACGAACCGCCAAGCTCGAACTGCACGGCGAGATTGAAATACACGCAGCGGAGCCGTGGCACTATCGCAATCGAACCCGCATGCGCGTGCAATCCGAGCCGAAGTTTCAACTCGGATATCATCGCAGCGGTTCGCACCAGATACTCGCGGTCCAGAAGTGTCCGATTAGTTCCCCGCTGATCAACGAGGCAATTCGCGCGGTGTGGATTCTGGGTAGCGATGGCGCTGTTCCGTCGTCCGTTCACGGCATACAGTTCTTCGCCAATCATGACGATCAGCAGATGCTGGTTGAGCTTTACGTGCGGCCCGGCAGTGACGCCCGGGAGTGCCAGCCCTTTGCGACGGCATTGCATCAACGGATGCCGGCGATTCAAGGCGTAGAGGTGTTCGCGAGCTCGCCGGTCGAGGACGACTCCCGCCAGTTTGCACCGCTGACCTCGGTGCACAGCCAGCAAGGGCAGGCGATTGGAGGCGGCACGATGCAATACCGGGTTGCCGATCACGAGTTTCGCGTCAGCGCGGGATCGTTCTTCCAGACCAATCGGTTCTTAGTCGCTGAATTGGCGCGACTCGCGGTGGGTAGCCACAAAGGCCGCGCCGCACTCGATCTTTATGCCGGAGTTGGATTGTTCAGCGTGCCACTCGCACGGCGCTTCGATGAGGTGCTGGCGGTCGAAGCATCACCTCATTCCATTTCTGATCTGCGCCACAATGCGCCGAGCAACGTGAAGCCGATTCGCGCCACCACCGAGGCCTTCCTCACCGAGCGCGGACCGAAGCTTGCGCCCGATCTCGTCCTCGTCGATCCGCCGCGCGCCGGACTGGGAGAGAAATCGGCGCGCGCGCTAGGACGTATGTCCGCCCCGCGTGTGACCTACGTCTCATGTGATCCGGCAACCCTCGCTCGTGACTTGCGCGTGCTGCTAGAATCGGGCTTCAGGGTAGAGCAAGCGCACCTGGTCGACTTGTTTCCGCAGACATCGCACATGGAAACGGTGCTGCACCTGGCGCGCTAACCAGGGCTGAAGCCTCAGAGAGGTTTTGGCTGGCTGACGCGGCGCTGAGCGCCGCTCTACCAAAAAAAATTATGTACGCGATCGCTATCATTCGTTACCGCAAGCCGCTGGAAGAAGTCCTCAAGCACACCGACGCCCACCGCGCCTATCTGCAGGGACTGAAGCAGGAAGGCCTGTTGATTGCTTCGGGACCGCTGGTCCCGCGCAGCGGCGGAGCGCTGCTGCTGCGAGTTCCCGATAACGAAGCGCAAGCGACCCTCGACAGCATTCGCGACAACGATCCGTACACGCGGTTCGGACTCGCGCAATATGAACTGTGGCCCTGGTCGGTTGGCATCGGCGCCGAAGACCTCGACCGCCTGTAAGAGATTCGCGACGGGTTGCGCGTCCCCACCCGCCGTGAGCTGTTGAGCATTGCCGTCGGCCTCTTCCGTTGCGAACGGCGCGCTGGCTTCCGCCTGCCCGCGCCGCCTGTATTGTGGCGGTAAAGAACCTCTCTTTATCGCGGCCGTGGCATTTGCCGGCGGCATCATCGCTGCGAACTATCTTTGGCGGTCCCCCTTCGTCTGGTTGATCGCGCTAGCTCTTGCATGTGTGGGAGCCTGCGCCGTATGGAAGCGCGGCCCCGAACTGGCTTATCCCCTCGTCCTGATTGCCGTCTTCGCGGCGGGAGCTTTTACCTTCAGGCGTCTGACGCCGTCCCAAACAACGCGCCCGACCTGCAAGCGTTCGCAACCGGCGAAGGCGAGGTCACGGTTTCACGGCCACGTGATCCGCGAAGGGTTGGTGCGCGACAGCCCTTACGGCGGCAAGCAGGAATCGGTCGATCTCGAATCTGAAGAGCTGGCGACGGCTGACCACCTGAGCAATGCGCATGTTGGCATCCGGCTCACCATCTACAGTCGCGAATCCGACGAAGCTGCAGCGGAGACATCGGGGAGTGACCCGGCATTGCCGGTCTACACCTATGGCGAACGGCTGCAGCTTCATGCAAAGCTGCGCATGCCGCGCAACTACGGCAATCCGGGAGCGCTTGATCTGGCGGGCTATCTGGCTTCGCAGGGCATTCGACTGACAGGATCAGCGCGAGCAGCGCAAGTTGAGATCCTGCCTGGCTTCGAAGGCAGCCGCATCGGCCTATGGCGCGCGCGTGCACGTCGCAGCATTCTGGCGCACATTCAGACGCTTTGGCCCGGCGAGCGCGGCGCCTTGATGCAAGCCATGCTGATCGGCGGACGAGCTTTCTTTGGCCGCGACATCAAGACCGACTTCCAGCGCACCGGGACGTATCACATCCTGGTCGTCTCCGGAATCAACGTCGGAATCCTGGCCTTCGCGGTCTTCTGGGCGCTTCGCAAGCTCCCCTTCGGCGAAACCGCGGCCACCGTGCTCACGATCGTTCTCTCCTGGGGATATGCGTTTGTCGCCGATCTGGGTTCGCCCATCATTCGCGCAACCATCGTGCTGAACATTTATCTGGTCACGCGGCTGCTCTTTCGAGATCGCGACCGGGCTGAACGCGCTGGGTGTCGCGGCATTCGGGATGTTGTTGGTCAATCCGCGAACCTTATTCGACGCCAGCTTCCAACTGACATTTCTGTCCGTGATTGCTGTCGCCGGCATCGCGGTGCCGGTACTGCGATCGTTGATCTACCCGTTGCAGATAGGCCTAAAAAATCTCGATTCACCGAATTATGACTACAGCTTCCCGACCAAGGCAGCTCAGTTTCGCTCCGACCTGCGACTGATTCGCTCGCATCTGGCTGAGATCGTGGGCGAGCCGTGTCGCGAACTTCATGACGACTCGTGCTGCTTCGCTTGTGCTGGCCGCAGCTGAATTGGTAATCGGTTCAGTCATCATCCAGTTTGCCCTGACGCTGCCCATGGCATGGTACTTCCATCGCGTCACCACGCTGTCGCTCCCGGCCAATGCGCTGGTCATTCCGATCGCCGGGATATTGCTGCCGACGGCAGTAGTTGCCGTTGCGATGTCCTATGGTTCGGCATGGCTCGCATGGCTTCCAGCTCAGATCACGGAGTACTCACTCGACCTGCTTACCGGGACCGTGCGACTCTTTGGGCACCTCCGCCTTTCGACGTGCGGGTTCCCACGCCTACGCTGGTGATGTGCCTGGTTGCTGCTGCAGCTTTCGTCTGGCATTGCTGTTGGCGCGCCGGGGACCATTCCAGAGAGCCGTCGGATTGGCAGCCCTGGCGTTGTCTGCCTTTGCGCTGGTGCTACTACCACCCAAGCCGCAGGCTTCGGCCGGGTGTGCTGGAGATCACCGCCATCGATGTTGGGCAGGGCGATTCGCTGCTTAATCGTGACGCCCGAGGGCAAAACCCTGCTGATGGACTCCGGCGGCTTGGGAGCGACATCGCGCTCCGACTTCGATGTTGGCGAAGAAGTCGTGTCCACCTATCTGTGGTCGCGCGGTATTCGCCGGCTGGATGCCGTTGCTGCCTCGCATCGCGCACTCCGACCATATCGGAGGAATGCGCAGCATCATTGCCAACTTCCGGCCACGCGAGCTTTGGTATGGAGTCGAATCGCCAATCCCGCGACTTCGCCGAGGTGGAAAAGACCGCCGCAGAGTTTGCCGTGATCCTGTCGGCGCACCATGCGGGTGAAGAGTTCAATTTCGGAGGAGTGCAGATTCGCGTGCTCAACCCGCAGCCCGGCTGGGAGCACCGCGACCGTGAGGAAGACGACGAGTCACTGGTATTGCACCTGCACATACGGCCAAACCTCCGCACTGCTGGTGGGCGACTCGCATCGCCGCATTGAGAAGCTGCTGATCGAGGAGACCCCGCACGCCGATCTGCTGAAAGTCGGCCATCACGGCAGCCTGACTTCCAGTTCTCCGGAGTTTCTGGCGGCGGTAAATCCGCGATTTGCAGTGGTATCGGCCGGCTTCTACAACCCGTTCCGGCATCCCCGGCCGGAGGTGATGGAGCGGTACGCCGCGTCGCATATCACGACGTACCGCACCGATCTGGCCGGGGCTGTTTCGTTCTATCTGGATGGGAAGACCGTGACCGCTAAGCCGGTTCCTCGCTGACCGCCTCGTCGTCAGGAATGTCGACGCGCGATTCTTCGATCAGACGCGCTGCTTCTTCGGCCTGTTCCGCACGTACCAAAACAATCACTCCCCCAACTCCGGGCAGGACGTCCTGAGGCGCGTCGAGGTTCTCGATCACCGCCGGTATACTGTTGGCCTCCAGCAGGCCGCGCACGACCATAGCTTCGGATTCCTGCTCAGTATCGAAGACCTTTACCAGTTCCTTGTTCGGCTCGCCTGCTTCGTTCTGTTCTGGTAGTTCCGCCATTTTTCCTCCGCAGAGACTTGGATGCAACCCTGACTCACAACTTGCAACGTCTGTTCTCGAATTGAAATTGCCTGAATCGGTGTATGATGCAGCCCAACGGTTCAGCGCAACGGTGAGATGGCGTCCAACATCCAATTGTAATGAAAGCCGGTTTGCTAAGGCACTTGCGTACTTAGTGCCCGGCATTTTGCTTTAGAGGACCCAGATGGAGCTACCAGAGCGGAACGCGACCCCCAAACCGCAGCCAACCCCAAGCGAAGTTCAGGAGCAGGAAGAGGAACGGCGCAAGCTCCGACGGCTCCAGATCATGATGAACATGGTGATGTCGGTCATCAGCCAGGATGAGGGCCTCACCGTCGAAGAGGCGTCTGAGATGGTGGCAAACACCAAGCGGGCAGCGCTTGCCATGTTTCCCGACAAAGAGTTCGCCTACGACATTCTGTACAAGCCCAGGCTGCAGCGGTTGATGGCGGAGCGCTTCCGGCTGCAATAATCTGAAATCACGCCCGCGTAGCGAGGTTTCGCCTCCGGCGCAGGCGCTACAATGTCGCCCATGGACTCCCTTTTTCTCAGCATCTGGTTTCCTACCTTTCGTGACACCGAAATGTTGCCGCGGGCTGTGTCGGTGCTGCGGCAGTTTCCATTCTCGGAGTTGCGCGAAGGAGTGACCTACCTCTCCGTGCATCCGGTTGCCTGGAGCGAACCGACGGTGCTGGAAAGACGCTTCGACCCGGGTGTCTCTCCCGAAGAGGCTGCGGAAGTCGCTCAGGAGTTTGCCCATGATGACTTCGCCCTAGTCTTCGAAGCTTTCTGGGATTTGTGGGTGCCGAATGAGGACGAGCACGGCGAAGCTTGGGTGCAACGTCCCGTCGCGGTGAGATTCGTAGTCAACGGTGTCGAGTTTGACGAAGGGACGTATACGGACGACGGACATATCCAAGTCGACTTCGGGCTGGAAACGCCATTTTTGTTCGAAGGTCTGAGCCTCACCGCCGATGACGAAATGCGCATCCGCAACAACGTGGCAAAACTTGTTGCGTTTTCCACCGCAGTCGAGCGTCACTGCGGTATCAGCGGGCGTGTGCTGTGGTCGGAATCCGAAGATAATCTGGCACAAAAATTGATCGCGAGATTGCAGCAGATACAGTAAAGGCGGCCCGGCAGCTCTCAGCCTTCGGTCGTCAACTCATCCGCGAAGTTCAAGCCCAACAGCTTGGCAATGTCTCTGGCAACCCTGCCCGGATGTTTGTTGTCGGAATTTACCGTGAGGTCGGCTCTGCGATAGAGCGGCAGGCGTTGCTCATAAAGCTCGACGAAGGCGTCGCGTTCACGCGCCAGCGGCCGGACCGCCTCATCCGCATCGCCTTTGCCGCAACATCGGCGAAGCAACACCTCAGCCGAGCCCTCAAGAAACACTACGCATGCTTCCTGTGCGTGCATTAGTTTGGCGTTTTGGCTCTGCACATAGGTTCCCCCGCCAGTCGCCAAGACCAGTGGGCGTAGTGCGGTTGCAAGCACTGAGCGAAGGCTGGCGGTCTCAATCTCGCGAAACCTCGCTTCACCCTCATTGGCAAAAATCTCCCGGATCTTACGGCCCTGCTCGCGTTCGATTTCGCAATCAAGGTCGACGAATCGCCATTTCAAGACTGATGCCAGCGCGTGCCCCACGCTGCTCTTGCCGGATCCCATGAACCCGGTGAGGGCGATCAACGAAGGCTTGGGATGCGAGGACATTTGACCCGCTAGCTGCCTTTGCACTTTCCATCATCCGCATCCGCCGATGGCGACATGAGTCCTCCTGTACCAATGCAAAAACTCTATCACCGCCTCATAATCCCTGGATGCCGCTGGTGAGGCCGTTCGAGCGCAAGTGAGCTGCCGATCACTGCACATCGCATACCCAATTTCTTGCTCCCGAAGATAGTTCGCGCCACATCCTAGCCATGAAGTGGCCCCATTCGGGCACCGGGGTGCCCCTGCTTTCCAGGGAACTGTCTGGCAGGCATGGGTTAGAATGTGTAATCGCACTACACGTAATAGGCATCGGAATAAGAGTGGAGTCGATATCCCTGCAAGAGGATGGGCTGGGATATGACCGCGGCTCCGCCGGAGCGAGTCGAAGCGGAGTGACGGGCTTTCTCAAAATAAATGAATTGAAAACGCCCTCATCATATGTCCACTGAAGAGTTTCTTACCCAGGGGCGTCCCGCGGAAGTGTTGCGGGAAGCCATACTTCGCCATATTCGTTACACCCTGGTTCGTCCCACATCTGAGTTGACCTCGGCCGATTACCTCATTCCGGTATCCCTGGCGGTTCGAGACCGCATCGTCGATCGTCTGATTGAAACTGAGCGGCGGTTTCGTCACAAGGACCAGAAGCGGCTCTACTACCTGTCGATGGAGTTTCTGATGGGCCGTGCGCTGGCCGACAATCTTTCGAACCTGCGCGCCGAAGAACTCTGTCGCGAGGTACTCGCAGGGTTCGGTATCAGCCTCGAAGACGTGTTGGACAGCGAAGCCGATGCTGGCCTGGGGAACGGCGGACTGGGCCGTCTCGCCGCCTGCATGCTCGAATCCATGGCGACTCTCGGCATGCCGGGTTTTGGCTACGGCATCGACTACGAGTACGGTCTCTTCCGCCAGGAAATCTTCAACGGTTTCCAGCGCGAAAAGCCCGATCGGTGGAAGGCTAACGGCACCCCGTTTGAGATTGAGCGCGCCGACGAATCCGTCGCCATCAATCTCTATGGCAAGGTAGAAACGCAACGCGACGACGAGGATAACCTCCGCCAAAGCTGGAGCGGTTACAAAACCGTGGTTGGCGTGCCCGCCGACATGCCCATCGTGGGCTATCTGGGGCAAACGGTGAATTGGCTGCGCCTGTTCACTGCGCGCGCTTCGGAAGATTTCGACATCGAGATTTTCAATCGTGGCGATTACGTGCGCGCCATCGAGCAGAAGATCCAATCAGAAAACATTTCGCGTGTTCTATACCCATCCGACTCGGTGGTCAGCGGCAAGGAGCTACGGCTGGTGCAGGAGTATTTCCTGGTTGCGTGCGCTATCGGCGACATCCTTCGTCGCTTCCGCAAGCAGCATGGCGACAAGTTCGAACTCTTCCCATCCAAGGTCGCCATCCAGATGAACGATACGCATCCCAGCTTGTCGGTCGCCGAGCTGATGCGCAGCTTCATGGACGACCACGGGCTTGCCTATGAGCAGGCGTGGGAGATTACGCAGCAAACGCTGGCCTACACCAACCACACGTTGCTGCCGGAAGCGCTGGAGAAGTGGTCGGTTCCCCTGCTGGAGAGAGTTCTGCCGCGGCATATGCAGATCATCTTCAACATTAACCACCAGTTCATGCGCGACGCGCAGCAGTACTCCTTCATGGACGCCGAGAAGTTGCAGCGCATGTCGATTATTGAGGAAGGCTATGAGAAGCAGGTGCGGATGGCAAACCTGTGCATCATTGGCAGTCACTCGGTGAACGGCGTCTCTGCCTTGCATACCGACCTGATCAAGCAGTCACTGGTGCCTGAGTTCTACGCGATGTGGCCGGAGAAGTTCAATAACAAGACGAATGGTGTGGCTCCGCGGCGCTGGCTGATGGAGGCCAATCCTGAGCTGACCGAGCTGATAAGCCTGACGCTCGACGAGAATAAGTGGATTACGAGCCTCGACAAACTGCGCGAGCTCGAGCCATGGGCGAAAGATCCGGAATTTCGCGCGTCATTCAAAGAGGTCAAGCGCAGGAACAAGTTGAAGCTTCAGTCGGTCATCCAGAAAGAGACCGGGGTGATTGTCGATCCCGACTCGATTTTCGACGTACACATCAAGCGCATCCACGAATACAAGCGCCAGTTGCTGAATGTGATGCACATCATTAGCGACTATCTGCGCATTGTGGAACACGGAGAGCTTCCGGCGGTGCCCCACACTTACATCTTTGCGGGAAAGGCGGCACCCGGATATTGGGCGGCAAAACAGATTATCAAGCTCATTCACAGCGTCGCCGAGGTGGTAAACAACGACTCCAAGGCCCGGGAGTGGATCAAGGTAACCTTCTTGCCCGACTATCGCGTCTCGCTGGCCGAGCTAATCATGCCCGCCGCGGACTTAAGCGAGCAGATTTCCACCGCTGGCACCGAGGCATCAGGTACCGGCAACATGAAGCTCGCCATGAACGGCGCGTTGACGATTGGCACCTGGGACGGCGCTAATATCGAGATCGCCCAGGAAGTCGGAGCAGACAACATCTACATCTTCGGCCTGCGTGCGGAGCAGATCGCGGAAATGAAAGAGAAGGGAACATACGTCCCGCGCGATTTCTACGAAGAGCAGCCGCAGATCAAAGAGGTGCTCGACGCTATCAGCTCCGACCGGTTTTGCCCGAATGAGCACGGCCTCTTTGGCTGGATTTTCGATGAGCTCCTCGATCGCGGCGACAAGTACTTCCACATTGCCGATTTCCTCAGCTACGTTGAGACCCACCGCTTGATCGAGCAGGAATATCTCGCTGACGAAGTCTGGTGGCAAAAAGCAGTGCTGAACGTGGCGCGCATCGGGAAGTTTTCCAGCGACCGCACGGTGCAGGAATATGCGCGCGACATCTGGCACATCGGCCCCTATGAGAAGAGCTGGCGCCCGGCCAAGGTCGGCGTGCGTCCCGCGGCTTCTGCGCTTGTAGGGAAGCCGAATGGCGAAGCTGTGCCTGTGGCGGAGGTTGCGCCAGAGGGCGGAGCCAACCCAGCGATTGTTGAACCTTAACCCTGAGCGAACCTGCTAATCTCCCGCTCGCTGTGCCTTAGCTCTTGCGAGCACCTGCGCCCGCATTTCCGACGGCAGGGTTTCGCATGCCGTTCGCAGAACAAGTCGGGGAGAGTGTCCTCGGATCAACATCAGGTAGGGAACAGTCTGATCCCGATTCGCCTTAGCCGCCTCGCGCAGCAGCCAGCCCAGCCCTTTCTGTACCATGTCGTCATAGCTTGGCAGGAGCATCTCCGTAATGCGCTGGATGTGTTCAAAGTTCTTGTGCTGACGAGTGCTGTGAATCAGTCCGACGGCCGCGGCGCGCTGATGCCAGGTGCTGCATTTCTTGGCCCAGACCAATGTTCGCGGCAGATACGCTTCGTTAGCCGCGATCATCGGACCCATCAGATAATGAACCAGAGCATCGTGATCGGCCCAGTTCGTGATGCGGTCAATCCAGCTCTCGAATAGCTTGAACTCGTTGCGCCCAAACTTGGCAGTTTGTCCCTCAAGCAGCATTACCGCGAAGTTCTTCTCTTCCAGGACCTCGCCCCGAAAGAGCTGGTCAGCTACCTGCAGCAGGAAGGGTAAGCCCTGTTCGGCCAGAATCGTTCGCCGAAAGCGCACCGCGACCTTTCGCAACTCCGTCGTGTACCAGCCGCGAGACTTCACTTCATGCTTGAAGAAGCGTTGCACCTCTTCCGTGTGCGGCGCCGACCCGCCGTCTTTTAGCACTCGGCGGATGTGCTTCGCGATGTAAGCGGGAGTCTTCGCTGCCATCAGCCAACTCCTGCTTCGGTGGTAGCGATTTCGGCAACCGGCTTAGGAAGAAAGAAGTGGTCGTAGACCCAAAGCAGGACCGTCGTGGCCACGCCTACGCCGATGATCACCCACCACATCATCGCCGGGCGGTGCTCCACTTCTCCGAAACGATGGATCAGGTAGCCGCCAAAGTCGCCGCCGATGAGCGAACCTATTCCCAACGGCAGGAAGGCGAATCCCATGTACGTGCCCTGCTGCCCCGCGGGAGCGAGCCGCGAAATGTATTCGTAGTAGCGCGGCGACTGTGTGATCTCGCCAATCGCAACTACCACCAGCGTCAGGATCACGCCGGTCAGCGATGGATAGAAGATCAGGATGATCCAGGCCAGTGACGTAATCAGTGTGCCCGCGATAATCGCGGTGAAGGCGCGGGCCTTCTGGGTGAGGACGCTCAGCGCAACTGTGAACAGGATGACGATGATTGGGCCCGTGGCCAGCACCAGTTCCGTATCAATGTTCGCGCTGACGTACCCATGCACATACAGCGGCAAGGTAATAAATTCCTGCCAATAGACAATCCAATATCCGGTGAAGATCAGCAGGAACCACATGAACTTGCTGACACCAGAGAGCACGACCGCGGCTATCGCGGCCCAGACCCACCACCGAATCGTTAAAGACGGATAGAACCAGGCACTCAAACGCAGCAGCAGAGCAACACCCAAAGCCGGCAACACTAGCTTGTAGTTTCCCAGCACCACACAGAAGTTCCGCACCACTTGGGAGATTGAGGGCAGCTCGGTATCCCCTGCGCGGGTGGGCTCGCGAAACAGGAGCAGCACCCGAAGAACATCAGGAAGACGCTGAGGGCGGCGACGCGGAAAACGTTCTCGACGCGCATGTGGTGATGGACGTAGGACGCGACGATCGGTCCGGCGGCACCGCCGATATTCACCAGCGTGTAGTAAATCGAGTAGCCGATGGAGCGAACGTTTTCTTTCGAGGCGCGAGCGGTTGTCCCGACGACCCTAGGCTTCACCAGCGCGATTCCGAGCGCCGGAAGCGCCAGCACGAAGACAACGAGCGCGCCCAGCGGCACGACGTCGCGAACTGGCCCAAGCCACGGGTGCGCAAGCGAGCCGAGCAGGAAATAGGCGCAACTCAGGATCAGGTAGGCGAGAGACAGCGCTCGGCGAAAGCCCAGGCGGTCGGCAGTCGCTCCGCCAAAGACTGCCAGGAACCAGACCAGGCCGCCGAAGAAGCCCGCGAGACTGCTCGCCTTTTCTGTCGGAAACTGCAGCGCCTCGTGCAAGTAGCGCGCGAGCGAGGCGAACGCGGCGTAGTAGGAGAGCCGCTCAAAGAGCTCGCTGATGTTGGCAACCCAGAATGGCCGCTCGAAGCCGGTGCGAATGTCGCGCCAACGCTGCGCAAAGCTCAATGTGTTCTCCTGGGATTAGCCCAGCACGCTCCGCAGCTTCCCTTCGACCTGCGCTGCAGACAAGCCGCTAATGCGAATCAACTTATTTCGGCTGGTTTCTCCGGCGGCTATGGTAACTGACGAACGCGGAACATTCAAAAGTTCTGCGAATAACGCGATGCAGGCTCGTTGGCGCGGCCTTCGACGGGAGGCGCGGTGAGGGCGACCTTCAAGGCTTCGCCGATCTCGCCGGTGATGGCATTCTTTTTAGCGCGGGGATGGACCTTGACCTGGAAAGTCGCTCCGGAAACGGTATCGCGGACAGGGATCACTGTCTTTGGGCGCTCACCGAAAATCGCCGTGCCGATGCGCACGCAGGTCGAACCTTCTTCGATCGCGACTTCGAAGTCGTGAGACATGCCCATGGAAAGCTCATTCAGGCTGATGTCGCGATAGTTGCGTGCAGCGAGTTGTTCGCGTAGTTCCCGTAGCCTACGGAAGTATGGCCGCGCTCCCTCGGGATCTTCGGTGTAGGGAGGAACCGTCATCAGGCCGCGAATGCGCAGGTTTGACCATCCAGAAGCGCCGTTCAGGATCTCGCTCAGCTCGGGCGAATCTGGCGCAACGCCGGTTTTCGCTTTCTCGCCACCGACGTTGATCTCGATCAGAACGCCGAGAACCTTGCCAGATGCTTCCGCGGCGGCGTTCAGCCGCGTCGCCAGCTTGGCTGAGTCGAGCGGAATCGACAGCATGAAACAACTCAACCGCCTTGGCCGCCTTGTTCGACTGCAAGTGGCCGATCATGTGAAAGTCGACGTCTTTCAAGCCTGCCAGCGCGTCGGCCTTCTCTGCGAATTCCTGGACCTTGCTTTCGCCAAACAGGCGCTGGCCTGCGGCGTAGGCTTCGAGGATTGATTCAGGCGGGAAGGTCTTCGAGACGGCCATCAATGCGACGATATTCGAATCGCCGGTTCTTCGCCGCCCGGCAAGATGAATTCGGTCTTGGATGTCAGCGAGATTCACGGAGACGGTTCGATGCATCGCATTAGGCTGCTACGCGAGGCTTGATTTTACTCAGCGGAGCCTTGGCTGCAGCGAGCCGCAGGTCGTAATCGGATTGCAGATTCATCCAAAACTGCGGAGTGGTGGCGAAGTATTTACCGAGTCGCAGCGCAAGATCAGCACTGACACTTCGCTGACCCCGCACAACCTCGTATATGCCAGGAGAGTGCAACGCTTTGGAGAGCTGATACGCAGTGATTCGCAAGGGTGCCATGAACTCCAGCCGCAAAATCTCACCGGGATGGGCGGCCATGATAGCTGGTTTCCGTGTTCCCATTATGAAGTCCTCAATGATAGTCCGCGATCTCGACCTTAAATGCGTTGCTCTCTCGCCACTCGAAACAAATACGATACTGGTCGTTGACGCGGAAGCTGTATTGGCCTTTGCGATCGCCGCGTAAGCGTTCAAGCCGATTGCCGGGTGGCGCAGTCAGGTCGCTCAAAGTGGCTGCTGCGTTTAGCATCTGCAACTTCCGCAGAGCTGTTTTGTGAATGGCCGGTGGTAAGAGCCGGCTGCGTTCTTCCTTCCATACCTTCTCCGTCTCGGAATCACGGAAGGTCTTAATCACTCGCTTTTCTCATCGTATTGCTATGCGTTAGTAACGTCAAGCGTTAGTAATGCAGTACGAAAGTAAGCTTAGAAAGATGCAATCTACACGTCCGTTCCGCCCCACCACCGCGATGCCCAGCTCCTTCAACTGCCGCTCGCTCACCGGCGTCGGCGCGTCCATCATCATGTCGATGGCCTTCGCGGTCTTGGGGAAGGGAATCACCTCGCGCAGGCTGTCGGCGCCGGCGAGGATCATCACGATGCGATCGAGCCCCAGCGCAATGCCGCCGTGCGGAGGCGTGCCGTATTGCAGCGCTTCCAGGAAGAAGCCGAAGCGCGCCTGCTGCTCCTCGGGCGACATGCCCAGCGCCTTGAAGATCTTGCTCTGGATGTCCTGGCGATGAATACGGATCGAGCCCGAACCCAGCTCGGTGCCGTTCAGCACCACGTCGTACGCCAGCGCGCGCACGGCGCCGGGATCGCTCTCCAGCTTGTCCATGTCCTCCTCGTGCGGCGAGGTGAAGGGATGATGCGCGGCGTTCCAGCGGCCTTCGTCTTCGTCCCACTCGAACATGGGGAAGTCGGTGACCCACAGGAAGCGGAAGTCGCCTTGCTTGAATGCGCCGTGACGCTCGGCATACTTCTGTCCCAGCGCCAGCCGAAGCTGTCCTGCGGCGGAGTAAATCGCGTACGCCTGCTGACGCGCCTTGGACGGCGCGTCGGCTGCTTCCGCTGCGCTTGCGCTCCGGCAACGATCGACCAGCAGGTCTTCGGCATTCGGCTTGCGCCAGCTCGCGAATCTTCGCCACAGCCTCGGGGAACGACTTCTCCAGCCGCTTGATGTCCTCGAAGACCTTGGCTTCTTTGCGGTCGCCGAACATCGTCTTGATCTCGTCGCGCTCCTTGCGCGAGAGCTCGCCGACCTTCGGGATGACGATCGCGACCACCGGCAGCTCGGGATCGACGTTCAGCGTCGCCAGATTCTCCGGCGCGAATGCCTCGCGCACGTCGGCCATCGCGGGCAGGCGCAGGTCGGGCTTGTCGATGCCGTACAGGCGGATCGCCTGGTCGTAGCTCATGCTGCGGAAACGGCGTTTGCAGATCCGACGCCGATGGTCTTCGAACGCCGCGGTCAGAAATCCTTCGACGACGTCGAACACCATCTCCGGACGCGCGAAGCTGATCTCCAGATCGATCTGCGTGAACTCGGGCTGGCGGTCGGCGCGCAGGTCTTCGTCGCGGAAGCAGCGCACGATCTGGAAGTACTTGTCGAAGCCCGAGATCATCAGGATCTGCTTGAACATCTGCGGCGACTGCGGCAGCGCGTAAAACTCGCCGGGATGCACGCGGCTGGGCACCAGATAATCGCGCGCGCCCTCGGGCGTGGAGCGCGTCATGAACGGCGTCTCGATTTCGTAGAAGCCCTGCGCGTTCAGGTATTCGCGGATGGCGATCGACACCTTGTGCCGCAGCTGGATGTTGTACTGCATCTCCGGCCGGCGCAGATCGAGGTAGCGATACTTCAGGCGCACTTCTTCGTTGGCCAGTACGGTGTCGGCGGGCGAGAAGGGCAGCGGCTTGCAATCGTTCAGCAGGCGAAGCTCGTCGGCGACGACCTCGATCTCGCCGGTGGGATGTTCTTGTTGATGGTGCCGGCATCGCGCAGCTTCACGTGGCCGATGACGGCGACGACGAACTCCGAGCGCAAGCGTCTCGGCCTTCTCATGCACGTCGGCGCCGGCGTCAGCGGTGACGACCACCTGCGTGATGCCGCTGCGGTCGCGCAGGTCGAGGAAGATGAGGTTGCCGAGATCGCGCCGGCGGTTGACCCAGCCCATGAGAACAACTTTCGAACCGGCGTCGGAGGCGCGCAGCTCGCCACACATATGAGTACGTTTTAGGTCACCAACGAAATCGAGCATGAATGTCCTTGGTAATTAGGAGAAAAGCTGATTCTAAATGAGGCGGGCCGCAGTTAGCAGAACGCGCGCACGAGTGACACTTGGCGACCTAAGGCTACGAGTCAGCGCGAATGGCGTCTCACCGCCCTCTTTCTCAGGCTACTCGCGATTCTGATGCCAGTTGCAGCCACTGTTTGAGTTGTTCCGCCGGAACCACCCCGGCTTGCTGTCGAACCAGATTTCCGTTGTGGAAGATGGCAAAATTCGGAATGCCGCGCACGTTGTAGCGGGCAGCCAACTCCGGGACGCGCTCGGTATCGACTTTCAGCACCACGGCCTTTCCTGCCATCTCTTTTGCGGTGCGCGCCACCTCGGGAGCGGCCATGCGGCATGGCCCGCACCACGCGGCCCAAAAGTCCACCAGCACGGGAACGCGCGCTTCGCGCACGATCTCGTCAAACAGGGACGCGTCCACCTCTATGGGGTCATCCACGGCGGGGAGCGGCGATTTGCACGCGCCACAGCGCCCGATGTCGGCAAGATGCGACGCGGGGATGCGATTGCTGCGGCCACAGCTTGGGCATTTACGAAGCGACTGCCATTGAAGCCTCCTATCCGCTTATGCGGCCTCACCAAGATTATCGCGAGCGGGCCAAAGACAACGGCCCAACATATTGATGCCGCTCGACGTTTTTCGGCTGCGCCAGCCGGTCACAGCCTTCAACGCGAGCGACTCGATTTGCATCCTACTCTGGTATGCGAATGTCCTCTGCCCTTCTAGCGTCGATCAGCGCGCCTTTTCTCCTGCTGCTAGCGGGCTGCAGCGCGTGTAGCACGCAGCCGTCGAACCCTGAACAGGTGCGGCAAGCGACCGCCAATGCGACCTCCGAGATCAAGAACGATACCAAGGCTGTGGCTGAAGGTATACGAGACGGCTTGAGCCGTCCATCGCCGGAGCATCCCATCGATCTCAATACCGCCACTCAGTCGCAGCTCACATCGCTGCCCGGCATCAGTAATGAGGCGGCGGCACGCGTCGTTGCTAACCGGCCGTACCACACCCCGCATGACCTGATCGACCGGCGTCTGGTGACTGCGGACGAATACAAACAGATCGCCGACCGCATCACGGTGAAGTAGGAAGGTACCGTCAGTCAGTGGCTAACGGCACCTTGACCACCACGGCGTCACACCCAAGAATGGCAGCAGCCTCCAACCACGACCACGACCTGCACGGCAACGCGCCCGACCGCTGCGGGCTTGCGTTGCTAATCGTCGACATGATCAACCCGCTGGACTTTCCAGGAAATGAAGAGCTGGTGCGCGAGTCGGTCAGACTCGGCCGCAATGTGGCCAAACTGAAACGGCGCTGCCGCGAGGCAGGCATTCCTGCGATCTACGTAAACGACAATCAAGGCAGATGGAGATCGGACTTCGCCGCCGTGATTCTCCACTGCGACCGGGAGGGCCTGCCCGGACGCGAAATGGTAAGGCTTGTGCTTCCAGAGAGTGACGACTACCTTGTGCTGAAGCCGAAGCACTCGGCCTTCTACGCCACTCCGCTGGATACGTTGCTGCAGTACATCGGCGTCGAATCGCTCATTTTGACTGGCATCTCAAGCAATTCCTGCATAATGCTGACCGCCAGCGACGCGTACGTGCGTGACTTCCGGTTGTTCATTCCCTCCGATTGCGTAGCCGGCCAAAACGCAGAGCAGCATCGCAAATCACTCGAACTGATGCGGTGCAACTTCGGCGCAAATACGGATGAGTCGACGCGTTTGGATCTGCAGCATTTGCTGTCCGAGGATCGGCACGCAGCGTAGATCCTGCGGCTTGTCCTTCGCGGTATCCTGCCCATCCTTCCAGTACAAAACCTAACCGTTTGCCTGATGTGCAGCGCTTGCATTCCTGACAAGCTTGAACCTGGTTATTGATTCCAAGCATCAGGAGTAAGCAATGAGCAGTACAGGTAATGAGATCTGGGACGCACTTTCGACGCGGATATCGGAACTCGCCGAGCAAGCTGGCAAAGCGGTGGTAGCAGTCGAGGCGGGACATCGAGTCTCAGCCAGCGGCGTGCACTGGCAACCTGGGGTGGTAGTGACAGCTGCACACCTCGTGCGCCGGGTAGAAGTTGTGAACGTGTTTTTGCCGAACGGCGAGAGCGTCACCGGTCAGATCGCCGGCCGCGACAACACGACCGATGTGGCGGCAATTAGGGTCGGCGGCGGAGCTGGGCTGGGAACCCTTCGTATCGGCTCAGACGTCAAGTTGGGTGAGCTGGTGCTTTCGGTCGGCCGCTCGCGACGCGGGGAGCTCGCAGTCGCCGCCGGTGTCATGGCGCGTACCGGTGGCCCGTGGAGGACCTGGCGAGGCGGCCAGATTGATCGGCTGTTGCGTCCCGACATTCAGCTCTATCCCGGCCAGTCGGGCAGCGCGTTAATCAATGGGCGTGGGGAGTTGTTGGGCATCAATAGCGCCGTGCTGGCCCGCGCGTCAGCTATCACCGTGCCAACCGAGACGGTCGCGCGTGTGGTCAACGAATTGCTAGAGCGCGGTCACATTTCGCAGCCCTACCTGGGAGTGGCGATGCAGGAAGTGCCTTTGCCAGAGGAGTGGCGGCAAGTCGCGGGAGCCGGTCAGGAGCTGGGACTCATGGTGCTGCACGTCGCCCCTGAGAGTCCCGCAAAACAAGCCGGAGTTATTCCTGGCGACCTTATCGTGAGCGCCGACGGCGAAGCAGTGAAGGGCTATCGCGGCCTGCATCGCATGCTCGCCCAGAAGCGAACCGGAGATGCCTTGCAGCTTCGGCTGCTTCGCTCCGGCATAGTGAAAGACCTCAGCATACCCCTGGGCGACCGCCCGAAACGGTGATTGCAATGGCAAGTAGCGAAGTCAGTATCGTGCGCAGGGCAATCCGGCCTAAAAAGCTCAGACCGGCGCGCGTGCTGATCTTCGCTGTTTCTGCTGTTGTACGCGCAGGTATCGAGCGCCTGCTCGAAGTGGAAGACGGTGTCGAAGTCGTGGGGTCGACGACAAGCTTTGCTGAAATATCGACCGGCACGGCTGAAAACGATTTCGATGTGTTACTGCTCTCGGCCGAAACAAGCACAGAACTCTCCGGCATCCTGAACAACCAACTACCGCAAGTCCCGCTCGTGCTATTGGCTAACAAAGCGGTCGCGACAGCTCTAGCGGAGGCAGTTAATGTACGCGTCTCCGGCGTACTTCTAGCGGATTCCACCGGAGCAGAGCTTTCTGCTGCGCTGCGAGCCGCCGCTGCCGGTTTGGCGGTCGTTTCAAGCGAGATCGCGAAGGACATATTGGCCACGCTCTACGCGGCGCGCCAGCGGAGTCGGATTGAAAGCGAGTCGCTGAGCGCGGTTCCCGAGGAATTAACTCCGCGCGAGCACGAAGTTTTGGAGATGATGGTAGAAGGGCTTTCCAACAAGGAGATTGCGGTTCAGCTCAACGTCTCCGTCCACACCGTGAAGTTCCACATCAGCTCAATCCTCAGCAAGCTCGGCGCAGCCACCCGCACTGAGGCCACAACCATTGGCCTTCGGCGCGGCCTGATCACTATCTAGGTCGCTTGGCTTAGAAAGTGGTCGCCACCGTGAAGCGGAAGGTCTTGCGCGGTTCCGCGCAGACAATACTTCGGCTGATAGATGGAGATCGCCTGGGCATAGGTGTAATCGCCGGCCGCTCCCGCCGGGAACATGCGAGCGGGTAATCGGGTTGGGCGAGTTGACCGTCTCGTTGATGCGCAGCGGGTTGTAGGCCTAGTAGAAGCGGAACGGCGCGTTGACCACCGGCAGATGACCTGCAACTCGAGGCCGGTCGACATGCGCGGCTGGTAGTTGGTGCCGTTGACGGTCAGCAGGTTCGCACTGAACGGAATGGTGTACGCCGCCAACGCAGGTGAAGTCGGCGTTGAAGATATGGGCAGCCGAACACGGTGGTCGTGCAGCACGTGATCACTCTGCGGCCGGCAATCCGCAACTGCGATTGCTGCGAGATGAAGTCCAAGCCGGTATCGACGAAGGCGGCAACGTCACCGGACCGACGATCGGAATGCGGTACTCCAGGTTGGTCGACCATGTTGGTGTCGCCGCCCGGGAAGATGATCTGCTAAACCGGAATGGTGATGTTGTAACTGCCCCGGCGCGGGTTGGCCGGATCCAGCGGAACGATGGTGCCGTCCGGATTCTGCAGCGGAATGGTCACCGACGGTCGGGAAGAACGCGACCGGCGAAATGGCGCGAATATCGAAGCCGCGAATGTCGGTGTCGCCGCCCATGTAGAAGCGGTCGAACGGAGGCGCAACCTGGCCGCCGTATCCCGAGATCCACGAACCCAGCACGCGGAAGCCGAAGGTGTTCCGGCCCTTGTTCACGGGCAGGAACTTCTTGTACTCGGCCACCGGCTTGATGTACTTGACGTTGCCGCCCAGGCCGGCGAACTCGGTGGCGAAATAGAAGCTCTGCCCGGAGTGCGGACGCTGCGGGTTGTCGATCTTGTTGTACGAGAAGTTCGGAACGACCTTGCTGGTGATGAATTCCGTTCAGCGCGTTCGGACCGTGAGATGCCGCGGAATTCGAGCGCTCTCGAAGTAATCCGCCGACGCCGTGCTGAACGTCTGCACGCGAGGAATCGTCGAATCCAGTAAGTGATGCCGATACGCTTGAACGAGCGCTTGATGGGATAGCTCAGCGAAGTGGTGAAACCGGTGCTGGTCTGGGTGTAGTTCTGCAGCATAGGCCTGGTAGCTGGCCGGCAAGTTGACCGTGCTGGTTGAGCTGCTGCGAGGTCAGCGCCGCCTGGTTGTAGTTGTAGCTGCTGTGATACACCGTCCAGCCAAACTGCAGCGGGCGATCGAACAGGTACGGCTGGGTGAACGACAGCGTGCTCGTTGCGCTGATACTGGCCGATCTGGAACTGCAGCGTGAGGCTCTCGCCTTTGCCGAACAGGTTGTTCGTGGTGTAGTTGATGCCGATGAAGGCGCCGGCCAGTCCGCTGACGCCGCCGGTCAGGCCGATGCTGTTCTTGCCCTTCTCTTTCACCTTCAGCGTGATGTCGACCGTGCCGTCCTGCGACGTTCTGCTTGATCTCGGAATCCTGCTCGGGCTTCAGCTGCTCGAAATACTGCAGCTGGTTCAAGCGCAGCAAGCTGAGCTCCCACAGGTTGCCGTTGTAGACCTGGCCTTCTTCCAGCGCCAGCTCGCGGCGGATGACCTTGTCGCGCGTGGTGGTGTTGCCCTGGAACTCGATGCGGCGGACGTAGAACTGCTTGCCTTCGTCCAGGTCGATGCGCAGGCTGATGGTCGTCTTCTCGTCGTCGGCATCGGTGTTCGGGACAGGCGTGAAGTTGATGTAGCCCAGCGCGGCGTACGCCTTGCGCAGCGTTTCAAGGCCTTTGCGGATGGCTTCGGTATCGAAGATGTCGCCGTCTTTGATCTTGAACAGCGCGCGCAGAGCCTGCGGTGTTCTTCACCGCCTTGTTGCCGGTGAAGGTGATTTCTTTCAGCCGATAGCGCTGGCCTTCTTCCACCGGCAGGGTGATGTCGACGGCCTTGCCCGGCGACGACTTGAAGGGGAAGTACCACTTGACGCCGCTGGTGTCGTGGATCTGCGTCTTGGGATCGCCAACCAGCGCCTTGAAGTATCCCTTGGTCTGGTAGTAGTAGCGGACGCGCTCGGCGTCTTCGGTCAGCTTGGTCGAATCGTAGGTGCGCGGGAACAGGTTCTCCAGGAAGATGGAGTGCGGAATGCCGATGGGCTTCAGGTTCTTCATCGCGCTTCGCAGCTCGCGGATCTTGATGGCCTTGTTGCCTTCGAACTTGATCTTGCCGACCTTGACCTTGGGGCCTTCCTTCACCACGAAGGTCAGCGCCACCGCGGCGGGAGGAATGGGACGGACTTCCGAGCGAACGGTGGCGAACTGATGGCCGTGCGCGGCCAGCAGTTGCTTGATGACGACTTCGGCGCGCTTCACCTTGGTCGGATCGTACTGGCTCTCCTGCGTGAGGCCGACTTTCTGCTCTTTGAATTTGTCGAGAATGTCGCTCTGCGATACCGAGCTCAGGCCGGTGTACTTGATCTCGCGGATGGTCGGCTTTTCCTTCACGTAGACGTGAATGATCCAGCCCTTGGGCGATGGCTTCGCGCTCGATGCGCAGATCGTCGAAATAGCCGGTGTTCCACAGGGAATTGAAGTCGCGCTCCAGCGCCGGCCTGGTCGTAGACGTCGCCGGCCTTGGTGAACATGCGGGCACGAATGGTGTCCGCCGGGATGCGGCGATTGCCGTGGATCACGATCTCTTCGACCACGTCCCTGCTGCGCCAGGCACGATGCCAGCAAGAAGGAGAAGAGCGAGTAGAAGACCGATCGCCGTGGCACAACAGCGTGCCCCGCAAATCAACAGGGCCGCGGGTCTTACCTGAAGATGGCAAGAAATGACGAAACCTCAGTACTAAGTTGAATGAAAGCGCAATTATACGGTACGGGTGCTCTGGTTAAAATCGCGTAAGCGTTCCGAGGTTGCCATCTTTCGTGAGCTAACCCTTGCACGACGGTGAAGTTGCGGCACGGCATCGAAGGAGAAGCCTGGTGCAGTACGACTACATCGCGATTCCGCAGGCACCGGCGCCTCCTACCACCGAGTCGCTGTTTCAGGATTTGTTCGATATCTGCGCCTGCGAAGTTCCCGGCAGGAATTAATGGGGGAATCCACGCTGCGGCCGCTCATCGCGCGCGATCGCATCGCCGCGAAGGTCACTGAAATTGCGCTGCGCATTGGCGAAGACTTCGCCGGAGAGCCCGTAATCCTGATCGGAGTGCTCAAGGGCGCTGCCATCTTCCTTGCGGACCTGGCTCGCCACGTCCCCCTCGATGCAAGCTTCGACTTCATCGCCGTCTCCGGCTACGGCGGTCAACGGCAGCATAGCGGGGAAGTGAAGCTGGTCAAGGATGTGGACGACTCGCTCGAGGACAAAAACGTGGTCCTGGTCGAAGACATCCTGGATACGGGACTTACCTTAACGTATCTAAAAAATCTTTTGCTGGCGCGCAGCCCGAAAGCATTGAAGATCGCCGTACTACTCGACAAACCTGACCGACGGATCCAGCCGCGTGGCGGTCAGACTACGTTGGGTTCGAGATCCCCGATGAATTCGTGGTCGGATATGGCCTGGATTTCGCCGAGCGATATCGTAATCTTCGGACATTTGCATTTTGGAATCATCGTAGGATGGCGTGTAGAATCACCTTTTAGCTCATGTCTGTCGATGCCGCAGTCCTTCCCGGAATTCCAGCCGTCGTAATCAGCGACTGGCATAGCGCCGCTCATATCATCGATCACACCCTGCTCGCACCTGAAGCAACCCGGGAACAGATGGTCAGTCACTGCGCCGAAGCCGAGAAGTTTCGGATTCCATTGCGTTGTGGTCAACCCCTGCTATGTCGCTTCCGCTGCCGCTCAGTTGCGCGGCACATCCGGTTAAGGTCGCTGCGGTTGTCGGCTTTCCGTTGGGCGCCAGCCTGACGGTTACCAAGCTTGCCGAAGCGGAAGCAGCCCTGCACAATGGCGCGCGAGAGTTGGAGATGGTGATCAACATTGGGGCATTGAAGTCTGGCGACCGCGTGCTCGTGCAAACCGAAATGCGCCTGCTCGCCAAACTGGCCCACGAAGGCAACGCGCTGCTGAAGGTCATCCTTGAGAACGGTCTTCTGACTCAGGAAGAAAAAATTCTTGGCTGCGCTCTCGCCATGGATGCGGGAGCCGATTTCGTGAAGACCTCCACCGGTTTCGCCAGTTCGGGAGCCACCGTTGCCGATGTCGCTCTTATGCGTGGCGTGGTCGGCCACGCGCTCGGCGTGAAAGCCGCGCGGCGGCATTCGCACCGCAGCCCAGTTCCGGACCATGGTCGATGCAGGAGCAAACCGCATCGGCACCAGTTCGGGTGTCAGCATCGTTCGCGAACTAGGCGCGCCGGAATAGCTGGTTATCCATCGAGCACCGACCCGGACTACCTGTCCCCAGCTACGGCTTGCCTTGTGCGTAATCCGGCACCTTGGATGTGAGCTTCCGCAGCAGGAATTCCCGGATCAGGTTGGTGACGACGCTGCCTCCTACGATGATGACCGCCATTGCGGATGGTCACGACGCAGTTGCGATCCTCAGGAGCGTGGTAAATGTTTGAGATACCTGCCGCCGCAAAGCCCCGAGCAGATGAGACCAGTTCATTTGCGAATGCCCATTGTCGGCCCGGGAAACAAATGTCCGCGAAATCGCATACCACGCGCGTGTCTTGGTAGTGCCGCTGCCCCTGTAGAAATATCGCGGGTCCTGTTTGAAAAGCGAAGGCAGACGGCATCAGCAATCATCGTTAAACCGATGTAGCATCAGCGTAGGTCGCACCGTACCTCTTGAATAGCCTTCAGCCCCAGGCCGTATCCGGGAAAGGTGTTGTGCCACTGCTCCACGCCGGCGGTCGCGGCGGCATCGCGAATGTCATGGGGTCTGTGCTGACTTCGCAGTGCCAATCCAAATTTCTGTTTCGACGTCATTGGCGCAGCGTTCCAGATGTAGCTGCTGTAGAAATTCGGAAGGATTCCGAAGACCCGCTGCCTCTCTTGCGCCTGAACCTGAGCTTGCGCTACGTCCTGCAGAGTGGCGACCACCGTCACATCTGCGTGCGTCTGTCCCATGTGTAAAACAGTTGCGAAAGCTGAAGATTTGGCCTGCGGTTAGCACGATTTGGTCTGAGGTGAGAGTCGAGAGGTTCGGCGCCGTGACAGTAATCCTGAACGTGCCCGCGGGAAGACCCGAAAAGATAAACCTTCCCCACGCGTCAGCAATCATGGTGTGCTCCACGGCTGCGTTCAATCCAGTCAGCTTTACCGTTGCCCCAGGTACCACCCTTCCATTGGGGTCCACGACGTTACCTGCAATGCTGCTCGATAGCACTCGATCGCTTGCCGTGGGGCCACTGCGCTGAACTGGTTGCTCACTGGTAGAAACCAGCGATTCCCCATCGCCCGCTGGAGTGCTTTGGGCGACTCTGAGCGACGCCCACTGATATCACGTTGCGCAGACCATAATGGGTACGCACAGGAGACCGAGCACGGTTCGTCCACAGATTTTTCTCCTAAGATTCGACACCTTGAGCCAGCTTTCTCCTGCCAATGCTTCGTAAGATGCAGAAGCGATGCCAAGGGGGTGAGAAGTCAAGCCAGTGCGAGGAAAAGTCGATTGCCCCTGCTTCGCTTGTGTAAAACGTTTACCTGTTGTATACCAGCCACAGGCACCAAATTTAGTCAGGTAGTAAGTCCATCCTGCCGCAACTTCCACCGCATCAATCCAATAGATCCTAAGGAGAGTCATGTCCCCGCTGCTACCCATGAAAGAGAGCTCCCGTGAGGTAGTGGTGGAGGTGACCCGCAGCCTGCAGCCCTATTTTCAGGAGATTACCTCCGAATGGCGGCGGGCGATGTTCTCCGAATTCAGCTTCGAGGGACGCGCCATGGCCGCCCTGGAACGGCTGACCATCGGGACCGGATTCTCCATCTTTTCGCAAACCGACTTCGCCGCCTTCTACGAGAACCTGCAGTATTTTGGCGAGCGGCTGGCGAAGCTGAAGGTCAGCGCTCGCGAAGTAGCGCGCGCGCTTAGAGCTCTATCAGCTGCTTATCGACCCCTATCTGCGCAGGATCTTCCCGCCAACGCGTCTGCCGGAAGCCGTAGCCGCCATGGAAACGCTCTCCTCGGCCAGCTTCATCGCCGTGTCGGGAGCCTACTTCGACGCCCAGAAGACCGAGTCAGAGGCCCTGCTGTCGGTGCTCGACGCGGAGCTCTCGGCCAAGAACCTCGACGCCCTGCTCCAGCGGGTGCTGGAAATCAGCAGCGAGATGTTCGGCAGCCACCCTGGGCGTCATCCTGCTGAAGGACGCCGAGCAGCAGGTGTTGCGGGTGCGGGCGCAAGTCGGGTTTGGCGACGACCTGAACGATCCCAACGCTGGAGATCGCCATGGGACAAGGCTTCTCCGGCACCATCGCGGAATCCGGCGAGCCCGACATTCTTCCCGATCTCGACGTCTCGCATGGCGTGCCTCAACGCCCGCATTCAGGGCCGCGCCAAGGCGCTTTGGGGAGTTCCTCTCAAGGCCCGCGAGCAAGTGATCGGCGTGCTGCTGATCGGCTTTTCCCGCGCCCGGCAGTGGCTGCCAACGGAACGCGATCTGTTGAAGGCCATCGCCGACCGCTCCGCTTTGGCTATTGATCGCGCCGGCATGAACGACGCCCTGCGGGAGCGCGAAGCCCGAATTGCCGAGCTTTCCGGGCATCTGCTGCGGGCGCAGGAAGAAGAGCGCAAACGCATCAGCCGCGAACTGCACGACGAAACCGGACAGGCCCTGATGGTCATTCGCCTGTATCTCGGCATGCTCGAAGGCTCGGTGGCAACGCGCTCTGCGCGAGGCAAGATTCGCGAGACGCTGGAAGTAGTGGACCGCACTATCGAGGGCATTCGCCGCATTATCGGCCGGCTGTCGCCGCTGGTCTTGCAGGAGCTCGGCTTGATTGCAGCCGTCCGCAAGGAAGCCAAGGACCTGGCCAAGAGCACGGGCGTGAAGGCCCGGGTCAACCTGGCCAGCGATTTCGGACGACTTCCGGGCGCGCTGGAAACCGCGATTTATCGCGTGGTGCAGGAAGCCCTGCACAACGTCGCCAAACATGCCAACGCCAGCAGCGTGTCTCATCGAAATGCACCGCGAAGGCGACCGCGTTCGACTTGACCATTGAAGACGATGGCGTGGGCATTCCGCCGAAGCCGAATCCCGGCGCGGCAGACGTTCGGGGTGTCGGGCATGCGCGAGCGCATCTCGACCCTGGGGGAAAGATGACGATCGTCTCTTCGCCGGGACATGGAACCCGCATCGAAGTAAATGCGCCGATATTGTCTCAGCGGCTGGCGGATGAGCCGCGCCTGGCCACCGAGCTCGGATCCGGGTGCTGTGGCGCAAGGGGCGTGAGCGATGATCCACGACGGTATCGCCGAAGCAAAGATTGCTTACAGGAACTCAGGTGCCTTCATGCCGAAAATTAGATGTCTGCTAGTGGATGATCACACGCTGTTCCGCCAAGGAGTTCGACGGCTGCTGGAAACGGAGAGCGACTTCGAAATCGTTGGCGAGTCTCCCGAAGCGGGTGACGCGGTAGAGAAGGCGCGCGAGCTGCGTCCCGATATCGTTCTGATGGACATTGGCATGCCCGGACTGTCCTCGTTTGAAGCCACGCGGCAGATCAAGAAGAACCGGCCCGAAACCAAGGTGCTGTTCCTCACCATGTACGAGGACGAAGACTACCTGGTGCAGTGCCTGGAAGTGGGCGCCGCGGGATATGTGCTGAAGGACACTCCCGCGCCGCAGCTGGTCACCGCCGTTCGCGATGTCTACAAGGGCGGCAAGTATCTCAGCTCGCAGGTGCTGGGAAAGCTGGTGGAAGACTTCCGGTCGCGCGTGCGCGATGCCAGTATGCGGCCGCGCATGTCCACCCTGACGCCGCGCGAGCGCGAGATCCTGAAGCTGCTGGCCGAAGGTAACTCGGTCAAAGAGATCGCCGTGCTGCTGGGACTCAGCGTGAAGACCATCGAAGCACACAAGTTCAACCTGATGCGCAAGCTCGACATTCACAACAAGGCGCAACTGGTGACCTACGCGATCCAGAAGAAGATCATCAAGATTCCGGTGAACCAGTAGAGTTCGGCGGCACCGCAACGCGCGCCAACTCCTCGAATACTCGCAACTTCCAGGTCCGCCTTGGCGTCCGCCAGCCGTGTAGCTGCTGCAGGCTTTCCTTGCCTGCGATTCACCCATACCGTCGAGATGCCAAGCTGCCGCGCCGGAGCCACGTCGTGATAAAAGCTTTCGGCCGCATGCAATAACGACCTCGCGAGCCGCCAATTCGTGTCAGCAAGGTCTCAAAGTTCCGCTGTGAAGGCTTGTAAGGACGCACTTGCTCCGCCGTGACGATCAGACGATGGGCACCTCGAGGTGCTTCGCCGTGAAAGCAAACAAATCGTCGTCGATGTTCGACAGGATCGCCAGCTTGTATCGCGAATTGAGGTCTCGGAGCCCCTGCACGGTATCGGGGAATGGTTTCCAGTCGGCGATGGAATCTGCCAGCCCGGCTGCTTCCGTGGCGCTCAAGTCGAACTTGAGTTCGCTGGCATAGCCGCGCATCACGCTCGCCAGCACCTCGCGATAACTGCGATACGGGCCGGCTTGCTCGCGCGGCTCCAATTCCGAATACAGATTCAGAATCTGGGCATCCGACGCATCGCACCCTTTTGCGCGAAGCAACGGCCGCATGTACCCTAAAATACCCGATTCCCAATCGATGAGCGTGCCGTAGCAGTCGAACGACAGCCACTTGAAATCTCGCCAGTTCATGTCAGTTACCTGTTTGCTTCAGGCTTGCCCGCAAATAAAAATGCCATGTCCTTACGGACATGGCATTCAAGTGAATCAGTAAAGTTTAGTGGATCTGAACCTGCACCGAGTTCGAACCGATGCCGTTCGTGACCACCTGCATCTTGTAGGTTCCCGGAGGCATCGCGGGGTTCAGGTCGAACTTGGTGAAGCTGACCTTGCCTGGGGCCATGGAGTGGGAGCTGTCATCATGCGTGAAGCCGTACCATACTTTGTTGTTGCTGTCGGTGAAGCGGATCAACGGATAGTTGGTGGCAGCCTGGTAGTCATCACCGTAGGCGTTGTTCTCGGTCAGACCGTTCAACTGGATGCCATACAGGATGTTGTTCTTCGAACCGCCAGGTAGGCGTTCGTCGCGGGGATGATCGTCGGAGCAACACCGCTCACAACGCCGGGCGCCGGGTTGTACAGCTGGATTATCGTGTCATAGTCCATCGAACCGATCTGACCTGTCGGGAAGATCATCAAGTGGCCTACGAACGCCGAATCACCAGGGCAAAAGCCATTGTTGACCGTGTTCGCGAGCGTGCCGGCGACCGGATCGAACTCGGCGTACTGGCAACCGCCTGGAACAGACCGGGGCTGAGCTGCTCCAGTACCTTTCCATTCGGCTCCAGAGCTCCCGGACCGTCAGCCTGTTGAAGGTTACCCAATGTCGGGCCAGCCGCCCAAGTGAAGGCGTTGAGGTCGAGGACCTGCGTGAAGGTGCTGTTGCCGCCGTACTGGAAGACGCCGCCCTTCGGGTACTTGTTGCTGGGATAGAACAGTACCGCGGAACCTAGTTCCTGGTCGCTCTGCTGCCACAACTGCTGGGTGAGTTGCGGTCCGCAGTGCCACGCGTTGTCGTTGGGATCGTAGTATTCGCTGCTCTTGCTGCTGTTGCTGCAATTGCTGTTGACCTGAACGTCGACCATCAGCAGGCGGCCATCCGGCAGGGCCGTGTAGCCGGACTCGTCGTTGCGTACAGCGAGTACGTTGGGACCAGCGGTCCAGGAGTTCGGGCCGTTGTAGAACGCAGTCTGCTTGGAGCAGCAGTTCGCCTGCATGTATTTTCCGTTTGCCAGCAGGTCGCTCTGCGCGTCACCGATGGTGCCCCAGCCGCTAGGCGGACTGTTGACAACCCAAGTCATTCCTCCGAACGGAGTGACTGTGCCGCGGGATCCGATCGTGGTCCAGACAGCCGAGCCGTTGTTGTATTCGCCACCTTCCACGATGACCGTCTTACCGTCCAGCATTACAGCGCTGCTGAAGAAGAACGGCGCGTAGCCGGACTGCATGTTGTAAGGGCCCGTCCACGAGCCGGTTTCGTACTTGCCGTTGCTGTCAGGCGAGAGAATGTACCATTGGTTCGCGTTTCCGCCCTGGTCCGAGTGCGCCAGGATTCTGCCATCACGCAGCTGAAGCATGGGGCCGATTAGATTGGGTGCGGGCGCCACGGCTGACCAGCTCTGGGCGTTGGCTATGCCGACTAACGTCATCGCAAGCATAGCTATACCGATAATGCGAGCAACTTTCATTGTGTTCCTCTCCTCTAGAGAATTGCTTCTTTTTCGAAGGTGCTGACGCTTGCGGAACGCGTCGCCTTGCCATCGCAGACGGGTACATCTGGGAAGAAGCAGTTGGCCCGAGGAATGTAAACCGAATGGTTCTACAAAGTCAACATGATTCCGCGGCTCGAAATGTCAAATCTCACGTGCATTCCGCCGGGTTCTTATACTATCGACCACGTTGATAACACGAGCCTTTTGCGGCGTTGCGATTGCTCGGTTCTCCGTCAGCTCGGGTGTTTCAGTCGATAATTGGTCGGTTGCGGACTGAGCGAGCTGTCACCCGCGTCTCGGCTTACCGGCATCGACTACCCCAAGATTACTTTGCTACTGCACCGGCGGCGGGGTCATTCCGATGTATGTGGTGCCAAGAAACTTTCCTTGCGGGCCAAAATTCCAGTTGAACATGGCAAAGCCGACCCGCTCACAAGCGTGGCAGCCATTAATCAATGGGTAACCCACGGTGAATTGCACCCCTCCATTGGGGCCGGATTGGGAGTTTGGCCAAGTGGTTCCATCGCGATCGCCCGGCCACACAGTCGTGTTGGGGAATTGCGCTTTGGTGTTCTGGAACTGCGGATCCTGCTGCATGGTCGTTTTATCCAGCAGTTTGAGGTCCTCGACATTCAGAATGCGCGGTTGGCCGTTTACGAAGAGCAACCCGTCGTTGGTATTGGCGCGCAGTGGGTAATTGATCCACGCAATATCCACTGGTCCGACTTTGTGAAAGCCGTACATGATGCCCACATCGCCGTCACTCGCCTTGTACACCTCACGGGTGAACGCGACGGCCTCCGGTGGTGCGCCGCCCTGTTGCATCTGGGTGATAAAGCATTCCGCGAAAGACGGCGGTTGCGTAGCGTCTCCGCACTTCTTGAGCACCGCAGTGCGGAAGGAATCGGGCATCTTCCATACCGCGGAAGGCCCGATCTTCTGGGCGCCGTTGTTTTGGGCCGACGCGACGAGACCGCTAAATGTGGTTAAAAATAGGCATGCTGCCAATCGCAAGATTGCCTTCATCTATTAGTACCTCTCACGGAATCCTACAGGCATGTGAGTCTCAGGGGAATGCGGAATTCTTACTGACTATTCATTCGCCTTATTACTGGATTGATATCCCAACCCTACGGATTGTCACCCCGAACTCCATCCCATTGTCATCCCGAATAAAGTGAGGGACCTGCTCTCGCCCCCACTTGCCACAAACTCTTAACGGCGACTCATGCCCGTTGGGAAACGCTCGAAAGATCAAGGTGCTATCCTAAGCACCCCGGCCCCATTGATCTCACTGGTTTTCAGTTTTTGCAGAGCGAGATTCGCATCCTCCAGCGCATATTCCGTGATCTCTGTTTCCACCGGAACTTCCGCCGCCAGTTCCAGAAACTCCTCCACATCGCGACGCGTACTGTTAGCCACACTTCGCAGCACGCGCTCCTCGTAAAGCAGTTCGTAGTCCAGCGAAGGAATCGGGCTCATGGTGATTCCTGCCAGGGCGACGGTCCCGCCCTTCCTGGTGGCACGTAGAGCTTCTGGAACGAGTGCGCCAACCGGCGCAAAAATGATCGCGGCGTCAAGCTTTGAGCCGGGATCGTCTTTGGCATCTCCCGCCCAGGTTGCGCCCAACCGCAGAGCCATCCGCCGATGTGCCTCCCCGCGGCTGAATACGAATACCTCACATCCCAAGTACCGCGCGAATTGCAGAACGATATGGGCCGACGCCCCAAAGCCGTAAAGCCCGAGGCGATCGCCGCGGCGTGCGCCGCTCAAGCAAAAGGAACGATAGCCGATTACGCCGGCACAGAGCAGAGGAGCCGCGTGCGCATTGTCGAAGGCCGATGGAAGCGAGTAGGCGAAGTTCTCATCCACCACCATGTACTCCGCATATCCGCCGTCGGCGTTGAGGCCGGTGAACTCGGCGTGGTCGCAGAGGTTTTCCTTTCCCATCTGGCAATACGGGCACGTTCCATCCGTATGAAATAACCAAGGCACCCCTACACGATCGCCTTCGTGGAACTTGAATGCGCTAGAGCCGCACGCCTCGACGATTCCGACAATCTGGTGTCCTGGGATGACGGGAAGCTTGGGGAGGTTAAGTTCGCCTTCCACGATGTGCAGGTCGGTGTGACAGACGCCGCAGCAACGGACGGCAATCCGAATCTGGTGGTTCGACGGTATGGGCTTCGGCCATTCCCGCAAATGTAGCGGTGACTCCAATACCGGCGCGGGATTTTCGAGAACCATGGCGCGCATGAAGACATGGTAGGCCCATGGGCGCGCCCAGAGAAGAGACAGGGACCCGCCTGCGTCGCTTGGGCCGACGTACTTTGTATCTGGACACGGCTCCAGTCGTGCCGAAAAAATACATGACAAAAACAGAAGGGCTTTAGCCCCCTGAACAGCGTTTGTTCAGCGGCTAAAGCCCGCAATGACCACAAGCCTGCAGCCCGGCGACAGCCGTGCCCCGATACAGAGTCTCTACGCTTCCGCCTTAGCTTCTTCCGCCGCCGGAGCCGTCTCTTCACCGGCTTCCTTGTGAATCTTGACCTTCACCGGAACGCTGACATCACGATGTAGCTTGACCGAAACGTTGAACTCGCCCAGCGCCTTCAGCGGCTCATCGAGCTGCAACTTGCGGCGATCGATGTTGAATCCCTTGCGCTCCAACTCGTGAGCAATATCGGCCGAGGTGACCGATCCAAACAGTGATCGTGCTCGCCCGACTTGCGGGTGAAAGCCAACTCGACTCCGGCGAGCTGCTGTCCCAAAGCCTCCGCATCGCCCTTTTCGCGAGCCACACGGCGCACCGAGGCAGCTTTCATCTGCTCGATCACGGCGCGGTTAGCCGTCGTGGCTTCGATCGCCAGCTTCTTGGGGATTAGATAGTTGCGCCCGTAGCCCTCGGCGACCTTCACCACGTCGCCGCGCGAGCCCAGCTTGGCTACATCTTCTTTAAGAATGACTTCCATGATTGAAACTCCGTATCGCGGCTTCTCCGCGGCTATCAGCTGTCAGTCATCAGCTTTCAGCTGTTTGCAACTCTTCTTCTTCGCAGCAGCGCCTTGTCGTGTCCGCTTACCAATGTCTGCTCTGGCACTGAGAGCTGACGGCGATAGCCGAGGGCTACCGACTCGCAAACGGCAGCAAGGCGATGTTGCGCGCCTGCTTGATGGCATCGGCCAGGCGGCGCTGATGCGGCGTGCATACGCCGGTCAAGCGGCGCGGCACGATCTTGCCGGCTTCCGCTACAAACTGCGAAAGCAGCCGCACATCCTTGTAGTTGATACTGTCGATCTTCTCGACGCAGAACTTGCAAACCTTCTTGCGCCGGAAGAATTTCCGTCCGCCTTCGCGCGGCCCTCCAGGGCCTCCGCCGGGACGGCCTCCGGGACGAGGACCACGGGGCCCATCCGGACGCGAGCCGCCGCCTTCCGGGCGCGCCGCTGGCGCATCACTGGTCGCAGCTTGCTGGCGCTGTTGTCGTTGTTTCGTCTGCCATGATTCTCCTTCAGGGCTCGCAGCCGGTGAAACTTCAATTGTCGTCCTGAGCAGCTCCCCAGCGGTTCAGTCCAGCGTCGCTGTTAGTCGACCAAGGCGAGTCGAACGAACCTCTGTTCTCAGGGTCTAGGCTTCGTGCTACCGGGGCCTGCAGGCTGCCGGCCGGCTCTGCAACCGGATGCCGGGCGTGCCAGAGGCTCGGGCAGCGGCTGCTGCTTCGCTGCGGCCGCCGCTGCGGCGCGCGTTCCCTTGCCACGGACCTTGGTGTCGCGAATGGCCTTGATCTTCGCCATGCGCTTCTGCTCTTCGTCCACGCGGACGGTGAGGAACTTGATCACCGGCTCGTTCACACGCAACCGGCGCTCGATCTCCTTCACCATGCCGCCTTCACCTTCCAGTGTCAGCAACACGTAGATGCCGTCATGGAAGTTGCGCACCATGTACGCCAAGCGACGTTTGCCCATCCGCTCAACGCTCTTGACCGTGCCACCGGCAGCCTGAATCTGGTTCTCCAAGGTAGAGACCAGCTTGTCCTGGTCTTCCTCCGGCATGTCCGGCCGCAAAATAAACATCAACTCATAAGTACGCATTGTTTTCTCCAAAACCGGCAACTAGCACTTGGCCGTTAGCGCTTTAGCCAAATCGCGCACTGCCCGCTCTTTTCAAATTCTTTAGCGCTTTGCTTTGGGCTAAGTGCTCAAGATCGCTATTCGCTAGTTGCTTCCTTTTCTTTCCGATTAAACCTGTTCATCGCCGCCTGGATCCCGCCTTTCAGGATCACACGCACCGCATCCGTCGCCGAGTCGAGCACCTGATCGAGCACCGGATACTGCGACTTCTTGAACTGCGACAGCACATATCGCGCGCCGTCACCCACGGGATGATCGGGTCCAACTCCCAGCCGAATACGCATGATTTCCTGCGTACCCAGCGCCCCGATCACCGACGCGATTCCGTTGTGTCCCGCCGAGCTGCCGCGCGGGCGAACCCGAATATTGCCGAAGGGCAAATCCAGCTCGTCGTAGATGACGATCAGGTCCTGCTCCGGCTGCACCTCGTACTCGCGAACCAACTCGCGAACCGAGCGCGCCACTCAGGTTCATATAGGTTTCCGGCTTGGCGAGCACCACTTCCTGCCCTTCCAAAACTGCCCGCCCGGTTTGAGCGCGGCAGTTGCGGTTGTTGACCCGCACGCCGGCTTGCTCGGCAATGCGGTCTACCGCAAGGAAACCCATATTGTGCGGCGTGAACTGGTACTCGATGCCCGGATTGCCGAGCCCGACGATCAGCTTCACAACCCTTACTTCTTCTTCTCAGACTTCTCGGCCTTCGCTCCACCCTCGGCCGCAGCTTCACCTTCGGTCTCCTGCTTGCCCTTCTTGATAACTTCGGGCTCGGCAGTGGTGGCCGCGACTTCAGCACCCTCGGCAGGAGTGGCCTCAACGATTTCCTTCACTGCCGTGACGTGAGCAACTGCCTGGTTCTCGTCCGTGATGAACTTGATCTTGTCGCTGTGCGGCAGATCGGCAACGCGCAAGGTCTGGCCGAACACCAGCTGGCTTACGTCTGCATCGATATGTCCCGGAATGTCGGCCGGCAGGCACTCGACCTCGACCTCTCGCAGCATCTGCTCTAGAACGCCTCCCTGCAGCTTCACACCCGGGGCCTCGCCCTTCATCACCACCGGCACGCTCACCTGCAACAGCTTGTCCATGGCGATGCGCTTCAGGTCGACGTGCAACAGTGCGCCCTTGATGGGCTCAAATTGCCAGTCGACGATCATCACCTTGCCGGAATCGCCGCCCGCCACCATGTCGAAGATGGTGTTGTGGCCCTGCTCGGAGCGCAGGATGCGGTTGATCTGCTTGGGATCGACTGAGAGGTTCAGTGGTTCGAGCCCCGCGCCATACAGCACAGCGGGAACCAGGCCGCTCTTGCGTAAACGGCGGGCATCATTTTTTCCGCCGCTCTGCCGCGGCTTAGCTTCTACACTCTTGTCAGTCTTCTCTGCGGTTGCTGTAGCCATACGTTTATTCCTTTATAAGAACAGTCTGCTGACGGATGTCTCTTCGTGAATCGACTGAATTGCCCGGCCCACCAGCCCGCCGATCTTCAACTGCTTGATCTTCGGGTCGGCCTTGGCCGCCTCCGTCAAGGGGATAGTGTTGGTCACCACACACTCGACCAAATCCGATTGCGCAATCCTTTGCAACGCCGGGCCCGAAAGCACGGCATGAGTAGCGCAGGCATATACCTGCCTGGCTCCCGCATCGAGCAGCGCCTGGCAGGTCTTTACCAGTGTGCCGGCGGTGTCGATGATGTCGTCGAGGATGAGACAGGTACGGTCGCGCACATCACCGATCACGTGCATCACCTCAGTCACATCCATTTCCACGCGGCGCTTGTCGACGATAGCCAGCGCCGAATCCATTTTCTTGGCGAAGAAGCGCGCGCGCTCCACACCGCCTGCATCCGGTGACACCACCGTGAGGTCCGGAAGCTGCAACTCCTTGAAATGCCCAACCAGCACCGGCGACGCAAACAGGTGGTCCACCGGGATGTTGAAGAATCCCTGGATCTGCGGCGCGTGCATGTCGACCACCAGCGCCCGGTCCGCACCCGCGGTGGTCAGCAGATCAGCCACCAGCTTCGACGAAATCGGAACGCGCGGCTTGTCCTTGCGGTCCTGCCGGGCGTAGCCGAAGTACGGAATCACCACCGTGATGCGCCGGGCCGACGCCCGCTTCAGCGCATCGATCAGCAACAGCAACTGCATCAGGTGCTCATTCACCGGATCGCAGGTCGGCTGTACCAGGAAAACATCCGCACCGCGAACGTTCTCCAGTATCTGTACGTAGGTCTCGCCATCGGAGAATTTCGCAATGTGCGCCTGCCCGAGCGGAAGCCCGAGATAGTCGCAGATCTCCTTCGCCAACCCGTCGTTCGCCGTCCCGGAAAAGATCTTCCACTTGTCATCGTGGCGAGCACGAACCGGCTTTTTCTCGCCCTTCGGCTCGCTGCTCTGGGTTGGCGACTTCTTCTCGGGCGCTGTCGCCGAAGTTGCCGCTTCGACTGTAACCACCGGAGAAACCGTACTGGTATTCGTTGCTGATTCCATCTTCAAATACCCCGCAATACCTGGTTGAGTAACCGCTGGGTTTGAATACTGCTCTTGGCTCATAGCTCTTGGCTATTCGCCCGCTTTTGTTTACTAATTGCTAGTTGCTAATTACTCGTTACTGAATTCTGGCTGGGCGGCTAGGATTCGAACCTAGACAAAGTGCTCCAAAGGCACTTGACCTACCATTAGTCGACCGCCCAGTGCTTGAGCTGTCAGCCATTAGCCGCCAGCTATCAGCCAAACCCTATAACCCTTGTCATCCTGAGCGAAGCCGGGGTCCCCGCCGAGGCCCGAATTTGCATTCGGTGGGGTGGGAAGCGAAGGACCTGCTGTTCTTAACCCGCCAGCTCTGTCCAGTAAGCTTCCCTAGTCAACGTCTTCGTCGCCACTGCCGAATATCCGGCAGCACTTATCCGCTCAGCCGCCGTCTGGGCTGCTTCCGCCGAAGCAAACAGCCCGTACAACGTTGAACCGGAACCGGACAGAGACGCGTAGCTCGCGCCCTCGCGTTCCAACAGACGTTTCGCCTCACGCAACTCGGGATGCTCAGGAAAGACGACTCGTTCAAAGTCGTTTTCGATCCCGGCTCGGACGAGGTCGAGAAGCTGTGTCTCGGCCCGATCCCCGCCCTCGGCGGGAACACCGGTAGATAGGAAACCCTTGCTCAGCCACGTATACACCACGCTGCCGAACTGTTTTATTGTACCTGCGGCTCCGGCATGGGTCAATTCCGCCTCCCGTGCGACCAGCGCGTCCCAATCGGCGAAGGCCTGCGGAGTCGAAACCCCAATCGCAGGCGTGACCACTACGGTATGAATGGAAGCAAGGTCCTGTAGCGCATAGACCTCCTGCCCGCGGTCGATGCCCAGCACCGTCCCGCCAACCAGAAACAGCGGAACATCACTGCCCACCTCAGCGGCGATGCGCAACTGCTCTTCTGCACTAAGCGCAGTATCTAGCTCACGCTCGAGCGCGAGCATCGTGGCTGCTGCATTGGACGACGCCGCTCCCAACCCACCCTGAATCGGCAAGGATTTCTCGATCCAGATGACAACCTTGCCGCGGCCACGTAACGTACGCATCACCCGCTCGGCCACGCGATAACAAGTGTTCGACTCATCCGCCGGCACACGCGGGTCCTTGCAGCGGATCTCGATGCCGGAACCGCGCTGCACCCCCACCCTAATCACGTCATGCAGCGCGATAGTCTGATAGATCGTCCGCAGCTCATGAAAGCCGTCCGCCCGCGGCGGTCCGATCTTAAGTCCGAGATTGATTTTGGCAAACGAAGGGACGCTGGTTGGCATGGACGTAGTGGCTGGTACCAGTGGGTAGTGTAAAGCTCTCAGCTTTCAGCCGTCAGCTATTAGCAAATTAATGGTGTCATCCCGAGCGCAGCGGCTCGCATTTGGCGGCGTAGTCGAAGGATCTGCATTTGGTTGTCATCCTGAGCGACGAGCGTAGCGAGGAGTCGAAGGACCCCTATCCTCACGAACACGGTCGGGGAGAACTACTCCATTACGTCGCTCATCAGAAGATCCTTGCCCCAGTTCGTCTCGTATCCGGCTTCGCGCAGCGCCGTCGCCAGTTGTGACCAGTGGCGCACACTGTGCAGCATGGTGTGCGCGAACATCTTGCGCTCGCTGGCACGTAGCGTCCCGGCGGTTCGCGTTTGAAACTCCTGCGCCGACATCAGTTGCTCGTCGGTCGCACTTGCCAAGTACGCGCGAAGCCCGGCGCGGGCCCTCTCGCCGATAGCGAATAGGTCGGCGACGCTTGTTTGCGGTAGAGATTCGTACGACGAGACCTCCTCGCGATTCAAGCGCTGCGCATAACGCAGTTCGACCGCGAAGATATGCAGCAGAAACTCGCGCACGGTTTTCGTTTGCGCGATCCTGATAGGCACATCGAGCACCGCCGTGGGCTGCGTCTCAAACCACGAGCACCACTTCTTCGCCTCGCTCTCGTTCCAGTCGAGCAACTCATCGAACGAAATCTGCGCCAAAGCCCCACTCATTGCTTGTGGCTCTCCTTCAGCTTCTTCGACTTCGCCTCGACGCCCTTGGCCAGCTTCTCTTTGTGCGCTTCGAGCTTCTTGGCGACCTCTTTGTCGTGCAGACCGATCATCTGCGCGGCGAGAATTCCCGCATTGGTCGCGCCAGGCTTGCCGATCGCAACTGTCGCCACCGGAATTCCCGCCGGCATCTGCACCATCGCCAGCAGAGAATCCAGTCCGAGCAGCGCGGTCGACGGAATCGGCACCGCGATGACCGGCAGCGTGGTTTCAGCAGCGATCACGCCCGCCAGATGCGCCGCTCCGCCTGCGCCCGCGATGACGACTTCTACGCCGCGCGACTTCAACCCGCGCGAGTACTCGCTGGTGCGTGCCGGCGAGCGATGCGCCGAGGTGATGTCGATTTCGTAAGGAATACCAAACTCGGCCAGCGCTTTGGCGGCCTCGTTCATGATTTCGAGGTCGGAGTCACTGCCCATAACGATAGAGACGAGAGGATTGTTTGCCATTCTGAATAGATCCTGGTATTGGAGTAGGGATCGGTCTGACGTAGACCGAGACTTCTTACTTTAGATTATGCGGGAAGCGCCAAAGCATCATCCGAGCAGCGCAGCCGTTGGCGATTGCCTGCCAATTTGATCCTACCTTATCCGACGTGCTGACTGACAGCTGACAGCAGGCGGCTGACAGCTTCTCTTCCCAGCGAAAGAATAGCGAAACTCTGCTAAAATCTCCCGATGCTTCCCAGCTCCATTCCCGGTCAGCCTTTCGTGGGCGCATCCGCTGGTTGCGGAGTGGTTCCTCGCGAAGTTCGGCTCGCCCACCGAGCCGCAGGAGCAGGGCTGGCCCGAGATTCTCGCCGGCCGCACCACGCTGATCTCCGCGCCCACCGGCTCCGGCAAAACGCTGGCGGCGTTTCTCATCTGCATCGACCGCCTGGTGCGCAAGGCGCTGGACGGCGACGCTGCACGACCGCACCGAAGTCCTGTACGTCTCGCCGCTGAAGGCGCTGGGCAACGACATCCAGAAAAATCTCGAAGGCCCGCTGAGCGAGATCCTCGCGCTGGCCGCCGAACGCGGCCTGCTGATGCCGGAGATTCGCACCGCCGTCCGCACCGGCGACACCCTGATGAAAGAGCGGCGCGAGATGCTGCAGCGCCCGCCGCACATCCTGGTCACCACGCCCGAGTCGCTCTACATCCTGCTGACCGCCGAACAGAGCCGCGCGATTCTGCAGCGATGTCGAAGACCGTCATCGTCGACGAAATTCATGCGGTCGCCGACGACAAGCGCGGCGCGCACCTGCATCTCGCTGAACGTCTCGACTTGGATGCGGTGCTCGCTGACGCCTTGCTTGGCTTGAGTGGGAGATCAACCGACGCGCATCGGCCTGTCGGCGACGCAGAAGCCGATCGAAGTGGTCGCGCATTTCCTGACCGGCAGCGGGCGGCCCGCTCCGGCGATCGTCAACATCGGCCATCGCCGCAAGCATGGATCTCGCGGTTGAAGTGCCGCCGTTCGGAGCTCGGGCCCATCGCCAGCAACGAAATGTGGGGCGAGATTTACGACCGCATCGCCGAACTGGCGCTGCAGCATCGCTCGACGCTGGTCTTCGTCAACACGCGCCGGCTGGCCGAGCGCGTGGCGCTGCACCTGGGCGAGCGCATTGGGCGAAGACCAGGTTGCGGCGCATCACGGCAGCCTTGTCGCGCAAGCTGCGGCTGGCCGCGGAACGCAAGCTGAAGAACGGCGAGATTCGCGCTGCTGGTCGCGACGGCTTCGCTGGAGCTTGGCATCGACATCGGCACGCGTCGACCTGGTTTGCCAGATCAACTCGCCGCGTTCGATCGCCGTCACGCTGCAGCGCGTTGGCCGCGCCGGTCACTGGCGCGGCGCGGTTCCGAAGGGCCGCCTCTTCGCCACTACGCGCGATGATCTTGCTGGAGTGCGCGGCGACGGTTCGCGCCATCAAGCATGGGCGATCTCGATCGTCTCGCAGATTCCCGTCGGCGCCGCTCGACATCCTGGCGCAGCAGATCGTCGCCATGTGCGCTGCGAAGAGTGGGACGAAGACGCGCTGTTCGAGCTGCATGCGGCGCGCTTATCCCGTATCGCGATCTGAAGCGCGAGGAGTACGACCGCATTCTCGACATGCTGTCGCAGGGCATCGCCGCCAAGCGCGGTCGCTATGGCGCGTATCTGTTTCGCGACATGGTGAACCGCCGCCTGCGCGCGCGTCGCGGAGCCACGGCTGGCCGCCATCACCAGCGGCGGCGCGATTCCCGACACCGCGCTGTTCACCGTGGTGGCGCAGCCGGAGAAATTGTCGTCGGCACGCTCGACGAAGACTTCGCGGTCGAGAGCAATGCCGGCGACATCATGCTGCTGGGCAATACCTCGTGGCGCATTCGCCGCGTGGAATCGAACACCGGACGCGTGCTGGTGGAAGACGCGCATGGCGCGCCCCCGACGTATTCCGTTCTGGCGCGGCGAAGCTCCGGCGCGCACCGACTGAGCTGTCGCAGCATGTGGGCGACTTGCGCGAGCAGCTCAGCGCGCTGCTGCCGAATACCGCGCCGCTGCCCGTGCCCGTGAATCCGACGAGATCGGCGAAGTGCGGGCGGAGCGGATTGCCAACTTCGAGAGGTTTGAGAGCGATCGGGCTGAAGCCGAAGATCTCAGACGACAGCTCGACGGGCTTAAGCCCGGCTCCAGACAATTCCAAAGGGCCGACTTCAGGCGTGCCTGATCAGGCGTGCCCTCTTCTAAGCGCAGACGGCTTCAGCCGCGAGCCTGCTGCGAAGCCGCAATCCGCCTGCGCGGCATCGAATCCAGCCCCGAGGTGCAGAACGCCGTCGCCTGGCTGAAAGACGAATGCGGGCTCGACGACTCCGGCGCCGAGCAAGCTGGTCGAATACATCGTCACCGGACGCGCCGTGCTGGGCGAAGTGCCCACGCAGCACACCATCATCGCCGAGCGCTTCTTCGACGAAGGCGGCGGCATGCAGTTGATCATCCATGCGCCCTTCGGCGGCCGCATCAACAAGGCCTGGGGACTGGCGCTGCGCAAGCGCTTCTGCCGGTCGTTCAACTTCGAGTTGCAGGCCGCCGCCACCGACGACGGCCTGAACATCGCGCTCGCCGAGCAGCACAGCTTTCCGCTTGAGCGACGTCTTTCATTACCTGCAACTCGAAACGGTTCAGGAAATTCTGGAGCAGGCCGCGCTGGCTTCGCCCATCTTCGCGACGCGCTGGCGCTGGGACGCCAACCGCTCGCTGGCGCTGCTGCGCTTCCAGGGCGGCAAGAAAGTTCCGCCGCAGATTCAGCGCATTCGCAGCGACGATCTTCTTGCGTCGGTCTTCCCCGACGTGGCCGCCTGCTCCGGAAAACATCGAAGGCGACATCAAGATTCCCGATCATCCGCTGATTCGAGGAGGTGATGAAGGATGTTCTCACCGAGGCGATGGACATCGATGGCCTGCGCCGCGTGCTCGCCGGAATTTATGACGGCGAGCATTCGCACGCCTGGCGGTCGATACTCCGGTGCCGTCGCAGTTCTCGCACGAGATCCTGAACGCCAATCCGTACGCGTTCCTCGACGACGCTCCGCTGGAAGAGCGGCGGGCGCGTGCCGTGCAGATGCGCCGCATGTTGCCGGAAGCGGTACTGAACGAGGTTGGCCGGCTGGATCAGCAGGCGATCGCGCGGGTGCGCGAGGAGGCGCGCCCCGACGTGCGCGATGCCGACGAGTTGCACGACGCGCTGCAGACGCTGGTCGCCGTGCCCGAAGATGCTTGGCTGATGACGCGTTGGCGAAGGCATGCGGCGTTGGGCTGGAGTCCCGCTACCTGCCGCGAACTGCTGGAGAGCTGGCGCGTGAGTGCCTGCTCTGGCTGGTCGATGCGACGCGATATTACGTTGCGTCCGAGCGCGCCAATGATTTCTGCGCTGATTTTCCCTGACGCGCAATTCGAGGTCGCTCCGCCCGAGCTGCCGCCGCGCAGCGCTTCACGCGACGATGCGCTCTGGCCATGGTGAACGGCTGGATGATGCACTCCGGGCCGATCACGTTCAGCTGCGCTTGCGTATATCGGCTGGGACTCGCCAGCTACACGAAGTCGAGCAAGCGCTGTTGCGCCTGGAAGCGATGCGGGCTACCGGTACTACGCGGAACTTCACCGGACAACGGCGCGACGGGGCACCGCGATCCGTGCACAGTCGAGACTGCGAATGGTGCGAGCGGCGGCTGCTGGCGCGCATTCATCACCTCACCGTCGCCACGCTGCGCAAGCAGGTCGAGCCGGTCACGGCGGCGCAATTCATGCGCTGGCTGCTGCGCTGGCAGCATGTGGCTCCGCAATCGCAGTTGGCCGGCGAGCGCGGACTGCTGGAGGCGCTGCGTCAGTTGCAGGGTTTCGAAATTCCGGCGAATGCGTGGGAGAAGCAGATCCTGGCGCGCGCGTCAACTGACTACGATCCCGCTGCGCTCGACCAGCTTTGCCTGACGGGCGCGGTTGGCTGGGGACGCCTGTCGCCGCATCCGGCGACGCTGGAAGATGCAGGCGAGGGCCGCCGGCGCGTGGTGCCGACCAGCGTTGCGCCCATCACCTTCTTCGTCCGCGAAGATGTCCGACTGGATGCAGCCGCGCCTAGGCGAAGAGCGAGCAGCGCTACGAAGGCAGTTGCTCAGCGAATCGGCGCGCGCTGTGCTCGAATTTCTGCGCCGGCGCGGCGCGTCGTTCTTTGCCGACATCGTGCGCGGAACCGGCAAGCTGAAAGCGGAGATTGAAACCGCGCTTGTGGGAGCTGGTCGCCGCGGGCATGGTCACGGCCGATGGCTTCGAGAACCTGCGCTCGCTGATCAATCCACACCGTCGCAACGGCTCGGATCGGCGCACCAGAAGATGGCTCAAGCCCGCGACACACGCCGGGACGCTGGTCGCTGCTCTATCCCGCCGCAAGGCTCGGATCGCACAACGCGTCGTCGAGGCCACCTGCTGGATGCTGCTGCGGCGCTATGGCGTGGTCTTCCGCGAGGTGCTGGCGCGCGAGTCGAACCTGCCGAAGTGGCGCGAGCTGTTGATCGCCTTCCGCCGCCTGGAAGATCGCGGCGAAGTGCGCGGCGGACGCTTCGTCAATGGCTTTCTGGGCGAGCAGTTCGCTTTGCCGGAAGCGGTGGAATCGCTGCGCGCCATGCGCAACCTGCCGGCCAGCGGAGAAATCGATCACCATCTCCGCTGCCGATCCGCTGAACCTGGTCGGGCTCATCGTGCCCGGCGAGCGCGTGCCCGCCATCTCGGGACGCTTCGTCACCTTCCGCGATGGAGCGCCGGTCGATGCGGCCGCCTCCATTATGGTGCGCGAGGCAGCGGCCCAGTGAGTACTCCGCCTCTGGTCGAAGGCGTGGACTACTACATAGAAGATGGCTTGATGGTTTTTACGGCGCACTTCTTGCGCAATCGCGGATACTGTTGCCAGTCAGGCTGCCGCCACTGCCCCTATGGCTTCAAGAAGCCGATCCAACAGCCAGACGACCAGCAATCGCCAGGCTGAACAATCACGCCAGACGAGACCATCGCCTTCACTTCACCGGTCCTGCCGGCAGCGCGCTGGCGTCGATGATGTAGATTGCTCCCAGCCCATTGCCAGGTGAGTGCAAGGCTTGCTCCGACTGCTCAGTCGTCATCTTTGTCTTCGGTGGAAAGTTTGTATCCCGTGCACTACCCCAGATGAAGTACTTACCGTCGGCCGTGAACTTGGGGGCGAACTCGTAGCCTGGCGAGTTGATGGGCGCACCGAGGTTCACCGGCTTGGTCCAATGCCCATTCACGTTACGGCTGAAGTAGATGTCGCCGCGCCCCAGGCCTTCCTTCTTGTTCGCCATCAGGTACATGTAGCTCTCGTCGGGAGCGACGCTGGGCTCATATTCGTTTTCGGGAGAGTTGATCTCGGGTCCGAGGTTTTCCACCTGACTATAACTGCCATCTCCATTCGGACGCGCTTTCCAGATGTCGCTACCACCCTGACCACCAGGCCGCTCCGATCCGAAGTAGAGAGTGCCGTTGTTAGTCACGCGGGGAAACCACTCATCCTTGTCGCTGCTGATATTGAGGTGGCGCGGCTCTCCCCACGAGCCGTCCGATTGCCGATCCATCATCCAGATATCCATATCGTCCTTCGGCTTTCCATCGGGGACGATCGGACGGTTCGAGACAAAGAACATGTGCTGATTGTCGGCAGTGACGCAAGGGTCAGCGTCGGAGTATTGACCGGAGAATGGCGCCACCTGCGGCTTGCCCCATTTGCCATTGATCTTGTGGGATTCGTAGATCGTCCAGAAGCTGAAATCAGGGGCGCCGCGCAGAAAGTACAGGGTGTTGCCGTCGGGCGTGAATTCAGCGCTGGTGTCGTACGAACCAACGGAGATCACGCCCGGCTCGAAAACCTGAGGCTGTTTTGTCGGCGTTTGCGCCAACACGGGGGAGATGACGAATCCGATAAGCGATGCGACGATACCCTTTGTGAGTCGAAACATGAGAGTCCTGCCGTCTTGTGCAGCTATGATGCCATCTCTCATTCCGACCGACTGGACGTTACCGGACTTCTACCCCATCGTATGAATTTTCACCGGCTCGATCTTGTACAACACGCGCTGCTCGCCGGGCTGGCCCCAAGGATACTTGTCTTTCCCTAGGTACTTCTTCGCCATCTTGTTGATGTGATCGCTGGCGCCATTTTCGGTGATGTCGGTAACTTTGCCACGAATTTCCACGTAACGATACGGATTGTCTGGATCCATCAGCGTAATGGCTACCCGCGGGTCGCGACGGATGTTCTTGTCCTTCTGACGTCCCAGGGCTGAGTTAACGATGACCTTGCCGTGTTCATAGTCCACCCACACGGGCTGAGTCTGAGGGCTGCCGTCAGGCATAAGCGTCGTTAAGAAACCGAATACTGGTTTGCTAAACAACGGGAGGTAGTTCTCGGGAATGGAAGCGGCCATGATGATATCTCCTTGCTGGGAACTTCGAAGGCCAACCGGCGATTGGATTCCCGAAACATTGTACGGGTTCGAAAGTCTCATTCCGATTTCGCCGGTAAAAAGCCAGCTATCCAAAAACGAAGCCCAGGAACTAGTCCTGGGCCTCTGAGGGACAAAGCGACAAACTCGCCGAAATACTATGCGCCGACCGGGTCGCCCTCGGTGGCCTTCTTGCCACGATGTTCTTCGCCAACGAGCCGGATGCACTCTTCCAGCACATCGATAGCGATATCGGCCTGTTCTTTGGTGACAATCAGAGGCGGCGCAATGCGGATCGTATTAGGACCGCAGCCTAGCAGCAGCACTCCACGCTCGAAAGCCAACTCGACAATCCGATCGCGTTCCGCACCGCCCGGAGTGCGCGCCTTTTTGTCGGTCACGATCTCGATACCGATCATCAGACCACGTCCACGCACATCGCCAACCAGCTCGACGCGCTCGGGCCATTGCGCGAGCCGTTTCATGATGTGCTTGCCGACAGTATCGGCGTTCTTGATGCCCTCACGTTCCAGTACATCTATAGTCGCCAACGCGGCGGCGATGCACACTGGATTTCCGCCGAAGGTGGAAGCGTGCGAACCGGGAACCCAGTCCATGATTTCCGCTTTTGACATCATGATGCCTAGCGGCATGCCGCTGGCGATTCCCTTGGCGACGCAGACGATGTCGGGTTCCACGCCGGTGTGCTCGACTGCCCACCATTTGCCCGTACGGCCTGCGCCTGACTGCACTTCATCGACCACGAGCAAGATGCCGTGGCGATCGCATATCCGGCGCAGCTCCTGCATAAAGACTGTTGGGGCCACCACGTATCCGCCTTCGCCCTGGATAGGCTCGACGAAGATCGCGGCCACTTCTTCAGGAGCGAGCATGGTCTTGAACAGCCTGTCTTCGATGTAGCGGGCGCAGCCCAGCGCGAACTCTTCGGCATCCTGCCCGGCGAGGCCGGCGCGGTACACATCGGGATAACGCACATGGGTCACGCCTGGAACCAGCGGCGAGAAACGGCGCTTCTGCTGCGGCTTCGACGCGGTCAGCGACAGCGCACCCATGGTGCGGCCGTGGAAGGCACCGAGGAAGGCGATCACCTGCTGCCGCTTGGTGTGATAGCGCGCCAGCTTCAGCGCAGCTTCAACCGCCTCCGCGCCTGAGTTGCCGTAGTAGAACTTGTGGGGCCCTTTCATGGGCGCGACCTTCGACAGGCGTTCCGCCAGTTCGACTAGCGAGGCGTAGTAGAAGTCGGTGCCCGAGATGTGAATCAGCTCAGCCGCCTGTTTCTGGATCGCGCCAACCACCTCGGGATGGCAATGGCCGGTGGAGGTGACGGCGATCCCGGCGGCGAAGTCCAGAAACTCGTTGCCGTCCACGTCCTCAATCACGCAGCCATGACCGCGTTTTGCTACCAGGGGATACGAGCGAGTGTACGAAGGCGAGATGTAACGGTCATCGCCTTCCAGTACGCGCCGGGCGTTTGGGCCGGGCAGCGCGGTGAGGATCTTCGGTCCGGCGACGTGAGCGAGAGTGTTCGTGGCCATGGTTTTCTCCTGTGTGAACGGCTGTGGCACGCGTAGGTGCGGATTGCGGCCCTGCGATTGGATCGATGGTCACGAGGTCTAGACTTGCTAATGCGAACAAACCAGGATGCCGATCGCGTTCAGGATTGCGGGAAAGCACTAGTCGCCGGAGAAGAGATTAGGCCGCACCATGCAGGGAGCGAGCTTGGAATCAGCGCGGACGGAGATGGCACGTGAACAGGTGGCCCGTTTGCCAAGGCAGCACGATGCACCGAGACGAGCTCGGCTTATCGAGCGAAGATTGGCGAGGCTGCGGGACACGTTCCACTCCTACCGTCATTATATGCAGCTTCTCCCCCTCGCGTAACCCCCGAAATATGGAGCCAAAAGAGACCGATCAACGGCTTGCCGGGCCTCAATGGCCTTTCCAGAGCCGGTGGGGCAATAAGTAGGTAAATCCGAAGAACTCTTCCCACTGGGTTGATGTGCTGGTAAGTCCATGCTGGAAGCCGGCGTCAAAGACGAGGTTCTTCTTGGCCGTGTACGAAACTGCCCAGAGCAGTCCGACGGCATCGCTGTGCAGGAAGGGCTGGGTGAAGTGCCATATTTCACCTTGTCCCAACAGTTTCCAGAGCGGGTGCGAGATCGAGAGCGTCTGCCCATATTGTGTACGGCTGGCGTTGTCGACGGTCTGCTGATTGAAGATGCCGTTGATGTCAAAGTGAAACTTGGCAGCATTTGTACTTAACAGCACCAGTCCGGAGTTCGTGGGGGTACCTATATCGGTGTCGGGTACGGCGGAGCTAACCGCCTCGTGCAAATAGCTGATGGCGAGTGTAGTGTTGGCATCCCCAGTTCCCAGCAGCAGTGACTGAAATCCTACAGAGAGCCCGCCAAAAGCAGTGTCGTCAACCTCGCCCGTCGCGCCCGCCACCGGGTTGAACTCCAGAATCAGCTCCAGGCGCGGGTGTACCGTCAGCTTCGTAACCTCATTAATGTTCGCCAGGTTTGAGAACTCAGGCGATGTCTGCGCGAACAGTGCGCCGGTTTCAAATTGGAGATACCCAACCGGCGTCAGCGTCGCCGGCGTTGAGACCGTGGGCCGCGCGGGATTGGCTTCAGGAACGGCGGCTACTTGAGCGCTCTGACCAATAGAAGCAGCGGGTAGCGTCGCCATGGCGAACAGAATCGCGCACCGTCGGATGGACCAACATTTTGGCGCTCTGTCCATTCACAACCATCGTAATGGCGAAGGCCAGGCATAACGAGTGAAATCATGTCGCTTGCCTAGCACTAAAATGCCACCTTCAGCACACCCTGGACTGCCCCTATAGTCAGTTATGACCGGCATTCCAATCCGCCTATGGTGGTCGTTAACTGCCTTCACGTCAGTGGTCTAGACAATGCACTTCCACTCTCCTAACTTTCCCCTTCGGCTTACAAGAAACTCTTAAATGGCAGAAATCCGGGGGACAAAATATGAAGGCGACACTAATGTTCGTAGTAGCTCTGGGAGCGGCACTGTTGCTGGCTTTTGGGGCCAATGGCGTAGTCAATCTGGGGATGGGATTTTCCGACCCAGCTCTGAGCATCGTAGAACAGCTTAGGGGTGCAATGGGGAACGCGCTCACATACGCTCTAGACCACAAAATACTCTTTATCGCCGCCTTCATGATCTGTCTGATCGCCTCGTTCATCCCTTGGAACCCCACCATACGGGAGCGGTAAGCCTGTAGCCACCGTCGGCGTCCCGGGCGTCATGACTCGCGTTCATTGTCATGACCCTCGGCGGTGCATTGCTGCATGCGGCATATAGGTGCTAGCTCGGATAGGGTCATAGTGGCGCCTATTTCAACCCTTCCGAATCGTCAACCGGCGCAGCCGCGTTTTCATCCCGAATCAGCAAGTTATGGATGCTCTCTGATTGAAGAGCTCCGTCATCGTCGACGGTTGGTGAGGTCGCCATTGGGGCCACGTGCCGTAGTTCTGACCCGACCACCGGAAGTTACCAGTCAAATGTTGATTTCGGCTTACAATGTGGCAGCTTGGTAGCAGAAGATCCAACGTAGCTGCCGGGCGGCGCCTATGCCCCAGGAAGACGTTCCCATTGCATTCTTCAGCTATTGCCGGGAGGATTCCGACTTTGCGCTGAAGCTTGCCGCAGACCTCAAAGACGCGGGCGCTCACGTATGGATCGACCAGCTCGACATTGAGCCGGGCACGCCTTGGGACCGCGCGGTCGAAGAGGCGCTCACTCACTCTCCCCGAATGCTGGTAGTCCTGTCCCCTGTCTCAGTCAACTCCGACAACGTAAGGGATGAGGTTTCTTTCGCTCTGAGCCGTCAGAAGCGGGTCATCCCTGTTCTGTACCGCGACTGCGATATCCCCTTTCGGTTGGCGCGTCTCCAGCATATCGATTTCCGACCCGACTATGAACGGGCACTGAAAATCCTGGTGCGAGCACTTGGCGTAGGGCAGGCGCAAGCAGCGGCGCTGGCTTCCGCAATTTCGGCGGCTGAATCCGCGGCTTCTACGGCGGAAGCCGAGGAGCGAGCGCGACAGCAAAAGCTCGAGGAAGACCGCCGACGTGCTGCCGAAGAGGCCCGGCTAGAAGAGGCGCGCGAGCTCGCCGCCGAAAAGACGCGGATGGAAGAGGAGCGCAGGCATGAGGCTGAACAGGCACTCCTCAAGAAACAGCGCGAAGCCGCTGCCGAGCAAGCTGCCCGCGCACAGCAGGAGCAACAGCAAACCGAGGCGCCGGCTCGCCAGGAACAGTTACGACGAGAGCAGCGCATGGCTGAACAGGCGCGCCTGGAGGAAGAAGCGCAACGGGCGGCTGAACGAGCGCGACTTGCGCAGCAGGAGCAGGAGCGGCAGGCGGCTGAGATCCGAGCGCGCCAGGAGCAGCTGCGCCGCGAACAACAGGAATCGGTCGAGCGCAGACGCCTCTATCTAGCGTCTGAACCGGGGTCGGAGGCCGAACCCGCGGAACCAGTGCTCCTGGAAATGGAAGCGGGATGGGTGGCAGAGCAGGTGGATGTAGAACAGGTAGCCTTGCCCGCGCGAAAAGTGGCGGCTGCACCGACCCACCGGCCCGTGGCAGGAAGCCGCGGTCTTACTTCGCCAAAATATCTAGCCGGCGCTGCGATCCTCGCCGTGGCGTTGGGGGTCATCGTCTTTGTGCTGACGCACCGAGGCGGCCCGGAGAAAGCGGCCGAAAACAAAGTCACCGAGAGCAACGCAGGCCAGACTGCTGCTGTGCCGTCGCAGTCTCAGGCGCCCCAAGCCCAGCCGCCAGCCGACCAAGCACCATCGGGTTCGGGAGCGCCGGAGACACAACCTGCAGCTCCGGCAAGTGCGTCCAAGCCGGACGATTCAGGAGAGAAGACCAAGCCCGCTGCCACTAACACGAAGGACTTGGCCAAAGCCAAGAACCCTTCACGGCCCCCCGCGGAGCTATCCAAACTATCTGTCGACAACACACGGCTTAACGCCGCCAACGCCGCGAGTACCTCGAACACAGCGAAGTCCGGGGCTCCCGATCGGGTTCGTGTCTCGCAGGATGTCTCGCACGGGTTGCTGATCCACCAGGTTAAGCCGGTTTACCCGCCGCTGGCGCGCTCCGCGCGAGTGCAAGGCCAGGTTGTACTGAACGTCGTCATTGCGAAGGACGGAGCCGTCAAGACCATCACCGCCCAGACTGGCCACCCGATGCTGATCCCTGCGGCCATCGATGCCGTGAAGCAATGGCGCTACAAGCCCTACTACCTTAACGGTCAGCGGGTCGAGGTCGAGACCCAAGTGCTGGTGAACTTCACGCTGACCAACTAGTAGCCGCTCCCACCTACATCAGTTGCCGCTCGAAGACGATCAAAAAGGTAGCGTCCAGCGCGAACAATACGCCGCCTACCCATTGCGCCCAACGTTTCGGCACCAGTCATTCGGGAAGAATCCGCAACAGTGGAGTCTCAGGATCTGAACGTGGTTCCCTAGTGAGCTCCATTACGTCCGAGAGACTTGGTGGCCGTTGGCGTGGATCGAAAAGCTGCTCATCTGGTATGCCTCCAATGGGTACGTCGCTCCGCCGCGACGGCCACCAACCTTTATGGATTACTTCTCACGAATCAACTGGCAGCTCACGGCGTAACCCGCATCCACCGGGAAGCCCTTCACTTCGTGGCCATTGTCCACAATCACGTATTCGAAATGAGCATCGGGGGCCGGCTGGCCTGCGATCGTCACCTCGTACGTCACGGCCCCGGTGCAATCAGGGTTTACCGTGGCCGGATCATTTGGCCTGGTGTTATGTGTCCACGGAAGGATGGTGCCATTCAAGCTGACTTTTCCGTAGCCATGCCACTGGCCCTGGCCATCGCTGAATACGTAGCCGTAGGCAGCAAAGGGTTGCCCCCCGTAGGAACCGGAACAGCTATAGCCATAGGCTCCTTCGGCCGACCGAAGGTTGCATGACTTGTTTGGAGACTGGCCAAAGGCTGCGATTGCCAACAGCACGCTGACCAAAAGCAATGTCGTCTTCGTTTTCATAACAAGCTTCCTTTTATTACGTCACACAAAATCTGTGTCAGATGGCCTGTCTCGTTTCCACGAGGCTTTTGAGACCTATGAGCGATAAGTTTTTTTCTATTGACGCTAACTTATCGCTCCGCGATTAAGTCCCCGTCAGGCTTACGGTTTCCACACGAACCCGTGACACGTAACCGCGTCACAGTAGTACCCCATGACGGTTCCGAAGTCATTGAGACCCACCGGGATTGTTCCTTCTCCGGAGTCGGTGCCGGCACCGGGAATATCAAACGTAGTGATATTTCCACGCCTGCTGCGGACAAAGCCGTGGTACACGCCGCTGGGATCGAAGTAGTCTCCCGTGATCTCGCCCCAAACGTTATTGTTTCCTGGTTCGGTGCCAGATGCGCCCGGTACGTCGAAGGCGGTGAAAGAGCCGTTAGGTTCGCGCACAAAACCGTGCTCAGTGGAAACCGTGTCCACGTAAAGTCCGATAACCTCGCCTTCCAGATTGATGCTGTACGCATAGGTGCCATTGACGGCGCCGGGTGCGTCGAACTTGACGATCTGGCCACTGGGTTTGCGCAAATAGCCGTGAGAGATACCATCTGCGTCGACGAAGGGACCCGTGACGATCCCAAATGCGTTGATGCAAGTGAAGTAGCAACCTTGGGAAGGGATCGATCCGCCAGGAATATCGTAACTGGTGAACTTTCCGTTGGCGGTGCGCAGAAAGGCATGACGGACGTTGCTTGGGTCGCGATAAACTCCAACCGCTGTGCCCTCTATGTTGATGCTAATGAGGATTGTGCGAATTGAGCCGGGGAAATCCACCGTGGTGAAGCGCCCGCGATAGTCGCGCAGGAACCCGTGAACGTGGTCGGCGGCGTCAGAGTAAGCGCCGGCGATGGTACCCAACACATTCATGCTCAGTGCTTGCGTGCCGATGCTTCCGCCTGCATCCGGAACGTCGATGGTGGTGATGTGGCCTTGCGGGGTACGCAGGAACCCGTGGGAGATACCAGCCGCGTCGAGGTTCCAGCCGGTTATCGTGCCATCATCGAGAATGACGGCAGGTTGTATGGTCCCGACGGCACCCGGCGGGTCAAAAGTGGTTACCGTCTGTGCAGAAGTTGTAGTCGTAATCGCCAGGACGGCGACCAGAAGGACGAAAAGCAGCAGCAGGTTTTTCATTTTGCATCCTCACCCTCAAAGCTTGGATTTGGACTGCTTCGAGTGAGGCTGAGTGTGCCGCTACTACTAGGAAGAGTCGATGCACCAGCGGTGATCTATGGGTAAACTCGAACTTCATCCCGGTAAGTTGTTGAGTTCGCGACCGCAATCAACGTGCTTGGCCTTCGGTCAAGTGCTAGTACCATTGCCGAGATGTCGTCGGCAGCGCGGAACGAGTGAGAACCACCCGCTCCGCCCGTCGTGTTCCCTATTGGCCGGTGACTTGTGTTTGGTTGTTGTAGACCTGCACGTTGTACAAGACGAATGTCCCTGACCCTTGAAGGACGGCTTGGGTAATATGTCCCCATGTGAGCGGGAAGGTCAGGACTTGCGTATCAGTGGTCATCAGGAAGATGTGGCTGCCAACGTAGCTTCCATGGTTATAGGCCATGACGGTCAAGGTCATGTTGGAATAGCCTGCCGCGACAGTTGCGCCGAGGAGCAGGAAGCCCTTGCCGTCCACAGAGCTTATAGAGGACGAGCCACCCGGCCCGGCGCAAAGACCCGGCCCGAAAACCACATCAGTGCCTGCGATACGGTTTTGGTGGCTGAACCCTGGACCGGAGCCGGACCAGTTCGCAGGATCGACATAAAACATGCACGACCAATTCAGCGACTGATAGTCGATGGGCAGTGGCGTAGGGTTGGAGACGTCCGGCAGATCGGCGAAGTTGATGTCTTGCTGAGCCAAGGCGGCCATGGCCGTCAGAACCAGCATTAAGAGCAGCAGAGCGATGTTTTTCATCGTGCATCCTCACCCCCGAAGTTGAGTTTTCGTTGCTCCGGGTGACGTGAGCGTGCCGCTAGTACTAGCGGGAGTCGATGCATCAGCCATCATCTACGGATAATTTGGAAATAATCCCGTTAAGTCGTTCAGTCCGCGACCGCGTATCAACGTGCTTGGCCTTCGGTCAAGTGCAGTAGTACGATTGCGGGCATTCCCACAGGCTACGCAATGGAGTCTATCCTGCAACGCCGGGTGCGCTTTGGCGACTTCGAGCTCGACCCTCGGGCCGGAGAGCTGCATAAGAACGGCCAAGGCACAGTGCTGCAGGAGCAGCAGCTCAAAGTCCTGCTGATGCTGATCGAGCAGCGTGGGCGAGATCGTTACCCGCGACGACATCAAGAAGAAGCTCTGGCCCAACGACACCGTGGTCGAGTTCGACCACAGCATCAACACCGCCATCAAGAAGCTCCGCAGGCTGCTGGACGATTCAGCGGATGCACCGAAGTACATTGAGACGATTGCCCGCCGTGGCTATCGGCTGATGGTCCGGTGGAGTGGGTGGGTCGGGGCGACGGATTCTATCGTGGCGAAGAATCGTCAGTCTCGGAGCAAGGTTCCGGTCGGGGCACCCGATTCTGACACTGAAAGCATTCCGCAAAGCTCAGGCTAAAAGTCGGGCGGCTGACCGGCAAAGGTGTCTCGCACTATCGCGTGCTGGAGGTCATCGGCGGCGGAGGCATGGGGCTGGTCTATCGGGCCGAAGACCTGAAGCTGGGCCGCGCGGTCGCGCTGAAGTTTCTGCCGGAAGAAGTGGGCGACGACCCCAAGGCGCGTGAGCGCTTCGAGCGCGAGGCGCATGCCGTTTCGGCGCTGAATCACCCCAACATCTGCACCATCTACGACTTCGACGAGCACGAAGGCCATCCCTTCATCGCGATGGAATTGCTGCAGGGCAAGACCCTGCGCGACCATCTTGCCGATGGCCGCTTTCGACTGAGTGAGCCGGAGGGGCTGGAGATCGCGATTCAGATTGCGTTGCGGGCCTGGAAGCAGCGCATGAGAAGGGCATCATCCATCGCGACATCAAGCCGGCCAACATCTTCATCACTGAAAAGAATGTGGCGAAGATCCTGGACTTTGGGGTGGCGAAAATCCTGGCGGCCGACACTTCTGAATCCCACTCAACCAAAAGATGGTTGAGTGGGGCACCCGAGGAGCCTTCCAGTACCGTCAGCTTCAGCGAGACGTCCGCCGCTGCGGCTCCTGCTAGAGAGACCTCCCTCACCCTTGCGGGTACCGAGCTGGGCACGGCCGGCTACATGTCGCCCGAGCAGGTGCGCGGCGAGCAACTGGACGCGCGCACCGACATTTTCTCCTTCGGCCTTGTTCTTTACGAGATGGCCACAGGCGAGCGCGCCTTCACTGGCGAGACCGCCGCGGTGGTGCGGGATGGGATTCTGAACGATTCACCGGCACCGTTGTGTGAGTTGAATTCCACGCTTCCAGTAAGACTGGTCGAAACCATCGACCGATGCTTGGAGAAAGACCGCGAGCAACGCTATCAATCGGCCGGAGCGATCCGCAGCGATTTGACACAAGTTCTGCTTGACAGCGATCCCCATCGGGTTGCCGCCAAGAGCGCAGGCAATGCAGGTTCGAGGCGGTTCTTCTGGCGGTCTCTGGTTGCGGTGTCAGTGGTCTTCCTGCTGGTGGCGGCCAGCATTTCAGCGGTACTCTATCGGCGACGTACGAGCACACACGTCCCTTATTTCGAAATCCAGAACATGAGGATGAGCCGCCTAACGGACAACGGGAAGGTTAATATGGCGGCGATTTCACCCGACGGTCGCTACGTGGCGTATGCACTGCGCGAGCCACCCTACAGTCTCTGGCTGCGGCAGGTTTCGTCCGAGAGCGCGGTCGAGATAGTGTCGGACTCGGCCGAGTCGTTTCTTGGAATTACCTTTTCGCCAGACGGAGCTGATCTGTATTTTGTTCGTGGCAACAAGGGCTACGTCATGCCTACACTGGGTGGAACGCCCAAGCAAGTCATCGAAGAGACGTACGGTGGGATCGGAGTTTCTCCCGATGGAACGAAGTTGGCCTTCGTTCTAGGAGGTGACGTCCCGATAGCCCAAGTGTTGGTCGTGAACCGCGATGGTACGGACCAGCATGTTATCGCGGAGCACCCGGTATCGTCGGGGACAGAATTTCACAGTGCTGGTGCGCCTTCCTGGTCTCCGGACGGAAGGCTGATTGCCGTCTCTGCCAACCGTCATGGTCATCCCGCCGTGAACATATATCCCGCCGAAGGAGGGACTCCAAGGGTCATTCTCCTTCCGGGGCTTGTGTGGCGAGCTGTATGGCTGCCGGACCAGAGTGGTTTTCTGCTTAGCATGGGATCTGCTGCTGTCTTGGCGTCATCACCGCCGCAGCTTTGGCTTCAGCCGTTCCCATCGGGCAAGTTACAGAGACTCACCAACGATCTGGACAGTTACCGATCTCTAGACATGAGCGGCGATGGCAAATTACTCTCCGCTGTCCAGCAGCAACCGTCCCTGACAATTTCCATAAGCCCAGCTTCCAACCCCGATCAGGGCGTGACCATTCGAGCCGGAAAGTCGGATGGCGCCGCTATTGTGTGGCTTTCGGACGGAACCCTCCTTACACAAAACTCGAACTCCGATTTCGTTTCACTTACCGCCGACGGTAGACAGCGCGAAGTGCTGTTCAGCCACGGTCTGCAGGTCCCCTGGAATTTCTCAGTGTGCAGAGACGGCCATCTCATTCTTGGAAAAGAATACATGTGGAAAACCGACATGGCTGGCCGTAATCCGAAACAACTCACCGCCAGCAAAGATTTTGATAACCCCGACTGTTCTCCGGGTTCCGACGCGGTGATCTATGTTTCGCAGCAGTCGAATGAGACAAGTCGCCTTATGAAGCTCTCTATCAATGGCGGCACACCCACACTCTTGGCGAGTGCAGACCGTATTATGACGAGCCCTCGATACTCTCCTGACGGCCAACAGATCGCCGACTACGAGTCGGACGCAGAGGGGATTGGATATCTGGTAGTTCGGGATAGCAACACCGGACAACCTGTGCAATCGTTCCGCCTTCCCGAAGGCCTCATAATCCCCTGGAATTCCGATGGAAGTCTTCGCTGGACGCGTGATGGCCGGATGCTGACCATACTTCTGTGGAAGGGCGTTTTTAGCTCGGTGAACATTTGGGGGCAGCCCGTGTCAGGTGGTCCGATACGCCAACTTACCCACTTCCCTGACAAGGTTCTTTCCTACGACTGGTCGCCAGATGGCAAGCAGCTGGTAATAACCCGTAGCGCCCCAACAGCGGATGTCGTGTTAATCAGCAACTCTCACTAGCCGACAATTACTCGTGTGCGTTCTGAGCCGATGGTCGGATCCCGCGCACCATTCCAGTAAGCCCAATTAGTTGTGGTGTGGCGAAATGTATCCCACTAGTCGTCCACCCATGCCCGGGCAGTGAAGTTTTCCACGAAAGTGTGACTTTCCGCTTGACAGGCAACAGCTTAGGAGTAAACTTCCGTCCAAGTGGTAAGATAGTGGGAGACGGTGGTAAGAACAATGCGCTCCCGTGGAAGCTTTTAGCCGTACATGGTTCTTTTCGCACAACGCGACTCGCAACCAGATCCGAAGCTGCCACATGGAGCGAAGCACAGCGGTCAACCTCCTCTTCCCGGAAACGATGTAAGCGCCGATGTTTCGCGGCACGCATTTAACCCGGCTCGACGACAAAGGGCGCCTCAAGGTGCCGGCGGAATTCAAGCGCCTGCTCGACGAGCGTTATGGAACGCAATTCTACATAACGAGCTGGGACGGCAAGAGTGCCAAAGTTTATCCCATGGAAGAGTGGGAGGCGATCGAGCGCAAGCTGGTGGCACTGCCCACCTTCAATCCGGCGAAAGAGAAGTTGCTGAAGCGCACCAGTTACTACGGCCAGACGGTGGAGTTCGATGGACAAGGTCGTCTGCTGCTGCCACAGATCATTCGCGAGTCGGCTGACTTGCGGGGCGAAGTGGCGGTGGGCGGACGGTTGACTCATCTGGAAGTTGCAAACGCGGAAGCACTCCGTAAGGAAGTGCAGGAGCCGTTTACCACTGAAGATGAAGAGACCCTGGGCGGGTTGGGCATTTAGCGCGGCGGGTTCCATTCGCGATCTCGAGCGAGGAGTGAATGGACAACGAGTTTCGAGAAACCGACAGCCCTCAAGAGGGCAGACATGGCGTAAGGGGATTTGGCCATGTTCCGGTTCTTTTACAACCAGCGATCGAATTTCTGGCCGTACGGCGCGGCGGAACCTATATCGACGCGACTTTGGGCTTAGGCGGACACAGTTGGGAAATCGCAAAGCTCCTCGGCGCACAGGGTCGTTTGATTGGCTTCGATAAGGATCCGGCAGCGCTGGAGCGGACGCGCGAGCGGCTGGTGCCGCCTCCCACAGAGTGGGAGTCGGACTGGCCGCGGATAGAGTTGGTGCATGCGTCATTTGCTGAAGTTGCGGAGCATGTTGCTCCCGAGTCGGTGGATGGGCTGCTGGCTGACCTAGGCGTCAGCTCGATGCAGTTAGAGAATCCTGAGCGCGGATTTAGTTTTCAGGCCGAAGGGCCCCTGGATATGCGGATGAATACGCAGGCGGGGCAGACGGCCGAACAAGTGGTAAACCGCATCGACGAGCGCGAGCTTGCCGACGCGATTTACGAATTCGGTGAGGAAAGGAGGTCGCGGAGAATCGCCAGAGCCATTGTTCGGGCGCGGCCGATTACCACTACTGCGCAGCTTGCGCAGGTCGTATCGGCTGCGGCCCGGCCAATGAACCAGGCAGAACGGCGAATTCATCCGGCGACAAAGACCTTTCAGGCTCTCCGAATTCTGGTGAACCGTGAACTTGAGGACCTGCAGGCGCTGCTTCGTGCGGATGCTGCGCCGCAGGTCCTACGCCGAGGGGGGAGGCTGGTGATTATCAGCTTCCACTCGCTGGAAGACCGGATTGTGAAAGACGCGTTACGGGACGGCGGGCGCGACGGTCTTTACCGGGTATTAACAAAGAAGCCGGTCACGGCCGACGAAGCAGAAATCGATCGCAATCCGCGCTCGCGCAGCGCCAAGTTGCGGGCAGCGGAGAGGTTATAGAACAGTTTCGAAAGTTTTGCACATTATCCGCAGGGATATCCACAGGCTGTAGGACGCGCAGTGACACAGAGTAGGAGCGGCTGAAAAATGGCAGCAGGAGTCTTGTACCCCACTCTCACGATGTCGGAGCCCGATATGGCGAGCCAGTCGGCGACGCAGCCGGTTGGCACGTTTATCGGCACTCCGGAAATCTATTTCTCGAAGCGCATCGACAACTCGCGCGTGTTCAAGATCGTGGATCCCAAGCGCCGGCGCGAACTTGCCTCATTTGCGTTTACGCTTGGCATTCTGCTGATGTTCGCCATGATTTATGTTTGGCAGCATTTCAGCGCCATCGAGTACGGCTACAAGATTGAGCAGCTCAAGTCAGAGCGCGAAGCCATCATGGAGTCGAACCGCGCACTGAACCTGGAAGAGTCATCGCTACGCGATCTCTCGCGAATCGATCCGCTCGCCCGGCAGATGGGGTTACAGCCTCCGACGGCGGGTCAGCTGGAAATCATGGAGACGAGCGCCAGCGATGCCGCCGTGCCGGTGCTGGCGAAGGCAACCGGGATTATGGTGGTGTCGGCCGTCCAGTAGAGAGTTAACGGAAGTCCTCGACTTGCTTGCGGCTGTCCTACGATGTAGGACAGCCTTTCTCGCGTAAATGGAGTGAAGTTGGCAGCACGCCCGAAACCGGAATCGAAGGGCCCCACGCGGCGGTTAATTCTGCTTGCGGGTTTGCTCGTGCTTTGGATTGGCGGCGTCTGTTTCCGGCTGGTGCAGATGCAGGTGTTGCACTACGGCGATTGGGAGCAGCGGGCACTGCGGCAGCAGAGCCGCACCATCACGGTAGAGCCGCGCCGCGGCGTCATCTATGATCGCAACGGGTCGGAGCTGGCGATGTCGATCGACGTCGACTCGGTCTTCGCCGTTCCCAGCGAGATTCCTGAGCCGGAAACAACGGCGAGCATCCTCGGCAACGTTCTGCATCTTGATCCGCAAGAAATCCTGGCCCGCATCAAGGCGTCGCGTAATTTCGCATGGGTGCTGCGCCGGGTTGACGCCGAGACGAGCGAGCGTGTCCGCAACCTCAATCTCAAGGGAGTCTATTTCCGTAAAGAGCCAAAACGTTTTTATCCCAAGCGCGAACTGGCGTCGCAGGTTCTCGGCTACGTCGGCATGGATGATGAAGGGCTCGGTGGGATCGAGCAAGAGTTCAACGACGACCTGATGGGCATCCCCGGGCGCGAGCTGATCTCGGTTGATGCCCGCCGCAAGTGGTTTGGGCGGGTTGAGCGCCAGCCCGAGCCGGGTCAGAACGTGGTGCTCACCATCGACAGCACAATTCAGTACATCGCAGAGAAAGAGTTGGCGCAGGGAATCGCCGACACCAAGGCCATCGCAGGGACAGTGGTGGTGCAGAATCCCCGTACCGGCGAGATTTTGGCGCTGGCCAACTTTCCGACGTTCAATCCCAACGTCTTCAACCAGGTGCCGAAAGAAGCGCTCAAAGACCGCGCGGTCAGCGACGTGTACGAGCCAGGATCGGTTTTCAAGACCGTCACCTACTCGTCGGCAATCGAGCAGCACCTGGTCAAGCCAGACGATCACATCGACTGCCAGAACGGTTCGATCAACGTCTTCGGCATGCAGATTCACGACCACGAACGGCTAGGCACCATCACCGTTGCCGAGGCTTATGCGCACTCCAGCGACGTGGCCGCAATCAAGGTGGGGATGAAGCTGGGCGACGAACGCTTCTACCACTACATCAAGGACTACGGCTTTGGCGCGACCACCGGCATTGAATTGCCCGGCGAGACGCGAGGGCTGTCGAAACCGGTGAACCGTTGGTCCAAGGTGTCGATCGGCGCCATTTCCATGGGACAGGAGATCGGCGTTACACCGTTGCAGATCATTTCGATGGTTTCGACGATTGCGAACGATGGCATTTACACGCCGCCGCGCATCGTAGCCGGCGAGCTGCCTCCGAACGCCGGGCCGAAGCAGGTGGTCTTCCATCCCGCTCAACAGCATCGCGTGGTCTCGGCCGAAACCGCCGTCACCATGAAGAAGATGATGGAAGGCGTGGTGCTCTTCGGCACTGCGCGGCGCGCGATGCTCGACGGATACAGTGTGGCGGGAAAGACAGGCACAGCGCAAAAGGTTGATCCGAAAACCGGAACCTATTCCAAGACGAAGTACATCGCGTCGTTCGTTGGCTTTTCGCCTGTCAACGAGCCCGCGCTGACCATCGCGGTGATTCTGGATTCAGCCGAAGGGCTGCATCAAGGTGGACAGGTTTGCGCGCCGGTGTGGCGCCGCATAATGCAGCAGGTGCTCGAGTACAAGCATGTTCCGCACGATCTGGAGATCAAGAACGACCTCAAGCGCCAGACGCTGATGGCGAAGCAGAGCGACATCGATGAAGGCTCCGACCATCTGGGCGCTCCGCTGTTGACGGGCGACGACGCGAACGCCGCCACGACAGTCGCCAACGAAACGGCCCCTCCGGCAAGTGGCGCGAAGATGGTCGACGCCTCGGTGCATCAGCCGGCAGACGCTTCCGAAGCAGCCCCTAACAACCCCGAAATGCCTGTATCTGACACTGTGGCATCGGCCAGTGATCCGCCCCAGGGCAAAGGTACCGTGGTCATCGATGTGAACAGCGGCCCGGTTGTGCCTTCCTTCGTGGGCAAAACAATGCGTGGAGCGGTTGAGACAGCGCAGCAAACCGGACTAGAGCTCAGCGTCGTCGGCAGCGGCATCGCGCGCCAGCAGTTCCCGCCACCTGGCAGCCATCTACCAGCGGGACAGAGAGTGACGGTTCGGTTCATGCGGTAGCCCGCTAAATCTAAGCAGAAATGAAAGAAGGGCAGCCCGTAGCCAGCTGCCCTTCTTTCTCTCACCGAATATCTCGGGAATCACTAGTTTGGCAGATGGAAGGCACAGAGAGCTCCGACGTCCTCGCTGTTGCAAGCGCCATAGACGACGCCGTTGACGACAGGCGGCGAATCGACGTACCCACCCCCGCCCTGCGTATGGGCAAGGAGTGCCCCGGTCGCAGCATTGAACATCGCAAAACCTCCACCCCCTACGCTGACGTACACCACACCGTTGGCAACGGACGGCGAAAGTGTACTTGCTTCGCCAATTGGCGAACTCCAGACGAGTTCACCGGTCGAGGCGTTCAGAGCAAGGAGCTGGGAGAAGGGGGTAGGATCATCTTTGTACTGAAGGTCGGCAACGATGTAGATCACTCCATTGGCTATCGCTGGGGAAGAAGTTCCGAAGATAAAGGGATCCTCGGGCTCATATCTCCAGATGAGCGAGCCGGTAAGCGCGTTGAGCGCGGAGACGGCGCCGCCACCGACGTAGGCAACGCCATGGAATACGGAGGGCGAGGACTGCAGAAACACGCCTTGGTCGGACTGCCACAGAAGCGCACCAGTGACCGCGTTCAAGGCATACAATGTGCTGCCGCCGCCGATGTAAACCACCCCATTCACCAACGCCGGTGAGTCGGGGGTCCCATCTACAGCCTGGGTCCAGAGCGGCGCGCCGGTGCTCGCGTTCAGAGCACTAACGTTATAACCCAGACCAGGGGCTTGGGCTCCGATGTACAGGACACCATCCACCACAGTCGGCGACGATTGGATATTTCTGCCCACTGGCTCCTTCCATAGCAGTTCGCCCGAATCCGCTTTCAGGGCCCACACATTCATACCGGACCCGATATAAACCACGCCATTGACGACCGCCGGGACTGTTGTGTAGAAACCAGTGGAATAGCTCCAGATGCGTGTGCCGGTTGTGGCATTCAGCGCATATATCTGTCCGACTGTCGTTCCGAAATAGACGTTGCCGTTCACTACTGCCGGAGAATAGGGAAAACTTGAATCAGGAAGGGTATATTTCCAGGCCAATACTAGGTTTTGGACATTACTCGCATCCAGGCGATTTTCGTACGCGTTGTAGCCGGTGTGGCACACGTCAAACCCGAATGTCGGCCAGTTGACGTAGAGTGCACTGGCCAGTCCTCCGCAAAGGGTGATTGTTTGGGCTGAAGCTAGGGATGCACCGAACAGCAGCAGGACTAAAGCGCAGAGGGCTTTTATCTTCACGGCTAATCTCCGGGGCGTAATACTTTTGGTGAAGCCATCGGCGCTTGCTCTGACGAAAGGATGACTTCAGAGAGAGGCGATTATCCTACGGCCGCAAATGGAAGCAAGAAGAAATCCAAGGGTCTGCAAGTTAAATTCTCGCGTATCGTTGACGCATTGCATGTTCTTGCCTGCCATTGCGAAAAGGTGTCATCGACACGAGCACCGCGGCAATTTCACCGCGGATAAGCGGATCGTAGCAAGGGTGGAGGCAGCCGCCCCCTCAAGGGCCTCGACTAAGATAGTTACGTAATCATCACTTATCTGCGTTTGCTTCAACCGCAAAGGAGAGTCTTTTCTGATGAAGAGGCTGTGTGCCGCCGCTTACCTGATTGTCATCATCACCTTCTCACTCTTCAGCCATGCGGCTGATGCCAAGGCGGATGCGCAATTCAAGTCCATTTACGAAAAAGAGTGGGCCTGGCGCAAGGCGCAGCGAGGTGAGGAGGACGACGAAGCCACAACGGCCTCTCGCAGAAAGGTCAAAGCAGAGCTTCCGAAGGTCGATCCGGAGACGCAGGAAGCCAAGCTCCGCTATTGGAGTAACGTGTTGCAGCAGCTCGACGGTATCAACGCTTCGGCACTCTCGCCGGCAGAGCAGATCAATTACGCCGTGTACCGGGCGCAAATCCAGGGGTTGGTGAATAGCCAGAAGTTCCGCGAGTACGAGATGCCGTTCAACTCCGATTCGGCCTTCTGGTCGGGCATTACGTACAGGCTCCGCGAGCCATTCCACACGTTGCAGGATTACAGCAACTACCTTTCACAGATGAATGACATTCCGCGCTTCTTCAATGAGGAAACGCTCAACATGCGCGCAGGATTAAAGCGCGGCTTCACGCCACCGCAGGTGACGCTGGTGGGGCGCGAATCGTCGATTGCATCAATCGCGGAGGCCAAGACTCCTGAAGAAACCATCTTTTACGAACCATTCAAGAAAATGCCGGCCACGATTCCCGCCGCTGAGCAAGCCAGACTACGAGCTGAAGGCGCCAAGGTTATTGGCGACAAGGTGATGCCAGCCTACGCCGAGCTGCTGAAGTTTGTGCGCAACGAATATATTCCCAACGCGCGCAAGACTCTCGCCGCGGAAGACTTGCCTGACGGCAAGGCGTACTACCAGTTCCAGATTCTTGACTACACCACGACGAACCTTACGCCGGCGCAAATTCACCAGATCGGCCTCGACGAGATGGCCACGATCCACGCCGAGATGCTGGCCAGCATGAAGGAGACGGGATTCAAGGGAGACTTTCCGGAATTCCTGCACTTCCTACGAACCGATCCGCAGTTCTATGCCAAGACTCCGGAGGAGTTGCTGATGCGGGCGGCATTCATCTCCAAGGAGTTCGACGGTAAGGCGTCGCAGTACTTCGGCTACCTGCCACGTGAACGCTTCGCCATTAAGCCGGTGCCGGCTGACCAGGCGCCCTTCTACACCAGTGCTCGGGGCGGTCCGGGCGTGTATCTGGTGAATACCTATGACCTGCCATCGCGACCTCTTTATAGTCTTCCCGCGCTGACGCTGCACGAGTCCGCACCTGGGCACGCCTTCCAGATTCCGATCGCGATGGAGCACAAAAATCTGCCTCGGTTCCGCCAGAACTATATTTCCGCTTATGGGGAGGGTTGGGCACTCTACAGCGAGCGCTTGGGCACCGAGATGGGGATGTATCACACGCCATATGAGACCTTCGGCATGCTGAGCTACCAGGCGTGGCGAGCGGCACGTTTGGTGGTCGACACCGGCATTCACTCGCAGGGTTGGACGCGCGAGCAGGCCCAGCAATACATGCGAGACAACACAGCGCTCTCCGATCACGAGATCGAGACCGAAGTCGACCGCTACATTTCGTGGCCCGGTCAGGCGCTCTCCTACTACTTGGGTGAGATGTCGATTCGAAAAAGCCGCCGCAAGGCAGAAGAGGCGTTGGGCGAGAAGTTCAACATTCGCGCCTTTCACGACTCTGTTCTTGAGCTAGGGTCGGTGCCGCTGCCAGTGCTGGAAGAGCACATTGACCGCTTTATCCAAGCGGGAGGCAAGGGGCCTTACCCCGACATGGAGTAGACATTGCGGCGGTAGGCGGTGAGTGGATTGGCAGTTTCGGAGTTTTCTCAGCTCACTGACCCAACGTAGGACTGCAAGTCGGCGTTCGCAGGTTGAGGACCAATATATGGACATCCATCGGTTGGTTTCAACTGACGAGTTGGCCGGGTGGACTCATTCTGAAGGAGTACTAATATTCTGCGCCCGTCGGAGTTCGGAATTGGCAAAAGATTGATAACTCCAAGTAGCAAAGAGATGAAGGCGAAGCTAATAGTTGCTTTTCCCAGGTAAGGGATAAGAAAGATGCTGCCGGTTGAAATCAGATTGGCCAGAGGTCCCGCGCTAGAAATAACCGCGTTTTGTAGCGGAGTACCCGGCTCCCGTACAAGATAGAAGCCGCGCCAGGATATGCCACACCGCTTGACGCGGACTCCCAGCAATCGCGCAGTCACGAAATGTCCGGATTCGTGTACCACCGTAGCAATCAAAATGCTCGCGAGAGTTTGTACCCAATGCATGAGTTATGTTTGTGCGGTTGAACGGGACTCTAAGAATGATCGCATCCTAATCGTCGCGTTCGGCCGGCAACCTTAAATCTGTACGTTGCACGTTAAATGCCGTGGTCGTTAAGCGGGAGATGTGAGTAGGGAGAAAATCTTGCTGGATGGATTGCCACCGGTTTCCGTTTTCCCGATAAGCAAGTGTAGTGACAGCCCGAAGGGCTAACTAGCGTAGGACAACTTATCTCTTCGCATTTGCCTCGCCCCGCGGCCCACCCACCTGTTCTATGGCCGCCCGCAGATATCGCCTGATGAAGGGCTGTTCCAATTCGTTATCGCGGTGGATCGTGATGTGGCGAATCGATTTGCCTTTTCCGATCAGCACCCGATGAGGATCAGGCAGCTGTGTTCCGCGATTGAAGCCCAGGTTGACGTGAGTGGCATAGGTAACAATGTGGCAAAAGCCGTCTTTCAGCGGTTTGCCGGTGAACGAAAAACCAATTGCGATAGCGTAGCTCTTGACGATTGACTCGATGGCCTCAGGCGCTTCTTCCAGAACAATGTCGCGAAGCGACAGCGTCACGTTAGCAATGTGCGGATTGTAAGCAGCGAGATAGCTCAAAAGTTGGCGATCTGGCGGATAGACCATTTCGGGCAGACTAGCACAGCCGCCGGGCCCTTTTGGGCGAGCAGAACCCAGGCAGTTCCATGTTGGGTAACCGCTCGCGATGTAAGCATCTCAGGGGCCGCCAGCCCAACTATAATTCGCTCAGAGTGAACTTCCTAACGCTACTCGATGGCGCTGAGTACATTGCTCAGCAGGGCGATCCTACGATTGCCGGGCTCGATTACGACAGCCGTCGGGTCAAGCTGGGATGGTGTTTCGTCGCCATCAAGGGTGAAACCACGGACGGCAACCTTTATATAGATAAGGCGCTCGCCGCGGGCGCGGTCGCTGTAGTCAGCGATTCGCTGCCGCCGCGGCCGGGAGTTTCGTGGGCGCAGGTAACGCCTGGGCGTCGCGCCCTGGCGCGGCTCAGCGCGAACTTCTACCACCGCCCTGCCGAGAAGCTCAAAATCACCGGCATCACCGGCACGAACGGCAAGACCACCACATCGTTCATTCTTCACCGCATGTTGCAAGCGGCCAAGCGCAAGACAATGCTGGTGGGCACGGTGGAGTATCGCATCGGAGATGAAATCCTGGCTTCGCCGCACACCACGCCCGAAGCACTGGAGCTTAATCAACTGTTCGCGCGCTCGCTCAATGCCGGATGCACTGAGGCGGTGATGGAGGTCTCGTCGCACGCGCTGGAGCAGGGCCGGGTGTATGGAATCCCGTTCGATGTGGCGTTGTTTACCAATCTCACGCGTGACCACCTCGATTACCACGAGACGATGGAGAAGTACTTTGCCGCAAAGACGATTCTGTTCCGGGGCTCAGGCGTCGAGCCGCCGCGCGCTGCCGTGGTGAATGTAGAAGATCCTTACGGGAAAGAAATTTTGAAACTCTGCAAGAAGCAGGAAGAGCTGATCACCTACGGAATCGATCACGGCGATTTTCATGCGAAAGACATCAAGATCGAGCACAATGCCGTGCGCTTTACGCTGGTGACCCCGAAGGGCGAGCTGCCTATCTATAGTCCGCTGCTGGGGCGAGTGAACCTCTACAACCTGATCGCTGCATCGGCGGCTGCTTATGCGCGCGATGTTGATTTTGCAGCGTGGCCGAAGCCGCCGACCAGATTGCCCAGATTGCCGGGCGCTTCGAGCGGGTTGACGCCGGGCAGCCGTTTACCGTCATCATTGATTATGCGCACACGCCGGATGCGCTGCTGAACCTCACCGCCTTGGCGCGCGATTTCGTCCAGCAACGTGGCGGGCCGGGCGCACATGCGCCGCGCCTGAAGTCGATGCTCTACCTGCCGTTCAACGATCCCGGAGGAGTGCTATCAAGACCATCAAGGAATTTGGCGAAAAGAAAGGCGTGGTCGGTTTCATGGTGACGTCGACGCACTATCGCAAGAATTACGAGAACGGCTACGCGCGGTGCTACGCCGCGCTGAGGAGCGCGGACCTGCCGATCGGCTTCCATGCCGGCTTCCACTGGGCCGACCCGGCTATGCGCTCGCCAACCGATTCATGGCGGTGCACGGGCTCGGCTTCACCTGGAGCAACATGATCCACATGGCGAACTGGCTGGTGAACGGCATGCCGGAGCGCTTCCCGAAGCTTAAGACGCTATGGATCGAGAGCGGGCTCGCCTGGATACCGTTCCTGATGCAGCGGTTCGACAACGAGTTCATGATGCGCACGTCCGACGCGCCGCTGCTCAAGCGCAAGCCGAGCGACTACATGCGCGAGATGTATTACTCTTCGCAGCCGATGGAGATGGTCGACAATATGAAAGCGCTCGAAGTGACTTTCGAGATGATCGAGGCCGAGACGCAGCTCTCTATTCGTCCGACTATCCGCACTGGGACATGGACCTGCCCTCGACGATCTTCGACCTGCCCTTCATCGACGAGCAGTCGAAGCGCAACATCCTGGGCGCCAACGCGCAGCGGCTGTTCAATCTCGAGCCGGTGCTTTCGCAGGTGAAGCTGCAGCGCAAGGCCGCGCGCGAGAAGGCAGGAGCGGTGGTGCCGGCGTGAGGTGATAGACGCCGACGCTTCTTGCGCCCGGTCAGCGCAAGATATTTGGCTCCGCCGTCATGGCGCCAGAGGCGGTCCGGCCGGTTGAAAGTTGCGATGTCGATGGATCGCTCCCCGCCGAGGGATTTTCGTGTCGCGGTGCTCTGCGCCGCGCGCGGCGTGCGCGGTTTTGGCGATGGATTCGCCCAGCATCATCCTGCCGGTCTACCTGTCTGCGATCGGCTTCAGTCCGGTGCAGATCGGTTTCGTTGCCGCCGCGTCGCTGTTTGGAACCGCGCTGCTAACGTTGTTGATCGGCTTCGTCGCGCCTCGCCATGATCTGCGCCGGCTGATGCTGTTCGGCGCTATCTTGACGGTTTGCACGGGGCTGACATTTCCCAATGCCGGCGACATCGTGTTGATCTCGCTCGTCGCGTTTTTGGGCTCGATCAATCCATCGACCAGCGATCTCGGTGTGCTGGTGCCGCTCGAACACGCCATGCTGGCGCAATGTGTCGCGGACCGGCAACGCACGCATGCGTTCGCGCGCTACAGCCTGATCGGGGCGTTGTCGATGGCGGCCGGGTCGCTCGCGGCGGCGCTGCCGGATATCCTCGTGCCGGTGGGGCTGAGCCAGATCGGCGCCTTCAAGCTGATGTTCTACCTCTACGCGGCTTTCGGGCTCGTCGCCGCTGCCCTTTACCATAAGCTCCCGCGCGTGCAGATGCAGGACGCCAAGCCGAGCGCGCCGCTCGGGCCGTCACGCGGCATCGTGATCAAGCTGGCGGCGCTGTTCAGCCTCGATGCGTTCGCCGGCGGGTTCGTGGTGCAATCGCTGCTCACGCTTTGGCTGTTCGAGAAATTCGACCTGTCGCTGGCCGCCGCAAGCCTGTTCTTCTTCTGGTCGAGCGTGTTGACCGCGTTTTCCTATCTGGTCGCGGCCCGGCTCGCCAAGCGCATCGGCCTCGTCAACACGATGGTGTTCACCCACATTCCGGCGAACCTGTTTCTTGATCCTGGCGGCGTTCTCATCCGACCTGATCGTTGTGCTCGTGTTGCTGCTGCTGCGCTCCGCGCTTTCGCAGATGGACGTTCCGGCGCGCAATTCCTACGTAATGGCGGTGGTGACGCCGGCCGAGCGGACGGCTGCCGCGAGCCTCACCGCGGTGCCGCGCAGCCTTGCGACCTCGATCAGCCCCGCCATGGCCGGCGTGCTGCTGACGATGCCGTTCTCAGCCCTTCCGCTGGTGCTGTGCGGCGTCTCCAAGATCGTCTATGACTTGGGCCTGCTCTACACGTTCCGGCACGTGAAGCCGCCGGAGGAGCAGCCGGAGCCGGTCGCGGTCGGCTAGGTCTTGGCCGGGAAATATTTGCCCAGCCAGTCGCGCATCACGCCCCAGACCCGCGCGCTGTTCTCCGCGAACAGGAAATGGTCGAGCCCGCTGAACAGATGCAGCTCGGTCGGCTGGCCGGCGCGCTTGAACATCTCGATCGACTGCTCGGTCGGCGTCACCGAATCGTTCGCGGCGTGGATGAGCAGCAGCGGCCGCGGCGCGATCTTGCCGACCACGTCGTCGGCGCGGAAGTCGAACATGCTCTGCGCGGTCTCGGCCGGGAAACTCGACTGGATGCGAATCCCTTGCGGCGAGGTTGTCGCGCATATGCGGCGGGATCGGCACGATGTCGTAGCGCGGCACCATCAGCGACTTGCCGGTCCTGGCGCGGTGCTCGCGGCCGTCCTCCAGCATCTTGGTGAATCGCGCCCATTCCTCCGGCGACTTGTGCTGGCCGCGGAATTTGCGCTCGCCGTCGCCCCAGCCGCCGTTCGAGATCACGGCGGCGATGCGCTCGGATCGACGCCGCCGGCATAGACCGCGACCGCGCCGCCGAAGCTCGAGCCGATCACCGCGATGCGGTTGGGATCGACCGCCGGATGCTGCGCGAGCAAAATCAGCGCGTTGCCGAGGTCCTCGACCTGCTCGAGGCAGATCACGCGGCCGAGCTCGCCCTCGCTCTTGCCGCAGCCGCGCATGTAGAAGCGCAGCGTGACGTAGCCGAGTTCGTCGAGCACCCGCGTCGGCTGCATGCACGTTCGACGATTCCTTGTTGCTGCCGAAGCCGTGCAGCACCAGGAACGCGGCGCGCCGCTCGCCCGGCTTCACGTCGTCCGGCACGCGCACCACGCCGTGCAGCTTCAGGCCGGCCGGAGGGAATTGACTGACGGTCTTCTTCCGGCACGGCGCTGCTACCCTATCGCTTCGCGCTTGTCGAGCCCGAGCTCGCTCCAGCGCGCCTTGGCGGCGTCGACGTCCTTCTGCGTCCGGCCACACGGTCGGCGGAAAGCGCGCGCCGCCGAAATCGGGATCGGGATCGTAGTCGAGGTTGATGGTGGCATCGATCAGCACGCGGTTCCATTTGCCGGTGCCGAACAGCGTCGGGTTGCGGTCGCGCTTGCGGGTCGAGGGATCGAGCCCGAGCCCGAACGTCGCCGGCATGATGACGATGTCGTTCTCGCCGGCATTGACCCGGTAGGCGATCGCCCAATCGACCGCCGCATAATCGTGGATGTCGATGTCGTCGTCGACCACGGTGACGTGCTTGTAGCGCACATGCGCGGCCGAGCTTCCCCAGATCGCATTGGCGGCCTGCTTGGCCTGGCCGCGATAGGTCTGCTTCATCTGGACCATCAGGTTCATGCCGGCCTGCACCGGCGGGCCCCAGACGTCGGTGATGCCGGGCACGCCGGCGCGGTCGAGCACGTTCCAGGCGGTCGCGGAGCGCATGATCGAGCGAGATCATCGCGTTCTCGGAAAAGCTGCCCGGCATGCAGCCCTCGATGGTGCCGCGCAGGATCGGATCGTTGCGATGGGTGATGCAGGTCACGCGGATGGTCGGCTTCGGCGAGCGGTCGCCGGCGACATAGCCGGTGAACTCCGCGTACGGGCCTTCCATCTCGTAGCGTCTCGGGATCGAGGCCGAGCATGCCCTCGATCACGATCTCGGCGGTCGCCGGCACATAGAGATCGATGGTCTCGCATTTGACGAGCTCGACCGGCTCGCCGCGGATCGCGCCCATCACGTCGTATTCGCACATGCCCTTGGGCACCGGCGAGCCGGCGCAGAAGCCGAGCGACGGCTCCCAGCCGATCGCGACCGCGATCGGCATTTCCTTCGTGCCGGCCGCCTGCCAGGCGGTGACGTGATGGCCGATATGCTGGGCGCGCCACATCAGGATCGGGATCTGGTTCGCGGCCGCCGACCATGCCGCGATAGACGCCGACATTCATCACGTCGGTGTCGGGGTCCTTGGTGACCACGCCCGCATAGGTGATGAGATAGCGGCCGCCGTCGAGCCGGTTCCAGTACGGCGCGGGAAACTCGTCGAGATCGATGTCCTTGCCGGTGACGATGTTTTCCTTGCACGGGCCGGTCTTGACGATCCGCGGCGGCGATCGTCTGCCTGCAGGATGTTGCGGCCGATCTTGACCAGTTCGCGCGGATGGGTGTCGGGCGGCAGGCCGAGCATCATCGCGATGCGGCGGTAGTTGTTGAGCGCCGAGCCGAACACGCGCCGGCAGCGGCTCGTCGGCTTGTTGTAGTCCTTGATGTTGTTGAACAGCAGCGCCGGGCCCGGTGCCGGGGCCCTGCGCCAGCCGCATGATGGTGCCGAGCTCGATATTCCAATCGACCTCGGCATCGATCTCGTGCAGTTCGCCGGCCGCTTTGCAGCGCCTCGATCCAGCCGCGCAGATCGCCGAATGCGACCGGCTTGCGTTCCATGCGTCATGCCTTTGCCGCCCGCATCTCTGCTGGCCGCGAGCTTCACCGCCTGCGATGATTTCCGGATAGGCGGCGCAGCGGCAGAGATTGCCGGAGAGATAGTGCCGGATCTCGTCGTCGTCCGGATCGGGATGCTGCTCGAGCAGCTGGCTCGCCATCAGGATGAAGCCGGGCGTGCAGAAGCCGCACTGGGACGCGCCGCATTCGAGGAAGGCCTGCTGCACCGGGATCAGCTTGCCGTCCGCGGCGAGTGCTCGACCGTCACGACCGTCCTTGCCGTCGGCGAAGGCCGCGAGATAGAGACAACCCGACACCGCCGTGCCGTCGACCAGCACCGTGCAGCAGCCGCACAGGCCCTGCGCGCAGCTTTCGCGCGCGCCGAACAGGTCGAAGCGCTGCTGCAGCACTTCGACGAGATTCTGGTGCGGCGCGATCTCGGCGCTGACCTTCTCGCCGTTGAGGGTGAAAGCTGAGATTGCGTGCGATGTCATCGATCGGTCACTGCATGCGTCACTCCTCCAGCGGCTCGCCGCGTTGGCGCGCACAGCGCGCGGTAGACCGCCTCGGCGGTCAGCGGCAGCGACGTCAGCCGCACGCCGACCGCATCCTCGATCGCGTTGGCGATCGCCGGCGACACCCCGAACGTGCCGCTCTCGCCGACGCCCTTGGCGCCGAACGGGCCGGACTGCTGCTCGGCTTCGACCGCCTCGTTGATGCATGTCGGCGGAATGTCGAGGATGCTCGGGAATCTTGTAGTCGGCGAACGAGGCGTTGGTGACCTGGCCGGCGTCGAACTCCATCTTCTCCTGCATGGTGAAGCCGAACTGCATCATGGCCGCGCCGGAAAGCTGCGTCTCGACGATGCGCGGATTGATCGGCGCGGCCGACGTCGGCGACGTTGACCAGCTTCGTCACCCGCACGTGGCCGGTCTCGGTATCGACCTCGATCTCGCACGCCGGCGGCGCCGACCATCCAGAACGGCGTCGCGTTCGGCGTCTGGCCCGTTCGTGATCGGGCGGCACATAGCTCGGGATGTAGCTGCCGGTGCCGATGATGTTGCCGGCCTGCATCTTGTATTTCTTCTGGAACAGCTCGGCGACCGGCACGTTGCTGCCTTCCGGCAGGCCGAGCTCGCGTGGCGAGCGCGGCGATCTTGTCGCGCGCATCCTCGGCCGCGAGCCTGCACCGCGTTGCCCATGTGGAACATGCGAGCGCGAGCCGAGCGTCGCCATGTCGTAGGGCGTCACGTCGGTGTCGGGATGCACGACCCGCACCGACTCGGCCGGGATGTTGAGCACCTCCGCGACGAGCTGCGCGTTCGCGGTGTCGGAGCCCTGGCCCATGTCGACGGTGCTGCAATAGAGCGTGACGCTGCCGTCGGCCGCGACGTTGACGATCGCGATCGAGGTGGTGGGCGAGATCGAGGCCTTGAAGCCGATGGCGATGCCGCGGCCGCGCTTGACCGTGCCGTTGCCGCGCTCGAACGGCGCTTGCCCCAGTTCATGCGCGCGGCGAGGCGATCGAGCACCGCTTCGATGGCGGCATCCTGCATCGGCGTGCCGGTCGCCTGCGGCCGGCCCTCGCGCAGAATGTTGTTGCGGCGGAACTCGATCGGATCGAGCTTGAGCGCGCGCGCCATCATGTCGGTGTGGCTCTCGTAGGCCCACACCAGCTGCGGAATGCCGAAGCCGCGCAGCGCGCCGGCCGGCGGCAGGTTGGTGTAGAGCGAATAGGAATCGATGCTGCACGTTCTCGATGTCGTAGGGGCCGGGCGCGGTGAAGCCCGACTTCTGCGTGATGCGCGGACCGATATCGGCGTAGGCGCCGCCGTTCCACCACACCTCGCATTCGCGCGCGGTGATGCGGCCGTCCTTGATCGCCGCTCTTGATGCGGAACGTGCTGGCATGCTTGGTGAGCGTGTAGAACTGCTCCTCCATCGTCAGCGAGATCTTCACCGGCCGCCGCACGATCAGCGCCAGCGCCGCCACCAGCGCTTCGAGCTTGATGTAGAGCTTGGCGCCGAAGCCGCCGCCGAGATACGGCACCTTCACGCGCACCTTGTTCTCCGGCCAGCCGAGCAGGCGCGCGATCTCGATGCGCACGAACGACGGCGACTGCGACGCGGTGTGGATCGTCAGGCCGGTCGTCGGTCGGCCTCGCCGACCGAGACGAACGGCTCGAGCGGCAGGTGCAGCACCTGCTGGGTGCGGAACGTGTGCTCGAACACGTGATCGGCCTGCGGCGAAGCCGCCTCGCCGCGTCGCCGCGCCGCAGGTGGAAATCGAGCGCGACGTTGGTGTTCTTGCTTGCCCTGCAGATGCTTGAGGTCGGGGAAGGTGCCGGCCGGCTTGAGCACGTCGTGCACGATCGCCGCCGAGGTCATCGCCTCGACCTCGTCGAAGACGGCCGGCAGCTCCTCGTAGTCGGCGACGATCAGCTGCGCGGCCGCGTCGGCGATGTGCGGATCGGCGGCCAGCACGACCGCGACCGGCTCGCCGACGTAATGCACCTTGTCGGCGGCGAGGATCGGCTGATCGTGGAAGGCCGGACCGTAGAACGGATTCGGAATGACCTTGCGGACGTCGTCGATGGTGACGACGCGATGCACGCCGGCAAGCGCGCGCGCGGCGCTCGACGTCGAGGCGCGTGATGCGCCCGTGCGCGACGGTGCTGCGGAAGATCTTTCCGTACAGCATGCCGGGCAGGCGCAGATTGTGGACGTATTCGGCGCGGCCGGTGACCTTGGCCTGCGCCTTCGAGGCGCGGCACCGAGCGCCCGACCTGTCCGCTGCCGATCGTCTTGGTCGCCATCAGTGCCGCGCTCCGTCGTCTGCTCGCAGCGCCGCGCGCAAGCGCGCGCGCCGACATAGACGCGCACCAGCTGCTTCTTGTAGGCGGCCGAGCCCTGCCCGTCGGTGATGAGTCTCGGCCTCGTCGGCGGCCGCGTCGCCGGCCTGCGCGGCACAGCGCGTCGCCGAGCGCGCCGCCGCGCAACGCCGCTTCCGACGCCCGGCAGCCGCGTCGGCTTCTCGGTCGCGGCGCTGATCACGATCGCGGCGTCGCGAACCGCTGTCGCCTCGCTGTCGAGCGACACCGCGACGCCGAGCGCCGGCCAGTCGTGCACCGCGCGCGTCGTGCATTTGAGATAGGCGGCGCGCCGCGCGCCCTGCGCCGGCACGATCGACGCTCGGTGATCAGTTCGTCGCGCGCGAGCACGGTCTCGAAATAGCCGGCGAACAGATCCTCGACCGGAATCGTGCGCTCGCCGTCGGGGCCGGCGACCGCGACGCTGCGCGCCGAGCGCGATCAGCACCGGCGGCAGATCCATGTGCGGGTCGGCATGCGCCAGATTGCCGCCGACGGTCGCGACGTTGCGCACGCGCACATTCGAGAGCGTGCGCAGCGTGCGCGTGATGACGGGCGCATGCTGCGCGCACCGCGGGCGAGCGTTCGAGCACCGACGAGCGGCGTCATGCGCGCCGATCCGCAAGCGCGCCGTCGTCGGCGTGCTCGATCGCGGAACAGCGCTTCTCGATGGCGCGCAGGCTGACGAGCCGTGCTCGGCCGGAACACGCCGGCCTTCATCATCAGCATCAGCGCGGTGCCGCCGGCGATCGGACGCACCGTCGGATCGTCGGGATCGAGCAGCGCGATCGCCTCCGCGAGCGAAGCCGGCTCGGCCAGCTCGAACGGGATCATGGCGCCGCCTCGGCCGGTCGGCGAACGCCGCCTGCATCCGCGCGGCGAACTGCTTTTCCATCTCCTTGGCCTTCGAGCGCAGCACCGGCTGGCCGAGGCTGCCGAGCTTGCCGGTCAGCGCCGCGTCGACCTCGTAGGCGATGTGCGTCTCGTCGCCGACCTCGCTCAGCGTGGTCAGCGAGGTCGCGGTGAGCCGGCCGACGATGCCGAGCGGCGTGCCCTCGACCTTGGCCTCGATCTCGCTCGGCGGTTCGGCCCGCGTCACCTCGACCGTCACCTTGAAGCTGAATTTCATGTAGGCGACCTTGGTCTCGAACACCGCGGCGTAGCGGTCGGGCGCGATCTCGGTCGAGATCGCGCACGCCATCGACGCAGGAGGCGAAGAAGCGCGCATCGCGCACCGCCTTGAACACCGCGTCGCGCGGCGCCTTCACCGTGATCTCGCCGGTGAATTTCATCTGGGACGTCCGCGCCAGCAGCCGGTCGAGCTCGGCCGCGATGCGCTCGCGGCCGTTCGAGCGGCGTGAGATGGCGGCGCCTTCGAGCACCGTGCAGGTCGAGCCGGCGATGCCGCTGATGCAGCGCCTCGCGCCATGGCGACCGGCGTCGCATAATCCTCCTCGCCGACGACCACCGCGGTCGGCATCTTGAAGGCGGGCAGCGCCGCGCGCAGGTCGGCCGCGCCGAGCATCCGGCAGGTCTCGGCATAGGCCGGCACGTCGTTGCGCAGGAACATATCGACGCATTGCTTGACGACGTCGGGATGGCTCGGCGCGGAACGTGTCGCCGAACCAGCGCGTGGTCTGGAAATCGACCAGCGAGCCGAGCCCCGGCTTCGACCGCCTTGTCTGGCGCGCTCGGCCCAGGCCTTCGGCGCGTCCGGCGCCGT
>CAVWWZ010000030.1:0-70210 GCA_963758835.1 uncultured Acidobacteriaceae bacterium | reverse complement strand
GCACCTGCTGCAGATCGACGATGTCGGTGACTTTCTGCTGAATCACGGCGGAGCCCAGCAGGAAGCCCTTGCGCTCGTCATCGCGCACCTGAATCGCCTCGTCCGTGATGTCCTCGATGCGGTCCACCACCAGCCCCAGGCTGCGGCCGTTGCCGTTGAACACCACCACCTGCAGCGGATCGCCGGCGCACTGCGCCTCTCCTGCAGCAGGCGCGAGACGCGCACCAGCGGCATGATCTCGCCGCGATACTGCACCACCTCATCGGCTGCCGGAGTGCTCGACGATATTGAGCGGAAACTCTTCCAGCCGGGCTACCGCCGACAGCGGCAAGGCCAGGCGGCTGCCCTGGCCGCTGCGGAACAGCAGCCAGCTTTGCCGCGCGACTCTGGGCTGCAGCTTCCGCCGCCATCCGATCGGCGACCGCTTGCTCGTGCACCTCGGTGACGACGCTGGCCATCTGGGCAATGCCCAGCACGTCGAGGATCAGCGCCACCTGCCCGTCGCCCATGATGGTCGCGCCGGCAAAGCAGGAGATCCCTTTCAACTGCTTGCCCAGCGGCTTCACCACGATCTCTTCGGTGTCGTTGATTTCGTCGACCACCAGCCCGAACTGGCGATCGTCGGCCTGCAGCACAACGATGTTGTCGGCCGGTTTCGTGGTCTTGCCGTCTTCAGCCTGGTGCCGTCCAAACTCAATTCGCGGTTCAGGAACACCAGCGGCAGCAAGCGTCCGCGCAGGCGATACACCGGCACGCCCTGGATGTGCTCGATGCGGCGCTCCCTGCGAGTCCGTCCAGCCGCACCAGTTCCAGCAGGCTCACCTGGGGAATGGCAAAGCGTTCGCCGCCGCTGGAGACGATCAGCGCGGGAATGATCGCCAGGGTCAAGCGGGATCTTGATCTTCAGCGTCGTGCCGTGGCCGCGCACCGATTGCAGATCGACGGTGCCGCCGATCTTCTCGATGTTGGTCTTGACCACGTCCATGCCGACGCCGCGGCCGGAGACATTGCTGACCTTCTCCGCCGTGGAAAATCCGGGCAGGAAGACCAGGTTGCGTCAGCTCGCGGTCCGACATGCGGGCGGCCTGCTGCGCTCCAATCACGCCGCGCTGCACCGCCTGCTGCTTTACCCGTTCCAGGTCGATGCCGGCGCCGTCGTCGCTGATCTCGATGTTGACCTGCCCGCCTTCGTGAAAGGCGCGCAGGTGCAGCCGGCCCGACGGCGGCTTGCCCGCGCGCACCCGGTCCTCCGGCATCTCGATGCCGTGATCCAGGGAGTTGCGCAGGATGTGGGTCAGCGGATCCTTGATCGCCTCGATGATGGTCTTGTCGAGCTCGGTCTCCGAGCCCTCCATCTCGATCGTCACCTGCTTGCCGCATTGCAATGCCAGGTCGCGCACCAGCCGCGGGAACCGGCTCCACACGTTGCCGATGGGCTGCATGCGGGTCTTCATCACCCCTTCCTGCAACTCGGTGGTGATCAGGTTCAGCCGCTGCGCGGCATTGAAGAAGGTGGCATCGTTTTGCGAAGAACTGCACTGCAGGATCTGGTTGCGCGCCAGTACCAGCTCGCCCACCAGGTTCATCATCTTGTCGAGCAGGCCTACATCGACCCGGATGTTGCTGCCCGACAACCGCCGTCTCCTTGCGCGGCTTCTGCCGGAACCGGCAGTTGGGGGAGGAGCATCGGAGCGTCGAGCTTCGGTGCGGTCGTGGCTCCGTGGCCTTCTGCTGGCTTCTGCAGTGGCATTTCGGCAGCCTTCGGCACGAGCGGTCGCCGGCTGCGGGGCCTCGGCCTGATGCCTTCGGAGCCGCTTGCGGCTCGGCCAGCAGAGCTTCCAGTTGCTGAACCACGACCCGTAGTCGTCGACTGCCTTCGCTGCCATGCTGCTCAATCTCGCTCAGCAACCGGCGTAATGCATCCACCATGGCCAGCAACCCGCTGGTGATGGCCGGATTCAGCACCAGCTTGCCGTCGCGCATGCGGCTCAGCAGGTTCTCACCCACATGAGCCACCTTCTCCAGCTTGGGATACCCCAGAACGCCGCTGGTTCCCTTGACCGTGTGGACCGCGCGAAAGACCTCGGCCAGCAACTCGCGCGAAGAAGGATCCCGCTCCAGCGCTACCAGGTCGCGATCCAGCAGATCAAGACCTTCGGCGCTCTCAACCAGAAACTCCTTGATGATTTCATCCATTCCTTCGAGGTCTGTTGACATAGTGCTCCGCTGGTCTGTCGCCAGAGCAGGTGCTCGGGCGCTGCAGGCTACATCGGCAGTATGTGCAGGAGGATTACCAAAATGGATTAGCCAGGTTTAACCAAGAAGGGCGGTCGAGGGGTAGGCCTTTGGCTAATTGCTACTTGCCAATTGCTAGTCGCTAATTGCTATCCCTTACCGGCTCACTTGCAGCGTTTGGAGTGGAGCCCAACTGCGCACGGCCGGTTGCGGAGCATCGCCTTTCAACATCAGCCACAGAATGCGGTTGTAGAGCTGATCGTCCGACGCGATCGGGCGCGCTAAGATCCAGTCCCTCCGACAAACGTGCGGCTGCGGTTTTCTCGGGATTCTTTTCATTCAAGTCTTGCGTGGGAGCGATCGGATCGTAAGGCGTCAGATCGGGCGTCGGTGCAAAGATGTCCGCCATGGAACGGCTGAAGTAATCGAACTTCGAGAGCCGCCCCATGCCGAGGATGTCTTCGATCGCTGCGATCACGTCCGTCGTGTTGATGAAGCGATGCACCGTGCCCGGCCGGTTGTAGGCCGAAATCGCGTAGAACGGTGCGCGGTGTGAATCGGTGTGATCAGGGCCAGCCTGCGCGTCGTCCTCAACGACGAAGATCACCGTGTCCTTCCAATATGGACTGTGCGAGAGCGCCTGCACGATTCGCCCGAGCGCGAGGTCGTTGTCGGCCATGCATGCGAGCGGCGTGCACTTGCCCGGCCGCGCGGCCGCCAGGTGGTCCATGGGAAGCCACATGAGTTCGAGCTGCGGCATGTTGCCGTCGCGCACGAAGCGCTGGAGCTCGGCGATCCACACGTCGGCGCGCTTCTGATCCTGCGTGATCAGATCGAATGGGATGTAGTCGGGATTCACGTCGGCGCCCAAGTCTGCGTTGCGTCACCGGCCAGCCAGGATTTCCCTTGACCATTTCTCCATAGTCGCGGAAGGTGATGCCCTCGCGTTCGCGCAAGCGTCCACAGGAAACCCCGCTCCGGCTCGTCGCTCTCTTCGCCATCCATGTCAGCGCGCTTGCCGGCGTAGCCGGAGGGCACGACCTTCTCCCCGTAGTCCGTCACGTAGGCGGCGGTAGACCAGATGTGTCCTTGCGAACTGACTCGGCATTCACGAAGAAGCGATCGAACAGACCGAAGCGCCGCGCCAGTGCATGATGGTTCGGCGTAATCGTGATGTCGGGAAATACACGAGGCTCGGCGTCGCCGTCGCCTTCCTTCATGTCCCCGAGCACCTGATCGTAGGTGCGATTCTCCTTGATGATGTAGATGACGTGGTGGAACGGCGGATACGTTGCGCGCGTCGGCTTGTGCTGCCAGTTGTTCGCGGCCACGACGCGCTGGCGTGAAGCGCGCTCAGTTGCGTCGCGCTCATCGCGGATGGCAGCACGCGCAGGCTGCCATTCAATTGCCCAAGCGTATAGGCCATCGGCTTTCCGTTCGGCCAGTTGGTGAGCGGAACCGGGCCATCCGGATTGGCATGGGTGCCGTGGCCTTTGCCAGAGAGGACCAGCATTTCTCCAGCCGACTTCAGCAATTGCGGTCGGGATACCAGTCAGTCGGGACTGCGCCCCAGCAACTTGCCGCTCGCCAGATCGAAGACTGCGACGGCGTTGTTGTCGGCTTCTGCGACGAACAGACGCTTCTGCCATCGGAACTGAAAGCGAGGCGTTTGGTGTGCTGCCTTCGGGCGGAGCGCCAGGCGCGGTATCGTGCAGATAACCCGTGACCTTGCGCGAGCTGCGTGTCGACGACCGCAACGCGATCGCTTCCCGGCGAGCGTGACATAGAGGCTCGTGCCGCTTACGGCCAACGCTGATGGATGCCGCCCGACTTCGATACGGCCAATGTAGGCGAGTCTTCCGTCCGCCAAAATCGCGAAACTCGGAGACCGTCCTGCCGCCCCAGGCCGAAACGAAAACACTGGCCGTCGCGGTGAGCACTACGCCGTAGGGATAATGATCGGTAGGAAAGCGTTGCGCGATCTCGCCTGTCGCGGCGTTCACCACCGCGAGCTGGTCGCCAACGTTCTCGGCAACATAAACAAATTTTCCGTTGGGCGCGACCGCCACGCCCGCCGGATAGCTTGTGCCCGTGCCGTCCGCAGTCTTCGCCTTCGCCAGTTCGAATTTGTTCGCAAGCGTCGCTGCGCCATCTTTCCACGTATAGACGAAGAGCATGTCTGTGTTGCCGCCGGACACGTAAAGCATGTGGCCGTCAGGCGAAAAGGCGGCGCCGTAGAATGCGCCATCCTGCAGCAGCGTCTGTGTGACTTGTCGCGTCTTCAGGTCGACGACCTGGATACCTTGCTCGCGCCAGCCGCTGAGCACCACCACGGCCTTGTCGCCGCTTCGAGCCGTCACGATGTTTAGAGGCATGCTGCCCAGTTCGACCACATCACCGACAGAGTCGAGCCGGACGCCAGTTGGCAGAGGAGACGTAAAAACCGGATTTTCTGCATGCGCAGGCCGGCAGAGCAGTGCGAAACAAAGAGCCATCCAACTCAAACGAAGCACATCGCACTCCCCGGCCTGTTCTTGGTACCCGGGTATCGGCCGTCGGATTTCCGGTTCGCACCCATCAGCCACGCATCTTCACTATGGGCCATTCCGGGAAATCTTACTCCACCTTCGAGTGACGGAACTTGACTCGGAGCCGTCGAAACCATACAGTCGCACTTCATCCAGTGATGGGAAAGCAGAGACATGAGCTTATTGAATTTGTGCGGGCAACGCCTATCAACCGTCCCGATCTTGGCGAACGTAGCCGATGCAATTCAGGTAATGATCGACCACGAAGTGGGGGCGGTCGCAGTTGTCGATGATGAAGGCATCGTTGCCGGAATGTTTACCGAACGCGACGTGCTCGAGAAGTTCGCCTTGAGCGGGCATGATCCGCAGCAAACTTCGGTGCGCGAGCTGATGAGCCCGATGGTCGAAATGGCAACCGAGGAAACTACTCCCGCTGAAGCGCTGCGAGTCATGCTCGAACGGCACTACCGCCACATGCCGGTGGTAGATGAACGGGGAAAGGTGCTGGGAATTCTTTCCATACGCCACATCCTTGAGGCGCAGATCGACGACCTGTTGCAGCAACTTGATGCGACTGCACCAAGACGCTGATTTAGCGGCTTAGAAGGGTTGCAGCACTGGACGCGCGCCACCCTACTCGAGCATCTCAATCAGAGGCTGATCGCCCGACAGCAGGTAATGAGCTATGAACCTCATCGGCTGCGTGGAGGAAGCGTTGTCAAAACGCGCGATCACAATGTCAGCCGGCTCGTAAACAGATTCGCCTGCATGGATCTCTCGGACCGGACCACCCTCTTCCTGCACCAGCGCTGTTCCCTCAACAACGTAGGAGATTACCGGACACGGATGCTTATGCCGTCCCGTCTTCTGGTTGGGTTCAAACGCGATCTCGCGCACCTCTACGCGGGTAACTTTCCGCGCCCCGATCTCAGCAGTAAGCAGCGGTCTGCGCACGATTTGAGATTTTGGCATGCCCATTGGATGCCGCCAGAGTAGCGAAGAGTAGCAGGGTATCGCTGTGCGATGCGCAGTAGGAGCGGGACTTTTCCAGGCCCACTGCGGCCGCAACGGGAGCGTGCTCGGCTGTTCCCTCCTCTCCCTCTTGAAACTTACTTCAACGTTAAAGCATCTATAGCTATGACTGGAGGAAGATATGGTTACCCTACGGCCATCGGCGGAACGCGGCCACGCGCAATTACGGCTGGCTCGACACTCGTTACAGTTTCTCGTTTGCCAACTATTTCGATCGCAAGCACATGGGCTTTCGTGACTTGCGCGTGATCAACGAAGACCGGATCGACGCCGGGCAAGGCTTCGGCTCGCATCCGCACCAGGACATGGAGATCATCACCTACGTCGTTGATGGAGAGCTGAGTCACCGCGACAGCACCGGACGCGAAGCGACCATCAAGCCCAACGATGTGCAACGCATGTCGGCCGGAACCGGCGTTGTGCACAGCGAGTACAACAACTCAGAGGCTCCGGTGCACCTGCTTCAGATCTGGATCATTCCTGACGCAAACGGATTGCCGGCCAGCTACGAGGACCGCACCTTCGCACGCGAGGAGAAGCTGGACCAGCTCCGCCTGATCGCCTCACGTGATGGACGGCAGAACTCGACCAAGATCAATCAGGATGCGAGCGTGTATGCCTCCGTTCTCGACGGCGGCAAGACATTAGAGCATGAGCTCGCGACCGGGCCGGCATGCCTGGCTGCAGCTGATCAGCGGCAAGCTTGACGTAAATGGGACGAAACTCACCAAGGGCGATGGCATCGCAGTGAGCGACGAAACGCTGCTACGAATCAGCAACCCCGCCGATAGCCAAGCCGAGTTTCTCCTCTTCGACTTAAATTAAGCTTGACGGATGCGGCGTCTCAGTACGACCGGGACGCCGCGTTCGATATGGCTGATCCGTCAACCCTTCCATCGCCGCAGCACTGCTCTCGCCTGGATCGCCGACGTTGTCCGCCATCGTGGCGTCTGGGGAGCGATTCGGCTATTACGGTAGTGCAGGTCTCGACCTGCTGCGCGACCTGACTCCCCAACGCCGCCGCTCCCGTTACGGCGACATCGATTTCGATTTCGACCACCACGTGGACACCACCTGGGCAACTGTGTCGTTTCGCACTCGTCTGCGGGAGCTTCTTTCCGGAGGCCAGTACCAAGCCTCCGAACCTGAGCTGTTTCATGAGATTCTGCAGGCGCTTGCCGGTCTCGCCTGAGGGATTCACGTTTATCGATCTGGGCTCCGGAAAAGGACGCACGCTCTTAATGGCGTGCGGACTACCCCTTCCAGCGCATCATCGGAGTAGAGCTGCTCGACGAATTGAACCAAATCGCCAGCAACAACATTGCGAGCTATCGCGGCGGAGCAGCAGAAGTGTTTCAACCTCGAAACGTACTGCGACGATGCAAGGGAGTTTCAAGTTCCCACCAGAGCCGCTCGTGCTCTACCTGTTCAATCCATTTCCTGATTATGTCATTGCGAACGGTTCTGGAGAATCTGCGCGCCAGCCTGGTTTCACTGCCGCGCGAGGCTTATGTCATCTACCACAATCTGGTACATGAAGAGGTATTCAGATCGCGGCCATGGCTGCGTGAGCTGTACCGTACTCCCCAATTCGCCATCTACCGCGCGGAATGAATCCGCTCACACGCGATCATTCCGGGCTTCGCCCAGACTACGGCAGCTTTGCGTACTCGGCGTGGGCTTGCTTAAGCACGGGAATATCGGCATCGGCATTGTTCCAAAGGGCGAGGAAATCCTGGTAAGTTTTGCGAGCCGCTTTGGTCTCTCCGCTCATGGCCTGGGCGCGCGCCAGTTGCAAAATTGAGAGCGAGGCCATTGGGGTATTCTTCGCAATCCCGCGATACTTCTGAAACTTCTCGAACTCCGCTGCCGCCTGCTCTCCCTGGTTCAATTTTAGGTAAGCCAGCCCGCGAATATAAGCCGGATAAAGAAACAGGTATCCCTGGCTGCCAAGCTCGTAGGGCAAGCTTGACTCGAGGGCCGACGATTGCCTGTTGAGGGTTGTTGCGCTGCAACGCGATCGCTGCCCGAATTGTTGGCAGCCAGTAGCCCTGGATAATGGTGTCCAACGGATAAAGTTGGTTCAACTCATCGGCAATCTTCTGCGCCCCAGCAATGTCTCCCGAGCGGGCAAAAGCAAGCGCACCCACGATCATCTGGTCGCGCCCGGCGGCCAGGTGGAGAGCCTCCGTAGCCTGGAAGACGCCTGCCTCCATGTTGCCGAACTCCGCTTCATGAAGCGCCACCTCCGCTCTCATCAAGGCTGCCTGATCGGAGTTGTCGGAGGCGATGGCTCTTTGTTCCGCTGCAGCGACGAGTTTGCGCCCTTCTTCCAGCTTGCCCGAGTAAGCTGCCGTATCTACCGCCGCCCACAGCAATTGCAACGGCGCCCGCTGCTTCCTGGCCCATTCAAGCTGTTGCTGCATAGAAGCTTCATCACGCTGCAGAAAGGCGATTTGGTATCGCTCTTCATGCAGGAAATCAATATCCGGGAATTTGGCCAACGCCTTCTCATAGATAGCCTTGGCTTCGTCAAGGCGATCCATGGAAATATAAGCCGCCATCATATGCTGTGGTCCCGCACCGAATCAGGTCCCAGCCGGGCGGCTTCGCGGCCTGTCTCCAGCGCCTTCTGATATTCACCGAGCGCGACCTGGTTTAACGGAAGATTGGCGTATGGCAAGAAGTCATCGGGATAAGCCGCGATCCATTGTCGGTAAACTTCGTTGGCTTTCAGCAACTCTCCCGTGGCGAAGCTGTAGTAGCTCGCCTCGATGTAAAAGCGTTCTCGCTCGCTTACCCGGTCGCGCAAGTTGAACGCTTTAGTAAAGTTTCCCTTCGCCTCCGCGGCTTGGAAGAGATTGTTGTAGGCCATCCCGAGCGCGGCATAAGCCCTGGCGAAGTTTGGATCCAGTTGTACTGCCCGTTTGTGAAATGGAATGGAGGCGGCATCGCCCTGGCTCCACTGCATGTGGCGGCCCTCGGTAAAGGCCTTCAGGGCATCCAGCGATGAGGTCGTCGCCTGATCCAGTGGTTTCGCTGTGTTGCTGGACTGAGGCCAGCGATTCGCCCAGCTTCTCGCGAACTTCGTCGCCAGCATTGCCCAGCTGCTTCAGCACGGCATCGCGGTTAGGTGGCTTCAGCCTTGGCGCTCGCCAGGGTGTCGCCAGTCTGACAGTCCACCGCGCGAAGTCCGATGAGGTAATGACTGCCAACGCTGTCAATCGAGCCAGTCATCATCGCTTTGCTGTTGGTCCGAACGCATACCTCGCGCGCCACTTCGTTGGTCAGGCGACTATCGGGAGGGCGGTCCATCAGCTTCGAGCGTTGCCCGTACCCGCTGCTCGGAAAGGACATTGAGATACGGCGACTGTTCCAACTGGATTGCCAGCGCCTGTCTGAGCGTGGTGTCAAACACGTCTTCGCCGGTGGTATTGGTGAAATCTGCCAGCACCACGGCATCTTTACCCTGGAAGTGCGTCGAACGATGACCACTCCAATACCACGCACCGAACCCGATCAAACTGATTACGGCAATCACCAGCGCTGCCACTCCCCAGCGAAACTTGCGACGGCCGCGATTGAGAGTGATGGTTTTGTCAGATGCCAACGAGTATCGCAGCGCCCGCTCTTCGCTGACCCGCTCCGCCTCCTCGGCGTCGGTCGGAATCAGCAGCGATTGCTGCGATTCCGTGTTGCGCTTCAATCGCTTGAGGTCGCTGCGCAGTTCAGAAGCATGCTGATAGCGAAGGTCGCGATCCTTTTCCAGGCACTTGTTGATGATGTCTTCCAGCGCTACCGGGAGATCCGGATTTAAACGCAACGCGGGCACAGGCGTGCGGCGGAAGAGGGAATCAAAGATGTCGGCCGATGAGCCCCTGAACGGCAACACGCCGGTTGCCATTTCATAAAGCACCACGCCAAACGAAAACAAATCGGTCCGGGAGTCGAGTTCATACCCGCGTGCCTGCTCGGGCGACATGTAAGCCACCGTCCCCAGCAAGCGGCCAGGATCGGTCAGTCGGTTTACCACCTCGCCCGAAATAATGGTCGCGCGCTCGGCGAATAAGGGATGCGTGGGAATGACCTTCGCCAGTCCAAAGTCGAGAACCTTGGCAAGCCCGCGCTTGGTGACAAATATGTTTCCAGGCTTTATGTCGCGATGGACGATGCCTTCGCCGTGGGCGGCGTCCAGCCCCTCGACAACATCGAGGGCGATTGCAATGATCCGGTTCACCTCTAATGGCTGCGCTTTTATGAGGTGATTTAGACTGATGCCCTCCAGGAACTCCATCGCGATAAACGGGCGGCCGTTGTCTTCGCCGATCTCGTAAATCGTGCAGATGTTGGGGTGATTCAGGGCGGAGGCAGCGCGTGCCTCAAGCCGAAACCGCTCCAGCGAGCGAGGTTCCTGCAGTAATTCATCGGGCAGGAATTTGAGCGCGACAAACCGTCCCAGTTCAAGGTCTTCCGCCTTGTAGACCAGGCCCATGCCTCCACCGCCAAGCAACTGCACAATGCGGTAATGCGAGATGGTGGTGTCGATCATTCCGTTGTTCGATATTACGCCCGCTTAGAATGTTATGGACTGCAAGTCAACAGCGTCAATTCCGAACGTGGGTTCCCTGTTTCGGCGCTACCAAACTGGATTTCGATCAGGCTGCTGACTTCTCCCACCTGGTAACTACATTCGATTACCCGCGGAATCATGGGACTCGGGTCGCTGACGGAGAGCCGAAACGTTTGCAGGTTGCCGCCGGACCTGCTGCGTCGGTTCGGTAACTCCGGTTAAAATCCTATAGTGCACAAGTTCTTCGACAATCCGGCTCGAGCGGATAGCGCCCGAAGGCGCCCGTGTGCCAGCGAGCGTGTCACTTGGAGGAGTCGAAATCCGGCCGGCAACCGTGCTCGCGCCCATGGCCGGGGTAACGGATACCGTGTTTCGGCGGTTTATCCGCAACCTGGGTGGCTGCGGGCTGATGATGACCGAGTTCACCTCCGCCGACGGCATTGTGCGCCACAAAGACAAGAAGGCCAAGCAGTACCTGACGTTCTATGGCAACGAGCACCCAATTTCAGCGCAGCTTTTTGGCAGTGATCCTGGCACGCTGGCCGAGGCCGCGAAAGTCGTCGAGGATCTTGGCTTCGACTTGGTCGACCTGAACCTCGGATGTCCGGCGAAGAAGGTCGTCAAGTGCAATGGAGGCTCGGGCCTGCTCCGCGACCTGCCTCTCATCAAGAACATCTTCGAGTCGGTGCGCGCCGCTGTGAAGGTTCCGTTCACCGTGAAGTTCCGCGCCGGATGGAGTGACAAGGAAGTCGTCCACGTGCAGCTTGCCAAGATGGCGCAGGAATGTGGACTCGCCGCAGTCGCGTTGCACGCTCGCACTCGCGAGCAAGGTTACAGCGGGCAGGCACGCTGGGAATGGATTGCCGCGCTGAAAGATGCCGTGTCGATCCCGGTGATCGGCAACGGCGACGTCCGTTCGCCCGAAGATGCCGCCGCCATGGTTGCGCAGACCGGTTGCGACGCCGTCATGATCGGCCGCACCGCTGCGTCGAATCCATGGATCTTCCGCCAGATCGAGCAGTACACCCTCACCGGCCGCTACGACCTGCCAACCGACGCCGATCGTTACGAGATGATCCGCACTTACTTCAGCATGCTGGTCGAAGAGCGCATGCCCGGAGCGGCGGGCAAGATGAAGCAGTTTGCTTCATGGTTCACCCACGGCGTTGCGCATGGAGCGCAGCTTCGTAAAGCGGTTTACGAGGCTAAGACGGAAGGCGAGATTCTCAACGCAGTGGATGATTTTTTTGAGCATTTGTTAGCCGGGAGGCTGACCACGCCTCTTACCAGCAGGTCCGGCGAAGTGAACGCACCAGCGCCAGAGACGCTGCTGACAGCAGCTGGCAAGGCAGAATGCCGGGTTGGTAGTAACTTCTAACTCAATCATTCAGGCAGCACCTTGATCCCGGGCCCTCAACCGTCACAAGGAGCAACCATCATGAGCGAAGCCCAACCCCAGCGCCAAATTTTGCGCAGCATTGGAGCTATCCTCGCGGGCCTCGTCATTGGAATCGTTCTCTCTATAGGCACTGATGTGGCGATGTCCGCAATGGGTGTGCTTCCGCCCATCGGCAAGCCGGCGGCCAACGGTCCGTTACTCCTGGCTACGATTTATCGCACCATTTACGGCATTCTCGCCAGCTACATCGCCGCCCGACTGGCGCCTTATCGCCCGATGCTGCATGCAATGGTGTTGGGTATCCTCGACTTCGTTGTGAGCGTCGCCGGGGCAGCGTTCACCTGGAACAAAGGTGCAGAGTACGGGCCACACTGGTATCCCATCGCGCTGGTGATTCTCGCACTGCCCGCAGCGTGGCTTGGGGGCAAACTTCGGACGAATCAGTTGGCGTCTGCGGAAACCTCGTCACGGTCTGCCGCCGCATAAGCCGTCGAATTAACTTACGAACTTAAGGTGAGAGTGCCGCGTGGACCGGCGATCTGTGCCACCAGGTGAGGCTCGGCCGCCTGCTCAAGTTCCACTTGAAACCCAATTCGATGCGAGAGGGCTGACAACTCGCCGAGATCAGGGCCAGCGAGGCCGAAATTTTTCAGCTTGCAGCCGTGGGGCGCGTCGACCGACGGATGAACCGAATCCGTTCCCCACTGGATGAAGAACGGAAGCAGCCCGTTCTGGTCGTCCTGCAAATTCAGCGTTTGCCAGCTCAGAACCCGTCCATCGGGCCGCTTGCGTGAGCCTGGAGTAGGACCATCGAATGCAATCCCCGCCCTGCTCCACCTTTCGGCAACACTATTGATGTCGCTGGTGTGGACAGCCCACTCGAAGATGCGCGGCGCGGTGAGGCTTTTAAGGGTACGCACCATCGACTCACGGGAGATCTTTATTCCCGCCTGCGCTGGATCGGGAGCGATCACTTCCAGATAGTGCAACTCGCCCAGGGAAAGCAAGGCGTTGCGCGTGCCGCGACCGGGATGCACGCCTCCAATGGCGGGGCGAACTCCGGTGTGCTGCTCGACATAAGCTATGCCTTGATCGAGATCGCTGCAGCCGAGAAGGATGTGATCGAGCATCGTCGGAACCTCGGTGGCGGCCCAAACAAATCGCGGGGTCAGCAGCGTTCCGCCTGCCATGGCAAGAAAGGTTCGGCGCGTGATCATCTAATCACCCCGTCGTTCGAAGAGAACACATTCTATATGTGCCGAACAAAGAAAGGCGGCGAAGCTTGAACCTCGCCGCTGATTCACTCTGCCAATTGCTGTAGACGTTATAGCCGATCGCGTGGCGCGCTTACGCTTTGACCACTTTGCCGCTGCGCAGGCAGCTGGTGCACACGCGCATGCGCTTGTTGCCGTGCGTGGTTTTGGCATGCACGGGACGAAGATTGACGTTCCAGCGCCGCTTGGTGATGTTGTGCGCGTGACTGATTTTGTTTCCGGAAAGCGGCTTCTTGCCGCAAACTTCACAAACTTGTGCCATGGATAGGGCTCCGATTACGAGTTCTGGCGGGAGCGGTCCCGAACGGCCCTTGGCCGTGGAACGGTCAACAAGCAGCCCCAAAATCTCTGAGATTTACCCTCTGATTATACCTGAGCCGCTCCTTCTCGCTGAACCGGCTTGCCGACGCTCTGGCAGTCGCTGGGTAGCATCACCGCTCCGACGAAACCGGCCAGTCTGTCGCGCAGGAGTAATCCTGTTTGGGCAGCTTTCTTTTCGACTTGTTATATTGGTGTGCCCGAAATTCTTGAGTCGGGAAATCCTTTACATGAAAACCAGCAAGCTTATTCTCAGCCTATGTTGCGCTTAGCGCGCTTGGCGGTAGCCCCAGATCCTCCTTTCGCCCAGGGAACCATCCAGGCCCAGGTCACGGGCGGCGGCGGGAGCGGCAAATGCACCTTCGAAATCCGCACCGGGGGCACGGCCGAAGTTGAAATCCGCGGCAGCCAGGGACGGCGTGCGTGCCATCAGCGGCGGCCCTGCGCAATGGGTGCGTCTGAAGTGCAATCAGCCGCTGCCCATCGCGGCCCAATAGCTTCCGCTTCCAGGGCATCGACGGACGCGGACGCCAGACGCTGGTCCGCGATCCCAATTCCAATAACGGCACCGCCGTCGTCCGCATCGAGGACAACCGCGGCGGTATGCAGGGATACACCGGCGACATTATGTGGAATGGCGGCAGCGGCAATCGGAACGGTCGCTGGCTGGAACAATGGCGGGGGATGGAACAACGGGAACGGCAACTGGAGCAACAACGTGGTTCCGAATTGCCAGCGCACCATTCGCAATCAGGTCTCGTCGCGATACAACGGCAAGCGTCAACTTCAATGGGCTGCCCACGCAAAACCGTGGCGGCTCGTTTGTGATGGTCGATGGACGTGCCCGAGTGCAGGCGAGGAACAACCAGTCGGGCAACATCAATTACCATTGCACCATGCACCCGAATGGCAATGTTGCCGATTCCAATTTCAACGTGACGAACGGCAACCTGCCGGGCACGCCGCAGCCGCGATAGAGCAGTTGCAAGGTATCAGTTGTCAGCCTCCGTGGGAGCAACTCGAAGCTGGTTCCCAATTCCGTGATCTGACACCCGATCCTTGATACCCGAAACCTAATAGGAGGGGCAGCTTGTCCGACTACTTACTGAAGACCGAACCTACCGAGTACTCCTTCGCCGACCTGCAAAAAGAAGGTACGACAGTGTGGGATGGGGTTTCGAATCCGGTTGCCGTCAAGCACCTGCGGGAGATGAAGCCAGCCGACCGGCTCGTCATCTATGAAACCGGCAGCCACAAGTCGGCCGTGGGTACGGCGACCGTGGTTTCGGTAGACGCCGCCGATCCTGGGAAGCCGCAGGTTAAGATCAAAGCCGGCAAGCCTCTAGCACAGCCATCTCCCTGGCAGAGATCAAAGCGCACAAGCTTTTCGCCGACTCGCCCCTGGTGCGTCAAGGCAGGCTTTCGGTGGTGCCGGTGAACGCGGCGCAGTACAAGTTTCTGGTCGGAGAGTAGCGGGCGTCGGTCAGGCGGCTCGCATGTAAGGTCCGCGTCAGGGATGCCAAGCCGGAAGCCTTCTTTCGCAACTCCGGCGCTCCACCCTCCTCGGTTCCATTGCTGCCGGATCGAGGCGCGCTCATCTTCTCAAATAGCTTCGGCACCGAGTCCGGTCCCTTCCGGCACCGAGCGCAGGTGCAGGTCGCGTTGCGGAAACGGAATCTCGATGCCGGCTTCGTCCAAGCGCTTCATGACCGCCATCGCAATTTCGCTGCGCACGCGATACCAGTTGCTGTCCTGCATCACCCAGAAGTGCAGCTCGAAATTCAGCGAGCTGTCGCCAAAGCCGACAAAGTACGCCATGGGAGAAGGATCGGTGAGCACGCTCTCATGCTTGTTGGCAGCCTCCAACAAAAATTTCAACACGACCTTTGGGTCGGTGCCGTAGGCGACACCGAGCGCCAGTTCAGCCCGGCGTCTTGACTCGGTCAGCGTCCAGTTCACCACTTTCCCGGAAATCAAGTTCGCGTTGGGAATGATGACCTCAGCTCCCTGCGGTGTTTGCAACGTGCTCGAACGAACGCCAATACGGGTGACTTTCCCTGTGTAACCCTCGACCTCGAGGACATCGTTGATGTGAATTGGCCGTTCAAATTGCAGAATTAAACCCGATACAAAGTTGTTGATGATGTTCTGCATGCCAAAGCCGAAGCCCACGCCGAGAGCTCCGGTCAGCAGAGTGAATTTGTTCAACTCAACTCCGCCGGTATTGACGGCAATGAGAAAAACGAACAACAGGAGAAGGTAGTACACCGTCGACGCGATCAAGTCGGGCAGGCCGCGCCCCATGTGTAATCGGTTCAACAGCTCTTCCCGCAGCAAAAACCGAATGGCACTGGCGATGATGTAGCCAAGCACCAGCATCAGAAAGAATCCCAGTACGCTGCCTAGCGTGATCTCACTGGCGCTTCCTGCTATACGAAAATTCAAGATCGCGGACCATGCCGCTGCCACGTGATCGCGGACACGTAATAAATCGAGCGTTGCCGATAGCCAAACCGCAAAAGCAGTGACGACGAGGATGCGCGGCACCCATCGCAGCAATGCCTGACGGTGCAGCCTCGCCATCGCCAGATGCTCCGCCTGGGGAAGGGTCAGTGCTGCCTTCAGCAGAGTTATGTACACGCGTGCGCCCGCATACATGTTGATCCCAATAAAGCCGCTGTAGATACACGCTAATCCGAGGTACTGCGCCAGCCGCACGTAGCCCAGCAAATTGGCCAGCAGCGATGCCCCCAACACCGCGATCGACGCTCGGGCCGCCCACGTCATGACGGTCGTCCGCAGCTCCCAAACGTCGGTGAGCTCACGTCGCCTCGGACGCAGCATGTAGGCCAGACTCAGAAACAGCGCCACCGTGCCAGTGAAACTTACTTCGCGCCTTACCACCGCCGAAATTGGAGCCCAACTGATGGCTGCCGTAAAACCGTAGTAGCCAGCCAAGCAATACAGCATGAATCGAGGACGCGGCTGTAATAACGGGGCAAGAAGGCGAAGGATAGGGAAAAACGACAACAAAATGGCGAGGCCAATCAGTGGAAGGGGCGCTGCCGGCGCTAACACGTAGGCCATCAGCAAGGGAGCCAGAAATCCCAGCGCTACCCAGCGCCGCAGCAGCAATAGAATTTCTACCTGTTGCGTGTCGGTGGGATCGAAGTGTCGCGCCGCTCCTCGAAGTCGGTAGGCAATCGTCAGCGAAATGACAAGCACGGTGAACAACAGGGCGAGCGCACCGCGATGTTCACCGGCAAACGCTTCAATCGAAATCCATCGACTGGTGGCGGTGCTGTAGAGGCTGGTATTTTCACCTTGCTGCCGGCGAGTACTCAGTTGCCAGAAGGGGAGGCTGTCGCGTTTCAGCAGGTCTTCCGCCAGCACCTGCTGCGCGGTGTTCAGGCGAGCCAATATCTCAGATGCTGCCTGGTCCTGTGCCCCCACGGCGATTTGCATCTTCACCAGCGATTGCAATTCTTCGGTAGCCTGTGCCCGCAGCTTGTGAATGGACGCCAGGTTCTGGCGTACCAGCTCAAGCAGCGGTTCGAGCTCGCCCTCGGCTTTATACGCGCCCAGTGTGGCCGACCATTGCGGTTCATACTGGTCCAGCTCGTTGATGGTGTTTTGCGCCGCATTGGCCCAAGCCAGCAGTTGCTTCCGCCAGTCGGAACTCACGCTCTGAAAACCGCGCCAGTAGTTCTCCTGTTCGCGCAGCTCGATCGAACTAGGGCCGCCCTCTAGCAGCGAATCGACTTCGGTTCGCTTCGTCTCCAGCGTAGCGCCGTGCTCTTTGATCGCTGTATTCAGGTTCCTCAGATCTTCCTGCCGGGGCAGGCTGGCCAGCAGACTATTGAGTCGTAGCGTCAATTGCTCCGACTTCATGGCAACTTCAGGAAGTGGGATAATCTGCGCAGCTGCGGGCTCTTGCGGTGCAGCCGGTTGCGCTGCCGGAGGGTTGGCGGCAGGGGCAGGCGTCGAGCTTGTGGCAGGTTTCTTCCCGGTCACGAGTTGGGTGATCGGGTTCTGCGCGGGCGCGCAAATCGCCGAGGCGATCACCGAGGGCAACGATCGCCCTCAGCGAGCTCGCGACGACCGAACCGAACGCCCCTGAACGTCTGAACATGACTGCCGCTAATTATCGCGCACGCTGCGGCTTCGCTGAATACAATCTGCAGCAGGTGCATCCATATGAGTATGGAGAAAGAAACAGCGATACTTGGCGGAGGATGCTTCTGGTGCGTCGAAGCCGCTCTAAAGCAGATCGAAGGTGTTGAGTCGGTGCGTTCTGGATATATGGGCGGACGCGTCGCCAATCCTACTTATCAGCAAGTTTGCGGCGGTAACAGCGGCCACGTCGAAGTTGCCGAGATCGTCTTCGATCCCGAAAAGCTCACCTATCACGACTTGCTGGAAATCTTCTTCACCATGCACGACCCGACCACATTGAACCGACAGGGCAACGATGTGGGTGAGCAGTATCGCTCCGTGATCTTCTACGCCAACGAGCACCAGAAGGAAGTGGCGGAAAAGGTAATTGCCGAACTCACGACTGACAAGGTGTATGCCGATCCGATTGTGACCGCCATCGAGCCGGCGTCGACCTTCTATGTCGCCGAGGACTACCACCAGAATTATCTGGATAACAATCCCACGCAGCCCTACTGCATGTTTGTCGTCGCCCCGAAAGCGCAGAAGATTCGCAAGAAATATGCCGACCGGCTGAAGGCCAACGCCTGATGGCTGCTTCGCGGCGGCGTGTCTAACGCGCCGCCCGTGATTTTCTTCCGTACAATCCTTCTAACCCGTACCGTTGACCGTGGCTCGCTATGCTCAAAGGCTCTGTGATGGCGATGCTGTTGCATGACGTCTGCGAAGAGATTCGCCTGGACGAGTTGCGTGTCATGCTGGGAGCCCGCCGCGCCGAGCCCACCTTCAAGCACGCCACGCCGGAGTATGTCCGCTTTGAAAAGCCTCCCGTAGTTGAGTCTGCCGCGCCCATATGCCTTTCTTCAGGCGAAGAACTCCGGACCCAAATCAAGTATTACGAGTACGGTGTGGTCAGCGTTGTGTTCGAGCTTCCGTTTGAAGGCGAGTGGGATTCGCTGGCCACTCTGGCCGCACGCTTTGTCCCCAGCGCTGAACTGGAACGCACGGCGCAGGAGATCGTTCGCGGGCGCCTGGAACGCATCTCCCCAACCATCGTTCGCCCTTATACCCAGTGGATTAGCGAAGACTATTACGTCTTCGTGGTTAACCAGATCGAAGGCAATCCCACCGGCGCCGACCTGCTGGCGCAGGAAGGGTCCAAAATCGCGCGTATCCTTCGCGGCGAGAGTGCGGAACTTGCGCAGTCCGAGCGCGCTGACGATCTACAGGCCGGCCTCTCGTACTATCCCAACGATCTGGTCGTGGTTGGCTGGAACGCCGCGCTCGTCTATGACACGCCCGCTGGAGCCGAAACCTCCATTCAGATTTTGGAGTATGCCAACTCGCAATTGCTGGAGTTTCGCTATTATGACGAACTGCTCGATCGCGAGCTGGCCAGTGTCTATCCTTCGTTCAAACGGCGCGCGAACTTGATTGCCCGCTGGCGCATGGGACGCGAGGCTTCGCGTCTGAACAGCGTAACCGTTGAAGTGACGGAATTGGTCGAGCGGGCGGATACGGCAATCAAGTTTGTCAGTGACATGTTCGCGGCGCGCCTTTATCGGTTGGCGGCAAACAAGGTCGGGGTTCCCGAATATAAGAACCTGGTCAACGAAAAGCTTAAGACCGCGGAAAACCTCTATCGCTTTTTGATCGACGAGTTCCAGCAGAGCCGCAGCTTCGTGCTGGAAGTTATGGTGGTAATTATCCTGGTGATCGAGCTCATCTTCCTGTTCCGAGGCAAATACTAAGCCAAGGCCGGTTTACACTATGCTGTGCGCGTTGCGATCGATATCCGCCGCATCACCGAGTTTGGCGTCGGGACCTATACCCGCAACGCCATCCGCACGCTGGCGCGCCTCGATCACGACAACGAATACTTCCTGATCGGCATTCCGGGCAAGCTGGGCGACATCGAACCTCTTCCGCCGAACTTCATCACCGTTCCCGCCCAGCCCAATGAGTTCTCGCTCGCCAGCTATCTCGAACTGCATCGCATCCTGAAGACAATCGGCTGCGACCTGCTGCATGTGCCGCATCTGTTCTGGAAGCCGCAGGGCATCCCTTGTCCTTACGTCGTCACCGTGCACGATCTGCTCGACCACATGTACCGCGTGAACAGCCAGTCCAGCGTGAAACGCAGGCTGCACTTTCAGTTCACCAAGCGCGTGCTGCACCGGGCGGCCCGCATCTTCGCCGTCTCCAACTTCTCGAAGGCCGACACCGATGCGCCTCTTCAATGTCGCGCCGGCAAAAAATCGAGGTCATCTACAACGCCATCGACGACCGCTTCCGCCTGGGACACGCCAGCGACGCCGAGCGCGAGTTCATCGCCGAGCGCTACCAGGTGAACTGCCCGTTCCTGCTCTACGCCGGACGCATCAGCCCGCACAAGAATGTGGTGCGCATCATCGAGGCCTTCGCCGCGCTGAAGAATCGAGCTGAAAAGGAAGGCCTCTACGACGACCTCAAGCTCATCATCATTGGCGACGAAGTCTCGCGTCACCCCGACCTGCGGCGCGCCTGCATCAAAGGCGGAGTGCAGAACGATGTTCGCTTTCTCGGCTTTGTTCCCATCGACGTGCTGCGCATCTTCTACGATCAGGCCAAGATCTTCGTCTTCCCTCGCTCTACGAAGGCTTCGGCCTGCCGCCGCTGGAAGCCATGGCGCACGCCACGCCTGTCGTCACCAGCAACACGTCGTCGGTCCCGGAGGTGGTTGGCAACGCCGCCGTCATGGTGAATCCCGAGAACGTGTTCGAGATCATGCGTGCGCTGCATCGCGTGCTGCTCGATCAGCCTCTGCGCGAGAAGCTGAAGTGCCGCGGAGCGGAGCAGGCGCAGAAGTTCTCCTGGGATGCCAGCGTCAGCCGGATGCTCCGGGTCTATCACGAGGTGGCGCAAAGCTAAGTCGTTGCTCCACCTTTATTTGAGGGTTGCGCAACTACCTGCAATCGGGTAGGGTTCCTTGGACTATCGGATACGAGCTTTAGGGCATCACACAGGATGTGCACCGCTTCTAACCCTGTATACGGTGAGACCGGGCAACGTTCTGGGGGCCATATGTCGAAACATTGCGGGATTTTGATTGTGCTAGCTTCGGTGGCGGCACTCATGTCGCCGGCCGCAGCACAGACTTCAACTCCGCTGAGCGTTGCCGACATTGTGAGCCGCATGCAAGCCGCGGAGAACGCCGAGCAGAATCGTCCCGGATACACTCTGCTCCGGCAGTACCGCCTGTCAGGCGCCGATTCCAATACGGCAACATCGCAGGTCTTGGCGCAAGTAGATTACGTCCCACCCTCCAATAAAGAGTTTTCAATTCGTAAGACGGAAGGCAATGAGCGCGGCGAGAGAATCGTGCGTCGCGTGCTCGAACACGAAGCCAAAATGGCGAGGCAGCCGGTGCGCTCCGACTTTTGCGCCGACAATTATGACTTTGCTCTTCTCGGAAAAGAGTCCCTTAACGGAAAGACAGCTTACGTTCTGCAGCTAAGTCCCAAGCACGAAACCACAGAATTGTTGAAGGGCAAGGCATGGGTCGATTCTGATAACTTCCTGGTCGTGAAGGTCGAAGGAGAACCGGCAAAAAATCCTTCCTGGTGGATCAAGGACCTTAAGATCGCGATCGATTACGGACGTGCAGATGGTGTTTGGCTGCCTTTGGCTACCCGTGCCACCGCCGATATCAGGCTCTTGGGCACGCATACCCTCACGTCAAAGGACGTCGAGGTTCATGCCGTGGCTGAAAACGCGAAGCTCACGCCAGTACCTAAGAAAGCGAATCAACCGAAGCGATCGCCTAACTCTGCCGTTGACGCCGGCGTCTGGGTACCGCGGTAAAGTCTCACCTCGTAATTCACTAGTGATCTCATCTACCTTTGTGTAGCTCGACGTCCGTGCCTGATACGCTCCACCTTTGTGTCTTCTACCTACAGAGCACGGAATGTAGACTTCTCCTTCACGAAAACGTGCTGTCACTCGCGTCGGAAACCAACACAGAACTGAATTGCCGGAGGCTGCAATGACACACACCCTCGTTGCCATGGGACTCTTTGGGATACTTCGTTTCGCCATCTTCGGCCTAATTATCGGCGCGTTGGCGAAGTTCTTCATGCCCGGCAAGGATCCCGGCGGCTTCTGGATCACCATGCTCATCGGCATGGCAGGTGCCGTACTCGCGACCTGGATCCTTCAGGCTGTCGGCCATTATCAGGAAGGTCAGACCGCCGGCTGGATCGCGTCCTTCTTCGGTGCGATCTTGCTGCTGTTCATCTATAGGATGTTCCGCGGCAAGACGGCGTAGTCAACCCAGCGCTCCCGTAGTGCCTAGGGTGGGAAGTGAACCCCATTCGCGTTATCATTTGTAGAGGCCTCTAGAGGCTCTTATCACCTCTACGGGACGGCATAGCCACGCTGCACACGACAAAGCCAAATAAGATCCTGCTGGTGCGCTTCAGCGCCCTGGGCGACGTTATTCAGACGCTGCCCATTCTCAGCATGCTGCGTGACGGCTTCCCTGAGGCCAAGATCGGCTGGGCCATCGATACCGGGCTCGCGCCTGCCATCGAAGGGCATCCTGCTCTCGACTACGTTCACCGCTGCTCGCGCCGCAGTTGGTCGAAGGCGCTGCCAAATCCTGCCAACTGGTTACAAGTGAGCCGCGATTTTCGGGCGTTCGTGGATGAGGTGCGCGAGGTCGGCTACGACGTCGCCATTGACGCCCAAGGGCTTTTCAAAACAGCATTGCTTCCCTATCTCGCCGGGATCAGGCGGCGCATCGGATATCGCCATGGCCGCGAATTCAGCGGTATGTTCTACACCGAGCGCTACCTGGAGCGCGACGAATACTTCGATCCCGCGGTCTCGCATTTGCAGCACATGGCGGAACTGGCGCACAGCATCGGAGCCGGCGACGTACGCCATGTCATTGAACCGCCGGTCGTAAGTGAGTCGGCTCGCAAGCATGTTTCCGAATTACTCGATGGCGCTTTCGCCGCCCCGTCCCCAGTGATCGCCATCGCTCCCGCTACACAGTGGCTGAGCAAACAGTGGCCAGTGGAGCACTGGAGCGCCATGTTGCGACAGATACTTGAGGAAACAGACCTTAACCTGATCGTGCAGGGCTCAGCCGCTGATGCCAAGGTAGGCGAGCAGATTCTGCGTGAATTTTCGCCGGCGCAGCTTGCAGGCAGGGTTTGCAATCTGTTCGGCAAGCTTCCGATTCCAGAGATGTACGCTCTCTATGAGCGGGTGCAGGCGGCCGTTGGCTCCGATAGCGCTCCATTGCACGTTGCTGGCGCGATGCGCGTGCCGGTGGTGATTGGGATTTACGGGCCAACCGGCTATCGCCGCACACCGCCGATTGGCAGCCCGCATATCAAACTGTTCTCCACCGAAGGTGAGCTGGTCTGCCAGCCTTGCCACAAGCGAATCTGCCCTCTCGGTACCACGGAGTGCATGAAGCGGATCGTGCCCGACGACGTGTTCCGGGCGCTGCTCGCAGGGCTGCATGAAGCCGGGATGCCCTTCGTGTACAAGGGGTCGGATGTGATTCCAACCGGCCGGTTAGTCTCGCTACAATAATCAAGACGTAGCCATGTTGAACCTCTCCAAACTCGCTGCCGCTGAACTTCATCGCGAGCCCTTCGAATATCTGCTGGTGGATGACGTTCTGACTGACGATTGCAAAGCCGGTATCGTTCAAGACTTTCCGCAGGTCGAGAAGAAAGGCAGCTTCCCGCTGTCACGTCTGAGGTACGGTTCGGCATTTAAGGAACTGACAGACGAGCTGCTCGGGCCTGAATTTGCTTCCGTGGTCGCGGCAAAGTTCAATCTCGATCTCAGTTCCTATCCCACGATGATCACCGTGCGGGGTTGGTCTGATCCCGGCGACGGACAGCTTCACACCGATTCGAAGGACAAGCTCATCACCGTTCTTCTGTACCTCAATCCCGAGTGGAACGTTAAGAGTGGGTATCTGCGCCTGCTGCGTTCGAAGAACGTTGACGATTATGTTGCCGAGGTCCCGCCGACCATCGGAAGCATGGTCATCTTCAAGCGCTGCGATCATTCCTGGCACGGCTTTCCACCCTTTGAAGGCAAGCGCATGAGCTTGCAGATGAACTGGGTCAAGAGCGACAGCTACCGCCGTAAAGAGCGCTTCCGCCACGAGATCAGCTCGTTCGTGAAGGCGCTGGCTGGCCGCAAAGCGTAGCCATGCGCCCAGTAGCCGCGAATCCCAAAGTGGCTGGACAGACCTCAGCGTCAACCAAGACTGGCGGTCCGCCGCTCTCGGTAACCATCGTCGCTCGCGATGAAGAGCGCACGCTCACGCAAGTTCTCGCTGCGGTTGCCGAATTTGGCCGATGAAGTTGTTTTCCTCGACAGTGGCTCCCGCGACCGCACCCCTGAGATTGCCAAAACCTTCAACGTGCGCTTCTATCACCAGGACTGGCTCGGCTATGCCGAACAGAAAAACAAGGCCATCGACCTCGCGACCGGTGAATGGATTCTGAGCCTCGATGCCGACGAAGTGCTTACGCCGGCGCTCGCGGCAGAGATTCGCGAGCTGATGCGGCGCGACATTCCTGATGACGTTGCCGGTTTCCGAATTCCTCGCGTGTTGTACATCGGCGATACGCCGGTACGCGGCGGAGGCTTCTATCCCGATGCGCAGTTGCGTCTCATTCGCAAAGGTCGGGGCCGCTTCCAGCCACGCGTGGTGCATGAGTCGATCAAGGTCGATGGCAAAGTTCGGCAACTAAAGCACGACATGCTGCACTACGCTTACACCGACGTCGCACAGTTCGCTGAGACCATGGACCACTACGCGCGGCTCAGCGCACAACACTATTTTGAAACCGGATTTAGCTGGTGGAGTAGCAGCAAGCTGGCCGAAATTCTTAAACCCAGCTGGACGTTCTTCTATCGTCAGGTGGTTCGCGGCGGAATCTTCCATGGCCCTCTCTGCTGGCGGCTGAACGTCATCTACGCCGGCTATGTTCGCAAGAAGGTGAAGTACCTGAGGGAGCTACGTCTCTCTACTCATAGCTCGGCGTAGTTCATCGTGCGGGCGCGTGACGTTCCTCTTACACCTCTCTCGTTAGGTGGGTGACTGTATTTCGGCAGCGAACTAAGCAAGATTCGAGCCGGTCGCGCGGTTCGCAAAATTCGAGGCGGTAATCTCGTACACGACATTAATTCCGCCGCGCGGGTCAGGCCTGGAGTCGACCAGAACTCCACCAATCTTCTCTACTGCCTTGCGAGAGCGGAGATTCTGCGGCCCGATAACAAAGATCACCGAATCCACAAATTGAAACGCGTGCTCGAGCATCAAGCGCTTCATCTCGCCGTTGTATGCGCCTCCCCATCGTGACCTCGCGAGGAATGTCCAACCGATCTCTACTTCGCTTTGGCTTGGATCGTGTTGATGAAATCGCGAAGAGCCGATGACCCGGCCGCTGGCGGCGTCCGTAGCGACCAACGCTCCGCCGGATTGCAGTGCCTCGCGAAAAAATTCCCTGAAGACCTCCTGCTTGTAGCGATCGCTCGACGGGTGCTGCGCCCAGATCAGCGCATCCGAAGCCACGGCATACAGCGCATCGAAATCGTCGACACGCAGTGGCCTGAGCTCAAGCAGAGCGCCTTTCAACGTCGGCTGCAGATCAAAGGGCATGGTCTTTCCGCTCTGACGAGTATAGGACGGAGTCGTCCGTTCGTCGCCTTGGATTGACGGAGCTGCGTTGAAGCGAAGAGTGCCTGGCGAAAGCGAAAAGCCAATAGCGGATTTTTCTTTAGCTGCTGGGCCTGTAAGCCGAATTTTGTTCCTGCCCTTGCGAGCAGGAGACGGTCATTCCTCTAGGCGGCACATTACTGTACCGCTCCAGCGACCTACCCGGAAGTTGTGGCGCACCGAGCCGGCACGCGCGTCCCGAAGGACGCTCCTCCCCTATTTGGTCTTGCTCCGTGTGGGGTTTTCCCTGCCACCTCCGTTACCGGAGGCGCGGTGCGCTCTTACCGCACCTTTTCACCCTTACCCCTGATTGCTCGAGGGCGGTATATTCTCTGTGGCACTTTCCGTCCACGGCCCTTGAAGGCCGCTGCCCGGACGTTATCCGGCACACCGCTCTGTGGAGTTCGGACTTTCCTCTCCCCGCCTGCGCAGCCCAGCCGAAGCTGTCGTTCGCAGACCGGCAGCGACCGTCCGGCCCAGCAGCTAACACCTAGATTATAGATGCGGACAGGTCGTCGGCCTGTTCCATTTCGGACCATTGTGCCCGGCGTTCAGCCTGAAAGTTCTCTCGCCTTGAGCGATTTAGCTTAGCCTTGCTGAGGGGCAGAACGAAGAACAAGAGTTGGTTTGTCAATCCGTTAACATTGCTCGACGTCTTTCCCGCTCCCTATAATCGTCGCGTTTGCCAGAGTTCTCGCTGGTGTGCTTCCCCAGCCCGGCCGGTTTGATCGACTCCTCCCCCAAGCGTGAGTCGGAGCAACTTTTCAGAGAGGCGTGCTGCCCTCCCTGAAACTTCTGCTCAACTGAATATGAAAGAAAGGCTTATCACCATGAAAGAGGCTGAAGTTCAGATTGACGAGAAGAAAGTAAAGGATGGCCGCGTGGCGCCCGTTGCTGACCATAGCCGCCGCTCGTTCTTAGGCAAAGTCGGAGGCGCGACCGCGGCGGTGCTGGCCGTCGGTATTCCGCTGGAGCCGCTCTTCGAAGGCAAGCATGGCGAGGCCGAGGCCTCCGTGGTGCACTATGGCGCCGCAGCCCGCACGGCCGACAGCTACAACTACCGCGTAGACACCGCCCAAGGCGAACGGATCAACGTTGGCGAATTGCCCGACAACGGTGATGCGCAGCGCTTCAGCGACTACAGCGGACTGTGGAGCAAATCGCTTAAACATGATGCCTTGGGTATACCGAATGCCCAGTCCTACAACAGCCTGCTCAACGCACTCGAAAGCGGCAAATCGCACGATTTTGAGAACGTCATCGTCGGCACACCCGGCGGCAAAGGGCCGAACTCATTACTGAACGGCCCGCAGTGCTGCCTGGCGTTCGATCTGGAAGGTCTCGACTCTCATGCCACCGACGGCATTCCTCCGGCGCCGAGCGTAACCAGCGCCCAGACCGCGGCGGAGGCAGTCGAACACTATTGGGGCGCCCTGCTGCGCGACGTGCCCTTTACCGACTACTCGAGCAATCAGGTGGCGGCCCAGGCTATCGCCGATATGAACCGTCTGTCCTTTCTTCGCAGTCCCCAAAACAAGGACTTTCCCTATCCCGTCACACCGCAGAATCTCTTCCGCGGCCAATTCTCTGCAGCCACACGTTGCTAACGGCAACCCCCAGGGACCATATCTCTCGCAATTCATGCTGCAGCCGACCTTCTTCGGTTGCGCGCCGATGTCTCAGCTGATGCAGAGATTCGCCTCGCTTGCCGACGGCGGTGCCGACTACATGACCTCGGTCACCGACTATCAGAACATTCAAAACGGGGTGCCGCCGACGAGCAAGGTTGTCTATGATCCAACTTTCCGCTTCATGCGGATGGGCCGGGACCTGTGTGCCTATACCCGCGTTGATGTGCTGCATCAGGCGTACTTCGTTGCCTTCCTGGTGCTTGCGGGAATCGGCGCCCCGCCCAACCCGGGTAATCCCTACATCGGCTCGCTGACACAACACGCCTTCGGCACACTTGGCGGGCCAGACGCGGCGGGAACGATTCCGGAGATGGCAACCCGCGCACTCAAGGCCGCCTGGTTCCACAAATGGATTGTCAACCTGCGCATGCGCCCGGAAGAGTACGGCGCACTGGTGCACGCAAACCTCACGCACCAGCAGCCGTTTCCACAGGCTGCGGGAGCGCTGCACTCCGATGTACTCAATTCAGCCGTTCTTCCTCTCATCTACTCGCAATACGGCACCTACCTGTTGCCGCAAGCGTTCCCCGAGGGCGCCCCGGCGCACCCATGCTACCCAACCGGTCATGGCACGGTCGGCGGGGCCTGTATCACTGCGCTGAAATTCTTCTTCGATGGCAACCAGAAGATTCGACCGCTGCTGCTGGCCGCGGGATCGGACGTCATGGTTCCGAGCGAAGATGGACTCTCTCTGGTTCCCTACACCGGACCGGACCGCGACAGCCTCACCGTCAATGAAGAGCTGGCCAAGCTGGGATTCAACATCTCGTTCGGCCACGGAATCCATGCTGGAATCCACTTCCGCAGTTCAACTACGCAGTCTCTGTTGCTGGGTGAACAGGTTGCACTCAGCGTCCTGCGAGACCGCGCCCGGGCTTACAACGAGCCGTTCACGATGGAGCATCACCAAGTTCGACGGTAAGAAAGCCACCATCTCTAACCAGTAATCACTTGGTACGGGCGGTTCGAGCAGGGCCGCCCATTCATCCAAGACTCTACCGAGGCTTTCACTTCTTCCGAGGAGCACCATGCCCGACGCTCTCGCCCAATTCGCCAAAGCCAAGTACATTAGCCTCGAAACCTTTCGCAAGACGGGAGTGGGCGTGCGTACGCCGGTGTGGTTTGCCGCTGATCCCGCCGCGCCCGACATTTTCTATCTCTACTCCGCGGCCGACGCCGGCAAAGTTAAGCGAATCCGCAACAATCCTCACGTACGAGTCGCACCCTGCGACATTCGCGGCAATCTGCGCGGTGCTTGGGTCGACGGCCAGGCGCACATCATCGAAGGTGGCGAAGCAAACAAAGCGCAAGAACTTTTACGCCGAAGTATGGATGGATGAAGCGCATGGGCGACTTCTTCAGCCGCCTGATGGGACACAAGCAAACGCTGCTGCAGATCAGAGTGGGCTAAACAAGTGGAAGCGTCCCGGTCCCTCTGCCCGGCGAGTTTATCGATCCGCGAGCGCGTTGAGAACGATGTTCAACGGTGGAACGTTCGCAGGCCGGAAGTAGCGGTCAACGATAAACCGCGTGCCGTCACGGGTGACGTCGTAGGTGAACAAATCGGTCGACGAGATGTATGGGCGCGAGTTGGTTGCAAACATCTGCGACCGGCGTGCCGGTCGAAAGACCTGGCTCGGTGATGACCGGCACAGCAGTCAGTATTCCATGCGGGTCGACGTAGAAGATCTCTTTGCCGTCGCCGCGCCAGCGTGGCTGCCTTCCACCCGCTGCGCGACACCTGCAGCTTGCCGCCGGCCGTGGGATAGGTCGTGATGAAGACCTCCCAGTCGCCAGTCTCATTGGATTCATAAGCGACCCACTTGCCGTCGGGCGAGATCTGGCCGTTCCGTTTTGCGCCGCCTTCCAGGAAAGTCGTCATTTTGCCGTCCGGCACCGAGACCAGCACCAGCGAAGAGCCACCTGTATTCATTTCGACCGTCGTTAGAAGTGAGCGGCCGTCCAGGCTCCACGAGTTGGGCAGGAAGTCACTGGCTCCCTCGGGAAGCTTGGCCAGCCCCACATCCGCTTGGAGTCCGCTGGATGCCTTCAACCGTAGTAAGTCCGCGTTGCCGATGGCCCGAAATGCGATGGTCTTTCCGTCACGCGACCACACGCCGGTGGTTTCCTCCGATGGATCAAAGGTGAAGCGCGCCGAAGTCCCGTTCTGCAAATTGTAGGTCCAGACGTCAACGTTCTTCTCGCGACGGTTGGCCACGTCGAATGATACGCGGCTCTGATCGGGCGAGATTACGGGATTGGCGATGATTCCCGGCTCGCCGACTTTTCCCACTTCCTTACCCATGCGGTCTACCCACGTGAGTTGGGAAAGTGGAGCGCCGGCTCCCAGGTGGTAGATCAACGTCGCGTTTTCGGCGACGCTGAATGCGGCCCAGTATGTGGAAGGGTTAACTCCCACCTGCTCCGCGATCAACTCGCGGCTTCCCGGTGATGCTGCCGCTTCCGGGCTTGTAGTCCACCGCCACCAGCGAGCCCTTGTCGTCAGCGTAGAAGAGGCTTTCGTGCGCGTATCCCACGCTTGACCGGCAAGCGACCAGGTGCTTCTTCTCCTTGGCTTCGAGATCGCTGACATAGATGCCGGTGGTCGGGTCGTTCCTGCGTTCGTTGAAGTTACCTGACCAGAACAGGAAGTGGTTGCCGTCGGGCAGGAAGACCGGCCAGCGATGAGAGCCGTCTGCGGAGCGTGTAGATCTTGTCCGTCAGAGGACGCCCATTCGAACCGTCGGCATCGACGCGCCACATCGCGCCGCTCGCATCCGGGGCATAGATAATCACGTTCTTGCTTCCCCAGCTTCCGCCGCGAGGGCTGAGGACGCTGGCCAGGACAACAGGATTTCCGCCGCCAACTGGTATCTTCTTCAGTCGGCCGGCAGCGAAGAACCCGATGTATTCATCGTCAGGCGAGAAGAACGGATAGGATGCTCCCTCGGTGCCTGCGAGCTTCAGCGCCTGCATCGAGCCGACTTGCTGCACGAAGATCGCATATTCCCCGGTCTCGCCCGGCGAGACGTAGGCGAGCATCGTGCCGTCAAACGAAATCGCCTGCTGGCTGACTTCGCCTTGCGTCGGCACCGCGAACTCCATGCGCTCGGCTTTCGTCGCAGCGGGACGATAGAGCAAAGCCAGCCCGACAACTAGGGCGAGGAGAGCGACGGCACCGGCAATCGCCCAGTATCGCCACCGGCGATCGGACCGTGGCTTTGTTGCGCCGGAAGGACCAGAGATGTCTCCGATCCTGAAAGCGCGGCCAGTGCGAAGGTGAGATCGCGGGCCGACTGAAAACGGTCTGCCGGATTCTTCTCCAGGCAATGACGAACAATCCTCTCCAGCCCCGGAGGAATGCGGGCCGTTGTGGTGTCAATCTCTGGCGGCTCGTCGTTCAGGATGGCATGCATCGTCTCGACCGATGAGCCGCCGGTGAACGCGCGCTTGCCCGCCAGCATCTCGTAGAGCACCGTGCCAAAGCTGAAGATGTCGGAGCGATGATCGGCAGGCATCCCGCGCACCTGCTCAGGCGACATGTAGCCCACCGTGCCCATCACCGTGCCTGGCGTGGTTTGCGAACCGGTGAAGGTCAGCCGCTGCCGCAGCCGCGTTCGCCTGTTCTTTGGCGAGCCCGAAATCCAGAAGCTTGGTGTGGCCGTCCTTGGTGAGGTAAATGTTCTCCGGCTTCAGGTCGCGATGCACGATGCCGCGCTCGTGTGCCGCAGAGAGCGCCTGCGCAATCTGCGTGGCGATCTCGATCGCCTTGCGCACGGGTATCGGGCCACGATTCAGCCGCTCACGCAGCGTCTCGCCTTCCAGCAGCTCGGTTACGAGGAACGGCACCTCGCCGTGTGTCCCGACATCGTAGATAGCGATGATGTTGGGATGGTTGAGCGCGGCGATGCTGCGCGCCTCCTGCTCAAAGCGGCGAAGGCGATCCGCACTGGAGTCGGAGGAGCCGGTGAGCCCGATCAGCTTTAGCGCGACGGCGCGATGCAGGCGGCTGTCGTTGGCGCGATACACCTCGCCCATGCCGCCCTCGCCGAGCTGCGAGACGACCTCGTACGGGCCAACTTTTTCGCCGGGTGCCAGTCGCATGATTTTGAAATCGGATTATAGCTGGATTAGACGATTGGCTCGGGATTTCAATACGGAGATCGTAAGTTGAAACGAAAACGCGGAAGCCGAAGCTTCCGCGTTGATCACCTCTGATCAATGTCCACTTGTCATCCTGAACGAGGAGCGGAGCGACGAGTCGAAGGACCTCTTTTGCCTAACGGAATTTTCGCGGGATAGGGGTCCTTCGACTCCGCTCAGGATGACAAACTTGCGCACGGCGTTCGGTGGCACAGCTAAAGCTGTGCGCTGATACAAAGCCGCAGATCCCCACTGCCTTAGCTGAGAACTGATAGCTGACGGCCGCTGACGGCTGACAGCTTCTTCTACAACGAGCTCATGTTCGACAGGAACTCGCCGTTGCCAGCGGGCCTTGCCCAGCTTGTCGATCAGCAACTCCATCGCTTCCACCGGCGACAGCGGGTTCAGCACCTTGCGCAGTACCCAGATGCGCGCCAGGTCTTCCTTCGGGATCAGCAACTCTTCCTTACGCGTGCCCGAGCGCTGAATGTCGATGGCCGGGAAGGTGCGCTTGTCGACCAGCTTGCGGTCGAGAATGATTTCCATGTTGCCGGTGCCCTTGAACTCTTCGAAGATCACGTCGTCCATGCGCGATCCGGTTTCGATCAGCGCGGTGGCGATGATGGTCAGCGAGCCGCCTTCTTCGATGTTGCGGGCCGCGCCGAAGAAGCGCTTCGGACGCTGCAGCGCGTTGGAATCCACGCCGCCGGAGAGCACTTTGCCCGAGGGCGGAACGATGGTGTTGTAGGCGCGCGCCAGACGCGTGATCGAGTCGAGCAGGATCACGACGTCGCGCTTGTGCTCGACCAGGCGCTTGGCCTTCTCGATCACCATTTCGGCAACCTGCACGTGGCGCGCGGCGGGCTCGTCGAAGGTCGACGAGATGACTTCGCCCTTCACCGAGCGCTGCATGTCCGTAACTTCTTCCGGACGCTCGTCGATGAGCAGCACGATCAGCACGATTTCCGGATGATTGGTGGTGATGGAGTTCGCCAGGTTCTGCAGCAGCATGGTCTTGCCGGTACGCGGCGGAGCGACGATCAGGCCGCGCTGGCCTTTGCCGACCGGGCGTCAGCAGGTCCATGACGCGGGCGCTGATGTTTTCGCGCACCGTCTCCAGCTTGATCCGCTCCTGCGGATACAGCGGCGTGAGGTTGTCGAAGAGGATCTTGTTGCGCGCCTCTTCGGGCGATTCGAAGTTGACCGCTTCGATCTTGACCAGCGCGAAATACTTTTCGCCTTCATGCGGCGGACGAACCTGGCCGCTGATGGTGTCGCCGGTCTTCAGATCGAACTTGCGGATCTGCGACGGCGAAACGTAAATGTCATCCGGACCGGGCAGGTAGTTGTAATCGGGCGAGCGGAGAAAACCGTAACCATCGGGCAGGATTTCCAGCACGCCTTCGGCGAAGATGTGGCCTTCTTTTTCGCTTTGGGCCTGCAGGATCTTGAAGATGAGGTCCTGCTTGCGCAGGCCGCTGGCGCCGGGTAGCTCGAGAGACCGAGCTATCGGGTCAGCTCGGTGATGTTCTTTTCTTTTAGTTCTGAGATTGTCATGTTCACCTACGGGGGATTTTGCAGAAGGGCGGGCCGGAGGAACGTGCGGAGGAACGCGCCGAAGGCGCGACGCGCTTATGCAGCGCGCCGCTGGGCCTTCGGAAGCAGTCTCCGGTTCTACGATCACTGTTCTGCCGCTCGGCGTCAGCAATGCGATGCAGCACTTCGTTCGTCGTGTCCTGAATACGAGTGTTGGGCTTGTGGAACTTCCGCGTCGCCTTGGAAGCCAGCTGGCACAGCGTGTAACGGTTGCGCAGTGTGTGGACTGCTTCAAATACCAGTTCAGACCGCATTCGATATATTTCTCCTATTGTGTATGAATGATATGTTCCGGGAGCCCGGCCAGAATATGGAGTGACTCTTCAGCTCCTGGCGTATAAATTCAGGCGATGGGAACCGTCTGCGAAGCGCGCTGCAACAGGAGCCACCACTATTGGATGCAATGCTGCGAGAGGTTTCAGGTTTCGGCAATTAATTTCGCCTGTCCAGCCGGCTCCGTACCGGTCAGAAACCTTTAAGATTTCTGTAATTTACCTGATTACGCATGCGGCAAAACACGCACTGCACTCAGGTAGATTGCCTTCCTGATTCCCTGATGATGGCGTTCAGTGGGTGGCCGTTTCAGGGCAGGACGCCTGGACTGGACCTACAGGATCATGCCTTACGTAAAAACAGTAAGTTAGCCGGCTCGAGTCCCGCAGTCAAGAAAAATCGTGTCCTGAACCATTACCACTAACGTCTGGTAACCGATCACCAAGCTGACCCTTAGACGCCGACAGCTGGCGAAAGGTCGCGACAAATTGATAACCCACATGCTTGTCAGTAAGTTGCGACAGATGCATCCGAGCTATTCAACAGACGACTCGTCCGGCCAAACTTGCACGAGCTGGCGCTAGATTCACGGTAGATCAACCCAAGCCTCGACTCGAGCCTCTGCGACTAGCGCCCTCACGCCCAGAACGTCCGATCCAGAGTCCGATACTGAATCGCCTCGGCGATGTGGCCCGGCTCAATCACCTCGCTGTCCGCCAGATCGGCAATGGTGCGGGAGACCTTCAAAATGCGGTCATGCGCCCGGGCGCTGAGCCCCTGCTTCACCATGGCCCGCTCCAGCAGGTGCTCGGCGTCAGTACCCAGCTCGCAATACTTGCGGATCTCGCGCGAGCCCATCTGGGCGTTGGCGTAGATGCGCTCCTTGCCCGCGGCAAAGCGGTTGAGCTGCACGTCGCGAGCGCTGCATCACGCGGTTGCGAATGTCGGCCGAGCTCTCGGGAACCATTGCGCTGCGCAGCTCGCGATAGTTCACCGACGGCACGTCGATGTGAATGTCGATGCGGTCCAGCAGCGGCCCGGAGATCTTCGACGACGTAGCGCTGGATCATCATCGGCGATGCAATGGCACTCGCGCGTGCGGTCGTTGAAGTATCCGCACGGGCAGGGATTCATGGCCGCCACCAGCATGAAGCGGGCCGGGAAGCGTCAGCGACATGGCAGCGCGCGCGATGGTCACCGTGCCATCTTCCAGCGGCTGGCGCATCACCTCCAGCACGTTGCGCGGAAACTCCGGCAGCTCGTCCAGAAACAGCACGCCGTTGTGCGCCAGCGAAACTTCGCCGGGACGCGGAATCATGCCGCCGCCGATCAGCCCTGCGTCGGAGATGGTGTGGTGCGGCGAGCGGAACGGCCGCGTGCCGACCAGTCCGCTGGCGGCATCCAGCACGCCGGCCACGCTGTGAATCTTGGTGGTCTCCAGCGCCTCGTCGAAGGTCAGCGGCGGCAGGATGGTCGCCATGCGCTTGGCCAGCATGGTCTTGCCCGAGCCGGGCGGGCCGATCATCAGCAGGTTGTGGCCGCCGGCGGCGGCGATCTCGATGGCGCGCTTGGCCGTCTGCTGGCCGCGCACATCGCGGAAGTCGACGCCGAAGTTCTGCGAGTCCTCCAGCAGCGCCTTGCGTGTCGACCTTCACCGGCTGAATGCCGTTGCCGGTGTTCAGCAGCTGCACCACCTCGCATCAGCGAGCTGCACCGGATAGACTCGACGCCCTCGACCATGGCCGCTTCGCGCGCGTTCACCTCGGGGACAATCAGCTTGCGGATCTTGTTGGCCGCGCGCCATGACCGCGATGGGCAACGCGCCGCGGACGCCGCGCAGGCCGCCATCGAGCGAGAGCTCGCCGACGAAGAGCGCATCCGCCGGAGGCTTGTTGTTCAGCCCGCCGTAGGCGCCCAGAATGCCCAGCGCCATCGGCAGGTCGAAGCCGGAGCCTTCCTTGCGGATGTCGGCCGGCGCCAGATTGATGGTGGTGGTGGTGGGAGGAATGTCGTAGCCGCTGTTCTTCAGCGCGGCGCGGATGCGCTCGCGGCTCTCGCGCACCGTCGGCGTCAGGCAGACCGACGGTGGTGAAGTCGTCCTTCTCGGACTTTGACCGGCGCGACATCGACTTCAACCTCGATCAGGTTGGCGTCGATGCCGTAGACCGCGGCGCTGAGCGTCTTGTAGAGCATTAGGAGTGGCCGGACAGGACCGTCCCTTAGAGGTAACAGAAGCCCAGTACTTCGGGATGTGACAACTCTCACCAGTTCGGGTGACAGGGTGCTCTGCTGCATGGCAGCGTCGGCCAACCCGCTCCGCACCATCCACTTCTGAAATAGAAGACGGCCACGGGCGCCACGTTACGGCATGCAAGGATTCGAGAGACTACGAGAGTTCAACCGCGCTTTCCAGGCGTCGCATCCTCTCCGCACAGCTAGCTTGGGATCTTATGAGCTGCTTCAGCACGAGCTGGCGATCGCCGAAGGCGTGCTTTGCGGGGTAATGCTGGTACTGCCGTTCTGGCTCGGGTTAGCTTGCGCGATCAAGTTGCTGGCTCATTGACCCGAATAGAAAAGTTGCCGGACTCAAGCAGCTAAAAACCCGTTAGTACTCTTGCTAAGTCATTATTTATTAGCGCGTTAGCTCAACCAGATAGTGCACCCACGGTAGCAATTCACAATAGTAGTTTGCTACTAATGTAACAAGCTGGTTCTCGCGTACTTTCGAGATATTGGGGCCCAATCTCGCACCCTGCCATGCCTGTCCCCTTCCGAGCAGGAATCACCGCCGAGCCGCTATGATTACCTGGTAGGTAGTTTCCGGATCCGCACTCTGCACACTCCATGACTGAAGCATTCATCTGCGACGCAATTCGTACTCCGTTTGGCCGCTATGGCGGAGCGCTCTCGCCGGTTCGCACCGACGACCTGGCGGCGATTCCCATCAAAGCTCTGCTGGAGCGCAACCCCAAGCTCGATCCCGCGGCGGTGGATGACGTGATCCTCGGCTGCGCCAACCAGGCCGGGGAAGACAACCGCAACGTCGCGCGCATGGCGCTGCTGCTGGCGGGCCTGCCGCAGGAGGTGCCCGGTTCGACGGTGAACCGCCTCTGCGGATCGAGTCTGGACGCGATTGCCGTGGCGGCGCGGGCGATCAAGACGCGGCGAGAATTCGCTGATCATCGCCGGCGGCGTGGAGAGCATGTCGCGCGCGCCGTTTGTGATGGCGAAGCCGGATGCGGCCTTCTCGCGCGACCTCAAGATCGAAGACACCACGCTGGGCTGGCGCTTCGTCAATCCGAAGATGAAGGCGCATGTACGGCGTCGACTCCATGGCCGAGACGGCAGAGAACGTAGCCGAGGAGTTCCACATCTCGCGCGAAGACCAGGACGCCTTTGCGTATCGCAGCCAGCAGCGCGCAGCCGCGGCCATGAAGAACGGCGTGCTCGCGGAGGAGATCGTTCCGGTATGTATCCCACAACGTAAGGGTGCGCCGGTCATCGTCGATAAGGATGAGCATCCGCGGCCGGACACGACGCTCGAAGCGCTGGCCAAGTTGAAGCCCTACGTCAAAGCCAGATGGCACGGTCACGGCAGGCAACGCTTCCGGCATCAACGACGGAGCGGCAGCGGTGATCATCGCTTCGGAAGAGGCGGCGAAGAAATACGGCCTTACACCGAAGGCGCGGGTGGTCGCCTCAGCGGTGGCCGGAGTAGCGCCGCGCGTCATGGGCATGGGCCCCGTTCCGGCGACAGGCAAAGTCCTGGCCCAAGCAAAGCTCACCATCGACGATATGGACGTGATCGAGCTGAACGAGGCCTTCGCGGCGCAGGCACTCGCCGTCCTGCGGCAGTTGTGGATGCAGGACGATGCGGCGCACGTCAATCCCAACGGCGGCGCTATCGCGCTGGGGCATCCACTCGGAGCAAGCGGAGCGCGACTGGTGACCACGGCGGTTCGCCAGCTTCAGCGAACCAACGGCCGCTACGCGCTATGCACTATGTGCATCGGCGTGGGGCAGGGAATCGCGATGGTGCTGGAGCGGGTGTAGGCGGCAGGTGTACGTGCAGACAAGTCCTTCGCAGATCAACTTTCATGGATCCCACTCATTCCAACCGAAGGAATGAGTGGGGCACCCGAACGAGATATATCGCCTGCAGCGATACTGCGCACGTGAACCGAGTCTGACCTTTACCGCGAACGACGCGCATCGAGGCTGAGCGGCCCCGCTCCAAATTGCGTTATCAGCAAAGCGGCGCCAAGCATAGCTACGTTCTTCATGAACATGATCATCTGCATCTGAGCTATCATCGGGTCCTTCACCGCCCAGAAGTTGTGCATCATCACGGTCACCGGAACGAGGAATAACACGATCAACCACGCGCCGAGCTTCGCCCGATATCCGAGCAGAATGCTCAAGCCGCCGGCCAGAGCCAGTACTCCGGAAAGTGGAACTGCGATCGAGGCCAGGGGCACACCCTGTGCTGCCGCATAGCCGATTTCCTGTTTTGAGAAATGACCGAGCCCGGCCATCAGGAAAATCGCCGCGAACAGAAGCCTTCCGAGAACGACCACCGCTGCTTTTGAAACGCTGTCGGTCTCGACCTGATAAGTCATCGGTATGGAATTAGCCGCCATAATCTTTCTCCTTCTCGGCGTCCTTTGCAGGAGCCTTTCATCCAATTCACGTGAATAGATGTCCGTGGCGTTGGACTGGGACTGCCCAGAAATCCGCGATTCTTGTCCATTCGTCCAGGATAAGGAGAAATGTTGGACCCGATAACTGACATCTTCCAAACCTTGCATATAACGGCGGTTGTCCATTCCCGGCTGGAGGCCACCGCCCCGTGGGGACTCACGCGCGCTGCGCGGGAGCCAGAGAAAACGGACTCAGCCGGCCACCGCATTGCGCCCTCTGAGTTGGCGCACTTCGGCATGATTTCTCGCGGCAATTGCTGGCTCTCGGTGGAAGGGATCGCCGACCCTATGCCGCTAACCGGCGGCGACTGTTTTCTGCTGGCACCGGGTAGCGCGTACACGCTGAGCGACAATCCGCGCACGCGCGCCCGGAGCTTTTGTGAAGTGGCAAGGCCGGACGGCAACGTGATCCATTACGGCGGCGGGGGCGCCCCTACGACTATCATTTCGGGCTTTCTTTCGTTCGATAGACCCAGCGTTAAACCCGTGACGCAACTGCTGCCGAGCTTGATCCTTATCAAGGCTGACCAGGCACGCAGCCTGGCGCTGCATACCACGGTGCAACTGCTCGCGTCAGAAATGGCGGAACAAGCGCCGGGATCGGAAGTGGCGGCCCAACGACTCGCCGAGGTCCTGTTCATCCAGACGATTCGGGCGCACATCGCGTCGGGATCGGAGAACTGCAAGCGAGGATGGCTGCGCGCGATCTTCGATTCCCAGATAGGGGCTGCGCTAAAGTCGGTTCACGAAAACGTTAACCAACCGTGGACGGTGGACTCACTGGCTGCTGCCGCCGGCATGTCGCGATCGGCATTCGCCCTGCGTTTCAAGGAACTGCTGGGGCAAACGCCTCTGGAATACGTAACGGAATGGCGGATGCAGAAAGCCATCCAGTTGCTTCAGCAGCCCGATAAGAAGCTGCTCGAAGTCGCGCAATTGGTGGGTTACAACTCGGATGCAGCTTTCAGCAAAGCATTCAAGCGAGTGGTCGGGATTCCGCCACGGGAGAGCAGCGTAATGGCATTGAAGAGCCCATTTCCCGGATAACAGTGGAATGGTTCGAGCTTCCTTGAAGGACAGGTGATTGTTCAAGGTCTGAACTCCAGCCGAAATCCGCTACGTAGCGAGAGAGCGGCGGCGTCTGCATGTGCTTCGTCCTGGCGTTCGTAGGAGCAGGCGCGCACATATGAAAATACTTAAAGCCACGCCTCCGCTTTTCTTGATCACGATTTGATGCTGCTTCGCGAGAAAATTCCGAATGCCACACGAAAGTGGACTCCTCCCCAATTCTGATTCCCGTCATGATTGACCAGGATCGAGGATATTCCTTGGAATTTCGGGTTCGTCAAACGAATCGCCGCTTGACTTGCAGTTCGTGCGTTATTAACTTGTGCTACTTCTCAGGCTAAGTTATATTGCGCATATTTTGCGGGTGCAGCTTGGAATGGTGTGCTTACCCTCGGGCTCGCCTCGTGACCCCGCCTGTAGAAAGCCACTAACAAACTGAGCCGTTTCGCGGCCGGAATGAGGATACTTCCCCATGAACTTCGTCTGCCTTCCCATCAAGCGGATAGCTATTAGCAACATTCTGGCCGGTTTTTTGCTTTTCCTATGTGCCGCCGCATCCTGGGGCGAAGTGAAGGTCGCCACTTGCGATGGCGGGGATCTCAAGCCCCAGGGCAGCGATATGACGGATCTGGAAGTAGTCGGGATCTGCAATGTGAAACCAGGTCCGACCAACGGAAAATATTACTTTCGCAATGTAAACATCTTCAGCAACAAGAAAGACAACAATGGCAAGCCGATACCGGGCAAGCTCATTTTCCACGACGACTCAGACATCGATTTTTATGCGCAGTCGATCCTGATTGAGAATGCAGGCGAACTGACGGCGGTATCCACCCAGGCCGGTTTCCTGCCACAGAGAAGAAAGCTAGATAGCGCACTTCCCTATCAGAAGAGGTTGACTTTTCACCTGTGGGGAAGCGTGAGCGATGCCGGTATTGAGTGTAAGACCGCACAAGATGATAAGACTGGCCCATGTGGCATTCCCAAGAGGGTGTGGGATTCAAACCCCACTATGGCTGATCACCTGGAGCACGATCAAGGTCCGCCGGCTAGAAAGAACGCCCCTTGCAATCCCGACGCCGAGTACATGAACGGGACCGATTGCTTTTACAAGTACGAAGTTCAGGACGAGCAAGACAGAAAGGCCGCAAGGCAAGCCTATTTCGGCCACAAGGTGCTGGCGGTCTCTTATGGAGGGACGCTGCAACTGTTTGGGTCGAAGGGCGCCAGCTATCTTCAGGAAGAGGACGTCTGCAATCCGCAGAAGGCTGGTAATGAATGTAACCCGGCATTCACCGGGAAGAGTTGGGTCCGTCTGGTTAAGGTCACGGATGATAAAACCAAGATTCTGGTGAGTAGTCCAGTGGACTGGGCAGCGGGCGACGTTATCGTCATTACACCCACGGACTATCTGCCTTCCCACATGGAAGAACGGACAATCAAGTCGGTTGATCCGCAAACGGATTTACTTACTCTCGATGCAGCGCTGAAGTGGGACCATAATGCTTCCACTTACTCATTTAGCGAGGTTCCCTCGACCATTGGGCCGGAGAACGACCCGAACGTCCCCTCCCTCGACCGCGAGGTCGATACGCGGGCGGCAGTTGCATTATTAAGTCGAAACATCCAAGTTATTTCGCAGGGTGACAAGATCTCAGACACGTTCCCAGCTACTGGCTACTACTACGGTGGACACACCATGGCGCGACAGGGCGTTGCCAGCTATCGAGTACAGGGGGTTGAGTTCTACCTGCTAGGTCAGGGCGGGCAAAAAGGACGATACCCGGTCCACTTCCATATGCTTCGCGACACGCTGCAGGCTCAAGACCTGAAAGCTGGGCCCATTAACTTCCTGAAAGACTGTTCCATTCATGACTCCATGACGCGGTGGGTTACCGTGCACGCGACGGAAGGAATGTACATCGCGCGAAACGTAGGTGAAAAGTCAATCGGGCACGGCTTCTATCTGGAGGATGCGACCGAAACCAACAATAAATTTTATTCAAATATCGGTATCTTTGCCCGAGCCGCGATTAATGATCAAACTCATAATCCCCATCAGGCGCCAGGGATCCTGGCTAGCAATCAGGTTAAGAACCCGCCTTTCGCTCCGGGCGACTACATGCCCTATCGTTCCGATTACAACCATCCCACCATATTTTGGATCACCAATGGATGGAATGATTTCGAATACAACTTCGCTGCCGGAGCTGCCACCTGCGGTGCCTGCTACTGGTGGCTGCCCTCTGGTAATAGTGGGCCTTCGCAATATCAGTATTGGGAGGGTTATGCCTCACAGCAGATCGTGCCCGAAAACTTGCAAAACAACTTCGGCCGTGGGGGTCTTAGTCCGCTTCATCAGTTTGTAGGCAACTCCTGCGTAGCGGCTATGAGTTCTTTTCAGATGATCTCCACCACCGCTGATTGTCTCGGCGTTGATCCTCCGGACAATTCGCAGCGGGGACTTTCTGCTGTAGAGTCGACTGCCCCGAACGGACCAGATGGAAGATTTCTCGATAAGCAGCCATTCCAAATCTACTACCCAGTTCTGGCGGAAGAGCACAAGCCGACACTCTGTAAAGGGAAGGACTGCGCTGGGAACGTTAAGAATCCGCCCTGCGATTCTACGGACGCTCACAGTCTCTGTGCCGTGACTCATCTCGACCATTACACCACCTCCTTCAATTTCGCCCAGACAAACTTTGCCGCAATATGGCTTCGTAAAGGCTGGGACCTAGTGACCAACAGCGCTGTCACCGACATCCAGAGCGGCGGATTGAATTTCATCACTGGCGGCGGCTATACGCGTTCCGATGTCAGTCTTGGGGAATGGCTGCTGTCACGCAACAGCGTCTTCATTGGGCATACCCAAATGCCGAACGGAAACCCGTTCGCCCTGGATGTGGGACCCTTCAATGAGAAGACAAAAGCCTTGGGCGTGGAATGCGGGACGAGTGATTCGAATCACTGTGAATATGCCGACGGCGGGGTTAGCTTCAACTTGCCGGAATACCCGGGGCAGAAATTAGTCAATATTTACGATGGACCGTCTCATCAGCTTAATAACGCATATTTTGACATTACGCAGTCGCCGATTAACGACTGCTCGCACGGCGGTGGAAACTGTGGCACCAGCGACGTGCCGTTGGCTCGAAACAACGGCGTGCTTTATCACGAGGGTAGTTTTGGGGAGCACGCGAACTTCTGCTATCTGCCGAATGCTGCAATTGGGTGGAAACAGCCAAACGGCTTCTACTATCCGCCTGCCTTTCACTCTCTAAATCTCTGGTTCAGGAATGTGGATATCCGGCACTTCGTGGTCGAACCACTCTTCGAGGAGACCAAGATCGGGGATTCCAATCCGTTCCAGCAGGACCAGAAGGCAGTTAGCGATCGGTACTGCACCTATGCCAACAACATGTTCAGCCAGTTCAACCACATTGACCGGCAGACGGTGCTGAACGACGATGATGGCACTCTGACCGGGTTGGTCGGTGCTGATTTGGCTGAGCCTAAACCTCTGAAGCGTCCTTCTATTTCCATTAACCAGGATCCTTTCTTCCGGTCCAATCCGATCAAGAACGACAAGGCGGAATGCCTCTCCGATATCGGCGTCGTAGCCGGGGCCGCCGATTTGACCTCCGAGGGGACTGCGCGTGTCAGTCCATATGAGTGGCTGACCGCGGCTATTTATCCGGACTGTAAAGATACCTTCTGCTTCGATCCTTCGGATAACTTAGGACACTGGTTTTCCGATTGTGGCAACCAGAAATGCCGCGGCGTTCCCCTATATCGTGAATATCTCACATCTCAGGAAGAAAAAAAGAGAGCTGAGTATCTTCCACAGATCCGCATGATGGGACAAGGCACGGGCCAGCGCAGCACGTTGACGTTGAATCGCGGTGCGTACTACCTGGATATCACGCAGAGCTGCAGCTCTCAGGGAAGTTGCATAAAGTGTAATAAGGTGGAAAACGGCAAGTGTGCTGAATGGGGGCCTATTGATTATTTTCCGACGACATTCATAGGCGGACATACATACTATGTTTATTTCTTGTATGCCACCCATACAACGCAGCAGAGCTACGATATTTATGCCGCGCCTTACAAGGCGAAAGACCTCAACATCAGGCCGATTTATTTTAACCCCAATAGCAACCAACCCATCTATGAAGTCACGGACGGCAGCTTCATCCATGCCACGGACAGCGACAAGGCTGACGGCATAGTTTCCGTCGCGATCGACTTGAAGGATCAGGAAAAAATATTCAGCGCCAGCAAGCCCAAGTTTTGCAATCCAAAGAGTTACTGCAAGGAAAAAGCCGGCACATGCTGCAGGATTGATCTGCCAGACAATCAATGCAGTTCTTCGGCCAACGACTGCGCTTGGGCAACCAACGACATCGATTGCCCGGTGGGCATTGGCGACCAGATGCGCTGCTTCGGTTTCAGCTTCACGTTGCCGAAAAACCCAGCGCAAGACGTGATACCACCCAACAACCTCTTTGTGAGCTTTGATCAGATACCTTATTTCAAAGATGTGGCCACGTTCCTCAAAGGGAAGAGCATTAGTCCAGACGACGAGTGCATTTACGGAGACGTACGTCGGGGTACGCAATGAGCCGCGACGGGCACAAGTAAGAACGGGCTTGCGCTCGGGCGGGCCCGTTGTCTGACGCTACGCCTTCGTGAGACCTCAACCAGCGTTCCTGGTAGGCCACGGGCAGCGCGGTGGGCTCACTACGCCGTTATTGCCGGACGTGAAACCCGATAGAGCTGCCAGGCAAACGCTCCCAACCCCAGGCAAACCACCCCCAAGCGGACCAGCCCACCAAGATATGGGATGAACCTGATGATGGTGAGGATCAGCAGGCCCACCAGAAGTCCCAGCAGCCAATCGCTCTTAGTCGGTCCCAGCTGGCTTCAGAAGTATCTGCCCCAGGAATGCTCCAACCCATATCTTTGCCAGGTAGATCGCAATCAGATACAGCGCGAGCAACATTAGCGAGGCCGGAAGGCCAACCAGCGTGATGGCCATCAAGAATATGGCCACGGGCACGCCGGCCAGAACCGCAAACCCAAGCCCGAGGCTGCGCCAGCCTGAGCCCACAGCCTGAGTGCTGGCCTGGAAGAAGCCGGGAAACAGAACCAGGCCCAACCATCCCACCAGCATGGCGGCAGCGAGCCAGACAGCCTGGAAGAAGTAGAATTTGGGGCGCGCGAAACGGCTCTCCCTCACGCGCACCTGGATGTCGCGTGTGCCCGTAATCGTCGCGCCGTCGGCGATGTGTACGTTCTTCAGCTCGCTGCACGCGAGCGCTCAGGTTGCCGCCGATTCGGGCGGTGTTAGTCAGGGTAAGGCTTATCGCCCGCTCATGGTCAGTTCGCGGCCGATGCTGCCGCTCACATCGGCATTGCCGGCGAACATGGTCACGCTGCGATTCACCTCGCCCTCAAGGCTGACGTCGCCGGCGGCAACCACCATACCTTCGCCCACGCGACCCCGATCATTCACACGCAACGGATTGCATCAAACCGTAGATGCTATGGCCCAATTGCCCGTCCAGGTCGAGCGAATTCGAAAAATTGTAGATGTTGCCTTCCACGGTTCCGCTCACCACGGTTCTCTTGGCAAAACTCACCAGGTCGCCCTTGACGGTGCCGCGCACTTCCACAGACCCGCCAAAAGCCAGCAAGTCCCCATTGACCACGCCTTCCACGCGCACGATGTTGCCGGAGGCCAAAAGAGTGTCGTCTATCGTCTCGTTCGCCGCTACGGTGACGACCTCACTGTGACGCCGCTCCAGGGCAAAGCCAGGCAACGACAACGCAACCAGCATGATCAGCAGGCGCAGGCCAGGCTGGCGTAGCCGCCATCGGCGTCCCAGCAGCAGTGCGCTGCCGCCCAACAGCAACAACAAAAAGATCTTCCCGACGACAGCAGCATAATCACTCAGCATGGCAGTACCTCCGTGTGCAAAGTAATAAGAAAGGTTGAAGAACAGGTTCGTGCGGCCGCTTAGCGCTGAAGGGATTCAACCATTGCAGCGCTTCCGGAATGCTCAGCTCATCGATCCAGGGGACAACGATCGAACCCAGCGCCAGCACCGCAGCCACGATCGCTACGTCACCCCACGCCAAAGACCATGGCGAACGGGAGAAGCCCGCCGGGCTGGCTGCTTCTTCCGGAAGCTCTTGCAGGCTTTCGCTCAGAACACGGTTCTCAGCGCGTAATGCGTCCAACAGTTGCCGGCAACGGCGGCAGGTGGCCAGGTGGTCTCGCAGGCGCCGCGCCTCCTCCGCCGCCAGTTCACCGTCCACGAAGATCGAGACGATCTGTTCCGAATAACATTCCATGATCACTTGCCCCTGTGGCCCAGTTTCCGGCGCAGCTCCTGCTTGGCCCGAAATATCAATGCCGCCACGTAGTTCCTCTGCAGGCCCAGTTGCTGTGCGATTTCGTCATAGCTCAATTCGCCGTAATAGCGCAGAACCAGCGGCACGCGATAGTTCTCCGGCAGGCGTGCAATGGCATCCCGCACCTGCGCCCTCTCTTCCGTGCTGAGGACTGCACTCAGCGGCGACGGCTCCGAACTGGCTGCCTTGATGACCGCGACTCCTTCTTCAGCTTCCACAATCACCTGCCGTCCACGCTTCCGGCGCCGCAAAACGTCAATGCATTGGTTGCCAGCCACCCGCAGCAGCCACTTGGGGAATGGTATTGACCCGTCGTAGCTCTCGATCGAGCGTTGCAGCTTGAGGAAGACTTCGCTGGTGGCATCTTCTGCGCTCTCCCGCGAGTCCAGCATGTAACGGCACAAGCCGAATACGCGCCGGACATAGAGGCGATAGATCTCCCCCAGCGCCTCGGCATCGTGGCCTTGTGCGCGCTGTATTACGCTCTCCAGATCCGGCCCCTCCATTTGCGTGGCTTTGCCCTCGCTGGGCTGCGATCCTTTCGCATTGTTTCTCTTGGCGTCCATAAAGCAGTACGCTGCAGATCGAACAAAATTACACAGATTTTAGGGATTAGGAGTCGTTCCGGCGGCAGCCAAAGGGAAATGCGCAGAGGTACGGCATTACCACTATTCAGCCAGGGCTTGGCGAAGATATCCGGCGACGTCACTGACGAAGCGATGCACCGACGCCTCTGCGATGCGATGGCCGGCGATCGCGTTCATGGTCTTTCCCACAGCGCCGAATGGCGGTTCGTAAGTCCCAGAGAAATCCAACTGGGTTTCGGTCGCGGTCAGCGGGTAAACGGAAAGCTCGCCCTGCATGAGAGGAAACAAGCGCGGCAAGGTTGCGGCCTCCCATTCCAGGAGCAATTTCGTGCTCGCGCTTGACGTGGCATCAGCGGGCTTCTCCTCGATGCCTTTGACGACGATCTTGATGTCGGCCTTCACTCCGATGCCGGCAAAATCGACGTGCAATTCAGCGGCGACCGATTCTGCGCGGGAGGCAGCCGCCTTGGTAGCGGACTGGAACACTGCGACTGCATTCTGTTTGAGCGTGTCGCGGACGCGATCGTACGGGTGATTCACGTAGTCGTAGCTGCGAATCTTGCGTCCGGTGCTCATCAACGTTGTTCCAACCAATTCAGACGTAATGCGAACCGGCAGTCACGCAAACTCTACCATAGCGCCGCGTCGAGTGCAGGATTTCGATCTGGACATCTCCAGGTTGGGTCGCCGCCAGAAGCGGGCTGCCAATCCGCAGCAATGATTTTGCTTGTATGATATCTACCGCTTCAGGTTCAATCGTGGCGTGAGTCCTTCGGGCTGCTGATCGTTCCGATTCCAGAGAGTGAGGAGGCTTGGATGGCTCACATTGATGTCCCATTGTCGCGCTCGGGCTTCGGACAGACACGGCGCGTCGACAACTGGTGGGTGCAACCGCTCGTCGTGTTTTTCGTTCTCTCCGCATTCATTGTTTATGCCACCTGGGCGGCGTTTCAAGGGCAGCACTACCGCTTCGGGCCATATCTCTCGCCTTTTTACTCGCCGGAACTATTCGGCTCCCTGACGGCTGGCTTGGCCCAATGCCGCACTGGATGCCTGTCTGGGTGACGGCGGCGATGCTGATCCTTTGGGCGCCAGGTGGATTTCGCGTCACCTGCTATTACTACCGAGGAGCTTATTACAAAGCTTTTTGGGCCGATCCACCTTCCTGTACGGTAGGCGAGCCGCGGAAGACATATCTTGGCGAACGATCTTTCCCTCTGATCATGCAGAACATTCACCGCTATTTTCTTTATCTGGCGCTGGTGTTTCTCATCATTCTTGGACGCGACGTGTGGGATGCGTTCTGGTTCAACGGCCGATTCGGCATCGGCGTCGGCACTCTGGTCCTGCTGACCAACTTCGTGCTGCTGAGCTCGTACACATTCAGCTGCCACTCTTTTCGCCATCATTGTTGGCGGCTTTCGCGACCGGCTGGCCGGCGCCCCAACCCGCAAGCGGGTCTATGACTGCGTGAGTTGCCTCAACCGGCGGCACATGGTCTTTGCATGGTGCAGTCTCTTCGGCGTGGCATTTGCCGATCTTTATGTGCGGATGTGCTCCATGGGTGTGTGGACGGACTGGAGGATCATTTAGTGGCCGAGTACATCACGCACGAGCACGATGTGGTGATCATTGGAGCGGGAGGGGCGGGGCTGCGCGCTGCCGTCGAGGCTTCAGCCGCCGGCGCAAAAGTCGCCGTCATTTCGAAGTCGCTTCTGGGCAAAGCGCATACCGTAATGGCCGAGGGTGGAGTCGCCGCGGCCATGGGAAATGTCGACGACCGGGACAGCTGGCGTGTTCACTTTGCCGACACCATGCGCGGAGGCCAGTATCTGAATAACTGGCGCATGGCGGAGCTCCATGCCAAAGAAGCTCCGGCTCGTGTGCGCGAACTCGAAGCCTGGGGCGCCCTGTTCGATCGCACCAAGGATGGCCGCATCCTGCAGCGCAATTTTGGCGGGCATCGCTATCCCCGGCTGGCGCACGTGGGCGATCGCACGGGGCTGGAGATGATCCGTACGCTGCAAGACCACGGCATACATCTCGGCTTAGACGTGTTCATGGAACACACGATCGTCACCCTACTGAAAGACGGCGATCGCATCGCAGGAGCATTTGGCTATGATCGCGAGCGCGGACGATTTCACTTGTTTCGCGCCAAAGCCGTCGTGCTGGCGACGGGAGGAATTGGGAGGGCTTTCAAGATCACCAGCAACAGCTGGGAATACACCGGAGATGGCCACGCTCTCGCTTACCATGCCGGCGCGTCGCTGATGGACATGGAGTTTGTGCAGTTCCATCCGACCGGAATGATCTGGCCGCCCAGCGTGCGCGGCATTCTGGTCACGGAAGGAGTACGTGGCGAAGGAGGAGTGCTTCGCAACAGAAACAATGAGCGCTTCATGTTCAAGGACATTCCTCCGCTATATGTAAACCAGACGGCCGATTCCGAGGAGGAAGGCTGGCGTTATACGCAAGGTGACAAGGACGCCAGGCGCCCGCCCGAACTGCTGACGCGCGACCACGTGGCCCGCTGCATTCGACGCGAGGTGCGGGAAGGACGCGGAAGCCCGCACGGGGGCGTGTTCCTCGACATCGCCTGGATCAAAGAGAAACTTCCCAACGCTGCCGAGCACATCAAGAAGAAGCTGCCCAGCATGTATCACCAGTTTAAGCAGCTGGCCGATATCGACATCACTCAGGAGCCGATGGAAGTTGGGCCCACGACCCACTACATGATGGGCGGAGTCCGGGTGGATGCCGATTCGCAAATGTCGGACGTTCCCGGATTGTTTGCCGCGGGAGAATGTGCGGCAGGCTTGCATGGCGCCAACCGTTTGGGAGGGAATTCGCTTTCCGATCTGCTGGTTTTCGGTCAGCGCGCAGGAGAATACGCGGCAAAGTTCGCCAAAGAAAACTCGTTGGGCGCGATCAATACTCAGGAACTTGCATCCGCAGAAAAATCGGCTCTCCGACCCTTCGAGCGCAATGGCTCGGAGAACCCATACGCCGTACAGCACAAGCTTCAAGACACTGATGCAGGACCTGGTCGGGATTGTTCGTCAAGAGCAGGAGATGCTGCAAGCGCTCGAGCGCATTCGAGAGCTGAGAACTGCCAGTGAAGCCGTCAGTGTGGATGGGAACCGGGAATACAACGCCGGCTGGCACACCGCACTCGACCTGCACAACATGCTGACGGTCTCAGAAATTGTGACGCGCGCCGCGCTGGAAAGAAAGGAAAGCCGCGGGCGCTCATTTCCGCGATGATTTTCCGGCCAAAGATGAGCAGGTTCGGGAAATTCAATATCGTGGCGCGGAAAGGACCGAATGGAGAAGTGCAGCTCACGCGCGAGCCGATCCCGCCCATGCGAGAGGACCTGCAGCAGATCATTGAGGAGATGAAGTAATGGCGACGGCAACCTTCCGCATCTGGCGCGGAGAAAAAGGACAGGGAGAGTTCCGGGACTACACGACCGAAGTCTCGACCGGCATGGTGGTCCTTGACGCCGTTCATCAAATCCAGGCGGAACAGGCCGGCGATCTTGCCGTCCGTTGGAATTGCAAAGCGGGGAAGTGCGGTTCGTGTTCCGCCGAAATCAACGGCATGCCGAAGCTGATGTGCATGACCCGGCTGAACTCCCTGCCGCTCGACAAAGCCTGTGACCGTCGAACCCATGAAGGCCTTTCCTCACATGAGGGACCTGGTCACCGACGTATCGTGGAATTACAAAGTGAAGCAGCGCATACCGAAATTCCAACCTCGCAAGCCCGATGCGGAAGACGGCACCTGGCGCATAGCACCCGAAGACGTTGATCGAGTGCAGGAGTTTCGAAAGTGCATCGAGTGCTATCTCTGTCAGGACGTTTGCCACGTATTGCGCGACCACCACATGCACGAACAGTTCATCGGACCGCGATTCCTGGTTTATGTGGCAGCCCTGGAAATGCACCCTCTGGATGTCGGCGACCGCGTTGAAGACCTGCGAAAGGAGTTCGGCATCGGCTTATGCAATATCACTAAAGTGCTGCACCAAGGTGTGCCCGGAGGGCATCACAATTACAGACAACGCCATTATTCCGCTGAAGGAACGGGTCGTGGATCGATTCTTCGATCCGCTCTCAAAATTGTTCCGCGTTTTCAGCCACACGAAAGCATAGGAGGTGTTATGGATTTCGAACTCAAGTCCATTTCAGTACAAAGTATCCCCGAGGCGCTGGCGAAGGTGGAGCGCTATAGGCTTCTGAATGAACCTGTTCTTGCGGAAAGCATTTGCCTCGACGTTCTGGCCATCGTGCCCGATCACCAGCAGGCACTGATTTCCCTGCTGCTGGCGCGGACCGATCAATTCCACTCCAACGCGCAGCCGAAAGCGAGCCCAGGAAGTTCTCGCTCGAATTAAGGGAGACTACGAGCAGGCCTACTACGCCGGCGTCATCTGGGAGCGACTGGGAAATGCCCGCATTCGCCATGGCGATCCTGGGGCTCGTACTTCCGCTTATCACGCTCTGCGGGATGCAATGAGTCACTACGAGACGGCCATGAATTTTGCGCCGCATGGAAACGACGACGCCATTCTGCGATGGAACACCTGTGCGCGCATGATCATGCAGAACCCGGACATTCAGCCGTTGTCCGAGAACGATCCACAAGCATGGCTGCGCGATGAAGCCGGTTCCAGAATCGCAGACGCTTGATCCCGCTCTCCGTGTCACTTGATACGGTAGAGGAAGCTTCAGATCAATCGGCCTGAGGAGACGATCTGGGCTCCTGCCACAGCCTTGTAGTCGATTTTCTGCCAGTGTCGCACCGGCACAGGAAGCAGTGCAGGGTTACTGCGGGTCAGCCCGCAAGAGCACCTCGGCAATACGGCGAGGTCGCCTTCAAAAGCAGCGCACGGTGCTGCTCTCAAGTCTCCGACTGCAGGCGAGCGAGATACGACAAATTTCGTTTCTGGGCACCGTTCTCACAGCGGCGACCGGTCGCTAGCGTTGTGCCTGCCCTTCCATCCCTGCCGATAAGCATGGGCACAAAGAAGTGCGACCAACACTACACAGATGATCAACATGGTTATCAGTCGTTCATTGCTTTTGCTGCGTCCGAAGCCTACAGCCAGCAGTGCCCACGCCAGGCTGGCGAGAATCCCCCACACTACAGCCATCACCGAGGCGACCAGCCATTTCCCCGTGGCAGGCGGCGTCACCACTTTGGCAGTACCACTCTCTCTCTGTTGGTTGTTGAATTCTCGCCCAGTCATTGTTCTCCCTGTGCCGAACATTGTAAACACAGAGGCTGTCAGTCGCTGGCTTTTTGGAGAAGCGCCCGATAACCGCTTCACTGTGGGGATCTGGCATTCTCTAGCGTGGCGGGGCAGAAGCGCAAGTCTCGATCCGGTGGGGGCCTTGGAGCATACCGCCTGCGAGTGCCATCGGATTGAGCGGGATGAATTCACAGGATTGACGCTTCTGTAGTTCACCGCGCCGGTCGCTTGTCTGGTTTCTTCTCGAAGCCCGTGAAACGTTAACGGTCACACATACTCTGATTTCTAAGGTGTGCAATTCTGAACATACAAGCCATCGTCACGGCGCTAAAGTGTCATTAATGCACCACCCGCTCGTGCGCTGATCAGTTTGGCCGTCGCGGGATGAGCGCTACTCCTCCCAGCAAAGGCGGCAGTCATTGTTCAGCGCGTATTTGGCAAGGTACCGGCGTACATCCTGGTCGCCATCTTTCTTGTGTCGTGTGCATCAGGCCAGGAGATCAGTGCGCTTCCTGCTCGGCTCACTATTCCCAGCGGAATTCCCATCAAGCTCCAACTTGTCGAAAGTGTCTCCTCTGCTCACGCCCGCCCAGGGGACCAGCTGGACTTTGTTGTCGTGAGAGACGTGAACCTTGAAGGCTTGACCGTGATTTCCGCCGGCACCGCAGCCAGCGGTTCCGTCACGGCCGTCAAAGGCAAGCGGTTCTTGGGAATCGGAGGCAGGGTCGCCCTGAAACTTGATTCGGTAGTGCTGGCGAACGGCCAACGGATCGCGTTGCGCGCACGTATGGCCGTGAAAGGACGCACCCGTGTCAAGATGATGGCGGCCGCGATGATCGCTACCGGCCTGGTCTTCCTGCCTGCTGCGGCTGTCTTTCTTCTCACCCGTGGTCACGACAGCATCGTGTTAAAGAGTACGGCAATCACTGCTCATACGGACCGTGATACCTCAGTTCTCTCGGCAGGATTACAACCTTCCGTAGCAAGGTCTTCTGAACTGGCTAGATGATGGACTACCTGCCGCCGCGTGTGATCAATGTCGACGGATGCGAGGGCGACATGCTGAACCTGGTTTTCGTCGCCCAACCGGAAGACCTGGAACAAACGTTTGCGCGCGCCGGATGGGTCCATACTGACGATTGGAAGCCGATATTCGTATGGCACTTATTGCGGCATCGAAACCATGACGCGCAATTGCCGATGGCCAGGTTCTTCCTGTTCGGGAGAGTGCAGGACTATTCGTATGCCTTGCCTGATCCGAATGCGATCGTCACGCGACGGCACCATCTACGAATCTGGAAAACCGATTACACCATCGATGGGACGCCGATCTGGGCGGCGGCCGCTTCGCACGACGTCGCCATTGTGATCGGCAAGCGAGGGCACTTGATCAACCATCGCATTGACCCCAATGTTGATGCCGAGCGTGATTTCGTCGGCTCTAACCTGACCGGCAGTTTGTCCGTCAGCCAGCGGGCGTACTTGCATAGTAGCAAGCCGGTTCTTCAGGCGCAGACTTCGTCTGGCGACAGCTATCACTCCGACGGCAGACTTCTACTGCTCGACATCCCGCCGACGAGCGCCCTCAATGCCGGCGTGCAGCGTCCATCATCCAGTATCGTTCGGGCGACTTCGGAGCCTGGCGCAGTTTCGGCAGAGCCTATCGAGAGCGACTCTGGTCTCGCCTTATTGAAAGGCCGGGATATAGGGGTGGATAAACTCGCGCTTATGCGCGATCCTGCGATGATTCTCAAGCGAGTCGGAACCGGAGAGCGGACGAAACACCTATTTCTTCTAAGGTTATGCCGCCTGGTATGTAGAAAGCGAGGTGTGCAACTGACAGTTCGACCCTAACGGTCCGCAGTATGGGTTCGCTCGCGACAGGCTGCCGGAATCAAGTTCAGGGGGCATGTGGCCAGCTGACGCGGCGACGCTCTCACTCAGATAGGTTTCTTCGCAGTCCGGCCGATGCTCTTTCCCCAGTCCCAGACTTGCTTGTCGGCTTCTCTTCTGGTGACCCCATAGGTTTCCTGAATCTTGCTTATTAACGGCTCTCGCTTGCCGGAAATCTGCTCGAAGTCCTGCTGGGTCAGCTTGCCCCAGTTTTGCTCGGGCAGCGGCCGTAAGTTGCTTCCAGTTATCTTCAACGTTGTCCCAATCCAATGTCTTCTCCTTCTGGATTTCTATTTTCTATGCCCTTGACGGGCCAAAACTATTTCAACTTGCTACCGTTGCCCTTAGATGTGCGCTGCTGGAGGCTTTCCATTCGGCTGCCCTGCTGAACATGGCGAGCATGAGCGACCACGGATAAGAATGGAATACCTAAGAAGCGTTCTCGGAGAATATTGCTGAGCTGCATGCAATTGAACTGCTGCGCCTCGGCGCGCGCCAGCAGCCGCTTCACACCGGCACGAAGAGTCTTCTGTCCACCCCATGGGGGCACTATCGTTCTCAATTCGTCGGCGATGAAGAAGAAGTTCCAACCGACGGCTCGTAGCTTTTGATCGAACTGGGCGCTGTCGTGGGTTCCCAACGAGCACCACTGATCGCTATAGAACTCGCCGTGAGCGCCGAGCGAATGCAGAAGTGCAGACTGCTGGACCAGCACGGTGCCAGCTTGAATCTCGTTAGACATGAAATCCTTTTTCGGGTTCGGCCGCAGAGCGTACTCGTGCGAGCCCTACGGTTCAGAGGAAATGGGCCTCAGCTGCCCGGCCAACTATCCGTTCGTGTGCGATCTTCTCAGCGTCACGCGGTGAGCTGCACGTCTTTGCTTTTTCTTGGCCAGGAGGACAGCCGCGCGCTTATTGGCACTAGGACGTGCTGTGGTGACGTTTGTTGGTTTGGTGACCGTAGTACTTTCTGAAACACCTTCTTGCGCGTTCTCGTTTTCAGGCATTTGCATGCTGTTCTCCGCTTAGTTTGATAGTGAGCTAGTGTTGCAGCCTGGAAAAGCCATCAGTCCCGGAACCGTGATGACGCAGGCATCAATTGGTTAGGCGATCACGCAAGACGTCCATCGTCTGGAGTGCTGAAATGCGCTCTTTGTCAGTCGGGGGCGAGACTTGGATCATGCAATCGGCTCCTGGGGCGGTTTCGACGCGGAACAAGTGCTGGTGTTGCATGATTCCGTCAAGCATGCCGCGAAAGGTGTCGGACTTGTGTCCATTGGCGAATTGCAGTCCGGTCTGGGTAGAAGAGCCCGAATGTGTCCAGCACGAGCAAATCAGGTCCCAGTGACCGCGAATGGTAGCGCCCCAAACCTTTAGGAACTCGACGCTGCCAGCCAGTCCGACGTGATACTCAATTTGGATTTGTCCGGCGGCCGATTCAGGCATCAGGTCGTTCCAGTTAAAGACAATGGCGTTGGACAACATGCCTTGCCACGGAAGGGGAACGACTGCCGACAAGTTTGAAGTAGCTACCAAGGATCCTCCCGTTGCGGTTACGGCACCGACCAGTATCCCGGCGGAGGAGCCACAGCCGACCTTCCCTAAGGCTATCGCCTCAGATTGGGTACGTCTGAGCACTATTGCTCACTGAGCAATGTTGAACAGCTTTCGTTGGACCACAAGATGCACAATAAGGACTCACATAGCCACGGTTTCAATGGGTCATGTTCAGAAGGCACAAGGGTATGAAGGTTTCTTCCTCGGTAATGCGTTTGACTCTGACGCTTACGTTTTTCCTGATGTGCCATTCAGGATTAATGTGGGCGCAGTCTGCTGAGCGGCAACAGAACCTGTTCGCCTGCCAGAACGGCTGGGATTCCTGTAATAGCGCTACCTTGACACCGGCAGACACACACCAGATAGCTGCCGCCAAGCACGAGCAAAATATTGCGAGCTGCAAGAACGCCTTGTCGGCTTGTGATCGCTCAACTCTTAGCGGCCCGGAACTGGCCGAAGTCGCGATCGTGACACACGAGAATATGGTTGTCGATTGTTGGAGCGGATTGACAACGTGCGACCACCGAAAGTTGACGGCTTCCGAAGCGGCGGGCGTTGCTGTAGCCGAGGAGCAGAAGAACCTCTCTGATTGTTGGAACGGCTGGTCTAGCTGCAAACTCTCCAAGCTGAGCGCATTTGAGTTGAGCGAAGTGGCGGTTGCCCAGCACATGAGGAATGTCTCGCAGTGTTGGGACGGCTGGTCGACGTGTAATCGCTCTAAGCTATCTGCCACGGAGCTGGAAGCCGTTAGGGTGGCCGATCATCAGCGTGATTACCTCGCATGTGCGAGTGGCTTTTCGCAATGCGATCGGTCGCGCCTGACAGCGGAAGAGGCTGGGGCGATACCCCCCAGAGGCAAGACAACCGCGCGATGATGGAGATCATGGCGGCGTCAGACTGGGCTTTGGCTCAGGAAGTATGCTCGTTGATCAGCAAAATCCACCACGGAAAATGCCTCTTCTGTTCAACAAAGAGGACAGTAGTACCTCCTAAGATATGAACTTTTTGTCTGCCCACTGCCGCGTGTGTAAGAGCGATCAATTCCGAGCCTTGCCTCCGGAGGGCTGGGTTGAGAGGGTTATTCTGCCGCGGCTTTTCCTTTGTCCCGGGGTATGTATTGTTTGCCACAAGCGTCGGTACGTACCGATCTTTCAACGGTGGACGCCTTTACCAAATACCTGGCGATGAGACGCTGATCTCATCGCTACCGTTCCGCCAACAACACCAGAGAGGACAATAATGTGACTTATTACAGGGTTGATTTCGTAGCCGCCAAACTCATCTCTCGCCCCGCCAAGAGATTTGTAAGCGAGGAGAAGGCCAAGCAGCATGCAAGGCGGATTCTGGAGGTGGTGGACGACAGCGCCCTCCTTTCGAGGGTCGCCATCGTCCGGGTAAGCAAAGATGGAACTCGCATCTAATACCCGCAGAGCCATCTCAGGCTCTTGCTAACGGCGCATTCTTCGGCGGAGTCCTGCAAGTGCTGCTAGTCCCCACCCCGGAAAGGTTGCGGGCCAGGCGCTCGCACCGGCCGCAATGATTCCGCTGCCTACCAGTGAGAGCGTTGCCGGCTCCGGCACCTCACCGCAACTGCCGGTGTCGACATTATTGGTGTCCATGGTGACGGCAGCATTCAGTGCTATCGCCCGGCCGCAGTTGATGTCCGCGCCGTGATTGAGCGTGATACTCTGCTCCGCAATAATGCTTCCAAAAAAGTCGGTGGTTGTGCCCAAGGTTGCGGAACTACCAACTTGCCAGAAAACCTGGTCATTCATTCCCGGATTGAGGATGTTAACCATTGAAGCGCTGGCCGTGGTGAGCGTGCTCCCAATCTGGAAGACAATCATCTTGTTGCTCAGCCCTTGAAAATCCAGGTTGAGCGTTCCCGTCATCTGGGCTGATGATGCGAAGAAGTAGACGCCGGCGTCAAGCGTGAGGCCACCGAGATCCTGACCGGTCAAGTTCTGCGTACTCGACAGACCGGCGAGGTAGTTGTAGCCATTGAGCGCATCGGCCTGCGCCTGCATGGCAACGGCGTCGTTATTATGGACGGTCCCCAGCACTACTCCGGGTGGGAATCCGGTGATCGAATTTCCGGGCCAGAGACCCAGGTCTTGATACACCACACTAGGGCCAGTGTTCGTCACCGTCGAGGCGCCCAAGATGCCGAAAGCATCGGCACTTCCTAGGATGCTGTCGGCGTGAGCAGTCGTGGCGAGAACAACAAAGGGAACAAGCAGAGAGACGACGCGGAGCAATTTCATGATGCACCTCAGGCACACTTCCAAGTGAGGTTCTGGTAGGGCTGCCGCCGGAAGGTGCTAATTACGGCGGGACGGATAATAGCACGATTGTCAAGTGTCAATATACGCCAAATGTGCCGTAACCCATCCAAGCAAGTGGCATCTTCGTGCCGTTACGAAAGCACATACCGCCGCCGCTTGGCGCGTTTTGCCGCTTGCTTTCTTTGCTTTATGGTGCAGCTGGAGTAAGCTTGTGTTAGCGACATCCCCAAAACTTTGGGAAGCGGAGCATCCGACTCGGACCCTTGATTGGACTTACCGGGCGTCGCGTTCTTTAGTCGTGAACCTAAAGTCAGCCAACCTTGCCCCGGAAAAATAGGTAGTTGAAGATGAAAGCAAAGAATGGGCGACAGTTCGATCCTAAGGCGTTTCTAGCGACGATTGGGGATGGACGGAAGATCGTTGGCTTCGAGAAGGGCGAAACCATCTTTGCCCAGGGAGATACGGCGGACGCCGTCTTCTACGTTCAAAAGGGCAAGATCAAGCTGACGGTGGTCTCGCAAACCGGGAAAGAAGCCACGGTGGGAGTGCTGGGAGAAGGCAGCTTCTTTGGAGAGGGTGGCCTGGCCGGCCAAGCTTTTCGGATGGGTTCGGCCTCGGCGATGACGGATTGCACGATTCTGAGGATCGATAAGGGGCCCATGGTCGAGGCTCTTCATCGCGAGCACTCATTCTCTGATTTGTTTGTGTCGCATCTGCTGGCGCGCAATATCCGGTTTGAAGAAGACCTCGTCGACCAACTCTTCAACTCCAGCGAAAAAAGATTAGCCAGGATACTTCTACTGCTGGCGCATTTCGGCAAGGAAGGCAAGCCTGAGCCTGTAATTCCCAAGATTACCCAGGAGTCGCTCGCCGAAATGGTGGGCACCACACGCTCGCGCGTCAGTTTCTTCATGAATCGGTTCAAGAAGCTCGGATTTGTGGAGTACGACGGTAGCGGAATGAAAGTGCACAGTTCGCTACTGAATATAGTGCTTCACGACTGACTCTGGTTCCGGGACCGATACCTTATGTTTCGGTGCCGGTTCCCGCGAGCCCCATTCCACGGGCGCGATATGGCGTACGGGACGCGACGCTGGAAGCGAGCTGTACTGCTTTCTACAAGATAGGCAAACCGAACCGATCTCCCGGATGTCGCTTTCTCGTTGAGTTTCAGTCTCGCGAGTTGCGAACGATCCCGAAATGACCGGACCATTGCATGCTTCACAGGTAAAGGCGGCGAGACGGAGGTAGTGCACTGGCATAAAGAATCAAAGCCTCTAATGAATCATCCAACCAAATATATGTGTTTTGGCCGGTTGCCGTCTGTCCACAATAGCTCACCGGTGCCGATTTAGGCACAACCACCTTCTACGAGAAACCTCCGCAAGTGAAGTGTTCTCTATTGACCAGACTTGAGGCCACGAGCGTGACATCGTAGAGAAGTCGCACTTCGTTCATTCAGGTAAGGCTGGGGTGGCAATATGCCTAACAGTGCCAAGCTGGCATCGTCGCAGAAAGCTTCCACCCTTAAAAGCCGCAGCCTCATCATCTTTTGACGACGATCGCGAGTTTGATCGCAAGCAGCCCGCCTCGCAGTGATCTTCGTAGACAAGGATTCAAATGTCATCATCCAAAACACTGCCATTCAGAAAGCCGCTAGGAATCGCGGGCTCAGTCAGTCATGTGTCTGAAATCAAGCCGGTAAATCCATTCGTTGCGACGGTCAATCTCTCTCTTCCGACCCGAATCGCCACCATTGGCAACTACCTTCCGCGACAGTGCGGGATCGCAACCTTCACCACGGATTTGTGCGACGCCATGGCAGCCGAGTATGGGAGCGAACGTCTATTTGCACTGCCGGTGAACGATCCGGAGTCCGAATATAGCTATCCCGAGAGAGTTCGATTTGAGCTGACCGAACAGGAACTCGCGTCCTACGAGCGTGCAGCCGAGTTTCTGAATTTCACCAACGTCGATTTGGTTTGCGTACAGCATGAATACGGAATTTTTGGAGGGGCAGCCGGAGGCCACGTTCTAGAGTTGCTGCGCAATCTGCGGATGCCGATCGTGACCACGCTTCATACCGTGTTGCGGGAACCAAACCCAGAGCAGCACAGAGTGATGGTCGAACTCGCAGACTTATCGGATCGCCTCATCGTGATGAGCCAGCACTCTTCGAAGTTCTTGCAGGAGATATTCCAGGTTCCTGCGGCAAAGATTGACGTGATTCCGCACGGCGTTCCCAACCTGGCGTTTGTAGATCCGAACTTTTTCAAGGACCGCTTCGGCGTGGGAGGCAAGTCTGTCCTGTTGACCTTCGGCTTGCTTTCGCCGAACAAGGGAGTGGAAACAGTCATCGAGGCACTGCCGCACATCCTGGCTCGGAACCCCAACGTGGTCTACATCGTCGCCGGCGCTACACATCCTCACATCAGGCGGCGCGAAGGAGATCGATATCGGGAATCGCTGCAGGCGCTGGCGAAGGATCTCGGAGTTGAGAAGAATGTCATCTTTCACAATCGGTTTGTGAGTCCCGAGGAGATGATGGAGTTCATTGGTTCAGCCGATATCTACATCACTCCCTATAAGAACGAGGCGCAGGTCGTTTCTGGAACATTGGCCTACGCCCTTGGAGCTGGGAAGGCGGTCATCTCAACTCCTTATTGGCATGCGCTTGAGCTTCTCGATCAGAGCCGCGGAATATTGGTCCCGTTCCACGATCCAAAAGCAATTGCTGATCAAACCATCTGGCTTCTGGAAAATGAGGCCGAACGGCACGCCATGCGCAAACGGGCGTACCTGTATTCAAGAAACATGGTCTGGAAGAGTGTCGCCCAGGACTACATGCGCAGCTTCCAGCGAGCCCGGGCCGAGCGCATGTGGAACCCTCGCCTGGTTAGCCCAAACGCGGAATCCAATGGTCTCCTGAGCCTGCCTGCGGTGAAGCTGAACCATCTCGGGCGGATGACTGACGATACCGGCATATTCCAGCACGCCGTCTTCACAATTCCGAATCAGCACGAGGGCTACACCACGGACGATAATGCTCGCGCGCTGCTGGTGTCGATCCTGGCGCAGCAAGTTGGAGTGGAGGATGAAGCCAAAGCCAAGAAATTGTCGTCGCGATACCTGGCGTTTCTCTGGCTCGCCTTCAACTCGGCAAATGGCAGATTCCGCAACTTCTTGAGCTATGAGCGCCAGTGGCAGGAGTCCCAGGGATCAGAAGACAGTCACGGTCGCGCCTTGTGGGCCGTGGGAAGCGCAGTGAATCAGACGGTCGATGAGGACTTGAGAGGTCTTGCCGGGCGCCTCTTTGAACTCGCTCTTCCCGCAGTCGCTGGGCTTTACTAGTCCGCGCGCATGGGCATTCTCGCTGTTTGGAATCCAGCAATACCTTGATCGCTTTCCCGGGGACAGATCGGCTCAACGGCATAGGGATGCGCTTGCTAACAAGTTGCTGCACATCTATGAAGTTACTCGTGCGCCAGGGTGGAACTGGTTTGAAGAGGGTTTGGCCTATTGCAACGCGAGCTTGTCTCAGGCACTGCTGCTTGCAGGCGCCCGGAGTTCCAACAAAGAGTGGCTCGCCGCGGGTTTGCAGTCACTCGAGTGGCTTGTAACCCAGCAGCGTTGCAGCATGCACGGCCACTTCGTTCCTATCGGCTCGCTCGGTTTCTACCGCAAGTCAGGCGACAAGGCTCGCTTTGATCAGCAACCCGTCGAAGCTGGTGCAACCGTCTCTGCTTGTCTGGAAGCGTATCGTGCCACTGGAGATCAGCGTTGGCTAACTCAAGCATGGTCGGCTTTCAATTGGTTCTTAGGAGACAACGACCTGAAAACCTCTTTGTACGACGCCACCACTGGAGGCTGTCGAGATGGTCTTCATCCTGACCGAGCCAACGAGAACCAGGGAGCGGAGTCAACCCTGTCCTTCTTGATGGCCCTTCTGGAGATGCAGCAGCTTCAACAAGGTTCGGCTCCGCAGCGCGTGCTCTAGTTGGATTAATATCGATGTGTGGACTCACAATGACGTTACTTCGAGCTTGAGTTTCTATTCTTATGAAATCACCCATGACCCTGGTCATCGATACCACCGACAATCTTCTTCAGCGCCATCCTGCCAATCCAATCCTGGAAAGCAAGGACTGGCCTTACCCGATCAACAGCGTATTCAATGCCGGAGCCACGCTGCTTCCCGATGGCTCAACGCTGTTGCTTTGCAGGGTAGAAGATCGGCGCGGTCTCTCCCATCTCTGCGCTGCACGATCGGCGAACGGCATTGATGGCTGGAAGATCGATCCAGAGCCAACCCTCATGCCGGATCCGATTGGATATCCAGAAGAGCTTTGGGGAATCGAGGATCCGCGCATTACCTACGTCCCAGAATTGCAACAATATGCCGTCGCTTACACCTCGTATTCCAAAGGTGGCCCCGGCGTGTCTCTTGCTTTGACCAGCGATTTCCGCACCTTCGAGCGATACGGGGTCATCATGTCGCCCGACGATAAAGATGCGGCTCTTCTGCCCTATAGGATCGATGGCCGCTGGGCACTTATACATCGTCCGATGACTCCCTTAGGAGCTCACATCTGGATTTCCTACTCTCCCGATCTGCGGCATTGGGGAGGTCATCGAATCATGATGGAGGCGCGGAAAGGCGCATGGTGGGACGCGAACAAGATTGGTCTGTCTTCTCCGCCCATCGAGACCGAGAGAGGTTGGCTGATGCTTTACCACGGCGTAAAGCAGACAGCGTCCGGCTGTCTATACAGGATCGGCCTTGCTCTCTTCGATACCCAGAAGCCGGATCTTTGTTTGTTGCGAGGTGATTCCTGGATTTTTGGTCCAAAGGCCGATTATGAGCGGGGAGGCGACGTGCACGACGTGGTATTTCCGTGCGGCCACACCATCAACCCAGACGGCGACACCTTGAATATCTACTACGGCGCAGGCGATTCCTGCATTGCGCTGGCCCACGCAAGCGTGCGCTCACTGCTCGAGTGGTTGGACACTAACGGCAAGATTAACGATGCAGAGCGCAATTGCTAGGAGAACGAACTTGCTGAACTGAGGCGTCGGAGCACTTCAATTCTCAACCCTCACAATCTCACCGGGATAAGGTTCTTCTCGGTTTCCGAGAGATACGCTGAAGTCATTTACACGTATCCTCACGCCTTTAGGAGATATATGAAAAATCTTTACGTCGGCAACATGGAAGCAAGTACAACCGACGATGATCTTAAAACCGCATTTGCAGCTTACGGCACGGTTGGAGCGGTCAACATCATAAAGGACAAGGCGACCGGCGTTCCCCGCGGGTTCGCTTTTGTGGAAATGTCTGACGACAAAGGCGCGCAAGAAGCGATCCTGGGTCTAAATGGTTCTCAGCTCGGAGGCAAAGCAATCACTGTCAACGAAGCCCATGCCAAGAAGAATACCGGCACCGCTGGGAGGTAGCCGGGCGGAGGTGAGTCTTGGCCTACAACAGCCCTCCCTCGCCTCGGGGCGGTGGCCAATTCTGAATCGTGCATGGTTACAGATGAACGGACTGGCGTGGAGTTATTGGTCTGCTCCGCAATCCCGGAGAAAGATCGCACCCTGTCCAAGATCGCTGCTGTAATTTTCAGGGACAAACGAGTGCGGTGAGTCTGGATGTTGCAGCAGCGATCCTGCCCTTGGCAATCGGAGCGTGGGCCCGAGCAAACGAACTTCCGGGCTCGGTTTGATCAGTTGCACCGAATGTACCGAAAACAGCGCAAAACGATGGCTCTACAATAGCCGCGTAAGTTAATGAAACGACGAGAGAAAGATTGGTCGGGGAGAGAGGATTTGAACCTCCGACCCCCTGGTCCCGAACCAGGTGCTCTACCAGGCTGAGCCACTCCCCGAACGTGCGAAGCGAGTTGGAAAGCCATCGGTAAACCGTGTCGCGGCTATTTAGAAGACCGGCGCTTTCGCAGCTCTTCACTGAAGAAACGTCGCTACTCGGTAACCCAAAGAGCGCCGCTGTCTTGAGAAACGCGACTGGCTGCATGGCTGCATCCACCGCGAATTCTATCGTCAGTATAGCAGAGCCTGCGGCGCTGGCCCGTTGGTTGAGGCCTGCAAGGATGCTGCGACTCCAATCACGCCCGGCCGACCCCGCCCAACCAACACCCAACATACATTCTTGCATGCTTGCGTAACGAGCCTTAACAGGGCAAGTGTTCCATTCTCACGACCTCTTCGCGAGACGTATTGCGCTGGACCAGGCCCCTCCCCAATCCGGCTCGCTGGCAAGGAATCGAGTTTAATTTCCTCTGTCTCCCCTATCCCTATCTAGCAAGTTTTGCCGCTGAAAGCCGATAAGACTCTTGGATATGTTCGCCATCATTGGCATGCTCGTCGTGTTGGCCGCCGTGATTGGCGGCTTCCTCATGGAGCACGGTCCAATCCGTGTGCTCATTCAGCCTGCCGAGCTGCTGATCATCGGGGGCGCAGCGATTGGCACTCTGTTGGTGGCCAACCCACTGCACACCTTGAAAGCGATCATCGGCGGGGTCGTGGGCGTGCTGCGCGGCTCCAAGTTCACCAAGCAGCGCTATCTCGAGTCGCTCAAGATGCTGTTTGAGCTGTTCACCAAAGGCCGAAAACAAGGCCTGGTCGCGGTCGAAAAGGACATCGAAGCGCCGAAAGAGAGCCAGTTCTTCGCCCAGTTCCCCAGCTTTCCAGAAAGACCACGAGACGGTTTACTTCGTATGCGACACCATGCGCATGGTCATCATGGGCGGGGTGGAAGCCTTCGACGTTGACCAGATGATCGAGGCCGATATGGACGTCCACCATCACGAGCGGCAGATGCCGATTGGCGCGCTCAGCATCATGGCCGACGCGTTACCTGGCCTGGGCATCGTGGCTGCGGTGCTGGGAGTGGTGCTAACCATGAGCGCGCTGGGCGGACCTCCGGAAGAAATCGGCAAGAAGGTCGCAGCCGCTCTGGTGGGGACCTTCCTGGGCATCCTGATGTGCTACGGCTTCGTTGGACCGCTGGCCGCCAACATGGCGCAAGCTGGCTGAAGAAGAGCGCGAATATTGGCACGTGCTGCGCGTCGCGATGATCGCGTTCATGAAAGGCGTGGCTCCGCTGCTGGCGGCCGAGATGGGACGGCGCGCCATTCCCGGCACACGTGCGGCCGACGCTTCCAGGAATTCGAGGATGCCTGTAAGAACCGGGCGCCGGAAGCTGGACAGCAAGCAGCGGCAGCCCCAGCCGCAGCAGGCCGCAGCCGGCGCCGGCGGGTTAGTGACGTGGCCGAGATCTCCAAACCGCAGATCGTCGTCATCAAGCGCAAGTCGGGCCATGGTGGCCACCACGGTGGAGCGTGGAAGGTGGCTTACGCTGACTTCGTCACCGCAATGATGGCTTTATTCATCGTGCTGTGGCTGATGAACAGCAGCAAACAAATTCAGGTTGCGGTTGGCGGATACTTCAAGGACCCAACCGGCACCTCCAAACTGGTGGGCACCAATCAGTCGGGGTCGGGCGACAACCTGGCTTTGAAGAAACAGGACATGGCGAAGCTGAAAGAGCAACTGGAAACCGTGATTCGCCAGGTCACGCGACTTCGAGAAGCTCAAAGCCCACATCGAAATGACGGTTACGGCCGAAGGCCTACGCATCGAGCTGCTGGAATCGGAGACCGGAATGTTTTTCGAGAGTGGCAGCGCCGAATCCTACGAACTCAGCCCGTGAGATTCTCGCCCCGCTGGCCGGCGAACTGGGAAAGCTACCTAATCGCGTGTCGATCGAAGGACACACCGACTCGCAACCCTTCAGCGCCGGCGCCAATTACATAAACTGGGAGCTGTCGGCCGACCGCGCAAACGCTTGCCGCAGGCTCATGCAACAAAATGGGCTGCGCCTAGACCAGGTGGCGGAAGTGCGGGGCTTTGCGGATCAGAACCTGCGCAACAAGGCGGACCCAACGGACGCCGCGAACCGCAGAATCACCTTACTCGTGAAGTACGTCCAGAAGCAGGGTCCAACCGGCGACGCACCCGCGGAGGGAACAGAAGCCAACCCCCTCAATGGACCGGCGCCTCCCATGCAGCCGGCTAACCAGTAGGCTAGTGCCGACTATCCACTTGGATAGTGTCGGTTGCGAGTTGGACTATGAGTCAGGTCGTAAGTCGCTGAGCTCTGGACTCTTCTCTAATCGATAACTGTACCCGTTGGTTTGGCAGGTCATGTGCTTCTACGAATGGCATCTTCTTCGGTGTTACAGGGACGCATCAACGCCCGGTAGATAGCACGCTCCCGGGCTAAACAGCAGGGTTTCGCAGAAAGACACACGCAACGCTGAATTGCGGACCCTGCTGTCCCCCCTAAACGAGCCGAGGATACAAGATCCCATCCGGCCTTTCGCCAATGCGATGGCCGTTCCGGTTCCGCACGACCGCGAGGTCGATTCAAACGGAATCTGGATGGAACGAGTGCCTGCGGGGGCAGAGACTGTAGTGATTGCATTTGCGGTGACGCAAACAGTTGCAACAGTCGTGGTGAGGCCCGGAGCCAATAGGCTTCGGGTTTTGCCGTTTTTAGTGCTACTTATGGCTCTGGCCGCGCACTTGTGATGGACTTTTCCTTCCCGCCTAATAGAATGCTTCCGTTTGACTTTTTGATCTAGAAGAGACGTTCTGGAGGAAGCTCCATGATGGTAGGGGTTCCCCGTGAGAGCTTTCCCGGGGAGAGACGCGTCGCACTGGTTCCCGCCGTTGTACCTGGCCTGATCAAAGCAGGCCTGGAGGTCCTCGTCGAATCCAATGCAGGGTTTGAAGCCGGTTATACCAACACTGAGTATGAAAGCAAAGGCGCGAAGATCGCACCCAGCCGCGCAGAGGTCTTCAATCGGGCTGACATCATTATCCAGGTGCTGGGTTACGGCGCGAACGATCGCACCGGAGCCGCCGACCTGCCGCTGCTGCGCCGCGGGCAATTCCTAATCGGCTTTCTGCGGCCACTGGGGACGCTCGAAACCGTGCAGGCAATCGCTGCTGCTGGCGTGACCTCGTTCGCCGTAGAACTCATGCCGCGTACCACGCGCGCGCAAAGCATGGACGCGCTATCGTCCATGGCGACAGCCTCTGGGCTACAAGGCAGTGCTTATTGCCGCCGACACCCTGCCGCGTATCTTTCCTATGCTGACTACCGCCGCCGGAACCATCACGCCGGCTCGCGTGCTGATCATCGGAGTAGGCGTCGCCGGACTGCAAGCGATTGCTACCGCACGACGACTGGGAGCGGTGGTTTCGGCTTACGATCTGCGGCCCGCGGTCAAGGAGCAGGTGCAGAGTCTCGGAGGACGCTTCGTCGAGCTTCCGCTGGAAGTGAAGGACGCGCAGGATGCCGGCGGCTACGCTAAGGCGCAGGACGAATCTTTTTATCAGCGGCAACGCGAATTGCTGGGCAAGGTCGTCGCGGAGAGCGACGTTGTCATCACGACGGCTGTCGTTCCCGGGAAGAAATCTCCGGTACTGGTGACCAAAGAGATGGTCGACGGCATGGCGCCGGGATCGGTCATCGTCGATCTTGCGGCCGAGCGCGGCGGCAACTGCGAGCTGACGCAAATCGGGCGAGAAGATTTCGGTCAAGGGCGTCACCATTATCGGCCGCATCAACCTCGCCAGCTCCGTTCCTTATCATGCCAGCCAGATGTACAGCAAGAACCTCAGCAACTTCCTGTTGACCATGGTGAAAGATGGCAAGGTCAACGTGAATATGCAGGATGACATCATCAGCAACACTCTGGTGACGGAAGGCGGCGAGATCGTGAATCCCCGCGTGCGCGAATTTTTCGCATTGCCGGCCCTGGTGGCGCAGGTAGGGTAACGGTCGATTATCACCACCGAGATCACGGAGGACACCGGGCAACAAATTCAGAATTGTTTTTCTCGGTGCACTCGGTGATCTCTGTGGTGAGACTTCTTGCGAAGAGCGAAGGAGGCGATCTTCAAGGACAGATGGACCATGCAAGTTGATCTGATCAACAGTCTCTACGTTTTCATGCTCGCGGCCTTTATCGGCTTCGAGGTGATCCGCCGGGTGTCGCCGCTGCTGCATACGCCGCTGATGTCGCTCACTAACGCTCTGGACGCCATCGCGGTGGTGGGCGCCATCATCCTGGCCGGCGAGCACAAAACCACGCTGTCTACCATCCTGGGCACCATCGCCATCGTCGCCGCCACCAGCAATATTGTCGGCGGCTTCATCATCACCGACCGCATGCTCAAGATGTTCAAAGCCAGCAGGGCGCAGAAACCATGATCCCATCGGCCAATACCTCATTGAAATCACCTACTCATTGCCACCGCACTCTTCATCCTTTCGCTGAAGTGGCTGAGTTCGCCGGCCACCGCGCGGCGCGGCGTTTGGGCTGGCGAGGTCGGCATGGTGCTGGCCATCGTCGGCACGCTGCTTTACAAGGAATCGTCGACTACAAGTGGATCGCGCATCGCTCTGGTGCTGGGCGCCATCATCGGCGTGCCGCTGGGCAATGTGGCGATGACCGCGGTCCCGCAGCGAACCGCGCTGAGCCACGCCTTCGGCGCGCTCTGCGTCACGCTGGTCGGCACCGCGGAGTTCTACCTGCGCACGCCCGCATGTTCCGACGTTCATCATGTCGGTGCTGTCGCTGGAGGTCATCCTCGGCTCGCTGACCTTCACCGGCAGCCTGATGGCAGCGGGCAAACTGCAGGAGATCCTGCCGCAGCGGCCGATCACCTACAAGGGCCAGAACTTCGTCAACCTGGGATTGCTGGCGATCGCGATCGTGATCGCAGTGTCTGCTGGTGCTTGATCCCGAGCCGCACTATGCTGTACCCGGCAATGGTCGTGATCTCGCTGATCTTCGGCGTGATGATGATCATTCCGATCGGCGGCGCCGACATGCCGACGGTGATCTCGCTGCTGAATTCCTACGCCGGACTGTCGGCGGCCGCCATGGGTTTCGTGCTCAACAGCAAGCTGCTGATCGTGGCGGGCGCGCTCGATGGCGCGTCGGGCTTCATCCTGTCGGTCAACATGTCGAAGGCGATGAACCGCTCGTTCACCAACGTGCTGTTCGGGGCCTTCGGACAGGTGCAGACCTCGGCCGCCGGCGCGGTGGAAGCCCGCACTGTGCGCAGCGCAACCGCGGAAGAAGCCGCGGCGATTCTTGTCGGCGGCGAACAAGGTCGTGATCGTTCCCGGATACGGCATGGCGGTCGCGCAGGCGCAGCACAAGGTTCGCGAGCTGTACGACGCGCTGACCAAGCGCGGCGTGGATGTGAAGTTCGGCATCCATCCGGTCGCCGGTCGCATGCCCGGACACATGAACGTGTTGCTGGCCGAAGCCGACATTCCTTACGACAAGCTGCTCGACATGGACGAGATCAATCCGCGATTTCCCGCAGACCGATGTGGCGCTGGTCATCGGCGCGAACGATGTGACCAACCCTGCGGCGCGCAGCGATGCCAGCAGCCCGATCTACGGCATGCCGATTCTGGACGTGGACAAGGCGCGTACGGTGATGGTGATCAAGCGCAGCATGAGTCCGGGCTTCGCCGGAATCGACAATCCGCTCTATTACCTGGACAACACCCTGATGCTGTTCGGCGATGCCAAGGCGTTCGTCGGCAATATCGTGAAGGAGCTGAGCGGGGCCTCAGCGGCGCATGGGTAATGATGTCCAGACTAGCTCGAAGTGTGGGATCGTCCTGGTCGAAGATGCATGTGGGCGCGGAGCGGCAAAAACAGTGAGTCGGACGCGCGCCGCTACGCGGCATCACGGGCTTCATCAATCGCGCCTACCCCAGGCTTGCGCCTAGGGCTAAAACCGCAGTCGCCGCTTCGCGGCTTGTCCGCGGTGGCTGTGAGAGAGACTCTCTTCGAACTTCATGGCTTCCTTAAGGTTCGCTTTACTCAACGCCACAGCGAACAGGATGTAATCTCCGGCAGGTCCCTTCCTGCTCCCAAAAGTTCCACGAACCCTCTGCTCTGACTGTTAAGAATTATGAAGGGCTCGCCGGACCCGCGACATTTTCACAAAACATCGGTTTTTACCTGCGAAACGAACAGTGGCGCCACTGATCGTCGGCCAAGCGAAAGGACTCGGAGGTGAGTCATGAAGACAAAGCTGAATGTAGTATTGCTCCTCGCACTGAGCGTAGGAGTATTTGGCAAGCTGGCGGTGGCGCAAAGCTCGGAAGAGAACCTGCAAGGTGCGCAGATGCAGTACGCGGTCTTCCACCCGGACCAGACGAATCCCGCCCTGCAATTGGCGGCAGAGAAGGACCGCGATCGCGACCGTTGCGACGGCGACCATGATCGCGATGATCGCGGTTGTGGGTGGCGCAATCGTGATCGAGACCGCGATCATGACGGCTGGCGCTGGCGCGAGAGACGCTATCCTAGCGGAATCACCAACAACGGTTATTGGGGCAATAACGGGAACTGGCGCAACAACAACGGCTGGTACGGTAACAACAACGGCAATTGGCGCAACAACGGCTACTACGGGAACACCGCTAACGGCGGTTATCGTAGCGGTCAACGCGGTGAATACGACCGGAACGGGGACTTCCACCCCTTTGGTTCGAACGGCTACTACGATCGAAACGGCAAATGGCACAACGGAGGCGGCTGGTGGCGTTAAGCCATAGCCACGGAGGCGTTCGCTCACGACAGAGATCGCGGCGGGATCACAGACTACCGTGAGCTCCTGAGCCCCGTTTCTGCGGAGAGCAACCAGTAACCTGGGTCGGAGGTGACGGCACAGGTGATGCACAAAGCCCGGACGAACCTCCGGGCTTTGTTGCGTTTGGAGCTTGGGGAGAGCGCCGCGTTAGGAGCGCGTCGGCGATGCGCGCACCGTGGCTCATCATCTGCGATACTAGAAGTTCCGCCGAAATCTCTGGCCCGAGATGACGGTAAACCCGAAGCAGATCCTAAGTCGATCAAAGTTCATCAAACCGCCGGCACAGGCATGGACATTGAGTGGAAGGACGGCCACCAGAGCAGTTACTCGTTCGTCTTTCCTGCGCGACGCCTGCCCTTGCGCGCTATGCAACGAAGAGCGCGAGAAGGACGGTCGCCACCCCGGCGATCCGCTGAAGGCGGTTCGCGGGCGCGTTGCCGATGTTCAAGGCGTTGGCCAAGCCAACCAAAGTTGAGCCGGTTGGCAAGTACGCGATCCGCTTCGTGTGGAACGACGGGCACGAGCACGGCATCTATTCCTGGGAATACCTGCGCGAGCATTGCCCCTGCTCCGAATGCAAGGCGCGGCGCGCCATGGAGGCGCCGGTCGCGAGCGCAAAACCGAATTGAGAAAGACGGCAACTGGCACTTAGCATTTGGCGCTTAGCGACCAACCCAGAGTCCCGGTTAGCCAACAACTCGACCGCCAAGTGCTAAATGCCAAGTGCCAGTTGCTAGTTACTAATTACTGATTTGTCGTACCTTACCCAACTCAATCCGCAAC
>CAVWWZ010000029.1:0-23015 GCA_963758835.1 uncultured Acidobacteriaceae bacterium | reverse complement strand
GTTTCGATAACGCCCAGCCAGCGGTAGGGATTGATCCAATAGGGATAAGCCGCGACTCTGGTGGCGGTCGCGCCGTTGTAGGTTACCGAGTTCATCACGTTGAGTGCGCGACGATGCTCGAAGTCGCGGTATCCCCAGAGCACGACGACGAAGACCAAGGCGACGATCGCGCCGAGACTACCTCTCGGCCCCTTGTCGCGCGCGCCAACTTCCTGGTTGATCAGGCCAAAGAACCATGGCAGCGCCAGGCCGAGAATTAGCACGGCCAGCATGATGGGCTCGATGATGAACATGATGTCCCACGAATACCAGCGGTAATTGAACGGCTCGAACAGCCGGATGCCATACGCCGTGGTGTAGTCCAGCAGCAAGTGACTGAGCGCCGCGAGGAGCGCCAGCCAATACAGCAGCATCCAGCGCACCGGCGGATATCCCGGCCGCGGTTTGCGGCGGCCAAGCCAAAAACGGTGCAGGATGTATACGCCGAGGAGAGTGGCGGCGGCCATGAAGGGCACGCCGACAAACGAGTGCGTGATGCCGCGGTGATGCTGAAGAGCTGCGATCGGGCCCTTGAGGTCCCAAAGCACGTCGATGTCGGCGGCTTCCGCAGCCAGCAGCATGGTCAGCGTAGCGTACGCAGTCTTGCGATTGAATCCGGCGCGCCCCATGCATGCGCCGGTAAGAAAATGTGTGACTGGATCCAAGGTTCCCTTAGTCAGCTACCGGTGCCCCATCCTTTCCCTACATTCGGGAAAGGGTGGGAGCTAATTGACCCGCTGTTCATGCTCTGTCTTGCCTTCCAGCAGATCAATGGCATGGGGCAAGACATCGGCCACTGCGGCCAGCGATTCTATTGCTCCGCTGGGACTGCCCGGCAGGTTGAGAATCAGTGAGTTGCCACACACGCCGCATACGCCACGGCTGAGTATGGCGGTGGGCGTTGCCTTCAGCCCATCGGCGCGCATCTTCTCCGCGATGCCGTCAATCAGCTTCGTACACACGGCGCGCGTGGCCTCAGGAGTAACATCGCGCTCGGAGATGCCGGTACCGCCCGTAGTTACGATCAGTTGAGCCTGGACACATAAGGCCTTCAGGGACTCTTCGATCAAGTCCTGCACGTCGGAGCACATACCGGTCGACACGATCTCGAACCCTCGCACCCGCAGTTCTTCGGCCACGGCGGGACCCGAACGGTCTTCACTTTTGCCTTCGGTCACCGAATCGCTAACCGTCAATACAGCAGCGGTGATCATTACATCCTCCTCGAATCAAAGTTTCTTGCGCCGGTAGTCGCCGCTCTTGCCGCCAGACTTGCGCTCCAGCACGACTTCCCGGATCTCGATACCTTTATCCAGCGCCTTGCACATGTCATACACTGTCAGAGCTGCCACTGATGCGGCGACAAGCGCCTCCATTTCAACCCCCGTGACTGCCGTGGTGCGTGCGATGGAACGGACCTCAACTCCACCCTTTGTCACCTCGCATGAGACGTCAATTTTGCTGAGCGGGATCGGGTGGCACATGGGGATCAGTTCAGAGGTGCGTTTTGCCGCCTGAATGCCAGCGATCCGAGCTACTTCCAAAGGGTCGCCTTTCGGATTCTGCGGCAGCGCGCGAAGCACTTCCTTGCTCATCGCAACAAATGCGCGCGCCTCGGCCTCCCGCAATGTGGGATGCTTGGCGGAAACATCCACCATGGAAGCCCTCCCCGCATCGTCAAAATGCGATAGCTTTCCCGGCACTTTGTCTTTTTTGGCCATTTCAGAATGCCAGAATCGTGATGTTCTCCCCCGCAGTGAAATGCTCTTTGTCGGGAGGTACTACAATGTAGCAGTTCGCTCCCGACATCGCCATCAGATCGCCTGAACCTTGCCACTTCGCCAACTCCACTTCGGGTTGCTCATGCGCTCCATCCAGCCGTGCGGGTAGAAATCGCGTCAGCCCCGGCTTCACCTTGAAGTCCGCCTTCAATCGCGCCTGCGCGAACAACGGCGATTGAGAGCGCGCTCCGGCCAGCGCATCGAGCACCGGCCTTACAAACAGCTGAAACGTAACCATGGTCGAAACCGGATTGCCGGGCAGGCCGAAGAAAGGCGTCTTCTTTCCCGCAAACGGCAGCTCGCCAAATACCAGCGGCTTGCCCGGCTGGATCAGCACGCCGGTGAAGAAAAACTTCGCACTCAACTTCTCGAGTACCTGCTCCACCAGGTCATACTTTCCCATCGAGACGCCGCCGCTCAGAAGTAGCAGATCGCATTCCGCACCTTTGCGAATCAGAACTTCGATCTCCGTGGCGTCATCGCGCGCCACAGGCAGTATCACCGCTTCTCCGCCCGCGTCGTAAACCTGTGCCGCCAGTGAGTAGCTATTCGAATTGCGAATTTCATTCGGGCCGGGAGGAAGATTGATATCAACCACCTCGTCCCCTGTCGCCAGGACTGCCACCCGAGGTCGCCGATAGGCAGCGATTTCAGCTCTACCGACAGCGGCGGCAATTGCGACCGCGACATGGTTTACCCGCGTCCCACGTGACACCATGACATCGCCCTTGCGCGCCTCCGAACCAGCGGCGACAACGTTCTCGCCCGGAACGACGGTTCTCTTCACCGTCACGAGTTCACCCTTGTTCTCGGTGTACTCGACCATGACGACCGCATCGGCGCCGCTGGGAACCGGTGCTCCCGTCATGATCTCAACCGTCTCGCCCGGTTGGACTGTGACCGAGCTTTGGGCCACCGTCGCTCCGGCTTTCAGTTCGCCGACACACCGCAACTGAGCCGGCGGGCTGGCCACGTCTTCGGCGCGGACAGCATAGCCATCGCGCGTAGCCCGTGGAAACGGAGGAAAGTCGCGATCGGCAGCCAGATTTTCGGCCAATGCCAGACGAAAACCGTCGAGAAGGGAGACAAATTCCGGGTCCGTGGGAGAGAGTCGGGAAGCGTATTGCTGGACAACTGCAAGCGCCTCGCTGAAGCTGATGACCTGCATTCGTAGTATGAATCCGGTATCAGTCTATCGCATGCTCCGCTAGACCCTCGGGCTCTCTCGGCGGCTCAATATGACGTAACAAACGGGGCACTGGTCTGCGTGGCAATGTCTTAGTATTTGAGCAACGGGCTGGTATTCTGCTTTATTACGAGGGCCCCACATGAAGCAGTTCTACATTCGGGATTGCAGTCAGCAGGAAAATCAGACCATCACATCGTTCTTTGTCGTGGCCTCCAAGCAGGTCAAAGCCAAGAAAAATGGCGAGGTGTACCTCTCGCTGGTTCTGGCGGACCGCAGCGGGCAACTTCAGGCCAACATGTGGGACAACGTCTCTGACGCACTGGAGAGCTTCGAACAGGATGATTTTGTCAAAGCCAAGGGCGTTATCCACAAGTACAACGGCCGCTGGCAGATGACGGTCCACAAGATGCGCAAGCTGGATGAAGTGGACATCGACTACTCCGACTACATCCCGAAGACGACCAAGGACATCGAGGAGCTGTGGGCGAAGCTGGGCGAGTTTGTTGAGAGCTTCGAGAATCCCTGGCTCAAGCAACTGGTTCAAGCCTTCATGAGCGATGAAGCGCTGGCGACCGCCTACAAGTGCGCGCCCGCGGCCAAGACGCTGCACCATGCTTTCGTCGGTGGCTTGCTCGACCACGTGGTGTCGCTGTTCACGGCGTGCGATCTGGTGTCTCGCAACTATCCTGATGTGAACCGAGATCTTCTGCTGACCGGAGCCTTCCTACACGATGTGGGCAAGGTGCACGAGCTCACCTATCAGCGGTCGATCGCCTACACCACCAAGGGGCAGCTGCTGGGCCACATGATCATTGAGCTGGAGATGCTGCACGAGAAGCTGGCGCACATCCCTGGATTTCCCGACGAGCTGAAGATACTGATCGAGCACCTCATCATCAGCCACCACGGACAATACGAATACGGCTCGCCGAAGCTGCCGATGTTTCCGGAAGCGCTCATGCTGCACTATCTCGACGATCTCGACTCGAAGATGGAGGCGATGCGGGCGCAGTTTGTACGCGAGGCGGAGCTTCCGGGCGCGTGGACGAGCTATAACCCGTCACTGGGACGGCCGCTGCTGAACAGCAAGAAGTTCCTCGAACCGAAGCCCCAGCACGACAGCACGCCCGAGCAGCCGCCACACGCGGCAGCCGGAGCTGTGGGTTCGGAGCCGGCTGAGCCATTTGCCGGCGCTGAAAGCTCAAATGGGGCGGATTCGCATTCTGGAGGGGTGGTTCAGATGGAGCTCGCGCCGTCGGCTCATGCGGATTCGAATGGATCGGCTTCTCCGCTTGAAGCGCTACAGCAGCATTTTGCTTCGCAAAAGGTAACAGCACTCGATCGTAAGGGGAACTGAGGGTTTATTCCGGTCCCTTTTTACCTCTGATGGAAAAGCGAGCCGGCGCCTCGATGTGCTGAAACTTGGCGCGCTTGCTGTCGACGCGGTAGTCCGAGCCTTCCATCTCCACCTTCTTGCACATCTCATGCAGCCGTGAGCGCATGCGCTCGCCAATGCGATCTCCCAACGTCTCGCGCCGCGCGGCACGCTCGGCAGCCGAGTAGCTCCGGGAATTGTCATCTGGCGCGTTTCCCTGCTCCGGCGCATCCGGGAAATTCGTGGTGATGATTGTGGTGCGGTTCTCGTTGTAGCGGCTGTTCAGAATGTAGTTGACAGTGTCGAAGACCCACTCCGTACTGCGAACGGCGCCGAGCTCATCGAGCACCAGCACTTCGGCCTCGAATACGGGGCGAAGGATTTCCATTTCCGTAGCTTGCACCGACGGGTTGTAGGAATTCTGAATCGACTTCAGCAGTTCGCGGTAGTCGCAGAATAAGCAGTTGATGCCTTTTTCGCGAACCAGCGCCTTGATGATGCCCACGGAAAGATGTGTCTTCCCTACTCCAACCGACCCAACCAACAACAGTCCCGTCTTGTCGGTGGGATACTCTTCGACGAATCGCCCGGCGAGAAACTTGGCAGCCCCGATGCTCTTCTGCGATTTGTCCTCGGGATCGTTCTTGAAATTCTCTAACTCGCAGTGCTGATAGCGCTCGGGAATATGCGCTGTTGCCAACAGGCGCTCGCTGCGGTCCCGCACGCGGCACTGGCAACGCACCACTTCGCGCTCGTTTTCGCGCTGTCGAATTTGCCATCCGGTGCCGTTGCAGATGGGGCACGACTCTGCCGCTGTTGTCATCACGCCAATTCTCTCATCAGCGCTTGCCCAGGACGACCAGGGCGACGCCGAGACAGACCAGCAGGATACCGGCCCAGCGGGAGCGATTCAATCGCTCGCCCAGGAACAACATCCCCCCCAGGCCTCCCACAACATAACTCAGCGCTGTCACCGGGACGACGAAGCTGACATTTTCCACCGACAGGACGCCCAGCAGCGCGAAGAACCCAATCGTCATTAGGACCAAACCGAACCAGATCCACTTGATCCGCACCACGCGAGCGGCCACGCTCAACAACGCGCGGGGCCGAAAGTCGTGGACTTCACCCGCCTCCTTCATGGCGCGCGAGATACACAACTCGCCCGCAGTGCCGGCGACTACGATCAGGAAAAAGCAAACGAAGCGGAGCACCGTTAGTGGGTCTCCGTGGTTGTGTTGGGATGCGTGCGCCCCACAACGAACACGCCAAGGCAGATGACTGCGATGCCGAGCCAGCGCACGGGAGAGACGCTCTCATGCAGCACAACCACGCCCAGCACGGCCACCACCGCGTAGGCCATGGCCGACGCCGGCTGCACATAACTGTAGTCCGCCCACGACAGCACCAGGGAATAGGCAACAAAGAATGTGATCATCAGCGCAATGCCCAGCCAAATCGTTCCCGAACTCAATATCCTGCCCAGTGTCTCCAGCACGACGGATCCGGACGAGAACGAAACCGCCCCAATACTCTTCATGCCCTTGCCGAGCATGGTATTTCCCAGTGGGCCGGCGAGAATCATGATGAGGATCATGACCTGGGTTTTCAGGCGAAGCTGCTTGTGGCGGACGTTATCTTGCATGAGGTCTCTTTCATCCTAAATGAAAGCTTCCTCTTCCATCGTGCGCGCCGTCCAGACGCGCGCCGGGAGGCGCAGGTATTGCCGAGTTGGGTTACGCCTGCGCTGAGGCCTACAATCATGGGTACTCTGCGTTCTAAACTTCTAGTATCCGGAGGTGTCCGGTGGATCTGTTCGTAATCGTTCCGGTTGTCATCGTCATTCTGTACCTGCTGAACTCGATCAAGATTCTGGCCGAGTATGAGCGCGGCGTCATTTTTCGGCTGGGACGGCTGCTGGGAACGGCCAAAGGGTCCCGGCGATAATTCTGGTATTTGCGCCGATCGATCGCATTGTGCGCGTATCGCTGCGGCAGGAGGCGCTGGAGGTTCCGCCGCAGGACATCATCACGCGCGACAACGTCACGCTGAAGGTGAACGCGGTCATCTTCCTGCGGGTCATCGATCCGAACAAGGCCGTGGTCGCAGTTTCGAATTACATGTACCAGACGTCGCAGTTCGCGCAGACCACGCTGCGCTCGGTGCTGGGCGAAGTCGATCTTGATGAACTGCTGGCGCATCGCGAGAAGATCAACCTGCGGCTGCAATCGATTCTCGATCAGCACACCGATCCGTGGGGCGTGAAGGTAACGCAACGTCGAAGTGAAGCAGGTTGACCTGCCGGAGACCATGACGCGCGCCATGGCCAAGCAGGCGGAGGCGGAGCGCGAGAAGCGGTCGAAGATCATCCACGCGGAAGGCGAATTTGCGGCGGCGCAGCGACTGATCGATGCAGCGCATCTGCTGGCAAGCGAGCCGGTCAGCATTCAGTTGCGCTATTTGCAGACTTTGACCGAAATCGGAGTAGAGAAGAACACGACCATCATCTTCCCGGTGCCGGTCGATCTGCTGGCCGGCTTGCAGAAACTGGTGAAGGTCGAGGCAGCGAAGATGCAGACTCAGCGATCCGGCAAGCGCGCAGCGCAATAGGAGGATAGTGTGCAGCAATGGCAGCAGAAGATACCGAAATAACCTTAGGCATGGGCAAGCTGCTGGGACTGTTTTTCATGCTGGCAGCGATGTGCGGCGTTTTCTTCGCCGTCGGATATTCGCTGGGCAAAACGGCCGAGCGGGAGCAGGCGCTGAAGAATCAGGCGGCCCAGACTCTGGCGGCTGATACTGATACTGACGCTGCGAACCCGAAACCCGCAGGCGCTGCTGCGCACGGGGCTAATGGGTCACCCGCTGCGGAGAACGGGGACGCAGCCAAAGAGAGTGCGCCCGATCTCACGTTCTACAAGTCGGTGAAGCAGAGCCCGAACGACGATACGAAGGCGCAGCAAGGGCCTAAGTCTTCCGAAGCTACGGCGAATGCCGCAGGAGCGAACGGTCCGGCCACGAAAGCGCATGAGGCGCCGACCGGCAACGCAGCCCTTTCCAAGCCGATCCCGGCGGCGAAGGCTGAGTCCCCCACTTCTCCAGCCTCGATGCCACAGGCAAATCCATCTGGAAGCTACCTGGTGCAGATCGCCGCCGTTTCGCATGAAGAGGATGCGGCTGCTCTGGCGGGAGCCCTGCGCAAGAAGAGCTATGCCGCGGCGGTGGTTGGGAGTCCCAACGGCAAGGACAAGCTATTCCATGTCGTGCTGGGGCCATATGCCAGTCTCCAGGATGCCGAGGCCATGAAGCTGAAGCTGCAAGGCGAGGGCTATAGTCCTATTGTGAAGCGGTGAAGTGCTGCTCTTGGCGGTGGCTTTTGGCCCTTGGCTTTTAGCTTTGGCTCGTAGCTCTTGCTTTACGTCCTGAACCAAAGACTCCTACTCGCTTCCTAAGATGGCGGAAACTGCGCCGATGGGGACTCTACTTCGAGCAAACAGCGAAAGCGAAGAGCCAACGGCCAATAGCTAACAGCCAACAGCCGCTTCCCTCAGTACGCCATCAGGAAATACGTGCCGTAGTGAATCCCGTCACGGAAGAGAATTCGCGCCCGATAAGTAACGGGAACGTCGTTGGTGTTGCAAAACTCGAAGTCGATTGCGTCGCCCACTTGCAAGATGGCGTCGATATCGAATGCCGCCCCTGCCGGACTTACATTCGTACATGTCCCTTCAATCGAAGTTCGGGCCCCGCATACATAAGTGATGCGAACCGGCACGCACACCTGCAGCCGATGCTCGGAGCGTCGCTCCAGGGTATGAATCAAAGATATGGAAACAGCGTCGGGCTGCGGTGCCTGAAGGCTCATAGTGCCCTCATCGGCAGATCGCCGCAGCCGCATCAGCCGCGCCGCTCCACACGGGTTGCAGAACGGCCAAGGCTGACAGTTGAATGCCTTGGACCGTGAGACCTGAGGCCGGCGGTTTCCAGGACGTCCCCGGAGATGGAACTCCAATAGCAGTCTGGGCAGTACAAAATTACTCAAGCCTATGAAGCAGAAAAAGAGGCTGCCCCTAAGGAGCAGCCTCGAGAATGAAGAATGGAGCGAGACCTTTCGGCCGCTCTGAAAGTTACTGCAAAGGTATGCAGTTTGCGAACTTCAGTTTGCCGATACGGGTGCTCCAGTGGAAGGAGCCGGTGGCCATATAGTACTCACCGGTCGTAACGAAGGTGCAGCCGTCGTTCGAGAGACCCATGTTGTAGTAGTCACCCCAACGGTTCGAGGTGCCTACCTGTGCGCCGCCGCCCGGAACCAGAATGGTTTCAGGACCCATCGTGCCCGCCGGATCGCCAATAGCGCGGCCGGTGAAGGCGATGGTCGGGTTCACAGTGCTGCTGCTCACGGTGTAAGACATGGCGATGTTGCCTGCCCTATCCGCAGCGAGCGAGCTCATGAAACGGCTGGTAGCGTCAGGCTGATACGTGCCCTGCTGGAAGACAGTAGGAGTCGTATCGTAGGTAGGAGCACGGAACTCATACCAACGCGCCGAGATCGTTCCATTGTTGGTCACGGCATGGCTTACTAGCCACTCCTGCTTGCGGTTGTCTTTGACCGCGCGCACCGCGCCAGCGGGGCCAGGGAGGATACGGTACGCCAAGCGATACATCAGACGATCGCTGAGCGTATTGATCATGTTGCCGCCCGGCTGAGGCGCATTGCTCGGAGCAAGAGTGTAGGTGGCAACCGCGATCTTGCAGGCGCCGTTGATGCAATCAAAGGTAGAGTTCGACGGGGTGACCGGATCGAAATGGAAGTGATAGTAGTAGATATTCGAATCCGAGGCGAAGTTGTCGATACTGCCCATGAAGACTGGATTGATGCCGGTGGGTGGCGCGCTGGCGTCATCCACGTCCGCCGGCAGCATGCCGTCGTCAAACAACGTGCCGTTAGAGTCGTCCAAGAAGCAGACACCCTTAGCGGTAGGATCGCCGGCGAGCATCTTCACACGGTCGTAGGCGCAAGGCATTGCGCCGTTATAGTTCTGCAAGTGGAAGAACGAGTTGTGGGAAACGTAGTACCCGTTCGGCCAAACTCCAACCTTGGGATAATCCGGAAAATTATTTGCGTTGTCGAAGGTCGGGAATTCGTAGGTATAGTACGCGCCCGTTGCATCTGCGGTTTGCGAGATAGCGAAGCAATCGTAGTAAGGAGCGGTAAAGCGGGGCTGATACATCACCCAGCGGTGGGCAATCTTGTCCCACTGGGCAACGATGTCGCCGCTATTGGTGGCACCGCAGTGTGGCAGACCCTGGAACAGAACGCTGCCAGCAACATAGGGATTGCCGTTGAAGAGGATGTTGTTGCCGTTCAGATCGAACACGGCAAACTGTACGTTTACCCACTGCACGATCTGGTTGTCGCCAATCGACAGGTTGCCGTCGGTTGGGGCATCGGGAACGCTATATCCAAAGAAGCCAATACCTACACCCAGAAAGTCGAGCTGGTCGACGGGAATGGTGGCGGGCAAGGGCGACGTCTGGGCAGCGGAGTCTTTCACCGCGGCATAGTTTGTGGTCTTCTCAAACTTCGCCAGCAGGGCGGCTTTCGGGCGCTGCACTGGGCTGGCTTGGTGGAAGCCGTACTGCAATTGTGTTGGCTGGTTCTTCACGAGGTCACGCAGCGGCGGGGTGACCGCAAATGACGCATTCCCAACCTGTGGGTTTCTTAGCACGTTGTCGCTCTGGGCCGACATGCTCATTGCGCATGTCAGGCAGAAAACGGCAGCGAGCAACGAGATCGAAAACTTTCTCATTGTTCCTCTCCTCGGTCCTATTTCGTTCGTAGGCAATAGTTTGTGTGCCGAAGCAACGGTGGTACAGAGACTCAGCAGGGTTCCATATGTATCACCTCTACTATGTCTGGGTCAACTATCGAGTTCGTAGATAGCAGTAATTATTTACTACGTAGCTAAAAAGCGGCATTAACTGCGAATTCCGGTGGGACGTTTAGCGCTTCATTGAGGGTCGGAAAAGTTTATTAATCAGTTTCGTACTGTATGTAATTTTTATACTTTTACTATTACACGCGTTTTACATACTTGGGGAACTCGCGAGGATTATGTATCTCGACCTAAGCCTGTACCGGCTTGAGCGAAATCCTGTGAAGAATCCGAGCGAGCCGAGAGCGCCGGGAGAAGAACTTCGGGATCAGAACTAACTGGCAAGAATGAGGCTGTTCTGGCGAACAGGCTCATTCTTGTAGTGAAGCACGGCTTGGAAAGGCATTTTACGGGTTGCAGTTGTCGAACTTTAGCTTTCCGATACGGGTGCTCCAGTTGAATGACGCGGTGGAGGTGTAATACTGACCCGACGTCACGAACGTGCAGCCGTCGTTAGAAAACGCCAGACCGTGGTAAGAACCCCAACTGTTCATGGTGTCAGTCTGGGAACCGGAAGCCGGAACCAGGATGGTCTCGGGACCCATGGTGCCCGCCGGATCGCCGATAGCGCGGCCAGTGAAGGCGATGGTTGGGTTCACAGTGCTGCTGCTCACGGTGTAGGACATCGCGATATTGCCGAATTTGTCCCTTGCCAGTGAGCTCATGAATCGATTGGTAGCGTCCGGCTGATACGTGCCCTGTTGCGCGACGGTAGGAGTCGTGTCCCAGGTCAGAGCACGGAACTCGTACCAACGCACCGCTGTGGTGCCGTTACTGGTCACGGCGTGGCTGACCAACCAGACCTGCTTGCGGTTGCCCTTGACCGAGCGTATCGCGGAACCTGGACCAGGCAGGATGCGATACGCCAGGCGATACATCAGACGATCGCTGAGCGTATCAATCACGTTGCCACCTGGCTCGGGAGCTTCGCTCGCGGCGGGGGTATAGCTGGCCACGGCGATCGCGCAAGCGCCGTTAATGCAGTCGAAGGTAGAGTTCGCTGGGGTGGTGGGATCGAAATGGAAGTGATAGTAGTAGACATTCGAATCCGAGGGGAAGTTGTCGATGCTGCCCATAAAGACGGCATTGATGCCGACTGGAGGAGCGCCCGCGTCGTCCAAGTCAGCCGGCAACATGCTGTCGTCAAAAAATGTGCCGTTAGAGTTGTCTAGGAAGCAAACTCCCTTGGCCTTGGGGTCGCCGGCGAGCATCTTCACGCGGTCATAAGCGCAGGGCATCGCCCCATCGTAGGTCTGCAGCTGGAAGAATGCGTTATGCGAAACGTAGTATCCATTCGGCCAAATTCCAACCTTAGGATAATCCGGGTAATCGTTAGCACTGTTCCATGTCGGAAACTCGTACGTGAAGTAGGCACCCGTAACGTCCGGGGTCTGCGAGATTGCGAAGCAATCGTAGTACGGAGGGCTCAATCGCGGCTGATACAGGACCCAGCGGTGGGCAATCTTGTCCCATTGGGCAATCATGTCACCGCTGTTAGTGAGGCCGCAGTGCGGCAGGCCCTGGAACAGCACGCTGCCGTCTAAGTAGGGCTGCCCGTTCACCGGAATGCTGTTGCCGTTCAGGTCGAACACGGCGAACTGTGTGTTGACCCACTGCACGATCTGGTTGTCGCCGATTGCCACGTTGGAAGACGACGGAGCATCCCCGACGGTATATCCGAAGAAGCCCACACCCACCCCCAACCAGTCGAGTTGGTCGACCGGGATGGTGCCGGGCTTGGTGCTGGTCTGAGCGACGCTGTCCTTGATAGCAGCGTAGTTGCGGTCCTTAGCAAATCGCTGTAGCAGGGCAGCTTTGGGGTGCAGCACTGGCGCGGCCCGGTGATATCCGAAGCGCACCTGCGGCGGCTGATTCGCAACCAGCTCGCGCAGCGGCGGCGTGACGGCGAAAGACGCGTTGCTGACCTGTGGATTTCTTAGGACGTTGTCGCTCTGAGCTGCCATGTCGATAGCGCATGTCAGACAGAGATAGCCAGCCAACAACAAAATTGAAGTACGTCTCATATCATTCCTTTTCGTGGGTTCTTTCAGCTAATTCTGCTGCGAAATATGACCGTTCTTGGATGTTAGCCTACCGGGCAGCTAACAGTAACCGACTATTGAACTAGCGGGTGGGGCAGATCAATCCGTTAGTAACACAACTAAGTCACCTTAGTCCTATCTCTTAAACATGTGTTCCACTAATTCTTCAGCGCTGGCGGTGCGGAGCCCTCCTCCAATCGCGTGCTAAACTTAGCTAAGGCCCACAAATCAGGGGCTTATGCCGGTTTTCGCAATTAGGGCCAGGAGAATTTATTGCCCAGTCGCCACGAGGCCTCTTTTTTTCTGCTTTGGACGTTCGTGCTTTCCTGCTTAACTCTTTTGTTTGCTTTGGCTGCCGCTACGCCGGTTGCTGCCGGTCAAAATCAGACGGTAGAAGTTCGGAGCGCCGGCGGTGGTAAGAAAGAGGAACTGGTACGCAACGCGGCCGGTCAGGTTGTGGAAACCCGCACCATCGACGCGAACGGTAAGATCCGCGCGCGCAACTCAGTAGACTACCTTCCTGGACACTACGTCCCAGACACCTCTACTATTTCGTACTACCCCGACGGCAAATCGATCGAAAACATCGTGAAGGTTACCTACGATCCCACCGCCAATTTCACCAGCGAGGTGGTCGAACAGTTCGATCAGTCGGGCAAGCACATTACCGGGCACAAACTGCTGCATGATCCGGTCAACAGCATGTTCCGTTGCTGGAACTGGAACGGCGGAACACAGAAGTACGACCGCATTGTCTGCCCATCCGGTGAAGAAGCCGGAGAGAAACCGCCGCCATTGAAACCGATTACCGAAGACGAAGCGGTCAAGCTGTTCGATGTTGCGCGAACTACGGCCATGGCCGAGCAAAAAGCGCGGCGCATGACGCCCAAGAACCTGGTCTCACCGCCGGCGACTCCAAAGGACACCACCTTTGCGATCGTCCTGCCGGCCGCGCTGGTTCCCGGCAAGCAAGTGTCCGGCAGCGTGGTTGAAGACACGCATTACATTCGGTTGCGTCCGGAACTGATCGTGACAGAGGTCACCTTGCCGCTGGTGCCTGGCGCGGAGGCCGCGAAGCTGAGCGGCTGGCAAATCGAGATTGCCGGATCCGCAGCGCAACCAGCCGACGCCCCATTCGCCTTCACAGTGTCGAGTGGAGCATCGGCCATCGACGTAAAACTCTACCCCGAAGGACAACCGGCGCTGACGGTAAACAAGTCCATCGGCATACCGAAATCGTTTCCTCCAAACAGCAAACCGAAATCGGGGTACGTCGCTCAAGCGGTCTGTGTTGCCGGAGACGTATGCCCCATTGCCGGCGTCTTTGACGGCAATGCCACAGCTGCGCTTGCCGCGTTCGACCAGAAGCCGGCACCCATTGTGGCCGAAACGACCGACATGGCATTTGTCGGTGTGCCCCTTGATCTGACGACCGGAACCAAGCAGTTGCTATTCAACGAAGGTAAAGAGTTGCTGGCCTTACCGGTGGTTGTCGCACAGATAGAAATCGCGGCCGACGGCACAACCCTTGACGAGTTTCAACACGACATCAAGCAGGGCGACCACAAACTGATCTTTGCCGGAGTCAACGGAGTGCCGAACCTTCCGGAGGATGATTGGATTCCCGGTATGTTTCCCAAGACAAATCTGGAGTGGGCGCGCCGTTTTGTACCCGGTTTCGATGTTCCCCACGAGACTCACGCAGAGCGCGAAGAACGCGAAATGATGGAAAAGTTGGAGCGGCAGCAGAAGGGCGAAAAGGCTCCGGCCAAGGACAAAGAGGAGAAGCTGGGCTACATCGTGTTCTTTCTGAAGAATTCGACCCCGCAGGTCGGCACCTGGCGTGGCTCGCAGGCCTATGCTCTGCCGCTGAATCCGGAATCGTTCTCGCAGGGTGACTACCGCTACAAGTTCGTTATTGACGCCGACATAACCGGAACTTACGCCATGGATGCTGCGATTATTCCGTTTGTAGCGCCTGTCCAGGGACAGAAATTCACATTGCCGGCGAACGCTTCAACTCGGTGATTGCAGCAGCCGCGTATATGGTCTTCATGAACTGCCGATGTTGGGCAATGCTTCTCACTCTCCTCGCTTTGACCGTCCCGGCACTCAGCCAGTCGGCAGCTTCGCGCGGCACCATCAGCGGCACGGTAACCGATCCTCACGGGGATGCGATCCCGGCGGCGAAGGTCACGATCCGCAACGCCGATCTGGCATCGGAGCGCGTGGTCACTACGAATCAGGCAGGCCGCTTTGTCAGCGCCCTGCTTCCCTCGGGACCGTACCTGATACAGGTTGCAGCGCCGGGATTCGCACTGAAAAAGCCCTTGCGAGTAACGCTCGGTGTCGGCAGCAGCTTGCAGGTGAATGTTGCGATGTCGATTGCTGCGGCTTCCCAGAGCGTGACTGTCACCGGGCGTGGAACAACCGTAGAGGGCAACACTACGCAGCCGGCGCCGAACCGCACTGAGCCGGTGGTCAGCAACTCACTGGCTGGACTTACGGTGACCTACCTCCCGAACCGTGATCGCGATTTCAGCCAATTCGCCCAGCTTTCCGCAGGAGTCGAACAGGCACCGAACTACTCAGGGCTGGTGATCTCCGGGCAGCGGCCGGATGCTTCCACGGCGGCCATTGACGGATCCGACTTCCACGACCCGCTGCAAGGCGGACAGCGCGGCACCCGCGACACATCGTTCTTCTTCCCCCAGACGGTGGTGCGCGAGTTTCAGATCGTGCGCGCCGGGGCGACTTCCGAAGTGGGCGACACCAATGCGGGGTTCATCAACATCGTCACCAAGGAAGGCAGCAACAAGCTGCGCGGCGAAGCCTTCTACATCGGCCGACCGTCGCCGCTGAGTTCCGCCGACACCTTCGGCCATTCGCTCAATAACGCGCAGAACGAATTTGGCGGCTCGATCGGCGGAGCCATTAAGAAGGATAAGGCGTTCTTCTATCTCGGAGCTGAGCAGGACTACCTCAACATTCCTTATTGGACGGAGTTTGCTCCGCAGGCCCCAGGGACGGTCGTCCCGGGAGTGCTAGCTGTATTGCAGCAGCAAACCGTGGGACACAGCGATCCCACAGCGCTGTTTGCGCGCACTGATTTCGTGTTAAACACCAACAACACGCTCAACTTGCAATTCAATTACAACCGGCTGAATGCCAGTGGGCTGGACGAAGGCTCGACGCGCAGCCTTGCGTCCGCTGACAACAATATCAATCTGACCGGCGACAGCTACTGGGTTCGCGGCACGCTGAATACGCTGTTCGGCTCGACCATCGTCAACCAGGTGCTGGCGCAGTGGGCGCGCGATGATCGCAACCTCACACCCAGCTCGGTCATGCCCGAGTATGTGATCAACGGATTCGGGGTGCTGGGTGGCAACAGCGTCTATCCCAACCTGTACCGATCCAACAGCGCGCGCTTCGGCGATGACGTTGCCATCGTTCATGGCAAGCTGCAACTGCACCTGGGTGGAAACTTCGCGTACGATCCGGGACATCAGCAGCGCGAGGCAAATCTCAACGCGCAATTCGATTACGACTCGCTCGACGACTTTCTAGCCAATAACATTCGGCGCTATCAACAGACATTCGTCACCGGCAATGATGTTTACAGCGGAGCGGTACGCGAATTGGGCCTGTATCTAAATGCCAAGCTCAGCGTCACCAACGACCTCACCGTCACTGCCGGGCTGCGCTGGGACGCGCAATGGAACCCCCAGCCTTCCAATCCCAATCCTTCAATACCGCTCACCACCTCGATTCCCAACGACCTGAATCAGTGGCAGCCGCGCCTTGGCATCGCGTGGGCGGCGAATGCGAAAACCGTGCTGCGTGGGTCCGCGGGAATTTACGACGCCCCTACTCCAGCTACCTACTTCCAGCGCGTGTTTACCGATAACGGGCTGAACACCAGGGTCGCAGATAGCTACTACGATCCGGTTTTGCTCGTGGCTTTCGCCGGAGTCACCATGCCGCAAGCGTTGACTGCTCCGCCAGCATTTCTGACCCCGGCGGCGTTGGTATTCGGCATTGATCCGAACTTTCGCAATCCACGCTCGTTCCAGGTCTCGGGTAGTGTTGAGCGGCAGGTAAACGCCAAGACCACCCTTACCGCCGCCTATGTCCACAACAGCACCTGGGACTTGCAGACGACGGTGAACCAGAACCTCTTTCCTCCCACATACGACGCGGCAGGCACGCCGATTTTCCCAGCCACACGGCCCGATGCCTCCGTGGGACAGTTGATGGTCAACCGCTCATCCGCGCACTCGTCCTACGATGCGATGCAAGTGACGGCAGGCTTCCAGTTGCCTCATCGCTCGCAGTTGAATGCCAACTACACGCTGGCACGCGCGCGCGACAATGATTCGAATCTGGGACCGTTCACCATCAGCTCGCCGCTCGACCCGCTGAATCTCGCGACCAACGCGTCCTACTCAACGTTCGACGTTCGAAACAGCTTCAACCTCAGCGCAATTACGAACTTGCCGTATGGCTTCAAGTTCAACCCCATTCTCCAGTGGCGTTCGGGCTTTCCCTACAACCCGATCATCGGCTTTGACACCCAGAATGATGGCAACGACTACAACGATCGCGCTATCTTTAATGGCCTGGTCGCGCCGCGCAATATCTTCCGCCAGCCTAACTTTTTCAACCTCGACATTCGTTTCGTGAAGGACATTACGCTAAAGGGCGAGGGGCGCCATCTCGACCTATTTATGGACATCTTCAACATCACGGGAGCCGGCAACCGAAACTACGGCCCCGAGTCGGTCAGCCTCTTCGGGACGCCTGCATCCCCAGTCTTCTCCGCAGCCCAAGCCCTCTTCGCGCCTGACACCAACCACTTTGGCAGCACTCGCCAGTTCCAGTTCACGGTGAGGCTCACGGCGTTCTAGGCAGTCTGTGATTGCCTCCCGAGCGAGGGTGTTGCTGAACGTTGCAAGCGTTCTGCAACAGGCTCGTCCTACTACCACTGGTAGTACTGCCTCGCTCTTGTCTAGTCTGAAAAGTTTGGGGGAACTGTCAATCGTGTCTATTCGTCTGTGTAGGGCATTTTTTTCACTCTTCGCGGCAGGTTTCTTGATTGCTGCGCTTTCCAGCTCAGTGCTGGCGCAAACCATTGATCTTTCGGCCGTCACCGGTCGAGTACTCGACCCGCAGGGCAAGTCGATTGCGGGAGCGGATGTAACTCTAAACAACACAGGTACGGGACTTACCAAGTCTGTAAAAACCGATTCCAACGGCGACTACAAGTTTGCCGGCCTGCCTATCACCGACAACTACGCGGTCAAGGCGGAAGCCAGCGGATTCAAGCCGGGCGAGCAGCAAAACATCGCGTTGCGCGCCAATCAAGCAGTGGTGGTGAATTTCACCATGACGGTTTCGGGTGCGCAAACCCAGGTGACGGTGTACGGCACTCCCGGATCGGTAACCGTTGACTCGGACAAAGTGACCACGCGCTTCGACGTGCAGAAGATTGAGGACACGCCGATCTTGAATCGCAAGATCACCGCCATCCCACTTCTCGATTCGTCGGTGCGCCAGGCGCAGACCACGGGCGATCTGTTCATCAATGAAGTGTTGTTCGTCATCAACGGCACGGGCCGCCGGCAGACAACCTACGACCTCGATAACACCACCGCCAACGACAGCTGGGGACGGCAGACCATGTTCGCCGCCATACCCTTTTCGGCGGTGCAGGAGTTGAACGTCGACAAGAACTCCATCTCCTCCGAATACGGGCGCAACGCCGGCACTGCGGTGGACGTAGTGACCAAGTCGGGATCGAATCAATGGCACGGCGATTTCATCGGCATGGGCCGGCCGCAATTCTCTGAAGCAGCGCAGCCTTTGGCTGCCAAGCCGGCCTACAACACGCTGGCGCAGGGTAGCGCCATGGTGTCGGGACCGATCGTGAAGGACAAGACCTTTTTTCTCGCGTCCTACGAATACACCAACCAGAATCGCGACGCCGTGATCACATCGCCGGTCGATCCTGGGGCGATTTACTCCGGTACCTTCAATCAAAACCTATTTTTTGGTCGTATCGATCACCAGTTCTCACAGAACAATCTGTTGACCATTCGCGGCAACTTCGACCGCTTTACTGACAGCAATCCGCAGGACGCGGTGAGCGGCGTGAACCTGCCCACAACCGCGCGTACGTTTGCGCGCAACACCTATCAGGCGGCTTTGGTCGACACGGCTACGCTCACCCCGAACGTGGTCAACGAAGCCCGCTTCGAGTTCCTTCTGGGGTCGCCGATTACGCAGTTCCTGCCCGTCGTTCAGGCGCCGCAGGAGTTCATCTCCGGTATCTACACCAACGGCGAGTCTCGTGTCGCCAACTTGTCGAATCACCAATACCAGTGGGCCGATACCTTGAACTGGACCAAGGGCAAGCATCAGATCAGGACTGGATTCGACGTGGTTTATTCCTCATCCGGGGGATACGGCACTGAGTTCGGCAGTGGATACTTGCAGGGCCGTTTCCAGGTCAACTCAGCCTATGCAAACATTCCTATCCCGACGCTGCTGACCTACGACCCGGGGCTGCCGCCGCCGGGCGCGCCTCCCAAGAGTCCTCCGCTGGTAAGCGCCTTCACGCAATCGTTCGGCACCGCCACCTATAACGAAAAAGAGACGTTGGCAGGTGTGTTCGTGCAAGACAACTGGAGAGTGACCCCGAACCTGGTAGTGAATCTCGGCTTGCGCTACGACTTGCAGACGCTCACGGAGGGTCATACCAACTTCTCCCCGCGAGTGGGACTTGCTTATACCCTGTTTGGTGGCGACAATCCCACAGTTATCCGCGGCGGTTACGGCATCTACTACACCGAACTGCCGGCGAACATTGTGGCGAACTCCAGCTATCAATGGACCGCAAGGCGTCTACACCTTCACCGTGCAGCCGGGACAGTTCGGGTTCCCGAACACCTTCAGCCCCATTACCAACCCTCCACCGGGGACCGTACTGCCGGCGCGCGATATCCAGATACTTGCGGGACAGTGCGACTATCTCAACCAGTTCCTGCCGGTTTCGCAGCTCCACTTCTGCCCCAACAAGCTGGTGAATCCGTACACGCAGCAGTGGGACTTCGGCATCGAGCAACAGATCGCCAGAAACTGGGTGTTCTCGATGGACTACATCGGGTCACACACCATTCACATCAACCAGCCCATCGATTTGAATTCGCCCTCCGCGTTTGTACGTACTGCGCCCGGACAGGTCCGCAGCGCGAACGCTGCCAACGCGACCCGTCCGATTACCCCGGTGCCCGGCGGATATCGTCAGGTTCTGGCCTACATGAACCTGGGCACGTCGTTTTACGACGGACTGCAGGTAGCGCTCAAAAAGCAGTTCTCAACCCGCTTCGCCCTTCTCGCCAGCTATACCTGGTCACGCACCATCGATACGGTCGAGTGGGACGGTACGGCCCAGAACCCGAACGACTACAGCTGCCCGGTAACTTGCGAGAAGGCTCGTAGCCAGCTCAATCAGCCGAACCGCGCTTCGCTGAGCGGAACCTACTCGTTCCCGTACGGCTTTATGCTCGGCGGGTATTTCTTCCTGGGGTCAGGGCTATCCGTATAACGCTCTGACCGGCGTTGACAACAACGGCGACGGCAACAACGCCGATCGCCCGGTAGTAGGTCAGGGTGTAGTGCCGCGCAATTGGGCCACGGCTCCCAACATCTACAATCTGTCGGGTTCGTTGCAGAAGAACTTCAAGATCAGGGAACGCATGGGCTTGAACCTGCGGGCCGAGGTCTACAACTTCCTCAACACCCGGATTTACTACAGTCTGAACGGCACGTATGGAAACGCAGCCAATCCAGCGGCGACATTCTCAACGCCGGTGGGCGGCATCGCCAATGTGGGAGCGCCGCGTCAGATGCAGTTCCTGGCACAGATCACCTTCTAAAATTCGGCCCGAGTGCGGCGGACAATAATGCCGCTGACGAATAGCAAATGTGAATTGGCGAGTGGAGATGCTGAATCTTCACTCGCATTTTTTTGCAGTCGGGAGCTGACTGGCACCCTCTCAGATATTCGCACGCTATCTCCGTGGACGCTGGTATCGCCGGGCATTGTCTCGAGGCTTTTGACGCTTGGAACATAAGCCGTCGCTAGCCGCAAGCCGATGGCCAGAGGTCCGGCAATTTGTGACGCATGTCATTGATGGCCTATTGGCTGGCGGGTTATAGTGGCCTGTTCTCATAAGCCGCTGGCTCGGAAACAAGCAGGTCTACATTCATGCCGCAGAACTACGTACCGCTCTTTATCTTCGCGCTTGTCGCATTTCTGGTCGGAGCCGGAACGCTGCTCATAGCGTCACTGGTACGGCCAAACGAATCCGTCCAAGACCAAGCTCATGCCGTACGAATGCGGTATCACGCCCTTCGACAACGCGCGCGGCCGCTACACCGTCCGCTTCTATATCGTGGCGATCCTGTTCGTCGTTTTCGACGTTGAAACCATCTTTCTGTTCCCGTGGGCGGTCCAGTTCAAGCTGCTCGGCCTGTTTGGCCTGCTCGAGATGGGAATCTTCCTCGGCATCCTCATCGTTGGGTATATCTGGATCTGGAAGAAGGGCGCGCTGGAATGGGTGTAGAGCACACCTAGTCTGTCAGTGTGCGTGAGTATGCCCGGTGTCGCTGACCGGAATCACGCAGCCGTGGGCAACCTCACACACCACGTGCTCGAACTGAATCGTAGTGTGGTGAATGTGAAAGCGCGTCTCTAACTCCTGCCGTATGGTGCGCAGAATTGCCTCGCTCTCCGATGCGCGCATATCGTCGATCCCACATGACACGAGAACGAATGCGTGTCGCTGCCGATGCTCCACACGTGCAGGTCATGCACGCTGTTCACCCCGGGGATCTTGCGAGATGCACTCGGCAATGCGATCCAGTTCCATGCCGCGCGGCGTGCCCTCCAGCAGAATGTTCAGGCTCTCGCGGATGATGCCGCTCGACGACCACAGAATCATCACGCCGATGCCGATCGACAGCGCCGGATCGATCCACGCCTGATGGGTCAGCGCTATCGCGACGCCGCCGGCAATTACCGCCGCGGTGGAGAGGGTGTCGCCGATCTCGTGTATCAAGGCGCTGCGCAGGTTGATGTCGCGATGGCCGCGCATCAGGATCAGCGCGATGCCTCCGTTCATCACCACGCCCGCAGCCGCTACCCAGATCATCCATCCGGCATTCACATTCACAGGGTGCAGCAGACGGTCAAACGCCTCGTACCAGATATAGAAGGAGATGAGGACCAGCGAAAGCCCGTTGACGAATGCCGCCAGCACTCCGGCGCGGTTGTAGCCGAAGGTCTTGCGCTCGTTTGGAGCGCGCGCCTGCAGGAAGACCGGCCCCCAGGACAGCAGCAGGGCGAAGAAGTCCGATAGATTGTGGCCGGCTTCGGAGAGCAGCGCCAGGCTGTGGGCTCGAATGCCGGCTACGACCAGCAAGAGGATGTACACAGCCGTAACCGCCAACGAGATCTTCAGGACCCTGGAGGTTTGCCGGTTATCCCCGGCCTTGACGTGCACATGCATATCTTTAGTGTAAGAGCGGTTGCACGCCGGTTCAACCCGGCTGAAACGTGGCGCTTCATAAGTGACCGATATCACAGCCAAACCGGTCGCCGCAGAGCTACAACAGAGACAGTAAGGGCGAGCGGTAGCTGCACGCTTGGACCACGGTTGTCCTCAACTCTTGACGCTCAGCTTGCCGCTCCATAATGGCCCCACCGCGTGGGGAGAATGGTAGCGAGCTATGGCTACCGCGCACTTGCAAGCAACGGACATCTCCGTCCGCAACGTGCTCATCGCCACGGACCTGTCCCGGCAATCCGAGGACATTCTGCGCGCCGGAATGGACCTGCGTTTTGCGTATGGAGCGCACGCAACCATCCTGTACGTACTGCCGCGAGACGAGTACATACTCGCCGGCTTCGAGGCGTTCGCCACCGCCCGGGATGTCGCGCGCCGCGACCTCGTGGAGCTGGAAGAAAAGTTGTCGACGAAGTACGCGTGCGCACGCAGCGACTATGAAGTGCTGATGGCCGAAGGTAACGTCACAGAGTGCATTTTCGAGTGCGTCACTCAAAGGAACATCGACCTGATCGTGCTGGGCACACACGGTCGCAGCGGCTTCAGCAAAGCGTTCGTAGGTTCGGTCGCGGAGCGCATCTTCCGGCACGCCGAAGTGCCCGTCCTAACGATTGGGCCCAGCGCGCACAGTTCACTGCGGTTCGGCCCTAAACGGCTGCTGGCGCCGATCGATTTCACTGCAGCAACGCAGCATTCCGCGAAATATGCCTGCGCGCTGGCACGCGAACACCAGGCAGAACTCGTGCTGCTGCACGTCATCGAAGAGGTACCCAGGGGCGGCGCAATGGCTGACTTTGCCTGCGTGAAGCACACCGTGGAGCAAAGCTTGGCTGAGCTCGTAAGCTGCGAGGAAAAGCCAAAACAGGTACGCGTCGTGGTGAAAGTCGGCAAGGTTGTGCCCACGGTGCTGAACGCGGCGGCGGAGCTCGATGCCGACCTGCTGGTGCTGGGCGTACACACCTATCCCAGGCTGCTGGATCACCTGCGTTCACGATGGTCCCTGCCGCGACTCGTCGTGGCT
>CAVWWZ010000028.1:0-102702 GCA_963758835.1 uncultured Acidobacteriaceae bacterium | reverse complement strand
GCTCCCCGCTTGGGGTCATTTTGAAAGCGGTTCCGCCACCGAATTGTGCGCCGCCGGCGGTTGTGCCGTAATAATTTTTGTCGTTGGCCAGAAGCAGCTGAGCTCCAGGGCCTTGGCCGTCGGAGGCATTGAACTTGTGCAGTATGGTCAGAGTGCCGCCCGGGGTGATCTTGAAGACCCGTGCCACAGCCGGTTGCGCGGAAGGGGCGCAATTTACGTTAAGGGTCCCGCCGCCGAGGGTTGTGCCGTACAGGTCCCCGTTCGCAGCCTGGACCAGCCCGCCAAAAGGCAAGGAACCGTCCGGTGAGTCGGTGAAGCTGTGCAGGGTTGTCAACGTGCCGCCCGGAGTGATTTTGAAGACCGTGCCGCACCCCTGGTCGCAGGTATTGTTTCCGCCACTTTGGGTCGTCCCGTAAAAATTGCCATCGGCGCCCTGGATCATCTGCCCCCAGGAATTGGAACCGTCGCTGCCGTCAAAGCTATGCAACATTTTGAAGCCCTGAGCAGGCAGGGTAATTGCTGTTATCGCCAACAGCACAAAGAGAGCGGACGCTCTCCCACAAAAATTCCATTTGCTCATTCGGTTCTCCTTCGGAGTGATTGTCCGAAGGTCGGGCTTCCGACACGAACCGCTAGAAGCGCTTCCCATGAACCGCTGAACGCGCTTCGAGCTTCGAGACAGGGCAATCGTATCTGGTAATGATGTTCAAAACTGAGCAATTCGGTACGCTGTCGGCGTTAGCCTCGCGCACCCTGCCGACCTTAGGTGGCCTGCATGTAAGCCCTTATGAGCGTCTAAAGAACACCTGCTCCTGTGCTGCCCACGGTTAATTCTGAGCCATGGTGAGTGCGGTTTTGTACTTGCCAATTGCATCGGCCTTATCATGTTTCTGGAGCGCAGGGTCGCCCTCAGATTTCCGGCTAACTTGTGCTACCGAAGGTGGGATGCAGCACTTCTAGCGCATCTAGCCGATTGAAAGACAAGCAAGTCCGTTAGACAAAACGCCGTCCCGAATACAGTTAGTAAACACCAGGCCTCGTCGCACCTCATCGATATTTCGCCAATAAATCCGCGGTTTTCCGCAGGCTATGCTCAGAAAAGCCGCGTTTTACACAGGTTTCGTGGCTTTCCTCGGTCCAACGCTCTTGACTCTAACAGAGCAATAGCGCAAAGTACGCCTAAGTTCGACCGTGAAAGATGTCAAGTATGTTTTATGGTTCGAATTTTAAAGTGCCCTGCTCTGGCACTCCCATAACCTGAATGGCCACGACTCTCGCACCCGTAGAAAACCGGGAAGTGGTGAGATGCGACCATTGTCATCTCGTCCAGTTCAAAACCGTCAACAATCTTTGCCGTCGTTGTCGAACGTCGTTGGATGAGGATGAGCCCGAGCCAATCTTCGCCCCGACTATAGAGGCAGCAGAACCCGAACCCCGCGAACGTTCCGAGGTGCAGGTGGCCACGGCGATTCGCATGCTGCGGCAACGCCATGGCTTGAGCCAACGGCAGTTGGCGCTGCGCATGGGAGTGCCGCGGACCTACGTCTCGAAAATCGAGAACGAAAAGGCCACGCCCACTCTCTCCTCGCTGGAGCGGTTGGCCCTGGCGCTGGAGGTCAGCGTTTACGATCTGTTGCGCCTGTGTGGACCGTCACGGGAAGACGAGATTCGGGACTTGCTCTCCGATACCTTCCTGGCGGAGATGGCGGAGTTCACGTCGAGTCTCAACGCGATGCAATTGTCCAGCGTGCTTGCGCAGGTGCGGGACATCGTCGCTCATCCAAGGCGGGTGGCTTAGGACACAGCGGTGCGCGTCGAGGTTTTCGGCCGCGATGCGCACCACGCCCCACCCCTCGCTGCCGGGAGGGTACTCGCTAACTGCATAGAAACCGCGCTGAAGTCCCTAATCTCAGGAGTGATGCGTTCACGCGCGAGCTCTTGTTGAGAGCTCATTCTCGAGAAGCGGCGCCAGTAACTTCGGGCACGCACTCCTGTGACCGTCGCAGCAGCAGTTGCCGCTCGCGTTCATTGCTTGTAAGGGCCGCGGCTCGTTCGAACTCCATACGTGCTTCTGCAAAGCGCCCGAGCTTAAAAAGGAAATCTCCGCGAACACTTGGCAGCAGGTGATAGTCGCGAAGAGTTCCTCCTGCCTCGATGGCGTCAACGATCTCTAAACCTGCCGCCGGACCGAATGCCATCGCAACCGCAACCGCCCGGTTCAACTCTATGACTGGCGACGGCGATAGTTGGGCCAGGGCGTGATAGAGAGCCGCGATGCGCTTCCAGTCGGTTTCTTCCGCAGTTTGTGCCTGGGCATGGCAAGCGGCAATGGCGGCTTGCAACGATATACGGGCCGTGCCTCGTTCTCAGCGCCTCCGCGCGCTCCAGAGCGGCAAGACCACGTCGAATCAAAAGCTGGTCCCAACGCGCACGATCTTGTTCCAGCAGCAGGATAGGCTCCCCGGAAGCGTCAACCCGAGCGCGCAAACGCGAGGCCTGGATCTCCATTAGCGCAACCAGTCCATGAACCTCGGCTTCACTGGGAGTTAACTCGGCCAGAACGCGACCGAGCCGCAATGCGTCCTCGCATAAGGAGGGACGCAGCCAGTCCTCGCCGGCGGTAGCGGAGTAGCCTTCGTTGAAGATGAGATAGATGACCTGCAGAACCGATGAGAGGCGGGCAGTCAACTCCGCTCCGCGAGGCACCTCGAAAGCGACATTCGCCTCAGCCAGGGTTCGTTTGGCTCGGACGATCCGCTGCGCAACCGTTGGCTCGGGAACCAGGAAGGCGCGGGCAATTTCTTCCGTAGTCAAGCTCCCGAGAAGGCGAAGCGTAAGCGCAACCCGGGCTTCCATCGCGAGCACGGGATGACAGGCAATGAACATGAGTCGCAGCAAGTCATCCTCGACTTGCTCGTCGAGCGCCGCGGCCAGATCCGGAACCTTCATTTCCTTTGCAGAGATCTCGCGGCCAAGTTCCTCGTGCTTGCGCTCCAGCAGTGCCTTACGGCGCAAGACATCAATAGCGCGATGCTTCGCCGTTGTCATGAGCCAGGCAGCGGGATTGTCAGGAATACCAGTCCGCGGCCACTGTTCGAGAGCCGTGACCAGAGCATCCTGCGCAAGATCTTCGGCTGTGCCAAGGTCATGCACGATCCGCGTAAGCGCGGCGATCAGCTTGGGCGCCTCGATTCGCCAGACCGCGTCAATTGTGCGCTGAGTGTCGACAAGGGTCACGCCCACCGATTAGAGCAGCGGCGGTTGACCGAACGCAAGAAGCGCAATGAACGTACGGAGAAGCGGATCGTAGAGGGACACCTCTAAACGGTGTCCCCCGCCGTGGCACAGACCAGCTACTGTTGCTGTTGTTGGACGTTGACCATCCACGGAATGCCAAAACGGTCGATCAGCATTCCAAAGGCTGGCGACCAGAATGTCTTAGCCAAAGGCATCTGGACATTTGCACCTTCGGACAGACGCTTCCAGATCCGTTCAGCCTCGGCCGGATCGGTCACCCCGATGGACACGGAGAATCCGTGGTTACCGCTGAACATCTTTGGAGGAGCGTCTGCCCCCATCAGCACCTGACCAGCGACGTCCATGTGCACGTGCATGACTTTGTCCTCCCAGCCGGGCGGAGTCTGGTCGGCCATGGGCGATTCGCCCCACTTCATGACGGCTGCGACTTTGCCACCGAGGCACTCTTCGTAGAACTTAAAGGCTTCAGCGCAGTTTCCGTTAAAGCTTAAGTACGTTGCTAGCTGCATTTCATCTCCATTACGAGTGGTATTGAATCTAATCAGCTTGGGCCCGCAGGCTCAGCGGTTCTAAGTTTCGCGGCCAAATCATTTCCGTTGCGCGATCTGGTCGCGCAGAGATTTCTCTTTCTCTAACACCTCGGGCGGGGCCACGCTCGCGAAGTCTTCCGTCTCGAACACCGGCCGAATCTCGATTTCGGAATCTTCATGGTGCGGATTGGGGCACCGCTTCACCCACTCGAGTGCCTCCTCCATCGAGCGGACCTGCCAGAGCCAGAAACCGGCGATCAGTTCCTTGGTCTCGGCAAATGGGCCGTCGATTACGGTGCGGTTCGCGCCAGAAAACCTGACCCGTGCTCCCTTCGAGCTTGCCTGCAGCCCCTCGCCTGCCAGCATGATTCCAGCCTTCACCAGTTCCTCATTGAATTTGCCCATTTCGGTAAGAATCTTCACGTCCGGTAAGGCACCCGATTCCGACTCCTTACTCGCCTTCACGATAACCATGACACGCATCTGCTTCGCTCCTTGTTAAATTTCGGTTTAGAGCTGGTTTTCGTAACGGCCGCACCGCCCGAATTCCGGCTCTATCAATACGTCGAATGAGTGCCGGGCAGATCGACAATTGAAGAAGAAATAATCACAGAAATTGTGAGGGAACGCCGGGCCAGGTTCCTTGCCTGGGACCAGCGGCACGAATACGTAGACGAAATGTTTCTGGGCTGCGATGACCTCGAGGGCGTTGGACCTTAGAATGCTCACGTCGTACCGTAGCGCCACGACGGATCGGACCGCAGTGACGTTGCAGTCCGCGTCGTCCTCCGAAGCTCCGTGGCCATATCAATCTCGCTGAATTGGAACTGCGGGCTAGGGGATGCCCTTCGAAATCTCCGGTTGCGAGCCAGAAAATTCTTGAGTCGCGCGATTTTTGCGCAAAGAAAAGAAAAGCCCCGCCACGGCGGGGCTTCTAGAACAGGTGCCCTTAGGATGCGCGCTTCTTGAGATCCGGTGCTGCCTTCTTTTCGTCCTCGCGGCTCTTTTCAGCGGAATACTTCTCCTTGCCGGACATCGGCTTTTTAGGCGTCTCCGGCTCCTTCGCGCTTTCGGCCAGAATTGGCCGTGGCGGCGGCGGTGATCTTTTCGGCGGCGGCGACCTCTTCCTGCAAATTCGCGGTTAGCAGCGAAGCAATCTCCGTCATGCCGAGAGCCTTCGCCATTGCAATGCTCGCCTGGTAGCCGGCAATCTCGTAATGCTCTGTGCGAAGGGCGGCTCCTATCAGGCCGGAATCAAATGACGCGCCTTCTTCGTCTTTCTCCAGAGCGTCCGCCCCTTCTTCGATGACGCCTTCCATTCCGTTACAGTGTGAACCGGTTGGCTTTTCTTCGAGCTGGTCAAAGACTTCTTTCAGCCGTTCAACCTGTCCTTTGGTCTCTTCCAAATGGGCCGAGAAAAGCTCCTTCAGCTTGGGATTCTTGGCGCCCTTCGCCAATTTCGGCAGAGCTTTTACCAGCTGGTTTTCTGCGCTGTACATATCACGTAGTTCGTCGATCAAAACTTCTTTTAGTGCCATATCTCTTGTCTCCTGATATCGCTCGCTGAGGTTCTAAACTCTCACGCTACGCGAGAGGCTGTAGGTTAGCTTCGGTTTGCCTTCGTCGGGTGGTGAAGCGATTAGCAACCTGCTAAGCAGCTTTGCTAAATGCGTCGGAGCCGTGTTGCTTCACAATCTTGTTGTAAACGCCCATGAGCATGAATGCGGCAGGCCACTGCCCCACGAACAACGCCCAATCATCCTTACCCACAATTTTCAACATAGCTGAAGCCGCGATGGCTCCGAAGGCTGCGGCCAAGTAACCCGAACTCGGTATTTTCGATGTCTGCGCTTCGATAGCCCCGGTAACACGGTCCTCTGCAACACCACTATGAACTTTGTCCTGCATTGTGTACTCCTTATTACTGACACTGATGAATTGGAAGCACGGCGGCAGATCATTCCGCCGCCGTACTCCACGACTGACTAGTGTTATCTCAGGTTAGGCAACTTCGCGAACCGGTGCCTTGTCGCCCTTATCGGCGCTGGATTCCCCGGTAGAGGAAATGTCCTGGGCGCCTGTGCGCTCCAATATTTCCTTCGCTTTCTTTGTCCACTCGGAATTGTCGGAGTGCACCGACAGTAGAATCCCGCCATCTTTCACGCGGCCTTCGTAGCGCTTGGCTTCGTATTCCGGGATTCCCATGCCGATCAGAGCACCAGTAAGGCCACCCACCGCGCCACCGACTCCAGCGCCTGCCAGGGCCGCCATAATTGGACCAGCGGCAATAAAGGGGCCTACGCCGGGAATTGCCAGGGCGCCGATGCCAACCAGCCATCCCAATCCGCCGCCTAGCACCGCACCGGTTCCAGCACCCGTGGTGGCGCCTTCAGGTGCCTTGGTATTTTTCTCGTGAGCAAATTCCTTCGTGCCTGGGTTGTCGGGGAAAAGGACTGAAATATCCGTGTTGCGGAAGTCCGCCGCCTTCAAGGCGTCCACGGCGCTGTCCACGCTGGTGCGATTCGGATAGATGCCAAATACTGCTGTGTTCTTTCCTGCCATGTGTATTGCTCCCTTTGTTTTTTAAGCGGTTATTGCTTTGGTTTGATACTCAAGTCGTCGGTTACTTTATTCTCACCAGCGACTGCCGTGGCCTTCGATGCAATTGCTTGCTTCTCGTCTTCCGAACGCACCGGCCCCTTTAACGTGACTTGACCGTTTTGCGTGATGATCTTGACGTTGTGAGCGTAGGTGGAGAGAGACTTGTCTGCCATGATGGACTGCCGTATCTGCTGCGTGATGTCCTGGTCAGTACGGTTAGTCTTTTTGTTGATCGGCCGTGGGTTCGCTCTTGCTCTGGTCCCGCTGATTCACCTTGCTGTTGTCGGCTGCAGGCGAAGCCTGCTGGCTAGTCGGATCTTGCGCCTGAGCCAGCGCCATGCTGCCGAGCAGCAGACCTGCGCACAGAAGAGTGCGAACCGCAATGCGATATCGCAATGTCATTGTTATTGCTCCTTGGTGAGATAGACCGAACAGATTCGGACACGCTCCCTAAAGCAGCTCAGAGAAATATGGTCGATGTCAGACGTGCTCCGGTTCAGAGTGTATGAAGGAAGGATTTACGCTGCCATAGTTTGGCGGCGCCCAAAATGCACTAGCGAGAGTAAGGTGAAAACGAGCTAGATGTTAACACCCAACTCGCTACGTAAAAGCATGCTAAGGTTAATGCCCAGCCACCTACAAACTACAAGTAGAACCGTGAAGAGAACAGGTCAAAACCTCAATCCGATTTCTCATTAACCGTACCCAGTAAGAGTGTGGCTCGAACAACGAGGTTGTCTCCTATTCAACCGCTCATGCATGAGAGTGCTCTTCGGAGGGAACGATCTTCGTCTGACAAGCGCCTGAGCTCCCCCTTCGGCAGCTCGCGGAGGCATTGAGTGGATGCGAACGTCCCCGCTATAGGATGGTTGCCTTTCGGCTGTCCTGCCGGCAGGGCTTCGCGAAATCAGGCGGCAACTTCTCGGCTGATCGGTGCTGCATTGTTCGGTCGCAAGCAAGATACGCAATTTCATGCGTGCCTTATGTAATTGAGACTTGCTGTTTCCGATCGAGCACCCCAGCATTTCTGCGATTTCGTTGTGTTCATATCCCTCGATATCGTGGAGTACAAAGATGATCCGGTAACCGGGCGGGAGGTCATCGATGACCCGCTGCAGACGTAATTCTGTCAATCGAGCCGTGCAGCGACGTTGTCTCTTGTTGCAATCTCTCGCCTGGGTTTGTCTTCTTGCTGGGTGTCCAATGTCTCATCCAGCGAGATCTCCGCCAGAACCTTTTTCCGAAACTGCATCAGGACTATATTGACCGACAAGCGGTGAAGCCAGGTAGAAAAGGCAGACTCGCCGCGGAAAGAACCAATCTTGCGGAAGAGCTGTAGAAATGCCTCCTGGGTGAAATCCTCTGCCTGGGCGTGGTCGCCGGTCATGCGCAGGCACAAGCGAAAACACCCGGCGCTTATGTTGAGCGTAGAGAGCTGCAAAGCAATGCTCGTCACCAAGCTGCGCCTTGGCAATGACCTCAGCCTCTGTCATGCCGTCCAAGAGGACAGTCTGGTTTCTCAAAATTGTCGCTTTTTCTGCAGGACGTATTTGCAAAGGGACGGGGAGTAGCGACGGGACTTCCGGGCAAGTTGGTTTTAGGCAAAATTATGCTCTGTAAGTATTAGATGCGCAAGACCGTCCTTCGCACCCTATTTCCAGCAATTAGTTTGCGAAAGAATAGTGAGATTCAGAGTAGCGGCGCAGTTTGATCGACTGGGTTTCGTGGATGCCGTCAACGTCAATCGCGGCGGCCGCGCGCAAAAACTTAGCCATGAGCAACGTAACAATCAGCTCTCAAGCTTCTTCGTGAGAAGCTCGTTGACCAATGCAGGATTGGCCTGGCCCTTCGAGACCCGCATGATCTGGCCGACGAAGAAGCCCGCCACCGTTTTCTTGCCTCCACGGTACTGCTCGAGCTGCTTGGGATTGGCGGCAATCACTTCGTCGATGATCTTCTCGATAGCGGCGGTGTCGGTGATCTGCTGCGGCTTCTCGCGCTCGTAAACGGCAGGGAAGTCCTCACCGCGCTCGAAGGCAATCTCGTACAGATCCTTAAGCTGTTTGCCGCTGATGGCGCCGCTCTCCACCAAATCGGCCGACATCGCGACGCCCTTCATCGAGATGGGCGACTGCTCCAGATCGAGACCTTTGGCCTTCAGCCGGCCGAGCAACTCGCTGTTCACCAGGTTGGCGACGCGCTTTGGGTTCTTCGCCGCAGCAGCAGCCTCTTCGAACTGGTCGGCACGCGAGCGCGAAACAGTCAGCGTGTAGGCATCGCCCTTACTCACTCCGTACCGTTCGATGAAGCGCGCGCGGCGCGCCTCGGGAAGCTCAGGCAAGTTGGCTGCAATTTTAGTGCGCCACTTCTCATCGACAAGCAGGGGCAGCAGGTCGGGTTCGGGGAAGTAGCGATAGTCGTGCGCCTCTTCCTTCGAACGCATGCTGTAGGTTTTGCCTTCGGCTGCGTTGTATAGCCGTGTCTCCTGCGTGATACGCCCGCCGGACTCGAGCAGCTGCTCCTGGCGCGCGATCTCATACTCGATCGCCTCGCGGATGAAGCGAAACGAGTTGACGTTTTTGATTTCGGTTTTGGTGCCGAATTCCGTCCGGCCGATGGGCCGAATGCTCACGTTGGCATCGCACCGCAGAGAGCCTTCCTCCATGTTGCAGTCGCTCACACCGGTGTAGAGGATGATCTCCTTCAGCTTGGTCAGGTACTCGTACGCCTCGTCGGCCGTGGCGATGTCGGGTTCGCTGACGATCTCGATCAGGGGTGTACCCGAGCGGTTGAGGTCGATCGAGGTCCACTGGTCGGAGTCGGGCAGTCCGTCGTGCAGGCTCTTGCCCGCGTCCTCTTCCATGTGCAGCCGCGTGATGCCGATGCGCTTCGGGCCGCTCGCGCCTTCGATGTCAATGTATCCGTGCTCGGCGATGGGCTTGTCGTACTGCGAAATCTGGTAGCCCTTGGGCAGGTCGGGATAGAAATAATTTTTGCGCGCGAAGATCGACCGCTGGTTGATGCGGCAGTTCAGCGCCATCCCGGCAAGTACCGCGAACTCGACCGCCTTGCCGGTTGAGCACAGGCAGCGCTCCGGGCAGGCCCAAACACACCGGGCAGACATTAGTGTTCGGCGGATCGCCAAAATGCGTGGAGCAGCCGCAGAAGATCTTCGTCTTGGTCAGTAGCTGTACGTGGACTTCGAGTCCGATGACCGGCTCGTATTTCGAGCGCGTCGCGACCGGCGCTTCCGGAGTGGTGGCCATGTGGCGATTATAACGAGGGGAAAGGCGTTACCCGCGGATCGGAGTTATAGGCGAGAAACTCTCAGGATTGTCATCACGAGCGAAGCGAGGGATATGCTTTTCGCTCGCGCAGCAACAAGTCCTCGTCTGATCTGTTCTCATCCGTGTAATCCGTGGCCAAGGATTCTTATCCGCGCAATCCGCGGTCACGGTTGTGCTGCGTTTCCAGCGATCAGTGGAATCTCGAAGTACATCAGTTCATTGCCGGTACTGTCGCGTATGCCGGTCAGATAAATGTGACCGCCGACGACCGGGCTCTTGATGTCCTGGATATCGAAGAACAGGAAACCCGACTTGGTGGTGTGCGGCTCGACTGCCTCGGCGATGAATACCGCTTTGGTCAGCTCCTGGTACTGTTCCTGAGCCTTCTTGTTCTTGGCGCCGGTGGGCAGCGGAATCGGCCCGACGCGCGGCGGAGTAGTGCTGCTGGCTTTGATATGCGCCACCCGGCGGAAGACATCGTCCACCTCCAGCGCCTCCAGCTTGCTACGCGAAGCGGTCACCAGTTGTGCATGCATCTTGGTCATCAAGACGGGTTGGTCGCCGCTATTGGTAACGATTAGCAGCACCGGCAGTATGCCATTCTGCACATAGTTGGTGCCGAAGACCTCGTCCTTTGGCGCGGTGTTGTAAAGGTCGACGGCGGCTGTCACCTTCTCGTTGGGGTGAGCGTCTTTGCTGGGGTACATGTCGGCACTCTCGGGATGGGGAGCGACGAACTCTTTGAAGGCGTAGAGCGACGGGCCGGCAAGAAGCGCCAGCGCTAGCAGAACCATGCAGCCTGCGCTGCGAAGCCGAAAGAGCATAGCCTGGATTATCCGCCTTTGATCGCGCGCTCTCAACTCGCCAGCTTTGGCCTTGTACAAGGCCGCAAGTACAATCGCACACGTGTACTGGGTCTACAGTGCGCTGCTGGTTGTTACGCTGGCGTTGAGCACGCCATGGTGGCTGTGGCACATGCTGCGCCACGGCAAGTATCGCTCGGGCTGGAGCGAGCGGCTGGGCAGCGTACCAAAGCGTTTACGCAGGCACGAGGGCGCGCCGACCATCTGGATCCACGCTGTTTCGGTTGGCGAGGTGCTCGCGGTCACGCAGCTAGTTGGCGAGTTAAAACAACAGTTGCGAGATTATCGAATCGTCGTCTCCACCACCACCGACACCGGACAGAAGCTGGCGCAACAGAAATTCGGCGAGGCCAATGTCTTTCGCGCTCCGCTCGATCTGCCCTGGGCGGTGCAGGCGTTCATGGATGCCATTCGTCCGCGCATGCTGGTACTGGCCGAGAGCGAGTTCTGGCCCAACCTGCTGCACAGCGCACACCAATCGGGCGCTGCCGTCGCCGTGGTCAACGCGCGCGTCTCCGACCGGTCGCTGCCTCGATACATGACGGTTTCGCCCACTATTCGCGCGAGTGCTGGCCAACATTGATCTCTTGCTGTCGCAGAGCGAAGAGGATGCGCGGCGACTGATCGCGATTGGCGCTTCCGCTGATCGAGTTCACGTGGGCGGCAACCTGAAATTTGAAGTGAAGCCGCCGGCGCGTGGCGAACTTCATGCGCGGCTCGCGGACGTTATCCAGCGCGGGAGCATCGGCCCGGTCATTGTCGCCGGCAGCACGCTGGAAGGCGAAGAGTCCATGCTGCTTGACGCTTTTGGCGCGGTACGTGAGAGCTACCCTCAGGCCTTGCTGCTGCTGGCTCCGCGCCATCCTGAACGCTTCGATTCAGTTGCGGCGTTACTCGCGTCCTCAGGATTTCCTTTCAGCGGCGATCACAGTTGCCCGACCTCCCACTCCCTCCAACGGCAGGGATGAGTGGGGGGCCTGGCGATTCACCCTTAGCTGGCGGCATTCTGCTGCTCGACTCTATCGGCGAGTTGGCGAGCGTCTACGAGTTTGCCGACCTCGCGTTCATTGGCGGCAGTCTCGTTCCCAAGGGCGGACACAACGTGCTTGAGCCGGCACACTTCGGCGTACCCATCCTCGTCGGGCCGCACACCGAAAACTTCCGCGACATCATCGACATCTTCCGGCGAGCGGATGCGCTACGAGTCGTGACTCCAGAGACGCTCGCTTCCGTCATGCTCGATCTGCTGGATAAGGTGGAGGAGCGCGAGCACCTGGGTCGCAACGCCCGTGATGTCATGCATTCGCAACAGGGCGCAACGCGCAGAACCGCAGAGGCACTCATCGCGCTGCTGCCCGATGCACAGCATCGCCCTGTCAGCGCAACCGCGACGGAGCATCGCGCTTGAATCCCTTGTCAATGGTGTTCGGAGCCGCAGTGCGAGCGCGCAATGAGTTCTACGACCGCGGCACATTTCAGGTTCACCGGTTGCAGGGACCGGTAGTCAGCATCGGCAATATTTCAACCGGGGGCGCAGGGAAGACGCCCTTCCTTCTACTGCTGGGCGAGTTGCTCAAGCAGCGCAGCGTGCTGTTCGACGTGCTGTCGCGCGGATATCGCCGCGAGACCAGAGGCGTCGCGATGGTCGATCCTGCAGGCACGGCTCGGCAGTTCGGCGACGAGCCGCTATTGATCGCGCGCAAACTGGGAGTGCCGGTTGTCGTGGGCGAAGATCGCTATGCTGCTGGTCTGTATGCCGAGCAGAGTTTCGGTCCACAACTGCACCTGCTGGACGACGGGTTTCAGCATCGGCGCTTGGCGCGCGACTTCGATATCGTGATGCTCACGCCGACGGACATGCGCGATTCGCTGCTGCCAGGTGGCCGCTTGCGTGAGCCGCTTTCGTCATTGGCGCGCGCCGATGCCGTCGTGCTCAGCGGCAACCTTCCGCCCGAGTCAATCCCCGAGTTCGTGAAGCGGCGCTGGCGGGTGCAGCGCAGCATCTTCGCTCCGCCGATCAAAGACGCGTGCGTCGCATTCTGTGGCATCGCACGTCCCGAGCCCTTCTTTTCGCAACTGCAGCAAGCGGGGATGAACATCGTGGCGAAGCAGCGCTTCCGCGACCATCATCCATATGGCGCTGATGACGTGGCGAAGCTCGTTCGCTTGCGTGACCGCAATCGCGCTTCGGCCTTTGTCACCACAGAGAAGGACGCGGTGAACCTCGGCGAAAATTTGCGCGACTTGGGAACCGTACACGTGGTCCCGCTACGCATAGAGTTGGAGAACGCCGACGCGGCGGTAAATGAGATCCTCGCGCGCGTGAATTTGCGAAGCGCATGAGAGAATTGGGAACTACCAGCGACGATAAAGCTCAGAATAACGATTCGTTGCCACAGGGGTCCTTCGACTCGTCGCTGAGTTTCTCGCTCAGGATGACAGCCGGGCAGGGGTGCGAATTGCCAAAAGCCAACGACCAAGTGCTAACAGCCAATCCATGACTCGACACACCAAAGATCACGACCGCTGGAAGAAGATCGTTCAATCCTTTCCTGACTTCTCCATCACGGTGCTCGGTGACTTGGTTGCCGATGAGTTCGTTTTCGGCGAGATCGCCCGCGTCTCGCGGGAGGCGCCGGTGCTCATCCTGAAGCATCGCGAGCGCACGGTGGTGCCCGGCGGAGGCGGCAACGCCGTCATGAACCTGGCGGCGCTGGGTGTGAACGTGCTGCCCGTGGGCGTGGTCGGCGACGACGAGCCCGGTCATCTGCTGATCGAAGCGCTGCACCATAAGAAGATCCCAGTCGGCGGCATTCAGAGGCTGAAGCACTACACCACGACGACTAAGACCCGCATTCTTGCTGGCATGTCGCACAACAGCCGCCAGCAGGTAATCCGCGTCGACCGCGAGCCAGCAGCCGCTGGAGGAGACGCATCCGGCGCTGCTCAACCTGGTCAATGCCGCGCGCGAATATGCCACAGCGTCAGACGCGCTGATGATCTCCGATTACGGTTACGGTGCGGCCAGCCCGCGCTTGCTCGCCTTCGTACGATCCAACGGATGCCTCGACAACAAACCGGTTACGCTCGACTCGCGCTATCGCATGCTGGAGTTTGACGGCGCTACTGCCGCAACCCCCAACGAGCCCGAAGTGGAAGAGGCGCTGGGGATACGGATTGGCCACGACAACGCGAAACTGCTGGAGGCGGGCGAACAGTTGATGGAGCGCATGGAGCTCGAATCGCTGGTAATAACCCGCGGACGCGACGGCATGGTCTGCTTCGAGCGCGACGCCAAACCGGAGAGCATTCCTATCTTCGGCTCCGACCAGGTGGTCGACGTCACCGGCGCGGGTGACACCGTGATTGCGACCTTCACCGCGTCGCTGGCGGCAGGCGCCGATGCGAAGACTGCAGCCAGACTGGCCAATCTTGCCGGCGGTGTGGTCGTGATGAAGCGGGGCACAGCAACCGTTTCGGCAAAGGAACTGCTCGGAGCAATCGATCAATACGCGGCGGCACACGCGTGAACGACCTAGCAAAAATCCAGACCCGCGAATCTTTGCGCGCTCTCGTTCAAAACTGGCGGGAGCAGGGTGAGAAGATCATCCTCGCCAACGGAGGCTTCGACCTGTTGCACGTAGGTCACGTGCGCTACCTGCAGCGGGGCGAAGGCGCTGGGTGGCAAGCTGGTCGTTGCCGTCAACTCCGACAGCAGCCTGAGCGAGCTGAAAGGGGCGGGCCGCCCGCTCATGCCGGCAGAAGAACGAGCCGAAATTCTAGCCGCGCTTGAGGATGTGGACGCCATTGTTATCTTCGACGAGCGGGACGTACGTGCTCTGATTCGCGAGATTCATCCCGACATCCACGCCAAGGGCACGGACTACACCCGCGACAGTGTGCCCGAGCGCGACGAAGTGCTTGCCTACGGCGGCCGGGTTGAGATCGTTGGCGATCCGAAAGACCACTCGACCAGCCGCTTCCTGTCGCAGATGCAGGAAGGCAGAGGTCACAAAGGCGAGTGACGCTCGATTCGATGACACAAAACGAGAGGCAATCCGGGGAGCGTACGCGCTTGTCTTGGACCTGGAGCCGCATCGCCCGCCGCATTCGCGTGCCGCTGGGCTTTGCTTTCGCCGCGTTCTATCTATGGCGAGCCCGGCCAACCTGGGTGTCCCTCGTTGTAGGAGCGGTGATAGCGGCGCTGGGGCTTGGCATTCGCGCTGTCGCCTCCGGGCACGTCGACAAGAACGAAGAGCTGGCGATGACTGGGCCGTATGCCTATGTCCGCAATCCGCTGTACTTGGGCTCGATAGTATTGGCCATCGGGTTTGCCGCTGCAGCACGCGATGTGGTGATCGCCCTGCTGATCGTCGCGATGTTTGTTCTCATCTATGTGCCAACGATTCGCTCCGAAGAGCACTACTTGGGGACGCGCTTTCCGTGATTATTCGAAGTACGCGCGTACTGTGCCGCGGCTCATTCCGCACACTTTGCGCTTCGGAGGAATGACCCGGGACTTCTCTCGCGCGCTTTACCTGAAGCACCGCGAGTACAATGCGTTATTCGGCGCTGCCGCGGTGCTGGTGGCGCTGGTGGTAAAGATGCTCTGGTTCCGTGGATGATTTTGACCCTTCAGCGCCCTATTTCTGTCCTCTTGCTTCTGTTACTGTCGCTGGGTTTTGGAATTCGCACACTGAGCGAAGCGGCAGCTACGTCCGGCCAGCAAACGGCGGCCGCACAGGAAGCGACCATCAGCGCGGCGGCGCACATTCAGCCGCTGCGGGGCGGCTTTGCCTTCCCAACGCAAACGTTGCGCTATGAGGCCGAGTACCGTTATTGGACCGCAGGTGTGGCCACGCTGAAGGTACAGCGTAACGGATCGCAGATGCACGTGTCGGGTACTGCCGACTCGAGCGGCGTGGTGGCCATGCTGTTTCGCGTGCAGGACCGCTTCGAGTCATACTTCGATGCCGCCAAGCTCTGCTCGCAGTCGATCACCAAGCACACCGAAGAGGGATCGCACCGACGCGACACGCAGATTGTCTTCGACTATAAAGCGGGCAAGTCCGTGTTGAACGAGACCAACCTTAAGACTGGCGAGAAGAAGCGTGAGGAGCACGACATTCCCGGCTGCGTCACCGACGTGGTCTCGGGGCTTTTGTATGTCGCTAGCCTGCCGCTAACCCCGAACGCGACGTACGCTTTCCCATTGAACGATGGCGGCAAGACGGTCACGGTACAGGCGCACGTCGAAGGCAAGGAGCAGGTGAAGACGCCGGCGGGAACGTTCAACACGATCCGTGTCGGGCCGGAGGGCGATTACGGTCCGCTGAAGAACCGTGGCCGAATCTGGATCTGGTACACCGACGATGCGCAGCACTTGCCAGTGCAGATACGGGCCCGGCTGTTCTGGGGGACGCTGACGGTATATCTGACGGGCCTGGACGGGAAGTAAGGAAGCGGCTCTTGGCTCTCGGCTATTAGCCAGAGCGGATCGCGGCAATACCAGCAATTGCTCTTTCTTCGGCGGAATGCCTTTCACCATTTAGAAAGTGCCAGCGCTGCCGGCGAGAGCAGATCCCTCGGCCGAAGCGGCCTCGTGATGACAATCCTGTGTCGAGATTCGACGAGGAGCTACAAGCCAAAGAGCTAAGGGCCAAGAGCCAAAAGCGTTCTGCGCAATAAAAATCCCGCGGAGGGAGGCCCGCTCCGCGGGAACTGAACTAAGCCGAGCAATCCTAGGTCAGGAAGAACTCGCGGGTGATCTTGGTCCATTGCTCGTCAGGCATCGTGCTGGCCACGTCGTCGACCGCCACGCCACCGTCCTGCGCCAGGGCTCCGAGAGTTGCCGGCATAATCCGTTGCAGCCGCATCGAAGACTCTTCCGTCCACCAGCGAGCCAGGCGCCGCCCAGCAGGTTGCGGAAGTTGGTCTTCGAGTCAGGAGACTGTACCGTCACCAGCCAGCCTTCGCCGTAGGGGTCTTTGGTCGCCAGCGTTGGATCGTTGACCACTGCTTCGTTGATGTCGCTCACGCTGCCTTCGATCGGCGAAACCATGTCGACCTTCACGCCGTTGCGCACGATGCTCCACACCTTTTGTCCCTGGCGGATCCACTGGCCGCGTTGCGGCAGGGCGATGCTCTCGACCTTGCCGGTCAGTTTGGAAGCGAAGTCGTCGATGCCGATCCGGACCAGGTTCGGGCTCTCGCTCAGCGCCCAGGTGTGGCCGGGATGATAGCGAAGATTGTCGGGAACCGAGAAGCCCCCAACCAGGCTGGGCTGGCGTGGTGTAGCGGCAACGCCTTGTTGCTTGCGCATCGCCGGGGCAACCTGCAGTACGGGATGCTTTGCTTTGGCGTAGAAGTAATCGATCGTCAGGAAGATTGCGAAAATTGCAAGAACCAGTAGGACTGTCATAACGGCCTCCGAGAGTTTCTTTTTTGCGCCTTTGTTGCTGGCGCGTACGCCAATTGTTAGGGCACGAGAGATGCCAATCCGCGAAAAGAGCTTGAGGAATCACTAAAGGCTTTAGAAGCCGCCGGTGTTGCATTCACTTACAAACGGTGATGCGAAACACAGCGATGGCTGTGGGCGGATTTGCGGCCAGGGTTGTCGTTGAGTTTCGCAACGGAGATTACGGCGCGGAAGTAAGAACGAGGTACTGCGGAGAGTCGAAGCTAATGGGTTTGCAGGTACTTGAGCGTTCCTGAGTCAACCATCTGGCGGTGTGGTGATTTGCAACGGGCACTGATGCGGCTTGCAACACTCCGATAGGTTCGCTTGGCTGGTCAGAACGTGAGGAGAGAAAAATATTTTCGTGACGGGGCGGACTTGGGAGTTCCGCAGAGTCAGAAACTACTGGGCGGCCTGTCCCTTGAGCACGATGCCGAGGGTTTTCCCCTTGCTTCCGGCTGAGGCGCCTGCGGTCACAGTCAGCACCAGTAGCTGCTGGTCATCGAATACGGCCGTACCGGGGTCGCCTGCCTTGTCCATTGCGATCACTGCCGGATGTGCGCCAGTCGCTTTCGAGCTCAGGCTGACCAACTTGTCGAATGGGTAGACGGCATCCGGCTTGGTGTCGTTAACGACCGGTATCGCGAGCAGGAAGTCAGGGTTCGGCGAGACGCCAAGGTGGTTGGCGTCCTGGGGCAACAATTGGTAGCGCAGGGTATAGGCGCCGGCGGGAACGGCCTGGCCCCGAAAGTCGCCCATTCCCTTTGGCAGGCTGATGACGCCAATGAGTTCGCTGTTGTTGAGTTCGGGATAGAGTGCGCCAGGAGCGTCTTTGCTGGCGAGCTTCAGGTCCTTGGCTGGCCAGAATTCGGCGGTCCATCCATCGTCAAGCGTGACGCGGTAGCCTTTGTCTTCCAAGGCGGCCTTTAAGTCCGATGGCACGTCGGCCGGGATAGCGCCTATGTGCTCCACCTTGGCGGATTGGGCAAGCAGCGGGAGCGCCCAAAGAATTACGCTTAGACAAATAACGACACGGCGGTCCTTCATGCTTTCGAACATAGATGGCCTGTCAAGAATCGCGCAAGGTTGGACGTCACAGGGGAACCGCTTTTCGCCGTTCGCTCTTCGCTTTCCGCTGGAAGTGCTCATGTCTTTCCGTTTCGGCCGAGAGGTCTGTTCTCGTCGGCGGAGCGAGCCGCGTTCCATCGTGAAGAGTGTCTCGTTGAGAGGCGAGAGCAGATCCCTCGCTTCCCTCGTGATGACAAATCGCGGGTGATGGTGATGTGAAGAAACTGCAGGTCCCTCGGCTTCGCTCGGGATGACACCCGGTAACGAACCAATAGCCAAGAGGCAAGAAGCCAAAAGCCAAAAGCCAAAAGCCGCTTTCTACGATGTCGCTCCGCCGAGCCGCGCACGGGCGGACTGCACAAACCCCAGCAGGCGGTCTTTGGAGACGATCTCCCATCCCGGCAAGTGCCAGAAGTAAAATCCGGCAACGTAGACCACCGCGAAACTGATGCCCGTCATAGCAAGTCTCGCGAACAAAGGCTGCGAGGCGCCGGCGTTGCGCACGCCGGTGGCAATAAGGGCAGCAACTGCAGCCACGGCGGCGACGCGTAGTACGCCGGAAAGCAGCCGCGCATCTTGCCATGTGGCCCCGATCGTCTGGCAGACCTTGCGCCCGACGATAAGGCGCTCCGTCAAGTCACCTAGCACTGCGGTGACCGCGGCGCCGATCATGCCGTAGTGGTGGATTACAGGGCCAAGGGCGATGCACAGAGCCACCAGCACGCCGATCCGAACCAGCAGGATGAACTTTCGTAGCTCAAGGTAGGCGCGAACGATGGGGTCGTACATGAACACGTTCAACACGATGAGCGTAATCGTGACGTAGAAGATAGGAGCGCTGGCGGCATACGCCTTGGTGTAGAAGAAGACAATCAGGTCGCGTCCGGCGACCAGCAGCAGAGCGTAGATGGCGAACTGCACAGTCGCCAGCCGATTAATGGCGCTGGCCAACACGCTGCGAATGTCTCCGACCCGGCCCTCCTGGTGCAGCGCGCTGATTCGCACCACCATCACCGACAGCATCGACTCAAGGAAAAGCGAGATCAGCGGGACTTCCAGCCAGCCGATGGAGTAGATGGCATACTGCGCCGACGGATACATCGCGCTGACGAAGTAGTTGTCGAGATCCTTGCGAATGACCCAGATGATTCCGTAAGCGCCCAGCGGCAGGGCGTACGCCAGTTGCTCAAGGAAGAAGTGCCTGTCGAAGTGCTGCCAGAAGGCACCGAACCTGCGGTAGAGGTAGCGCAGCAGGATCGCCACCGAAAGAGCCGCCGCGATCATGCAGGCCACCACGATGCCGCGCACTGTCCGAAACTTGATTGCCGCGGCGATGACGGCGAGCGCTTTGAAGAGCTGTGTGCTTACCACAAACACCGTGGAGTTGCGCACGTCCTGCATCGCGGTGGGAATCATCTCCACCAGAGAAGCGTCGAGCTGCAGCATCACGAAGATGCCCAATATCAGCGCGTATGGCTGAAGGTCGCCGGTGCGGAAGAACAGGTTGAGGAACTTCGGATAAAAAAGGAGCAGCAGTAGGGGAACCAGGCCGACAAGGAAGTTGTAGAGCAGAATGTTCAGTGCGATCTGGCCTCCGCGGTGCGGCTGCCGCGGCATGTAGTAGAACGCGCTGACCCCGACACTGAACGCGGCGACGCTGGTAGCCGTCCCGAGGAAGAGAAAGACCTGCTTATAAATGCCGAATTCGTGCTGGTTGAGGATGCGGACCAGCAGAACCGGAGTCAGGATGCCGAAGATAGCGGCGACAAACTTGGCGAAGGTCAGCCAGAAGGCCTGAACCGCCAGTCGGGGATGGGTGCGGGGAGCCGCGGTGTTGGTCGCCAATGCTGTTCCTGGGCTTCTACAACCGAATTCTAGCGTACTGTTTTCGTTGCTTCGTTCCCGATGTGGTTGTGCAGGCATGAAATAACGCGAGGTTAGCCTGGCCGCCTTGCGCGAGATAAGCAGCTTTCAATATAGTCAATGAGGAACGCTCGTCGACGCAGAGTGTGCCCCTACGCTGCTTCGTGCTAACCAGCACCGGGACCTTTTTCCGTGAAACTCACAGAAGCCCTCAGGATTGTGCAATCGACGATGGCCGCGGCTCCTCCGTTCCAGGTGACATTGGCGTGTGGATTCACCCCACTCCATCTTCGTACCTTCCTCAACGCGAATCTGCAATTGGCTTTGCCAGGCCGCGCGGTACGAATCAAGGAAGGGCTTTATGGAGACCTGTGCGGGACGCTGGAGCGGCTTGCCGAAAGCGACGGGGTAGTGGTGGTTATCGAATGGCCCGACCTGGATGCCCGGCTCGATTACCGCAATTCCGGCGGGTGGGGACGGGATTCGCTGACCAGCGTCGTGGAACATGCCACGATGGCCCTGGAGCGCATACAGGCGGCTCTGACGCGCATTCCTTCGGGAGTCCCGGTCGCACTGGCGCTTCCCAGCTTGCCCATGGTGCCGATCTTCTCCGCGCCGGGCTGGCAGGCGTCCCATGTTGAGCTCGTGCTCAACGGCGCCCTGCTGCACTTCGCGTCCGAGCTGGCGCGCGATGGCCGGGTGCGCGTGGTCAGCCGCGAACGGCTGGCGCAAGAGTCCCCTTGGGAGGCGCGCTTTGATCTGAAGAGCGATTTGAAAGCAGGGCTGCCCTACAGCATCGAGCATGCGGATCGACTTGCCGAACTTGCTGGCCAAGACGCTGGTGCCGCCGGCGCCGAAAAAGGGCATCATCTCCGACCTTGACGACACCATGTGGAAGGGCATCGTGGGCGAGGTTGGCCCGGAGAACGTGCATTGGGACCTGCACGGCGATGCGCAGATGCACGGGCTGTACCAGAAGCTGCTGGGCTCGCTTTCCGAGAATGGAACCCTGGTAGGCGTAGCCAGCAAGAACGACCCGGCGGTGGTGGCGAAAGCGTTTGAGCGTCCGGACATGGTGCTTCGTCCTGAGCAGGTGTTTCCCATCGAAGCCAGCTGGAACGCCAAGTCGGGAGCGGTGAAGCGCATCCTGGAAACCTGGAACATCGCAGCCGACAGCGTGATTTTCGTCGACGACAGTCCTATGGAGCTGGCGGAGGTGGCGGCGCAGCACCCCGGCATTGAGTGCGTACTGTTTCCTAAGGAAGACCCGGTGGCCGCGCTCGCAGATGTTGCGCCGGTTGCGCGATTTGTGCGGCAAAGGACAAGGTCTCGTCCGACGATCTGCTGCGGCTGGCGAGCATTCGCCAGGGAGCGGCATTCCGTAAACAGGCGGAAGGCGGATCGGCTCCGGAGAGCTTTTCTGGAACAGGCGCAGGCGGTCGTTACCTTCGATTTTTCTGCGGCTGGGGAGCCGCGAACCCTGGAGCTGGTGAACAAGACCAACCAGTTCAACCTGAACGGACAGCGCTGGGCCGAAGCGGACTGGCACAAGGAAAGCGCAAGCGACCAGTCGCTGACCGTCACCGTGAGCTACGAAGACAAGTTCGGGCCACTGGGAACCATCGCGGTTGCGAAGGCGAAGTTTCAGGGCAAGGGCTTGCTGGTGGATACCTGGGTCATGAGCTGCCGCGCCTTTTCTCGCCGAATTGAGCACCAGACGCTGCGTCTGCTGTTCGAGACTGCCGGCGTCGATGAGATCGAGTTTGCCTTCCAACCCACGGCGAAGAACGGTCCAACGCAGGAATTTTTCGCGTCGCTGCTGGGCGAGGCTCCGAAAGCAGAGTTTCAGTCTGACAAAACCGCAGTTTGACCAACATTGTCCTGCGCTGTATCACGAGGTGAGAGAGTTGAAAAAGGCGGAAGCTCATGGATGACGTCCAACCCAAACTTGTAGAGTGCTTCCAGATCGTCTTTCCCGATCTGAGCGAAGACAAGATTCCGACGGCATCGCAGGAGACGGTAGCGGAGTGGGATTCGGTGGCCGCTATCACGCTGGTCAACGTCATCGAAGAGCAATTCGAAATCGAGATGGACCTGGACGATGTTGCCGACCTGGACAGCTTTGACAAGGTCCGCGCGTACCTGCAGCAGCGGCAACAGCCGGCTTGAGCACCAAGCCAATGCGGCTGCACCATATGGGATTCGTGGTGGCGGATATCGCAGCGGCGATGCCGGGATTCATTCGCTCAATGGCGGCTACATGGGATTCGCAAATCTTCGCCGATCCTAATCAAAAGGTGAAAGTGGCATTCCTGACTACCCGACCGGGCGATGCCCAGGTGGAGTTGGTGGAGCCCAACGGCGGTGACTCTCCCGTGCTACGCTTTTTGAACGAGAAGGGTGGCGGCCTGCATCACGCCTGCTACGAGGTGGTCGACCTGGAGCAGGAACTGAGCGATTTCCGCAGCCGGGGAGCCCTGATCGTCAAGCGTCCCAAGCCCGCTGTGGCCTTCGGTGGAAGACGCATTGCGTGGGTACTGACGCCGGAGAAGTTCCTCGTCGAGTTGCTGGAAGAAGCGCACAATCTGAGCGTCGGAGTATGTACCAGTTAGCCCATGGGTTCGTTTGTTGTGAAGCTTCGTCGCGGTGACACGCCGTTTTACCGGCGGCTGAAGCTGATTGCCCATAACATTCGCTCCAGCAATCTGCCGCTTCCCCGTTTTTTCAACCCCGTGTTACGAGCTGGCTTTTATGGTTTTCACAACCTGGAGTTGGGGATCCGCTGGGCGCTGGGCTACTTCCTGTACGAGCCCCTGTTTCGCGGACGCTGCGAGTCGGTGGGCAAGCGCTTCCGTTGTACGCGAATGCCGTGGGTGGCAGGGCACTCCAAGATTTATATCGGCGACGATGTGAACTTCTTCGGCAAGGTCGACATCTTCAGCGGCTCGCAACTGGATGAGCCAGGTTGGTGCTGAAGGACCGCGTCGACATCGGGCACAACGTCATCTTCATGGTGAATCGCGAGATCGTGCTGGAAGAAGACGTTAATGTCGCGTCGGGGGTGAGGTTTATGGACAGCGACGCTCATCCTCGCGACACCATGGCGCGCATCGCCGACCTGCCGGCTTCGCCCGATGAAATCAAGGCGGTACGCATCAAGCGCTACGCCTGGATTGGACACAACGCTTCATCATGAAGGGCGTGACCGTCGGGGAAGGCGCGATCATCGGGTGTGAATAGCGTGGTGTTGAATGACATTCCCGACTACAGCGTGGCTATCGGAAATCCCGCGCGCGTGATCATGAAGAACATCAACCGGACGGCGGCGACGGCTGGTAGCGCGAGTTCCGAGGCCGGAGCCGAAGTAAGTAAGTAGGAAATTCAAGCCGCGGATTTGCGCGGAGGAACACGGATAAGAAGCTACGGCGAAGGCATTGCAGATGAAAAAATATGTAGTCACAGGTGGCGGCGGGTTTATCGGATCGGCACTGGTTCGCGGACTTCTTGCTTGCAACGATGGCACGGTCGAGGTCATCGATAACTTCTCCACCGGGCGTCACGAGAACCTGGACGATCTCGCCTCCGAGGTGAAGTTACACGTTGCCGACATCTGCGACTTTGCCACGATCGCCCCGGTAATCGCCGGGGCCGATACCGTCTTTCACATCGCCGCCATTCCTTCGGTGCCGCGCAGTATCTCCGATCCCGTGCCGTCGCATGAGTCGAATATCAACGGCACCTTCAACGTTCTGCTCGCAGCCAAGCAAGGCAACGCGCGCAAGGTGGTCTACGCGGCATCGTCCTCGGCTTATGGCGACACCGAGGTACTGCCCAAGCTCGAGACCATGCAGCCTAATCCCAAGTCGCCGTATGCGGCGCAGAAGTTGCTGGGGGAATACTATTGCAGCAGCTTCGCCGAGTGTTATGGCCTCGACACCACCTCGCTCCGCTTCTTCAACGTGTATGGCCCGCGGCAGGACCCGTCAAGCCCATACTCTGGCGTGCTGTCGATTTTCATCCGCTGCCTGCTGGAGCGAACCTCGCCGACGATTTTCGGTGATGGTGAGCAGACGCGTGACTTCACCTACGTGGAGGACGTGGTCGATCTGATTCTGAAGGCCTCAACGGCTTCCGGAGTAGCAGGAAAGATGTTCAACGCCGGCAATGGAGGGCGAGCCTCACTGAATAAGGTCTGGGAAACCCTGCAGCACATTGAAGGTGTCTCGATTGCGGCGAACTACGCCCCGCCGCGGACCGGCGATGTCCGCGATTCGCAGGCCGACACCGAGGCAGCCGTGAAGTACCTTGGCCATGCTCCGCGATTCAGTCTGGAAGAAGGTCTGCGCCGCACGCTGGAGTGGTATCGTCACCAGCAATCCGCGCCGAGTTCAGCCACCGTCAGCGTTGGATGACAACCCCGGCAGCGACCACGGAACCGACCGTGACACCCGAGCGAATTCGCGTCCTCGTCTTTCACGAAAACGCCACGGCGACCGGACTCGGGCGCGTCGCCCTTAGCTTTGCCAAAGCGGGCCGCCAGGCCGAACCCGGCCTGCCGACGGTCGATGTGACCTTTGTGACCTATAGCCGTAACGGCCAGCAGACCGGCTTGGCGGCAGCAGCCTTGGCGGCAGGGATTCCAGTGATTGAAATCCCTGAGCGCGGCCGTTGGGACCTGAAGGTCGTGCCGCACCTGCGACGCATTGTGCGTGACTTCAAACCCGACATCCTCCAAACGCACAATATCAAGTCACACTTCCTGGTGCGTGCCACCGGTTTGCACCGGGAATTTCCCTGGATCGCATGGAATCACGGCTACACCTCGATGGGCCGCCTCGACCGCGCCTACAAACAGATCGATCGCTGGTCGCTGCGCGGGGCATATCGCCTTATAAGCGTCTGCGGGCCGTTCGCCAACGCGCTCCAAAACCTGGGGATACCGCGTGACAAGATCACTGTCCTGCATAACTTCGTCGATCCCTATGTTCGTCCGAGTGATGATGAGGTGCTGCGGCTTCGCCAGGAAATGAGGCTAGGCGACGAGCTGGTGATTGTGACGGTCGGGCGCATGTCGGTCGAGAAGGGACATGCAAACCTGCTCAACGCAATCGGCCGGTTGAAGGACAGGGCCGACCTTCCGAAGCATCGCTTTGTGCTGGTCGGCGACGGACCAGAGGAAGGAAATCTACGCCGCCAAGCCTCCGACCTTGGCATCGAGGACAGGCTACTGTGGGCAGGATTTCAGAAGAACGTCGCGCCCTACTATGCGATGGCGACCATCTACGCGCTGCCGTCGATGTCCGAAGGCTCCCCCAACGTAGTTCTCGAAGCTATGGCGGCAGGCCTGCCGATTGCGGCGACAAGTGTCGGAGGGGTGCCGGAAATTCTGGAGAATGACGTTACAGGATTGCTGGTGCCCAGAGAAAATCCACAAGCTCTCGCCGAAGCCATTCAAGAACTTCTACTGTCCGCAGATCTGCGCGCCCGGCTTGCATCTGCCGCCCGCCGCCGGGTGGAGACCGCGCATACGCTCCAGGCCTACCGGCGGGACCTGACGCAGTTCTACATGGAAACGCTCAGGATGCGAAAGGATTCGGCCGGGCTACGAGAATAGACTGCCGAGCTTAGGTACATCTCGAGTCCCATCTCAGTTACTGGCAGGTAGATGGATCGAAAAAACCGAGCCTGAGCCTACCTGGCTCACTACGGAGAGCGATCCTCCGTGCGCTTCCACGATTACTTTAGATATAGCCAGGCCCATACCGGTGCCTTGTGACATGTAGCGGTGTTCGCGGCCGCGATAGAACTTTTCAAAGATCAACGACTGCTCTACCGCGTCGATGCCGCTGCCGTGATCGGCAACGCTGAGGATGGTCTCCTCAGGATTGTGCTCCACCGTGATCTGAATTTCACTTCCTTTTGGGGAGTATTTGGCAGCGTTTTCCAGCAGGTGCACCATCACCTCGCGCATGCGTTCGAAGTCAAACGAGACGTCGGGAGTGCCGGGAGGAATCTGAACCTTGACGACATAGCCAGCCAACATGGAGCGCGCACTTTCTATGGCGGAGTCAACCAGTTCTTTGGGAGCGTGAGGCCGGCGCTCCAGTCTGACCAGGTGGGAGTCGAGCTGCGCCATTTCCGCCGCTTCTCCCACCAACCGGTTAAGACGGTCCGATTCCTCGTCGATGACGGAAAGCAACTCCCGCTGTTGCGCGGGATCAAGCACGTTCTCCTCCAGCAGGGCGCTCACACTCGCCTTGATGCTGGTCAGCGGCGTGCGGAATTCGTGGGTGACGGAATCCAGCAGCGCCGAACGCAGCTTTTCGCTTTCCTGCATGGCTCGTGTCTCGGCCAGGTCCTCAAGGGCGCGGGTACGCTCGGCGGCAATGCCGACTAACCCGCCGATGGCTTCCAGGGTCTCGCGCGAAAGCTTTACTCCGACCATTGCGAGTGCCCCCATGACCCTCGCTCCCATGCGAAGTGGCACATAGGAAACGGAATCTGACACGCTGATTTCGCCGCGTGTTTTGGCTCGCAGAAGCAGATCGGTATCGAAGTTCAGATCAGGCCGCGAAGGATAAACCGTCTCCCGGCCACTGAACGTTAGGGCGGCTCCGGTTGCGCCGAAGGTTTGGGCCAGGTCGTCGGGAACGCGATTATAGAGCTGGGCCGTGTTGTCGAAGGTCAGCAATTGCTGGCTGAAGGCATAGAGCCGTTCCACCTCTCGCCGCCGTGCCTGTGCCAGAGCGGCCTGTTGTCGCGCACGTTCTGCCAGATTGCTTGCGACCATCGCCGTGATGAGGAACGTCAGCAGCGCGATCCAGTTTTGCGGGTCGGAGATGGTGAAAGTCCTGACCGGCGGAAGAAAGAAGAAGTTGAACGAAGCTGTCGCTGCAAAGGCAGCGAATAGTGCCAGCCGGAACCCCCAGAAAGCTGAGGTCAGCAGGACCAGCACCAGAAAGCTCAGCGCCACCGTCGTCGGGTTTACGTGAAACCACTGGCCATAGATAAGGGTTGCGATCGTCAGCACAACGGCCACGACCAGGCCACGAACCACTGCCACTTTCACGGTCATTCAGGACGGGATTCTACTCTTTACGTGAAACTTATTTCTAACTCCTTACAATTGGTCAATGCCACGAAGTCCAGAAGAATGGCTTGAGGAAGTTGCCCCTGCGAAGACGCAGGGCATATTCAAGCTGTTCCTGGGCTACGCTCCCGGTGTGGGCAAGACCTATGCAATGCTGAGCGAGGGCATACGACGGAGCAGCCGCGGCGAAGATGTCGTCATTGGAATTATCGAGACGCATGGCCGAAAAGCCGTTATAGAGCTGGCGTCGAAGTTGGAGACAGTGCCTCGACGCATCATGGAGTACAAGGGAACCCAGTTCCATGAGATGGATCTGGAAGCTATTCTGCAGAGACGTCCGCGGGTGGTACTGGTAGACGAGCTGGCGCACACCAATATCGACGGCAGCCTCCACCCCAAGCGTTACGAAGATGTAATGGAGCTGCTGGCAGCCAACATTGATGTGCTGTCCACGATGAACGTGCAACACATTGAGAGCTTAGGGCCGTCGGTGATGCAGATCAGCGGGGTGCAGGTACGCGAGACGGTGCCCGACTGGATCATGCAGCGGGTGGATGAAATCGTGCTGGCCGACGTTACCCCGCAGGCTCTGCAGAGCCGGATGAATCGGGGCGACATCTATCCGGTGGAACGCGCCGAACGCTCCCTGGCGCACTTTTTCAAGCCCGGCAACTTGATCGCATTACGCGAACTTGCGTTGCGCCAAGTCACCCAGGTAGTGGATCGAAGTCTCGATGCCTATCTTTCGAAAGAGCACGTGGAAAAGACTCCTGACGTGCGCGAACGAATTGCCGTGTGCATCAGCTCGAATCCGGCCGCTCAATACCTCATTGCCCGGGCTGCGCGCATGGCACAGGCGATCAAGGGTGACCTTTTTGTTGTGTATGTCGATATCGGACAGGACGCCAGTCCGCAAAACCAGCGTACCCTGACGGAGAACATTCGATTTGCGCAGAACCTGGAGGGAACATTCGTGAGCCTGAAGGGCAAGAGTGTTGCGGAAGAAGTGGCCAAGTTGGTGCGCGAAAAGCGAATCACCCAGGTAATCTTTGGGCGCTCGGCCACAGACCGGGTGGAAGAAGTACCTGTATCTCACCGCCATCCAGCGCTTCCTGCGGGATGCGCCGCCAGTGGATGTGCACATCGTGACCCAGGAGGTGAGGTAGTGGAGCATCCGCACATTCTGGTGGTTGACGACGAGCCGCAGATTACGCGCGTGCTGCGCACTACTCTGAGCGCCAAGGGATACGACATTCGCGTTGCCAACGATGGCGAGATGGCGCTGGAGATCATGAAGGACTGGTCGCCCAACTTGGTGATCACCGATCTGATGATGCCCAACATGGACGGAGTACAGTTGTGCAAGCGCATCCGCGCGATGTCGGAGATCCCCATCATTGTTCTCTCCGTTCGAGGCGAGGAGCGCAACAAGATACAGGCGTTGGATGCCGGCGCCGATGATTACATTACGAAACCGTTCAGCAGCGGCGAACTCCAGGCGCGAGTGCGTGCAGCCTTGCGTCGCGCTCCCAAGGCGCAGACCCAGACCCGCGAGTCCATTGCCATAGGCGACTTTCATATCGACCTTGCGAGTCGCCAGGTCAAGGTTCGCGACACAGAGGTGAAGCTCACACCGAAAGAGTTCGACCTGCTGACCTACCTTGCCGAACATCCCCATCGTGTTATTACCCACCGGACACTCCTGGGAGCGATTTGGGGCGAGTTAAACACCGAGCAACCCGAGTATCTACGAGTGTTTGTCGGTCAACTGCGCAAGAAAATCGAGAAGAATCCCGCCGATCCCAAGTACTTGCTGACCGACCGCTGGGTTGGATACCGGTTCGAGCCGGGGCCCCCAGAACGCGCCGGCGTTGCGCGTTCTGGGGTGGTCGAGCCGGGCGCGTGATTTTACAAACTCCTTATCTCCTCTTTAGTCGGGAATTACCCACTCCGTAGTCGAATGTAGTTGTAGGAGTGGGTAGCGACGTTATGCCTGTGTTCATGGGGATCGTTAGTCTCGGGTTGGCATTCTTCCTGTTCTGTCTTCTGGCGATCCACTTCGATGAAAGGCGGCGACGCAGCCGGCCATTGGACCGAAGCGGCCGAGCTCTAACGCCTCTTGGAGCAATTCCAACATCGGCAAGAAAGCGGTCCTACAGGCAGGTGATTCCGCTCTCGGCCGAGCGTGCGATGCAAAGCTCGCGGCCAGCTGCGAAAACTGGCGGCCTGCCGGAGCAGATCAGGAGCATGCGGCAGCGAGTTGCTGGAGGACGCCCTCGGGGTACCGATCCAAGGGGAGGAGAGAAATCATGCGAGATGTAATCTTCGTCGCGATCACGATTGCGTTCTTCGCGCTGTCGATCGCGTACGTGAAATTCTGCGAGAGAGTGCGATGAGTTCGTTTATGAATCCTCAATCGCTGGTAATGCTTGTGGTGACAGCACTCACCATGGTGTACCTGTTCTACGCCTTGCTGCGTCCGGAGAAATTCTGACATGACCGCCAATGGATGGTTGCAGATTATCGTCTTTCTGCTCGCCATCCTCGCTGTGACCAAGCCGCTGGGCGTTTTCATGGCGCGGGTGTTCAATCGCGAGCGCACATTCATGGATCCCGTGCTGCGCCCCATCGAGCGGCTTCTCTACAGGCTGACGGGCGTGGACGAAGAGCACGAGATGCGCTGGACGGAGTATGCCGTCGCGATGCTGCTGTTCAGCGTCGTGTCCATGCTGCTGCTTTACCTCATGCAGCGCGTGCAGGCATGGCTGCCGCTGAATCCGCAGAAGCTCGCCGCGGTGGCGCCGGACCTGGCATTCAACACGGCCGCTTCGTTCACCACCAACACCAACTGGCAGAACTATTCCGGCGAAGTCGCGATGAGCTACTTCACCCAGATGGCCGGGCTCGCCTATCACAACTTCGCTTCCGCGGCGGTCGGCATCGCGCTGGCGATTGCCTTCATTCGCGGCATCGCGCGCCGCGAGAGCGACACCATCGGCAACTTCTGGGTCGACATGACGCGCGGCCACGCTTTGGGTGCTGCTGCCGTTCTGCGTCGTCGGAGCGCTGGTGCTGGTGTCGCAGGGCGTGGTGCAGAACCTGAAGCCCTACGACAAGGCGACGCTGGTCGAGCCGCAGCAGGTGCAGCATCTCGAGCCGACGGCAAGCCGCGGTCGGCGCCGATGGCAAGCCGGTGATGGATACCGTCACCGAGCAGACCATCGCGCAAGGGCCGGTCGCTTCGCAGGAAATCATCAAGGAGCTGGGCACCAACGGCGGCGGCTTCTTCAACGCCAACAGCGCGCATCCGTTTGAAAATCCGACTCCGCTCTCCAACTTGATCGAAATGTTCGCCATCTTCGCGATCTCTGCCGGACTGACCTACACGCTGGGCCGCATGACCGGATCGCAAGCGCCACGGCTGGGCTGTGTGGGCTGCGATGGCCATTCTGTTCCTGGCCGGCGTGACGACCGCGTACTGGGCGGAGGCGCGCGGCAATCCGCTGCTGCACGTGGCGTCGACCAGCACGCCAGCGCTATCGCAACCCGGCGGCAACATGGAAGGCAAAGAAGTCCGCTTCGGCATCGCCAACACCGCGCTGTTCGCCACCGTCACCACCGACGCCAGTTGCGGCGCCATCAACGGCTGGCACGATTCGTTCACGCCGCTCGGCGGCATGGTGCCGCTGGTCAACATCATGCTGAGCGAAGTCATCTTCGGCGGCGTGGGCGCGGGCATGTACGGCATGCTGATCTACATCGTGCTGGCGGTGTTTATCGCCGGACTGATGGTCGGCCGCACGCCGGAATATCTCGGCAAGAAGATCGAAGCCTACGACGTGAAGATGGCGATGCTGGTCGCGCTGGTCTTTCCGCTGGTCATCCTGACGTTCGCGGCGATTTCGTCGGTCGCACGGCTTCGGAACGTCGAGCATTCTGAATCCCGGGCCGCATGGGCTGAGCGAAATCCTCTACGCGTTCACGTCGCAGGCGGGGAACAACGGCTCGGCCTTCGGCGGGCTGAACGGCAACACGCCTTGGTACAACGTCAGCCGGCGGCATCACCATGCTGGTCGGGCCGCTTCCTGATGATCATTCCGATGCTGGCCATCGCCGGCAACCTGGCGCAGAAGAAATATGTGCCGCCGTCGCTGGGAACGTTTCCTGTGACGACGCCGCTGTTCACCGTGCTGCTGATCGGCGTGATCGTCATCGTCGGCGCCTGACATTCTTCCCGGCGCTGAGCCTGGGCCCGATTCTTGAGCACCTGCTGATGGGCGCGGGAAAGACCTTCTGAGGAACACACATGGCAAGCAGACAAGAAAGCAATCTGGGAATGGAAGATCGTTCGGCGCGCCGCTCGTGCGATGCGCTGCGTGAAGCTGAATCCGCGCAAGATGATGGGCAATCCCGTCATGTTCGTGGTGGAGATCGGCAGCGTGATCACCACGTGCTGCTGTTCACGCGGTCGGCAGCGGCGTTCAAGTTCAATCTGCAGATCACGCTCTGGCTGTGGTTCACCGTGCTGTTCGCCAATTTCGCCGAGGCCATGGCGGAAGGCCGCGGCAAAGCGCAGGCCGACACGCTGCGCAAAGCGCGCTCGGAAACCATGGCCAATCGCCTTGCGGCAGAGCGGTCAGATCGAGAAGGTGCCCAGCTCCAAGCTGCGCGCGGGCGATATGGTGCTCGTGTCCGCCGGGGAGTTCATTCCGGGCGATGGCGAAATCATCGAAGGCGTCGCTTCGGTCGACGAGTCGGCCATCACCGGCGAATCCGCTCCGGTCATTCGCGAAGCGGGCGGCGACCGCTCCGCGGTCACCGGCGGCACGCGCGTGCTTTCCGACCAGATCAAAGTCAAGATCACGTCCAATCCCGGCGAAACATTTCTCGATCGCATGATCGCGCTGGTGGAAGGCGCGGAGCGGCAGAAGACGCCGAACGAGATCGCGCTGAACATTCTGCTTGCCGGACTGACCATCATCTTCCTGCTGGCGGTCGTCACGCTGCAGCCCTTCGCGATCTACTCGGGCTCGCCGCAAACCGTGTTTGTGCTGGTCTCGCTGCTGGTCTGCCTGATTCCCACGACCATCGGCGGACTTGCTCTCCGCCATCGGCATCGCGGGCATGGATCGCCTGGTGCAGCACAATGTGCTCGCGATGTCGGGCCGCGCCGTGGAAGCCGCGGGCGATGTGAACACGCTGCTGCTCGACAAGACTGGCACCATCACTCTCGGCAATCGCCAGGCGTCGGAATTCATTCCCGCGCCGGCGTGACCGAAGCAGGAACTGGCCGACGCCGCGCAGCTGTCTTCGCTTGGCGACGAAACTCCGGAAGGCCGCTCGATCGTCGTGCTGGCCAAAGAAAAGTACGGCCTGCGCGGACGCGAGCTCGGCTCGCACGAAGCTGCAGTTCGTGCCCTTCACCGCGCAGACGCGCATGTCGGGCGTGAACCTGAACGGCTTCGAGATTCGCAAAGGCGCGGCCGATGTCGATCGAAGCCTACCTGGCTGCAGAACGGGCACGCAGTTCCCGCGCGATGTGCAGTCGGCGGTCGAACAGATCGCGCGCTCCGGAGGCACGCCGCTGGTGGTCGCGGAGAAGAATCGCGGCGCGCTGGGCGTGATCGATCTGAAGGACATCGTCAAAGGCGGCATGCGCGAGCGCTTCGATCAGCTGCGCGCCATGGGCATCCGCACCGTGATGATCACCGGCGACAATCCGCTGACCGCGGCGGCCATCGCCCGCGAAGCCGGCGTTGACGATTTTCTGGCGCAGGCCACCCCGAAAGACAAGATGGACCTGATCCGGCGCGAGCAGGCGGCAGGGAAACTGGTCGCCATGACGGGCGACGGCACCAACGACGCTCCGGCGCTGGCGCAGGCCGATGTCGGCGTGGCCATGAATACCGGAACGCAGGCCGCGAAAGAAGCCGGCAACATGGTGGACCTCGATTCCAACCCGACCAAGCTGATTGAGATCGTGGAAATCGGCAAGCAGTTGCTGATGACGCGCGGCTCGCTGACCACGTTCTCCATCGCCAACGATGTGGCCAAATACTTCGCCATCATTCCGGCGATGTTCGCCGGGACGTTCCCGGTGCTGAATGCGCTGAACATCATGCACCTGAAGACGCCGCAGTCGGCGGTGCTGTCGGCGGTGATCTTCAATGCGCTGATCATCATTGCGCTGATTCCGCTGGCGCTGCGCGGCGTGAAGTATCGCGCCATGGGCGCCGCGGCGCTGTTGCGGCGCAATTTGCTTGTCTACGGCGTCGGCGGAATCATCATTCCGTTCATCGGCATCAAGCTGATCGACATGCTCATCACCAGAGTGGGACTGGCGTAAGGTAACATGAAAAAGAATCTGCTGATTTCCGTGTTGATGACCATCGCGACCACCATCCTGCTGGGGATCATCTATCCCGCTGGTGGTCACCGGGTCTGGCGCAACTGATCTTTCCCGGCAAGGCCAACGGACAGCTCATCGCGCGCGACGGCAAGATCATCGGCTCGCGCATCATCGGGCAGCCATTTGCCGGACCCGGCTATTTCCACTCGCGGCCCTCGGCCGCAGGCAATGGCTACGATGCCGCCAGTTCCGGCGGCTCGAACCTTGGGCCTACGAACAAGCTCCTGATCGCCCGCGTCGAACAGGATGCGGCTGCCTTGCAGGCAGAAAATCCAAACATGCCGGTGCCGGTCGATCTGGTCACCACCTCCGCTTCCGGTCTCGATCCTGACATCTCGCCCGCGGCGGCAGAATTCCAGGTGCCACGCATCGCACGTGAGCGGCATTTGGCGGCCGATCAGTTCGACAGCTGATCGCAAGGCATACGCGAAGGACGTCAGCTTGGATTTCTGGGCGAGCCGCGGGTGAATGTGCTGGAACTGAATCTGGCACTCGACCAGCAGGCGAGCCGTTAAATCTCCGCCCTACTTCTTCAAATTTGCTGTGAAGTTCGTGATGAGCGTGATTGGCTGGTTGACCTGCTGCGAAACGCGTTCCATCAGTAGCCTCTTTCCATCAGGAGAGACGCTAAAAAACGGCAGGGTCAGGATCGTCCATTGGCTGATGAGCGTCTGGGGAGCGCCGAATTCGAGTGCGCCGCCGGCTTCGTTCACCGCGACACGCGACGATTGACTGACTGCCGTCAAAATAGAAAAGCTCTTTGCCGTCAGCGCTCCAGCGTGGCGCTTGCCCTCCGTTGGATGAGACCTGCCATTTGCCTTGGCCGCCGCCATAGGCTTGCACGTAGATTTCAACTCGACCTGACTCTTCTGAGTTGTAGGCGAGCCATCGTCCATTGGGAGACAGGGTCGCGTTGGTTCCATGCGGAAGGACCTGGCGCGGTTTTCTATCTCCGTCCAGGGACACCGCCCATATGCCATCGGCTTTTTGCATGAAAACGTTGGGTGAAAAAAACAGCGTCTTGCCATCGTGCGACCAGTCATCGGGAGCAAAGGAAGCCCCGCCGGGTCGGCAAATAATAATTCTTCGGCTCCGCTGCCATCAGTAGGCCGGCGGTAGATGCCGGTGCCGGAAGGACGCAGCGAGCTATAGGCGATCCATTTACCGTCCGGTGACCAGACAGGGAAAGTGTTTCCGGTGGGGCCAAAGGTCAGGCGGGTACTAACCCCTCGCGCGAGATCGAGTGACCAGACATCATTCATGCCGGAATCCATCGTCAGCGCAATGCGGTCGCCCTGAGGAGACAGCCGGGCAAACTGCAAATTCTGCAGATTGTCGGCGGCGATGCTCACTGGTTTCCCGCTGCGATCCATCCAAACCAGTTGAACTGCCCCGGAGCTGCCATTGCCAAACGTCAGCAGTCCGCTGTTGGTTGCCGAGATGCTCGTGTGCCAGGTAGAGACATCGTTCAATACATCGGACGAAACCGTTTGCAACTCGCCGCTCAATGCTCCTTTGTCCGGATCGAAGGGCTGCGCCATCAACTGGTCGCCACGGTTGAACAGAAGGAACCCGGCCGCATAGATGGCGTTGGTCTGGGAGTGAACGAGCATGCGGTTGTCGCGCCCATCGAGCGAAGCGTAGTAGATGCCGTTGTTGGCCATTCGGGACGGGTTGTGATCCATGGCGAAGTACAGAAAGTGTTTGCCGTCAGGAAGAAAAAATGGCCAACGGTGCGAGGAGTGCAGCGCGGTGTCCAGCTTGAGTGAGCGGCGTCGGAGTGCCTCCGTTCGCGCTGACTTGCAGCAATTGCCGATGGGAGACGGCGAGAACACGATGACGCCGTTGGGACCCCAGGCCCCTCCGCGCCCCAGTTGCGCGTCGCAAACCGTCTGCGCGGAGCTGCCGTTAAGGTCGATCGTCCGCAGCTTGCCGTTGGCGAAAAATCCAAGCGAGCGACTATCAGGAGACCAGAAGGGAAAAATCGCGTCACTCGTGTCGGCCAGGCTATGCGCATCCGCGGCATTCATGGCGCGCACCCAAAGATTCGTTTTGCCATCAGCGCCGACAGCGGTGAACGCCACGATACGCACCGTCTGGCGAGAGTACAGGCGGACCGGCAAGATCGGAGGTCAGCCGGAAGCGCTTGTCTGGTGGGGGATTAATGACCGCACGAATGCTGGCGGCTGCGGGGCAGCGCGATGAAAGAGAAATCCTGCAACTATGCCCACAACAATTGCGGCCGCGACTACCGCCAGCCACGCAATGCGGCGCGCGATCGGTGGGTGGAAGATTCTGCATCTGCGGGTGCGCCACGCAGCGACGCGATCCAGCGCAACTCCATGGCGACGTCGTGTGCTGACTGGGTGCGCTCGGCTGGGATCTTTCGCCAGGCATCCACGAATCACCATGTCGAGCATGGGCGGGGCGAGAGGCTGGTTCGCGGCGATGGGTTCCGGCTCTTTCTCCAGGATCGCAGTGAATACGCTGAGCTGCGATTTGCCCTCGAAGGCACGTCGTCCGGTAATCATTTCGTAGAGAACGCAGCCGAAGCTGAACAGGTCGCTACGCGCGTCCGCCTCCGCTCCCTGCAAAACTTCCGGAGCCATGTACTGGCAGGTGCCAACCACCGAACCTTTTTGGGTAATCGGCGACGCGGTCGCGCGTGAGCTGAGCCAGATTCATTGTCGGCGTGGAAGGCGTGAATGGGCCGACTGCCTGCGCGGCAAGCGGCACTTGTGGTTTTGCCAGGCCGAAGTCCATCAGTTTGGCGCCCGCTTTGGTCAGCATGATGTTCGCGGGCTTCAGATCGCGATGAACAATGCCTTGCTGATGCGCCTTCTCCAGCGCCTGCGCGATTTCTATTCCAATCTTCAAGACCTGATCCAGCGGCAGTGGGCCTTTTTCCAGACGATCGGCGAGCGTCTGCCCTTCGAGATACTCCATCACCAGGAAGTCGGTCCCATTCTGCGAACCGATGTCGTGAAGGGTGCAGATATTGGCGTGTTGCAGCGCAGAGATGGCTTTGGCTTCCCGCTCCATGCGCTGCCTGGATTCGACGTCCGAGGAAAGATGCGGAGGCAGAACTTTGATGGCTACGGTGCGGTCGAGGCGACTGTCCTTCGCGCGGTAGACCTCTCCCATGCCGCCCGCACCCAGCGGAGCCTGAATTTCATAAGGACCAAGTTTCGTCCCAGTGGTTAGCGCCATCCGTGCGCGCAATTATAGCCTGCAGTGTAGTTGGAGGAGACGCGACGATCGGTGGACTGGAAGGGACTCGTGCGGAGAAGTGGCCCGGTTGCTGTCTGAATGGCGGCAGGTCAAGAGCGAGACAAGGTGAAGCTCTGGCGACCGCGGTCACCCTGTTAGGGCAGCTCGGTTTCGGGATCTCTGTTAGGGCGCCGGCGGATTTCCCCCGCTTTGCGGATGGCGTCGACATCGGCAATGTCCTGCGGTCGTCCTGCCGCCAGCTTCGATGCTATGAGGTCGTCGGCGGAAATGAAGTAGGCCTTCAATCCGCTTGCCGGGTCGATCACTCTCAACCGGCGCTGCCAGGCAGCGTCAAAGTCAAGGCCAGGAACTGCCGTGAGGATGTCGACACCAGCGGCGCTCGGCCCATGCGAAAGAACGGCCCGGGTTCCGCAAAGTCGACGGGGCTCAACCCTTCAAGCGGCGCGCCGAACTCCGAGTGCGGCATAAACCGCCTTGGCATTTTCCGTGTCAGGCTTCACCAGAATGTCGAGGTCTTTAGTTGCGCGGGGTTGCGCGTGAATGGAAACGGCGTAGGCTCCGACCACAAGATACTTAACGTGGTGCGCGTTCAAAACGGACAAGAGTTCTTTGAAGTCTGGGTGCATCGGTAACCGCGCCTCTCATCGCATAGTGTTCCTGGGTGAGTTCGGAGACCGCAGCGATACGCTCATGCACCGGACGGCTCTGCCAGTAACGGTACTCGTCCGCTTTCATATCATCAAAGTTGGTGTACTTGCGGATCGATTTGTCCATACGTTGTTTACAGCACAGCAGCGGGGGTTGCGCTCAGGTACGATGCTGGCGGAGAGGGTGAGATTCGAACTCACGAAACCTTTCGGTTCGCCGGTTTTCAAGACCGGTGCCATCAACCACTCGGCCACCTCTCCGTAAGAGAATTATAGCGGCAGCACCCACTTGCCTACCGCCAAAGCCTGGACCTTGAGTCGGGCGATCAGGCGATGAGGCGGGTAGGGTTCCGTAGCTGCTGCTTCGGGGACTCGGTTTGTGATGTAGGCAGGCTGATGGTGAACACGGAACCGTGGCGCTTCCGGCTTTGGCTACTGCGGGCGCGTATGGCCCCACCGTGTTTCTGCAAGATTTCGCGCGTAACCCACAGACCAAGTCCACTGCCCGTTTTCGGTTTTGTGGTGAAGAATGGCTCGAAGATCTTAAACAATAACTGGCGAGGAATACCTTCGCCGTTATCGCATACGCTCACCACCAGCCGTTTGTCGTTTCCGCTGCCTTGACCCCGCGCCCGTACGCGAATGGTCCCACCGGCGGAGAGCGCGTCGATAGCATTGTCGATAAGGTTGTCGAACACCTGCCGCAACTCGCCGGAATAACCAGACACGAAGGGGGGAGCATCGAATTCCAACTTCAACTCGACGTGCCGCGCATCCAGCTTCTTTTTCTTCCAGCGTGCAATGTGATCGAGGACCTCGGTGATGTTGACCTGGGTTCTTTCCCGAGCGGCTTTGTGATAGCTGAGCGTCTGGCGGGTTATCTCTCCGGCGCGCTGCACCTCTTTCAGTAGGAGGTCGGCGTATGCCCGCGCTTCTTCATCAAGCGGCTCGTGGTGAGCCAGCAGGTACGCCAGGTTGGTGATGGACTCCAGAGGATTATTGACTTCATGGGCGAGAGTTGCTGCCAGCTGGCCCGCGGCCGCAAGCTTTTCCTTTTCGATAATGGCTGCCTGGGCGACCTTGCGTTCGCTGATGTCGCGGACGATCTTGGATGCTCCCACGACTCGGCCTTTGTGGTCCTTGACGGGCGACACGGTGAGCGAGATATCGAAGATATCCCCGTTCTTGCGCATGCGCCTGGTCTCATAGTGCTCGATACGCTCACCTTTGCGGAGCTTGGCGATGATTTGAGGCTCTTCGAAGTGGAGGTCACGCGGAATCAGCCGCAGTACCGATTGCCCTATGATTTCGTCAGGTTTGTAACCGAACAAACGCTCGGCCGACGCATTCCAGGTGGTAATAATCCCATCCAGGGTCTTGGAAATGATGGCGTCTTCAGAAGACTCGACAATCGCAGCCAAAGTCATGCGGGCGTTGTCGGAGCGAAGGCGCTCGGAAATATCGCGCGCAATCTTGGAAGCTCCCATCACTCGCCCCGCTGCGTCGCGCATAGGAGAGAGGGTAAGTGAGACGTCGACTCGCTGTCCCGACTTGTGGGTGCGATACGTCTCATAATGCTCAATGCGTTCGCCAGCCCGAATCCTTCCCAGAAGGACCGGTTCTTCGTGCTGCAACTCGGGCGGAATAATAGTCAGAATGGAGCGGCCGACAATCTCCTGCGCGGTGTAGCCAAACATGCGTTCGGAGGCACAGTTCCAATCGGTAATCACCCCGTTTAGATCCTTGGCTATGATGGCGTCGTCGGAGGAGTCAACGATTGCCGCCAGCCGGGCACGCGCCACTTTCTCGCGCTGATGCTCTCCAATATCACGTGCGATCAGGGCCGAGCCGATCACACGATTTGCGGCATCCCTAATAGGAGAAACGGCAACCGAGATCTCGACCCGTTGGCCGCCCTTCCGCAATCGTTGTGTCTGGTAGTGGTCGATTCGCTCGCCTTGCCGCAGTCGCTCAAGGTTCTGCAGTTCCTCCTGGTGCAGGTCAGGAGGAACAATGAGGAGAACCGATTGACCGATGACCTCCTCGGCCGTGTAGCCGAATATTTGCGCCGCAGCTGTGTTCCAGGTATTGATCGTTCCTTGCTCGTCTCTTCCGATAATCGCGTCTTCGGATGAGTCCACAATGGCCGCGAGCCGAACGACTAATTCTTCAGGGGAGAGCCGTTGGAAGGGCAATCCAAGCCCCGGGAAACCGATTTTTAGGACGGGAACTGACACTGGGCATTATCGCATCATGACAAGGGCGAACGGGGGGCATGATACGTCCTCAGTTGGATAGGCAACAGCTCGGAAATGGTTGCTTAGACGCTGAAGCGGACTCTTTGCCAAGTATTCACAACCTGCCAAGGCTGGCGGTCGCTATGCTACAAAAGGACGGGGGACATCGGCATGGCGGAAGCAACAAAACAGCGTGAAACTATCTCTCCTTTGGCGGGCAAGCCGGCTCCGAAGGACATGCTGATCGATGTGGCGCGGCTGGAGCGCGAATACTACGAACGCAAGCCCGACCTCAACGATCCCGCCCAGTTGGTGGCGTTCGGCACCAGCGGCCATCGCGGAACTCCCCTGAATGGCAGCTTCACCGAGGCGCACATCCTGGCCATCACCCAGGCCATTTGCGAATACCGAAAGCAGCAGGGTGTAGATGGCCCTCTCTACATGGGCAAGGATACGCACGCCGTTTCCGGCCCGGCACAGCGCACCGCTTTGGAGGTGCTGGCGGCCAACGGCGTAGAAACCTTCATTCAGCCGGACGATGGCTACACGCCCGACGCCGTCCGTCTCGCACGCCATCCTGGTCTACAACCGCGGCCGCAAAGAGCATCTCGCCGACGGCATTGTCATTACGCCCTCGCATAATCCGCCGGAGGATGGCGGCTTCAAGTACAACCCGACCAATGGCGGGCCGGCCGATACCGACGTCACGGGCTGGGTTCAGGACCGCGCGAACGACTTGCTGCGCGCCGGCAATCGGGCGTGAAGCGCATGTCCTTCGAGTCAGCCATCAAGGCCGCCACTACCCACCAGCACGATTTCGTCATGCCGTATGTCAATGACTTGCGCAACGTCATCGACATGGAGGCGATCCGCAACGGCGGGCTGAAGCTGGGAGTCGATCCGCTGGGCGGCGCTGCCGAGCCTTACTGGGAGCCGATCAACTCCGTCTACGGGCTGTCGATCGACGTGGTGAATCCGAAGATCGATCCGACCTTCTCGTTCATGACAGTCGATCACGATGGCAAGATTCGCATGGACTGCTCGAGTCCCTACGCCATGGCTTCACTGGTGAGACTGAAGGACAAATACCAGGTCGCCTTTGCGAACGATCCCGACTCCGACCGTCACGGCATCGTGACGCCGTCGGCCGGATTGATGAACCCGAACCACTATCTCGCGGTGGCGATTCAGTATCTGCTGACGCATCGCCCCAAGTGGTCGCAGGGCGTCGTCGTCGGCAAGACGCTGGTCAGCAGCAGCATGATCGATCGCGTGGTCCAGAAACTTGGCCGCAAGTTGTGCGAGACGCCGGTCGGATTCAAGTGGTTCGCGCCGGGCTTGTTCGACGGCACGTTCTGCTTTGGCGGCGAGGAGAGCGCGGGCGCGAGCTTCCTGCGGATGGACGGGACGGTGTGGACGACCGACAAAGACGGACCGTTACTCGCGCTGCTGGCGGCCGAAATCATGGCCGTAACGGGCAAAGATCCGGGCGAACATTATCAGGAGTTGACGAGAGAGTTCGGCTCGCCGCTATACACGCGCATCGATGCAGCGGCCACTCCGGAGCAGAAGGCGAAACTTAGCAAGCTGTCGCCGGGTGCGGTGAAAGAATCCACCTTGGCGGGCGAGCCAATCATCGCGAAACTGACCAAAGCGCCCGGGAATAATGCGCCCATCGGCGGACTAAAGGTCGTGGCGCAAACCGGATGGTTCGCCGCCCGGCCCTCCGGAACGGAAAACATCTACAAGATCTACGCCGAGAGCTTCCGGGACGAGGCACATCTAGATGCCATCGTCGAGGAAGCGCAGCAGATCGTGAACCACGCGTTGGCGTAAGTGCGACAGCTCAATGGCGCGTCTTTATAGGCACCGCAAACAATCCCGCCCAGTAGGAAGCTGAATCCCACAAGCGCGGCCACGGGCAGCAGGCTGGCTGAATCAGGAACTATGCTGACCGTCTCCATCAGGTGCTGTTCTTCGCCTGCGGCGGGGTAGCGGTCTGGGTTCCTGGTATGCGCCGTTTTGCGCTGTAGGAACGACGAAAATCGACACTTGGGTCTGGGAATTGGCGATAGCCGTTCCGTTTGCATCGACCAGACGCACCGTTATTACGTGCTGACCTGCGTCAGCCCGGTGAAGGACTGCTCTGTGCTCGCGGTGGTGACGGGATCGGTGCCATCCAGTTGCACCTGGAAGTTGGGAGAGCCGGCCGGTGCCGAAGTTGGGTTTTGCAATTCGTAGTGGACGGTTACAAAATTGTCCGTCTGTCGCTGTTGCGGTCGCGGAGACGTTACCCGCAGCGACCGAGCTTTGGGCTTGGGCGGCATCGGGCGGGGACTTGCGCCGAAGCTGCGATGCCAGAGAGCTGCCAGCAACGCCATAGTCCAGAGTAGATGTCTGTATGAAGTGAAGCGCACGATGACTCCTAATCCCTTGCGCGGTGTATAAAAACTGCATCTCGTTCGTAATTCTTACCTGTTCGCGCTCAGGCAAGAACTCGGCGCGGGCTCTCGGGTTTGTAAGTGGCTGAACCAGAGAGGCTTAAGAACTAGGTTGAAATTGCTCTGTTCCTGAGTTGCCCGCCTAGTATTAAGTTAGCAATTTAGTTACCGCTCAGCTATTCACCTGAGCTGCCGCAGTACACGTAAGATGTTATTGACACGGAATTTGCTGTACTCGACAATTTCTTATCGCAAGAAAGGAACCTTAGATGTTTGACGCTGGTACCGGTAAGGCTCTAGATAACACCGAGCCGCAGGTGGCGCCCCCCTCACGAAGCCATATTTTGCAATACATCCTTCTTGGGCCTGGCGGTGGTGTATGTCGCAGCTTCGTTGTACTTCATGTACTCGCTGAAGAGCCGCCTGGATGCCCTCGACCAGAAGCAGATGGCGCTGAACGATGCGCAGCAGCAGCTTGTCGGCACGGCTGCACAGCACGTCAAACGAGTTCAAGCAAGCGCTGACTTCCGAAGTGGGCCTGACCAAACAGGAGATGGCCAAGCGAGCGGCTGAGCTGGAGCGCCAGCAGAAGCTGGCGGACGCCAAGCTCAGCTCAGAGCAGAAGCAGCAGGGCCAGCAGATTAGCTGCGGTGAATACCGAAGTCAGCGGAGTGAAGACGGAGTTGGGTGGTACCAAAACCGAGGTCCAGAAGACCCAGGCTGATCTGGCGGCGACCAATCAGAAGTTGGAGAAGACCATCGGCGACCTCGGCGTGCAGAGCGGATTGGTTGCACATAACATCAGGAGAGCTGGAGATCCTGAAGCACAAGGGAGACCGTAACTATTACGACTTCACGCTGCAAAAGGGACAGAAGAGCCCGGTCTCAACGGTCAGCCTGCAACTGAAGAAGGTCGATGCCAAGAAGAGCCGCTTTACCTTGAACGTCATTGCTGATGACCGCACCATCGAAAAGAAAGACCGCACGGTAGGCGAGCCTTTGCAGTTCTATACCGGACGCGACCGATTGCTCTATGAGATCGTGGTTTTCTCGGAGACCAAGAACTCGATCACGGGATACCTGGCGACGCCGAAGAACGCGCCTACGCCGGTCTCGCCGTAGCAGCGCGCGTGTCAACACAGGGGGAGAGGCTCTCCATTTTGGTGGATGCCTATTTCCCAGCTTCCTTCAGCACGATCGGCTTCTGATCGTAAGGCTGAACTGTCACCGTCAGGCTCTTCCTGGCTTTGAAACTCGTTGGGATCAACGGGAAAGCTCACGATCACGGTTCCGCTCTCTTGCGCCCCCGGTGGAATCTTGTCCTCAACCGCAATCGGCTTCATAGCGTGATCCTTCAGCTCGGGATAGCCCTGGAAATAGCGGCCGTAATCGGACGCCGACGCCGCTTCGTCGGTGTAGGAATCGTGCAGCGTGTTCAGTTCAGCTGTGATTCCCTTGATGTAAAGCGGCTTATCGCCCGTCGCCTTCAGCGTAACCTGGATCGCCAGCATTGAGTTCGGCTGATCTTTCTTCTGGCTGATGAAGACATTGTCGATTTGTCCCTGTGCTACCGGCTTGGAGCGGAAGATGTACGCAACGCCGACGATAAACACAACCACCACGACCAAGGCAATCGCCAGCGGCAGGGCGGGGGGCAGCGTGCGTCGAGGGCTGTCGAATTCTTCGGTAATCGGCACGTGGCCGGCGTCGAACTCGCGTTTGGAGTGCTTGTGAGTGGCGTTAGGCATGAGAGGCTCCTTTGGAGACTCGGACTGGTTCGCGCAAAGCGTGGCTAGTTGGACTGGCCAGACGTGCTTCATAGCTTTGCGGAATTCTTGCTCCGGAAGAGTATTCAGGATGTCACGCGATGTCAACCATGCTCTGCGCGCCTGCAGAATTCCGTACTTGATCTTCTCAAAATGCGAAGTGTGATGCGCGTCGGTGTTGATCACAATCTTCACCCCGCGCTCGCGCGCCATGCGCAGATGAACGTCGTTCAGGTCGAGCCGGTCGGGATAAGCGTTCAACTCCATCGCAACTTTGTTCTCCGCCGCAGTCTTCAGCACGGCCTCCATGTCGAACGTGTAGGCGTCGCGCCGCAACAGCAGGCGGCCCGGTGGGATGGCCGAGGATCGACACGTTCTTGATTGCTGATCGCGCGCAGCAGGCGGTCGGTCATCTGCTGCCGGCTCCTGGCTGAACACGGAATGAACGCTGGCGACGACCACGTCCATCTGCTCCAGCACCGAGTCTGACAGATCGAGCGCGCCGTCGGCCAGGATGTCGACCTCGATGCCGGCCATGATGGTGATGCCGTCGATCTCCTCGTTGGCGGCGCGAATGCGCGGGATGTGCTGCTCGGCCCGCGCGTCGTCGAGTCCGTTGGCGAAGGCCAGGTTCTTGGAGTGATCGGTGATCGCGATGTAGCTGGTAGCCGCGCTCCTTGGCCGCCTGGGCCATCTCGTCGATGGTGCAGCGTCCGTCGGTCTCGACGGTGTGCATGTGCACTTCGCCGCGAATGTCTGCTAAGTTCGACCAGTTTGGGAAGCGCGTGCTTCGCTGCGGCTTCGATTTCGCCGCAATTCTCCCGCAGCTCCGGCGGAATGCAGTCGAGCCCGAGCTTGCCGTAGATCTCGTCTTCGGTTGCACCGGCGACTCGCTGGTTGTCCTCCAAGGTGAAGAGCCCGTACTCGCTCAGGGTGTAGCCCTTCTTCAGCGCGCGCTGGCGCAGCGTCACGTTGTGGTTCTTCGAGCCGGTGAAGTATTGCATCGCGGCGCCGTAGGAGTCGGGCGGCAAGGTGCGCACGTCGACCTGCATGCCGCTGCGCAGTTTGAAGCTGACCTTGTTGTCGCCCTTGGCCAGCACTTCGACGATGCCGGGGAAGCGCAGGATCTCTTCGATCAGCTCGGCCCGCAGATGATCGTCAACGCAGCACGGCCCGGTGATGAGCACGTCGAGGTCGCCGACAGTTTCGCGGCCGCGGCGCAGCGAACCGGCCGGCGTGATCTTCTCGATGCCCTTGATGTGCTGCAGATGCGCCGTCAGCTTCTGGGCGGTGCGGTCGGCTTCGTCCAGCAGAAAGCGCCCGGAGATGCGGCGATAATCTTCGATGGCCTTGAGGATCTTCTGCTCGGACTTCTCGCTCAGGCGCGGCAGCTCGCGCAGCTTGCCTTCGCGCGCGAGCTGCTCCACTCCAGCCAGGTCGCTTACCTGAAAGGCGCTCCAGATCAGGGCAATCGTTTTCGGGCCCGAGGCCCTGGATCTTCAGCAGCTCCAGCATGGAGGGCCGGTATTTCTGCAGCAGCTCCTGATGCTGTTTGAGCTTGCCCGTCTCGCAGAGTTCCTGGATGTTGGCGGCCATGCCCTTTACCGATGCCCGGGAACTTCCAGCAGCTTCTTGGGCTCACCAAGCAGCGACGAAACCTGGTCGGGTGAGGCTTCGAGCGCTTCGGCCGCGCGTGCGTACGAGCGGATGCGGAAACAGTCGTCGCCATTGATCTCCATCAGGTCGGCGGTTTCGTAAAAGACGTGCGCGATGGCTTTGTTATCCAAGGAGAGTTGTACCCGAACGAGATTGTAACGCCGCTCGAGGGTGAGAACAGTGTCTAACGCCAAAAAGCAAACCCAGCCAGGGAGCGGCTGGGTTTGTAAAGAGGTAACGAATTGTCTACTGGGCTTTGGTGACGTTGTCGGCTTGCGGACCTTTCTGCCCTTGCACGATCTCAAACTCCACCGGATCGCCTTCCTGCAGGCTCTTATAGCCCTCGGTGTGAATGGCGCTGTAATGCACAAAAACATCCGGACCGTCGTCCCGACCGATAAAGCCGAAACCTTTCGCGTTGTTGAACCACTTTACGGTTCCCTTCATTTTCACTTTCGTTCTTCCTCCGGGCCCACGCCCGTCAGCACCCATTGAGCGAGGTACTGCCTTGAATTACGTTCAACAGGCTGGTACCTACCCAGCCCAGATCGAGGAGGAGCTTGCGTTCCCGGGGGACCTGCGGCAGATCGGAGATGTTGCCTGTCGACGGCGTGTCTTAATTGTGCTCTTTTTCGAGCGGTAGTGTCAAGAAGGTATATAGCGTATTTCTTTGAGAAACGTGGGTTTAGGGGGAATTCATTAACTCTAACCGACCAGTCAGTATCATGTAAGTAAACCACGATTTGAACATGGGTGGTGGGCGATGCGCTGCCTCCCAACAGCGTCAACCCTCCTGTTTCGCCACGAACCAGAGCACGGCGGCGATGGTCTTGCCGTCGCGGATCTCACCCGACATGATCAGCTTGACGGCGCGGGATAGCGGCATTAGTTCGTAAGCGATCCGTTCGTCTTCTTCCGGTTCGGCCTCGCCCGGCGGTCAGGCCACGCGCCAGAAAGACTGTCATGGTCTCGTCCATGAAGCCCGGGCTGGGATAGAAAAACAGCGCCTTGCTCCACGACTTTGCGCGGTAGCCGGTCTCTTCCCGCAGCTCACGTTTGGCGGCCGCCAGTGGTTTCTCTTTTCCATCGATGCGGCCGGCCGGGATCTCCCACAGGTATTTCGCGCGCCGCGTAGCGATATTGCCGCTCCAACAAAACGCGAGGCTCTTTTTCCTGTCGTCGATGGCCAGGACGACCACCGAGCCGGAGTGGCGCACGACATCACGAACCGCCGTCACCCCGTTCGGCTCCAGTACGCGGTCTGAAGTGACGCTGAAGACCTTCCCGCGGAACGAGCGTTTTCGTGGAGAGAACCTCGGCCTTGCTCTTTCGCTTTTCAAACTTTGCGGATGACATGACGGTTCACTATAACCCTACGGCCGAGCGGCGAGGTTCTACAACGAATCGTTAATCGTTGCACCATCATGGAATCTGCTACGCGGCGGCCCTCATCTAAAGCCCGAATGCTGGGATCAGATCCACATCGCATGGCTGTGCAAGGCTTTGCGCAATTGGTGAACCCAGCGCACGACGATGAGGCCATAGATCTGGGCGGAGCGGCGCTGGCACTGGCTCGAATCGAATATCCCGACCTCGATGTACCGGCCTATCAGCAGCGGCTGCAGGCGCTGGCTGCAAAGGTGAAGCGAGGCTTACGCGTGAATCCCGGCGCCCGCGAGACCATCGCCACGGTCAACCGCGTCCTGTTCGAGGAGGAAGGCTTACGCGGAAATCGCGACGACTACTATGACCCGCGAAATTCGTTTCTCAACGACGTGCTTGACCGCAAGTTGGGCATCCCCATAACCCTGTCGGTGGTTTACATGGAAGTGGCTCGACGCGTAGGTTTCCCCCTGGCAGGTACCGGCATGCCGGGCCACTTTCTGCTGAAGCACTACGACGTACTGTCAGGTGAGATCATCATTGACGCCTTTCATCGTGGTCTCGTGCTCACGCCAGGCGATTGCGACATCCGGCTTAGGGAAATCTACGGGGGCGAACTGGAATTTAAGCCGGAGTTTCTGCTGCCGGTGACGCGCCGTGAGATCCTCGCCCGCATGCTCAACAACCTGCGGCAGATCTATTTCGGGCAGCGGAACTTCAGGAAAGGGCTGATGGTGCTCGACCTCCTGCTTGCCATACCACCTCGTTCCCCCGAGATGCTGCGCGAGCGCGCGCTGGTCCGGCTGAACCTCGATCAGTATGTCGGGGCAGCACAGGACCTGGCGAATTATCTGAAACTATGCCCCGACGCTGAGGATGCCGACGACGTGCGAGAGACCTTGGAGATGGTCCGGCAGCTGGTTGCTCGGCTAAATTAGCCTCATTCCGGCACTGGCGGATATTTTGTTGCCCTGTGCCAGTATTGTCAAAAGATGTGCATCAAAGGGAGGGAAGGCGTTTGGAACTTGCGTTCCACCGGGAAAGCTGGGTACCATAGAAGCGTCCTCCAATCGCCGCACCTCCGTGCAGGCGTTCCTCGCGCCAACATTTCCAGGCGCCAGACGGACGTAACGAACTCGATTTCGAGAACGATCCAACCGCATAAGTGCCGACTCCGCAGTTCGTATGCGACGCAGCGGCCAGCAAATGCGGTCACAGATGTGGGAACCCGCAACCTGCGGGAATTGACTACGAGAGAAACATGAATCAAGGATCGAACCCTCCTTCCGGCCAGCCCGGCGGAGGGAAAGGACGCAGACGGCGGCGCGGGCGCCGTGGACCCGTCACGCAAGGCGCACACCTCAAGGACCGGGTCAGGGCCGCGGGCCTTCACAGGGCCCGGGCCAGCACCGCCCCGGCAAGGCGCGGAAGGGCGGTCATCGTCCCGGACAGCGCGCCGGGCAGAGCCAGCCGGGCGGCGGCATCTACACCGCGCCCATGGACCACAGCTATCGCGCGGCGCAGAACAACAACAGCAACAACAACGGCAATCAGCAACGGCAAGACCGCGGACGCGGAGGCCAGAATTTCGGCAGGCAATTCTGCCGGCCGAGCCGGAGCCGTTGCCGGTGACAGCCGATGCCGGGCCGGCGCGCATCTTTGCCTTTGTCGACGACCTGTTCTTCCTGGCCAAAATCCAGGAGACGGCGCGCAAGCTGAACGTGAAGGTCGAGTTCGTGAAGACCGACAAAGACCTTTACGAGCGCATGGGACAGAACGGCGACGATAAGCCGTCGCTCATCATCTTCGACCTGAACAACGTCGGAGCCAAGCCGCTCACCCTGATTCCCAAGCTGAAGTCGAAGCTGAAGAAGGCCACCAACATCATCGGCTTCGTCTCGCATGTGCAGGGCGACCTGAAGATGAAGGCGCAGGAGGCAGGATGCGACATGGTGCTGCCGCGCTCGGCGTTCTCGCAGAACTTGGCGCAATTGCTGCGCCGCCATGGCGCGCCGGAAGAAGTGCAGGAAGCCGAATAGAAGCCGGCTTGCCTCCTAATTACGGGAGCGTTGAGAATGATGCCGGCTCTTCCACGTGCGGACCGTGCCGACGTATAGACGTATATCGGGATCGATACTCGCTGGCACCTTCAGGAAGTAAAGTTCGCAATAGTCTAAATCTTCCGAGCGCAGTTGTAGCCGTACCTGTATAACCGGTTGCTCTTTCCGGGAACCTTAGTGTCATCATGTTCGTAGATAGACCTGTACCCGAGGTGCTAATGCGACTGAAACGCTCTGTTGCTTTCTCTCTCCTGCTCTTCCTTTCCGTATTTCCCGCATCTCTTCTCGCGCAAGAGAAACTTACAACCCAGCTGATCCCGCGCGAAATCTTGTTCGGAAATCCGGAAAAGACCAGTCCACAGATTTCGCCCGACGGCACCCAGATCGGCTACCTCGCGCCGGTCAACGGTGTGCTCAATGTTTGGGTACGCACTCTGGGCAAGAGCGACGACCGCGCCGTCACCAGCGACACTAAGCGCGGCATTCGCAATTTCGAGTGGCAGTACGACAACCAGCACATCCTGTACACGCAGGACGTGGGCGGCGACGAGAATTGGCGCCTCTACCAGACTGACATCGCCAGCAAGCAGACGAAGGACCTTACTCCGTGGGACAAGGTTCGAGTCGACCTGGTCGGCTACGAATGGCGTCAACCCGATACGGTACTGATTCAGGCCAACAAGCGCGACCCCAAGGTCTTCGACGTTTACCGCGTTGACCTGAAGACCGGTAAGACCGATCTCGACACACAAAATCCCGGCGACGTGGCGGGCTGGCAGGCAGATAACGCCTTGCAAGTCCGGGCCGCGCAGGTGGATCAACCCGACGGTGGCTCTATCATTCGCGTGCGCAACGACGTGAAGTCCCCCTGGCGTGACCTCATCAAGTGGGGGCCGGACGAGACCTTCGGTGGCGTCGCTGGATTCTCGCCCGACAACCAGAAGCTTTGGGTGATGACCAGTCTGGACGTAAACGCCGCGCGCATCCTGGAAATCGATATCGCCTCGGGTAAGCGCAAAGTCATCGCTGAAGATCCACAGTTCGATGTGGCCGGCATCATTACGCAGCCGAAGACGAACCAACTCCAGGTGGTCACATTCGTCAAGCAGCGCACGGCATACGACTTCCTTGATCCCGAAATCAAGGCCGACTACGAAGCCTTGCAAAAGGTGCGAAACGCCGATATCGCCGACATCTCGCGCTCGCTCGACGACAAGAAGTGGATCGTCACTTACGTCAGCGACGATGCGCCGGTGGTCTATTACCTGTACGACCATCCATCGAAGAAGGCTACCTACCTCTTCACATCACGGCCGGCGCTCGACAAGTACAAGTTGGCGGCCATGAATCCGATCGAGTACACCGCGCGCGACGGCATGAAGATCTACGGGTATCTCACTTATCCGGCTGGCATGAACGCGAAGAACCTGCCCATGGTTCTGTATGTCCACGGCGGGCCGTGGGCACGCGATCAATGGGGCTTCAATCGTTACGCACAGTGGCTTTCGAATCGCGGCTACGCCGTGTTGCAGATTAACTTCCGCGGTTCCACCGGTTACGGCAAGCAGTATGTGAATGCCGGCGACCGTCAGTGGGCAGGCGCTATGCATACCGACTTGCTCGACGGAAAAGACTGGGCTGTAAAGCAGGGCGTGGCCGATGCGAGCAAGGTCTGCATTATGGGCGGTAGCTACGGAGGCTATGCCACGCTCGCGGGCGTTACCTTCTCGCCCGACGCATTTGCCTGCGGGGTCGACATCGTCGGCCCTTCAAACCTGAACACACTGCTGAAGACCATTCCCCCCTACTGGTCAACGATGTTGTCAACTTTCCACAAGCGCATGGGTGACTCGGAAGAGGTGCTGAATCCGCAGTCTCCGTTGTTCAAAGCCAACCAGATCAAGGTTCCACTGCTGATCGGGCAGGGCGCCAATGATCCCCGTGTGAACAAAGCGGAGAGCGATCAGATTGTGCAGGCCATGCGGAAGAACGACAAAGACGTCGTGTACTACGTCTTCCCCGACGAAGGGCACGGCTTCGCGCGTCCGACCAACAACATGGCATTCCAGGCTGCGGCCGAGAACTTCCTGGCGAAGTATCTGGGCGGTCGCGCGGAGCCGCCGTCAGCCGACGAAGCGAAGTTGCTTGAGAGCGTTAAGCAGTAGCGCTTCACGCGTGCATTACCGCTGGCTATGGATATAAGGAGCTTCAGCCGCTGAGCGATTAGCTTGCTTCAGCGGCCTAGGCCGCGCAAGGTGAAAGCCTCGTCCTTCAGGACGGGGAAGAGCGGCATTAGCGGATCGGAGTCCCGTAGGGACGACAGAGCCCTCACAGCAGGAACGCCGCCGACAACAGCGATCCAAATACCAGCGCTTGCGCCAACTCGCTGAATCCCAGCTTGTGAACGTCGAGAGGCTGGGTCGGGCGGACGAACCACGCGGCTCCGCGCACCAGCGCCGGAACAAACGCAATCAGTGTACAACGGGGCAGCAGGCGATACGCGCTGGCTGTTGCGAGAATAATGATCAGCGCAACCTGCGCGTAGACGAACCATTTGCCGCGGGTAAACTTCTCGCTCGAGCTGCTTAACTTGCTGCCTCGAATCCGGGTCTGCACGAAATGGATCTGGTCGGCGGCGAATAGCCAGTTGGCAATCCACAGCAATACGGCGGTCCTATCGAGCGCGCCGCTGGCGACGTAATACGCGCCTGCTGCCGTCGACGTTAGGCCAATCGCGCCGATGATCTGCGCCGGCATTCGTCCGGAGCGCCCGAGCTTCTTCAGGACTTCCTGCACTCCGAAGGCGATCGCGGCGACGATGCCAATGACGACCAACCCACGTGCGTATCCAGTTGCGAACAGCACCGCCAAACTTGCCACCGCGATCACGCATAACATCACGATCAGCCGCAAAACCGATGCGCGCTCCTCTTGATTTTGAGCCTTGATGGGTGAAAGGCCGAGCCACGCCTCGAGCGGTGTTCGAAGCCAGAAGAGAGCCAGCGTCGCGACAACGAACAACATGAGCGGAGCGGCATGAACGCCTGAGCGCGACGCGACGACCGCGCCGGTCGCCAGCGGGACGAGCAGCACTCCCCAGGCACCGTGCTCGCGGGGAATGAGCATGGTTCGTCTGCGGGCTTGTTGAGCAGACATGGTCAGGGTTGCCATGAGGTGATGCTAGTGTCGGTCGACGAGAGAAGATGTGACTTATGTCTCAGGCTGCGAAAATAGTTGGGCCAAGGTCGGGAATTGGCGCCTTTATCGCCGATCATTCCCTTCGTAAGGAACTGTAAACACTAGACTTGAGTTGAATGCGAACGGCCCCAAGAATGTGTTTTTTTTAGCTTTTTACCATGGTTGTTTTCTACCGCTGTAACTCAATTTTTGGCGTTGTCGCTCTCTCTGCGGGGGGTCGCTAGCCGTTACTAGCCGTTAGCGGGTACTCACCAAGTTGAGGAATTCGGCGTGGACTCGGCTGTCCTTTGACAGTTCGGGATGGAAGGTGGCAGCCATGACTTGTCCCTGGCGGACGAGGACGGGGTCGCCATCGTGTTTCGCGAGCACCTCCACACCGACGCCAACTTTCTCGATGCGCGGCGCACGAATGAAAACCATCTCCAACGGACCTTCGCCAAGAGAGGTAAGCGCCTCGACGATGGTGGAATCGATCTGCCGGCCATAGGCGTTGCGTCGAATCGTGATGTCGATGGCATTGAGGCCCGTCTGCTGGGGGTTCTCGACTAGTTTTGCCAACAAGATGGCCCCGGCACACGTCCCAAACGTCGGCTTGGTATGAACGAACTCGCTGAGCTTCTGAAATCCTTTTTCGCCGAGGAGCTTGAGAAAAGTACTCGACTCACCGCCCGGGATAACCAGCCCGGCAATTTCATCGAACTGCTCGGGCTTGCGCACGAGTACGACCTCGGCGCCGAGTTCTTCGAGTCGGCGGCGATGAGCTTCGAAGTCGCCTTGTAGGGCAAGGACGCCGATGGTAACGGGGCTTTTGGCTCTTGGCTTTTGGCTCTTGGCCAGAGAGTCATTCTGCATGGAGCTTCTGCGACCGTTTTACTGTCTGGAGCAAAGAGGTCAGCATCTTACGGATGCTAGTCAACGCGCTAAGCGTTATCAGATAATCAGTTTCTGCCACGTAACCTAGGTCTGTGGCCAACCTGAGATGGTTGTGTAGCTCACTGGCTGAGCCCATTGCGATTTGAACGTATCGAGCAAGTTCGGCCTCACCCCAGCGTCCGCAACCTTCGGCCAGGTTTGCTCCGATTGAGCCGGCCGCCCGGCGAATCTGTGAGGTGAGCCCAAATATCTCGTCGCGAGGAAAAGCTTTCGTGAGTCTATAAAGTTCAAGCGTGAGGGTATGCGCGAGCTGCCAAACTTCAAGATCCTCGAAATTTCTCACACCATCCTCCGGCCAAGAGCCAAAAGCTAAGAGCCAATGGCCGCCTTGTTACCATCCCCGCGTTTGCAGCAGGTCTTTTTCTTCGATCGCCGAGACCGCCAAGCCCTTCATCGCTCCGGGAACCTGTGCGCTGACTTCGGCGAGGACCTTGGGATCGTTGTAGTGCGTGGTCGCGATGACGATGGCCTTTGCGCGAGCTTCGGCCTCGGAACGCTCGTCTTTGTTGAGCAGATCGAGCGGAGTGACTCCGCCCTTCATGAAGATGCCCGAGCCGACAAACACCGCCTCGGCTCCTAGCTGCATCATCAGAGACGCGTCGGCGGGAGTAGCGATTCCGCCGGCGGAGAAGTTGGGCACGGGAAGCTTGCCAGCTTTCGCAACCATCTTGATCAGCTCGTATGGCGCCTGGTGGTTCTTGGCTGCGGCGAACAACTCCTGATCGCTCATCACGGTGAGCTGGCGCATTTCTTTCACGATCTGCCGCATGTGTTTCACGGCGTGGATGACGTCGCCGGTCCCGGCCTCGCCCTTGGTGCGGATCATGGCTGCGCCTTCGGCGATGCGCCGCAGAGCCTCGCCCAGGTTCCGCGCGCCGCAGACAAAAGGGGTCTTGAAGGCGTGCTTGTCGACATGGTGCTCTTCGTCAGCTGGCGTGAGCACTTCGGATTCGTCAATGTAGTCGACGCCGATCTCCTGCAAAATCTGCGCCTCGGCGAAGTGTCCGATGCGGCACTTGGCCATAACCGGGATCGACACCGTTGCCATGATCTCTTTGATCAGCTTCGGATTCGCCATACGCGAGACGCCGCCCTCGGCGCGAATGATGGCGGGCACGCGCTCCAGCGCCATGACGGCGACAGCACCGGCCTTCTCGGCGACCTCGGCCTGAGCCACGCTCATCACGTCCATGATGACGCCGCCCTTCAGCATCTCGGCCAAGCCGACCTTCAAACGCAATCCAGTGTTGTTGCCGTTGTTATCAGACATAGAATTTCTCCGTCAAAGAAAAAGCGGGGACCAAGGAATAGCCCGCGACTCTACCTGAATAGACTATTTTACTCTGCGAGGCGATTCGGACAGCCGGAAGGCGCTACCAAACAGCTGGCTAACGTGTGCCTGACTTCATGGTCTAATAGACGCCACAGAGGAGGCCCGATATGCAAAAGCTATCCCTCTACGCTTCGCTTGCTTTCACTCTCAGCTCCTGCGCCCTGGCGCAGTCGATTCAGAACTTCGTACCGTGCAAGTTTGGCAGCACCACATCCGTTGCTACTAGCAATGGCATCGAGGTCCGGCGAGTCAGCATCACCGACAACAAAACCGAATACGCAGCTACGGTCTTTCTTCCTGCGTCTGATAAGCCAACACCGGGAATTTTGTTCTCGCATTCAGCGATGAAGGGACCCGAGGGGAGCGCTGACCTGTTGCGCTTCGCTTATGCATTGGCGCGAGCTGGGTCCGCGGCGCTTGTGCTCGACGGAACTATGTCGTGGAACCAGCCGAACGATACGTCCATTGATAACCAACGATCGCCGCACCTGCTGGGGTGCGCGGGACAGTGGCTGCTGACGAACGCCTCGCTCGACCCCCAGCGATTGGGAGCGGCGGGCTACCTGGGGCAGTGGGGTGGTGGAGAAACTCCGGGGTGTATGCCGGGTGAAGATCCCTGCTGGACCGGGATCGCCTACCTTAACTTTGGCGAGAATCCCTATTATGAGACTGGGAACACAGAGCGAATGTTCACTAGAGCAGGCCAGATGGAATTCGCGAACTCTGCGCGCCGGTGGCTGGGATTGAAGCAAATCCAACCGGAGTGGCTTCAGGCAGCCGTTCAGCCGTAATCGATCGCTGAATCCGGCTGTGCTGCCTTTTTCCTTTGGTTCGGATAGGGGAAAGCGTGCCGTGACAGCTACGTCGCGTCGCTGTGCTTCTGCTTCAGAAACTTAGCGAACATGCGATGGGGATCGATTTCGATGAACACGCCGGTGCTCTGAGCCAACACTTCGCCTTGGAGGTTGCGGATTTCGGCAACGCGGTTGTGCTCGCGGCCGCGCACACTCACTTCCCAGCCCTCGGTAATGAGCGGCTTGTTGAGCGGAACCGGCCGGAGGTAGGTCACGGCCATCTGACCGGTGACCGCAGTAATGTTGCGCAACTTGCTGACCTTGCCCATGGCTTCATCGAGGATGGTGGCGATAATGCCGCCGTGGGCATGCGAGGGCGGGCCCTCGAAGCGCGGCGCCAGCTTAAACTTGCAGACGAAGCGATTGGTTTCTTCGTTGAGCTTGAACTTTAGCTGCAGCCCGGTTTCGTTCTCCGGGCCGCATCCGAAGCAGTGATTGCCGTAAGTGCGCTGCTGAACCTCGTGACCAGGGACGGGCTTGTGGCGTGGCATGATCTAGACTGCCCAGCGCAGCAGCGTGGCCCCGGAAGTGAATCCCGCTCCCACTGCAGCCAGCAGAACCAGGTTGCCCTTCTTCAACTTGCCGGTTTCGACTGCGGTCTGCATCGCCAGGGGAATGGTTCCCGCCGTGGTGTTGCCGAAACGGTCGATGTTGATTACCACCTTCTCCATGGGCATCTTGAGCCGGTCGGCGGTGGCGGCGATGATGCGGCGATTCGCCTGGTGGGCGATGAAGCAGTCTACGTCGTGCCCTGTCAGACCGTTTTTCTGCAGAACGCGCTCGGTCATCTCCGCCATCTTCTTCACTGCGTATTTGAAAACCTGCTGACCGTCTTGGTGGATGTAGTGCATCTTCTGATCGACTGTCTCATGGGAAGCGGGGTTCAGGCTGCCGCCTCCGGGCATGTACAGGTACTGGCCTCCGGCACCTTCGACTTGAGCGACGCGGTCGATGATTCCATCCTCGCCTGCCTCGGCCGGCTCCAGCAAGACTGCCCCTGCACCATCGCCAAAGATGATGCAGACGGCGCGATCGGTGTAGTCGGTCATGATGGAGTTGACGTCCGAGCCAATCACCAGCACCTTTCTGTACTGGCCCGACTCAACAAAGCTTGCTCCGGCATTCAGCGCGTAGAGAAAGCCCGAGCACCCGGCGGAGACGTCGAATCCCCAGGTGTTCGCAATGCCAAGCTTGTTTTGCACCAGGCAGGCGGTGGAGGGATACATCATGTCGGGGGTGACGGTGCCGACGACGATCAGATCAACTTCCTGCAAATCGAAGGGGTGTGACTGCAGCAGGTTCTTCACCGCGGAGACAGCCAAGTCGCTGGCAGCGACGCCTTTATCTGCAATGTGCCGCTCGCGAATCCCGGTGCGCTCAAGGATCCACTGGTCGGTGGTCTCGACCATCTTTTCAAGGTCCTGATTGGAAAGAACGCGGGGCGGAACATAGGTTCCAAGCGCCGTGATTTTGGCGCGATGAGCAGTAGGCAACAGAATTCTCCCGACAGTTACGAAAGTGAAATGAAGACCGATTCATTTTCGACGATGTACGGGCGAAAGTCCACGGAGAGTCTCCGGTTCATCACCGGCCGACCAACTCCGGCCGGGGTAGCATTAGCGCCAGGGGGAATCGTTGCCGTGGATAATTCTTTGCTGCTGGAGATCGAGACGCGCGTCAGGGAAAGCTTCGCACGGCAGGCATTCATGCAACTGTTGCAAGCCCAGTTGTCGCGCGTTGAGCGTGGCGAACGGAGATCGAGTTTCCATTTTCGAGCTCGCTGACCCAGCAAAATGGGTTCATTCACGCGGCTGCGGTGACGGCCGTGCTTGATTCAGCCTGTGGCTATGCAGCCCTGAGTGTTGCCCCTGAAGGAGTGGACGTGCTGAGCGTCGAGTTCAAGGTAAACCTGCTGGCTCCGGCAGCGGGTGAGAAATTTATCGCGAGAGCGGAGGTCAAGCGTGCAGGCCGTACTCTGACTGTGTGTTCGGCTGATGCCTTCGCAGTTTCGGGGAGTGAGGAGAAACTGATCGCAAGCATGCTGGCTACTATCATCCGGCTACCAATCGCCGGCGAAGGCAATGGCCGTCCTGGTGCAATGGATTGATCGCTCGTTCAGGTGGGAGCGCGTTGTCTATGCTGGAGAAGGCTGGGGAAAAAAGTCAGGCGCCAGTTGACCGCTGCACCCGAAGTGACCTGTTACCGTTGCTTCCTTCCGGACCTGGCGGGGTTCACAGAGCTTCGTTGCGCGGGACCAGCGCCCGAGGATCGATAATAACATCTTGCTTACGGTGGTGGGGAGGCGCGAACTCAGCGTAAGCTGCTGTTGTGAGACAGTTCCTGGCGGCAATGGTGCTGTTGGTGGCTGTGGCTTGCCAGAGCCTCGGCCAGTCGGAGCAGGACAACGCAGTTCTTGCTTTGGAGACTGAGCTGAAGCAGATCCTGATCGGCAAAGACACCGCCAAGTTTCTATCCATGATTGGCCCCTCGGGCGTGACCTTCGGTGTTGATGGCGACAATCAGTTCAAAGCGCAGGTACAGGAACAGTTCGATCAGAAGCGCGCCGCCTATTGCGTTTTATTTGACTCGAAGTGTTTGTCACGCGAAACTCCGCACAGGCGGATGTCGCTTCTCCCTTGTTCCGCACACGACCTCATGAGCCGGGCCAACGGCTGGAGCATGGAACACCAGATCACGCAGAATGGCGGAGCATCTCAGGTCCACCTCATACTGAAGCCCAACAACGATTACTGCGCGAACGGGAAGGATCCGATGGAATTCGTTTTCACTGAGGTTGCGGATGGTTGGAAGCTGGTTGCCGTCGGGTACGAGTAGGTTTGGTCGGCGCTCGACCCTCCAGCTCCACATTCATTCCTGAGGCAAGCGAATGCTAAAATGAAGAGATTCCATGCATTTGCCAGACGATCCTGTGGCCCTCCTGACCGCTCCGGAAGAGAGTGCTGATACTGAAAAACCGATGCAGGCCGTGCCTCCGGAGGTAACTCCGAAGAAGGTCGGCTTTGTGAGCCTGGGCTGTCCCAAGAACCTGGTGGACAGCGAGGTAATGATGGGGCTGCTCGCGCAAGGCGGAGCCCAGATCACTGCGCGCGCCGAGGATGCCGACGTCATCGTCGTGAACACCTGCTCGTTCATCGACACGGCGAAGCAGGAGTCGGTCGACACCATCCTGGAGATGGCGCAACACAAGGTCTCGGGCCGAGCTAAAAAGCTGATTGTCGCCGGATGCCTGGTCGAGCGCTACCGCAACGAGATCCAGAAGAACATTCCCGAAGTTGACGCAGTGGTCGGTACGGGCGAGTTGCAGCAAATTCTTGCTGCAGCGGGGATCGCGCAGCCGAAGCTCGAGAGTGACGGTTCGCCATTCGTCATCCTGAATTCGCGTTCGGAAGGCGATGCCCGCGAAGCTGCCGGACGATTTTCCAAAGAAGGATGGGACGGCGCGATCGCCGACCTGCCGAACTATCTCTACGACGAGACTACGCCGCGTGTGCTGGCGACACCGAAGCATTCGGCCTACATCAAGATCGCCGAAGGCTGCGATCATCCCTGTTCGTTCTGCATCATTCCGCAGTTGCGCGGCAAGTTCCGTTCGCGGCGATTTGAGTCGGTCATTGCCGAGGCGCAGCAGTTGGCGAAGCGCGGAGTGCGCGAGATCACGCTCATCGGGCAGGACACGACCTGCTATGGCGAAGATCTTGGCCTGAAGGACGGCCTGGCACTGCTGCTGGAGCGCCTGGCGCAAATCGAAGACCTGCTCTGGGTGAGGTTCCTGTATGCCTATCCCAACAAGATCACCGGCAAACTGCTGGAGACCATCGCGGCACACGAGAAAATCTGTTCATACATCGATGTCCCGCTGCAGCATGCGTCGCCCGCGGTGTTGAAGGCGATGAAGCGTGGCGCTGGGGCGGAGATTTTCCTGAAATCGATTGCGAAGATGCGGCGAGTGATTCCTGATGTAACCCTGCGCACGTCGTTCATTGTTGGATTCCCCGGGGAAACCGAGAACGACTTCGAACAGCTCTGCGACTTCGTACGCGAGGCGCAGTTTGATTGGCTGGGCGTGTTTGGCTACTCCGACGAGGAGGGCGCGAAGGCATTCGAACATGGCGAGAAGGTCGCCCCGCGTGAGATCGAGCGCCGCCGCAAGAAGCTGATGTCGATTCAGAAGCAGATCTCTCGCAAGAAAAAGAAGGCGCTGGTCGGCCGCCAATTCGATTTAGTCCTCGAAGGGCCTTCGGCAGAGACAGAGCTGCTATGGGAAGGCCGCACTGCGATGCACGCGCCCGAAATCGATGGAACGGTGTATGTCAACGACTTCGGCGAGCGCGAGGTAAACGAGGGCGAGTTCTACAGGTGCGAGATTACCGAGGCGCATGACTACGATTTGGTGGCGCGGATTCTGTAGGTGGCAGGCATCAGGTGTCAGGTTCAGAAGAGCAGGGTCCGGAATGAACCGGGTCAGGGCACGACTTCAAGTCGTGCCGAAAAGTGCGAAATAACGTCCCGAGTGCCTTTGGGGACGACACAAAAGCAGATCCCTCGACGACTGAAGTCGTCTCGGGATGACAACTTATTAAAGAAGCGTATCGGCACGACTGAAGTCGTGCCCTGACGCGATTGTTTGCAGCGGAGTTTCTCGGTCGCGCTGAAGGCGTGCCACTTCAAAGAGGACCACTGAGAACCGCCGACTGGGCTCTGACAACTGACCACTGGCAACCGGACAACCGGTTTTCTGGCAACCGACAACTGAATTACCATGCCCAAGAAATCAGTTCGCAGCCTGCGTTGTCCGATCTGCCGCAAGATTGTGTTGAAGAGCGAGCCCGAGTTTCCATTCTGCAGCGAGCGCTGCCGCACCATCGACTTGGGGAAGTGGGCCAGCGGCGCTTATGTGGTTTCAAGTCCGATGAGCGAGTCCGATTCGTTGAGCGATTCCGAGGCTGGCGACTCCGGCTATCCGAATGAGCACCTCAAAAAGCCAAACTGAAGCTCTGGCTGTAGATTCGTCCACGGCACCACGTTGGGCCACGCTGGTCGCCACCTTCTTCGGCGCCGGCCGGCTCAAGCCTGGGCCAGGCACCTGGGGATCGCTTGCAACAACTCTGCTGTGGTGGTTGATCGCATCTCACCTGGCTGCGAACACCCGGCTGGCAGTTATTGCGCTGCTGATCGTTCTGAGTGTGGCCGTCGGGATTCCTGCTGCGACGCTTGAAGCGCGCGGCTGCGGCAAGAAAGATCCGTCGCACGTGGTGATCGACGAGGTGGCGGGTCAGCTCGTCACCCTGATCGCGGTACCTATCGGGTGGAAACCGCTGCTGGCGGGCTTTATACTTTTCCGTACCTTCGACATTCTGAAGCCGCCGCCCATTCGCCAACTGGAGCGGTTGCCGGAGGGCACTGGAATCGTGGTTGATGATCTTGGGGCGGGGGTGTACGGCCTCATCGTGATGCAGCTTCTGCTGCACTTCGGCGCGCTGAGCTAGAGGTTTGGGAGAAAAACGATAGGATGGAGCGACGGACCGGGGTACGTAACGTCAACGGCTATCCGCGTATCGAGTCGATTGATCCTGCCTTCGCTCTGCCTGGAGGAGAAGTTCGCATTACCGGCACCGGCCTGACGGCAGCCAAGGCGGTGCGGCCAACGGTAATGTTTGGCGACTCCGAAGGCTCGATCATCGTCGGCTCGCAGCAGTTCATTGTGGCGCGCGTCCCTGACGGCGCAGCATCGGGTGCGGTGGTCGTCTCCAGCAACGGAAAGCAGAGCAACCCGCAACAGGTTGGAGTGGCTGTCCCCATCGCCGAAAGCCTGCATCCAGTGGCCAATCCTGCCGTCGACGATGAAGGCAACATCTACGCAACGTTTTCCGGTTCGCGGGGCCAGAAAACTCCAGTCGCGATCTACCGGATCGACCTCCAGCAGAACGTGAAGCCCTTCGTGCAGGAGATGATGAACGCCACCGGCGTCACCTTCGGGCGCGACGGCAGTCTGTACGTTTCTTCACGCTACGATGGCACGGTTTACCGCGTCGCACGCAACGGCGCGATAAGTTCTTACGCGGAGGGCATGGGAGTTGCCACGGGAATCGCCTTCGATCGGGAAGGCAATCTCTACGTCGGCGATCGCAGCGGGACGATTTTCAAGATTGACCGCAACCGGCAGATTTTCGTCTTTGCCATGCTCGAGCCCAGCGTCTCGGCCTACCATCTGGCATTCGACAGCCAGAATAACCTGTATGTCAGCGGGCCCACGACATCAAGTTTCGATTCGGTTTATCGCATCGATCCTCATGGCGAGGTCAGTGTGTTCTATCGCGGGCTGGGTCGCCCGCAGGGGATCGCTTTCGACGTACAAGACAATCTCTATGTTGCGGCGTCACTCAATGGCCGGCGCGGGATCGTGAAGATTACGCCGGAGGGAAAAGCGTCGTTGGCCATCGCGGGACATAATCTGGTCGGGCTGGCATTTGCTCCGGGAGCTTCTGTTGTACTGGCCACCAACAGCGGCGTTCACCACCTGACGTGGGGAGTTCAAGGGCGCTCTCTGCTGTCGGTCACCTAGACAGCCAAAGGGCGAACTGCGGAGGGTAGCAACGAGCGCGCCGTGCGGCTTCGTTCGGATGATAAGAAAAAGGCATTCCTCCCCACTCACGCGATCTTTCGTCTATAAACAAAGCTTATGAGCCGTACACTGCTTAGCCGCCTTACATGGGCTATCGTTTGCCTGTCCGTTCTGCTGCCCGTCTCCGCAAGGTGCGAGGAAGCTCCCGCACCGACCGCGCTCAGTAATCGGGTGCTGGTGGTGTTCAACAAAAACGATGGGGGCTCTCGCGAAGTGGCGAAGTATTACGCCAAAATGCGCGATATCCCAGCGCAGAACATCTGTTCCATCTCGGCGATCGACCCCGGCTTTTTGGGATGGAAGGAGTATCTGACGCAGGTCAAAGCCCCGGTGCAGAAGTGCCTCCAGGCCGTAGGACCTAAGAATATCCTTTACATCGTATTTAGTTATCAGACGCCGTTCCGGATTGAGGGGCCTGATAAACAAACGACATTTACCGTGGACCAGGAAGTCGCTGACATTTGGAATGAGCTGGGCCCAGACTTTCCTAAGATGCGTCCACAACACCCGTATTTTGACCAGGCACAGAGCAAGGCGAATGTCTACCTGCCGTTCTTGTCGTTTGCGGATTATCGGGCCCAGCCGACTGCAAAGACTTTTTATTCCGTGTGGCGGTTGGACGCAGCCGACGCCAAACTTTCTAAGGGCCTGGTAGACAAAGCGATTGAGGCAGAGAAGTCCGGGTTGAAGGGACTGGTGTGTATCGACCGGCGGTGGCCGCTAAACACCATTCAAGACGCTGGCTACGGCGGCGGCGATTGGGACCTGCACCGGGCCGCTGATTTCGCACGGCAGGCGGGTTTCAAAGTGATCGAGGACGCCAACAGCGAGGAGTTTGGAACTCCGCCCGCGCCGAAGTGTCCAAACGCAGCGCTGTACGCCGGCTGGTACTCGCTAAACAACTACAACGACGCCTTCACCTGGAATGCCGGTGCAATCGGCATTCACACCGACAGCCTGTCGGCCTGGAACCCGCGGACAGGCACAAACTGGGCCGCGAACGCGCTCAAACGAGGTATTACCGTCACCACCGGCTCGGTGGCGGAGCCGATGCTGAACGCCTTGGTGCATCCGAGTGGAACGTTTCGCGACCTGTTTCAGGGAGCTAATGTCGGCGACGCTTTTCTGCGGAACACCGCGTTCCTGAAGTGGGTCATTCTTTATATCGGAGACCCCCTGTATCGTCCGTTCCCGGATGGTATGCCGCCGTTCGCGAAGAAACAGACCAAGGAGCAGCCGAAGGTAGAGCAGCCGAAAGTAGAGCCGAAAGAGCAGCTGAAGGAACCGCAGCAACAATAGGGAGAAGTTATCTCACAGAGTGCTCCGAGTCAGGACGTTCGCTTTACGGGTCTATAGATTTTCTGGTGAGTGCCCGAACCCCGTTCAGGGCGCCACAAAACAGATCCTTCGACGGCTGAAGCCGTCTCAGGATGACAAATTTCATCAGGGGAAGCGTACCCGGCTCGACCAAGGCTTCTAGCCTGCCCTGAGCGAAGCCGAAGGGTGGCCCTGACGCGAATTTTTCGCAAGAGCGAAAGCTAAGAGCCAAGAGCGAATAGCCAGAATGTCATTCCGTTTCCAGATTGAAGCTACAGACGGCCTTGCGCGTGCCGGACGCCTCTTACGCCGCATGGCGAGGTGGAGACGCCGGTGTTCATGCCCGTCGGCACGGTGGGGACGGTGAAAGGCGTTCCGCAGGACACGCTGGAAGAGCTGGGCGTCCAGATCCTGCTGAACAACACCTATCACCTGTATCTGCGCCCGGGCGTCGAGACGGTGCGCGAGCTGGGCGGGGTGCAGAAGTTCATGGCGTGGGAGCGACCCATCCTGACTGACTCCGGCGGCTTCCAGGTGTTCAGCCTGAGCGATCTGCGCAAGGTGACGGAAGATGGCGTTGCCTTTCGCTCGCACCTTGATGGTTCGTCGCATTTCTTCAGTCCGGAGAGCGCCATCGCGGCGGAGATAGGATTGGGCGCCGACATCATCATGGCGTTCGACGAGTGCACCGAGTATCCGGCCGACCGTCACGCGCGCAAGCGTCCATGGAGATGACGCTGCGCTGGGCCAAGCGCAGCAAGGAGTACTTCGAGGCGCATAAGGATGAGGTGCCGTGGTTTCGCCATTCGTCGTTCGCCATTCGCTCTTCGCCAGAGCCGGATGCTACGGTCCAATCTCCTCGCAGCGAAATAAACTTCGCCGTAGGCGAGCAAAAGCAGGTCCCTCGCTTCGCTCGGAATGACAGTCAAGAAAATAGTGCGCTGGACTCTGGCGTGAAGGCCAGCCCTACCCATTACCAGCCCTCCGGCGAAGGGCGAATAGCGAATGGCGAATGGCGAGAAGGCCAGACGCAGGCGCTGTTCGGCATCGTGCAGGGAGGAATGTATCCCGATCTGCGTCGCGAATCGGCGGAGCGGACAGTCGAACTAGATTTCCCCGGATATGCGATCGGCGGTCTTAGCGTCGGCGAGCCGCGCGATTGACCTACGAGATGGTGAACGCGGCGATGCCATATCTCCCGAACCGACAAGCCGCGATATCTGATGGGGGTCGGCACGCCGGAAGAAATCGTGCAATACGTCGCGCAGGGTGTGGACATGATGGATTGCGTGCTGCCAACGCGGGCCGCGCGCCACGGGCTGCTGTTTACGTCGGAGGGCCGAATCACGATCAAGAACGCGCGCTACGCGAAAGATGAAGGGCCGCTCGATCCGAGCTGCAACTGCCAGGTCTGCCGCCGCTATTCGCGGGCCTATCTGCGGCACCTGTACGCCTCTAACGAATTGCTGGCTCAGGTGTTAAACACCATCCACAACCTGGCATATTACCTTGACACCATGCGTCGCGTCCGGCAAGCTATTAAGGCTTGGAGAGTTCGCGAATTTCCTCTCCGACGTCCGGCCACCGCAACTCAGCGTTCCCTAACGGCGCTCGGGTCAGCCACTCGGACGGGCGGCATGTCCGTCAGGTCCCCGGTTTCCGGCAAACGCGATAATATTGATGAAGCTTTGAGCTGGTCCTCAGGGCGGCGCGAACTTGGCCCTGATTCCGACTGAGCGTATCCGAAGTTCCGCTCGACTCCCTGCCGTCGTGACGTGCTCCGGGTGTAAGCGCGTGAACAGTAGCCGTGCTCGCGTCGCGGAACCGCTTTCGAGATTGGACAGCCGGTGGTTTGCGAACCGGTCGGCAGTTAGCAGCAAAGACTCTGCTCGAAAAGGTGGAATGATTACCAACGCAGGTTTGTTCATACAGGCGTCGGCCGGCGGCATCGCGCCGATGCTGATGATGGTGGGGATTTTCGCGATCTTCTATTTCCTGCTGATCATGCCGCAGCAGCGCCGCCAGAAGAAATGGCAGGCGATGCTGGCGCACGATCAAGTCAGGCGACCGAGTCACCACCAGCGGCGGTATCACCGGGTACGGTCATGTCGATGAAAGACGATGCCATCATTCTTCGCGTTCGCGCCGGACAACATCAAGATTGAAGTAGCTCGTTCCTCGATCGTGTCACTCACTACGACGAGGAGCGCTCCTAACGCGACGTCCCAGTTGGGCATCAAGTCTTAACCAGGGTTGCAGTTTCATCATGAACAAGAATCTCCTCGCCAAAATCATTCTCATCATCGCCGTGCTGCTGGTCTTTCTGTTCGGCATCTTCGGCATTCCCAGCAGCTTCACGCCCGCCGGACTGCTGGCCGCGCTGCAGGAGCGCATTCACCTTGGACTCGATCTCAAGGGCGGCACGCACCTGATCCTTCAGGTGCAGGTCAATGACGCCATCAATGCCGAAACCGACCGCGCGGTCGAGCGGCTGAAGGAAGACCTCAAGAGCCGCAACATCACCTTCGGCGAGATCACCAAGCCGAATCCGCAGCAGCATCCCGAGCTGATCGAGATCAAAGGTGTTCCGCCGGAGTCCGCCGACGAGTTGCGCCGCCTGGTCACCGACAAGCTTGGCAGACTACGAACTCGCCTCGGGCGCCGAGAACTCCTGGACGGTGACAATGAAGCCAGTCGGTCGCTGAAGGACATCAAGAACAAGGCGGTGCAGCAGGCGATTGAAACCATCCGCAACCGAATTGACCAGCTGGGCGTGTCCGAGCCGGTGATTCAGGAGCATGGACTGGGCGACTACCAGATTCTGGTGCAGTTGCCGGGCGTCGACGATCCGGCGCGCGTGAAGGAAATCATGCAGTCCACCGCCATGCTGGAAATCCGGCAGGCGGTCGAGCGGTCCCTATCCCAGCGAGCAGGCGGCGATGCAGGCCAACGGCGGCGTGCTTCCTGCCGACACGCGTCCTGATGAAGGGCGCAACATCGGAGCGCGCGGCCAGGATCAGCGAGAACACGGCGAAGCAGTACTGGCTGATCAGCCGCTCGTCGGCCGTCAGCGGCAGCGATCTGCGTCGGCGCGATGCCAGTCGCGATGAGAATGGCCGTCCCGACGTTAACTTCACTCTGACCGGCGAAGGCGGACGGCGGTTTGCCGCATTCACCGGCGCGCACGTGGGCGACAAGCTGGCGGTGGTGCTCGATAACAAGGTGAAGGCAGTCGCCACCATCCAGGAGCAGATTCACGATCACGGGCCGCATCACCGGTGCGCTTCACGCAGCAGGAAACGCAGGACCTGGCGTTGACGTTGCGCTCGGGCGCACTGCCGGCGGGCATCAAGTATCTGCAAGAAGTGACGGTCGGTCCGTCGCTGGGCGCCGACTCGATTCGCGCAGGGCGTTCGCGCCGCGATTATCGGCATGGTCGCGGTCATGGTCTTCATGCTGTTCTACTACCACGCCGCGGGCATCAACGCCGACCTGGGCTTGATCCTGAACCTGGTGATCCTGCTGGGCTTCCTGGGATTCAGCGGCGCGACGCTGACGCTTGCCGGGAATTGCGGGAGTGATCCTGACCGTCGGTATGGGCGTGGATTCCAACGTGCTGATCTTTGAGCGCATTCGCGAAGAGTTGCGACACGGCAAGACGCCGTCGTCAGCGGTGGAGCAGGGCTTCGCTCATGCCTGGACCACGATCATCGATACCCACGTGACGACGATCGTTTCGGCCATCATCCTGTTCCTGTTCGGAACCGGTCCGGTGCGGGATTTGCCGTGACCCTGAGCTTCGGTCTGTTGGCCAACCTGTTCACGGCGGTCTTCGTTTCGCGCGTGATCTTCGAAGCCTTCTCAACCGCCATCAGCGTGGCGAAGCGTTGAGCATTTAGGATTCAGCAGGCACTGGACGGAGTACAGAAGCGTTTCGATATCCGAGTCGATTTGAGACAGAGCAGTGCGGGCTCTGTTGAAATGCATTACGAGTAAGGGGCTTACGGTGGAGTTATTTCGTAATACCAATATCGATTTCCTGGGCAAGAAGTGGTATTTCCTTGCCTTCTCGCTGATCTTCAGCGTCGCCGGAATTTGCTCCATGCTGTTCTGGCACGACATTCCGCTGGGCGTTGAGTTCCGCGGCGGAACCCTGGTCTACGTGAAGTTCGCGCAGACGCCGAACCTTGACCAGATTCGCGCGCGACATGGACCGCGCCGGGCTGCACGATCCCAAGATCCAGAGCTACGGCGCCGGCCGCGCAACAATGAAGTGCTGGTCGATCTGGGCATGCAGGAGACCAGCGAAGCGGCGCTCGATCAGGGCAAGAACACCATCATCAGTGCGCTGGAGACCGCAGAACTCGCAGCAGCCGGCAAGCAGGACCTGAACAACACCGGCGCGGCCAGCTTGCAGCAGTACCTGCTGCAGAAGGACCCTCTGCATCTGGGCACCGACGCCCAGCAGCGCTACTCAGCGATCTGGCGCAGCAGATCGACGACTTCCGCAACAAGCAGCGCGGCGGGATTCTGACCTCGGTTGACGAATTGAGCGGCGTTGTTCCGGCGGAGGTGCTCAGCCCGCTGCAGCAGGATTTCTACACCTCCAATTTCGTGGTGCGCAACGTCGAGATCGTCGGCCCGCAGGTCGGCTCGCAGCTGCGCCACCAGGCCATCATGGCGACCCTGTATTCGCTGGCCGGAATGCTGGTGTATCTCTGGTTCCGCTTCGAGCTGATTTACGGCGTGGGCGCGGTGGTGGCCTGCTTCCACGACACCATCATCACGGTGGGCTTCTTCTCGCTGCTGAATAAGGAAATCAGTCTGACGGTCATCGCCGCCATCCTGACCCTGATCGGCTACTCGATGAACGACACCATCGTCGTCTTCGACCGAATCCGCGAGAACATCAAGCTGCTGCGGCGCGAGCCGCTGGCCGACATCGTGAACAAGAGCATCAACCAGACCCTGAGCCGAACCATTCTGACCTCGGGCCTGACGTTCCTGACGGTGCTGTCGCTGTATGTGTTCGGTGGCGAGGTGCTGCGCGGGTTCTCGCTGGCCCTGGTGATCGGAATCCTGATTGGCACGTATTCGTCGATCGCGGTAGCTGCTCCGATGCTGGTCGCGTATCAGGATTGGCGGAGCGCAAGGACGGGCCGAGCAGCGCTGCCAGCAGCATGAGTGCAGCCGCGGGAAGGCGAAGAAAGGTCAAAGTAAAGGTGTAGTCGAATCGCAAGTCACGAAGGAGTACGACTTGGCAACGTGTTCATGCCGCTGGGGCCGTAGTACTTCTGGCTCGCCGTTAGGGCAGCACGCTCCGGTGTTAGTTGCCAGGCCAGTGCATTTCCCGGCGGCAGTTTTGCTTTTTGGGAGCAAATGCCGTAATTCCGGTGTCTAAGTAATTCAAGATGAGTTCTTACGGAGAACACGCATGTTTGAAGACAGCCTCGTGGAATCGGGAGGCAGGCTGAAGACCAAAGCAGGGAGCGACCACGGCTGTCTCCTTCATTCTTCAGATTCTTGCTGATCGGCGTTCTGGTGTTGTTGCCGCTGATTTTCACTGAGGCGCTGCCCAAGCAGCAGCTGATGACCTTGCTGGTCGCGCCGCCGCCGCCACCGCCGCCACCACCACCGCCGGCAGCTGCTCCGGTCATCGTGAAGAAGATACAGAGCGAGTTGGACAATGGCCAGCTGCGCACCCCGACCGCGATCCCGAAAAAGATTCAGATGATTAAAGAAGACGAGCCACCGCCGTCAGCCGGGCGTGCCGGAGTGGTGGGCGGTGTTCCCGGCGGAGTTCCGGGCGGCGCGATGGGCGGCGTTCTGGGCAGTGTCATGAGCGCGTACTCCGACGGCGGTGCCCAAGGTCGCGACCCCGCAGCGTGTTCGCGTGTCGCAGGGCGTTTCGCAAGGCTTGCTGATGCACAAGGTGAAGCCGCAGTATCCGCCGCTGGCGCGCCAGGCCCGCATTCAGGGCACGGTGGTGCTGCAGGCGCTGATCGGCAAGGACGGCAGCATTCAGAACCTGCACGTGGTCAGCGGACATCCCGATGCTGACCCACGCGGCCCTGGAAGCCGTAAAGCAGTGGAAGTACAAGCCTTATTACCTGAACGGCGAGCCGGTCGAGGTGGAAACCACGATCAACGTGAACTTCACGCTTGGCGGGCGGATAGACCGGCAGCGTCTGCTCGACGGTTTGCATCTAAGTTTCAGGCCGGTAGCTGCGTGTTCGGGAGTGCAATCCGGCTAGATTTTAAGGCAGTTGCCGCGTGCATTTGTCCGAGAAGCCGCAGTTCCAGGCCGTAGGTTATGCGGCTCTGAAGTACTCGAATCACTCGCAGTAACCAAGTGTTCTGCTGTAACCAAAAGTTCCGAGGAGGAAAAGTCAACTCATGTTTCTAGCTAACCTTGCAACCTACGCTCTCAGCCACGTGCCCACGGCTGCCGCCTGGATGTTCCAGGAAGCCAGCGTGGGTTGGGACCCGGTCTCCCTGTGGAGACAGATGGGTATCCTGGCCAAGATCGTGGTCGTCATTCTGTTCATCATGTCGGGATGGTCGATCGGCGTCATGATCGATCGCGCCATGGCGTTCAGCGCTGCCCGCAAGCAGTCGCGCGCCTTTGCTCCCGCCGTTGCCGGCGCCCTGCGTGAAGGCAAGATCGACGAAGCCATCAAAGTTGCCGAGCGCAACAAGAAGAGCCACCTGGCGAAGGTCGTCACCGCCGGCCTGCAGGAATTCAAGGCCCACGGCGATTCCAACTGACATCCCCGGCGAGCAGATCGAAGCTTCCAAGCGCGCCCTGGAGCGTGCCGAAGCCATCGTTCACGCCGAGCTGAAGCGCGGCCTGGGCGGCCTGGCCACCATCGGTTCCACCGCTCCCTTCGTGGGACTGTTCGGCACCGTGGTCGGCATTCTGAACGCGTTTAAGGAAATTTCGACCCAGAAGGCCACCGGTCTGGGCGCAGTCGCCGGCGGTATTTCGGAAGCGCTGGTGACCACCGCTATCGGACTGTTCGTGGCGATTCCGGCCGTCATGATGTTCAACTACTTCACCAACAAGGTGGAAGCCTTCGACGTGGAAATGGACAACAGCTCCAGCGAGCTGATCGACTATTTCCTGAAGCGTCGCAGCGTTCGCCGGTAACTGGAGAAGGCTCGGCTCGGCAGCTGAGGCTGGCTCCAGCCGACGGGAGGTTGAACTCATATGGCACTTGCAATACGCAACGAAGGCGTTAAGGTCAACTCCAACATCAACGTCACGCCCATGGTGGACGTGATGCTGGTGTTGCTGATCATCTTCATGGTCATCACGCCCATGTTGCAGAAGGGCGTGAGCGTCGACATGGCCAAGGTTAACAATCCCGTCCCATGCCGGATGCCGACAAGGAAGATGCCTTGCTCGTCGTCGGTCATGCGCGACGGCAGAATTTACTTCGGCACCGACGCGTGACCGCCGACGACCTTGACCAACAAGGTGAAGGACCGCCTGGCCAATAAAGTGGACAAGCGGGTCTTCATCAAGTGCAGATGCGCGCGCCAAGTACGGCAGCGTAGTGGACGTAGTGGATAACGTACGTTCGGCCGGCGTCGATGATGTCGGGTTGTTGACCGAGCAGACACAAGACGACCCCAGCAACAAGAAACCGCCGGCAGGCGCCGACTACGGGCGCAGGCGCGCAGTAGGAGTTTTTTATGGCAATGGCAATGGGAGGGTCCGAGCGGGCCCTCAGCCGATATCAACGTAACGCCGCTGATCGATGTGTTGCTGGTGCTGCTGATCATCTTCATGGTGATCACGCCGCTGACGCCGAAAGGTCTGGATGCGCTGGTTCCCCAGCCGCCCAAGGACAAGCAGAAGCAGCCGCCAAGCAACGACCGCACCATTGTGGTGCAGGTTCTGAAGGGCGCCGGCGACAAGCCGGCGCTCAAGATCAACCAGGACGACGTCACGTGGGAGAATCTGGAAGGCCGTCTGAACGACATCTTCAAGACCCGCGCCGAGAAAGTGATGTTCGTCAAGGCTGATACCGACCTGCCCTTCAACGATGTGGCCCAGGTCATCGACATCGCGCACGCTGCCGGTGTCGATAAAGTAGGTCTGATCACGGCCAAGATCGAAGCCGGCGGTAGTACCGCGTCGCACGCGCCTGGGCAGTCTAGGAACGTGATTCGGGCAACACTCCTCCTCCTGGACGGGCGGGACGTCGACAGCGACGTCCCGCCGCCTGCCGGAACCCGAACAACGCAACGGAGAGTGATATCAAACATGAACAAGAGCGGACGGGTACTGACGGTACTTGCTGTTCTGCTCGCGCTGCTCTCGACCGTGGGCTGCAACAAGCTGCGAGCGCGCGATCAACTCAACAAGGGCGTCCAAGTCCTACAAGAACGCAAAGTTACGAAGACGCCATCGAACATTTTAAGAACGCGGTTGATCTTGATCCCAGTCTGACCAATGCGCCGCCTTTATCTGGCAACCGCGTACATGCAGCAATACATTCCTGGCGCCGATTCGCCGGATAATAATCGCTATGCCGAGCAGGCGATCGACGCATTCAAGCAGGTTCTGGATAGCAATCCTCCCAAAGAACAGCAGATCCACAGCCTGAAGGGCATCGCTTCGCTGTACTTCAAGCATGAAGAAATTCGACCAGGCGCAGGAGTATTACAAGAAGATCGCCGAGCTGGATCCGAACGATCCGGAGACCTATTACTCGCTCGGCGTCATCGACTGGATGCAGGCCTACCAGCCCGACCAGAAGGCGCGCCGAACTGGGCCTGAAGCCTACCGACGAGCTGAAGGACAAGAAGGCCTGCACGGAACGCTGAAGGCAGTCAAGGACAGGAGCGAGCCCAAGGTGGAGGACGGCATTCAGAACCTGCAGAAGGCGCTTGCAGATTCGTCCCGACTACGACGACGCCATGGCGTACCTGAACCTGCTGTATCGCGCAGCGGCCGAGTACGAGTGCGACAATCCGGATGCGCGCAAGGCCGATCTGAAGACGGCCGACGAGTGGGTCGACAAGACCATGGCGACCAAGAAAGCCAAGGCCGAAAAAGCTGGACCTTCCGGCATCGTCACCACCGAGACGCCGCTAACCAGTAGCTTTCTCGACTCGACCTCTATCGTGAAGCCCCTCTGAGAAGAGGGGCTTTTGTCATTGCGTGCGCTATGGCATGTGTCACAGGCGCGTTCTGGCCGAGACACTGCTTTTACAAGACCGTACAGTAGAATTCTGCTTTCGCGCTTATTTTATGTTCAAACGAATTCTTATCGCAAATCGTGGTGAAATCGCGGTCCGCATCATTCGCGCGTGCCGCGAAATGGGGATTGAATCGGTCGCGGTGTTTTCCGACGTCGACCGGCGCGCTTTGCATGTTCGCAAGTCCGACTACGCCTATCATATTGGCCCGGCCACCGCGAGCGAGTCCTACCTGAACATGGACAAGATCCTCGATGTGGCCCGCCGCAGCGGCGCGGAAGCGATCCATCCCGGCTACGGGTTCCTCTCAGAAAACGCCAAGTTTGCGCGAGCCTGCAAAGAGGCAGGAGTGAAGTTCATCGGTCCCACTGCGGAATCGATGGAGATGATGGGATCCAAGACGCGGGCGCGCCAGAACATGAAGAAGGCGGGCGTGCCGTTTGTTCCCGGCTCGGAACGCGGATTGGAATTCGACGGCATCGAGCGGATGGCCGAACAGATTGGCTATCCCGTGATGCTGAAGGCGGCGGCCGGCGGCGGCGGCAAAGGCATGCGCATGGTCTCGTTGCCCGCGGACCTGCGCTCGGCTTACGATGCTGCGCGCAGCGAGGCGCAGCGGTCGTTTGGCGACAACGAAGTTTACATCGAGAAGTTCATCGTCAATCCCCGTCACGTAGAGATGCAGGTCTTCGGCGATGAACATGGCAACGTAGTCTATCTGGGAGAGCGCGAATGCTCCATACAGCGCCGCCATCAGAAGGTTTTGGAGGAATCGCCCTCGCCGATTGTGGACGAAGACATGCGGCGCCGCATGGGCGAAGTGGCGGTGCGTGTCGCCAAGGCGGCGAATTACCAGAACGCTGGAACGGTCGAATTTCTGGTCGACGAGCAACGCAACTTCTACTTCCTCGAGATGAACACTCGTCTGCAGGTGGAGCATCCGGTGACCGAATTCGTGACCGGATACGATCTGGTGCATTTGCAGTTTCGGGTTGCGAGCGGCGAGAAGCTTCCCTTCACCCAGGAAGACGTCAAGTTGCGCGGCCATGCGATCGAGTGCCGCATCTACGCAGAAGACCCGGACAATCACTTCTTCCCGTCTCCCGGGCAGATTACGCGATTGATATCGCCGTCGGGTCCGGGCATTCGACGCGATAGTGGGATGTATGAAGGCTGGACGGTGCCCATCGACTACGATCCGCTTGCTCGCCAAGCTGGTTGGGTATGGCGAGACACGGGACGACGCTATCAACCGGCTGCGACGCGCGCTGCATGAGTACTTCGTCGGCGGAATCAAGACCAATATCTCGCTCTTTCGCCGCATTCTTCTGGATCCCGATTTTTGCGCCGGCAACATCGATACCGGATTTCTCGACCGTCTGCTGGCGACGCCGGCCGAGGAGACCGACACCCGCCGCCCGCTGATCGCAGCCATTGGAGCAGGCATATTCGCCGCCTTGGAGCCCAAGGCCATGCTGCCAGGGGTGGACGGCGCGCCCATTTCTGCGCCCGGGAACGGCAACAGTCCGCAGTCTGAATCCTCAGCATGGCGTCGCGCGGGACGCATGGAAGCCGTGAGGGAGAGATGAGGCGATGACCTACGACGTTGTGGTAGACGGCAAGACGCATCGCCTGGAACTGACTCGCGGCGAGAGCACGTGGCACTGCACGGTCGACGGCGAGACCATGGAGGTTGACGCTGCCCTCACCGCGCGCGACATATTGTCTCTGCTGATCGACAACAAAGCTTACGAGATCAAGCGCGAGCGCTCGCTACAAGGCGAGCTGCACATGGTCCTCGGAAGCGCGCGCTACGCGGTCGATGTGCAGGACCCGCGCTCGCTACGGACCCGGCGCGCGACGGCTGGCAGCGAAGCTGGTCCGCAAAAGGTCACTGCCGCCATGCCGGGCAAGATCGTGCGCATCATGGTGAAGGAAAAAGATGAGGTCACGGCGGGCCAGGCCATCCTGGTGATGGAAGCCATGAAGATGCAGAACGAAATCAAGTCTCCCAAAGCTGGCCGGGTGCAGAAGATCCTTACCGCCGAAGGCTCGACGGTGAATGCGGGCGACACGCTGGCGATTATTGAGTAAGCCCTCAGCTTATGGCTTGCCTGGCGCGAATCCTGGGAAACCACGCAACTCGCAGTACTGCTTACACACGTAGAATGACCCTATAATCTTCCGATGCAGAAGCATTGGAAGACCCGCCTGATTCATTCTGACGTGCGCATCCCTGAAGGCTTTCGCGGGCTGAACGTTCCTGTTTATCGCGCTTCCACCACGCTTTTCCCCGATGCTGCCGCCGTCACCGACCAATGGGACGTGCATGAGGTCGGGTACACCTATGGTCTCTACGGTACGCCGACGGTGCTGGAGTTGGCAGCGCGCATCTGCGACCTGGAAGGCGGCCATCGCACACTGATCACGCCTGGAGGCCAGAGCGCGATTTCGCTGATTCAGCTTGCGTTCTTAAAGGCGGGCGACCACGTTCTTATTCCCGAGAGCATTTATGGCCCGAACCGCTCGTTCGCCAATCGTGTGCTGCGGAAGTTCGGAGTCGAGGTCACGTACTATCGAGCCGCTGATCGGCAGCGAAATCGAGTCACTGATGCAGCTCGAACACAAGGTTGGTCTGGTGCGAGAGCCCGGGCTCGATCACGATGGAGGTGCAAGACGTTCCAGCGATCGCTGCCGCGGCGCACGCGCACAACGTGCTGGTCGTGCTCGACAATACGTGGGCGGCGGGAGTGCTGTTCGACGCTTTCGCCCACGGTGTCGATATCACCATGCAGGCGCTGACCAAGTATGTCGGCGGGCATAGCGACCTGCTGCTGGGCTCGATCACGGTGAAAGATCCGAAGCTCTGGCAGCAGCTCGGCGCCACGCACCAGGTCGTCGGCAGCGCGGCATCGCCAGACGATTGCAGCCTTGCGCTACGCGGTTTGAAGACCATGGCGGTGCGGCTGCAGGCGATCGAGGCCTCGGCCAACCAGATTGCGTTATGGCTTCGCGAGCGGCCTGAGATCGAGCGCGTCTTGCATCCGGCGCTCGATTCCTGTCCGGGTCACGAATACTGGGCGCGCGATTTCGGAGGTTCCTCCGGCGTGTTCTCCATCGTCTTCCGGCCGGAGTTCTCCAAGGAGCAGGTGCAGGCGTTCGTGAACTCTCTCGAATTGTTCAAGATCGGTTATAGCTGGGGCGGCGTTACCAGCCTAGCGGTGGCCTACGATTTCGGCCAATGGACCAGCCGTCCTGCATACGGCCATCGCATCGTGCGCCTGAACATTGGACTGGAAGACACTGCCGACCTGATCGCCGATTTACAAACCGGTCTCAGCACCATGGCAACGATGAATGCGTGAGGCAAGCGGCCTGCGCTGCCTCCGGATAACCCATGCCTCACGGTTGCTGAAAGGCGTAAGATTCTAGCGCTGCTCTTGGGTTTTGGAGGTGGGTATGTCGATCAAGCTGACGGATGGGAAGAACTGGAGCGCCGATCTCGCAGGCACTGACTCGATACTGGATAAAGCGAAGCTCGCAATTACCGGGATCAACATCGCTGCAAATTGGAACCACCCGATCAACCAGATCACTCCCAAAGATTTGGGACCTGGATCGCTCTCATTCTCCGGCAACACTCCGCTTCCTTTCGCCAACTCCACACTGACGGTGAGCTCGTCGCAGGGAGCTAGCATCGGCGGGCAAAATTCCGGCGCGCTCTTCGGCGGCGGTGATCCTTTTGATCAACCCATCAGCCTGGCCGACAAATGTTGCCTTTGGGTGCAACTGAACGGCACGCTAAGCCTGGGCGTGGCGGGAAGCATGGGCGGCTTCGGCATCGGCGTCAAAACGAAGTCGTACGCGCAATACCGGGTCCACCGCATCTTTGAACGAGACGGTACTGGCACGTTCCCGCTCTTGTCGAAGGCGGTCGAGACGCTGTTAAGCGAGACGAAACCGCCTGTCGATCTTGCGACGCTGATGGCAGCTCCGATCGGCGCGATCTTTGAATTTGACTGCGGCGGATCGGTCACCGTGTCGGGAAGCTACTCTGTTCCGACGGCAACGCTGCCGTTGGCGACCGCTGCGGTTCCAGTGTTGAAGGAGGATCTGACGCTTGCTGCCGGCGCCTCGCTCGGGGTTTCCGGCTCGTTTGAAGTCAGCGGCGCATTGATCTTCAGGGTCCGTAAATTGACGGAAACTTCGGCGCGTTTCCATCTCTTCAAGAAGTCGGGAACGGTTTTAGACGTGAGCTTCAGCGCGTCAGCGGGCATCACGGGCGGCCTTCCTGGCAAGGACTTTCTCGACACGGCATACCAAGCGATCCTTCCTGACAGCAAGATCGACTTGGCGGCGCGTGATCCTGAGTTGAACAACCAACTGCAGGCCGTGCTGGAGGCCGCCGTCTCATCCCACATCTCGGCTACGCTGAATGCCGAAGCTAGCCTGTCAAACAGCACTTCGCACGTGTTTGTGTTGGATGTGGATCTCAAGGTTGCCGGCCAATCGGCGGAGATGATGGCGCGCGTCAATGGGTTGTTCCATGGTGATTGGACCCTGGCGAGAAAACATGACCTTCCCTGTGTCCTCAACTACAGCGACATGCTGGAGAAGGTCACCACTTCGAAGCACGCCTTCAATTTTCATCTGCTAAACCTCTTCAGCTTTGAAAGCGTGAAAGAGTTCCTGACCTCGGCCAAGGTCCTGCAGACGCCGGATGGAGTGGTCTTCACCGATCACAATACTGCCAGCCGGATTCAAGCGAGTGCTGATGGTCGCATTGCCGATCCCATGAGCTTGAACAAGGTGCTGGCGCAGGCCCTGCAAACCACGCTGGCTTTCAAGACCGGGAGCGCCGCGCCCGCGTTGGTTGAGCTGTCGATCTCCGGGAAATACTTCACCTACGAGCGAAACGGTTCGGCCGATGACCTGAAGGAGATCGCGCTCTTGTGTACGGCGCTTGATTGTGCGCTGGGCGGACTGGAGACCAACGCGGCGCGGGTGGGGGTGGTGAATTTCGACGCATCGTCGATGTTCAGCAACGATGCCTCCGATGCATGCTTTGTCGGATCCGGCACCTGAGTTCATTCCGAGACAAAGTGCAGACTATGCACAGGTCGCGCTTGCGGCTATCGCCAGTCTGTATGCCCCTGGTGACAGGTTCAACGCTGCGGTGAAAGACGCCACCCTCTGGTCCAAGTTGGATAATGCCGGAAATCTCGGCGGCGATGATCTCCGACGGCTATGTGCAAGGCTTTCTTGCGCGCGCATGGCGGTTTCGACGGAAACGTGCAGAATGCCTCGCAGGTGATGTGGCTTTACAGCATCTGGTACACGGTGACGTTCTGGGCGAAGGCCATGGCGGACTACGCAGCGCTGCTGCAACGGGCGAAGAAGCTGGCCGCTGCATTACCAGTCGGATCGAGGCAGCAAACACCTGAGATCCGGCAGTTGATGCGCCAGCTTTCGTCAGCAATGAACGATGCCCAACAGCGAGAAAACAACTTCATCGATCCGCGGGCGCAGTTCGGTTTGGCGGCACTTTACCTGGCATCAGGCAAGGAAGCCGCCAACGACGTATCCCTGACGTGGAATGGGAGCACGAGGTCGGCGAGCAATAGTCCGGCGCTCAAGGCCTCGGTCTAGCCATATTCGTGGCGATCGGTGCGGGGAGTAAAATCAGGCCTAATGTCCAACTCGTTTTCACCTGCGGCCCAGCGTTCAGAAGAGAAGCGCAACTGGACTCCCATTGTGGTCGGCATGGTTGCGGTGCTGGCGATAATTGCCGCTTTGCTGGTAATGAGTCGTGGAGCGGGCAAGATTCAACCGCAGCAGAACTCTTACGCCGGCAACCTGAAACTTTCGGACGTGAAGCTGAGTGCCGCTGAGAACTACGTCGGCGGTACGGTCACCTATCTTGATGTGAACGTCACCAACACCGGGGACAAAGCTCTCACGGGAGCACAAATGCATGCTGTCTTCAAGAACTCGATGGGAGAGGTGGTACAAACAGAGACCATTCCGTTGCACGTGCTGGTGGAGAATCAAATGGCCGGCTACCCTGACCTGGTCGACTTGAGCCGCGATCCCATCGCGCCGGGCCAGACCAAGACTCTGCGTATGACGCTGGAGCACATCTCGACTGATTGGGACCAAAGTGCGCCTGAGATGCAGCTCATTAATCTGAAGCTGAAGTAATGTTCTCATGCATTAAGGGAAGCGCAACAGACCTTCAACGCAATTCTCCTGCTACTCTGCTTCCATGAAGCCGCTCATTCGATTCCTGACTGTGTGTCTTTTCTTGCCTTCGTTTCTTTCTCGGCCCAGGAAACGCCGCAGCCGTCACCGCAACACCGGCTCACGCAGGCCGCACCGCCATCCTCCTCTTCCCAAGCTGCGCACCGGCCGCGCCTCAGCAGCCGTCGACCAAGCCGCAAGAGCCGCCCAAGTTTTATCAGCCCGAAGGTCCTGATCCGACGGAGACCATCGCCCACGAGCACAGCGTCACCGACATGCTCGATGTGGTGCCATTTACCAGCAAAATTTTTCACAACACGCGAATGCTGCGAGTCTTTCTGCCCGGCAACTACTTCTCGCCGCATAACCGAACGCGGAAATACCCGGTGCTGTACCTGCAAGATGGGCAAAATGTTTTCGACAAGGCCACCAGCTTCAGCGGCAAGGAATGGGAAGCGGACGAAACGGTCGATCATCTGGTCTCCGAGTTCAAAATCCGCCCCATGTTCATCGTGGGCATCGACAACGCGGGCGAGCAGCGAGCTTCCGAGTACCTGAGCTATCCCGATGCGCATAATCCGCAATTTCAAAGCGCGACGCCGCCAGAGCTCGAAGGAACGAAATATGCCGACTTCCTGATCAAGGAAGTGATGCCGTTTCTGCAGAAGCGCTACCGCATTGCGACTGGGCCCGCTTACTACGGGCATCGGCGGGTCTTCCTATGGTGCGGTTGTCAGCCTGACCACTGCGCTGCACCATCCCGGAGTGTTTGGCAAACTGCTGCTGGAGAGCCCGTCGCTGTGGGTTGGGGACGGCAAGCTGCTGACGGAAGTCGAAAAAACCAAGCTGCTGCCGCAGAAGATCTACATGGGGATTGGCACCAGTGAAGCCGGCAGTCCGGAATCGAATGCGGTTATCCTGAAGGACTTCACGGCTACTGGAACAGATTTTGAAAGGCAAGGGAATGGGCCCCAGCTCGCCTGAAGGTTGTCATTGAGGAAGGTGGCCAGCACAACGAGGCGGCCTGGGCACGGCGGTTGCCTGACGCGCTGCTATTCCTTTACCCACGCTAAGACCCGAGTTGGCATCTGAGGTATCCATGTCGCAGACTATCCCGTCCACCGCTGCTGATCGTCCCGCTGAGAGCACCGGAAAATATTCTGGTGCGCTGGCGATGGTGACGACGCTGTTCTTCATGTGGGGATTCCTCACTAGCTTGAACGACATCCTGATCCCACACCTCAAGTCGATCTTTGAGCTGAACTATTTCGAGGTGATGTTCGTCCAGTTCTGTTTCTTCGCGGCGTATGCGGTGTTCTCCATCCCGGCGGGCATCATCATCGAGCGGGTTGGGTACAAAAAGAGTATGGTGGCGGGCCTGCTGATCATGGGATTGGGATCGCTGCTGTTTGTCCCGGCCGCCATGGTGCCGTCGTTCCCGCTGTTCCTGGTAGCCCTGGCCGTTCTGGCAACCGGCATTACGGATCTGCAGGTCTCGGCGAATCCTTATGTCGCGGTACTGGGGTCGGCCACGACTGCGTCAAGCCGTTTGACCCTCACCCAGGCATTCAATTCACTGGGTACCGTTTTGGGGCCTCGGCTGGGAGCTGCGCTCATTCTGGGAGGCGCAGTGACCTACACCGCCGAGCAATTGGCAACCATGAGTCCGCAGGCATTGCACGCGTATCGAGTAGAGGCGGCCTCGACGGTGAAGCTCCCTTATGTGCTCATTGCGATCACGTTGATCGTGCTAGGAATCGTGATTTCGCGCTTCAAGCTGCCGCAGATCCCAGAGGCTGAAGGTGGACGCGCGACCGAGACCGGTGCACATGACAGCATCTGGCGTCACCGCAATCTGGTGATGGGAGCCATTGCGATCTTCACGTATGTCGGAGCGGAAGTCGCGATTGGTAGCTTTCTGGTGAATTATCTGCACGAGCCGTATATCGGAAATTTGACGTATGTGCAGGCCGGCGCGTATCTCGCGTTTGGCTATTGGTTCGGAGCGATGGTCGGCCGGTTTGCGGGAGCGTGGGTACTGCGACAAATCTCACCGCGCTTTGTGTTGGCGGCTAATGCTCTGGTCGCTGCCACGCTGGTGTGCCTGTCGATGGCGACGACTGGCCACTTCGCGATGTGGAGCATCATCCTAGTTGGCCTGTTCAACTCCATCATGTTCCCCACCATCTTCACGCTCGGGATCGAAGGTCTGGGGCCGTTAACCGGCGAGGGATCTGGATTACTGAATACCGCGATTGTGGGCGGCGCGATCATCCCGTTGCTGCAAGGCTTGATTGCCGACAGGATTGGGATTCACCACGCCTTCATTTTGCCGGTAATTTGTTACTTGTACATCGCACTGTTTGCGATGAAGGGAACGCCGCAGCGGCAGGTCGCGTAGGTTGGGCAACAAGCGGGCATGCACAGCTGACTTCTGGCGGGCGGGTGATCCGAGATTCGCAGCAACGACGCTTCCGGGGCCGGAAGCGTCGTTGTGCGTTCCTCGATGAACAAGCTGCACTTGGTTCGGCTCCCCTGGGGATCTCACCAGGTGCAGCGTTGAGGAAACTCGACTAGCCTTGCGACGGATGGAGGACGCGGAAGGTGCTGCCCCCGTTGGACCATACCCGCAGCATGACGCTGTCGCCGCCCGAGACTGAGGCGAGAGCATCCTTAACCGCGGAGGCACTGGGCGTGGCTTGGCGGTTCACGCTTTGGATGATGTCACCGGGCTGTAGGCCGGCATTGTCCGCCGGGCTGCCGGGAACAACCTTCTGCACCACCGCTCCTTGTATTTGGTTGGGTGCCTGAATCTGCTGGCGAGTGTTGGGATCGAGGTCGCCGATGCCGATACCCCAGCGAGGCTTGCCGTTCTCGGCGCTGGCGCTCTCGGTAGCTCCCTTGCCGCCCATCTTCTCGACAGTGACCGGCACTGTCATCTCCTTGCCATCACGCATGACGGCGAGCTTGATGGTGCTGCCGGGCTGCTGCTGCTGAACGTGCATCTGCAACTCCCCGGCGGTGGTGACGTTCTGCCCGTTGATTCCGGTGATTACGTCGCCGGTCTTCAATCCAGCCTTATCGCCAGGCGCTCCGGGCGTAACTTCAGTGACGACCGCGCCGTCGGCGCTCTTCATGTCAAAGAACTTCGCGTTCTCCGGCGTGACATCGCTGATACCCACACCCATATACCCGTGATCGACTTTGCCGCTCTTCATCAGTTGCGCAACGGTCGGCTGAACGATCTGCGTCGGGATGGCGAATCCCATGCCCGCGAAGCTGCCCGACGGCGAAATCAGGAAGGTGTTGATGCCCACCACTTCGCCACGCGCATTGACTAGGGGGCCGCCGGAGTTGCCGGGATTGATGGCTGCGTCAGTCTGGATGTACTGCCCTGGCTTACGAGCGTCAGCTTCAGGGTTAGGACGATTCAGCGCGCTAACAATTCCGCGCGTCACCGTGAAGCGGAATCCATAAGGATTGCCGAAGGCCAGCACCGTCTGTCCGGGATGAAGCTGCGTGGAGTCTCCCCAAGGGACGGCAGGGAAGTTGGAGCCCTCGACCTTGATGACGGCCAGATCGGTAAGCGGATCGGTGCCGATGACCTTCGCCGGCAGAATGCGGCGGTCATTCAGCGTTACACGAACATCGGTGGCTCCGTTCACGACGTGATTGTTGGTGACGATGTAGCCGTCAGGGGAAACGATGACGCCGGTGCCGATGCCGTGCTCGATGCGGGGCTGACCCTGCTGCCCCATCGGTCCGCGGAACATGGGGCCAAAGAACTGCTGCATCTGGTTGTTGTCGTCGCCATCGTCCTGCCCCTGCGACATCGCCTGTTGCGGCGAGACTTTGGCGGTGACGGCGACATTGACGATCGACGGCGTAACGCGAGCGGCGACGGTTTCCATCGCATGATCGAGAGCGAGAATAGCGTCAACCTGGCTAGCTTCGAGCGGACTGGTTGCGCTTGCCGATGAGGTAGCGGCAGTGGCGGTTGCGGGTTTCATTACTTCGTAAGCGGTGAACGATCCGACCATCGCAAGGGCCAGAGCCGAGGCGGCAATGCTTCGTTTGGTGGTGTTCGTCCACTTCTTCAGGTTCCACATTGTTCATTTGTTTCTTTCCTCTCTGGTGAAAACTAAATGTTTAGTTGTTGCTTCTGCACCCTTAGGGCGTCGTTTGGAGGAGTTCATCTAGATCGCCTTCCGGGAGATGTCGTTCGGGCTTGCGGGCTGCGGTTGGAAGACCGTCATGTGGTACGTCGAGACGGCCCAGACGCGAGCGCCGTCACTATAGAAATCCGTCTGCTTGACGATCACGAAGGCTGCAGGCAAGGTGTTGGCCTGCGGCTGCTTGAACCCGGCGCGGTAAACCCTGGGAGCAGAGTTACTGCGAGTGACGTGCTGCGGGACGGACGATCTTGCGATCGGCTGGCGCTGGTTAGTGCTTACCGCAGACTTGCTGAGTTGCTTAACCGTCGAGGTGCGCTCAACGTACGCTGCGGGGGTTACGACCGGCTGCGCCTGTGATCTGGGATGCCACGCCGCTGGCGCTATTGTCGGCTCTGGTAGTTGCGGATGAACCGCAGCGATCGCATTGCTGGTTGTCGGTGCGCTGAAGGCAATCAGGTTCGGTGCCTGTGCAAGTGTTGCCATTAGAAACAATGATCCTGAAGCCGCACTTACGAGGGCAATGGGCGAAGCACCTGCTGTGCGCGGATGCCCGCCCGCGAGGATCTGACGGACGCGCGTCGAGCATTCCTGCACGCGATGGACGGCACCCTGTGCGAGCACGACGGCGCGGTGCAGGAATCCCTTCTCGGCGAGCGAGACCAAGCACGCAGCATAGGCACGTGGATTTTCGGTGTGGGCCAAGACGTGTTCGTCACAGGCCATTTCCCGCTCCAGAGACAACCGGTTCTCAATCCACCAGACTGCCGGATGGAAGAAGAATACAGCGCGTACCAGCTTCTGCAGCAGGTTGGTCCAATCGTCGCGACGGCGCAGATGCGCCAGTTCATGCACCAGAACCGAATTCAGATCACTGGCAGATAGCTCCGTAAGTGTCCACGGCGGTAGAACGACGGCCGGACGAAACAATCCCACCGCGGTCGGTACGGAAACGCGATCGGAGACACACAGACTGACACGACGGTGCCGTTGGAATTCGACCAGTGTCTGGCGCGGCAGGTCGGGCAAGGAAGAGAAGTCCACCTCCTCGCCCGAGGCGCGCAGACGAAATAGTTGTCACGACTCCGAATGCGAGCCGGGCCAGAAGAAGGTCGCAACCACTGCCCAAACTGCGAACAGCGCAATTCCCCAGCTTGCGGGAAGCATCAGTGATACGTGAGATATCGAAGAAGCCACGGGCCTGTCGATGCGCGCCAGGGTCTCGGCAAACGGCAAAGTCGCAATGGAAAGGAGTGTAGCCATCCAAATGCTGAAGCGAGTACCCGCATTCTGCCGGGGTACCAGCCGGAGGACGAGCCATGCCAGCAGCGCGAGCACCACGCCTTCAACGGCCGAGTTAACCAACCGCTCAGCCGAGCTCTGCGCAAATCGCATTCAAGGCGGTAACTGGCATCTCTATCTCTACCTATCTTTCGTCGTCTTTCTGCTTCAGCATCTCCCGCAGGCGATTCAGCTCGGCGAGATCGATCTGTTCTTCTTCGAGGACGTTCAGTACCAGCAACTCGTGCGAGTTGCCAAACATGCGGCGCACCAGGTTGCGAATCTCGGAACGAGCCGCCTCTCCGCCGCGCGACGACCGGCTTGAAGATGTGCGCCCGGCCATCCTTCTCGTGCTCGACATAGCCCTTCTTTTCCAGAATACGAATCGTTGTGAGGACCGAGTTGTAGGCCAGCGGAGCATTTGCAGGCAGCGCGTCAACGACCTGCTGGACGGTGCTCGACCCCTTGGCCCACAGCACTTCCATGAGCCTGAGTTCGGCTTCGGTCAGCGTCACTGATGTTTTTGCTGGCATTCCGATTACTAGTCCATTAGCGCGTACAGTGCAATTGGACGGAGAAGGAGAAAAGGTAACTAAACATTTAGTTGTCAGCCAAGGGGGTGTTGGCGACCCGAGGCCTAAAGGATGCCTGAATCCATCGTGTTCGGCTAGGCCGCGCCCGCATCCTGCACTACAGGCTCGGTCTGGCGATCAGCGGCATGACGAACCGAAGGTTCTAAACGCACTGGCAGGAAAATTGAGAAGGTACTTCCAGAGTGGCCGGGGCGATCGGAGCTTCTCAGCTTTATCGTGCCACCCCGTTTTTCGATAAGCTCTTTGCTGACAAATAGTCCCAAGCCAGTCCCAACTGATTCTTTGGTAGTGAAGAAGGGTTCGAATATGCGGCGTCGGATTTCGGGGCTCATACCGTGTCCTGAGTCGGCAACAACGATGCGCAGCCCGAGATGTCCGGTCGCAAAATTTCTGGAGCCGTGAACGCGAAGTTGCAAACGGCCCCCGCGACGCATTGCATCAAGCGCGTTGCCGATGAGGTTGGCGAGTACCTGCCGAAGTTCCCCGGAAAATCCGACATATTCGCACTCATTCCGGGAACGGAGTTTTATGTCGATCCCGCCTTGTTTGAGCCTACCCTGATACAGCGACACGACGGAATCGATGATTTCAGAAATTTTCACGGGAGCAGCCTTGGTTGGCTCGCGATAGAAGCGCAGGCTGTGAGTGGTAATGTGACTTACCCGCTGCAGTTCAGCTTGCGCGGTTTGCAACAGGTGACGGTTTTGCTCGTCTAATTGCGGGCTGGTTTCGACAAGGTAAATGAGATTCGTAACCGCTTCTAACGGATTGTTGATCTCGTGCGAGACCGAGGCAGCCAGACGCCCGGCAGTAGCGAGCTTCTCGGTGCGGATCAGGGCCTCCTCCGCACGCTTCTGAGTACTCACGTCGGTGTTGGTGCCGAACCACCGAACCACTTTGCCCGATGCGTCCCGAACCGGCCGAACCAGCGTGAGAAACGGGCGAAACTTGCCATCCGCCCCACGCATGGGGAAAGTCATCTCGAACGACTCTCCCAAGTTGATGGCGCGGGTCCAGCGCTTCATAACCTCGGGCAGTACGGCGGGATCGGGAAGAGCGGTCCAGCCCCATCCTTCCATTTCGGCTGCGGTGGTACCGGTGTAGTCAAACCAACGCTCGTTGTACCAGAAGATGTATCCATCGGCGCGCGCTATCCATGCCAACTGAGGGATGGTGTTGGCGAGATCGCGAAATTGTTTCTCCGATTCGCGGAGCGCGTTTTCGGAGCGCAGTTTCTCCGCCAGATAGTCGCGGACCTGATACTGCCGTTGCCGGGAGCGCAGAACCCCATTTATCGTGCTGATCAGCGTTTCGGGACGGATAGGGCGCTCGAGCAGAAGTACATTCCCCAGTCGTTGCTGGGTTTGTTTCAACCGCCGTTGCAAAGAACTAACATGGCCGGCAATCGTGAGAAGCATTAGAGGAAAGTCAGACCACCACGGCTGGCCGCAAAGATATTCTGCAAGCCGGTCTAGCGCTCTTTGGTTGAGTCCCTCTTCGGCGACAATTACAGCACCTGCACCCGATCGCATCTCTGAAAAGACAGCATCGAACGAGGGGCAGATTTCAGAAGACACCTCAGCGTCCCGAAGGACGCGCGCAATCAGCGGCGCGTCTTGACCGGTTGGAGCAAAGACCAAAACGCGGTTGTCGTTCTGAGCCACACTGGGCAAGGCGCTCATCACGATTCAGCTTTCCGTCCGTCGGGCAAAGGGTTGGGAACTCCCGTCAGCACTCCGTGAAAGCCTTTCAACGGTTCGCCCACAGTGATACCTCGCGAGGAGAAAGACAGCTCGCGGATTGAGCTTTCGTGGCCGCCACTGCGCTTTTTGACCACCGAGAGTGCCTTGTGGATTGCACCCTGCGCCTCGTAATAACGAAAGAGCAATACGGAGTCAGCAATGTAGCTCACATCTACCGGTGACATCATCGTACTGCCTAACATGCCATGTTGCGCCATAGTCATGATGGTCGCTACCCCTTGCTGGCTGAGAAACGACAGCATCTCGTGCAGCTGAAGGATCAGAAATGCTTCACCAGGCATGGCATTCAGGAAACCGTTCAAGCTGTCAATTACCAGCACACGAGTATCCTTGACGTTCACGCAGTTACGTACCCGGGTTACGAATTCTCCCGGCGACAGCTCTGCGGGATCCACCTGCTCAACAATCAACCGTCCTTTGCGAACCTGCTCCTGAAGGTCCATTCCAAGGGTTTCGCATCGCCGGAAAAGAGTCTGCAGTGTCTCATCGAAGGTGAATACGGCGGCGTGCTGTCCACGAAGCGCTGCAGCGTTAGCATACTGAAGAGCGACGGTGGATTTGCCCGTACCGGCCGGACCTATTAGCAAGGTGCTGGTCCCGAAATCGATGCCACCGGAGAACAGGTCGTCGAGTTCCTTTATTCCGCTCTGTACGCTTTTCAACTCCACAGGAGGACGGTGTTCGGCGGCTACCAGGCGGGGATAGACTTGCACCCCGCCCTTCTCGATGGTGTAGTCGTGAAATCCTTCGCGAAATTTAGAGCCACGCATTTTGCGCACTTCAAGCCGGCGGCGCTTGGCTCCAAACTCCCGCTCAAGGCTGTACAACATGATTACGCCGTGCGCAATGCTCTGCAATTGCAGGTCGTTGCCTTCGGCAGTGCGATCATCGAGCAGCAGCACGGTAGTGTCTTTCCCCGAGAAATACCGCTTGAGAGCGAGAATCTGTCGCCGGTAGCGCAGGCTCTCGCGAGCCAGCATTCGAAGTTCGGAAAGCGAATCAAACACAACGCGAGTCGGATTGAGCGCTTCCACCCTTTCGAGAACGCTTTTGACCGTGTCTCCGAGCTCGACGTCGGAGGGATGGAAAACGGTGTATTCGTCTTCGGTGATCGCGCCGGAGCTATGAGGCGCCATTTCGACCAGGGAGATGTCGTCCAGCGACCAGTCGTGGGACTCCGCGACTTCGGTTAGCTCCTTGGGAGACTCCGAAAGAGTGATGTAGATGCCTTTTTCGCCAGCGGCCACCCCTGCCAGAAGGAACTGCAGCGCGAGGGTGGTTTTCCCGGTTCCGGGATCGCCCTCGATCAGATATAGATGATTTCGGGTCAGTCCTGCCCCAAGAATGTCGTCGAGGCCAGCACAGCCCGTGGAAACAAGCCGCTCTTTTCTTGCGGATGATGACGTTGAGAGAGTCACTTTCTTTTGCCCTGTTTAATTCTTTAACCCGGTAAGTTCGATGCACAAATTTGGGTCAGAAATCGTATGTGGTTACTGAAGAGACACCGAGGAGTGCGAATCCTCGCGTTTTCTTGACGCAACCCTAAGATGCGGAGGGGCAGAATAGCAGAACTTTGCACACAGGGGAGAGGCGGATTGGGCCGGTTAATTCGACATTTGTACTGAACTGGGTCAGTGGTCCGACCGTTCGATGAGGGCGGCGAAAAAACCCTCACACGGGTGCACGCCGGGAAGGGTTCGCAGGAACTTGCCGCTAACCAAGGAATCGAGGTCTGCCCAGGCCAATTCGCCGGAGGCGCGAAGGCGTTCGAGCTCTCCGCGAACTTCGAGCAGACGGTAGTTCGGATGGTCGGCGAGCACCTCCTCGACTACGGCTTCATCCTCCTCCCGCTCCAACGAGCAGGTTGAGTAAACGGCCACGCCTCGGGGCGCGAGATGGCGGAGGGCTGCCGTCAGAATTGCCACCTGTTTCTTGTGCAAGTCGTCGAGATCTTCCCGCTTGAGCCGCCATTTGATCTCGGGATTGCGTGCCAGCGTACCGGTACCCGAACAGGGCACGTCGACGAGAACGCGATCGAACTCACCCTCGACCGGAAGTTTTGTTGCATCGGCTTGGATCACCTTCACGTTTGGGGCGTGAACGCGCTTGCGAAGAAGATCCGCGCGGTGGGGATGAATCTCAGTAGCGATGATCTCAGCATCAGGGTTACGCGCAGCGAGCAGCGCAGTCTTGCCTCCGGGAGCGGCACAGCAGTCGAGCAGGCGCGCGCCTCTCCCGACCAGCAGAGCGACGAGTTGCGAGCCTTCGTCCTGAATCATGACCCGGCCTTTGCGAAAGGCGTCGGTGTGGGTCAGGCGGCCGACATTGCAGTCGGTCAGTGAACGAGCGCCGGTAACAATAAGACCCGGAGAGAATTCGATTTCAGAGGTGATCAATTCCGCTTCGGCGGCGGGATCTTCGAAGCGCAGTGACGGTGGTCTTTCGGATTGATCTTGTCGGCAGATTTGGAGAGCTGCATCGACGCCGAACTGCTTGGCCCATCTTTGGACGAGCCACCGAGGATGGGCATATCCCCGGGCTATGCCCTCGGCCGTCGCCTCGAACTCATCGTCGATTCGGGTTGGAGGTTTGTCGGCGAGCTTACGAAGGACGGCGTTCGCAAATGGCGCGGCCGAGGCTTTGCGTGCGCGCTTGATTAACTTAACACTTTCGTTAACAGCAGCCGAGGCGGGTACACGCGTTAGGAATTGCATTTGATATGCGGCCACGCGCAGGGCGGTGAGCACTTCGGGATCAAGTTTTGCAAGTTGCCGCGACGACGCAGCGGCGATGGTTTCATCGAGCCGCGACTGCCAGCGGAGCACACCCATCACAATTTCGGTAGTCAGGCCACGATCAACAGGTGAAAGCTGGTCGAGTCGGATGGAGTGCAACAGCTCGGTAGCGAAGGCGTCATGGGTTTTGACACGAAGCAGAATGTCAAATGCAGCCGCGCGTGCGGGAGAGATGGGCATTTAAGAGGTTCTTGTGCCGTCCCTAAAGGGACTCGGGGATCATTCACAACACCTACCCAGCACTCCGGCCAAAAGATGGCCTGCGTGCTGGGCTACGCTGTTTCGCCCCTTTCGGGGCTGGGTCATTCGGGTCAGAGAAATTTGCGCAACCCGGAAATAGTCTGGAACTTGGCCAGCTCTACCCCACTGGCTCTTCATTCCTCGGGCGGTAGCCGTTGATGAAGTCGCGGCCGCTCATGCGCTTCTTGCCTTCCATCTGTAGCTCGTGAATCTCCAGCGCACTGCCATGAGCAAATCCCAGCAGTAGTCGCTCATTCTCAATCGCGAAGTGTCCTGCAGCAACAACGGCGATCTCGGCAGCAGGAAGTGCCTGATAGATGTGGAGCAACTTGCCGCGAAAGCGGGTGAACGCTCCCGGCCACGGCTGAAATCCTCGAAGGCGATTCCAGGTTTCTTTCGCGGTGTGAGAGAAATCGATAAGGCCGTCCTCTTTGGTGAGGATCGGTGCGAGCGTCGCGAGCCGTTATCCTGAGGCCGCGGTGTAATCGTGCCCTTTAATAGCCCAGCCAGGCTTGTAATGACCAACTCCGCGCCGGTGTGAGCCAATCGCGGAGCGAGGGTCAGCGCGGTATCGTCATCGCGAATTGGTTCTTCGCGCTGCTCAAGGATGTCGCCGGTATCGAGGCCGGCGTCGATACGCATGGTGGTCACGCCAGTGACCGATTCACCCGAAGCAATCGCCCACTGAATCGGCGCGGCTCCGCGATATTTCGGCAATAGCGAGGCATGCAGGTTGATGTTGCCCAGCGGCGGCAGCTCAATCATCCATTGAGGAATAATGCGTCCGTAGCCGACTACTACAATCGCCTGCGGCCGGATGATCTCAAGCTGCGCGCGAAACTCTTCGTTGTTCTTGATCTTGTCCGGCTGGGTGAGCGGCAGATCCAATTGCAATGCTTCCCGCTTGACCGGTGACGCCGCAAATTCCATGCCGCGGCCGCTGGGGCGATCAGGCTGGGTAACCACCAGCCTGACATGAAACCCTGCGCTGAACAGCCGCTGCAGGGTGGGCACCGCAAACGGGGGTGTTCCGCAGAAGACCAGGTCCATCATGACCGACTCACCATTCGCCGGCTTTCATGAGCTTGCGAATCTTGCGCTTCATCAGGTCGCGCTTGAGCGTACTGATGTGGCTAATGTAGAGCTTGCCGTTGAGGTGATCGGTTTCGTGCAGTAGGGCGCGTGCGAGGAGTTCCTCGCCCTCAACCTCGATGGTGTCGCCTTTAAGGTTTTGCGCCCGCGCTTTCACCTTCATGGGTCGCGTCACCTTCTCGCGGAACTCTGGAATACTGAGGCAGCCTTCGTTGGAGGTCTGACGACCCTCAGTGTGAACGATCTCCGGATTCACCAGGACGATTCTTGCGTTCGGATCTTCCTTGAAGGTAACGTCGATGACGGCGACGCGTTTGCTGATACCGATCTGCGGAGCGGCCAGTCCCACTCCGTGGGCGGCATACATGCTCTCGAACATGTCGTCGACCAGCTTGCGCAATTCGCTGTCGAAGTCGGTAATGGTGGCGGCCTTCTTCTCAAGAACTGGATCGCCAAATTTTACGATGGGATAGACCATTCAGAAGTTTCTAAGTTGCTGACAATATCCTTCGTAGTTTCTTTTCACTTCCGCAATGGAATCGCCGCCAAACTTATCCAGTGCCGCGCGTGCAATTGTAAGCGCGACCATGGCTTCCGCGGCAACTCCAGCGGCAGGCACGACGCAAACGTCCGAGCGTTCATACGCCGCTTTCACCGGCTCGCGAGTGGCGAAATCGACTGAACCCAGCGGCCGGCGCAAGGTTGAAATCGGTTTCAAGTAGCCACGCACGCGAATGTCTTCCCCGTTCGACATGCCGCCTTCGAGGCCACCGGCGTGATTCGATCCGCGACTGAAATCGGTGAAGCTTCCGTGGCCCTGATAGCCGATCTCGTCGTGAACGGCCGAACCTAGAGAATACGCGGCTTCAACCGCATCGCCAATCTCTACGCCCTTGACAGCTTGCAGCGACATGACAGCCGCGGCCAGCTGCGTATCCAGGCGCTCGTCCCAGTTCACGTAGGTTCCTAGCCCAGGTGGCACGTTGTGAGCTACGACCTCGAACACGCCACCCACTGAGTCGCCAGTGCGCAGTGCGATGTCAACTTGCTCCTTCATGCGTGCTTCAGATTCAGGATCGGCACAGCTCAGCAAAATGTCGTCTTTCGCCGCAATTTGCTGGAGGGCATTGAAGTCGAAGGGCTTGTCGAGCTTTGCCGAGCCGACAGCGATCACGTGGCTGAGGACTTCGATTCCGAGCTCGCGCAGCAACAACTTGGCGAGGCTTCCCGCAGCGACGCGTGCCGCCGATTCTCTGGCTGAAGCCCTCTCCAGCACGTAGCGAGCTTCTTCGAAGCCATACTTCATTGCGCCGGCAAGGTCAGCGTGGCCCGGCCGGGGCGATGCTACTCGTTTGTGTTTGGCCGGATCGCCTTCTTCTACCGGCAATGACTCGGTCCAGTTCTTCCAGTCGTTGTTGGCCAGCAACATCGCGATAGGCGATCCAATGGTTTTGCCATGACGAACTCCGCTGAGCACATGCACGCGAGTCGCGCTCGATCTTCATGCGGCCACCACGGCCATAGCCCTGCTGCCGACGCCAGAGCTCGCGATTGATGAAGTCAAGGTCAACGGCGAGTCCAGCGGGCATACCGGAGACGAGGGCGACGAGCGCCTCGCCGTGCGATTCACCGGCGGTGGAGAAGCGGAGCATAAGAAAGAAGATTGTAGCGGAAAGGCAGCTTTCGGCTATCAGCTGTCAGCCATCAGCTAGAGGCTTGCGATGGGCGAATCGAAAGCTAAGGAGGGTCATTCAATCAAGATATCTTCTTGGGCAAAGTTTTTGTCCTCCTCTAGCGTGCCACCCAACAGAAATGACCGCGTCTCGCTGCGCTTTGCCCTGCACCACGCTGGTGATGACATACGAGCAGCCGATCCAGTGGGCGTGCTCGAGGTCGGTGGGCGAAGGCCGCGCGGGGTGGTCGGGATGGGAGTGATAGAAGCCCACAATCTCCAGTCCGCTCTCCCGCGCTTGGCGTTGCGCTCGCACTAGTTCGGCGGGATCGATTTCGAACCGTTTCTGCGCGTCGCCGACTCGAATGTTCTGACAGCGAGCGATTGCGTGTACATGCCGGGTGTCCGCCGCTTGCTTTCCTAAGAGCACTCCGCAGCATTCATCGGGGTAGGCCTCTTCGGCGTGCTGCTGTAGCGTTGGTAATCGGCCTTGGGTATGTGAAGACTCACTAGGAGGGCTCTTCAGCGCTAAAGTCAATTGCGGTATTAGTGCCGTTCACCAGGTGGTGCCCACGCGGGGTGGATTCACCACCTTTTATTGTCTCAAGGTTGCCGATTAGCGGGTAGTGTGCGACATTGAGAGTTCGTAAACCCGGCAATCAACCGGCCGGACAATGTTGTGGTGTGCATAGCATATCGAAGCACGCACCACTTTCAATAGCGCGATGGAGCGCGACACACAGCAATCATGGCGAAGACACTAAAGCAGATATCGTACGAAGATGCAGTCACATGGTTTCGCGACCATGGCTTCGAATTGACGGAGGCGCCGGGCGCGAGCAATCGTGTGTTCCTGCGCAAGTACAAAGTTTCGGCGGCACTGGAACGTATGCCAGATGCCAACGTCAAGATTTTCGCCTATCCCGGCTACGTAATTGGCGGAGAAATTTCTAAGCTGGTCGACCTGGGACATCAGAAAGTCTTGCGGACGACCAAGGCTGATTTTCCGGCGACCGCCGAACATCTTAAGGCATTGCACGATTTCTCAGAGGAGCTGAAAGAGGGAATCGGCGCTACCAGTCTCTACAACGAAGCCCTTGGAACGGTGAGCGAGTCCTATATGTATGATCGCGTGCGAGGACGCGATTTGCCGGAGTCAGAGCGGCCGAAACGTCCCTGGCAGGAAGTTCCCGCCCCCACTGTTAAACGCGCTTAATGTCGGACGGCGCTCCTGCTATGTGGGCCCATTTCCGCGAAAACTAGGCCACCTGTTCGTCGTCCCGATGCCGAAGCCTCTCGGATGCAGGATTCTCGTAATAATCGAAATCGGTCATAGCAGTGACAGCCGTCTCGAGCATTGACTGCATGTTGAAAAACTTCGATTCCGATTCCTCGCTGAAACCCATCAGGCGCGGCAGGGTGGCGGTCAGAGCGGCTAAACCAGCGTCGAGCTTTCCGTGGTTCTGGAAGCTTATGACGTTCCAGACCCCGCCAGGATAATCAGTGAGAGTACTGTTCAAACGTCGTAACGCTGCCGCATATCAGCGAACTGATTGCGGCACGTTTGCTTCGTCTCCAATAAAGTGCCGCTGTAATAAAGAAGGTTCCGGCCACCATGTAATCGATGACAGCGTGCGCTGGCGGCTTGATGATTTTGGGCATTCTGCCCGTAGCCATGGCGATACCTTTTTGCAAGAGCGGCATAATCCAGAATCTCTCCTCAAACCCGCCTCGTCCGGCTTTACGACTGCTTGCAAGGATGCCGTCGGTCGAAACTTAGTTGGCGGGTAATCGCGAGGGTGCGGTCAACCACCGTGAGTCGGGAAATTTCAGCTCGCTGCTTCCGCGATCTCGTTCTGCCCATCTGCCTGTTGCGCGCCGTATTCCTTCAGCTTGTTGTGCAGCGTCTTGAGACTGATGCCGAGGATATCGGCCGCCCGGGTCTTATTGTTATGGGTGGATTCCAACGTTTTCAATATGAGCAACCGTTCGGCTTCATCTACCGTCGTACCCACGCCGAGGCGAATCGCATTAGCTTCCTGCACGGGCGCACGGGGAGCAACATGGCCAAAGCCCGGCGGCAAATGCCTGGCCTCGATGACTGCCCTTTCGCACACAATGACGGCCCTTTCGAGGGTGTTGCGCAGTTCACGAACATTGCCCGGCCAGTCATGTGCGGCAAAGCTGGCCATGACCGCCTCACTGACCCCGGCTACGCGACGCCCATGTTTCTCGTTCATGTCCCGAAGCAATGCGCTTACCAAGTCGGCCAGGTCTTCCTTGTGCTCGCGCAAAGCCGGCATGTGAATATTGAACACATTGAGACGATAAAAGAGGTCATTGCGAAGTTGTCCCCGGGCTACCGCTTCCTCGGGTTCTTTGTTGGTTGCAGCTAGCACGCGAACATCGACGGATGTTTCCGTTTTGCTGCCCAGACGACGCAACTTGCGATCCTCCAGAACGCGCAGCAGCTTCGCCTGGGTTGCGATCGGCATTTCTCCGATCTCGTCGAGCAGCAGCGTGCCGCCCTCGGCGAGTTCGAAGCACCCGGTGCGACGCTCCAGGGCGCCGGTGAAAGCTCCCTTCTCATGGCCGAAGATTTCGCTTTCAATGAGTGTTTCCGGAATGGCCGCGCAATTGATGGCCACAAAGGGCTTGGACTTGCGGCTCCCGAGCGAGTGGATGGTACGGGCTACGCAGTTCTTTTCCAGTGCCGCTTTCACCAGTGATGAGAATCGATGCGGTGCTGGGTGCGACCAGTTCTATGAGGCGAAAGAGCTCCTGCATCTTTGCCGACGCGCCTACCAGCTCGCCCAGCACCCCGATATCGCGCAGCTTGCGACGGCTCGCTTCTAACTCTCGTTCGGTGCCGCGAAGGCGGGCTGCGTTTTGCAGGATATTGCGCAGGCGCGTTGGATTCACTGGCTTTTCGATAAAGTCGAACGCTCCGCGCTTCATAGCGTTCACTGCGGCTTCAACGCTTCCTTGGGCGGTCAACAGAATCACTGCCACTGGCTGCGGCTGCGCCGCCAGCCGCTCCAGCAGTTCCATTCCGTCCATCCGCGGCATCTTCAAATCCGTTACCACGATGCCGGGACTGTTGACGGCTAACTTTTCCAGGGCATCCATTCCGTCAAAGGCAGTTTCGGTTTCGAAGCCCCATGCGCGGATAAGCTCGGCCAAGCCACTGCGTTCGTTCTCTTCATCTTCCACGATCAGTACTCTTTCGGTTGTCATCGAGAACGCAGCCTTTCGCGGATATTCTAAGCGTGTCGAACCCATTGTCCAGCGGGTAAGATGCACTGTTAACAGCGGCGAAACGGTTGCCCGTAAGGTTGACGATTCCCAGAACAGGTCAACGCCAGGAGCTACCACTAAGTTAACACCGCGAGGTCGCGGGGCCATGCTGCTTCCAGAAAGCCCCCGGGCTTCATTGGAGATCGTTCCCGGTGATGGTAAATCGCCAAGCATGTCCGAATAGTGCAATGATAAGCGTAGGGCGTGGAACACGAATGCCACGGCTGCAAGGCGAAGCCATCTCTACGACATGGCAAGGAAGGCGATGTTATTCTCGGGTGCGGCCGCCCCACAGTCAGGGTATGTTACAAAACGTATAAAAAGAGTTAATAGGTAAAGATAAGTTGTCAAATGGGTGTTGAAAACAGTAAACTTGTTAACTTCAGGGTTGCTGATACAATCAGCCTTGGTTGCAAGTCGGGTTGCAGTAGGGTGGGCGACTAGCCTGTTGCCTGATTCCGTTCCATGTTGTTGAGTTCGCCACCTCGAAGGGGGCGGTATTGTGAGAGTTTTCGGAGGATTACGAATGTCCTGTAATGCAGTAGTCCCTAAACGTTTTTTCGCCGTGCTGATTGCGCTGGCATTCCTCACCGGAACATACGCTGCCGCGCAAGGCACTGTTCAGCCGGTAAATGAATTTTACATTGGTTATTCCTGGCTCCACCCCAACGGCAACGTAGATTGGGGCAAAGTTCCCGATATCGTCGCCGGCGGTGATGCCAGCATCACGCACTATCTGCCGCAGGCCCATAACTTGGGCATTATTGTGGACGGCAGCATCCATTCCGGCAGAGGCGCCAACAATATGCTCGGCGCAAATGTGGGGCTGATCATGGGCGGCTTGCAGCTCAAGGCGCACGAGAGCCAATTGTCACCGTTCGTCCGGGTAATGGCTGGCGCGGCGTACCTGGACCCCAACATACTGCGGTCGGAGTGGAAGCCGGCGGTTGATGTAGGCGGTGGCCTGGACCTGAGCCTGGGTAAGAGATTTTCCATTCGCCTGGCTCAGTTTGATTACATCTGGACTTATTACAGAGAGCAAAACCCGCAGCACACCTCCGACAACTGGAACATGATTCGTTTGTCGGCCGGTGTGGTGTTCAACATGGGCAGTTACTACAACCCGCCACTTACCTGCACCGCCTCGGGTACGCCGGACGCGGTTTATGCGCCAGATCCGATCAAAGTCACCACCACGGGCAGCGGTTTCAACCCGAAGCACCCGATCGCATATTCTTGGGCCACCACTGGCGGCAAGATGTCGGATGCTAACGCGCAGAACTCAAGCGTGGACACCACGGGCGTGGCGGCGGGCAGCTACACGGCGAATGCCACCATTACGGACACATGGCCTAAGTTTAAGAATCTTGACTCCGGCCATCACCTAAACATCTTGGGCACGCCAGTCCCCATCCCGCCGGCAAAGTGCGCGGCGAATTTCACGGTCAAGCAGGCGCTCCCGCCACAGGTAAGCTGCTCGGCTAACCCCACCACGATCGGCGTCGGTCAGCCGGCAACCATCACGATGACAGCCACCGACCCGCAGGGCTGGCCAATGACATACAACTGGACAGCTACCGGCGGTCAGTTGTCGCCCAATGGTACGAGCGCAACACTGACAGCCGGCAGCGCGGACGCGGGCAACACCATCACCGTGACCGGCACAGCGACGACTGAGCGCATCGGCGGGAACCCGGTCAGTCAGAGCGCCAGTTGCACGGCCTCGATCACTGTGCCTGCGATTCAGAAGTGCGTGATGATCCAGGACCTCGGCGAGTGTACGTTTGAGAAGAACCCGAAGAAGCCGTGGCGTGTTGACAACGACTGCAAGGACGTTCTCGACAAGCTGACTCTCCAGACGCAGAATCTGGGTAACGGCAAGCTGGACATCGTTGGCTACACCGACGAAAAGGAAACCGTGTCCGAACAGACGCTGGGTTCGCAGCGCTCGGTCAACGTGAAGTACTACCTCACGACCGAAGCTCCGACCAAGCTTGACCCGGGCACCATCCAGCCTCGCGCAGGCGGCCAGGGCACCAAGTCAACCCACTTCTACTTCGTACCTGTGGGCGACCTCTGTGGTGGCCAGGCTGAAGTAGGCACGACGGTTGATGAGAGCCAGGTGCAGCCGCAGGGACGTAACGCGAAGGTTGCTCCGAAGAAAAAGAGCCACAAGGCCAAGGCTGCTCCGGCCCCGGCTCAGTAGCAGGTAACTAGCTTCAACTTTCGGCCGGTGAGGACATCCTCACCGGCCTTTTTTCTGTGAACCCCGTTTGCCAACGTGTCAGCCAGGAGCAAAGTAGGACCGGGGAAGCGCATCCAAGTACAATCAGAGACAGCTTTGTCTGCGATGTTCGTGGTTCAGCAACTGGAGGAAGTACCGGTGTCTGGTAGAACTTTCAAACAATTTTGCGTAATCTTTGTATTCTTCGCGGCGGCGGTAAGTTGTTCGGTTGCGGCCGACTGGCGGATGATCGGTCCCGATGGCGGCAATGTTCGCAGTCTGGCTTATGACCCGAGCAACCCGGGGCACGTCCTGCTCAGTACCAGCGCGGGTCAGATGTTCTCTTCCAATGACGGCGGAGCTTCCTGGGAGTTGTTCGCCAACTTCCCAGTAGGCGGTGACTACGTCTTCGATCACATCATCTTTGACCCTTCGAACCCGTCCACGATCTATGTAGCGGGATGGGGCCTGTTCAACGACCACGAAGGCGGAGTGTTCCGCTCCGATGACGGCGGGAAGACGTGGAAGGAACTGCCGGGCACCCATGGCCGCTCCATACGCGCAATGGCTATGGCTGCAACCGATCACAACCTGCTTGTGGTTGGCGCGCTGGAAGGCGTCTTTCGGTCGCGCGACGGCGGTACTACGTGGGAGCGCATAACGCCCGAGAATCCCGACGTTCTCGAGAACCACGCCTCGATGAAGAACTTCGTGTCGGTTGCGATCGATCCGCAAAACCCAGACGTGATATATGCCGGAACTCGGCATCTTGCGTGGAAAACCACGAATGGCGGCCAGACTTGGCACAACGTCAAAGACGGCATGCTGGACGACTCTGACGTATTCAGCATCATTATCGATCCCAAAACGCCTTCACGGGTCTACGCCAGCGCGTGTTCAGGAATCTACAAGAGCGACAACGGAGCCGAACTGTTTCATCGCGTGCAGGGGCTGCCCCACTCCGCTATTCGTACCCGAGTGCTGAAGCAGGATCCCGCCCGTAGCAATATTGTTTATGCCGGTACGACCGGTGGCATGTGGAAGACGGTGGACGGCGGCGCTAAGTGGAAGCTGGTGACCGCAGATGACGTCATTGTCAACGATATCCTTATCGATCCACGCAACCCCGATCACGTGCTGGTGGCCACCGATCATCGGGGCGTTCTTGCCAGTAACGACGCCTTCGCGCATTACACCGCCTCGAATCGCGGATTCTCTCATCGCGTGGTGAATGAGGTAGTGGTTGATCACAAAGATCCCAGTCGCCTCTATGCCGGCGTAGCGAATGATGGCGAGCTGGGAGGCGTTTTTATATCGGATGATGGCGGCAAGTCCTGGCGGCAAAGCAGCAAAGGCCTCGGCGGGCGCGACATCCTGAGCCTGCAACAGTCAGAAGCGGAAAAGGGTGAGTTGTTTGCGGGCACCAACCACGGCATCTATTCTTTGTCGGCGAAAGACGCTTGGGAGCCGGCAAGCATGATCTTCGGCATTCCTCCGGAGTGGAGACCGAAAGAGGTGACGCCGGAACCGACGCCGGTTAAGCCGAAGTCAAAATCAACAAAATCGGCAACTGCAGCTCACAAGAAAGCTGTGCCTGCCAAGACAAAGCTGCCGGCCGAGCCGGTGATAGCTGCTGCTGACGCGCCGCGAATTCGTTCACTACAGTTTGGAAAGGAAGCATGGTTTGCGGCGACAGATCAGGGGCTTTTCATTAGCCTCGACCGGGGGAAGAAGTGGTATGGGCAGCCGATCGAGGACCAGAAGAACTTCAGCAACGTCAATAGCTATGATGATGGGACTGTCACTCTGGTGACTCACAATTCAGCTCTCATCTCGCACGATTCGGGCAAGAGCTGGAATTCGCTTACACTTCCAACCTACATCGGGAAGATATACAGCTTAACTATGGTACCCAGTGGTTCCTTGTGGCTGAGCTCTCAACAGGGCGCTCTAGAGTCGAGTGATGGCGGCAAGGCCTGGCGTTATATGCTGGGCGGGCTTCCGAAGGAAGACGTCTTAGAAGTGAACTATGATCCTGCCGGCCAGAGGCTTCTGGCTACAGCCCTGCGACAGCACGCTGTCTTCTTCAGCAAAGATAACGGCCAAACATGGCAACAGACCGAGAGTGCCGAGGTCTCAATACGTACGGTAATGGGCTACCAGGGACATCTACTGGCAACCTCCGCCTACAATGGCGTATTGATGCAAGACGGTGCTGAGTCCGCAAGTAGTCCAGCGAAAGCTGGTGCTATTTCCGAAAGCACCACAGCTCAGCAGTAGAACCCTACTTAGTTGCACACCGCAGCCCTCCGGAGTCAAGGTAAACGAGAGTAGAACCTGGACGGCTGCGGTTGCTGCTTTCTGCAATCTTTCTCGGCCATTTTCTCTTTAGGAAATATTGCAACAAAACATTCGTGTAGAATTCCTGCCTGTCGAGCGGCTGGTGGCTATCGTCGCGAAGGTATGCTCGACTCAATGAAGAAGCCATCGAGGGCGAGTGTGAAGGGGTTTCGGAGGCTTGCGGAATGTCTGGTTGTGTAGGACTCCCGAAATGCGGCCCCGCCGCGCTGCTCGCGTTTGCGTTTGCGCTATTGCTGTCGGCGACCTACGCGGCAGCGCAGGCTACAAGTTCTCCCAAGAATGAAATTTACTTAGGTTATTCATGGCTGCACCCCAATGGAAATGTGGATTGGGGTACCGTCCCTGATGTTGTACCTGGCGGTGATATCAGCTTCGTGCACTATTTCCCTAACGCGCGAAAGTTAGGCGTTATTGTCGACGGCAGCGTGCACTCCGGCAAGGGCGCAAACAATAATTTAGGAGCAAATGTCGGGTTGGGCCTGGCTGGCTTGCAATATAAGCTGCATAACTCGCAACTGTCTCCATTCGTTCGCGTGATGGCCGGCGCAGCGTACCTGGACCCCGATACTCTTCGCTCCGAATGGAAGCCGGCGATTGATGTCGGCGGTGGCTTGGACTTAAACATATGGAAGCCGGTGTCCATCCGCATCGCGCAGTTCGATTACATCTGGACCTACTACCGCGAGAACAATCCTACCCACACCTCCGATAATTGGAACATGATTCGTCTGTCGGCGGGCCTGGTATTCAATCTGGGATACTACAACACGGTGCCGGTGACTGCTGCTTGTACTGCTCAGCCCAACGATGTGATGGAAGGCGAGCCCATCAAGGTCTCAGTGACTGGATCGAATTTCAATCCTAAGCACACTTTGACTTATGGATGGACAACGAACGGTGGCAAGCTTCAGGCGACCAATGCTCAGAGCACAACCATCGATACAACGGGCATGGCTGCAGGCTCATACGCGGCCAACGCAACTGTAACCGATGCCAAGCAGAAGAAAAACAACGCGGCAACCTGTGCGGCGAACTTCACGGTAAAGGCCAAGCCGATGAATCCGCCACAGGTATCCTGCTCGATCAGTCCTTCCGTGGCGCAGGCGGGAAGCCCGGTCACAATTACGTCTAGTGTCACCAGTCCTGATGGCGCGCAGATCACCAGCACCTCATATCAAGCTTCAGCTGGCCACGTGAGCGGCACGGGCAACACCGCCACCGAGGACACCGCTGGAGTTCCGCCGGGTACGATCACGATTACCGTTTCGGCCACGGACACGCGCAACCTCACCGGTACGGGCACCTGCTCGTTCTCGGTAGAAGCGCCGCCTCCGGCGCCACAGGTGACGAACATCGCTTCCATCCAGTTCCCGGACAAGAAGCGTCCATGGCGCGTCGACAACACGGCAAAGGCCATTCTCGACGACGTTGCTACCCGTCTGAAGGCTGATCCGAACGCCAAGATCGCGATTGTCGGCTACGCTAATGGCGAGAAGGCGCCGATGGAAGGCGCGGTCAAGAATCGCCATCCAATGGATCTGGCTGCGCAGCGCGCCGTGAATGCGAAGGCATACCTGGTACAGCAGCAGGGCATCGATCCCGGACGCATCGACGTACGCAAGGGGACTGGTAAGTCGGAAACCGCCGACATCGACTGGATCCCGCAGGGCGCCGATGTCGCATCGCGCTCCCGATCCTTCAGGGCACGAGCCAGGTGAATGAGTCGGTAGTGAAACCCAGCACCAACGCATACCCCATGCCACATACTGCCGCACCGAGCCATCGCCCCGGAAAAAGGGCAGCGGCCCCGGCCCAATAGCAAGCCGATAAGACTTGCCGTTGAGAGTAGCTTCTCACCGGTTTTTCTTGCTCTGGAGCTTACGGTACCGGTTAGCCGTTCCCGCAGCGAAGTTATCGTCTTCACGTCTAACCGGCAGTATCATTGAAGAGCTCCTCACTTCTTATCGGCACCTATGCGGAAATTTGTCTTAAGGCTTTCGGTCGTTGGTCTTCTTCTTCTTGCCCCTGCCATGCTCGCGGCCGCTGATTGGCAACTGATTGGCCCCGAAGGAGGCGACGTTCGCAGCCTGGCGTACGATCCGTCGAATCCTGATCGCATTCTTCTCGGCACCAGCGCTGGCCAGCTTTTTGAATCTCTCAACAACGCCAAATCGTGGGCTCCGTTTGCGCACCTCGGGCCGGGTGACGACTACGTGCTCGACCATATCGTCTTCGATCCGACTCGTCCCGCAACTCTGTACGTGGCGGGATGGAGTCTCTTCAAAAACGATGAGGGCGACGTGTTTCGCTCCGACGATGGAGGGAAGAGCTGGCGTGCGCTGGATGGAATTCACGGCAAATCGGTACGAACGCTCAGCATGGCTCCCAGCGATCACAACATCCTGGTCGCAGGGGCGCTCGACGGAGTATATCGCTCGCGAAATGGCGGCGCGAGCTGGGACCGAATATCGCCGGAAGGCCATCCCGATCTCAAGAACATCGAATCGACAGCCTTTGATCCCGAGAATCCTGATGTGATCTATGCCGGAACGTTTCACTTGCCTTGGAAGACCGAGGATGGCGGCAAGAGCTGGCATCGCATCGACCAAGGTGTGTTGGATGACTCTGACGTATTCA
>CAVWWZ010000027.1:0-45496 GCA_963758835.1 uncultured Acidobacteriaceae bacterium | reverse complement strand
CTCACCAGTCGGTAATATAGGCGACACTCGGGGCCTTGAAGAATGACCGTATCAACTGAGGCATGCGCTTGACGGCACTGAGCTGCGCTTCGATCTTCGCCTGCAGCTTTTCGCCTCGCCGCAGCGGTGCTCTCGCCACCCCGGTGCGTTTCACGTGGCTCCAAACCAGTTCATCGGGGTTCAGTTCAGGCGCGTAGCCAGGAAGAAAATGCAGTGTCAGCATACCCTTCGTGGAGGCAACATAGGCCTTCACCAGTGTGGTCTTGTGCGCGGGAAGTCCGTCGAGCACCAAATGCACCGGCTTCGAACGACGCCGCATCATGCGGCGTAGCAGCGAGACAAACAACTCGGCGTTCAGCCCGCCTTGGTAGGTGCAGTACCAAAAGCCGCCCCGCGCGTTCACCGCGGAGGCCGCACTGATCGATTGCCGCTGGCCAGGGCGTTCGACCACAGGCGTCTGACCCTGCTTGCCCCAGGTCTTCCCGTGCACGCTATCGGCACGAAAGCCCAACTCATCCCAGAAATACACCTCACCGCCTGAGGCTTTTGCCTGTTTGGCAATGGCAGGATACCGTTCGCGCCGCCACGCCTCAATCGCTTCAGGATCGCGCTGGTAAGCGCGTTGCAACGGCTTTTGCGGTGTCAGTCCCAACTTGGCCAGCAGTTCTCCAACCGCCGTCACACCAAGCCGTATGGCAAATTTCCGTTCGATCAACTCGGCCACCAACGACCGCGTCCACAATCCGAAATCCAGACCATACTGACGCGGATCACGACCATTGATCCAACGAAACACCTGTTGCTCCTGGTGTGGTGTCAAACTACGCGGCCGACCCGTCGCCGGCCTGGAACGCAATGCTCTCAGTCCCACACCCGGCGTGGCCGCCGCGCCGAGCCATCGGTAGATCGTCGTGCGATTGAAGCCGTAGGAAGCCACTACCGATGACGGACGTTCGCCGTCCCGTACTCGCTCGACTGCCATCAATCGAATGGTTTCCAACGTCCCATGATCGAAGCCACGTCCGTCTCGTTTCATCCTACCCCTATAGCACTGACCGTGGCTTTGTACAATAGGAATGTCGTCTTAATTGCCGACTGGTGAGTAATCCGTTGGCGCCGTTCATCGTCTGAAAGTCCGTCCAAGTGAGTTCCATCGTATGGTCGGGGTGCGCTCCCGACATACTTGAACTGATGGATCGCGTCGGTATTCGGGTACGCGGAATCGTGCTTCACCTGGAAGATGCTGACGGTGCGGTCAGTAATATCGCCATTCTCATCGAATTGTATGTTGCCCTGGACGGTATCGAGGTTGGTGACCTGGATGGCATCCCGGATTGAGTGACGGTCGATCGAGCTTGCCGGATGCGACGACACGCTGGATCGCATCCAGGATCACCAGTGCCGCATCGTACGCGGTCACCGAATAGTCGATTCGGTGGCAAGCCCCATCGCCGTTGGTAGCGCGCCTGCCACGCTGCAATCGGCTCACCCTCCAAATGTGGCGATGTCAGACGCGACGTCACCATCCTTCGGCAGCCGGAAATCCAACCTGCTCGGCGAATCCTCCGCCATACAGGCCGCCACCGCCGCCTTTGATGGTTTGGGGAATGATGTCGTAGGATTGCTCAGCCAGCTTTCACACCGGCCTGGAGATCGCCTCCATAGAACAATGCCTGTGGCCCGATTGCCTTGATCTTGGTGATCGCCGTCGTGTAATCGGCCTGCTTACAGGATCGAGCGAGTCGCGGCCCAGGATGTTCATGCCGGCGGAACGTGCTCCAGCCACGAACGCGTTCGCGAGGCCGACGCCATATCCCCCCGAATCGTCGAGCACATAGCCAGTCTTCGCCCCCAGCGTTTTGGTTAGGAACCGGGCCATCCCTGGCCCGCGATAGTCGTCCGTAGTCAGAGTGCGGAAATAGATCGGCCTGCCGGGCGGGCCGGAACTCACTGGCGAACTTCGGCGAAGTGATGTCTGGGTTCGTGGTATCCGGTGTCACCGTCGCCAGATCACCCTGGCTCAGGATCGGTGCCATCGCTTTCCGGCGCCACTATGATCCGGACCGATAGAGCCACGATGCGAGGATCGGAGACGAACTTGCGCGCATTGGCTGCGGCCTGGGCCGGGTCATACTGGCCAGCGTTGGCCGTCGCCTCGTTCAGTTCCACCGTCACGATCTTGCGGCCAGCAATCCCGCCTCTATCATTCGCCTCCTGGATGGCCATCATTGCGCCGTTCCTCGTGGCAAAGGAGTTCGCGCTGTCGGCACCGGTGTACGCGCCACTGATGCCAATGTAGATTGCTTCGTTATCCGCTGCTCGGGCGGTTCGTGCGGCAGTCGCGGCCGGCAAAATCAAAAGCAACAACACGCTGCGACGCCTGATAGCCGAACCGATTGATTGCATGTCGATTGACGTTCCCCAGTTGGGCACCGAGATTGGCACCAGCGATTGAGCGTTAGCAACCACTTCACAGCCACTGCGGCCGGGGCATGCGAGGCTCGTGCGCCTTACGGGACACTGACACATGCATCACCTGGCTCTGGTGCAGCTCCTTGCTGGTCTGGCGTCAGGCCCGGTGATGGCGGCTGGCGCTCCCGATCCATCGGCTGCATTGGCCGCTGTCAGGACGGGCAAGGAGCGCCTGAGTGATAAGGCCTCCGACGAGCAGCGCGTGGATGACTGTAAGGTGCCGCCGGCACAGCGGACCCGCGCGCGGCCGACGAGCTGCGGCCTTCGGTAAGGCGGTCCCGGCAGCAGCGCGTCGGGTGATAGACTTGCGCCATGCTCCGGTTGAACAGCCGGTCAGAATCAGCGGCCGGTCGCCCCGGCCGCCGGCGACCAGCGCGCCCAGATTGGCATCCCTTGGCGTGGCGGCAGGCTTTGTACCCATATTCAACGGCTTACCCGCTGCCCCTCGATAATGGACCGCTCTCAGTTGGTTGCGTCTCTGGTCGTTACCCCAGCCCAGCCGACCGCCGACTATTGCGCGGCGGCGCGCATCGGGATCTGTGCCTTGAGGAAACGGCGCACCCGGTCGATCGTGCGTTGCTTCAGCTCCTCCGGTTCCTTCCACGGGATACACCGTGATCTCGGCGTTGGGCGCCAGCGAGGCAACATCGATCGAGGTCTGCAGCGGATGCGCCGGTACGTCATCCGGCAACACCAGCATCGGCGTCCGGCAGTTCCTGATGAAGTCGCGCGACACGCTGTAGAGGAAATCGGGCTGAGCCGCGTACAGGTTGTGCAGGTATTTCTCGATCGTCTCCGTCGACACATCGGGCCGCCGCTTCAGGAAGTCGGGCACCCAGTTTTCCTTGCTGTGCCGATACATGACGGTCGGGTCTTCCGGCCGATGGCCGACGGTCTGGCAGAAGACGGCGGCGACGACGCGATCGGGCGCCCGCTGCAGCAGCTTCCCGGCGAAGCAGCCACCGATGCAGTAGCCCATGTAGAAGAATTCGCGGATGCCGAGGTGATCCATCAGCCCGAGCTGGTCATCGGCGAACGCGTCCCACGGGTTATCGACCGGCACGGGGCCGGTTGAATTCGCCGCCATTGGCGTTGCGCTGGTCCATGGTGATGCAGCGGAAGTCGTTCTTGAACGCCTCCATCGCGTTGATCACCGCGGTCGGCCAATTGCTGACCCGCGAGTTCAAGCCGCCGCCGGGGGTGACCAGAAGCGGAAAGCCGGAGCCCGTCTCCTCATAGCGGATGCGGACGTCGCCTTTTTGATAGAACGGCATGACCGTTCCTCCTGAGCCTGGTGGGGAAGTTCCCCGACAGACGGACCCGGCTGGCCGCACGGGTCACGCGCCGATAGCGAACCCCTGGCCTAGCCTGCGCGAGTTCAGCCCGACTTACGCCGCCGCTCAACCCCTTGCGCAACGCGACGCTCCAGGACGAGGCGGCCGAAGCGCCGACGGCGCCGTGCCGGTAGCCGTTGTTGATGCGGTCGATCATCACGTCAGTTTTCAGATGGGGCTGGCCGGTCGCGTCGCCTACACGCAGATTTATGACTACCTCCGGCCCAACCCCGTAACAGACATCTGAGTAGCTGCCGCTACACTTCGCCGAACGTCTGCATTCGAGCGACGGCCAGGCGCCCTGGAACGACCGTGATGGGCGCGATCCGGTCGTTCAGCGGCTCGAGGTCGATTTGCTACGCGGAACGCCTCGCACAGGCAGGCATAGAACCCTCAATCCGCCTATTGCCTTGCGGCTTGCCTACCAGTCCTGCACGTCAACTTGAGTCTCCGGCAGCCCAGCTACTTCCCACGCCTCACGCCCGCCGCGATACCAATAAACGTTCGTGTAGCCGAGCGCGACGAGGCGCAGGGCCAAGTTGCGTCCGTCAAAGCGCTCCGAGTTCCAGCCGACCGCAACGATTGCCCTTGCGAGATCACCTTTCGTCAACTGCTGCATCTTCTTGCGCAACCGGCCCTGCATCTCGTCGGAGGTACTGCCGCCGTGCCCCGCGTTCTGCAAGCCGATCGCACCGGGAATGGACCCTCCCCATGAGATACAGCAGCGGATCGACGACGAGTGGCTTTTGTTCTTCAAGCAGCTGCTGCAGCTCGGTAGTGCGGATCGTCTTGGCGCCAGGCACAGTCGTCGGTGTCAATCCGGCGTAGTCGTCCAGCAGATCTCCATCCGAGGGAATGGCGAAATCGGCGTCCTCGTCCGCATGATCGCGGAGCCCGGCAGCGCGCAAGGTGAGTTGATAGGTCTCCAGCAGCCCTGCCGACACGCGATTCGACCAGTCTCCGGGAGCGTGGCTCCGTGCGGTATCAAAGGGCCAAATTCGGTTTGCCTCAGCGACAGCACGATGAGCCTCCTGAAGAACTCCCGACGCTGGCCAAAACGGAGGCAATCCGGAGATCTGTACTCTGCCCTCAGGCTCGTGTAGCTCGGTGGAACGGCGGCCAAGGCTCGCCGGTTCCAGGTGATTGACTTTTCGTATCTATGGAGGAGGCCAAACGCCATAGCCAGCTGCGCATACCGATCGTAGTTCCACGGACTTCGCGGATCACGCCGGATCGCTGTCTCGAGCATCGGAATCGCTTCTCGGAATTGGCCCAAGGAGTTCAAGCAGAACGCAATGATCTGGTGGGCGGAATAGGAATTTGGGTACTGGTCCAACAAACGCTGAGACGCTGAGATTGCCTCCCTGTAGCGACCGTTTTTCAAAAGCAGATGAGCTTCGGCCTCGAGGACGTGGGGGTCGTTCGGATCGATGGTGGCAGCGCGTGCGACGAGTTTTGCTGCGCGCTCGTGTTCGCCTTGACCGCTTATTCCTATATTCTGCCATCGGTCCAATTCATTAGCGAGTCCGGTCATCGCGTAGATGGAGCTCGGATCGAGCCGCAGGGCCTGTTCGAGCAAGGCTTTGCGTTCCGCGTGTTCCTCCGGCCCCATGGGATGGAGCGCCAGTGACCGCGCGCGCAGAATGAGGTCGAATGCGTCCGGATTGGTTGGCCGTTCCTGCTTACTGCGGGCGGTTTCCAGATCGGCAAGTTGTACGTTCAGGGTCTGGCCAATTCGATCAACAATCGCCTCCTGGCCGGCGCTGAGATCATCCAGCTTCTGATCGAAGCGGTCCGCCCAAAGATGCGCGCCGGTCTCGGTGGCAATGAGCTGCGCATTCACATGCAGGGTATCGCCAAGCTTGCGCACGCTCCCCTGGAGGACATAGCGCACACCGAGTTCCTCACCGAGTTTGCGCACATCGACAGCCTTGCTTCGATAGGTGTAAGCCGATTTACGGGCGATGACGAACATCCCAATCACTAATGAGAGGTCGGTAGTGACGTCCTCAGTGATGCCATCGGCCAGATAGTTGTCCTTAGGATCGCCGCTGAAGTTCTCGAACGGCAGCACCACGATCGAGAGGCGCGGGGCGTTCGACAGACCGATATTCTGGGCGTGTACGGGGAGGTTGGTAACGCTTCCGTAGTATAGAGGGGTGTCCCTCCGCCTCGATACAGCCACCAACCCGCGCCGCCCGATGCCAATATCGCCGCAAGAACGACCCCGCCTGCGACCATCGCTCCAATTCGGCGCCGGCGCGCAGGTGCCAGTGGAGTGCGTAAATCGGGCGGTTGGGGCTCTGGCAACGCCTCCGCGGGCAGGGCCGCGATGTCTTTGGCGGCCAGTCCGAAAACGCCAATGGCCCGAGCGATATTCTTGACGGTCTGCTCGCCCAGGTCGGCGAAGGTCAGCGACAGCTTGTCACGCACCTGCTCATTGGCGTAGCGCGAGATGTACACCCCGCCGGGCTCGCACAAGGCCTCCAACCGAGCGGCAACGTTCACCCCGTCGCCGAAGACGTCGTCGCCGTCGATGATGATGTCGCCGACATTGATGCCGATGCGCAGGACGATCTGCCGGTCCGTGTGGATTCCCGCGTTGAACGCCAGCATTGCGCGCTGGATCGCCACCGCACAGCTCACAGCGTCCACGACGCTGGCGAACTCAACCAACAGCCCGTCGCCTGTGGTCTTGAAGATCCGGCCGTTGTGGCGGGCGATGGTGGGGTCGATGCGTTCGCGCCGATGCTCCTTCAGCGCGTTGAGCGTGCCGACCTCGTCAGTGCCCATGAGCCGGCTGTAACCCGCGACGTCGGCCGCCAGAATTGCTGCCAATCGGCGCTCGATTTTCGGCGAGGTCGTGACGCGGGTCGTTGGCATGGAGTTGCCTGCTCAGCTTCGCCAGCTCAGCTTACCCACGTCCGTCAGGATTGGAATAGCGATAGTCCCCGCACCCTCGTGGCTGATGATGTTCCCAGGAAAGCGATGGCGAGTTTGAGGGTTCGGTGGCGGTTTCATCCCCCAGCCTGCTGCAACCCAGGCGCGCGGTCAGTCGCGGTTACCGTGACAATGGCAGGGCATGAGGTAGTCGATATGATTTGAGGACTCAAAACCTCTTCCTATGGCCTCAGCACAGGCGAAGTTCGCATCTGGTCGCCTTCGCCGGCGATGACCTTCACCGGAACAGTCGCGCCGGTCTTCATGTAAGCACCGAGATCGCCGCAGAAATAGCTGTTGCATACATCCGAGCGCAGCGACCGGTCCAACGTGCAACCATGCGCGCCATGGAAGATGCATGAATCCCGGTAAGCAACTGGCGGTAGGCGATCAAGATACAGATGCAATAAGTCGGCCTCTGTCATACCCGGTTTCGCGCGGCGTATGCGCCCAACGTTCTGTCATCCAGCAAGGCGTCGTCGCCGCCGTTCCTACAGCACCATCCCTTACACATGGAACAGGCAGTGCTTGCTACGCGGGCCGGGAAATCAGCAGGCTCCGGTTGCAGACGCGAGGCAAAGCGCTCCCAAGGCTTAGCCGTTCGCAACTCACGCAGTGCCTTGATCAGATGCTCACGCAGCTGACGCACTCGTTTTGGCGGTATGCCTGCTAATGTTTTATCGCTGCGCGGCACCATGACGGGCGGGCTGTTGTCGTCGGCACCAAAATCCCATTGAACCTTCATCTTGTCTCGGCCCTATCAGCGAGGGCTACGAAGTCCGCGAGGCGGAATAGACCCGAATATCCACCGTCAGGCTCACGCGTATGACTGCAGTCGAGCGTCTGCTTTCATCTGCCTCAGCTGGTCCTGAGCCCTTTGCGCGTCGGCGATGGCCTGGTGGCGGTCCTGTGCCGCCTTTCGCGCGAAGGACGCGCTCGTCCTCCAGCTCCTGACAAAGCGACGCTATGGTTTCGCCAAGCTGCCGCTTCTCGGCACCGGCGCGTTGTGCGCCCTCATCCCTGTCGAGACGCTCGTGGGCCAGCTTGGTCTGAAGGTCGCACGGTTCGTCGGCTTGCGCCTTTTGCAAGAGGGTTTCAGCATGCTCCCGCGCCTCGATCTGCTCCCGGAGAGCCGCCTGCGTGGCATCAAGCTTATTTGTGCCACCGCCGCTTTCATCATGGTCCCGATGAAGGATCGTGACAGCAACCTGGCCGTCGCGGGCGAACCGACGCGGAGGGCGACGTTCCACCATCGGCGGCCGCGATGATGGGGTGCCCGGCGGCTCCGACGCTGGCGATTTCTGCTCTGGTAATCCAAGAGCGCGACGCATCTGCACCTCGGTGGCGCGAAGGCGTGGCTCATCACTCTGCGACATGACCTATGTTAATCCACAATAATGCGTAATGGACGGAACGTAGATATCGCTAGGGCTGGAAAAATAAGAGGGGGTCGGAAGGTGATAGCCCAGTAGTCGGGAGCGTCAAGGCTCAGCCCAGTTAACGGTAGATGTCCTGCAAGGTCACTTCGGCCTTGGTCACACGCCCGATTCTGAGGGCTGTAGCGGGTTTAGCTCGCGCCGGCCATTGAGCCAGCGCCCCACTGCGCTATCTGTGACGCCGAGCCTCTTGGCAAATTGTTTCCGGGATAAGACATGCTTGGCGAGGTAATGAGTTATTGTCATAACAACCAGATATACATCCGAGAGGGACGTCGACATCCATTACACTACACCACGCCAGGGATGGCGACCTCCGGCTTTTCCGCCAACTTCCGACGCACCACGCCTGTGTGCCGCACTGGCGAGGGGTAGGACGGTCGCCCGAACGTGAGGTGATGCCTCAGCGCCGAACCTGCTAAAGTGCAGGAAAGGGGGAGGAGAATACGATGATATACGTCGTTGAAATCGAAAGCCCCGCGGGCGAGACGGCAACCAAGGAATACGAGGCCCCGTCCATCCGGGATGTGGTGCATCGTGTGAAAGCAGATCTTTCAGAATACCCCGGTTTCCAATTGCTGCACGTGACAGCACGGGTTCCTGCGCAAGCAACTGCACAATAGGCTATAATCATGGCGACGATGGCTAAGGAGAAAGAGAAGGCGGAAGGTGATTGAGAGCGCCTTGACGGCGGAGTTGGCGATAACAGGTCACGGTGACGATTAGGAGGCCCCATGATCTATGTCGTAGAGATTATTGGTCCGAACGGTGGCAGAGCTACCAAAGAGTACGAAGCCATGTCGATACGTGCAGTCATCACCGGACCTTCGGCCTGTCGTGGCGCAGACCGCCCAGACTGCCGCCTCGCCAGTCGATTCCGGCAACCGTTTATTCAAGGTGGGAAAATTCGCGGAAGCGGTAAAGGCCTATGCGCTCGCTTTTGAGCAGAATCCCAAAGACGACTACGCAGCCCTGCAATTGGGATACATTGCGCTGCTGGGTAACCAGCTCGATACGGCGGAGAAGTGGCTGGGGAAAGCCATCACGTTAAAGCCGGACAACTCCAGCGCCAAGGTCATGCTTGCTCAGGTCTTTTACCGGCGCGATCAGTTCCCCAAAGCTGCCTCCATCTTGAATGAGATCGGCCCCTCCTATGCGAAGATGGTCACGAACTACGCGATGATGAACGCTCCGAAACTCGCCAGCTTCCGAGGTTTGACCGCGTATGAGCTCCAAGGGAAAGGGGAGTCCACGGTGCTGAAATTCGTGACCAACCAGCTGTTGCCGGTGGTAACGGTGCGGGTGAACGGCAGCGCCGAGAAGACGTTCTTTATCGATACCGGCGGAGCGGAGTTGCTGCTTGACAGCGATTTCGCAGGGGAGCTGGGCGTGAAATCACTGGGAACTTTTCAGGGCACGTTTTCAGGCGGACAGCATGCCGATTACCAGAATGGCAAGGTGGATTCGGTGACGCTCGGCGATTGGACTCTGCACAATGTCCCGGTCGTGATGATGCCTTTGCGGCAACTATCGTCCGGGTTCGGAGTAAAGCAACTGGACGGCTGCATCGGAACCAATGTGCTCTATCACTTTCTGGCGACGCTTGACTTTCCACAAAACCAGCTCGTACTACGCAGGAAGACTGCGGCGAACCTGAAGGCTGTTGAGAAGCCTGCGAACGGCAAGATAGTATCGGTCCCCATCTGGATGGCTGGAGATCACTTCGTAGTGGGCATGGGACAGGTCAATGACACGCCTCCTGCGCTGCTGTTCGTCGATACCGGGCTGGCGGGCGCGGGCATCAAGCTGGGTGGCTCGATGCTTAAGAGCGCCAATGTGAAGCTGGAGGAAGACAAGGCCAGCGAGGGCGCAGGCGGCGGCGGTAAGCTCAGGATCGTACCCTACACAGTAAAGCAGGTTTCGTTCGGAGACGTTCGGGAGGAGAACGTCCCAGGCCTGTACGACGGGCCGTTTCCCTGGGAGAATGTCTTCGGCTTCTACGTGGCGGGAATGGTTGGCCACGACTTTTTCAATCCGTACGTTGTGACCTTCGACTTCGAGAACATGCGCATGCTGCTGCAGAGGTAATCCAAGAGTCTCTATCCGACGGGTGGCTGTGGTTTATCAAGACGTTGTACTGGGAGGATCGGCCCGGCTGATACGCGGAGCGTAAGCGAGACTACCATGCGGACGAGTCAGTTGTCTCGGTGCAGCCAGGGCTGGGAGGTATTGGTCGCATTGCTCGGAGTCGAACCAATGGCGAACGTCGGCCCATTCGCGCAGGGCGGCGGTGTGGGGCTCATGCCACTTCTTCCACAAGCCGACCGGCCGGGCTCCGACGAATATCGGCAAGTTGAGAACAGCCAGACTGGCCGGTGCCTGACTCGTGGGCTGCCAGCGAAACCAATAGTAGAGTCGTAGAGGCCCCGCGCACTGATTTTTTGAAGAGATCTGCAATCTGTTCTTCTGATGTTTGTTTATCTTCCTCTTCATCTTTCCGCGTACGCGCCATTAGCCACTCCCCTTGAGTCTCGATTCGGATGGGCAAACTGGGGCACGAGTGCCATCGGGACTATACTCGGCCAGATTGTTCGTATAGCCCGCTAAGACTGGATCAACAAGAATGCCGGAGCGTTTTGCTGCTCCGGCCAAATACGGGATACTCTCCCGGGGGTTAGCCTCGGCGCATCCGCCAGACTGCCAGCAAGGAACCGCCGAGCATCATCAGCGTGCTGGGCTCGGGGACAGGAGCGTTTCCGAAGAACACCTGCGGAATTTCGCCTCCCCAGGACTGCGTTCCATCGATCGGCACATACTTCGCCAGGTTCTGGAATTCGTCGCCGGTGAAGCTCTGGCTGATGGCCTGGTCGTACCAGAAGTGAGCCGCTTCATCGAGCTGGGGCGCGCCTTCGTTCAGATACCAGGCGGCTGCGTTGATATCGGCCTTCACGCCGAAATCGCTGCTATTCTCGGCTTGCAGAAAGAGCCACGCCAGCTGCTGGTCGTGCGCGCCAACAATCGACTCAACTGTCGCCTGCCATGTCTCGCCGTTGGTGACGTGCTCGTTGAAGCTGACGCACATTAGCGATTGGCTCTGTCCGTTGACCGACACGTCGTAAGGATAGGTATAAACGCCGGCGTAACTGCTGCCCGTAGGCGCGTTGAATTGCATATCCACTGTGGTGGCACTCGCGGCCAGACTAAGCGTCATGATGGCCAGCAATAATAGGATTCGTTTGTTCATTTTCTTTAATCTCCGTGCAAGCCCTTCTCTTAGGACTTACTCACGGAACAAGCATGAAGCAAAAGATTTCCCACGTCGTTGTGCCAAGACATGTTCCTGGTTGCGCGCGAGCAATGAGTTGAAAAGATGGGAAGGAGAACTAATCGAGCAGATCTTGATGCTGTAGAAGCCGCTCCGGGGAGAGCAACAGGATCTTACCACGAGTCTTGCGCAAGATACCTTGACGTTGCCATTCACTTAACATGCGGCTGGCGGTAAAAGGTGTGACATTGGCTTCATTGGCCAACTCCTCATTACGAACGTCGAGTTCAATGCCATCGGGTACTTGCTGCCCGATGCCTTGCGCCAGGTTAGTCAGTACATAGGCCAGCCGTTGTTGCGCGGAGCGGCAGGTCATGGATATATGAATCCCTCGATAGGCTACGAGATAGTCAAACATTATTAAGATCGCATTGTTGGCCAGCCGGGGATAGCTCGCAACCAGTCGCAGAATGGTGGCGCGATCCCATACCAGCACGGAGAGGGGTTTGGGGCTTCGGTGCTGACCAGATACTCGGAGGCGAGGTACAGCAGGGCTGAGCCTCCGAACATTTCACCGGGCGTAATCCTCCACAGAATGGTCTTGCGGCCGTCGGGCGTCATGTAGAAGTAGCGGGCGCGGCCGCTGATGAGAAGAAACAGATGATCGGCCGGCTCTTCCTGATTCACGATCACAGAGTTTGCGAGATATGGTCGCAGTCTCGCGGCGGAAACTACGGCCTCGACCTCATTGGAACTAAGACCGGCGAGGAAACGCGACCTGAGGTTACGGAGTGAAATGAGTAATTTCGGCAGGTCGCTGGCACTCTTCGAGATGGCAGGGCTGCTCATCTGGCCCCTCCTGAACAAACGCACGTACCGTTCGCCGGGCACTTGCGTTGCTCCAACAGTCTCGTCCGATTCCGAGGGTCAGAAGATTCGGGACGGTGCCAAGCCTACCATTACGAGGGTGGTCCGTTCAACAAAAACGGGGCGGATTGTCATCCCCGATGCGTGGAGCGTCACGAGAACGCCCAGGCGGACCAGAATGGTTGAGGAATCGCCGTAGATGGTCTCTCCAATTGGAGTGCAATTCCTCACCGAAGAGGGCACTGTGAGCGGTTTTCTGAACCTAAGAAACGACCCTAAGGTTTCCGAGCGGGACGATCTCTTAGGCTGCCGCCGCGCGAGGGTGGATTGAACGCTGGCCGTGCCAGGCGAGGAGATGCATGTACCGGCCACCGTGAGGTTGAAAACCCGTACCTACTGCAACAGACCGTACATGGCTACCGAGCTCTGGGTACCGACAAAAACGTGGCCATCCGCCACTGTCGGCACAGTGAATTTCAGCGGTAACCCCGGCGTATCACGGTCCGGGTTCTGGGTTGAGTTGTAGATTTCCTGAGTTAGATCGGTAGCCTTATAGGCACGCAAAATCGCATTGGTGCTCGCTCGATCGCTCTGGATGATCCAGACGATGCCGTTGTTGGTCCCCTCGGAAGACACTGCGGGAGTCGGACCATAATGGTTGAACATCTCCGACGCCTTCGAAGTTGCTGTCGTGGAGAGTTTTTGAGCCATAGGGTCATAGGAAAACGCTGTTAGTACATCTTTGTTTCCGCCGAAGTAGAAGTTGTTGTTCCAGAAGGCCGGCGCTCCCCAAAACCCACCAATCGCGGCGGGCAAATTCTGCACAATTTGACTATTGTCCACTGGATTGAAGTGTCCCATGTTGTCGCGATCGATCAGGAGAATGTCGCCCGTCTTGCCTACCTGCAGCAACAGATGAGGATGTGCCTTGCCAGGCTGATCCGGCAGCAAAACAACTCCAGCGGAGCCTTGGTCCTTGTCGGTAGCATCCAGAAGCGCCTGGTTCCATGGTGTGAAATAGTCGACCAGCGCAAAGTTTCCTGGTGCCCAGCTCAGGCGAAGAACGCTGTCGCCGAAGTCGGTGCCAGAGGAATTGCCGTTGAAATCGCCATTTCCGGTTGCGTAGTAGATAGCGCCATTGGCATCAGCGGCTGGACCGCTCGCCCAAAACCCGCCATCCCAACCATTAGGCGTGTCCAGATAAACTGCGGTATTGCTCAATCCGGCGGCGTCATAGGCCAGCATCCAGCCATGATAGTTTCCCCTGTCACAGTGTGATGCTGCTGATACATAAACCTGTCCGTTGGCCAGCAATAGTGCCGACCTCTGTCCTTCTACCAATGGATCGTAGGGAATAATTCCACCGAACGACCCTCTGCCGTTGCCTGGGGCGCTCGCGACGATACGACGCGGCGCAGTGCGATCCCTACCGGTTCTAATATTTAGAGCGTGGATGGTTTGGTAGAAATTGGACGTGAGCCACTTCAGGTTCGTTTCTTTGGTCTTCGCAACCAGATACATCGTATTCGTCTTCAGATCGATGACTGGGGTGCTGGAAATCCCTATCTCGGGATTGATATCCATGCAGTTTTCAGCATCCGCGCTGGAGACCGAGCTAACCTGCAAGGTGAGGGTAGGACTGACCAGAAACTGGTGTGCCACAACTGCTTTCCGCTGTCGACGTCGAAGGCATAAGCCTGGTCGTGTTGAGTCACAACGAACAGCGTGTTATGTGCCACTCCTCCAATGTTCAAGTTCGGGACATAGAGAGGCTGTGCGTAGACCTGTCCCTGTACCTGGAAATTCTTCTTAAGCCCGAACTGACTGACGTTCACGTTAGTTGGGTTAAGAATAGTTTCGTGAGTATTCGCCCCTGTCCGGGAATTGTCATATTGGAAAGTTGTGACTGCAACTTGTGCCGACATAGACAAGCATAGAAGCGTCGAAAGGCATGCCAGGGACAGCGAAACATATCCATTCCTACCCATTGTGCTCTCCTGTAATCGATTGTGCTCGCCCTTAGCCGCCAAGTGCCGCTTCACCAGAGGAAAATAATGAAAGAGAGGCAGCAGGCCGATGATATGGGCGCATGAGGAGTCTAGTCGTCAACGCCAGGAAGTTGTCACGAAAAGGTCACAAAACTCACTTTCTGTTGCTTCGTCGATGCAACATAGCGCAACAATTAATCTAAACAATTAAGTACTATGTCTATCGTTAACCCAGCCGCGATGCGATAATTCATATGCTGACTTGGCCGCCAATCCTCTGCCGAGGATAGCGTAGGCGGCATAAGGGATGGAGAGTTGTACGGGATCTATCAGTAGTTAAGCTCGTAAAATACTTGTAGGTTACTTGCCTTTGTGGCCACGACAATCTATGGCCTTCTCGCCGTCCTACCGATGACTATGAACATGACGTCCTTTCGACTCCGTAATATATCCATAGCCTTATTCCTTCTTAATTGCGGGTTGCCGATCGTCGCTCAGACAATTTTGCAGCCTGAGGCGGAGCAACGGCAATCAATCGCAAGCCGTGCAGCCGAAGGAAAGGCAGATGGGAAGCAGGAGGTAAGCTTCCCCAGTGGTGTCACCTCCTATCCCGTGCTTGCCGACGGCCTGACCCATGCAACCTCCGAGTTTACGGTCGTTGTAGGAGTCCCGCGTGCGATTCAGAATGTCGTCGAAGATGACACCTCCATAGCTACCTGGTATTCAATCGCGATCACCGAAGTCATTGCTAGTCACCCGTGCAAGATGTGCCCGCTGCTAGCGGTTGAAGGCATTCCTGCCTCGCTGCTACCAAACACTTTGCTGCCCGTCGCGGATCACTCGATGCTTTTTCTTCGCCGGGGAGGCAGCGTTACGCGAGATGGTGTGAAGGTGACTGAGACCGAGAATCACATTTCTGCTCTGACCATCGGCAAGAAGTATGTATTTGTAGTGGACAAGTCGCAGAATGGCATTGCTCGTCTGGTGCTCAACGATGGAGGGATCTTCATGGTTGAGGATGACGGCAAGACGCTAACTTCGATTATTGTGGGAAATCGTCCAAGTGATAAAGCGGGGCAATCGCAAGGATTTCCTACTCTCGACCAGGTGCGGGAGGCTGCGAAGGGCAGCGACGCGGGCAATGCTTCCCAAGGTTCCACCGCGAACCGTTGAAAACGGATGCCTGTTGTTCAGCTCTTATCAATGCGACCGTGCGCGATAGTGATAAGGTGTGACAGTCTCATCGGTCAACGCGTTATCCGGACCGGGCGCCGTTGCTCCCCAGCAGGCGGATAGAATTCTAGACAGAACATCGGCGCGCCGATCTAGTGGTCCGGGAGGAACTATATGCCTGACACAGCCGATTATCTCAGTCGCATACGTGATTATGCCCAGGGCCGAGACCCGTTAGAGCTACAGAAGCAGGCACCGGCAGTTCTCGCGCAAGTGCTGGCCAACGTGTCCGAGGAGCAACTCACCAAACGACCCAGCAAAGATAAGTGGTCGATTGGCGAGATCCTTGCGCATCTTGCCGAAGACGAGATTGCTACCGCCTGGCGCTATCGTCAGATGGTGGAACACAGTGGGCTGCAGTTAGCAGGATTTGATCAGGATCTGTGGGCGAGAACCGGAGACTATGCCTCCCGCGCGCCCCACGAGTCGCTGGCACTGTTCCGGTTGCTTCGCAACGCCAACCTGCAGTTCCTGCAGCAGATCACACCGCAGCAGTGGGAGTGCTTTGGCGTCCACGCCGAACGCGGGCGCATTACGGTACGGGATTTAGTCGTCCATATGGCCGGCCACGACGCCAATCACTTCGACCAAATCCGCAGAATGCTGGTATGACACGTCCATCTACAACGGTCTACAACCTGCCGCAGGCATTCGCGCAATCCAGCCACCCTTCTCTCGACCGGAGATGGCGCGCCCTCCTTCGTTCGTCCGCTATGTTCGCAGTGAAAGCGGATTACGGTAGCTTCTGCGCGATTACGTCTAGCTTTTCGATGACGGGCGATTGCGCGAACAGCTCGGGCGCTTTCGCCATCAACGCTGCAGCCACTTTTCCGGAAAGGTGCGCCTGTCGCCCAGCCTCGTCGGGAAACACATCGAAGATCCCAAAGGTGCTCGGACCAAGGCGAATGGCGAACCAGGCAACCGTTGCCGGCTCCGCCTCGACCAGTGGTAGGGCATCTCCCAAGAACTTCTCGACCTCACCTTCCTTGCCCGGCTTCGCCTCCAGCCGTACGAAAAGACCAAACTTGACCATCATTTCTCCTTTCGAACATCAGCGGTTACGACGCGCCACAGTCGCGTTCAGTTGTTTTATTTCCGTCGCCCCAGCTGATCCCAAAGCCAAAGGCTATGTCAACAATCTCATAAGAACCAAGTCTCATCTACAAGTCTCATATAAATAATGAAGATGCACACCCGCTATCAGTGCCGCGCCATCCGATAACTCCTCGCGTGCCTTCAGCCGTCTATGCCCCAGGGTTTTCTGCTTTCAACATTACAGATCGGAGACTACTATTGCTTTATCCAAAAAATGCGAATCCGGAATGACTTCACAGAGCGTCAGTTGGTGCGGTCAGAAGCGGTTGCTCGAACCTTTGTTTGAGCGGCGGTGCGAAAGGTCACAAGGCAAACATATGAATTACAAGCAGGTTTTTCGCAGAACCTTTCTGTCAGTCACGAGACAGTTTATGGCAGTCGTCTGCGCGGCAGTGCTCCTGCCCGGTAGCGCACTTCCGGCAGCGGGGCAGGATGCGGCAGCTCCCGCGCAACCAGCCGCTGCCGCATTGCCTGCCGACCAACTGGACTCGCTGGTGGCGCCGATAGCCCTCTACCCGGATCCGATGCTCAGCCAGGTGCTGGTTGCGTCCACTTATCCGCTCGAGGTTATTCAGTTGCAGCAGTGGCTGGCACAGAACAAGGGAATGAATGAGAAACAGCTGGCCGACGCAGTAAAGAAGCAGGACTGGGACCCAAGCATCCAGGGGCTGGCTGCCTTGCCCGATGTCGTCAAGCTCCTTTCCGAGAACATCAAGTGGACCACGGACCTGGGAAACGCATTTCTGGCGCAGCAGAATGACGTCATGGATGCGGTGCAGCGCATGCGCAAGAAGGCCCAGGATGCCGGGAATCTCAAGTCAAGCGAACAGCAGAAGGTAGAAGTTAAGACCGTCGAAAGCAAGCAAGTGATTGTGGTCGAGCAGGCAAATCCACAGGTGGTCTACGTTCCGAGCTACAACCCTACGGTTGTGTACGGGGCGCCGGTTTACGCGTACCCTCCAATTGCATATCCGCCGGTGGGATATTACGCCGCGGGTGCTGCGATCTCGTTTGGCGTCGGTGTCGCGATGGGAGCGATGTGGAGCGGCGGCTGGGGGTACAACTCCGGATGGGGTGGCAACAACAACGTCACCATCAATAACAACAATAATTTCGTCAACAACAGCAATCGAGTCAACGGCGGTAACCGCAACAACGTCAACGGTGGCAATCGAGGGAATAGTAACTGGCAGCACAACCCTCAACATCGTGGTGGCGCGCCGTACTCCGATCGATCCACTGCCAACAAGTACGGGGGCACGGCCCGTGGCGATTCCACGCAGGCACGGCAGGCAAATGCGCGGCAGAACCAGGGTGCGCGTGCAGGCCAGCAGCCGGCTGGAGGTCGAGACATGGGCAACCGCGGTAACAGTCCAAGTGCCGGAACTCGTGACGTAGGAAATCGAGGAAACAGTCCAGGAGCGGGCAATCGCGACGCGTCAGGACGCAATCCGAGCGCTGGCACGATGGACAGGAGTCGCGGCGGCGGCGGTGATCGCGTCGGCAATCAGCGCGTTCCCACAAATACACCAAGTTCGACCAACCGCAGTGCATTCGGCGGAGCTGGTAGCGGATCAAGCGGCAGGGAAGCTCGAGCCAGCGGTTCACGTGGCTCGTCCAGTATGGGCGGCGGCTCTCGTGGCGGAGGTGGCGGTGGCCGCGGCGGCGGCGGCGGCGGCGGCGGACGGCGGAGATAGCGAAAACCATGAAGAGCGAGGAAATCATGAAAACGAAATCCAGCTACAGAGCTCTCGTTGCAACGTCGATTCTGGCTGTCACTTCGTTCGTGGCCTTCAGTGCGATTGCACAAGATCAATCCGCAAGCACCAGCCCTAAGCCGACAACCAGTACCACGGCGACGAGTGCACCCCAGGGAGCAATGCCCTTCGATACTCCTCAGCAAGCTGCCGACGCCGTGGTCAAAGCTGCCGCGGATTATGACGTGGCGCAGTTGACCGCGATCTTTGGCCCCGATGGCAAGGACTTCATCAGCGGAGGTGACCAGGTTCAAGACAAGAGCTGCCGGGATGGACTTCGCCAAGCACGCAGCTGACAAAAATGTCGGTTCAAGTCGGCAAATCGAATCCAAACAAGGCCATCATCATCGCAGGCAACGAACGACTGGCCGATGCCCGTTCCCATTGTTAAGAGAAATGGCAAGTGGTACTTCGACGCCAAGTCAGGCCGGCAGGAGATTCTCTATCGTCGTATCGGCGCCAATGAACTCGACGCCATCACAGTTTGCCGTGGATATGTTGAGGCGCAGAAAGAATACGCTCTGGAGCCGCACGACGGTATCAATCAGTACGCGCAGAGGATCATCAGCAGTCCCGGCAAGAAAGATGGTCTGTACTGGAAGAACGAAGACGGAACTTCTGGCGGGCCCATAGGCGAGGAAGTCGCCAAGGCTATTGAGGAAGGCTACAACTACAACAATGTCAAGAAGGGTGGCTTTCACGGCTACTACTTCAAGATCCTCAAGGGACAAGGACCTGCTGCGCCGATTGGTCGAATCAACTACGTCATCGAAGGAGTCATGATCGGCGGATTCGCCCTGGTCGCGGTTCCTGCTGAATACCGGGTCACGGGTGTGAAGACGTTCATCGTGAGCAACGACGGAACTGTCTACCAGAAGGACCTCGGGCCAGATTCCCTTGAGATTGCCAAGAAGATGGAACTCTACAACCCCGATAAGACATGGCAGCCGACTGATGATGGATGGCCCGAGAGCGTTGAAGAAGCTGCGGGCGCACCCGCCAATCAGTAACGACAAGGGCAGTTAGTAGGCATGACGACTTAGTAGGTTCGATACGAGGGAGCCTCTCATGGGCAAGAAATCCAAGAAGAAGCAGCAGGCGAGTAGATCTGTAGAACAGACAGACGGGCAGCCCGGCGATGCGACATCGCTGAAGCCCAAGATGAAGAACAAAGAGTACGAAGCCGAACTGTTCAAGCTACAGGTGGAATTAGTCAAAGTTCAGGAGTGGGCAAAGGCGACCGGAGCGCGCATTGTCATCATCTTCGAAGGTCGTGACGCGGCAGGGAAGGGTGGCCTCATCAAGCGGATCATGGAGCGTGTCAGCCCGCGCGTGTTCCGCCTGGTTGCCCTGCCTGCGCCCAGCGATCGCCAGAAAACCCAGATCTATGCGCAACGCTACATCGAGCAACTGCCGGCGGGCGGGGAGATCGTCGTCTTCGACCGAAGCTGGTACAACCGCGCCGGCGTCGAGCACGTGATGGGTTTTTGCAACGAAGAAGAATACAAGAAATTCCTCAAGGGCTGCCCGGTGTTCGAGGGTTGGCTGGTTAACAATGGCATCATTCTGCTGAAGTACTGGCTTGATGTTTCGGAGAAGGAACAACACAAGCGCTTCGTGGCACGCATCGAAGATCCATCAAAGCGATGGAAGCTCAGCCCCATGGACCTCGAATCGCATCGTCGGTGGTACGACTTTTCGCGCGCACGCGATGCCATGCTCTCCGCCACCGATACGCCTGCGGCTCCCTGGTACCTTGTGCCATCCGACGACAAGAAGCGCGCCCGGCTGAACTGCATCGCCGACATTCTGAGTCGCATTCCTTACGAGGAGATTCCTTACACCCCACCGAAGCTTCCGCCGCGCCAGAAATCGAAAGGCTATGTCGAACCTAAGCTGAAGCACCAGGTCATCGCCCAGCGCTGGTAGTGTCGCTGTAAATGGTGGGTTGGGTTAGCACATATCGAAAAGAGTGGCTTCGTCCGGACGTCATCGCCGGACTGACTACCGCGGCCGTCGTCATCCCGAAGGCGATGGCCTACGCCACGATCGCCGGCTTGCCGGTGGAGGTCGGCCTCTACACCGCGTTCCTGCCAATGGTGATTTATGCGGTGCTGGGCAGCTCACGCGTGCTCAGCGTCAGCACCACGACAACCCTGGCAATTTTGGCTGCCGCCGAACTAGGGGAAGTGGTACCCAACGGCGATCCGAAAGCGCTCTTGATCGCTTCGGCTACGCTGACACTGCTGGTCGGTGCGATGCTCGTCCTGGCGGCGATTCTGCGCTTAGGCTTCGTAGCCAACTTCATCTCGGAGCCGGTGCTGATAGGGTTCAAGGCGGGCATCGGAGTCGTCATTGTTCTCGACCAGGTTCCGAAAATCCTGGGTATCCATTTCGCACGAGGCACGTTCGTACAAAATCTGTTCGCCACTGTGCATGGCATTCCCGGAACCTCGCTTGCGACGCTTGCGGTCGGTGTTTCGATGATCGCCTTGCTGATTCTCCTGGAACATTTCGCGCCGAAGTCGCCTGCTCCGCTGATCGCCGTTGGCGTTGGTATCGCTGCAGCGTACCTGTTCAGCTTAAAGACGCACGGGGTTGAACTCGTCGGGATCATTCCTCACGGCCTGCCGCCATTCACGGTGCCGGACCTATCGCTCGCCAATCGACTCTGGCCTGGTGCGTTGGGTATTGCTCTGATGAGCTTTACTGAGACCATAGCCGCCGGCCGCGCATTCGCGCGAAACGACGAGCCCTCGCCACAGCCGAATCGGGAACTGTTGGCTACGGGCTTCGCCAACGCTGGTGGTGCTTTCTTTGGAGCGATGCCGGGCGGCGGTGGCACCACGCAGACCGCGGTCAATCGACTTGCCGGGGCACGTACTCAACTGGCGGAACTCGTAACTGCGGGCATCGCGCTTGTGACGATGCTTTTCCTGGCGCCTCTCATAGGCCTCATGCCCCAGGCTACATTAGCGGCTATCGTTATCGTCTATTCCTTCGGATTGATCCGCCCTGCCGAATTTCGCGAAATTCTTAGTATTCGAAGTACGGAGTTTCAGTGGGCCCTCATCGCTCTTGCTGGTGTTGTGCTCGTCGGCACACTAAAGGGCATCATTGTCGCGATTGTCGTCTCCCTTCTCTCGCTCGCGTTTCAGGTGGCCAATCCCCCGGTGTACGTTCTTGGGCGCAAGCCGGGAACCAACGTTTTCCGGCCCCGCAGCAAGGAGCATCCGGAGGATGAAACCTTTCCCGGCTTGTTGTTGCTGAAGCTCGAAGGCCGGGTGTTCTTCGCTAACGCCGGGCAAATTGCACAAAAGATAAAGCCACTGGTGAAGGAAGGACAACCAAAGATTGTAGTTCTCGACCTGACCGGCGTACCCGATCTCGAGTACACCGCCCTAAAGACTCTGACCGAGGCCGAGAAAAGGCAACGCGAGCACGGCATTGCGCTGTGGCTGGTTGGGATGAATCCCCATGTATTCGCCATGGTTCAGAGATCGCAGCTAGGCCAAACCCTGGGACGCGATGCCATGCATTTCAATCTGGAGGTCGCGGTGGCGAAGTATACCGGCCAACAGTCGGGCGTGCACCCAGGGTGATTCAAGAATTGCGGCATTTAGTGCGTCGAGCCGGGGCAGGGAAATGCTGAGGATCACTCCGACAAGCTGTAATTCCGTTGCTGCCTGCACCAGGGCAGGTCCTTCGGCGCAGATGCCAACCACGTCGAATTCCGGCTCCAGCATTTGCTTGCAAACTTCCGCGAACCACCGTTGGTCGTCTGCGAGTACCGGTCGTGTCTTGCCCTACATTGACCTCTAAGTACCTTTTCCGGGCGCGGAAAGTTCAGTGGGTATGATGATCATTAAGCTGAAACTAGGGCAGCCCTCACGAACTGCCCTCTCGGTGCTCAGGTGTTACTGCGCCGCCATGACCGCTGGCGGCTTCCAGCTTCCGTCAAGGATTGATGGTGGTGTGTCCTTCGGCCAGTACATACGCAACATGGGGATGAATTCTCCCTTGGGTGCGGGCAGCCAGTTGGCTTCCTTGTCCTTGCCCGGCGACTCGTTCTGGAAGTAGAGAGTCACCGAACCGTCGGCGTTGGATTTCAAGTTGTTGCGCGCGCTGACCGTAAACTTGTTCAGCGGGTTGGGAACGAACCACCAGCCGTCGCTTTCGACCTCGTACATGGTGATCGACCAGAAGCCGTTAACCGGCGGGGTCTCTCCCTTGGCGAAAGTCAACGTGTACTTGTTCGCGCCGGTGAGTGTTTTCCCGGTGCTGTCCACTGTGGTGTACGGATACACGGCGTCAAGTTGCAGATTAGCGGGCCAGCCATAGGCCGCTACTACCGCCCGCTTCATATAGTTTGTCCCGTATACGCCCAAGTCCTTGGTGATGACCCAACCGTTCACGATGGCACCCAGGCTGGCCTTGTTGTCGGCGATACTCTTCATGGCGGCGCCGTTGACATCCTTAAGCGCGGTCTGCACCGCCGGGTCGAGCTTGGACATATCGAACGGCTGGCCGGGGACGATGCCTATCTTCGCCATGCGAGCCAGAATCGGTGCGTCTTCCGGAGCCGGAGGAGCGGCACCGCCCATCAGCTTCGCCAGCATGTTGAAGTACGTGGAGGTGTCCATGGCGTTGATCACCTTCTGCGGCGAGTCCGTCATGCTGAAGCCCGGATTTGGGTTCACCGGCGGCGCTTCGTACTTGTAAGGCTTGCCATAGGCGCTCAGAGGAACGATGGAGTACTGCGCCTGCAGAGCATTGACAGTCTTGTAATCCTGGTCAGTGCCGTTGGCATACGTGCGCCCCAAGATCACGATGTAGCGAGTCGCCGCCTTGATCTGCTTCATCCCGGCTGGCACTGTCCCGTTCCATCCCGGACCGGTGATCAGGTACTTGGTGGCAGCTCCGCCCTGGGTGCGCTTGCCAGGTGTATCGAAATCAGTCATCCACAGGTCGGTCATCTCGAACAGATAGAAACGTTCGCCCATGTTCGGATGGCTGAACACCTGTGGCTCGGCAAGGTCGAGCCAGGCGACTGAGTACAAAGTGTCGGCGTTAGGCGCGGATACGCCACGGTAATCGCCCGGTGGGTAACGTAAAGCATTAGCGAACTGACCCATCGGCGCGTGCAGTCCTTCGGCCTTAGGGAAATTGCTCATCTGTACTCGCGTCACCTCGGTGGTGATCAGCGAGTAGCCGTAGACGTAGGCGTCGACGGCATCGGCTACGGCTTGTTGGACTCCTGGCGACGATTGTGCTTTTGCGCTAGAGTCTGGGGCAGATGAGCAACTGACAGTCGCTGTTAAAACTGCTAATGCGAAAACGAATGCGCAGAGTTTGCGATTCATAAAACCCCCTAAAAAGCTGTGTATTGGCCAGGGCTTATGTTAAGGAGTCGCCCTTCCGAGCTGCTCGCGTTTCGTGCTCGGTCCACTTTGTTGGCTACTTAGTTATTGCGTCGTGCTGCCTTCCGCCCCTGTCTGAATACGCTTCGCAACAAAGCGAAACGTCCGGAGGTTCACGAAGCACGAGGAAAGATCCCGCGACCACGGTTCCAAAAGTAAAAGCGTTCTCTTGAATCGGCTGATCTCGGCTGTCGATACATCAAGTTCACTTATTTCCATACTCCGGTACAGACACACATCATGCCTGAGCCGTACTCTAGCGAACTGATCGTGGGTATTTGGATTGGGGAAATTCTACTCGGCGAATGCAGCTATGCGAGTACGACTTAGGAGCTAGACCAATGGAGCCTAACCGAGAAAATCCGGTGGTCATTAACACTTTGGGAAAATTAACAGCGCTGCAACAATTCTCTATCGCCCGAACTGCCTTCAAAGGCATACTGAAACACATACCCCAAAGCTAGTACCCCACTCGGGCCGGACTCGCCCGGTTGGGGGGTTCTCGTATTAGACCGGTATTCTCTTATCGCGCGTCCGAACACCCCAACCCCGGCAAGATGCCGGGATGAGAACTGATTCGAGAGTTTTCAGTGGAATCGAAAGGATTTGGCCAGCTACTATGACCCGTCGGATAGGCATAAAGACAACTAAGGGTACGCACATCGTTGCGCTCTGCCTTTTGTGCCTGGCGCTTTCACTCGCAACCGGATGCAGCAAGAAAGAAGCTCGCGCCAAAAAATGCGGCAACGCCAATGCCGCGCCGGCTTCTGGCGGACAAACCTCGTTGCCGGCGCCGTCAACTTCAAGTACTCCGTCGGCGGAAGCTGCGGCGAACATAGTCTTGCCGTCGCCCTACGGGATACACACCGACGATCTCGACGCCATGATGAAGCGGCGCTATATCAGGGCTCTGGTGATTATCAACCCCATTGCATTCTTCTACAGCCATGGTCATCCCGATGGGCACAATGTATGAGGCGCTACGCGAGCTGGAGAAGTATGTAAACGACAAGTACAAAACCGGCAACTCCCCAGTGAAGATCACGTTCGTTCCACTGCGTCCCGACCAGGTCGAGGAGGCGCTGCATCGCGGCGTCGGGCGATTTCATCGCATATGGCCTGATCGTCACGCCCGAGCGCGAGCAGCGGGTGGCATTCACCGTTCCGCTGCAGACCAATGTGAAGCAGTTGATCGTCAGCCGGGCGGACTTCGGCGACGTTTCCAAACTGGCAGACCTGGGCGGCAAAGAAATTTATGCCAACCCCCTGTCGGTCGGCTACCAGCGATTGCAGAAGCTTGAACGAAAAACTCAAGCAAGAGGGCAAGCCGCTCATCAACATCAAGGCCGGCGGACCCGAACCTTCTCGATGACGACCTCGTCCAGATGGTGAATGCCGGGCTGATCCCGGCGACAGTTACAAGCGATTTACGCGCCAAACTCTGGTCGCAGATTCTACCTAATCTCGTAGTACATCCCGAGCCGGTGATTGCCAGCGGCGAACAAACCGCGTGGGCGCTAAGGAAAGACAATCCGCAACTGAAGCAACTGCTCGATGAATTCATTCCTCCGCGAGCGGTCGGAACTTCCTTCGGCAACACTCTGGTTCGCCGCTACCTGCAAAACACCAAGTGGATCAAGAACTCGACCTCGCCCGAGGAGATGAAGAAGTTCGAGGCGATGAGCGCGATGTTCAAGCAGTATTCCGAGCAGTACGGCTTCGATTACCTGATGATGATGGCGCAGGGATATCAGGAGTCGCTGCTCAACCAGAGCGCGCGAAATCCCAGCGGCGCTGTGGGCATCATGCAGGTGATTCCCAAGTATGCAGCGGCCAATCCAATCAACGTCAAGGACGTGAATCAGGCTCGGGGCAAACATCGAGGCCGGGGTCAAGATGTTGCGCAATATCGAGGACCAGTATTTCAACGATCCCAACATCGATCAGGTGAACAAAACGCTAATGGTGTTTGCCAGCTACAATGCCGGACCCAACCGGATCGCCCGTCTGCGCGCCGAGGCCCAGCAACAAGGGCTCGATCCCAACAAGTGGTTCGGCAATGTCGAGCTGCTGGTGGCGAAGGATGTCGGCCAGGAAACCGTCACCTATGTCGGCAACGTTTACAAGTACTACATCGCATACAAGTTGGCGTTACAGGACAAAATGCAGTAGCGCCTGCGACGAAATGAAATTTAATTCTAGAGTCAAGGAACCTATGAAGCTCAAGTATCTGACGTTGCTCTGCTCGCCCTGGCCGCCACTCGTTAGCTGTGGCGCAGAACCCGCAGATGGAAGAGAAGCTCATGGCCATCAAGCAGAACATGGCCAAGAACAAGCAACAACTCGCACAGTACACCTGTACGCAAACCGAAACCATCAGTCTCAAGGGCGATGTGAAAGACACCAGGACTTATCAGGTCTCGACGGTCAATGGGCAGCAACAGAAGACCGAAATCAACGATCAGAAGGCGCAGTCCGGCGGCGGGCGTGAAGGCCGCCTGAAAAAGCACGTAGTCGAAAAGAAGACAGACGAATACAAACAGTATGGCCAGTCAATTGGCGCATTGGCCAAGCAGTACACTACGCCTGATCCTGATCGCCTGATGCAAGCCAAGCAGCAGGGCAATCTGTCGCTCGTTCCCGGAAGCGGCACAGTCAGCCTGGTCATCAAGAGCTTCGTGAAGCCAAACGATCAGGTTACTATGACCATCAGCGATCAGACCAAGTCGCCGGTGAGCATGCAGATCAACTCCTACCTGGATGATCCAAGCGACGAGGTTATGATCTCTGCTCAGTTCGCGCAGTTGCCCGACGGCACCAACCACGTAACCACGATGACCATCAACGGCGTGCAGAAGCAGCTGACCATCAACGATCAGAATTCGAATTATCAGAAGACGATGTAAGTTCGGCACCTCCATCGGCTCGGTGCCCCATGCGGGCCGGTTTGCCCGGGTGGGCCTTTTGGCCTCTCGTCAAAGGATCTTTTCTCACATGGATGAGCACCCACTGCGGCAGAAGATGCCGGGATGGGGCATCGGATCCGAGAAGTTCAGAGTTGATTCGCGGGACGAGCGACCCGCCTAAACGTCTTTCATGACTGTGCTGTGAACAGCAGAAAAGAGTCTCCACCGTTTACAAACCTTGCATTTCTACTAGTGCGCGAACCATACCTTTTCTCTACAATTCCCAAGTACACCTACATCTTCGCCTTTTTGCCCGATAGCCGATGGTCGGGGTACGTCAGAGTCGTATTACTGATTGGAGAAACGAAATGAATTCCTATCGTGGCCTGTGGTTAGGGTCAATGCTGTTACTGATACTCGGCATATTTTGCGCCTCATCCATGGCGCAGGGCCCGGCGGATTTGAGCGCCGCGAACCCAGCCGCAAATGCTGAGCCGGCCACGCCGCCTCCGCTTCCCGATTCGGCTTCTGCCTCCAAGGGGACTACCGACACCGGCTGGCGCGGCGCGATCTCGGTCTACGGTTGGTTCCCAGCCGTACATGGGACCGTAGGAGTGCTCGGCCACGATGCCGGCTTCCATGCCGACTTCTCCGATATTTTTCATACCCTCAAAGGGATAATCCCGGTCGCGGTGGAACTCAATAAGGGCCGCTTGGTTATACCGATCGATTTTCTGTGGATGAAACTTGGACAGGACAACGGGATTCCGTTCAATGAACTTGGTCAGACGTCGGTCAATATCCATGTCACTCAGTCGATCTTTACACCGAAAATCGGATACCGGATTTTGGACGCCGAGCACTTTAAGATCGATGCTCTGGCCGGAATTCGGTACTGGTATTTGAGCGAAAACCTAGCCGTAGAACCCTCGGGCGTTAACCGTTCCCGATCGGCCAACTGGGTTGATGGGCTTGGCGGCGTGAGATTCACCGTGCCGCTCTCGGAAAAGGCATCGATCATGGTAGCGGGTGATGCTGGCGCCGGCGGGGCCAACCTTGACTACCAAGTGGTTGGGCTCTTCAATATGAAGTTCACCCAGCACCTCGGGCTTGGGTTGGGCTGGCGCTACTTGGATATCGACTACAAGGGCAAAGATCAGTTCCTTTACGACACCATCACCACTGGCCCCCTGGCGGGCTTCTACTACACTTTCGGCGGCAAGCCTCCAGTTCCGGTCGCGGCCACTTGCGCGGTTTCACCGACCGAGATTTGGTCCGGCGACCCGGTCACAGCCAACATAACCGCACAGAATTTCAACCCGAAACATACGCTTACCTACAACTGGACGAGCACCGGGGCAAAGATCTCCGGCTCTGGCACGACAGCCAATGTAGATACCACGGGCCTCGCTCCCGGCAGCTATTCCGTCACCGGAACCGCGACCGACGCCAAAGAGAAGAAGAACAACGTAGCCAGCTGCACTTCATCGTTCACCGTCAAACAGCCTCAGCCGCCGCAGGTAAGCTGTTTGGTCAATCCCGGTACCATTGCCATTAATCAGGCGTCGAGCATCACCATGACCGCCACCGATCCACAGGGTTGGCCGTTGACTTATAACTGGACGAATAATGGCGGCCAGTTGAGCGGCAGCGGTACCTCCGTCACCGTGACTGCAACCAACGCTGACGCGGGCAATACCATCACTGTCACCGGAACTGCCACCGATGCCCGGGCCAATCTCAGTGCTTCTTGCACGTCAAATATCAACGTGCCGATCGTCAAGTCGTGCGTGAACATCCAAGACTGGGGCGAGTGTACGTTCGAGAAAAATCCCAAGAAGCCGTGGCGCGTAGACAATGACTGCAAGGACACGCTGGACAAGTTGTCCCTGCGTGTGCAGCAGATGCCCAATGGCAAGCTCAACATAGTTGGCTATACCGACCAGGAGGAATCGGTCAACGTGCAGCAGTTGGGCTCACAGCGCTCCGTCAACGTGAAGTACTACCTGACGACAGATGGTCCGACCAAGCTCGATGCCAGCCGGGTTCAGCCTCGCCAGGGCGGAAGCAAGGGCCAAGCCACTCACTTCTACTTCATCCCTGAGGGCACTCTGTGCAGCGGGCAACTAGAAGAAGGTACCGTCGTCGACGAGAGCCAGGTGCAGCCGCAGTCGCGGAATGCCCCTGCACCGACCAGGAAAGGGAAGAAGTCTACGCCGGCACCTGCTCAATAGGGCAAGGAGCCGCTACGCGCTAAGGCATAGGCTTCGCTAGCAAGGCCTGCATATCGATGCGGGCCTTTTCCTTCGACACTTAGGTGCCATATCTGGAATCACTTAGACGAGTTAACTTTTAATGGCTGCTACGGCAGGTTCTGGGATATACGTAAGTTGGTTACCCGGTTATGGTTTAGGTCTTCTTGGATGCGCGGAGCGCTCCCCGTTCTGCGAACGCGCACGATAGTCCCATCAAAATTCTATCTGGAGGAAGCGTTGAATTACAGGTCTGGAAGTTGGATGCTTCGTACATTCGTAGTGTCCGTTTGCATTGCCGTGTTCGCAACCTTGAGCTTTGCGGCCGAGGGCAACATGAAGCAGATTCCGAACGGCCAAAAGGCCAAAATTAAGGGCAAGATTAGCTCTCGCAATGGTGATCTGGTATACGTTACCGACGTTAAAGACGGTTCCAACGTCGCAATCAATATCACCGACAACACCAAGATTGATCGCAAGGCAGCCAAACACGCCTTCCTTCGTAAGTCCTCGATGGATGTCACCGCCATGGTCCCCGGCCTGACCATCGAAGCCGAAGGCGCGGGCAATGCCAAAGGGCAGCTCGACGCCAGCAAGATCTCTTTCTATCCCGATACATTTGCGATCGAAGTGGCGCAAGAACAGCAGATCATGTCGAACAAGGCTGCTGCGTCGCAGGCCCAGTCCACAGCCGATATCGGTGTGCAGAAGGCCGATGCCGCTCAGACTTCCGCCAATCAGGCTCAGGGTTCAGCGAATACTGCGCAGAACACGGCTGATCTGGCCGCCGCAGGCGCCGTCGTCGACGCCGCCGCCATTCACATGGTCAACCAGCGCGTTTCCGATCTGGGGGACTACAAGACCGTCGCTGCCGCTGGCATTTACTTCAATAGCGACAGCGCCGCCCTTGACGCCGCAGCCAAGGCCGACTTGGACACGCTAGCTGCCGCGTTAGCCGGTGCGCCTAATTACATGGTCGAAGTCGCGGGCTATACCTCCAGCACCGGCACTGCCCAACTGAATCAGAAGCTCAGCGAAGAGCGGGCCTCCGCCGTGGTCAACTACCTGCGGCAGAAGGGCAATGTTCCGATGCGCCGCTTTCTGCTGCCTGCCGGAATGGGAGCCAGCAATGCCGCCGCGCCCAACAGCGATCCTCAAGGCCGGGCGTTGAATCGCCGGGTTGATGTGAAGGTCATCGTCAACAAGGGCCTCACGGAAGGTATGTAAGCTGCAAACCTGGGGGCTGCTACACAGCAGCCCTCGGCCAATTCGGCGGGGTACGGCGTTTTCGCCACGCTGTCTTCAAGCGTAATGACTGATAGCCAGCGAAAGACTCTTCCAGCTGATATTCGCTGACGCCTTCAAAAAATTTATAGTTATCGATTTGCCGAAATATGCTGTACCGTTTCTGCAGAGAAAGCTGGTTGGTTTCAGGCGGTTGCTCATCATGAATCGAATAATTTCTCGCTCCTTCGTCGTACGCCTCGCCTTGTCTCTCGCTCTTGCCGGTTGCTTGAGCGGCAACGCTTTGGCACAACAGACCGGATGGCCGCGCTCGTTTAGCAACTCCGGCGGTTCGCTCGTGCTGTATCAGCCACAAGTGGACGATTGGAAAAACTATTCGGTTGTAAACGCGCGATCCGCCTTTGCGCTGACGCCCACGGGGGGCAAAGAGTGCGTGGGCGTGGTGACGTTTACGTTGCAGTCCGTGGTCGACATGGACAAGCACACGGTATTCCTCTACAGCCCGAGCATCACCAACATTTATCTGCAGCCCCCGAATACGAATTCCGCTCCACTGGAGAGCCTGGTCAGGACGTTCATTAACCCGTCGGCTACGATGAACATTTCTATCGAAAAGCTGACGGCGAGCCTGCAAGCAGAAGACTGCGCCGACGCACGTCACCGAGGTTAACAACGATCCCCCGACCATCTTCATCAGCTTCAAGCCGGCCATGATTCTTCTGGTGAACGGCAAGCCGGTGCTGGCGCCCGTGGGCGGCAATGTCAAAGTTGTGGTCAACGCCAACTGGCCATTGTTCGAGGAGTCGGGGACGTACTACCTGTTCAACAGCAAAGGCTGGATGACGTCGAAGATCCCTGGACGCGAACTGGGTTGCCACCGCGACTCTGCCGGCAGATTTTTCGAACGGTCGCCTCGAGTCCGAACTATCCCGACCTGAAGGCTTACATTCCAGCGCCGGTCGTGCCCGGCAGTCCCGCGGTTTTCTACAGCAGCACGCCGGCGGAAATCGTCGTCTTCAAGGGCCAGCCGCAGTGGGCGGCCGTCACCGGGACGCAACTGCTCTATGCCAGCAACACGGCTAGCCCGGTGTTTAAGTACCTGCCGAACAACACGTACTACTATCTGACGTCCGGACGATGGTTTTCATCGCAGAGTGCGACTGGGACCATGGACCTTCGCCACGAATAGTCTGCCGGCCGACTTTCGGAAGCATCCCGCCCTCGAGTCCGATGGGCAGCGTGCTGGCCTCAGTGCCGGGAACCCCAGCAGGCCGAAGACGCTGTGCTGATGGCGCAGGTTCCGACGACTGCGGTCATCAATCCGACGACGGCGGCGCAACAGGTGAAGGTCAACTACAACGGAACGCCGGAGTTGACCCCGATTGCAGGTACCACAATGTCGTACGCGACGAACACGCCCAATCGCGTGATCCAGGTGGGCAGCGTCTATTACCTGTGCCTGAATGGTGTGTGGTTCATGTCGAACGCGCCGAATGGTCCGTGGCAGACTGCGCCGTCGGTACCGCCGGAGATCTATACCATCCCGGCAAGTTCACCGGTCTATAACGTCACCTATGTAACCCAGACTAGCTTGCCCGACGGCAATGTGCAGGCGAGCTACACCGCGGGATACATGGGAACCTTCATTACCGGAATGGCGCTTGGCGCGATCATCGCTGATGGTACCGGCTATTACTACCCGCCGTATATCGGCTGGTATGGCGCCTATCCGGTCTACTATCCGTACGCCACCACCTGGGGCTACCATCCGATGTACAACCCATACACCGGAGCCTATGGATACGGCGCGGCGGCCTATGGCCCGTATGGAGGTCAGGCGCACTGGGGAGCCTCCTACAATCCCTATACCGGAACCTATGCCCGCGGAGCGACCGCTTCGGGCCCGTGGGGAGCGACCGGCGCAGCCCAGGCCTATAACCCCTACACTGGTGCCTACGCGCAGACCCATCAAAGCTCGAACGCCTACGGCTCGTGGGGAAACTCTGTCTACAGTAAGAATGGCACTACTACCTATACGCAGCACCAAACTACCGCCAATGGTACGGAAGCCACCGGCCTACAACAACAAGGGAGGCGAAGCTGCCGCAACCAGCACAAATACGGGAATAGCGCAGCGGCTAAGACTTCCAACGGCGATATGTATGCCGGACACGATGGCAACGTCTACAAGAACACCGGCTCCGGCTGGCAGAGCTACAACAACGGAAGCTGGAACAACGTTCAGAAGCCGACCCAGCAAAGCGCAGAAGCGGCACATCCGCAGGCAACCACCGACGCCAACAACGCCAAAGCGTCGGGCGGATGGGGTGATGTCAACCAGGAAGCCCAGAGCCGCGCCCAGGGCGAAGCCTCGACCCAGCGCTACGATCAGGCGCAGCACTCGGGATGGGGCAGCAGCGACGGTTGGGGTAGCCACAGCGGCGGCGACGGCTGGGCGAGTCACGGTGGCTCCGGTGGATGGGGCGGCGGTGGCGACCACTGGGGCGGCGGTGGTGGCGGTGGCTTCGCTCGTGGGGGCGGCGGAGGCTTCCGGCGTTAATGCCACCAGAAGCTATCTCATGAATTGATTTTGAAAGGCCGCGGCTTGACAGGCTGCTGAAAAAGTCGAATTTCGGGTAGTGCTGGCCTTCAGGCCAGCGTTACGCATGGAAATACATGTGGGCTTTAGCCCCTGAGGGACTTCGGTTTCTCATTTATGAGATCGGTTCTAGTCTGATTTGGTTTTGCAGTTTGCGATGAGATGTTGCTGTTAACTAAATTTCTGAGGTGCACTATGAATTCTCGGCGTTCGGTTGTGCTTTCACTCATCAGCCTTTTCGTTCTTCTAGGACAGGCAGTCGCCCAGAAGAAGAGCAAGTATGCCTGTTCGGAGCAGAAGCCTGAAACGCTGTGCAATGCCGACAATACCTGCGGCTCAGCTTCCAATCCTTGCACCGTGAACGTCAACAAAGACGGCGGCTCGGCTTCGGCTACGGCCAGCATCACCAACCCGAAGAAGAACGCGCTCTTCTGCGTGAAATCGGGCACCAAGGTTGTCTGGCATTCGCTCGAACAAGAACACCGGATTCGTTATCGACTTCGGACCGCAATCGCCATTTGAGCCGAACGACGCCATCATCGGCGGCGGCAAAAATGATGTCACCGTGGACGCCAAGCGGTCAGGTTGCTTCAAGTATTCCGTCGGCGCCTGTTACTCCGGAGCCACCTACGGCATGTGCGGCAATAGTCAGGCCGAAGCCATCGTGCTGCCGTAATCATTTCACATGTTTCATGATTGTCGGCGTGTGAAGCGCCCGTCGCACGAAAAGGGAGAAGACTCGAGTGAAAGTGAAATCTCTGATCGTGCTTATAGGTCTTGACTGTGCTGGTGGGCTCCGCCTTTGCCCAGCAGGTTTCGGTGAACTACAACCACAACCAGTCGTTTGCCAACTATCACACCTATGCCTGGGGCGGTAATAACAAGAACCAAATCCAGAATTCGATTCTCGCCCAGGTTGCCCAGCAGGATATCGACAGTGCCATGGCAGCCAAGGGTTTCCAGAAGGTTCAGGAGTCGCAGAATCCCGACCTCATCCTGACCGCCAGCGGCGGCGAGCGCGAGCAGACCTCGTACAACGCCTGGGGCATGCGCGGCATTGGCGGCGGCATGGGCGGCATCACTCCGCAGCAGAACGTGGAAGCCACCATGATCGTCAGCCTCTACGACTTGAAGGCGAAAGAGCTGGTGTGGCGCGGCATCGCGCAGGACACGCTGGGCAACAACGGCAACAAGAACCAGGAGATGGTCCACAAGGCCGTGCAGAAGATGTTCAAGCAGTGGCCCAAGAGCTAGTGAATCTAGTTGTCAGTGGTCGGAAAGGGGCCAGGTTTGCGACCAGGTCTTGAGCGGAACACTGCAGCGCCGTAGGCGCCAAAGAGCTTAGCCCAGCGCTTCAGCGCTGGGTGAAGTCGAGTAATAGGCTCTGAGTCCCGTAGGGACGGCAGAAATCTTGCGCACGACCTTTAGGGTAGGCCGAGAAATAAATTGTGGAGTCGCGTCGCGACGGCACAGGTCTCGAGCTTTTCAATGCTGGATCGAGACGGAGGCATTACCCGGCTCAGGCCCACAAAAGGATCAATAAACATGAAGGCTGCAATACACTCGTGTCTCCGCGTGGCGGCACTGCTTGCGATCACTCTATTCTTGACCATCACAGCGTCCGCCCGCGACAAGATCAGCGTCAGCTATGCCAAGGGCTTCAGCTTCTCGCAATACAAGACCTATGCCTGGGCAGAGCATGGAGCCGTCGCCCATCCTCTGCTTGCGGCCGACATTGTTGGAGCGATTGACCAGGAGCTGAGCGCGCGCGGACTGCAGAAGGTGACCTCCAATCCCGATCTCATCATCCAGATCTACGGCTCCCTCGATGACGACATGACCATGTATTCCAACGATCCTATCTATGGCGCAACCGGCGGGATTCCGCCTTTCGATCCCAGTATGAACGGGCCAGCCTTCGTCGGCTACTACGGCAACACGACCGTAACGGTTCGCAAGGGACAGATGGTGGTGGATCTGGTCGATGCCAAGGCAAAGAAGCTCGTCTGGCGGGGCATGGCGACCGAGAGCGTTGCCTCCCATGATCCCGAGAAATTAATCGAGGAAGTGAACGGCGCAATCTCCAAGATGTTTAAGGAGTATCCCAAGAAAGCCTAGCGAAACCCATTTCGCCCAGTGATGGATCGCGATCAGCCGGTGCCGATTCGAGGAAGAAAGTGAAGCGCGGTCCCATAGCAGACACCTTTTGCCACTTTCATCGATTGCCCCGGTGAAGTGCGCTGGCTTCTCTTCTTAGTGGCTTGCTGGTCGCTGGTTTCTATCGTCTCCTGCCGCGCCCAAGACCTTGCGCCGCGCGCTTACATCATCACTCCCATACATTCGAACGCGATCACCCTTACCTGGGGTTTCTATGACGGAGGCCTGAATATCAATGGCGCGGCTCCGGTCAACAACGCCAAAGGAACCTACAATGTCCCGGTATTCAGCATCTACCATTCGTTCAACTTCTTCGGGCGATCGGCCAACTTTACGGCGTCGTTACCGTATGCGGTGGGAACTTTCAGCGGGGAAGTGAAAGCAACAAAACCGGTCCGTCTACCGTTCGGGTCTACTGGACTTGTCGGCGCGCCTATCCGTGAATCTCATTGGCGGCCCGGCCATGGAGCCGAAGGAGTTTGTTAAGTGGAAGCAGAACAAGATTCTCGGCGCCAGCCTGAAAATCATCGCCCCCACAGGACAGTACGACCCGACCAAGCTCATTAATTGGGGCATCAATCGCTGGGCATTCAAACCTGAGCTCGGATATTCGCAGCGCTGGGGCAACTGGATTCTCGATGGTTACGGAGGAGTCTGGTTCTACACCACCAATCCCCAGTTCTTTAACATCCCAACCCCGCAGCCGCAGACCGAGGAGCCCATCGGAAGCTTGGAAGGCCATTTGAGCTACGATTTTCAGAGGTTCAAATGGCTGAAGGGATCGCGAGGATGGGCTTCGCTTGATGGGAACTTCTGGTGGGGCGGCGTCAAGGCCCTGAGCGGGATACGCAACCTCGACACCCGGCAGACCAGTTCGCGAATCGGGGGAACAATTTCCTTGCCTTACTCCAGGCATCAGTCGATCAAGGTTTCCTACAGCGACGGCACCTATATTCGCTTCGGCGGCAACTACCAGAATGTGCAAGTAGCTTGGCAATACTCGTGGCTGGGAAGGCCGAAGTAGAGAGGCGGATCGAGCCCCGCAGGTCGACCAGGAGAACGGTCTAGGCGGAAGTCCTCGCGTTTATGCGACGGGAAAAGCACGCCATCTAAGCGACGGGCTTTAGTTTCGAATTTCCGCGCCAAAGCGCGTCAGTTACGAAGCTTCATATCCTCCCCATAACTGTGGAAACTTCCACCAAACACATCCCCACTCATTCCAGCCGAAGGAATGAGTGGGGCACCCGAGCAAAGGATCCGTCGCTCCGCTGAAGATCACAATAAAAATCGCTGAGGATCACAAGACAAACCTCAGGTGATACCCGAAGCGAAAACCAAGGCTTAGTTCTCCGACGAGCCCTTCCAGTCGATGAAGTCCGACAGGCGCCACGGATTCTGCCGCAGTTCGAGCTGCAACTTACCATCGCTGTTGATGATGAGCTGCGACGCCGGGATACAAGTTGCCGGTACTCTTGGTCTTGTCCTGATCGTTGAGATCGAGTTCGCCGGCGCTAAGGTTATAGGCTTGCGACTGCGTGTCAGCGTATGCCTCGCCGAACTTGATCAGCCGGTTGGTGACGAAGACGATCTTTCGGCCGGTCGGCGTTGGTTCCATGCGGATATAGCTAAGGTCGTATCCCAGGGTCCCGGTGATCGCGATGTGCCCCACGGCCTTCATCTTGGTCAAGCGCATTCACCAGACCCTGGTTCTGCCCCTTTTGAAATGCCTCGACCAGGATCTGCCGATCCGCCGCGGTCGACCAGTCGTAGATGGTGATAGTCACATCGTAATGATGGCCCATCTGGGTACTTGTGCCCCAGGCGGTGGCGTCAATGGTCTCGTTCTTGTCACGTGCAAATCCCGGAACCGTTAGGCCCAGACCCAGCGCCGCCGCGAGCATACACAGCGCAGCCGGCCTGATTTACTTCAATCCATTAACATAATGCTCTCCTGTCGCTACGCAGATGTAGCAGAACATGTACGCTTCGTGGTTATCTTACGGGTTTGCAGGGAATACGAGTAACTAGAAAAATTACCAGCTGCCGCTAGAAAAAGTGACTGCGCGACGTTTCCACCATAGAACCTTACGCACGTCACATATAAGAACGGCGCTAAACAAATACGTGATGTCGACAGCTTTTTCCAGTATCCTGCTGCGCAGATGCCGCATACCCCAGCCAAGACTAGTCACCGTAGTGCCCGTCGCCTGGTTAAGGAAACATGGGAGGCGCAAGCTAATCTCTCCTTCTTTCTAGCCTTGCTGGTCCTGTTCGTTTTTGTCCTGCCGCTAACCAGTGTGGTCGAGAACCATCTCAACGTTTATGTGGATATCGCGTATTCGCATCATGCTGCTCTCGGGGGTCGCGATCGGCTGGAGCCGTTCCTGGCTTTTTTATCTGGCAGTGGCTGTGGGCGCTGCTGGAATGGCCGTGCGATGGCTTGCCTGGTGGCACCCCGCGATATCGAGGTTTCGAGAAGCTACCACGCTGGCAGCCATCCTGTTGCTCATCCTGATGCTACTGGTGAAGGTGTTCAGGAAAGGTCCCATTTCCGGATCGCGGTTGCAGGGCGCTATCGCCGCATACCTGCTCATGGGATTGGGCTGGGCCCACGCATACGTAATCTTCGCCCGCGACCATCCTCAATCATTTGTGACTTCAGATGCGACACCGCCCACCGTCGCTGGCTGGACATACTTCAGCTTTATCACGCTGACGACAGTGGGCTATGGCGACATCATCCCGAAGGCACCGGTCGGCGCGCATGCTTGCGGTGGCTGAGGCGCTCACCGGACAACTTTACCTGGCCGTTCTGGTCGCACGCTTGGTCGCGTTCAGGTCAGCAGCAGCGTAAGCAACGACGCGGAGAAAAATGAGTGAGAACTAGCAGATTACTAGTTCTTCTTATTCTGCGGATCAAACCTCCCGCCAGTCCGGAGGCCAGTAGCACTATGGTGCCGGGCTCGGGAACAGGCGATGACTGTGAAGTCCCCCCATTATTGGGGAACAGCGACATCGACATTGTGCAGCGAAACGACTAAGTCGTTGTAGTCCCAATCCGAATTCTGTTTTGTACCCAAGTCCTCAAGCCAAATAAGTTGCGTGTTTCGATTATGCGAGGTGGTGCCCCAAGGGCCAACGCCGCCATCCATTGGAACCTCCGCATGGCTCAGACCGTCGACGCTAAAGTTTGGGTCAGAGCCGAAGAGATATAGGTTCTTGCTATCGGTAACACAGAGACTTGGCTGCAACTGCTGATCGCAGATCTGGACCACCAGAATGTCATTCTTCATCGCATGACCGAAGTTAACCGAGGGTTGGCCAATTCCACGCTGGTTGTCCAGCATCCAATCACTCGTCCACGGGTTCTGGGGATTGAGATCGATAACCCGCACATAATCGGTGAAATTGGCGTTGGCGTAGAAGATATTTCCGGTAATGTCACCGTCGGGTTGCGCAACGATAGTGCCGTTCGTTGCACAAGTTTGGCCGAAGGTCTCGCAATGCAGGCCACCATCGGCCAGCGCAGGAATTGCAAAAACAGCAAGTACTACAAACAGCGAAATCGTCCATTGAGTACGCACGACTCACCTCGACTAACCTAGGGATTGGGATCAAACTTAGGCAGCGGCAAATATAATGCAGAGTTCCAGAAACTGCTACCATAAAGTTGTAGCACTAACGTGCCTGAACCAAAGTGCCTGTTAAGGAGTTACTATCCAGCGATGTTGCTTGGTTAGTTCTTTTTGGAAATTACGGGCCGGGGGGTTATTTCGTTGCCTAAAAATGACTCCATCAAACTTCGCACCAAACAGGTAATAAATAAGAGTATAGCTAAACAAGCGATCACGCCAGAGTTTTCTGCCAACGTTTCACGTTGCGCTGATGTTGCGGCCAATGGATAGAGCGGTTTCCCACGACGCCGCAAGCGACGCATAACGACAGCGCCGATTGCGATTTCTGCACAGTACGCAAAGTGCGAATGCGACTTGTAAGTGTCCGAGGGACGCATTCAGAGACGGAAGCCGGCATTCGCTGAATGTGCTTTTGAGTGGCCTACCGGCCTAGTAGCCATGTAGAATTCACTTCATCAGATTCCGGCTGGTTTGGAGTTTTTATCGTGAGAATCTTTTCGCAACGGGGGTCGGAAGAGGGCGAAGCGTCACCATCGTTCGCACTCGGACCACTCGAACTGTCTGTCATGGAAGTGGTGTGGCAGACCGGCACGTGTAACGTACGCGACGTGGTCCGCAGTTGGACCGCGAGCTCGCCTACACCACCGTGATGACCACCATGGATCGGCTGTACAAGAAGGGTCTGCTCGATCGCACTAAGTGCGAACGCGCATTCCTGTATTCTGCGCGCGTGTCCAAAGACACCTGGGAGCGGCAGCGCACCGACGACCTGCTAGCCGGCTTTCTTGCCGGAACCCAGCCATCGCGTGAGATGCTGTTGTCCTGCCTGGTTGACGCCGTGGGCGAGCACGATCCTAACTTGCTCGACGAATTAGAAGCCAAGATTCAGTCCAAGCGGCGCGCACTTACGGGAGAACTGAAGTAAATGGCCCTGCCATACCTGTTGCGGCTTTTGTGTCTGTGCTTTGCGACCTTCTTTATCGTGCACGCCGCATCCGCAATACTGGTGTGGATTGGCGCTCCGGCGGCTTTGCGCGTGGCGGAACATTCCAAGCCAGGCTTTGCCGCGAAGTTCCTTTTCGTTTTCCGGATGTTTCCCTTCGCCGTGACCCTGTTCGTAGTGCTCGGCTTCTGCATTCCCAGCTACTTATGGCTTGAGCCCCTGGCCAGCGGCGAAAAAGTTGGCTTTGCCTGCTTGGGAGCGGCCGCGCTGGGCTTAACGGTTTGGATGCTCTCTGTTTTTCGTGTTGGGTTTTCGTTACTGCGGACTTCGCGGTACATGACCAGTTGCCAGCGTGATGGGCAGGAAATCACCGTCGAGGGCGAATCATCCCCGGTGCTGGTGGTGAAGCGCGATGCCCCGATGATGGCGGTTGCCGGACTGGTTCATCCCAGACTGATCGTTTCGCGCGGTGTGCTGCACAAGCTCACGCCGGAACAGCGCGAAGCGGCTTTCCGCCACGAACAGGCGCACCAGGAATCACGCGATAATCTGAAGCGTTTCCTCTACCTGCTGGCTCCCGACGCGGTTCCGTTCATTTCTGGCTTCCGCAAGATCGAGCGGCAATGGGCGCGCTATACCGAGTGGGCTGCCGACGATCATGCCGTAGCGGGCGATTCCCGACGTGCGCTGTCGCTGGCAGCGGCGCTGGTATCGGTTGCCAAGATGGGCGTCGATCATCAACCCGCGTATCTGTTGTCGTCTCTGTACTCTTCGCTAGTGGCTGAGGACGAAGACCTCGCTATCCGCGTCGACCGCCTGCTGCGCGAGCAGCAATATGCCGAGAAGCCGCTGGCTCCTCTGGTGCAGGTTGCCCGCAATATCGCTCTGGTGGCGGGCAGTCTCGTAGTCGCGGCGCTGGTATGGCCTGGAAGTCTCGGCTCAGTACATCGGATCCTCGAAAAGCTCATCCAGTAGTCAGCTTTAGGGTGGATGCACACCGGTGGAAGCACCCCGCTGTAGCTTTAGCCACAGCCAGATCACAAATCTTCGATGGTGCCATCAGGCACCAGTCAATTTCATTGCTCCGGACGAAAGCCGACTTTCAAAACCTTCACCGCGCTAGAGCGCGGGCTTCCACCCTGTAGCGACTCCGGTTCACTGCTCACAAGTCCTGGTGATGTAGCTCACTGCGGTCACTGTGCATGAAGCCCATACTTTGAGGTGTTCACGGCTGTTTACGAGCCGCACCGGCATCGCCTGCTTCCTGCTTGGCGCTCGCACGACGCGGGTGTATGTTCCGGGGCTTACTTGGCAGCCGTGCCAGTCGGAGGTGTGCTTACATGCCAACCATTAGCGATCCTGAAATCAAGGAAGGCAAACCCCAGTTGGTTACGCCCGAGCTAAAACAGCCCGAACTTTTCGCGGCTGAAATTGAGATGGAGGGTAAGTCGTCAGAACCTCTTCCCCATCTTTTTTGTAACCCTGTTAGTTCTCGTGGTCGGTGGGACCATCTTCTACTTCGTCAAGGGCGCCAAACAGGTCCTGACCCAGCCGGTCGCGACCGAGTCGATCAACGCCATCCTGAAGGGCCAGGGGCCGCTGCCATCCGGTTCAGCACGGGTCTTATCACGTCGAACGTGAATGAGAAGCCCACGGATCCCCACTACCCTCTGCTGACCAAGGCGGGAATCCTGGCGACGAAGAAGAAGAGCTGGAACTCGATCACGTCAGAGATGACGCCCTCGGACAGAAATTGCTCGACAGCATCAGCGGCGTGGAGAAGACCACCAACCCGGACAAGACCGTGACCTATCAGGTACCCTTGGCACAACGCAACCTCGTGGCGATCGACAAGATCGAAATGGTCCGGCCGCATCTTGCGCGTGTGACGTATTCCTGGCACTGGGAGCCGAATCGTCTGGGCAGGGAGTTCGATGCCTCGGGCGAGCTGGTGAAGAGCTTCAACAGCTGGGACCGCGGCACGCTGATCAAGTCCTATGGCGTGGATTTCTACAGCGGCCCTCCGACGCACGTGACCATGGTGTTGCAGGAGAGCAAGGACGGAAGCTGGAAACCCTACGTAGAGTAGTTTGCCTGAATTGACGCGGGTTCCAGGCAAGCGCATGGAACCCGCGAGGGCAGATGGTGGTTCATCGCAGACTCTGCGCCTGTCGCAAGTCACGTTACCTGATCTGGCCAGTTGGACCGCACCTCTCACTGCAACGACCCATACTCACTTTTTGAAATAAGTCGGCCAGGTTACGGATTTCCTTCAAACTTGGTGTTCCTTGGTGGTGCCTGGCGCTACCGCACTCCCTCTGGACTCCCCTGGTAACAGGTGCAATTCCGAGCCAGACAATTGCGTTGACTTTTCAGAGACATCCCTTATACTGGCCGCCTATCGCTGGGCAACCTCGTCATGCACGTCTGGCGTTTGAGTTCCGTTCGATGGAGGATTCAATGAAGATGTGGAAATACCTGCTGATGATTAGTGTGCTGGCGTTAGCGGTTAGCGCCTATGCCGATGTGTTTCAGACTTACGACCTGGCATGGTCGGGAGTTTCTTTCGGCAACAACGCAACCGCGACGGGGCAGATTACCCTTGACCTTAGCACGCTGCCAAACCCGAGTGGCGGTACTTACGACATGTACAACGATATCGTGAGCATGACCCTCACCATCTCTGGCGCAACTTCTGGTAATGGCACCTGGTCGAAGTCCGATCTGGCCCCTATCAGCAACCTCGGCACGTATACCTATTGGGATACTGGCGGAGCGATGCTGGATATGAACCAACAGCTCGTTGGCCAACCGACGACTGGTAGTCCCTGGGGTACTCCCGACGGTCTCAGTGGAGACTTCAACTTCTTTTTCACCAACGGAGGTCCGATCGGTACCTTCTATTTCACCTTGACGGCCGATGGTGGCAATGGAGATTCCATGCTTCTTACGTCGGTTGCTCCCGAGGTGCCTGAGCCCGGTACCTTTGTTTTGGCGGGTAGCGGGATCATGCTATTCGCAGGCTCACTCCGTCGCAGATTCCTGCGCTAAGAGTCGCAAAAGCTGTCTAGTTGGGCACTCGTCCGCGAGTGCCCATATTTTTGTTTGGTGATGGTAGTTGAGCTTTTGGGTTTGCCATGCGTGGCGCGGTACATTGGCTTCTTCCGGCTTAGACTCCTCAAATACCCACGTGAGCCTGCGTAGTGCTCTCTTTCACGCACGGGCTACCGTTACCCATCGCAGTTCGATTCCCATCGCGAAGATTCGAAGCAGCTCTTACCACCTGACTATTTCACAGGCAAGACCGCAATGCTCGACGGATAGGCGACGATGTGCGGTGAGCCGGGAGCAGTAATCACTCCCTGCCCGCTCACGTTGAAGATATAGAGTCCACAGGCCGACGAATTGCCGGCACATTGATCTTGCCCACCGCCCAGTGCATAGAGATGGCCGAAGTTGTCCCACCTGACCCACGTTACGTTCGTGACACCGGAAAAGACAATCGGATTGCCGAGCGAGATGGGCTTCCCATCCGGCTGCAACTTGAAGACCTGAATTGCTCCCGCGGAATGATCGCCCACAAACCCTCGCCAGCGCCAGATAAGCCCCACTCGGGTCTACGGCGATGTCCGATTCCCAGACCTGCGGTACGACCATCGAACCAGGCACTAGCGCAGGATCGCCGTCCGCATTCATGGAATAGGTCGCCAGCAGATTGCCTTGGCTGTTGTTACACAAGATAGCTATTTCCATTCCAGACCACAGCAACATATCCAAGCGACGACGATGAGAGAAGGACTGGCTGGCAGGCACCGCTGACAACTGCAGAGGGCGGCTGGTTGAGGTTGAAGTCAAACGGCCCATCGAGAGTTCCGTTGGATTGGCGCCCATACTTGTTGTAGTCGGTCCGAACATTTATCGTAGGCCCAGCGATTATCGGGCGAGAAGGTAAGCAACGCCTCGCTCTTTCCGCAGCCGCTAATCGTGGTTCCAAGGAACGATAGAGTGCCGTTCGATCCTATTGCGAACGGCACAAAGTCGCTGTTAGGCCAAACGGCTCCGACATTGAGAATCTTCCCGCTGCGGTCCGGGTTCAGGTTTGCGACATATTCGTCCTGGCCCTGGAGGTAGTCTGCGAATGACATTTACGTCGAGGTCGCACGCAGCGAGCCATCGCTCTGCGGGGTATAGGTTGTGACGGCGGTGCCCAGGCTACCGACGCCGAAAACGAAGCCTGATGCCGTCGTGAGGCCGCTGATCCCGCCGTAAAGGCGAGATCCTGGTACGGCTGGGCCGAACCATCGGCCGCAACCGCGAATCCGTGATGATGCCTTGCGAGTAGTCCGGCTGGCCAGGCGCAGAACTGCCTACATAAGCGTAAGCAACAGTCTGAGAATTGTTCGTCGTTTGATCCGCGGCAGTGCAGATACCGTGCAATCCGAGAAAGCTGATCAGCAAAGAAAAGAAGAGGAAAACAGGATGGTGCGAAGCGTGGGTGGCGCACAGCAGGGCCTCCAACAACATGGTCTCTGCTATTTTCAGATGTATAACGGAGCTGCCGGTTTGCTCACGCTATTAGATGGAATTTCAGTAGTGGACAAAGTTAATCCATAGCAGTCCAACCGCAAGCGTCAGGATGCGTTACCGGGATGCCGATCCGCATGTAATCCCAGAAAGCTGATCTTCGTCACCTCGCGCGCTTTCTCGACCACGATGATGTTCGCTACCGAGCCGGTGATGGTCAGGTTTCCCGCCAGCGTGCTCGACATCGCGAGCAGCAACCACGCGGTATGCGGATCGCGGAAGTGTGGAACCAGGTCGCGCAACAACATCACCGCGGGAACGTTGCTCACGAGGTTGCCTAGAGCACGACGATCGCAGTGAAGATCACACTGTTGTGCAGGTTTAGCTTTTCTGCCCAGCCCAGCAGCTCGCCGGTGATGCCCGCCTCCCTCGCTCCGCCCAGAATCATGAACAGGCCGAGGAACAGCACCAGTAGCGACCAATCCACATCGCCATAGATTTCGCGCGGCTGACGGGTGCGGCGAACCAGCAGCAGCGCGCCTCCGATCGCAGCGACCAGCGGCGGCGGATATCCCAGCAGAAATCCAACCAGCACTCCAACCGTCACGGTCACCGCCCAGGCGGGATGTTCTTCGCGATGCACAGCGGTCTCGGCGGTGTCCGGCACGACAACGCTGCGCCCGGTGTCTGCGCACTTCCAGCCAGTGCAGGAGTGCCCAATCGATGAATAGCCCAATCACGGCGACCGGCCCGAGATGCGCCAGAAAGTCGCGATAGCCAATGCCGGAAGACGAGCCGATCAGCATGTTCTGCGGATTGCCGGTGATGGTCGCCACCGAGCCGATGTTTGCCGCGGTCGCCAGCGCAAGCAGATAGGGAACAGGGTTCACCCGCATGCGCTTGCAGATATCGAGCAGCAGCGGCGCCATGAACAGGCAAACCACATCGTTGACCAGGAACGCCGACAGAATTCCGCTGGTGAAGATGACGCCTGGCAGCAGTTGCTGCGGCTTCAGATGCTCGATGACCAGCCGGGTGATCGAGATCGAAGAAGCCCGCCAGATGCAGGCTGGCGACGATCAGCATCATCGAGAACAGCAGCACGATGGTCGCGAAATCGATGCTGGCGATGGCGGATTCCGGTGTCAGTACGCCGAGCACGAACATCGCCACCGCGCCGATGACCGCCATGGCGGTCCGGTCGATCAGCGTGTAGGGCAGCCGCCCGATGGCGAAGACCAGGTAGCTGGCGAGGAAGATCACCCACGCTGCCACGATGTGCCAGTGCGAGAGAGACGTGCCGGACCTCGCTCATCGAGTGTGGCACCATCGTGAAATCGTGTGCAAGCGAGACATCGTGTAGCTACATTACCGCAGCGGCAAGCCGTACGTTGCCGAATCGGAAGGTTCCTAGGGTGTCGCTCTGAC
>CAVWWZ010000026.1:0-47231 GCA_963758835.1 uncultured Acidobacteriaceae bacterium | reverse complement strand
ATTTCCGAATGAATAAGAAGCGCATCCTCATAATGCTCGTGGTCCTCGCCGTGCTCTGCGCACTGATCTATCTACAGGTGCGGACCTGGAAGGCATTCGACTGGCACACCTTCTGGGAGCAGACCGAGCATGTGAACTGGCTGCTGATCTTAGCCGGGGTTGTGCTTACGTACGCTGCATACGCATTGCGTGCGGTGCGCTGGAAGATCTTCCTCAAGCCAATCCGAAAGACGACGAGCGCCCGGCTATTGGCTCCGCAGTTCATCGGATTCACCGCGCTGGCATTGCTCGGTCGAGCGGGCGAAGTGGTGCGGCCCTACATCATCGCGCGCAAGGAGAACCTGACCTTCGCATCGCAGATGGCGGTATGGACGGTTGAGCGCATCTTCGATATGGGAGGCTTCGCCGTACTGCTGGCGCTCAGCTTTCTCTCGCCCGACCTGAGAGCGCTTCCCTTCTATCACGGCCTGCGTGAGGGAGCGTTCGTGCTGTTTGGTCTGGTGCTGGCATTGGTCTTGGTAATGTTCGTGATTCGCAAATCGGGAGAGCAGGTCGGAAATTTTCTGCACGACATGTTCGCCGGCGCGGCGCCGCGCTTTGCGCACCACCTGCAAGATAAAATCCGCTCATTCAGCGTGGGCTTAGAGACCATCCAGGGCGTTGGCGAGGCGCTGCAATTGACGGCACTCAGCATCTTCATGTGGATGCTGGTTGCGGTGGACTACATCTGCATTACGCATGCTTATCCTGGAACCCTGCATGAGACGACCATACCCATGGCAATTCTGCTGATGGGAGCAAGCATGGTGGGATCGCTACTGCAACTCCCGGGAGTGGGCGGCGGCTCTCAGCTGGCCACCATCGGAATGCTGAGCGCCGCCTTCGGTATCCCACACGAGATGGCCGTAAGCTGCGGGATGCTGATATGGGCCGTGACGTTCATGTCAGTGATCCCGGCGGGACTGCTGCTGGGGCGCCGTGAGCACGTGTCGCTCAAAGCCGTCGAAGAGGCAGAAGAGAAAGCGGCCGCCCTCACGTAGTAACGCCGAGCCGGAACTCCTCCCTCACGGCAGCGGTGCGCTCCACCCCGTTGCTTGCAGCTGCTTGCGTATGGATTCGGGCGAATCGGCACAGATTGCGGCCATACCAAGTTCCTCGGCGGCACGTGTGTTGCGCGGCTTGTCATCGATGAACAACGCTTCTTCCGCCTGCACCCTCAGGCAATCGAGACAGTGCTGAAAGATCTCCGGATCGGGCTTGGCGAAGCCCAGTTCAGCCGACAGAATGAAACAGTGGAAGTCGTGAATCCAGGTGAACTCCGCTCGCACCGATTTCGTCATATCCGCATGCATATTCGACAGCACTGCGGTTTGCATTCCCACGCCTCGTAATTGCGCCGCCCAGTGCAGCATCTGGGGATTGATGTTGCTCCACATAGCGACGTCGGTGCGTCGCGCCCACTCGATCTGCTCAGGAGTAAGCAGCGTCCCGGCGTCCTGGGAGACCGCCTGCCAGTACTGCTCAGCCGACAATTCGCCGCGATCGTAGGCCTGGCGCTCGGCATAGTAATATTCGCGAAATTTCTCGGGTGTGATGTGCAGCAACGCCGCGAGCGCGGCAATGGTTTCAGGCGGAGGCGGGTACGAGAGCACTTCGCCAAAGTCGTAGATGACGGCGCGGATCAGATGGCCGTTGATTCGAGCGGAAGCATCAGGCATATCTCGAAAGTAGCAGACGAACGTGCATTTCACCTTGTGAACACGCGGTTGTGACGAACATCACACGGGCAAGTGATGTCTGATATATGAGCCCAACCCGCACTGGAGTATTTCTAATCACGTAGACAAATCAATTCTGTCGGGAAGCAGAAATGAAAGACCTAACAAAAAAATGCTGGCGCGAGAAAGTCACCGCAGAAATCACCCTGGCGCACTTGCAACATTTTGCCGACGAATCAGGGAGCCACATGAGTGCTGCCGAGGTAGCAGCGCTCCTTAACCAGGACGGCCGCGCGCACGGCATGTGGGTACACATGATGCAGGCCGGTGAAGATTACATGAAGTCCATTCTTGAACAGAAGATGGTAACAATGCACGTCGTGAAACAGGTGCCGACTCATGCGGCACTGGTTCAATGAGCCTAATCCTCCTCTCATAACGCACCGACGAATGCTCCTCCATCTTCTCCCGTAGGGCTGCGGCCAGCAGCCCTTTCGGCTTTTGGAGGCGAGTTTCCCAATTTCAATCACGTCAATTACTACTGCCTGCGTAGTTCGTCTGGCAACTCAACAATTCGACAAATGGTTGCCTGGCGAGCGAACCCCACAGCGCCGTTTAGCGTCATACCGGTTGAGTAACGACGGTTGCATATTCCCGAATAGCTCCCGAGCTGCCCAAGCGAGCAGCCCGGCAAAATTGGTCTCGAGGTGCATGTGCCATCCCCCGCAAACACGCCACCTCGCATTCTTTGCGTGGACGACCGCGTAAGTTCGCTTGAGATACGGCAGGCGCTGCTAACTGCTGCAGGCTATGAGGTCCTCATCGCCAGCGATCCACCGAGCGCCTTGGCGATTGCCGGCAAGGTTGAGGTCGACCTGGTGATACTCGACTTCAACTTTCCCGGTCAAATGTCTGGCGAAGAGCTGGCGCATAAACTGCGCGCAGCAAACGCCAATCTGCCGCTCATCATGCTGTCGGGAGTGCCTGACCTGCCCGAGAGTGCCGCGGCAAGCGTGGATGTGTTGCTCATGAAAGGTGCAGGCCGGCCAACAGATCTACTGCAGGCAATCGCCAAGCTCGTGCAGCGCGCGCATGGGGCTACAGATTCTGCGACTCAGCAAACGTCGCGCACCAATGAGCAAACTGGGACAACTGAAGGTTCGGGCCAAGCGCCTGGAGACGAGCGAGCTAATTTTGAAGACTGATGCCAGCCACGGCTAGCCGTATCTTTACTGCGAAGCGAATCACTGCGACGCGAAACCATTTCCCCGGCGGGTCGCCTCGTCGCGATGGCGGCGCGACAGTTCGAGGAATTGATTGCACGTCTTTATTAGCTCGCGAGTGCCGCTGCGCAGTGCCCGAGTCTGCGCTATCAATTCACTGGAGAGGGCCATGTTCTTCTGGATGGTCAAGGCGCTGGGAAGTGGCGCACTTCCATCCTGGCGGCGGGCCCACTTGTCGAGTTCGGCGGGAAATGCGAGAACCACACCTTTGCTGGATCCCGAAGGGCGATGTACTGGCAATCCCGAGCAGCGTTCCCACCGCTGTACGGTGCGGACGCCTTTACCCAGGTAATTTGCAATTTCCTTCCAAGAGCCTAAAACGACCTGCATAATAAGCTCCTCGATGGCGTGAAAGTAGGGATTGAGAGGGGTGACGCTATCTGGCGCTCCCGCCTCTATGTTCTTAAGAGTTAATCTCTGCCCAGGTGAGTTGTCAAGAGGCTTGCCCTTGCCGGAGCATGCATGGTTTCCCATTGCGCAAATCCCGACTGTCAGCGGCCATTTCATTCCATGAAACAAGGTCGGCTCATAGTTCTGCCGCCGTTGCGCAAGTGTGCGGCTCAAGAATCGGCTCTGCTCGATGTGGCTTGGTTGTGTGAAAACTGCTCCACCTCGTTCAACGTCGCCCGTGATGACGAGGGCCGGGTTCAGATCGCCGGGACCAGAGTTGCCGCCTGATTACGCACGTGGACCTCGCTTACCCCGGATTCTCCCGTTCTCGTCGAAATCAATTAGTGGCCTTCGGTTCAACAGCTTGCGCAAATCGGTAACACTCTTATTCGATGGATCAGCATCGAAAATGTAGGTGACGGATGCCGGATACCAGCCGCCTGAGGCGTAGCGTGCCTAAACCAGAGACTTCGACCAACGGTTTCCACCGCGACATTATCGTTATCGGCGCTTCGGCCGGAGGCGTCGAGGCCCTGATGAACCTGACCGCCCGCTTTGCTGCAATGGATGCGGCCATATTCGTCGTGTTGCACTCCGGACCAAATCGACCAAGCTACCTATACACCCTGCTGCACCGGCAAAACCAGGCAATGCATGTCGTAGCGGCGGAGAACGACCTCCCGATCGAGCACGGCCACATGTATCTGAGCGTGCCCGACTATCACCTGGTGCTCGAGCCGGATCGCATGCGACTGGTTCACGGACCGCTGGAAAATCGTCACCGACCTTCAATCGATGCGCTATTTCGTTCTGCAGCCCGGTCTTTCGGCGCACGCGTGATCGGTGTGGTGCTGTCAGGCTATCTCGACGACGGCAGCGCCGGGCTGCATAGCATCAAGCGGGTTGGCGGGCTGGCAATCGTGCAAGACCCCAAGGATGCAGTGGTGCCCAGCATGCCGCAAGCCGCGATTGCAACCACTACGGTTGACCACATCTCTCCAGTTTCCGGCATACCTGCCCTGCTGGATCGGCTGGTGAAGCAGTCGGTGGAAGCGGAACGCCTCAGCCCTGTGGCTCGGGCAAGCGAAAATGGAAAAGACGAGCTGGTCGACCCGAAGGGTGATCTCTCGGCTTATACCTGCCCGGACTGTCATGGCACATTGTGGGAAGTCCAGGAAGGTAAGTTCTTGCGTTACGCCTGCCGCATTGGACATTCCTACACCATCGAATCCATGCTGGCAGCACAGTCGGATTCAGCTGAGCGAGCCTTCTGGGCCGCGCTTCGAGCCCTGGAAGAGCGGGCGGATCTCACCCGCCGCATGGAGCAGCGGTCCCGCGCCAACGGGTTCAAGAACGCCGCCGACCATTACCGCGAGTTAGCGCAATCGGCTGAAAGGAATGCTACCGTGCTCCGCAAGCTTCTGCTGGAGAACCCGCCCGCACAGTCTCGAGAACGTAGCGATGGGTTAGCAAACTTAACGTGAATCTGGCAGGGTTTCACTCGCAACGGTATTGAGCTAGCTGCCGATTGTTCGGTGCGCTCCGAAATACGTGCTTATAATCGAAAGCGGGTGAGCCGGTGCGAAATGTCTCCAAGGTTGCGGTAACCAGTAGTTCCGGGGACAACTCGGCAGCTGCACGCTACGCGATCGTAGTTATTGGCGGCTCGGCCGGGGGTTTAGAGTCCGTTCGCACCATTCTTCACGGCCTTCCCGCCGACTTCACTTCCCCCATTCTGGTGGTACTGCATCTTCATCCTAAGTACATCAGCCACGCGGCTGAAATTTTGCGCCGGCAGACTGGTCTCGAAGTTAAAGACGCAGAGGAGAAGGAAACCATCGCGGCAGGATGCGTCTATATGGCGCCGCCGAACCGCCACCTGCTGGTGAACCACGGGGTGCTCAAGCTTTCGGATACCCCCGCGGTAAATTACAGTCGGCCCGCCATCGATCGAACGTTCGAGTCTGTGGCGAAGACCTACGGATCACGAGCTGTTGGGGTTGTGCTGAGCGGCTCCGGCAAAGATGGCTCCGAAGGTCTGCGAGCCATCAAAGAGGCTGGCGGGTTCGCCATCGTGCAAGATCCGCTCACCGCCCGTTTTCCGGCTATGCCGACTGCTGCTGTATCGGCCTCGAGCGTTGATCGCATCTTGCCGCTCAACGACATTGCTCCGCTGCTCTTGGAACTGTCAGGGGCGATGCAGGGGTCTGCAGGTTAATGAACCACGACCTGACGCTGCAGGAACTGGTCGGGCAACTGGCGGCGGAAAATGGTCCCGATCTAAGAGGCTACAAACTCACCAGCCTTGAGCGCCGCGTGCGCAAGCGCATGTCGGAAGTGGGAGTTTGCACCTTCCGCGAATATCTCGCTTTGGCTCACTCAAATGCTGCTGAGTCCAGCAGTCTGCTGAACACGGTACTGATCAATGTCACCGAGTTCTGGCGCGATCCCCAGGCCTGGCAGTGTTTGCGCGACGAGGGCCTACCACTCGCCCTTAGTGAACTGCAGCCGGGTGATCCCCTGCGCGTATGGAGCGTAGGCTGCGCCACGGGAGAAGAGCCTTATACACTGGCCATGCTGCTCTCGGAATACCTGGGCTCATCGCTGGCCGACTACAACGTCAAAATCTACGCTACCGATATCGACGAAGACGCCCTGGTGGTTGCGCGGCGGGGAGAATATCCGCTCGAGAGATTGCGCCGGGTTCCTTCACCCTTACAAGAGAAATACTTCACCGGCAAAGGCTCCATCCTGCGGGTGAATCGAGATATCCGCCGGTTGACCATCTTCGGCCGCAGCAATATGGTGAGCGACGCGCCGATTTCTCACTGCCACCTTGTTGTGTGTCGCAATGTCCTAATATATTTTGATTCAAATACCCAGAACCAAGCCATCTCGCGCATGCAGTATGCGCTCGAGCCTGGCGGTGTTTTGTTTCTGGGGAAGGCCGAATCGCAGCTCGCAAATCATCCCATATTTCGGCCTGTTAACAGCCGGTGGCGCCTCTTTCAGAAGCCTCGTAGCGGCGCCCATGGCAGCAGTCAGGACGATGGCCGCGCGCAGACACCTGCGGCGGGAGGTATAGAGTTGGCGCAACACGAAATGGAATCCCTGCAGCTTTATCAGCGTTACATCCTGGAGACGGTCAAGTCCGGCTTGCTCGTGCTTGGCGAGGACGACGTCATCCTGAATCACAATGACGCGCTGGTCCAGGTCTTTGGTTTGAACGACGACAAATTGGTGGGCAAGCGCCTGCAGAACACGGAACTCGCCTATCGCTGCCCCGAGTTGAGCTCTCGCCTGGAGACGCTCCGCAACACCATAGGCGACTTGGTGCAGTTTCAGTGCACTACCAGCACCATGGGCGAAGAGCGGGTGTTGAACGTGATCATCCGCCCGGTCATGGCAGGAGCCGGCAAGCACACCGGGCTCGTCATTTACGCCGAAGATGTCACTGCCCGCGAACGCCTGCAGGACACCATCTCGAAACTAGAGAATACCGGCGAACGGTTGCAGTCGGCCAACGAGAAGCTGGAGACCACCAACGAGGAGCTGCAGTCGACCAACGAGGAGTTGGAGACTACCAACGAAGAGCTGCAGTCGACCAACGAGGAACTGGAGACTACCAACGAGGAACTGCAGTCGACCAACGAGGAGCTGGCCACTACTAACGAAGAGCTGCAATCGCTGAACGAAGAGCTCGAGACCATGAACGAGGAACTGGGCCACCGCACGCAGGAGTTGCATCAGCTGAACGAGCGCTACTCCGAAACTCTGAAGAGCATGCCCTGGCCCGTTGCGTTGGTCGATACCGAGGAGCTCATTCAGCTGTGGAACGCTGCTGCCCAGCGGGTCTTTGGGGTGGGCGCAGGCTCCGTCGTCGGGGTGGGCATCGACAGCCTGCCGGTACAGCTCGAGGTGCGCACCGCGCTCATCCGGCGTTATCGAAGCGTGCTGCAGCGAGGTAAATCAAGCATCCTTCATACCGCCTCGTTGAATATCCGGCAAGAACTGGGTGACTTCGACGTGCACTTCACGCCCGTTTTTAACAACAACCGGGAAGTCGAAGGCGTGTTGATCATGTTTGGCCCGGGAAGCGAAGTGTCATTTTCCACCAGGTCGGCTCCCAAACCCAGATCGGCTCGCATTACCAAATCGGCGAAACCCGTGAGTAAGAAGCGGGTCCCCGCCAAAAACGTTGGCAAGTCCACCAAATCGCGCAAGCCCAGAAAATAAATCAGAGCTTCTGCTTGTTTCACTCGCGCCACACGATTTCGCAAATGCGTCCGGAAGATTCGAGCCCCTGCGGCGCGTTATGTCGTACCTCCACCGGCTTCCTTACTTCGCATCGCACGTAAAAGAGATGTTGAGGAGGTTATTTTGTCCACCCTGCAGGATGCGCCCGAAACCGAGCTGATTGCCAACGCCATGAGCGGCGATTCCGACAGCTTCGGAGAGCTATACCGACGCCATAGCCGTCGCGTCTTCTACCTTTGTTACCGCATGGTGAACGACACGGACTTGGCTGAAGACCTCACCCAGGAGACGTTCGTCCATGCCTTTCGCCGCCTGAGCACTTTCCGCCAGGAGTCCCGCTTCACCACCTGGATGCATCGAATTGCCGTCAACACCGTACTCATGTTCATCCGTAAGCGTAATAGCTCTATCCGCGAGTGTCCGCTTGAGCCTGTCTTCGGCAACGAGGAAGAGACTCCGCTCGAAGGACAGAACTACGGCAGAACGGATGAGTCGTTGGCCATGACCACCGACCGCGTGGTGCTGCTGCGTGCCATCGAAGATCTTCCGCCCGGATACCGGCTAATGCTCATCCTGCACGACATTCACGGTTATGAGCACCAGGAAATTGCAGAGATTTTCGGCTGCACTACAGGCAACACCAAGTCGCAACTCCACAAGGCGCGACTGCGGCTGCGCTCGGTTATTGAACGCCCGAAAGGCGAGGCGCTGAGCCTGAGCAAAAAAAGTTCGCGGCCTGCGGCGGTCAAGAATGGCAAACTGATCGAAATGCAGCAAAGCTTCGAACGCGCAGCGTAAGAAATTCTGTTCGAGTGCAATCAGAACGAACGATAGAGGTCCTTCGGCTCGTCGCGTTGCTCCTCGCTCAGGATGACACCAGGCAAGGGATTGTCTGGCGAAGAGCGAATGGCGAACAGCGGTACTTTCACTACTTCCCTTCACCCGCCGCTTGCGCCGGAGGTTCGTAATCGTGGGAAAGATTGGCGGCTGCGCGAACCTCGCGCATCGTAGCTTCGGCGGCATCGCGCGCTTTGGCCGAACCTTGTTCCAGCAGATCCCATGCGAGCTTGGGATTGGCCTCGTATTTCGCGCGGCGTTCCTGAATCGGTCCCAGCACCTTCCACAGATTGTCAGCTGCCCATTTCTTGCACTCGATGCAGCCGATGCCAGCGGTGCGGCAGCCTTCGTTAACTTTAGCCATGGTTTCGGCGTCGCTGAAAATTTTGTGCAGATCGCCCACCGGGCAGACATCGGGATTGCCGGGATCGGTGCGGCGAATGCGCGCCGGGTCGGTCACCATGGTCTTCAGCTTGGCGCGCATCGAAGCTTCCGGCTCGCTCAGCAGAATGGTGTTGCCGTACGACTTCGACATCTTGCGGCCGTCGGTGCCGGGAAGTTTGGCGGCGGGAGTCAGCAGCGGCTTCGGCTCGGGGAACACCACATCGCGCTGTGGATCGCTGTCACCTTCGCGCAGCTTACGGGGATAGAACTGGTTAAAGCGGCGCGCGACTTCGCGAGTCAGCTCCACGTGCGGCACCTGGTCTTCGCCAACGGGAACGAAGTTCGCCTGATAGATCAAGATGTCGGCCGACTGCAACAGCGGATAGCCGAGAAATCCGTAGGTGCTGAGATCCTTGTCCTTGATGTTCTCGCGCTGCTCTTTGTAAGTGGGAACGCGCTCCAGCCAGCCCAGCGGCGTGATCATGCTGAACAGCAAATGCAGCTCGGCGTGCTGCGGCACATGCGACTGGATGAACAACACGCTGCGCTCGGGGTCGAGGCCGGCGGCGAGGTAGTCGATCATCACTTCCAGCGAGTTCTGCTTGACCATGCGGGTGTCGGCATAGTCGGTGGTCAGCGCATGCCAGTCGGCGATAAAGAAAAAGCAGTCGTACTCGTCCTGCAGGTTCACCCAGTTGCGCAGGGCGCCGACATAGTTGCCGAGATGCAGTTTGCCGGTGGGTCGCATGCCGCTCAGGATGCGGCCTTTTTTCAGTTGTGATGAGTCGGACATTAGAGTCTCAGGAATAGATTCAATAGGCCTTGGTAGAAGCCGAGAAAGGGAGTGATGAGTATGCCGATGATCGGAAAGCCGATCATCGGCAGCACGAACATGATGATCATCAGCCCGAAGTAACCGAAGCGGTCGTAGATCTTCAGCGATTCGTAGGACAGGAAGTGACGGATGACGTGGCTGCCGTCCAGCGGCGGCAACGGTATCAGATTGAATACCGCCAGCACCACGTTGATCGTGATGGCCGAATAAAACAGCTGTAACAGCGGACCGCCGAAATCGGCTCCCCGGAAATTCAGCGGAATGCCGCGCATGCAGTTCCGTGGAACAGAATTGCCACGGCAATCACCGACAAGAAAGCCGTTATGAAATTGCTGACCGGCCCCGCCACCGCCGTGAGAATATCGTCGCGGACGATGTTCTTGAAATTGCGCGAGTCCACCGGCGTCGGCTTGGCCCACCCGAATGGCGGAAAACCAAACAGCATCAGCAAGGCCGGCACCAGAATGGTTCCGAAGGGATCGATGTGGACGATGGGATTGAGCGAAACCCGCCCCAGCATCTTGGCGGTGGGATCGCCTAAACGGTTGGCCATCCACGCGTGCGCCGACTCGTGCACGCTGATGGCAAACAGCAGCACCACAATCTGGAAGAAAATATCGACAGGATCGAAGTGCATCGCGGGCTAAGGTTGATACTACCATGCGCAACCGCCGCGCCCGGGACAGCGTATGATGCTCATCAGCTATGCACGCCAACGTCATAACCGCTCTGGTGGCAGTCGCCGCAGGCGCAGTCGCGTCCATCTCCGGATTCGGCATCGGCAGCATTCTTACGCCTCTGCTGGCGACGTGGCTGGGAACCAAGCTGGCGGTCGCGGTGGTTTCAGTCCCACACTTTCTGGGAACGGCACTGCGCTTCTGGCTCATACGCGAGCACGTTGATCGCCGCATTCTGTTGAGCTTCGGCATTACCAGCGCCATTGGCGGACTTACCGGCGCGCTGCTGCACGTATGGTTGCGCAGCGCGATCCTCGGCTACGTGCTTGCTGCACTGCTGGTGTTCGCCGGCATCATGGGCCTGACCGGCCTGGCGCAACGCATGCGCTTCGGTCGCGACACCGCGTGGGTAGCCGGCGCGCTATCTGGCATATTCGGCGGACTGGTCGGCAACCAGGGAGGCATCCGCTCAGCCGCCCTGCTGGGCTTCGATATTCGGCGCGATGCCTTCGTCGCAACTGCCACCGCGATTGCGCTGCTGGTCGACGTGTTCCGCATGCCGGTGTATGCGGCAACGCAATGGCGTCCCATTCTGTCGGCATGGCCGCTGATGAGCGCCGCGACGGTCGGGGTGATGGCGGGAACTCTGATCGGGAAGAAGATTCTGGGCTGGATTCCCGAGCGCACCTTCCGGCTGCTTATCGCAGCGGTCGTGCTGGCGCTCGGATTGTGGATGTTCGTGCATCCGGGAGCGTGAGCAATCCACTTGCCGAAACTCTCCTTGGCTGATTAATCCCACTCCGTTGACCATGCGGTCAAGCCAGGGCGCGGGCAAGGCGAAGCAGCATAGGCAATGGGTGCTCCGCGGCTTTGGTTGACCGCAACAGAACGTGGGCCTAACATCAAGTCCACGTGATCGGGACCATCGACATGGTCGGCCAGACCGTTTCCCACTATCACGTTTTGGGCAAGCTGGGTGGCGGTGGAATGGGGGTGGTATACGAGGCGGAAGACACTCGCCTTGGCCGCCGCGTCGCGCTGAAGTTCATCCCTGACAACCTGCTCGACGATCACAAGTCTCTGGAGCGCTTCCTGCGTGAGGCGCGCATCGCCTCGCAACTGAATCATCCCAACATCTGCACCATCCACGATATCGGCGACCTCGACGGCCAGCCCTACATCGTCATGGAGAAGCTCGAAGGCCAGAGCCTTCGCGATCTCATGAACGGCCAGCCCATGGATATCGAGAAGGTGCTCGACGTGGGCATCCAGGTTGCCGACGCGCTGGCCGCCTGCCATGCCAAGGGAATCATCCATCGCGACATCAAGCCGGCGAACATCTTCGTCACGCCCGTCGGGACAGGCCAAGATCCTCGATTTCGGACTGGTCAAGGTCGCGCCCGAATTCGAGCGCGACGGCTTGGAAGACCTGACCATCGCAGGCGAGATCTTCGGCACGACGGTTTACATGTCGCCGGAGCAGGCGCGGGGCGAAGAGCTCGATGCGCGCAGCGATTTGTTTTCCCTGGGAGTGGTGCTCTACGAGATGGCGACCGGCCACAAGCCCTTCCGCAAGAACAACTCCGTCACCTCGATGAATGCGCTGCTGAATGAAAAGCCGCCGGCGCCGCGCAAGCTCAATCCACGCGATGCCCGAGGACCTGGAAGGCATTCTCGGCCGGGCGATGGAGAAGGACCGCGGCAACCGCTACCAGACTGCGCTGGCCATGAAGGGCGACCTGCAGTCGCTGAAGAAGGAGAGCGAGCCGGGACTTACCACCAGCGCCCGAATGCGGCCGGCGCTTCCCTACAAGCTGCGCACCGACACCTTCGAAGCGCCAACGCGCCGTTGGCATATCTGGTTCTGCTGGGCATCATCGCCCTGCTGCTCACGATTCTGATTCCTGTCGGCGCCTACTACCTGAAGCACCGCCCAGGCGCAGCGGGCGCGAAAAACACCATTGCCGTGCTGCCGCTGCGCAACCTGAACAGTGACATCAGTGTCGACTTTCTGCGCTTCGCGCTGGCCGACGAACTGAGCAACACGCTGGCCCAAAACCGCTCGCTCGACGTGCGTCCCAGCTCGATGACGCAGAAGTACTCGGGCAACGATGTCGATCCGCAGAAAGCGGCGCGCGAGCTGCACGTGGCCACCATTGTAACCGGGCACTTCGTGGAACGCGGCGACAACCTGGTGGTGACGCTGGAGGCGATCCAAGCCAGCGATAACCGGCTGATCTGGCAGACGACTTTCACCGCTCCCGCGCAGGACCTGATCGCGCTGCAGTCGGATCTGTCGGCGCAGGTACGCCAGGGACTGCTGCCCATTCTCGGCGTCGCGAAAGGAGCGGAAGAGGCTGGTTCGCGCCCGAAGAATCCCGCAGGCCTACGACCTTTATCTGCACAGCCTGGCCATCCCGCATGATCCGGTAGCAAACAAGGATGCTCTGGCCGTGCTGCAGCAAGTGGTGCAGATGGATCCCGACATACGCTCCCGCGTGGCAGGAATTGGGACTGCGCAGCTACTACGACGCTACCTATTCCGACGGCGGCGAGAAGATGTTGCAGCAATCGAACGACGCCTACGCGCGGGCCTGCAACTGGATCCCAATCTTACCGTTGCGCTTGGCCAGCAGATCACCAACCGCGTGGAGCGGGGAGAACTGGGCAAAGCCTACGATGCGGCGCAGGCGCTGGTGAAGAGCCGTCCGCAAAGCGCGCAGGCGCATTTTGCGTTGAGCTATGTCTTCCGTTACGCGGGAATGCTGGAGCAATCAGCGCCGCGAATGTAACACCGCGCTCTCGCTCGATCCCGGCAACTACATGTTCCGCTCCTGCGCGTGGACCTTCATGGAGTTGGGGCAGACGGAGCGCGCCATGGACTTCCTGCGACTCGATGCCGGCTCGGAATGGGCTGCCTATGTCACGCCTTCGCTGCTGGTGCGCGAGGGCAAAATTGCCGAGGCGAAAGAAGCCGTGAAACACATGCCGACCGCGCCCCGCTATCATCGCGACCTGCTGGAAGCGTGCCTCGGATTGCGGCCCGCCAGCGAGCAGGACCGCATCGCCCACGAGCTGGAAACCAGCCAGGCGAATGAGCTCGATCCCGAACTGCTGTACTACCAGGGCGCGTGGCTGGGATACTGCGGCAAGAACCAGGCTGCCCTGCAGCTGCTGCAGAGCGCGGTCGAGCGCAGCTACTGCGCCTACTCCAACCTGCTGAACGATCCCATGCTGGCCAAGCTGCGGGCCGACCAGGCCTTCGACAAGGTGCTGACAGCCGCCGGCCAATGCCAGAGGCAGCGGCGTAGGTCCTTAAATCGCTACTCGTGCCCGGCAGCCGGGCCGTAGCACCACATCTGAAGCGCCTGTTGCGAAGCTGTTCCAACTCTTGAGCACAGATCACCGTCTTACCTGCATGCCCTCTCATATTGAGGATTACGCCCTTATCGGCGACTGTGAAACCGCCGCACTCGTCAGCAATAAGGGATCGATCGACTGGCTCTGCTGGCCAACCTTTGCCTCTCCTGCCTGCATGGCCGCTCTGCTGGGCAACGATGAGAACGGACACTGGTGCATCGCACCGGCAAATCAGGCGCGCAGCACGCGCAAGTATCGCGATGGCACGCTCATCGTCGAGACCACGTTCGAGAACGATGAAGGCTCGAGTCCTACTGATCGACTTCATGCCCATTCGCGGCAAATATTCCGACCTGGTGCGGATCGTGCGCGGCCTGCGAGGCAAAGTGCAGATGTGCATGGAGCTGGTCTTGCGCTTCGATTATGGCCTCTCGGTTCCCTGGGTGAAGCGGCTCGACGACGGAAGTTTGCGCGCCATCGCCGGCCCTGACATGGTCGTATTGCGCACCGACGCGCCGCTGCGTGGGGAAAACATGAAGACCGTAAGTGAGTTCTCGGTGGCGGAAGGGCGAGACGGTATCGTTCGTGCTCACCTATGCTCCCTCCTATGGCGATCTCCCCAAGCCAATCAAGCCAGAGCATGAGCTGCAACTGACAACCGACTTCTGGACCGACTGGAGCAGCAAAGTCACTTCGGAAAAATCCGAGCACCGATACAAAGGCGACTACACTGAGGCTGTACGCCGCTCGCTGATCACGCTCAAAGCCCTGACCTATGCTCCCACCGGTGGCATTGTTGCGGCGGCGACCACTTCCCTGCCGGAACGCCTCGGCGGCAATCGCAACTGGGACTACCGATTCTGCTGGTTGCGTGACGCCACGTTTACCCTGCTGGCGTTGATGAACGCCGGATATTACGACGAGGCTCAGGCGTGGCGCGATTGGCTACTGCGCGCCGCAGCCGGCAGCCCCGACCAGGTGCAGATCATGTACGGCATTCGGGGCGAACGCCACTTGCTCGAATGGGAGGTGGACTGGCTGGCGGGATACGAAGGCTCGAAGCCGGTGCGAGTCGGCAACGCAGCGTCGAACCAACTCCAGCTCGATGTTTACGGCGAGGTGGCGGATGCGTTGCTGCACGCAGAGCTCGCCGGCCTGCCCTCACGCGAAGACTGATCTCGACTTGCAAAATTGCCTCACCGAGCACCTGGAGAAAATCTGGCAGCGAGCCCGACGAAGGTATCTGGGAGGTGCGCAGCGGACGCAAGCAGTTCACTTACTCCAAGGTTATGGCCTGGGTGGCATTTGATCGCGCCATCAAGTACGCCGAGCGCTGTGGACAAAACGGGCACCTTAAAGGCTGGCGGGAAATCCGTGACGCCATACATCGCGAGGTCTGCGAAAAAGGTTTCGACTCCGAGCTCAACAGCTTCACCCAGACCTATGGGTCGAAGCGCCTCGATGCCTCATTGCTGCTGATCCCCCAGCTCGGCTTCCTGCCGGTCGAAGACAAGCGCGTGCTCGGGACTATCGACGCCATCGAGAAGAACCTCATGCGCGACGGCTTGGTGCAGCGCTATGACACCTCAGAACTTGATGACGGCGTGAATGGGCACGAAGGATCCTTCATCGCATGCAGCTTCTGGCTGGTTAGCGCCCTGAATCTGTGTGGTCGCCGAGAAAGAGGCGCGGAAACTTTCGAGCGGCTGCTCTCCTTGCGCAACGATGTTGGGACTGTTGGCGGAAGAGTACGACCCGCAGGTGCAGCGGCAGGTCGGCAACTTTCCGCAGGCGCTGTCGCACATCGCGCTGGTAAATTCGGCATTCGAATTCACACGTGAGGTGAGCCCCGGCGAGCAGCGCGCCGAGTCGAAGCCCGCAACCACCGACTCAGGAGAACGGCGAGCTTAGCAAATCGCCGGCCAGCACGACCGTCTCGGTTTTTCCAGACTTGATGCTGCCGAACGCGGCATCCAGAACCAGTTGGTTGCGCAACCCGTCTTCGCCGGAAATGAGGAACTCCCGTCCCTCTTCGACCGCGGCAGCAAACGCGTCAAGCTGCAAAGTGTAGGCGTCGTCATTCATCACTTCTTGCTGCTCGAGGATGTCGAAGCCCCGTCGCAGCTCCAGCCTGACCGGATGTTCAACGTTGAGAGCATTGACCGACGAGAGCACTCCGCCTTCGCCAACGACTTCGAGCAGCGACTGGTATGTCCCGCGGCCGGAGACAGCAACGTCCGCCAGGGTCCCGTGCGAAAAGCGGAGGACGCCCGCCGCCGATGCTTCCAGCACCGAATGCGAATCGTATTGTGCCTGCATGGTCACGCTCTGCACTTCATCGTCCAGGATGTACCGCAGCGCGTCGATGCAGTGAACTCCAAGGTCCGCCAGGGGACCACCCGTTGCAAGCATGGGGTCCTGGGCCCATGCACGCGGGCTGGTGAGCATGGGGACAACGAAGGTGGCGCGTGCCAGTAATGGCGCGCCGATCGCGCCTGCCAAAACGCGCGCACGGAACCACTCCACGCTGTGCTCAAAGCGCATGTTGTGCGCGACTCCCAGCAACACGCCTGCAGCTTCGTGCCGTCTCTACCATGGTTGCCGCTTCGGTGCTGTTCCTGGCCATAGGTTTTTCGACCAGCACTGGCTTGCCGTGTCGCAGGGCTTCCACGGTGTCAGAGAGGTGCAGCGCGTCGGGAGAGGTAACCAGCACGGCGTCGACCTCAGGACAGGCGCAGAGCTCCGCAGTAGAGGTGAAGGCGTGTGAGATGCCGAACTGCCGAGCCGAATCCCGTGCGCGTTGCGGGTCGCGGCGGGAGAGAGCTGTTACACGGCAGTGCCGCGCTTTCGCGAAAGCGGGCATTAGGCGCTTGACCGCGTGGTGCCCGAATCCGGCGATTCCAAATCGAACCATGGTAAAAATCCTGCATCATCTCTGCACGTCGGGTAAAGAAATTTGGGCTCAGGAAAACCCCGGCCGGCCGTGGGTTTCTAAATGCGAAGTACCTATGCAAGCCGCGACGGCGGTCAACAGGAAGCTCAATGATGCCAGAAACCGACGTCAAATGGTTGTTCCTGGTGTTGGCGGCGGTTGTCCTGTTCAGCATCTTCGGCCTGCCGTACTTCACTCAGACCGGGCATACCGCTTGGGCAATCCTAGTGTATGGGTTTTTCGTCGTGATCTTCCTCTACGGCCGTTGTAATCATGCGCCCAAACATTCCTCCCGCAAGCAGCAAGTAAGATAGAACTCTGCCCATCGGCAGAGAGAGCCACGTTTGCCCGCTACTCATGCCGCGATTGAGTCACTGTTTCTCGAGGGTCCCGCAGGCAGGCTTGAGGCCCTGCTGAACGCAGGCGCTTCTGATGCGACCCACTCTGCGTTGGTGTGTCATCCGCATCCGCTCTTCGGCGGGACGATGCACAACAAAGTGGTATTCCACGCGATGAAGGCGCTGCACTCGTTTGGCTTTCCAGTGCTGCGGTTCAACTTCCGTGGCACGGGCCTGAGCCAGGGAACGCACGACGAGGGACAAGGAGAGCAAGACGACGTGCGTGCCGCGCTTACGTGGCTGAGGAGCAGGTTCGGCTTGCCGATAGTCTTCGCCGGCTTCTCGTTCGGAGCAGCGGTAGGTACGCGGGTAGCCTGTAGCGATTCCGAAGTGCCTGCCATCGTCTCGCTCGGTACGCCGGTAGCCGCCGAAGGGCGTACCTACTCCTTCGATTTTCTGAAAGACTGCCGCAAGCCTAAGTTATTCCTCAGCGGCGACCATGATGAGTTCGGGCCACACGACAGAGTTGGAGCGCATCGCCGCCAGCCGCTGCCGATCCAAAGGAATTGGTGTTTGTGCCGGGCGACCACTACTTTGCCGGACATCTGGACGAGATGCGCCTGACCATCGAGAGCTGGCTGGCGGAGCTCTTCCCACAGCGCGCACTGACGCTCGTTGCGTCTCACCTCTGTTCAGAATAGAATCGCAAACGATTCGACAGCCGCCGTCTGAAGTACCCAGGTTCGCGCGCTAACGGCGAACCGGGATACCAGTAACAACTGTCCGAGGGCGCGTGAAACAGATCGTCGCTATTTATCCGGGCTCGTTCGATCCGGTAACGAACGGACACCTCGACCTGATAGAGCGGGGCAGCAAGCTTTTCAATGAGCTTATCGTCGCTATCACGCGCAATCCCGAAAAAGACACGCGCGCTGTTCAACTTGGAAGAACGCAAGGAAATGCTAAGCGCCATGACTCAGGAGTGGAGCAACGTTACGCGTCGAGTCCTTTGAGGGACTTCTGGTTAGTTACGTATTCGCCCGGAATGCCAACGTGGTGCTGCGCGGCATTCGGGCGGTGAGCGACTATGAGTTTGAGCTGCAGATGGCGCTGATGAACCGCAAGATCGATCAACGGGTGGAGACCATCTTCATGCTGCCCGGGGAAAAATACTCGTACCTCAGCTCGCGCATCGTGCGTGAGATTGCGCAGCTGGGAGGACCGCTTACCGGCTTTGTGCCCGAGTTGGTCGAACAGAGGCTACGCGAGAAAGTGAAAGCGAAAGGGACGAAGAAAGAAGCCTGAGCGGGCAGGAATTTTTGATCGCTATGGCGCTGTACAACTGCGCGACAAACTGATTAGCAAAGGGACCCCGGATGACCGCAACTGTAACTCAGCTCTCCTCTCCTCTTACCAATCGCATCCAGCGCATTGAAATTTCGGCCACCATGGCCGTGTCCGCCGAAGCCGAGAAACTTCGTGCCACTGGCGTTGACCTGGTGGACCTCGGCGCGGGCGAGCCTCATTTCTCCACGCCGCAGCACATCAAAGACGCTGCCATCGCGGCCATCAACAACAACTTCACCAAGTACACCGCGGTGGGCGGCATTGCCGAATTGCGTGACGCCGTCGTGAAACGGCACGCAGCGGACTTCGGCTCTGCTTACAAACGCGAGGAGTGCACCGCGTCGGTCGGTGGCAAACACGCGCTGTTCAATGCCATCCAGGTGCTGGTGGACCACGGCGACGAGGTCATCCTCCCTGTACCGTACTGGGTATCTTTTAAGGACATCATTCGCTACGCCGGCGGCGAGCCGGTCTACATCCCCACCGATGAGGCGCACGACTTTCAACTCACCGCCGACATGGTTGAACGAGCGATTACGCCGCGCACCAAGATGATCGTCCTCAACTCGCCGAACAATCCCTCGGGGTCGGTGATGAGTCCTGAGGACATGACGGCGGTACTTCGTCTGGCTCACGAGCGCGGAATCTACGTCGTCTCGGATGAGTGCTACGTCTATCTGAACTACACCGGCCAGCTGTTTTCGGCGGGCTCGGTGACCGATGTCAAAGAGCGGCTGCTGATCATCGGCTCATTGTCGAAGACCTATGCCATGACCGGCTGGCGTTTGGGATACGCGCTGGGGCCGGCTCCAGTGATCGCCGCCATGCAGAAGCTGCAAAGCCAGAGCACGTCGAATCCGACGTCGATTGTGCAGAAAGCGGCTGTCGCGGCGCTCACCGGACCGCAAAACTGCTTGCAGGAGATGCGCAGCGACTACATCAAGCTGCGCGACAAAGTGGTCGCCGGGCTGAGGGCGATTCCAGGGCTGACCTGCGCTGCGCCCAATGGCGCGTTCTATGCCTATCCCAATGTCAGTCACTACTTCGGCCGTGGCGGAATGAACTCGGCCTGCGATGCTGCTCGCAAGCTGTTACATGAAGCGCACGTGGTTGTCGTTCCCGGTGAGGCGTTTGGAACTCAGGAGCACGTACGCCTGTCGTACGCCGTCGCCGAGCAGAACCTCGAACGCGGGCTGGATCGCATGCGCCAGTTCTTTGCCGGGCTGTGAATACGCACACTGTGTTTGAGGCGGCAGGCGGCAACGAAGGCCTGTGCCGTCTGGCTCGCGCCTGGCATGAGCGTGTAATGGCCGACGAGGTTGTGTCCCATGCCTTCAGCCATGGCTTTCACCCGCAGCATGTCGAGCGTCTCGCCGCTTATTGGGCCGAGGCACTGGGTGGCCCGACTCATATTCCGATTCCTATGGCGACGAAACCACCGTCGTCAAAATGCACAGCGGAAACGGCGAGCACGATGAAATGAATCGCCGGGCGATTGCCTGCTTCGACTTGGCTCTCGCCGATATCGGACTTGCCGACGAACGATGTTCTGCGACAAGTGCTGCACGACTACTTCGCTTGGGCCACCACGACAACGATGGCCCGGTACCACCGGTCCGCCGATGATGTGCCGAATGGCCTCAAATCCCACGCTGGTCATGGGACGGACTTCAAGAGTGACATGCCACCGGTTCAGTTTGCTCATTCCCGGCAACACTCCCCATCCGCCCGCTCTCTAAGTACACTGATCTATTCATGCCCGAACTCTATCCACTACTGCTGATTCCCAGCTTTGATGAACGGCCATGGGGCGTCCGCGATTTGCGTCCCATCTACACCAGGGTGGTCAAAGAGCCGATCGGCGAGAGCTGGCTCACCTGGGGAAAAAACGTTATTGCCAACGGACCGCTTAGCGGTCAAACCTTGGGAGAGGTTGCGCAGCAATATCGCCGCGAACTGGTAGGAACAGTTGCGCCGTACGAAGATCGCTTTCCACTTCTGGTCAAGTTTCTCTTCACCGCCGACAAGCTCTCCGTGCAAGTACATCCCGATGACGAAGCGGCGCACCGCGTCGGTGAGCTGTTCGGCAAGACCGAGTGCTGGTACGTGCTCGACGCCAAGCCGGGGGCACAGGTGGCGTTGGGGCTGAAGCCGGGCGTTTCGGTAGAAGACCTCAGACACGCAATTGCTAGTGTGAAGGCGGAACAGTTACTGAACTGGATAGAGGTTGAGCGCGGAGACATGCTCTACGTCGCGGCCGGCACAGTTCATACGATTGGCGGCGGTCTGGTGTTGCTGGAGACCCAGCAAGCCTCTGACGTCACCTATCGCCTTTACGATTACGGCCGCCCGCGCGAGTTGCACATCGACCAAGGCCTGGCCGCCATTAAGCTAAACAGCGACGCTGGGAAAGTTGTGCAGGACACGAAAGGCAAGCAACGTTTCCTGGTGCGTTCACCCTTCTTTCAGGTGGAAAGAATGGGATTGCACAGCGAACTCGCGGCGGAGATGACGCCTGATTCTGCTCATATCATTGTTGCGGTTGACGGCTCTGGCGTACTTGAGTCCGCAGGCATGGCGCCCGTCAGCTTCGCGCGCGGAGACGCCATCGTCGTACCTGCCTGCGTGCGAGGATACAGCGTGCGCCCGCAGTGGGATTTGGAGATCATGCGCATGTCGCTGCCCGCGGGAGACATCCCGGAACCCGAGACTGTTCTGGGCACAAGCGGTCAGCGCGCCTAGCTCGCGTTCTGGTTTCTAATGCGCCGCCGAGCTCAACGGTATGCTCGTGCCAAGTCCGGCGTAGAGGTAATGGTCGCCGTACACTCGCTTAAGGGCACCGAATGCGGGTTCGCCGGTGCAGTGCCCAGGGGCGATGTACTCGACTTTAAAGTTGTCGTGCAGCGCTGCGACAGTCTTTTGAATGTCCTGATCATTGGCAACGACTAGATGAAGTCCTCCCGCGATGAGGTGGATGCGCGGATTGATGGCAGTTGCGGCCTGGACGATCTTGTCGATGCCCGGATGCGAGCAGCCGACTACGATTACCAATCCATCAGGCGTATTGATGGCCAAGGACAGCTCGCGTAATTCCAGAGTGCCTGGTTTGTCGGAAACCAGTGTGATCAAAGAGATACCCGGAGCAATCTCGATATTCTTGTCGACCAGTTGGAAATTTGCGCCAGGCCAAGCTGATCCAAAGCGAATGACGTCAGGAGGAGTACCGGCGTAATAGCGTTGCTCTACCGGCAACGAGGCGTCTTTGCGATAGAAGCTGCTCGGTGGGTCAGAGCCGTAGACCCCACCTAAGCCTTCCTTCGGGGCATAAATCCGCACTTTGGGGTTGATCTTGAGCACATACGTCAGCCCTCCCATGTGGTCGCCATGGCGATGCGACATCACCACAAAGTCCAGCGACGACAAGTCAATGTTTTTTGTCTTCACATTTTGGGCGAGGACATCAGGGTTGTTGCCCGTATCGAACAGAATTCGCTTGCCGGCGTACTCGATCAGCGCGGCGTATCCCCAGTCCCTTTGCATGCCGGAAGACTTGCCGAAGGCATCGTAGATAACTGTGATTCGAGCCGTATCCGTTGCAGGAGGGGTGGCCGAGGAAATAGCAGCGCATCCGAGCAAAAGAATGACCGCCGCGGAACAACGAACCAGCCAGGATCGGGTCGGCATGTGGCCCCCTTGCTTAAAGGTGACATCCAATCGGCCAGAGGTGCACTAGTTATACTTTTTCCTGTCGAAAGTCAAGTACCGGAAGCGTTCCGCGCGCATCAGCAGCCGTGCTTTAATGTGTGAATTAGGGAGTCACAAGGACCCAAGCCATTGCCCCCATTGAACGACCTTAACTTCTACCCTGTAATTCTCGCCGGGGGCCGCGGTACGCGCTTCTGGCCGATGAGCCGCAAGCGCCGAGCCAAGCAGCTTTTGCCGCTGAACAGCAGCAAGAGCATGCTGCAAGAGACTTTCGAACGCCTTCGGCCCATGGCTGCGGCTAAGAACTTCTGGGTCATCACCAACGACGACCTTCGCGGACCCATTCTGCGGGACCTGAGAAAGCTGAACAAGAAGCAGGTGGTGGCTGAACCCGCGGGTCGCAACACCGCACCCGCGATCGGTCTCGCTGCCTTTCTGCTCGCGCGCCAAGATCCGAATGCGGTTTTGGGGCTGTTCCCGTCGGATCACGTTGTCAGCGACGAGAAGAAGTTTCGCAGCGACCTGAAGCGCGCAGCGGAGATAGCCGCAGCAGGAGAGAACATTGTCGTTATCGGTATTCGACCTACCCGTGCGGAAACCGGTTATGGCTATGTCGAGGCCGGCGAGAAGGCCAAGAACGGAGCGCTGCGTGTTCGGCGCTTCCGGGAGAAGCCGGACGCCGACGTGGCTGCGCAATTTGTGAAGGCTGGAAATTACTTTTGGAATGGCGGAATCTTCATCTGGAGCGCGCAGACGCTAGTTAAAGCGTTACATGAGCATCTGCCGAAGACCGCGGTTTTGCTGGATGAGATCGCTGCCAGTTACAGTACCCGAAAATTCGACAAGACCCTGGCCCGGCTCTATCCGCAATGTGAAAACATCAGCGTCGATTACGCGATTGCGGAGCCGCGCTCGGCCAAAGGCGAAGGCCAATCGGGCATCTACTGTATTCCGGCGAGCTTTGGATGGAACGATCTGGGCTCCTGGACAGCGCTGTATGAACATCGCCAGCCCACCCAGGATGCGCATGGTAACGTCATCAGCGCGAAAGATAAGTTCATGCTCAATGCCGGGGGGAATTTCATCGTCTCCGACAAGTTTGTCGCGGCTGTCGGAGTCGAAGACCTGATTGTCGTCGAAACCGATGACGCATTGCTCATCACGACCAAGCAGCACTCGCAGGACGTCGGCAAAGTCGTGAAGTATCTCGATGAGAAGAAGATGAAGAAGCTGGTTTAGAAAAGCAATTAGCAATTAGTTTTGAAACTCTCTGATTATCGCGCCCTGACACTTTACCGTACATACAGTCTTTGGCGGCGTCGGTTTTACTAGTTGCTAATTGCTAGTTGCTAATTACTGTCCTTATGCCACAAATCAAATTCGGAACCGATGGTTGGCGGGGATCATCGCCGACGACTACACCTTCGACAACGTTCGCCGGGTGGGCAACGCGATTGCCCACTACGTGCACAAGAACGAGGACGCCGGCAAGGGGTTGGTGGTCGGCTATGACACGCGCTTTGAGTCGCGCAATTTCGCTGAAGCAATCTCAGAGACGCTTGCGTCGTCGGGAATCAAGGTCCAGCTGTCGGATGACTACACGCCTACCCCAGCGCTCTCGTATGCGGTGAAGAACCTGGGCGCCGCCGGAGGTGTGATGATCACCTCCAGCCATAATCCATTCAACTGGAATGGCGTGAAATACAAGGCGGGATACGGCGGTTCAGGCACTCCGGCAATCATGAAGTCCATCGAGGCCGAACTCGACTCGCCCCGCCTGGAGCATGCCGGCGGCAGCGTCGACGCCAGCCGACTTCAAGACGCCATACATCGCGGCGATCACGAACTTTGTTGATCTTGCAGGCGATCAAGCGGGCGGGCTTCCGCTTCGCCATTGACGTCATGTATGGCTCGGGACGCGGCGTGCTGAAAGGCATCTTCGCCGAGAACGGCATCGACCACATCGAGATTCGCGGCGAAGTGAATCCGGCATTTCCCGGCATCAATCCGGAGCCGATCCCGCCGCACCTGGCCATGCTGCAGGAGACAGTTGTGCTGGAGCAATGCCAGGCTGGGCTGGCTGTGGATGGCGATGCCGATCGCCTGGGCGCGGTCGCCGAAGATGGAAGCTTCGTCGATTCGCACAAGTGCTACTCGGTGATTCTGGAGTGGATGCTTGAAGCGCAAGCAGTGGCCGGGTGAAGTAGTGCGCGCCTACAACACCACCCGCATGCTCGACCGCATCGCCGCAAAATACGGGCGCAAGCTGCACGAGTGCGGCATCGGCTTCAAATACATCTGCGACCTCATGCTGGAGCGCGACATTCTGATCGGCGGCGAAGAGTCAGGCGGCATCGGCATTCGCCGCCACCTGCCGGAGCGCGACGGCATTCTGAATTCCCTGCTGCTGGCCAACATCATGGCGGAAGAGGGCAAGACACTGGGACAGCTGGTGAACGATCTTCAGCAGGAGTACGGGCCGCACTATTACGGACGCACCGACCTGCATCTCGCCAACGACGTCAAGGAAGACGCGATGCGCCGTGCAGGCGAGAAGCCGAGCCGCATGGGCAGCTTCAAGGTCCTGGAGACGGGAACGCTCGATGGCGTGAAATTCTATCTGGACGCGCCGACGAACGGCAATGGCGCCGAAGCCTGGGTGCTGGTGCGCGCGTCCGGCACTGAGCCGTTGCTGCGCATCTATGCCGAGGCGTCTTCGCCGGAATTGGTGAAGCAGATTCTCGGCGAGACCGAGGCGTTTGTGATGGGGAACGCGAAACAAGCGTGATTTGCAGCCCTTAACCAAACCCTTGGCGTCGCTTCGGCCCTTCGTCGCTCAACTCGCCTGTGCCGTACGGAATTCGGCTCCAGCCCTGCGTTACGTACAATCATCCATTTCGTCTAAACTTTAGAAGACTCATGGCAACCGCTGTTCATCCCGTTCCCACCGACACGCCTGAGGTTCGTCGCTACAACCGCATCAAGCGCTGGCTTGGCATCTCCGACGCGGTGATCGGGTTTGCGGTGCTGGTGATCCTGCTCGTCACCGGTTGGACCGCGCGAGCTACGCGACGTGGCTTACGTCGGAGCGCGCCAACATTACTTCCTGGCCGTATTCCTGTACGTTCTGATGTTCTCGGTCCTGCTTAAAGTCATCAGCGCGCCACTCGACTATTACGGCTTTCGGCTCGAACATCAATACCATCTTTCGAACCAGAAGCTGCGGTCATGGCTGTGGGATGAAGGCAAAGGCTGGCTGCTCGGACTGGTGCTGGGCGGGATTTTCGTCGAGATCATCTACGCCCTCATTCGCATCGCGCCCGAGCGCTGGTGGATCATTGCCTGGGCAGTGTTCATCGGACTCATGCTGTTGCTGGCCCGCCTGGCGCCGGTCGTGCTCTTCCCCATCTTCTACAAGTTCAAACCGCTGGAGAATGATGCCTTACGCGATCGCCTGACGCATCTGAGCGAGCGGGCGGGAACCCGTGTGCGCGGCGTCTATGAGTGGAGCTTGTCTGAGAAATCAAAGAAGGCCAATGCGGCGCTCATGGGAATGGGAGCAACCCGGCGCATCATCCTGGCTGACACGCTGCTGGCAGGCTACAGCGATGACGAGATCGAGGCGATACTTGCGCACGAACTCGGACACCACGTACACAAGCACATCATCAAGGGTATCGTGACGCAGGTTGTGGTGACCTTCTTCGGATTCTGGCTGACGGATGTGGTGCTGCACTACGTGCTGGCGCGGAACTGGTTTCCCGGGCTCGAGTCGCGGCTCTACGATTTTGCCAACCTGCCCCTGATCCTCATTGTGGCGACCGTGCTTAGCCTACTGCTCATGCCCGCCATGAACGCGATCTCCCGCAAACACGAACGCGAAGCCGATCGCTACGCATGGGAGAACATTGCCGGCATCGAGCCTTTCATCTCGTCAATGCAGAAGCTGGCTGACCAGAACCTTGCCGAGCGCACTCCAAACAAGTATGTGGAATGGCTATTCCACTCGCACCCATCGATTGGCAGGCGCGTAGCTGCGGCGGAAGAGTGGGCAAAGGCGCGCGCCGCTGCCTAAGGCGACTTGGGCCGGCGCTGCTGGAAGAGCCATTCGATCATGTCCCCATCTGAGTACGCCTTAACTGCGGAGTCGACATGTTTCACGCCGGGGTATTCGATATATCTCACATTGGCGTTTTGGTTCTTCAGCGCCGCTACCAGACGGCGTGACTGCTCCACCGCGACCCTTTCGTCGGCGTCACCGTGGAAGATCCAGATGGGCAAGTTCTTGATGGCTGTCGCAAGCGCGGCGAAAGGGTCGGGTGCGACCACGAAAGCATTGGCTTTGCGATCGATTTCAGCTCGTTCCGCAGTGTAGTTGGTTCCCGGCTCAACCCGGCCCGCCACCACAACCAAGGCCGCGAAGCGTTTGTTGTTGTGATACGCGAGACGATAAGCTCCCGTACCACCCATAGAGAAGCCAGTCAGATAAACGCGGCTTGCGTCGCCATGAAACTCCGCGATCGTTCGATCCAGCTCTGCCAGCACCATCTCCTGCATCGCGGGAGAGTGCCACCACATACCCGTCTGGGCTTGGGGAAAGATAACGACGGCCGGAAACAACGAGCGACGCTCGCGGATCGCATCCGCCAGAGCAGCGTTGGTCTGCCGCATCCCATCTTTTCCCTGGTGTTCGTTTCCGTGCAGGTAGACGATCACCGGCCAAGAGCGGTTGGCGGAATAATTCGCAGGAACATATACCTGGTAGGCGTAGGTCTCGCCCTTCAGCATCACGGAGCGGTCGAGAAAGCCGGTGTCGGCGAGTGCCGGTAAGCAGACCACCAGCGCAAGTGATGCGAGTATCAAAGCGCGAATCGCTTTTACCATTTCTCTGTTATCGCCCGGGAGGTCGACGAGAAAAGCCCGCTGCGGCCAGAAGTTCACGAGCGTCGGCGAAGAATCTCTTCCGCCCTCCGCAAATCCTCTTCAGTATCGACACCCACGGAATCAAAGGGCGTCTCCGCGACATATATCTGCACGCCGTTATCGAGGAAACGCAGTTGCTCCAGCCGCTCGCTGCGCTCCAACTCCGACTCCGGCCAGGTCACGAATGCGTCCAACGCGGGTTTGCGATAGGCGTAGAAGCCGAGATGCTTGTAGTAGCGGACAGTGCCGGTTGCGTCTCGATCGAAGGGGATGGTGGCACGCGAGAAGTACAACGCACGAGCCTCTAGGTTGGTCACGACCTTGACTGCGTTGGGATTGCCTCGATCTTCTCCGGCGCACGGTGTCTTCAGCGTTCCCACCTGCACATCGACGTTCTCCATCAGGGCAAGTAGCGTATAGATTTGCTCCCGGCGTGCCAATGGCTCGTCGCCTTGAAGATTGACGTACACATCGGCGGGCACCGACTCGGAGACCTCGTGCACACGCCCAGTGCCGCTGCGGTGAGACGGCAACGTGAGTCGGCAATGCCAGCCATGGCTATGGCACAGGTCGGCAACTTCGCTGGAATCGGTCGCGACGATGACGTCCTCGAGACCGGCGCACCCCAGGGCAGCCTCATAAACGTACGCCAGCATGGGACGGCCGTTGATCTCGCGCAGTACCTTACGCGGCAGACGGGTGGAAGCAAGCCGAGCGGGAATGATAGCGATAGCTCTCACGTGCCTAGTTTGCTTGCTGGAGACACTCGTGGCAAGGGATTGCGAACCGTATCGCCCCGTTTGTTACCCTGTAATACTCCATGCGGCTTCGTCTTTTTATCTTTCTTTCAGCACTCGCGAGCATCGTGACCTGCGCCGGATGCGGCACCCCAGGCGCGGTACAACTGCCGTCGCTCAACCTGGCGCGGCCAGTCGAGGACCTCACTGCCTCCCGCAAAGGCAACAAGGTAAGCCTCGAGTGGACGCTGCCCTCAAAAAACACGGACCGCACGCTGGTACAGCTCAAGCACTTGGGCGACACCCTGGTGTGCCGCGAAGTAGGAACCGAGCTCATGAGCAGTTGCCATCAGGTTGGCACGGTCACGCCTCCGAAAGGTCCGCAACGGAAGAAAAACGAACCTGAGCAGAAGGTTCGCATGACGTACAGCGACACTTTGCCGCTAGAGCTCGAGGAAAAAGATCCCGCGGGGTTCGCTACCTACGCCGTCGAAATCATGAACGATCGTAGCCGCAGCGCTGGACTTTCGAACCAGGTGGCAATACCTCTCGCTCCCACCATCGCGCCACCCTCCCAGTTATCTGCGGAAGTTGGCGCTGACGGCGTGCGCTTGTCATGGTCTGGCGGACTCGAGCCTGCTGCTCCTGCGGGACTCACCTATCGCTATCGCATCGAACGGCGGCCCGCTGGAGCCGGCGGTTACATCGCGCTGAATGACGTTGACCCTGCGCCTGACGGCTCTTATCTCGACCAGACCTCCGAATGGGAACAGAAATACCAGTACCGCATCACGTCGGTTACAGAGGTGCGAGCCGACGGGCGGCAAGCCTCAGTCGAAGGCGACGATTCATCCCCAACCGAAGTGTTCACCAAGGATATCTATCCTCCGGCAATGCCCGCTGGATTGCAGGCCGTGTTCTCCAGCATCGGACAGAAGCCCTTCGTTGATCTGACCTGGGCACCTAACAGCGAAAGCGATGTCGCCGGATACAACATCTTCCGCCGCAGCGCCGGTGGAGACTGGGAGAGACTCAACCCGAAACCAGTCCAGGTATCTTCGTTCCGCGACGAAGCGGTTAAGGCCGGTACGAAGTATGAATACTCTGTTTCTGCGGTCGACCTGCGCGGCAACGAGAGTCCGAGATCGGCATCAGCATCGGAAGAAGTGCCCAGCAAGCAATAGGGAGGGAACACCGGAAATGAAGATTTGCCGCTTTCAGCACGCAGGCAAGGTCGGATATGGCTTGATTGAAGAATTCGGCGGGAACTTCGACCATCACTCGAAGGTTAGGCCACTTCCCTTCCGGCGTCAGAGATTTCGATTCGGCCGAGGCCACCAACATTCCGCTCGGCGAGGCGCGGCTGCTCGCACCCACGCAGCCGTCGAAAATCGTGTGCGTAGGACGCAATTACCGCGAACACGCCAAAGAGCTGAATCACGAAATTCCTACTTCACCCCTTATTTTTCTGAAGCCGCCTTCCTCCGTGATTGCGCCTGGCGACGAGGTTCGCCGACCGTATACGCTCTCCCAGCGCGTCGATTACGAAGGCGAACTGGGCGTGGTCATCAGCAGAGGCTGCTATGGCCTGCGCGAGGACCAGAACGTGCGCTCCTACATCCTGGGCTACACCTGCGTTAACGACGTGACTGCGCGCGACCTGCAAAACAAAGACGGCCAGTGGACTCGCGCCAAGGGGTTCGACACCTTTTGTCCAATCGGCCCCGTGATCGCGGACGGCCTCGATCCCTGGCACGGTATCCACATCGAAACCCGGCTCAACGGCCAGACCCGGCAGTCAGGCACGACTGCAGACTTTATCTTTCCGCTGGATGTCATTCTGCGTTACATCACTTCGGTCATGACACTCGAGCCCGGAGATGTGATCGCAACCGGTACCCCTGCGGGAGTCGGCCCCATGGACCCGGGAGATGTGGTTGAGGTCACGGTCGAGGGTGTGGGTACCCTGAGGAATCCGATTGTGAACGCCTGACGCGCCAGCGATTGAAACAGCTAGGTTTTCATACCTCATCCGCGCTATCCTACGAATGGCGACATGACTTCCCTTCGGTACTATCCCATCGTCGTGGTCGGGGCGAGCGCCGCATTGCTCGGGTATGCTGTTCTCTCGCGCAAAAGCAAGAAGTCACCTGAGCAATTGGAGTATGAGCGTCGTACCGAGCTAACGCATGGCGGTCGCATCATCGACGGCAACATCATCGACGTTCACGAACTCGAAGACGACGAGACGAAACGGCAAATGATCCTGCTGGTTTATAGTTACGACGTCGCTGGGGTGACGTACGAGGCTTCCCAGGATGTGACTCACCTGCGCCAGTTCATCGACCTGTACTCCTGCCGCTTGGGGCTGCCGGCGTCAGTACGGTATGATCCCCATAACCCAGGGGACTCGATCGTTATATCGGAGACATGGTCCGGATTGCGAAAACCGGCTATTCGTCTGAAACCACAATCGTCACCTCAGAAATCCGGCACGTTTGTGTAACTTTTGTTCGCAACTTGAGTCATTCATACTGATAGTTAACACGGACCCGCAACCGTGTTGTAACTGATGGTCACGCCAGTTCCCTATGCATAGTTTGCCTCTTCCCATTGCCGCGTTCGTAGCCGGGCTGCTGTCGTTTCTTTCGCCTTGCGTCTTGCCCCTGGTCCCAGGCTATGTCTCGCTGATTTCAGGCGCCAGCGTAGACGATTTGCAATCGTCAGACCGGCGGATGCTGGGAACGGTGATGCTGCACTCGTTCACCTTCATCATCGGCTTCAGCTTCGTCTTCATCATGCTGGGCGCGGTTGCAACAGGGCTGGGACAGCTGTTCAACGAGTACCACACTTATCTCGCCAAGGCGGCAGGCATCATCATCATCATCTTCGGACTGCATCTGACCGGGCTGCTGAAGATCAAGGCTCTATACGCCGACAAGCGGCTCCACGATGTGAAAGGCAGCTCCAGCGCGCTAGGTTCGTTCGTGGTTGGCTTCGCGTTCGCCTTTGGATGGACTCCGTGTATCGGTCCTATCCTGGCGGCAATTTTGGCGCTGGCCTCGGAGCAGGACAAGGTAGCAAAAGGAGTCCTGCTGCTTGCAATCTATTCGCTCGGCCTGGCCGTACCCTTTTTACTGACCTCGATTGGTATCGATCGCTTTCTGTCCTTCTACGGCAAGTTCCGACGCCATCTGCATACGGTTGAGGTGGTGAGCGGAGTGTTGTTGATCGCGGTAGGTGTGTTAATTTTTATGAACAATCTGCGCCTACTCTCCGGCTATCTCGCGTTTTTGAACCGGTTCGCTCTATAAAGGCTTGGATCGTGAAACGTAACGCTTTCGTATTCGCAGTCTTGGCGGTTGCCATACTAGGAATGCTTTCCTTTGGGAAGTGGGTCGACCGCCAGCGTCAGAGGCGACCAGTAACGTCACTGGTGGGTGATGTTCGCGGCGTACAGGCACCTGACTTCGAACTCGTCTCGCTCGATGGCCGGAAGGTGAAGCTTTCTGACTTCCGAGGCAAGGCCGTGGTTCTAAATTTCTGGGCGACGTGGTGCGCCCCCTGCAAGGTTGAGATGCCTTGGTTCGTCGATCTACAGAACCACTACGCTAACGACGGATTGACCATACTCGGCGTAGCCATGGACGACAGCGACCCGCAGAAGATCGCGCAGTTCGCCAGCGAGATGGGGGTAAATTATCCCGTTCTTCTGGGCACCAACAAAGTCTCCGAAGCCTACGGTGATGTCGAGTATCTGCCGACCACGTTCTATATCAACCGCCAGGGAAAGATCGTGGGCAAGGTGGCGGGGCTGATAGGGAAGGCAGAAATTGAGGACGACGCCAGAAAGGCACTCGACTCCGAGCGGGGCAAAACCGCAGAGAATGCCGTCGTTCCGGGGCCGACCAAGCGCAGTACAGCGGCAGAATGATGAAGCTTACCCTCTGTGTCCTCCTACTGCTTTCCACCTCGCTGACAGCCCAGGCACCCGGCACCGTGCAGCCTTCTGTCATCATGGCGCCAGTGAGGAACGTTCAGTTGAACCCGGGCGAAACCCGCAGAGTAGAGTTGGACTTTCGGGTGGGTTCCGGTTTTCACATCAATTCGAACAAGCCGAAATCGAACCTGCTTATCCCGACCAATCTGAAGTTGGTGGCTCCCAAGCCGCTGGAGATCTCCAGCATCGAGTATCCTGCTGGCGAAGACCAGTCCTTTCCCTTCTCACCCAATGAGAAGCTGAGCGTTTACTCCGGCGACTTCACCGTCTATGTGCTGCTGAAGGCGCCGCCGTATCTTCACGGCGCAAGTTTTCCCGTTGGTGGTGAACTGTACTACCAGGCCTGCGATAAGAACGCCTGCTACCCGCCGAAGAAACTCGCCGTGCAGTTCGACGTTTCGGTGAGGTAAGCCCCGCTCCGGCGGAAGATTACTTACCAGATAACGATTTACCACTCCTGACCGCATAAGTGCGAGGTCTGCGCCCGAATGCCCTCCGAGACACTTTACCTTTTCTTAGAAGCCGCTTTCCGGATTAACACGAAGAGCCCCGATACTAGTGGGGCTCTCCGTGCACAACCCGAATTACAGGTGAGTGGGTGCTTACTGATCCTTGTGGAAGAAGTAATAGTCGGCAGTGTATGGCACGAGCTGCGTCTGGCCCACCGAGCAGGCGGTAGTTGGAGCGGCTCCCCCGTTGGTGTTTAAGCGCTGGACGAAGGTGACGTTTGCCAGGAGTTTACCGCCCGTCGGTCCCTGCTGGTTTCCGATTGACTGCAGCAAGAGGCAAGCAATCGATCCGGAATTCGGGCAACTCGGATCGGATCCCGGGGGGATCGTTCCTACTGCCTTCGCCCATACTTTGCTGGTATCGATCGAGGCCTGCCATGTCGCGTTGCCACCCAGGGATACCGGCAGCGTAGCGTTCTCATTGGGGTTTGCATCGATGCTGGCGAAGTGGGTGATGATCTGGAAGTCCTGCCCGAAAACCCTGGTAAAAAGCGTCGCTTCGGGACGGGCGGCATTGATGGTCCAGGAAGTTCCACCGTTGTTCGTCGGCAGGCAAACGTATCCTTGACTACCCTGGGCATGGCCCACCAGGAATGCCGAATTACCCGGTGGCGGCGTAATGTTGTCAGGAGTAGGCGGGGACGCCACACGCTGAGCCGCTGCGTGAGTAACGGTGCCGAATATGCATCCTAATACGAGAGCCGCTACGAATAGCTTCCGAGCTCCCGAAATCTGTTGTCCACGTGTGTAGTTCATTTTTCTCTCCAATTCCTCGCGATTATTCAAGTGTTAGTCGGTTATGGTTGATAAGACACATAACTAGCTCGAAGCTAAGTACCTTATTGCTGCATGCGGATCAACAGGTCTTACATATGACGAGTGCTAGTGTCTGCTTACATTTGCTTGCAAGGCATTGTTCGCCTCACTAGACATAACGAGATCCATGGGAAGTTTGCTTTTCAAAGAAGAAAACGTCGGTTATCGAGGTCCGAACGAAATATTACGGATGTGTGGATGCAGCGTAGGGAAAGCCTTTGGATGTCCAAAGACAAAGCGGGACTTCTCGCCGCTGGCTTTGTGCAAGCCACGGAATAGCTTTCTGTAAAAGGATTCTGGTTGGCTTATTGGAAGATGGACTCGACTACTTTTCCCTTCGTGGCAAAGGGGGTCGGTATGTTAGTTAAATCGCGGTCCCTCATAGGGGAGTGGCAGACCATGCAGGATTTCTGAGTGCTATTCCCTTCCTGGGAGACCAGTCCATAAGTCAATCCATGGACCGACCAGGTAACCACTCTGTAGCCATCGACCATGCTGTAGTGGAAACTTACCTTCTTGAAGTCGACTTCGACTCCGCCCGAGGCCATAGCCACCGAGTCCGGCGCGACGATCAGGCTCGCGTCGCCCGGTTGCATCTCGTAAGCGACGTAGGCAGCCGTCTTGCCGCCGACTTCCACTAGGCGTGCCCCCTGCAGATGGTAAGGCCGCACTTCGCCCGGAAGTGGAGCGGACGCCGGCAAAGCCAGAGGAAACTTTGACTTTGCCCTAAACCACTCGTTCAAGGTCTGCTGTGAGTCCGTGTGAATGTCGAGGTCCATGTTTCCATGAGCATGCTGCTTGTGCGTACTTACAGCGAATTCGGCAAACTTCTTCCCAGAGAGTGGCGCCGTGGATGACGGTACCGTAGTTAGCACACCGATAATCACCATGATTGCTATGGCTGGAACCAACCAAGTCATGAAGGAGAAAAGTGGCGGCAGAAGCCATGCAGGTTGAGGGGTATGATCGGGCCGCGATCGCCTGGTCGCTGCCGCCGGCGGTGCATCTTGTGAGGTAATCAGGTCCTCTTGCACGGACACTGCTCCCCGAAGCAGAGGTCCACAGTGGTCACAGAGCGCGGCATGCATGATCAGCTGCCGGGCCTTCAACTCGGGCCAGAGCCCCGCGGCTACTCCATGCCAGTCAACGTCTTCGGGTTTGGGGCAATCATCACCCGGCGGCGCGGCCTGCGGGATCACACTAGGGGGTCCGCTTACCAGTCGCCTGTATTTCGACACCTTTGCCTCGCACTCCGCGCAGGAAAGCACATGACGCTCGGCCTCGCGGAGTGCCTCCGCCGGGACCTTCGGCGCATCATGCCCCGCCTCCGGAAACGAGGGCACGAGAGCTTGGAGCTCATCGTTGTCTATATGGCTATCGAATGGTCGTTCCACGTTTGGACACTCCCATATATTCAATACGAGATTCGGATTGAATTTCCTTTTGGTTTTCCGCCTCATCATCTTCTGAGACGATCCCAAGGATCTGCTCGCGAATACCATGCTTTAGCCGCTCAATGACACTTCCGACTCCTTTGGCACTCAATCCGATGGTCGGCAACGAGGCAATTTCTTTTGTGCTCATTCCCTGCCGGAAGTAAAGCCAGAAAATCGTGCGATCCCGCTCCTGATCGGGGCCGGTGAGGCAATTCTTGAGATGTTCGTCGATCTCACTCAAGAAAATTCTGAAATCGATGCTCTCCTGACTACCATGAGTCTCCTTGCCCGCCTCGGGGTCGACATCGCTCGTGGAAAGATGGGGTCTGTCACCGCCGGATGATTGACTGTAGCCATGCCTGAAGTAGTCGTGAGTAGCATTGGCGGCGGTCTTCTTGAGGTATCCCAAAATCGCTTCCGGGCGCTCGATGGCAAAGTCTCGCAGCAGGCGGCGCCCGCTCTCCCAAAGCTTAAGGTAGGTGACCTGGATCAAGTCCTCCACCAATGATCGCGACGGCGTTCCCCATGATGATGCCGTACGCATGATGACGAAGCTGATCGGCTTTCCGACCCGCGACACGAACTCCTCCCAAGCCTCTTCGTCCCCGGGGCCGGCGCAGAGACACACAACGTCTTTCAGCGATAGGGCCGAGTACCGCGTCGATCTAGTAGTGTTCGACATCCTGTTATTTCCTGTCAAAGTTGCGGGGACGGTTGGCGCGCCAGGAGCTCTTCCCAATCGGAAGCCATACCACGAGGGCTGCGTGCACAACTACGTTACTGTGCAGCGAAACAAGTAGGTGTCACACTTTTGTTAGTAGCGTGTAGAGGATTTGGTAGGAATTTCACACGTGAATCTGTCGCGACAGCAGAGAAATAGATAAGAGATCATTTTGTGCAATGCTCGTGGGTCATAAGTTGGCAGGGTAAGAAAACAGCGAGGCGGGTCAGAAGTCCACTTCTATGAAAATCGCAGAGCGGTCAGTGAACCGCGGCTTGCAGAATAGTTCTCAACGATGGACGGCGGGATGTGAATCTGCAGTCCGTCACGAACTGCCTATCCCGCCTGTCTCAGTTGCGATTGTCAATATTTACTGGGCAGTTGAATTCTTATCTGGCTTCACTTCGAGCTCGTTGACGACTTCCTTCACATTGGGAACGCTCTTAGCCAGCATGGCGGCTTCTTGCTTCTGTGCCGGGGTCTTCACACTGCCTTTCAACACCAGCGTACCGTTCTTGGCGTCGTAGTGAATGCTCTGGTCGTCGAGCTCTGTGTGCGCCTTGATCGCGGCCTTATAGTTGTTCTCGATGCCATCGTCCAGGTTCGAATCAACCGTTTTCGCCTGGCTTTCGGTGCCTATCGGACGAATACCAATCTCGTTGGCAACCGTGTAGCCCGGTGCCGCCTCTTTGGCGACGCTTTCGGCCTGGGCCTTCTTTTCGGGGGTTTCAACATCGCCCGTCAGGGTCAGAACACCCTTATCGCGGTCCTGCGAAACCTTCACTACGCCTAGATCGTTACGTGTCATCGCGGTGTCCACCGCGTCCTTCACGTCTGGATGCTGCGAGTTGTTATTGCACGCTGCCAGTACCAACATGCTTACGAACGCCGCTAGCACCAGACCAATAGCTTTCACTTTTCTCGCTTCTGTAGGCAAATCAAACTCCTTTTTCATGAGCGCTTCTCATGTCGGGTTGATAGATGCAAGAAGCTCGTGTGAGTTTGTGTTGCAGAAAAGTGAACAGCAGGGAATGAAATTCTACTGGTCAGGCAACTGACAGGGGCTGAAATCAGAGTGACGGCGACCGGTTGCACGCGAGGCTACGCGCTGGCCGCGCTCTCGTCCGTTCCCAAAGGTAGGAAGTACTGGGTGCCGCGAATGGGCTCACTGACCCGCCGCAACAACGCTTGCAGGTCTTCGCTGCGCTCGACGAAGTCAATTTCCGATGTATTGACGATTAACAGGTCTGAAGAGGTGTAGTGAAAAAAGAAGTGCTCATAGGCTTTAACGACTTCTTCCAGGTAGTCGTCGCTGATTGTGCGTTTCACTGGGAGCATTTCTCTTCTTCAAGCGTTTCTTTAAGATTTCGGGAGTTGCCTGCAGATAAATCACCAGATCAGGCGTCGGAATGTTCTGCCGAAACAGATCGTAGTAACGGTTGTAAACTCCGAGCTCGGCGTCGTTCAGATTGAGGCAGGCAAACAGCTTGTCTTTTTCGAAGATGTAATCGGCGACGATGGTTCTCCCCGGCCGCTTCAAATCCGCGGTCGCGAGCTGCTCATAACGGGCCATGAGAAACGCCATCTGCGCCTGAAACGCCGCTCCCCTCTCACCCTTGTAAAACGCGTTCAGAAATGGATTCTGGTCGGGCTCGCTGATGCGTTGGGCGTGCAGCGTCTCGGCAATCACCTGGCACAAGCGTGGTCTTGCCGACTCGGATGGGTCCTTCGATCGCGATGTAACGAGGTGGTTCAAACAGGTTCGCCATGGGAGATGGAGAGCAGCCGTTTGCAGAATAGCTCTCCTCGGTGCCCGTGGCAATCAGGAGATTTCCACCGGTAAACCAGGAGGGTGGAAGCCCCCGTATTGATGCGGGGGAACCGCGGGTTTCGTAAGCACGCTTTAGTGCCGGTACTTATCCGGGGCTAAACCCTTTCGCAGGAGTAGCGTCTTCCCTCGCCTCAAGGCGAGGGCTTCCACCGAATGCTCTAGACATTTCTTTGCCAGGCTGGAAATTCTAAAATGGACTCATATGCGGAACGCCATCATCGGCAGCCTCGGCCTCGCCGCAGCCGCCACCTGGGCCGGCTTCCAATGCTACTGGCCGACCTCGCAGGCTTGGGGCAGAACATTCGTTGGGTTGCAGCCGGGCTCCCACGAACTCGGCCTCACCTACGACGACGGCCCCAACGATCCCTGGACACTCCGGTTGCTAGAGGTGCTAGAGCGCCGCTCGACGAAAGCAACATTCTTTATGCTGGGAAAGTTCGTTGCACAGAAACCCGAAATCGCTCGTGCCGTCGTCGCCGCCGGACATGAGCTCGGGATTCATACCTGGGACCATCCCAACCTGATCTTCGCCTCAAGTTCTGAAGTTCGCTCGCAAATCGAGCGCACGCAGCGCATCATCTTCGACACCACCGGCTACCGATGCACCCTGATGCGTCCCCCGTTCGGCGCTCGTACGCCCGCGACGCTTGCGCATCATCCACCAACTCGGACTCACACCCGTCATGTGGAACGTAACCTGTTATGACTGGAAGCCCACGACTCCGCAACGCATCCTGGCGCATGTCGATCGGCAGATGCGCGGCGGGGACGTCATCCTGCTGCACGACGGCGGACACACGGCGATGGGCGCCGACCGCAGCCATTCCGTGGCAGCCACCGAGCTCATCCTGTGTAAGTACGCGGACCAGGACTACCGTTTCCCCAGCATTTCGGAGATGATCGCTTCTCCCATCGTCGTGCGCTGAACCTCCCTCTAGGCCGACAACTGTTTCCGCTGCTTCAGTTCCTGCAAAAGGCTGTCGATCTTCTCGTCGCGCTCCAGCTTGTGCAGACGCGCCTCCACATCCTCGCCGAGAAGCTCTGCTTTGGCTTTGCCGATTGCCTCCTCGCGTGCGACAGTCGACTTCATGCGCTCAAAGGTACGGTTCTCGCCCGTGGGAGCTCCTTCGGCATCGGCTGCCTTGTGTGCCGCGCGTGAACGGCGATGCTGCGCAATCAGCATGTCAGCCTTGCCGCGCGCCTCCGCCAGCTTCACCTCCAGGCGCTTCAGAGCACCCTTCAGCGATTCGACCTGCACCTCCTGGTCAGCAATCTGCTGCTCGAAGTTCTCGGTCATCTGCTGGAAACTCACAGCGCGCTCCAGGGCCGCCCGGCCAGCTCGTCATCCTTCTTTGCCACAGCCAGCTCCGCCTTGCGCATCCATTCGCTGTGCTTCTCGGAATTCTCTTTCTTCTTCTTCTCCAGCAGGTGCAGGTCAGCCAACGCGATTGCCACCTGCGTCTTCACCTGTAGAAATTGGTTCTCCATATCGAGAATCACCTGCTTCAACATCTTCTCGGGATTTTCCGCCTTGTCGATCAGATCGTTCAGATTCGCTCGTACCAAGGTTGCTACGCGATCTAGTAATGCCATAATGAACTCCTTGAAATGCGGCTCATGGCTCTTAGCTCTTGGCCTTCAGCACAAAGCTGCCAGCAACCAAGCTTCAGCTTTCAGCCAAAACTTCTGTCATCCTGAGCGAGAGCGAAGCGAGGAGTCGAAGGACCCCTACCTCGCCCACGCTCACGCTCTTCGTGTGCCGGGTGCCCCACTCATCCGCGGTTTTCGGATGACTGGGACTTCCCTCCACTGCGCCTAACTCCCTGCTCCCGCGCCTTGCTCTTTTCGTCTGCCGGGCGGCAGCTCATCCGGCCGTGGCGACTTGTCGCCAATCGTCCGGATCTTGCCAAACAGCTCGCTCATCTGCATTCCCGAGAGCGCCTCGAACAATGCCGGGACCTGCGCGGCGATCTTCTGTAAGGTCGCCCGTGATCTTGTTCATGCCGGCAGCATCGCCGTTGCCGGTGGAAACGATGGTGATCTTGTCGACGTTCGCCAGCGGGCTGGCCAACGCTCTTACCACTTCCGGCAAGCCGGTGATCAGCTTGTCGACGACCGCGGCCTGGTTGTACTCCTGATAGGCCTCGGCCTTGACGTTCATGGCGCGCGCCTCAGCATCGCCCTTCTTGAAGATGATCTCGGCTTCGGCTTCGCCCTGCGCACGAATCGCGCTGGCACGGCCGTTGGCTTCGACCATCGTCTTCTGGCGTTCGGCTTCCGCAAGCGTCTCAATGCGCTGGCGCTCGATCTCTGCACCCTTCAGCACGGTGGCGATCAGCTCTTTCTCGCGGCGCAGAGATTTCCGCTTCCTGCACCTTGACCTGCTGCTCCTTCTCAACCTGCTGAATCTTCACCGCCTCAGCCGTGACCTGCTGCTGCATGACGTTGGTCTGGATCTCGTATGCCTTATCAGCCTGTGCCTGCTGCCGTTTCACTAATTCGGCGTAGGTGGCCTTCTTTACCTCCAGATCCCGTTGCGCCTCGGCCTGTTTGGCGAGCGACGCGGTTTCGGCCGCCACCCGTTCCTGATCGGCCTGCGCCTTGGCAACAGCGGATTCGCGCAAAGCCAGAGCCCGCCTGATTGCGGTGTCGCGCTCGGCCTCGGCAGTTGCTACGTCGGCGTCACGCTTGATACGAGCAACGTCCGGCCGTCCCATGTTGGTGATGTATTCGTTCTTGTCGCGAACTTCTTTGATGGTGAAGGAGATCACCTCAAGACCCATCTTGTTCATGTCGTCCGCGCAGGTGCCGCGCATGCGATCGGCCACCATCTCCGGCTGCTTCACGATCTCTTCTACAGTGAGTTGGCCGATGATGCCGCGCAAGTGCCCTTCCATCACCAGACGAATCAGGGCCTCGCGTTGTGGTGGCGTCTTGGAGAGGAACTGCTCCGAAGCCGTAAGAATCGACTCGGGATCGCTCTTCACCTTGATCTGCGCCACCGCTTCGACCGTCACCGCGACGCCCTGCTTGGTGTACAAGTCCTGCTGCGGAGCGACGTCGAACGACATCAGCTCCAGCGAAAGCTCGCGGCAGTTTTCCACCATTGGCAGAATTACAGTGCCGTGACCCTTGATTATGCGTGGCCCCCGGATACCGTAAACGACAAGCGCCTCGTTCGGGCCCGCCTTGCGATACAGCCGTGTGAACACTGCGATGATGAGCACCGTTGCCGCAATCACCGACCATACGATCACCACCGCGTCGGTAGGAATGTGTAAACCCATATGCCTCCTTCGGAGCTGCCAGCTCATCAGCCGCCAGCTACCAGCTAGAACCTGTGCGAGCCTCAGTAAACCGTCTGCTATCCCAATCGACGACGCCGAGCGCAGCCGAGGGACTTGCATTTCTTCCTTAACCCCAGCAACTAGTAATCAACTGCCAGCTATTTAGCACTGGCCATCTCTCGATACATCCCTATCAAAGCGACTGCCGATTCCGGATCGGCCACTTCTACCACCAGCCGGTCGTAGGACTCATCGCGAAGCTCGATCACAATTGCGCGATCCGGATTGTGTACGTCCCAAAAAGTTTTCTGGTGTCTTGTGTAGTAGGTGCCGGCAGTTATCACACCCGGAACCCTCGTTCCCGGACACCTCAACCCGTGCCACCAACCCTTCGCCACCGTAGGATCCATACGGACCTCGGTTATGTGCTCCAGCGGAATCTCAAGCGAGCTCTTAAGGGCCCATACTTTGTCGGCTCCCCTGACATTCACCAGCAACTTTCCCTCTGATACAGCAAGCTCAACCATAAGAACCTCCAGTTACGAACTCCTCCCGCCAAGCTTTAATTGCCGGTTGCAGCTTTCCCCTCTCCCGCCAACTCATCCCAGCGCTGCACATAGGCAATGCCGCGCTCATAACGAGTGACTACTATTTCTGTTCCCTTCTGCAAAGCCTCGCCGCTCTCGCTGCGTGCCCCGCAGGTGTGCCGCGTTCCTGCCTGCGAGAACACGATCTCTCCCGTTCCGCCTTCGCGAATTGAGCTGGTGACTCGGCCCAGCACTCCCACTCTGTCGTAGTCCGCCGGATCCAGTTCGTGCTCGTGCGCCAGCAGTACCTTGGCAATAAACCAGAACACAATCGCCGCACCAATCATGCCGGCAATCGTCGACAGCACGGCGATCACGGTTACTACCAGGGTGGAGTAGCGGGTCAGCAGATATCCCGTGCCCCCGAACCACGCCAGGAAAGCGCACAAGGTGCCGAAGTTCACGACCGAGATACCGTCGCCGTGTCCGCCGGCGTGAGTGCTGCTATCAACTCCCAGGTGCACATGGGGGACGTGCAGGTGGAAATGCGGTAGATGAAAGCTGCCGCTCAGAAACGATAGGACGCTCAAGGTGACGCCCAGCAGAAAACACGTCAGGTAGAAGATTGCCCACGTCATAGGCTTGCTCCCCTACCGCGCCTGCCAGCCGATGCATGCGCGGTGTCGCGCGGCTTATCGCCATCCAATCCCGGCTTCAATACTTCCATCAGCCGCTCCAGCAAACCCGGCGCCTGGACAATTGCACCCAGCAGCACCAGGGCTTTGCGCGTGTCGGAGTACCGCGCAGTCTCCAGCAGCGCGTCGCTCAACTCGGCATCGTTGGAGAACTGCTCGGCACCGTTTATCAACATCAGGTCGAGCCGATCTTCCACCGCGCGCAGGTCGCTGGTTAGTTCGGTGTGATAGCCCTCCGGATCGTCCACCAGATATCCGGGATGCACCTTGAAGAAGCGCGCCAGCAACATGCGTGTGTCATTCGTCAGGTGGGGGCGGGCCCCGTTTTCAATCTGTGAGAGGTAAGACTGGCTGAGTCCTCGCCCGATTTCCTTCTTCATGGCCTTGGCAAGATCTTGCTGCGTCATCTCGCGATCGAGGCCGCGCAGGGTTCCTTCCACCAGGCGTAGGTAGCGAAGTTTTTCACCCAGTTTCATATGATTACGAATTGCAATTATGCTATCGCAATCTGTAATATGTCAAGAACTGGATTTGGCCTGAAATCAAGGGCTTACGAAAAACACCACCAATGATGATGGCGGCACGGTACAGCGCAACGCCTCAAAGGCTGGAACATCCAAGCCCTATGGACTTACAACTGGAAGGCAAGCTCGCCCTGGTGAGCGGATCAACCGCCGGAATCGGTTATGCCATCGCAGAGGCCCTCGCGGCCGAAGGCGCACATGTCATTGTTACCGGGCGCACCGAAAAGCGCGTCAGCGAGGCTGTCGCAAAAATTAAGGCATCAGGTGCTCGAGGCAAATTAGAGGGCATTGCGGCTGACTTGGGCGCGGCCGAGGGCGTTCGCGCCACGGTGAAGGAGTTCCCGGAGGTCGACATCCTCATCAATAATGTCGGTATCTTCGAGTTCAAACCCTTCGAGCAGATCTCAGACGAAGAATGGATGCGTGTGTTCGAGATCAACGTCATGAGCGGCGTGCGCTTGAGTCGCCACTACCTGCCCCGCATGAAGCAGCGCAACTGGGGGCGCATCATCTTCATCTCCAGCGAATCGGCCGTCCACATACCACCGGACGGGATTCAGTACGGAATGACCAAGACGGCGCAGCTCGCGGTTGCGCGTGGCCTGGCCGAAACCACCGCTGAGACCGCAGTCACCGTCAACAGCGTTTTGGTTGGTCCTACAATGTCAGAGGGAGTCGAGCGAATGCTGGGTAACCCTAGCCCGGAAGACCGAGCCAAGGCAGAGCGCGAATTCTTTCGCACCGCCCGTCCGACTTCCCTGCTGCAGCGTTTCGCAGACGCAAAAGAGATCGCGGCGATGGTTACGTTCCTGGCTAGTCCGCTTTCCTCGGCCACCAACGGAGCCGCCATCCGCGCTGAGGGCGGCCTGCTGCAGACCATTGTCTAAAGAAGAGAGGTGGGTGCCCCAGCTTCGGCCTTCCGTTGTCCCAACCTTGGCGGCAGCTTAGATCACTCGGCAGATGATGCACTTCAGGTATGCCGTCTCGGGAACGTTCAATAGCGAGGGATGGTCGAGAGCGGCACCGCGTTTTTCCAATAGGCGCACGCGACGGCCGGCGTCGGCTGCAGCCGAGCCGAGCATTTCCAGAAATTCGCCTTCGGTGACGTGAAACGAGCACGAGCAGGTGATGAGCGTCCCACCGGGGCGCAACATCTTCAATGCGCGCAGGTTCAGCTCTTTGTAACCCTTCAGGGCGGTTGGAACGACACGCTTTGTCTTCGCGAACGCGGGCGGATCGAGCACGATGGTGTCGTATTGGCGCCCGGCGGTGGCGTAATCTTTCAGGAGATCGAACGCGTTGGCCTCGATCCACTCGATGTCGCCGCTGCGGTGCTTGCCTTTGTTCAGCGCCTCGTTCTGCTCGGCAACTTCCAGCGCCGCTCGTGAGCTATCGAGGGCCGTGACGCTGTCGCAGACGCGCGCGAGGTGCAACGCAAATCCACCCTGATAAGTGAAGCAATCGAGCGCAGCGCCATGCGCCCAGCGCGCTGCCGCTGCATAATTCTCGCGCTGATCGAGGAATGCGCCGGTCTTCTGGCCGCTGAGGCCGTCGTAATGGAAGCGAACGTCGTTGACCGTAAAGACGGTGCTGGAATGATTGCCACGCAACAATTGCGTCTCGCGTGGCGGCAGCTGCTCGAGCTTGCGTATATGGGAGTCGACGCGCTCGAGAAGGCTTGCCTCTGGAAAAAGTCGGGTCAACGTCTCGTTGACGGTGTTGCGCAGGTCGGCGCGATCGAAAGCTTGGGTGAGAGTCTGCAGCGAAAGCACGTCGTTGTACTTATCGACGATAATTCCAGGCAAAAGGTCCGCCTCGCTGAAGATGACCCGATACGAATCCGTATCGCGAGCGATTTGTTTGCGGAATTCAACGGCCGAGTCAATTCGCTCGCCAACCAGCGTCAGTAACTCGTCCTCACCGATCCCGTCCGCCGAAATCATCCGAATTGCAATCTGCGACGAGCTGCTATACAGAGCCGACCCCAGCTTGCGCCCGCGTTCATCGCGAACCTGGACCAAAGCTCCAGGTGGGGCATCCGTTCCCTCCCCCAGGTCTGAACGGTAGACCCAGACGTGTCCGTCACGCAGGCGGGTGGCACCGCGAGGGGAGACTGTGATCGTAGGGGACGCCTCTTGCCCGGGCGCTGGCTCAGCGGTTTTCACGTCAGCTCTTTTCTTAGTTGTCATCACGAACGAAGTGAGGGATCTGCTCTCGGACGTCTCACGAAGATACGACGATATCACCCCCACACGTTACGCGGCGGAATGCAACGCATCGGGCGATTCTGCCACTACGATGCGACAGCGGGTCTTTCTCTTCGTTCAGAATGACAGTCGGTGGTTAACGAAATGTTTTATCGCGCGGCGGCTTCGTCGTGGGCGGGCGGCTTTTGGGATTCGGCGTCAGCAGAAGCCTCGGGGGAAGCAGACTCGGACGTGATCGGCACGGCGTTCGGCTCTGCCGCCGCACCCTCCGCCTTCCCTTTGCCTTCTTCAGGCTTGGGCGGCGGCGGGATGTAATAAAAAATCCGGTGACAATAGTCGCAGGTAATGAATTGCTGGTTCGACATTACCTCCTGAAAAACCTGGGGACGCAGCATGACGCTGCAAGCAGAACACATCTGATCTTCGTGCACCGCAGAAAGCGCCGATCCCCGCCGCTTGAGAACCCGGTCGTAGTGGCTCAGAACGTCTTCTGAAACTCCACCGCGCAACTGATTCCGACGCTCACCAAGTTCCGCCAGCTGTTTCTCGTCCTCGGCGGTGCGCAGGCGCGCCGACTCCTTCTCTTTCTCATTCTCCGCCGAGTCGGCCTTCAGCGCGGCTTCCGCCTTCTTCAACGCTTCTTTTCGTGTATCGGCGGCGACCATGATCTCCAGAATCTTGTCCTCGGAGGCAGCAATCTTCTCCTCCGCGAACCTGATCTCTTCCATCAGCGCCTTGTATTCGTGGTTGGTCTTGACGCCGAGCGACTGGTCGCGATACTTACTGACCTTCTGTTGCTGGTCCTGGATGTCGCCCTCGTGCTTCCGCTTCGCCGTCTCATCGGCCTTCATGGCTGCCTGAGCGGCCTCTACCTTCGCCTTTGAGCCAGCCAATTTGGCTTCGATCTCCTGAACATGCTTAGGAAGGGCAGCGACTTCGGCCCGCAAGGCAGCAATGCGTAAATCGACCTGTTGCAGGTCGATCAAGTTTTCAAGGTCAGAATTCATCAGGACAGGTGGGAACCTGCGTAAATTCTAGCACGCATAGCGGGAAGCCTGGTTACGCACTACGCCCGTACTAAGGTCTTCGATGGATTGAGCAAATGAGAGTACCGGCTTTACGATATCCCTACCATGTCGCTGGAAATCGCTCGGCTGTTTATGGGCCTGCTGATCGCTGCCTTGCACCGTCCCATTGCCGATTTCATATTCGAGCGCGAGCATTCGCTGGTATTGGCGTTTCGCGAGCGCGGCATGCCCCTGCCCGCCGTTCCCAAGGCCGACACCGTTCGCACCATCTACTTCAGCATTGGAATCTTCATGGCGATTGTCGAGATGCTGCGGATTTATCAGATCGCGCGCTAAGCACCGCTGGGTTCTCTTCCTAGTAAACAAATCTGAGCTGCTGATATACACTCGACCCTTTCCTATCTTCTTTCATCGGGGCACCCGTGAAACCTCGCTTCGCAGCAGTTTTCTTTGCCTTGCTGTCCGCCTTTGCACTCTCCGCCCAGAACCCGGGCCCGGCCGCTTCGGGCCAAACTCAGACCGCACATGAGCTCACCATCGAAGCCATTTACGCCGATGGCGGACTGTTGGGCCGGCCGCCGGAATCGATCAAGTGGGCGCCCGACGGCTCACGCGTTGCCTTCGTGCAGCGCGATGACAGCGGCGAGAAGGCGCGCTCTACTACGTCGACGCCAATAATCCCAAGCCCGCCGTGCTGGTTGCCCGCGAGAAACTCGCTTCCTTGGCTCCGCCCATCAGCAACATCAAAGACGAGCGCCAGAAAGAAGCGGCGCAACGTTACTCGGTGGCGGCCTATCATTGGTCGCCCGACTCAAAGAAGCTGCTCTTCGACTCCTTGGGTCAGCTTTGGCTGTACAGCCTCGACACTGGCACCGCGGTGCAGGTCACTTCCAGCAACGACGCTAGCGTCGATCCCAAATTCTCGCCCGATGGCAGCCGCATCGCCTATGTGCGCAAGCACAACCTGTATGTCCGCGACGTTAGCGGCGGCCGCGAAGACGCACTTACCCGCGACGACGACCCGAATCTGCTCAATGGCGAGGTCGATTGGGTCTACGAAGAAGAGCTCTACACCCGCAGCAACTATTTCTGGTCGCCCGACGGTAAGCAGATCGCCTTCCTGCAGATGAACGAGAAGGCGGTCCCGACTATCCCATCACCGACTGGATTCCTGTGCACGCGACCCTCGACCAGCAGAAATATCCTCAGCCGGGCGACCCCAATCCCGTGGTACGCCTGGGCGTAGTTCCGTCGACGGGGGTAAGGTGAAGTGGCTCTCCGCAGGCGGCGGCAACGGCATACAACTGGGCGGGGATTCCAACGTCTACGTGCCGCGCTTTGGATGGGTGCGCCCCGGCATTGTCTGGGCCATGGCCCTCAATCGAGCCCAGGACCGACTGGACCTCTACTTCATCGACGTAAAGAGTGGCAAGTCACAGCTCATGATGAGCGAGAGCAGCGACACCTGGCTCGATATGCATCCGGAGACGAATTTGAGCTGCTGCATTCGGGCGATCGCTATCTCTGGACCAGCTGGCGCGATGGACATTACCACATCTACCTCTACCAGTTCGATAACCAGGATCCCTTCTCCGGCGAGGCGAAACTGGTGCAGCAGTTGACCCATGGCGACTGGGACGTGGAGAGCATCGACGGCATTGACGAGCAGCACGGCATCGTTTACTTCACCGCCAATGAGGGCGATTGGCGGCAGGACAATATTTACGCTGTAGGCCTGGACGGCAAGAATTTCCATCGCGTGTCGAAGCAAGACGGCCGCTCATTGGCGACGTTCGATCCGGCGAATGCGAAATATTACGTCGACACCTACTCTTCGATGTCGACACCTCCCAGTATGTCGTTCTGCACCGTCAACGGCGAATGTAATACCTTCTGGAAACCTCGCAGCATCGAGTCCTACAATCTG
>CAVWWZ010000025.1:390000-415733 GCA_963758835.1 uncultured Acidobacteriaceae bacterium | reverse complement strand
GTGATCGCAACCAATGATGCCCCCAAGGCGATCGGCCCTTATTCGCAGGCTATCAAAGCGAACGGATTCATCTTCATCTCCGGTCAGATTCCACTCGACCCGGCAACCAGCAACTGATCGATGGTGATGTGGCCGCACAAACCGACCGCGTGTTGCAAAACCTCTCGGGAATCCTGAGGGCCGCGGGAAGCTCATTGCAGCAGGTCGTGAAGACCAGCGTCTTCCTGAAGAGCATGTCCGATTTCGCCGGTATGAATGAGGTGTACAGCCGCTACTTCACCGAAGCGCCGCCGGCACGTTCGACCGTCGAGGTCGCGCGCCTTCCGAAGGACGTATTGGTCGAAATCGACGTCATCGCCCTGGCCTAGAACGCACTCTGTCGCATGTTAAACTTGAACGTTTGGCCACCGTCGCTGGTTCACGCTAGGCGACGGCAGAACGTTTCAGCCATCGGGCTGAGGCGAAGACAGGCCGATACAGAGCAAACCTCATGTCCAACACCATGATCGCCGTTGTTAAGCCCGAGCCCGCGCCGGGCACAGAGATCCGCGAAGTTCCTATACCGCAATTTGGGCCGTCCGACGTTCTCGTAAAGGTCAAGATGGCGTCCATCTGCGGCACCGATCTGCACATTTATCAATGGGACCAGTGGGCGCAGCGCCGCATTCATCCGCCGCTATTCCCGGCCACGAGTTCTGCGGCATCGTCGAGTCCGTCGGCGAGGACGTCACCGCCGTCAAGGAAGGCGACTTCGTTTCCGCCGAGATGCACGTAGCCTGTGGCAAGTGCCTGCAGTGCCGCACCGGCGAAGCGCACATTTGCCAGAACGTGAAGATCATCGGCGTCGACGCCAACGGAGCCTTCGCCGAATACGTTGTCATCCCCGAGTCCAACATCTGGAAGCTCGATCCCTCGATTCCCGAAGAGTACGCCAGCATTCTCGACCCGTTGGGAAACGCCGTGCACACGGTTCTGGCGGGAGAGATCGCCGCCAAGAGCGTCGCCATCACCGGCTGCGGACCGATCGGATTATTCTCCATCGCAGTGGCACGCGCCTGCGGAGCCACGCAGATCTTCGCGCTCGAAGTCAACGAGCATCGCCGCAAGATCGCCCAGCAGATGGGTCCGGACTTCGTGCTCGATCCAACCAAAGATGACGTCTATCAGACCGTGATGGACAACACCGGCGGCACGGGTGTCGACGTCGTGCTCGAGATGGCGGGCCGCACCGAGGCCATCCGGCTCGGCTTCAAGATCCTGCGGCTCGGCGGGCGCATGTCGCTGCTGGGCATTCCCTCCAAGCTGGTCGAATTGAACCTGGCGGAAGAAGTCATCTTCAAGGGCGCAACCGTTCAGGGCATCAACGGACGCCGGATGTATCAGACCTGGTACCAGATGACGGCGCTGCTCAAGGCCGGCAAACTCGACCTGCACCCGGTAATCACCGACCGCATCGAGATGAAAGATTTCGCGAAGGGTATGGAGCGCCTGAAGACCGGCGAGGCCAGCAAGATCCTGGTGTATCCCAACGGCTCGCGTTAGCGGGACGCGGTGGCCTTGAACCGCCGCTCAATCGGCGGCTGGGACCTACCTGACAAAACCCGCATTTGGCAGTAAGCTCGATGCACTTGTCGGGCCGCGGCAGGCCGAGCTGCGAAGAATGTTTTCGCCGTATGGGTAGGAGGAGCACTTGACGAAGCCGGGGGCAAAGGCCGCGGAGAATCTCCGCGAGACTCACGCGGAGGAAGAAACCACTTCCGTCGCGAACCTTGGACCCGAGCAGCGAAAAACGCAGACGCTGAAAACCATTCTCGGCAAGGCGAAGGCCTTCAGTCCCGATCCATGGAAGAGAGTCGTTTACACGAACGCCGCGATCGTTCTGGGACTGGCTTCCGGAATTCTGCTGTCTCCCAAATTGTGGATAAACACCCGCTTTTATCCGGTAATACCCGTAATCCATGGGCTGCCGCGCATAGCTTACCCACTGGACTACATCCTGGCAGCCGGAATGTTTCTCCTGCTGGCGTTGTCGGGTCTGGCACCTAAGCCTCGAAAGTACATCCTCGGCTGCACCGCGCTGCTGTTCGTCCTCGCTTTGCTGGATCAGACGCGGTGGCAGCCCTGGCTTTTCCTGTATGTGTTCATGTTCGTGGCCATGGGCTGCTTCAGCTGGCAACAGCGCGATGACCAGGGACAGGAAAACGCGCTGAATATCTGCCGCTTGATCATTGCAGGCACATACTTCTATAGCGGCTTGCAAAAGATGAATCCGCGCTTCGCCTTGACAGGCATTCCCTCGATGTTGGGAAGCCTGGGCGATCATTTGCCGCTGCTACACATCTGGGGATGGGTGGCCGCCTGCGTCGAGCTAAGTATCGGCATCGGCTTGCTTACCCGCAAATACCGGAATTTCGCGGTCGTCTGCGGTCTTCTCATGCACTTATTTATCCTGTTCACGTTCTCCATCGTGATGAACTGGAACACCGTCGTGTGGCCGTGGAATGTGGCGATGATGGCGTTCCTGGTACTACTGTTCTGGAACACCGGGTTTTCCTTCGGCGACGTGCTGTGGCGAAATTCTTTTGTTTATCAGAAGGTGGTTCTGGTCTTGTTCGCGATCCTGCCGGCATTGAGTTTCTTCGGCTGGTGGGACTCTGACCTGTCGGCGTCACTCTATTCTGCGAACCTGCCGGAGGCGAATATCCGCGTGACGCCGGCCGTGGAGAGCCAGCTTCCCGAATACGTGCGGAGGTATGTGGAGGTAGTTCCCGGCGGCCACTCCTTCCTGAAGGTCCAGGACTGGTCGTTCGGCGAACTCAATGTCCCTCCTTATGCGGCCACCCGGACTTACCGGAAGATCGGCAGCGCGGTGTGTCGGTATACCAACAACTCTCCCGACATCGTGCTCCTGATCCAGGAAAAAGATACGCTGCTAGGGAAAGGCCCGCTGCTGCGCGACACCTGTTTTGGTACGCTGGTGGTCGATAAGTGGTGAGTCCTCCAACTCCGACGATGATGTTTGAGGGCCGCCTGCGCGCGGCCGCAGATCATGCTCACCTGCTCGAATCGAATGCGGCGTGGACCGCGATAAAATGTTCCTTACTCTTTGGAGACGTTGATGGCTACTGCGACCCGCACTGATCCTCTTTCCTTTCTTACCGATCAACTAAACGAACTCAAGCAGAAGGGCACCTACTTCAAGCTGCGCGTGCTCGACGACGAGCAGGCCGCGGTCTGCACCTTCGACGGCAAGAAGGTCATTAACCTCGCCTCCAACAACTACCTCGGCTTGACCACCCATCCCAAGCTGCGCGAAGCCGCGCTGGAAGCTACGAAGAAGTACGGCGTGGGTTCGGGCGCGGTGCGCACCATCGCCGGCACCATGAAGATCCACATGGAGCTGGAAGAGAAGATCGCGCGCTTCAAGAATGTCGAAGCCTGTGTGGTCTTCCAGTCGGGCTTCACCGCCAATGCAGGCACGGTCTCGGCGCTCCTGGGCAAAGACGACTTCATCATCTCCGACGAGCTGAACCATGCCAGCATCATCGACGGCGCGCGGCTGTCGCGCGCGAAGATCAAGGTCTTCCGCCACAAGGACGCGGCGCACGCCGAAGAGCAGTTGGAATCGGTCAAGAACGAGCCGGGCCACAAGCTGGTCATCACCGACGGCGTCTTCTCCATGGACGGCGACATTGGCGCGCTGCCTGAACTCACCGCGCTGGCCGAAAAATACGGCGCCATCATGATGGTCGACGACGCCCACTCCTCCGGCGTGCTGGGCCGCAACGGACGCGGCACGATCGACCACTTCGATCTGCACGGCCGCGTCGATATCCAGGTGGGAACGCTGTCGAAGGCGATCGGCGCGCTCGGCGGCTATGTCTGCGGCACGCGCGATCTCATCGAGTTCCTCTACCATCGCGGGCGTCCGTTCCTGTTCTCCACTTCGCATCCGCCGTCCGTCGCGGCCACTTGCATCGCCGCCTTCGACGTTCTGGAGCAGGAGCCGGAGCGCATGGAGAAGCTGTGGGAGAACACGCGCTACTGGAAGCAGGAGCTGGGCGCGCTCGGCTTCAATATCGGCGGCGTTAACACACCGGCCAGCGAGACGCCGATCACGCCCATCATCGTCGGCGATGGCCGCCTGACCATGGACTTCTCGCGCGAGCTGTTCAAGGAAGGCGTGATGGGCACAGGCATCGCGTTCCCGACCGTGCCGAAGGCAAGGCGCGCATCCGGACCATCGTCACCGCGACGCACACGCAGGAAGAGCTGGACCAGGCGCTGGAGACGTTGAAGAATGTGGGCAAGCGGATGGGGATTTTGTCGTAGTAGAAGAAAAGAATTTGGGTGCCCCATCCTACTCCATCTTCTGGCGTAGGGTGGGAGAGACGTGTTAAGCGCAGCAGCTAAACTGTGAGTAACGTTTCCTTCACTCCGATCGCCTACCCGAAGCACGTTGCGATGCGCTCACGCCATTGGTCGTTGACCGCGGCAGCACTGACTTTGGCAGCTCTCTCCGTTCCTTATCTCTTAACTCACAACTCCGCCTTAGTCGGCTTCGCCTTGCAACATGCCTTCTCCCTGGTCTGTCACCAGCGGCCCGAGCGTTCCCTTTATCTGTTCGGCGCTCCCATCGCTGTCTGTGCGCGCTGCCTCGGAATCTATCTCGGGGCGGCGGTAGGATTTCTCGTGCGGACTTCTCGGCGGATCGCGTTCCAGCTTCTCATCTCCGCAGCTGCTCTGAATCTTCTCGATGCCCTCGCCGAGCCAGCAGGGCTGCACGGCAACTGGATGGCGTTACGATTCGTTCTCGGCTTGGCCTTAGGCGCGGCCGGTGCGCTGTTGATTTCTTCCGCCGCATCAGCGCCGGCCCTGAATCCATCTGAGCTATCCTGACTCAATGCCTGTTCAAGATGACAGCTCCACCCGATCGTGGCAGAGCCTTGCCGATGAGTGGGTCGCACACGCCGATACGAACGATTATCGCAATCATTTCCTCATGCCGAACATGCTGGCCATGGTGGGCGCGGTCACCGGACTTGATCTGCTCGACCTGGGATGTGGAGAAGGCGGCTACAGTCGTGAACTCGCCAGGCGAGGCGCGAAAGTCGTCGGCGTCGATGGAAGTGCGAGGCTGATCGAAATTGCGCGCGAGCGCGCCGCCGCAGACAACATTGCTGTCGAACTGCGCTGCGCCAATGCGAATCGCCTCGACGGAATCGCCGACACCAGCTTCGACCGCGTGCTGGCTTCGATGTCCCTGATGGATGTGGAAGATTACCCGGGCGCGATCCGCGAAATCGCGCGCGTCTTCGCCCCAATGCCGAGTTGCTCATAAGCATCACCCATCCCTGCTTCCAGGCTCGCGTGTCGCGTTGGATCAAGGACGAGCGCGGCCATCCGTTGTTCTTTGCCGTGGATCACTATTTCGATCGGGTCGCCTGGGAAGAATACATGGCGGCGGAGTTCACACGGACCGTACTTCGCCGGCATCGGCCGCTCGAGGACTACATGGCAGCGCCACTCGCCGCAGGATTGCAGTTGCGAGAGTTCCGCGAACCCGTCCCAACCGACGAAGCCCTCACGAGATCACACCGCTTCTGGAAGCTGAGGCGTATCCCCTACTTTCTGTTTATGCGCTGGGCGAAGTCCTGACTATTAGTCGGCTTACCGGCTCGACAGCACGAACTGATTGCCGTCGACGTCTTTGAAGATCGCCATCGTGCCCCAAACTTCTTTCTTCGGGTCCGACCGCAAATTCCACTCCCTTCGCCTTGAGCTGGCTTGAGGTCGCGAAGACATCGTCGCACCAGAACGTCATCGGCTGGAATCCGCCGATCCTGCCCTCGTGCCCGTCCGGAGTGAACAGCACAAAGCGAGTGTCGGCGCCGGAAATCTGCAGCTCAATCCATCGCTGCTTTTCATTGAAGGGCTGGTCGGTGGCGACTTTGAATCCAAGTTTCTCGGTGTAGAACTTCAGCGACGCATCCTGGTTGCGCACGGGAATGCTGGCGAGCTTGATACCACGAATCATCGGCAAATCTCCTTTTCGCAGCCGAGAATAACCCGCTCGTCAGCCAGCCGCAATCGGCCATGCAATGCTATAGTATCGATCGGTATAGCGATGCCGAAGCTTGACGATTACATCACCGATGTCCTGATGCGCGACCTAGTCGGCCACGACCACCGTCCGGCCGCGTTCCTTGTGTATTTGTGGATGGCCGCCGAGCACGAGCGCAGGGAAACCGCAGTCCGCATCAGCTACCAGGAGCTGGCGGAAGCGATCGGGATTTCGCGAAGCTCGGTGCAGGCGGCGATCAGCTGGCTGACACGCCGGCAACTGCTTTCCGCAAAGAAAGAGAACGCAACCGCGGTGCCTGCCTACACCGTGCTGCGTCCATGGAGAAAGCATTCGCGTTGAATGGGAACGGTTGCAAGGACCCGTTCCCACTCTCGGCGAGGCAGAGCGACCTGAACTTACAGCGAGCGCAGGAAGTTCAGTAGGTCTTGCTGGTCCGAGGCCGACAGATGGTTGTACTTGCTCACTACTCCGTTCGCCTCCGAACTCGGATACGTGCGATTCCCGCTGCTGGAATGCGCCTGGATGGTTTGCACCAGGTCGTTCGTCCTCCCATCGTGCAGGAAGAAGATGCGTTGACCCAATCCCCACAAGGGCGCCGTGCGGAATTCGTCTCCACCCGCAGCACCCTGGCTCACGTTGTCCGCGAGGCTCGGGCCCATGTGATGGATCAACAGATCGGAATACAAGTTTGCCTGCATGTTGCTGAGCCCGGCTACGGACGACTGTCCGGTGGTAAGCGCAGGCGTATGGCACAGATTGCAGCCAATTGAGGCGAAGAGCTGGCTTCCATGCTGCGTCGAAGGAGAGCCCTGACCCGGCTGAGGCTGATCCAGAAATCTCATGAACATAGTGAAGGTCTGGACGTCGCTGGCCATGGAGACTCCATCCTCATCAAAATTAGTGGCGTCCTCCGGCGTCGCGTTGAACTGGCAGCCGGCAGTCTGGTCGCGCTCGGTGTTGAACATTTCGTTGGTCACGCCGACTTCGACGTTGTAGGCCTCGCCGGAAAAGATTGCGAGAGACTTGTTCTGCGCCTTCCAGCCGAAGCGGGTGATGGTGCCGTCGTTGCCGCTGTTGTTGGTCCTGCCCGCGATGCCCAGGTTATGTTTCGCCTGCTGGTTGCTGTTGAGGTTCGCAACGATCGTGGAATCGGTGATGGCCTCGATTAGCCCATCGCCAAAGACCGGAGTTGGGATGCGGAAGATCAAGTCACCCAACTGGGCCGCGCGCGCGAAGTTGTCCTGCTGAAGGCTGCAACCACCTGCGTCCGTGCGACCTGAGATCGTGAATAGCGCGTGAACTCCGCCGTCAACCTGTCCACTGAAGGTGCGGGGGAAGCGGGCTTCGCGAACCGGCCCATTGATGGTGATGAACGACGGGAGCTGATTCGCCGCGCCCTGGTCGGTCGCCACCGCTACTTGTGGATTGACCACGGGGCTGGTGCCTCCGGTGGACGGTTGCGCGTGACATTGCGCGCAGCCTTCGGCATTGAACCTGGGTCCAAGTCCTCTACCGGTGTTAGGAATCGCGCCCGAGACTGAGTCGACCTCTTCGAAGTCGGCGAGACCGGCGCTGAAAAATGTCAACTGATTCGTCGTCAGCCCGGCAACCGGAGAACCCGCTCCAGCCGGACCGCCGCGGACGCCGGGGTCCGTAGCATGCTGATTGTTGTTCTGCAGGCCTTGCTGCTGTGGTTCGCCCGGTGCGCCGCGCAATCCGCCCGCGAACATGACGACAATTGCCGGCAACAGAAGAACGATTGAATATCGCCGACGATGTGAGAATTTGCCTGACACGGATTGTAGAGACACAAGCTCCTCCTCGGACGCGCAACGGTCTTTGCGGTCGCCAAAGTTAAGTCGATTTTCGTTTCTTCTTGAGTAGCAAAGACGAAGCACTAACGCGCAGACGAAAAGCGGCTCACACAGAGCGAGGGTTGGGACAGGGCTCGGGCCGATTCGCTAATCGGAACTAGCCAATTTGCGTTTCACTTTCAAATTCCTGTGGCGGGTGTGAAAGTGAATTTAACAGCTTTCTGACCGCAGTCAACCAAATCCAGTTAGCCGAAACGGCTATCTTGAAAAACAAGATTCGCTCCTGTTTGACTGCGGCAATCATTGGGCGCGCAACCGAACTTCTTGCGGAAAGCACGCACAAAACTGGGCGCATGACGATACCCCACAATGTAGGAGACTTCCTTTACCGGGGTTTCGGTTTGCTTTAACAGCTCAGCCGCCTTTTCCAGCCGGCAATCGGCCAGGTAGCTGTGCAGGCTTTGTCCCACCTCACGCTTGAATAAGTGCGACAACCGCGAGCGGCTTAGATGCGCCACCTGCGCTAACGCTGTTACATCGGAGGCGGGATCGGCATCGATCGCCTGCAGGATGGCTGCAATGCGTTGATCGTGAACGCGTGTGCTTACTCGATTGAGGCCACGGCGACCTACAGATTCTTCGTTCCCAAACATAGATCCCTCTTTCGGCGTCGACATCACGCCGTCGGAAGGAGGGCGTCTTTTTCGGACAGACGGTCTCCAGGCTGGTGATCGCCTTGGCCGTGGGACCAGGGCAAGGGAAATGCATGTGGCAGGTGTAGCACTTGCAGCCTGCGCTTGTTGCGCGGTAAAGACCTGAGGCTCAAGCGGTAAACCTCCTCAGTCGAATGTAGGTAGTAATCCGTAGCCGACGATTACCAACGGACTGAGTTGCTGCCGTCCGTGCGAGCACCAAGCGCCGTTTTTGTCGAAAACGTGCCGCAAGAGTGTACAATTCTCGGCACCCAGGCATTTCAGTTATCACTGACGTTCAAGCAGTCGTGACGACATGCGGCGACATGCAGGAGTGTATCGCCTGCGTGTCAGACGCCAAACGGCCTCAGTGGAGCAATTCGTGTGCGGCGAATGGACGCTCGACGAAACCAACATTCCCAAAACCTAACGCGCCAAATCTTCCAATCAAGGAGAGCAAATGAAGATCAGCAAGATTGCATTGACTCTGCTGCTATGTCTGGCCGGAGTAGCTGTCTGCTACGCCAGCAACCCTAATATGGGCACCTGGAAACTGAATGATGCCAAGTCCAATTTTCCGGCTGGCGTCATGAAGAATACGACGGTTGTCTACGCGGCGGCCGGCGACCAGGTCAAGGTAACGACCGATGGCACGACCGCGGATGGCAAGCCCTTCCAGACAGAGTGGACGGGGAACTTTGACGGCAAAGACTATCCCCTCACGGGTGATCCCGCTGCGAACAGCCGCTCCTACAAAAAGATCAATGACCGCAGTTTGGAGTTGACCAACAAGATGGATGGCAAAGTAACAACCATTGGGCGCATAACGATCTCAGCAGATGGCAAGGTCCGCACGCTCAAGGTGAATGGAACTGTCGATGGCAAGAAGTTTGAATACACCGCCATTTACGACAAACAATAGCTCATGCCCGCTCGCGCCCCATTCAAGTCCGATCTGCTTGAGTGGGGGCCGTCCTCTCAACAACCACAGAAAGGTTACTTCAACGATGAAGAGAATCCTGAGTGCCGTCGCCGTGCTCGTGCTTACCGCAGGGATGGCGGCCGCGTCCGACACCACTGATGTCATGGCTACCGTGAATCAATTCGTAAACGGATTCAACAAGGCCGACGCAAAGTCGCTGGTTGCGTCGTGTGCCGACCAGGCTTCCGTGATCGACGACTTCCCGCCTCACGCGTGGCAAGGTGCGGGAGCCTGCCAGATGTGGTTGAACGATTACGAGGCTTACGCAAAGAAGAACGGCATCGCCGGTGGCATCGTTACGCTCGGCAAACCATGGCATCTCGATGTTACGGGAGACCGCGCGTACGTCGTCGCCCCCGCAACCTTCACCTACAAAAAGAATGGCAAGCCAACCAGCGAGACCGGATCGACCATGACCCTTGCTCTGCAAAAAAGCGGCTCGGCTTGGCACATTACCGCATGGGCATGGGGCGCGCACTGAGGCGCTTTCTCACCCCGCCAGCCATCCTGAATACTTGACATCGGGTGCCGGATCAAGTCCCACACTGTGGCACACGCTCGTCCGGCGCATTCCTATTCCGTCTCGGTAAGCGACTTCACGGTCGACAGCATTGCTGCGGCTTTAGCTTTCAGGTCCTTCAATTCTGCTTCGGCGGTCAGCCAATCTCCTTCCGCGTGACCGCCTTTTGCTCCGCGCTTGCACATAGATTTCGTACGCGCGCTCTCGAATGGACTGCTCAGAGATAACGGTGAAGAATGCGTTCTGATCGTATACATACTGCGTACCTCATGATATCTGAGTGAAGTTTACGGTTGACTGCGCTCGCGCTGGTTACTCCGATGTCTCTCGACGCGGGTCGCTAGAGGCTGGCGATGTTTTCGTGTCCAGGGGAGCATTGCAATAAGGACAAACTTCGGCATCCAGATCGACGGCGCGATTGCAACTCATGCATAGTCCTTTTGGCTCTGTGGGCATCATGTCCGAGTTAGATGCCGCTGCGGCGAAAGATTGGTTGCCGAAAATCTGATCAAATGTCGATGAGGAAAATTTTTCTCGCGGCACCTTATTTCAGATACACCTTCGATTTCCTTCCGTTTACCATCGCGTTTGCCGCGGATTTTGTGCGAAACTCTCGCGGGCACGAACAAAGGACCGACCTTGGCCACTTCCAAACTACGTTCCCGGAACCGAGCAGACGACCGCCTCAGCAAGGCAACCATCCTCGGCATGATCGCCATGGGCGTCGCCGTTCTCGTCGTCGCCAACGACTTCACCGCGCTCTCCGTCGCGCTTCCCGCCATCGAGCACGATCTCCACACCGACGTCACCACCGTGCAGTGGGTCATCAACGGATACGCCATGGTCTTCGGCGTCCTCATCGTCACCGGCGGGCGGCTGGCCGACATGTTCGGACGCAGGCGCATCTTCATCCCCGGCGCGCGCTATCTTCGCCGGCTTCTCCGTCATCGGAGGCTTCGCGCCCAACGCCTGGGTGCTGCTCGCCTGCCGCTTCCTCATGGGCATTGGCGGCGCGATGATGTGGCCCGCAATCCTCGGCATGACCTACGGCCTGCTGCCGCGCGAGAAAGCCGGACTCGCCGGCGGCGTCATTCTGGGCGCTGCCGGATTCGGCAACGCGGTCGGCCCACTGCTCGGCGGCCTGCTGACCGACACCGTCGGATGGCGCTGGATCTTCTTCGTCAATCTTCCCGTCGCCGCGGCGGCCATTCTCATCACCATGCTGGTCGTGCCGCCGTGACGTCGACCGGAAAGATCACGGCGGCATCGACTATCTCCGGCACGGCCGCGCTCTCCATCGGACTGCTGGCGCTGCTGCTCGCGCTCGATTGGGCACTCGATCTCGGCTGGACCGCGCCGCTCATCCTCTTCCTGTTCGTGCTTGGCCGCCGTTGCGCTGGCCGCGTTCCTGTTCATCGAGCGCCGCGCCGGCGACAGCGCCCTGGTTCCGGCATCCGTCATGCAGAACCGCGCATTCCTTGCCGCCGGAATCGCCACGCTGCTGGCCTCGGCCATCTTCTTCGCCGCGCTGCTGTATCTGCCGCAATTCATGGCGAAGGTCCTCGGCTTCACCGCCATCGGCTCCGGCGCCGGACTGCTGCCCATGATGGGCACGTTCATGGTGACGTCGTTCATCGCCGGACGCCTCTACCAGCTCCTCGGGCCGAAGCTCATCGTCACGCTGGGCGCGCTGCTGCTGGGCGCCGGCATGATTCTTCTGTCCCGCATCACCGGCACCACGACCTACAACCAGCTCATCTTCGGAATGGTTGTGCTCGGCATCGGCGTCGGCCTGTTCTATTCGTCGATCACCACGGCGGCGATCACCGCGCTCGATCCGTCGCAGGCCAGCCTGGCCGGCGCCATCGTCTACATGTTCCAGATCGCGGGCGGATCGATTGGCGTCGGATTCAACACCGCCATTGTGGTCTCCGCCGCGTCGATGCCCGCGGGAATTCATATCGCGTTCCTGGTCGACGGGGTGCTGGCGATCTGCAGCGCGGCCGTAGCGGTCTTCTTCGTCGGAGGCGCGTCGACCTGGAGCGCCTGCGCGAGATACGGCACCACCACCGCGCACATGCGTGAGGTAGCGGATTCACTTTTTGGCCCGCGCCAATTTCTTGCCTCCCTATTTTTCCAGCGCTCCCGGCTTGATTCCATCGGAGAGGGTGAAGGTTGCGCCTACGCTGCCGACCAGCGCTGACTGGCGCGTGAGCCCGGCGCGGTCGCGGATACGGTAGACCGCTTCGATGCCGGTGCAATGCGCCCCCATCAGGTTGGAGACCTTGAACTGCTTGAACTCGTCGGCGGTCCAGTCCACTTGCTGGTCGGTCGCCGGAAACAGGTGCAGGCCGCCCACAACACCGTAGACAGGCTTGCCGGAATACTTCGAGGTCGCGTAGGTGAGGATGTTCACGATGCCGGCATGGCCGCAGCCGGTGATCACGACCAGGCCGCGAGTGGTGTCGAGAACCAGCGCCTGGTCTTCCGGGATCGTGTCTTCCACCAGCCCATCCGGGGTCTGCACCTTGCCAACTGCGCTCCAGTTGTGTTCGGGATACTTGCGGGGCACTGGGCCCGTGAGCCAGGCTCCGGGAAAGATTTCAGCGCCCTCGGCAAGCTCGATGAATTTGCCGCCCGTAGCTTCGTACTCCTTCCGGATGGCTACCATCTCATTGTGTTCACCGGCGGACCTGGGACGACTGTAGAAGATGCCCCTGGCAACATAGGCAACCGAGAGGGCCGAGGCGTCCTTCTTCATCAGCTCGCGCCGCAGCGTCATCAGGCCGCCCACATGGTCGCTGTGGTTGTGCGTGAGAATTACTTCGCGCACGTTGGACAAGTCGATATTGAGATCGCGCGCGTTCTGTAGCACTGTCTCGGGAAGTGCGCCGGTGTCGACCAGAACGCGATGTCCATCGGCCTCGACCAGGGCGGAGAAGCCCCACTCACCAATGCCGGCGGTGCTTCCTGCCAGCATGGTGGAGAGGATGGTGATTTTGAGCGAGCGGATTTGCGCTGGCGGTTCGCTGCTCCTGGCCGGAGCCGTTTGCGCCTGGGCGGCGGCCACCAGCAGCAGAGCGAGCACGGCGGCACAGAGGCGATAGCAGGTTCGCATCACGCTAGCTTACACGGTCGACTTTCGTTTGGCAGTGGAAGGCCTGGACGCTCCGGCGGCGGCACCAGTTGGATCGAAGGCGCGCGACGGTACAATGTCCGTCGTAGAGTCAACAGCTGACGGTTTCGTGAGCGGCCAGTGTGAGGCCGTTGCGCCGGAAGGAAATGCGATTGACAAGTCGAACCAGCGCACCTGACGCCGTTCGCGGCCCCGGGAGGCGGCCGTCTGACAGCGCTTTCTGGAAGGATCGCAGACCTGAGGCGGTTCTCGCCGCGGGGATGCTGGTGGTATTTGTCTTCCTGGTCTTTCGCAACGCGGGCTTGCACCCTTCCATTTTCGCCGATGAGTGGAGCTACAGCCTGGGTTCCCGGCTGGCAAAGCTGAAGACTGCATCCACTCCACTCTATATTTACTTCTGGGTGTACCGGCTTACCCGGCATTGCGGTAGCGATTTCCTGAATTGCGCGCGCACCCTTAACGATATTTTTTTTGTAGCCGCCACTCCGCTGATTTACCTTGTCGCTGGAAAAGTAACCAGCAGGCCGATTGCGGTTTTCGTCGCACTACTTTCGATTATTGGGCCGATTAATACCTACACCGCCTACTTCATGCCTGAGGCAATGTACTTCTTCGTCTTCTGGCTGATGACGTGGTTCATCTTTCGCGATAGGCAAGCTAGCCCCGGGCACTACGGTTCGGTGATTGGAGCGCTAGTCGCCATCCTGATCCTCGTCAAGGTGAATGCTGTTTTTCTGCTGCCGGGCATCGCAGCATTTCTTATTTACAACGCCTTCGAGGACAAATCGTCACCGCGTATCAAGAAGTCGCTGGTTACGCTCTGCTACATGGTTATCGCCTTCGCCATTGTAAGGTTCGGCATTGGTTATCTCGCGGCCGGCAAAGCAGGGCTGAATCTTCTTGGCACGAAGTACGGGTCACTGGCTGGTTCTTCTCTGACGCCATCCCGCTTCGCGGAAATGACAGGTGAGATCTTCGGCATTCTGAGAGGCCATGTTATGGGCCTTGCTCTCTTGTTCGGAATGCCTCTGGCTATGATCGCAACCGCGGGTATTCGTCGTGCCGGCGACACCGAAGACGACCACACCCTGCGCGCAATTGAGCTCTATAGTCTCGCGCTGATCGTACCTTTGCTGCTGGCCGTCGCTTACTTCACAGCTTCCGTGTTTGGAACCAGCCCCTATGAGTCACTCGCTCGACTCCATGCGCGGTACTACAACTTTCTTTTTCCATTATTTCTTATTATTGTTGCTGGACAATTTTCGGCGAAAGAGACCCGTCGGAGTACTTACGGCGCAGTGCTGGCTGCGGTGGCATTGATTGGCTTCATTCTCTACTCTTTTCGCTCGCTCCTTCACCTGTATTCTCCGAGCCTTATAGACAGTCCGGAGTTGTATGGTGTCACCGCCGGAAGGATTGTGTTGAATGTGGTCGGAACTCTTGGCATAGCTTCCATCGTTGCGTGGGTGATCAGTCGAAGATGTGGGGCATGGTTATTCCTGTTTGTGTTCGCCCCTGTCAGCGTGCTGTGGTCTGCGGCGAATGCGAATACCGAACTACGACAGCGTCTTCCGGCGGATGTTTATGACAAGGCGGGGGCCTTTGTGCACGAAGACCTGGACGCAGACGAACGCTCGAAGCTGATAGTTGTAGGTTCGGAGACGGCGTCTCTCTATCGAGTTCTGTTTTATGTTGACGATCCCCAGGCTACACTTTCTACGATTCCTGAAGGCGCTCCGCTCGACCGCGACATGATCCCGGACGATCGCGAGTGGGTGTTGCTGATGGGAGATCACGCTGTGCCGGCCGGCGTTGTCGATCAGATCAGCCGCGATGGCTATGTATTGTTCAAGATGCCCGCGAGAACTACAGATCAGCGGACTGGACAAACCGGCCGAACGATCGACTTTCGGCATCCATTTCGCTTCGGGGTAGTGAAGCGGGTCAGCGGACTTTCCGTGCCTCAGCTTTTCGGCCGATGGTCCGACAGCCGCGAAGTGCAGATCGAAATGTGGTCGCCGTTGCCGCGCAGCTTCGACTTGAAGTTGAAAGCTTATGCGTTCGGTCCCAATACCCAATTGCCCTTCACAGTTCGAATCGGGCAGCAGACCAGGACGTTCCGTCTGTCATCATCGCCCGGCTATATCTCTCTACCGTTCACCACCGACGGCTCCGAGAAGCTGATCACGATCGAGGTCCCGCAGCCAACTTCTCCCAGAGAACTGGGCCTCAGCAGCGACAGCCGCACGCTTGGAATCGCGCTGACTGAGGCCAGTATTATTCCGCGACAGTGATTTCACACATAATTCAGGTAACCTGACGGCGAGTCACGCGCGGTAAACGCGCTGCGGCTTATAAACGATCTCGCGTTGCATCTTGCGCAGGCCTTCGTCGAGCTCTCGCGTGTAGCGAGGAGAGTACAACCTCATGCAGGTTTCGCGCGGCGCAGGAATGATGGACAGGAAAAAGCTGGGCGCCATGTCCGGCCCAACCATGTAAATGGGAATCGTGCTCTTCGAGCAGAAGGCTGTACCTGGGCGAGGCATGACCCGGTCAGCTACCATGGCGAGCGCCGGAACGCTGACCGTGGTGGAGTTCAATATCATCGCGGCCAGCTGCGCAGTCCCGGAAGCGAAGGCGGCGCGGTTGCCATCGGTCGCCACATACTGGCCGGCCTCGCGATATCCGGCCGATAGACTTGGCCAACCCCCACTCATCAGCTCGCGATAGAGCGTAGCCTCGACGGTTCGGCAGCCGATCTTGCTGCGCGCGATCGGCGCAAAAGCGTCATACGAGTAGGCGGTGGCCAAAGCCTCTTCCAACGGCCGGTGGGGATGAGCCCCGAGCCGCGACTCGTAGTCGTGCTTGCGATACGCAAAGTAAAGAGGCTGCGGCGTTCCCAATGCGGCGGCGACAATCTCCAGCGTGGTGACTGTCGACTCCACGATGTGATGAAAGTACTCGTGGTGAAACATCTCAAACAACGCGCACTGCAGCATAATTTCAAGATTGCCGAGCATGCTGGACTCTTGGCTATAGCTCAATGCCATCTTCTCAGCGAAGTAGAGTATCCGCGAGAGCGACAGGTAAATACCCCACCTCTCGCCCCATACGTGAAAAGGCAAATAGCACGCCATGGCATCGGCGGGCACCTGCTCTGTGCTCATCTTCGAGACCAGCGAGCGAGCGTTCTGAAATTCGTACCAGATGGCATTGATGGCTGTCCGCGGATTGGCGGGCAAGGTTGGAGGCTTGTGGCGATAGTGTTTGCGCAGCTCACATAACTCGGCCGCGGTCTTACGCACACAGCGATACACCGGATGACCGGCGTTCAGATGAGCGCGTACCTCGTCCTCGCAGGGAGTGGTCTTCCGCGGCAGAGTTGAAACATCGAACGCCAGTCCGGCATGCTTCAACCATTCGACACACGTCTCCACCGACAAACCCCCGGAATGTGCGAATGCCTGGATGTCATCGAAGAGATTATGCTGAGGTGGTGGCGGAGGCAGGGATAGGGTGATGGGAGAAGTGCGACGCGATAGCCATTGCTGAATAGGTTTCACTTGCAACCATTGATCCGCGTGAAGCCGGTCGAGAGCAAGATACTCCTGAAAGACGGGCAACGGAAGGCAAGTTAGGGCTTAGGGGGGAGAGACTTTTCGGTCAAAGCTACGCCGGCGGAGATGGCACGGATTGGCGGACTCTAGGATCCGCGAACACTTACCGAGAGCAGTCCGGTCTGCGAGTTCCACATCATGTCAGGCTCGGTCCAGCCTTTGCCCGAGTAGTACTGTCGCTCAAAACGCCAGAGCATCTCGAACTGCGCTCCTGAAGGCTTCTTCCAGGTGAGCCGGTAATAGACGTATTGCCTCCACCACGGCGACGCGCCGCCTAGCATCTTGAACTCAAACGGAGTAGGCCAGGGGAGGAGACTCTTGCTGACGGTGAACGACACGTTGTCCCCGGACTCGGGCCGGAAATAAAAATCCGGACGCCCCGACGGAGCCGGCGCCACGAGCGGACCGAGGATGAACCGGCTCTGACCGGTCGTAAATACCACGCGGCCTGAGTCGAGGATGGCATTCGTATCGCCGCGCTCATTGTCGATCCCGGCGAAGGTCATCGACTTCTCGCCAAGGACGAATCCTCCTCCGTCATACTCGAAGCGGTCGACCGGCAGGGACACGGCCGGGCCAGTCACAACCTTGTCGAGCATCAACGCGAGGTGGCGCCCCGCCGCCAGCCAGACGACAGCCAGGACCACGATGCTGAGTAAGATCCAGATTGCCGTTCTGCTCACCGTTCGTTCTCTCGTCTGCAACTTAACCGTGATGATAGCTGCTCGTCGAGCGCGCCGTGAATTGACTAACTGCGTTCAGAACTGCCAGTCATCGGTTCTCTTCAGCGACTTCAGCTCCTGGACGGCGCCGGAGTCACCAATAAACTCCAGAAATGCCGTAGCCTCTCGCTGGAGCCTGCGGTCTTTGAGCCTCATGCCAAGTTTAGCCAGCAAAAAATGAACCCTCGCGTCAGCTGCGGTGACATGACCGACCAATTCTAAAGCGACGTCGCGAGCTTTCTCTAGTAGCCCCGCGCGTGCGGCAGAACGGGCATAGTCCCGATAGAGATCGCTACGACCGATCAGTCGCGAGACGGGGGAGGCGCAAGAGTTGATCAGGCCTGCCGGACTGTCAGCGATGGCGGGATCGATCCTCGCGAAAGTGTTGCAGCGTGGGCAGGCATTCAGCGCGACGAACCGGATGTCAGTGTCCTGGCGGAAAACTTTTATAAGTTCGGCGGCGCCATGGGGAGAGCAGGGCCAGAACTCCAACTTGTTAACCAGCTCGGGCGCCTGCGAGTTTGCGTAGTCGGCGGCGCGCATCTTGGAAGTAAAAATCGCTAGACCTCGGCCCTCCGCCCGGTCAAGATGTAGCAGTTTCTCCTTGGCCTTTAAGAAGACGACGAAGTCTGGCATCTCTTCAAATGGGGAAGTAGCCAGCAAGTCCAGCCGGATGCGTTCGACACAGCCTTCAAAGTCCTCCGACCGTTCCCGCTGGTAGAGATCCACGGGGAGGAGGCGGCAAGCCTGAGCCTTCAGCAGGGAATAAGATGGAAACGGTTTGTGCCTGTGAAACGGCCAAACTTGCACACAAGTCCTCCTGCCAAGCATGTCTTCGCTGGGGATCCATTGCAATACTTTTTTCATGGGGGTGCGAGTGGCCCGGGTCTCGCGCAGTTCGGAATCCAGGGAAGATAGGTGAATCCTCCCACGTCTCCAACGCGCGAGACATGGGGCGCCGGACGCATTGTAGAGTAAGTATTTCGCTTTACAATCGCCGGTCGCACTCCTATAGTTGTGGCGTCGGTAGACTTCGAATTACGGTTTCGCTGCGCTCTTCGTCGACTTGCAGTTTTAGCCGCTATCGATCTCTTCCTATCAGGACTGACTAGCAGACTCCGCTCCCAGCCTTACTCGCCAGTCCAGGCGTGACCCTCAATCAACAAATCGCCTCTGTAGGTTCTGTGTAGGCAAACTATTTCTGGAGGCAGTATGAGACGACTTCTGGCCGTTGTCTTGTGTGTTGTTCTGTCCGTTGGTGTCGCCGTTTCAGAAACAGGCTACAAGGTGATCTACGACGGTGGCTCGTTAACTGACATCAAGACTGGTGCGGACCTGCACATGTTCATCGAGGGCAAACAAGTCCGCTTCATGAAAAGCGGAAAAGAGATAGCCAACGTTCCCGCGTCGGCTATTACCGATATCAGCTATGGGCAGGATGTCCACCGCCGCGTTGGAACTGCTGTCGCGGTTGGAGTCTTCACGCTTGGCTTGGGCGCACTGACTGCTCTGAGCAAATCCAAGAAGCATTTCGTCGGACTGACTTGGGCAAATGGAGACGAAAAAGGCGGCCTTGCGATGCAATGCGATAAGAATGAGTATCGCGGAATTTTGGCGGGGCTCGAAGGCGTCTCAGGAAAGAAAGCCGTTGATTCTGAAGCTATGACGGTGAAGAACTAATCCTGGCGCAAGTGGCGATTCTTGTCTGTAGCGCATAGCCGGCGAGACGGGTGGCCGGTCTCGCCGCGCGAGATGAAACATGTTAGCTGGTCTTCAGCGCTGACTATTGCTTCAACCGGAGTTTCGCAGGAACGGCACGCGCTGATCTGGGGGCAGTTTTCTGCTTCTCTGTATTCTCGAATCGATTTACACTTTTGTGCAGGTTAAGCTTGCAATCGATAATTGAGCGGCGAGCAATCAGTTTACTGACAAACTACTACTAAGGAAATAACAATGCTGGAGCCCAGCAAGCAATACATAAACTGGTTCTACGAAGAAGACAAGAAGGGCAACCTTCTGATAACGCCGAAGTATCAGAGAAATCCCATTTGGTCCGTTGCTCAGAAATGTTTCCTCATAGACAGCATCCTTTCCGATGTGCCTATACCACCGATCTATTTGAATGTTGTGTCGCAAAAAGTCGGAACCAGCCGACGAACTCTTTACGAAGTCGTAGATGGACAGCAGCGCCTACGAGCAATTCTGGAGTTTCTGAACAATGAGTATGCCCTCGACGAGCATACGGCAAAAATGTATAAAGTCTCTCTCCCCTTCACAAAACTTATCGGGAAGAAATACTCCCAACTTCCAGAAGATCAGCAAGACAAAGTCTGGAACTTCCCACTAGCGGTTCAGGAGCTTCGTGACTACGGAGAGGCGGAGATAAGGGACACGTTTCGCAGGTTAAATTCGGTCGTGGAGCGCCTCAACAAACAAGAGCTCCGACATTCACAGTTCTTCGGAGAGTTCGCAAAACTGGTTGCAGAACTAACTATCCATCTGTTCTGGATAAAGTCTAAAGTTGTCTCTCGCGGAGATGTTCGCCGAATGAGGGACGCCGAGTTCATTAGCGAGCTAGTCGTTCTGCTACTAGATGGAATCCAAGATGGGCAAAAGAGTCTAGATCGTTTTTATGCGGCTTATGATGCCACTTTTCCCCAAAAACACAAAACCAAAGTCGCGTTTCTTTCGATGCTGCAACTGCTCGAGCCACTTGTGCCGGTGATCCAAGCCACTCGCTTTCGAAAGAGAGCCGATTTCTACGCTCTTTTTGCCTCTTTGGTGTTGTCCAAGACCGAGGAGCTAGATGCCAAACAGATTGGCTCCAAGCTAGAGGGCCTTTCGAAGTCATTGGAGAAGGCGCCAGAAGAGCTGCGGGGGCGGTCTGCCCGATATTACAGCACCGTCATCGAAGGGCCTAATAAGCTATCTAAACGCAAGGAACGAACTCTTCTGCTTCAAGAGTTGCTCGGATACCTCCTGGTTCATAACTGTGCCGCGATGCCTAGCAACCCCAAGCCTACACCGAGAGCGGTAGTTGAAGAGTTCATCGCGTCCGTAAATGTCCTCGAAGATGGATTTGATGGTTTGCTCGCAGCGCTTTCCGCGGCGCCTAAGTCAGCCAAGAATGCCAAAGTTTCTAATGTCGTTGCCGAGCAATTCGCGACCAGCGCAGCAATCCTGTGGGAGAATTTCTTGCATGAGGTGCTTGTCGCATATGTGCTGCGCAACCACAAGAAGTATTTAGCGCGACTGGAGAAGCGGATTTCGGACTCTGTTACCGACAAATTCGGAGCACATTGCGGGAAGAAGCTAGTCTTTGTGTTTGGAACCCCGGGCCTCGGTGGGTGACATTGAGCCGCTCTTGAATCCCAAGGGTCGCAATATCACTGTCACTTCTGGTGACAAACTCGCGTCTACCGCGAATGAATTACTCAAGAGTTCGTTGGCCCGAAAATTCTCACTCGACAAGGAGGACCGAGTATTCATAAGATCTCCTTCTTGCACTCAGAAACTTTCTGGCGCACAGAAGCACAGCTGCCAGAGGATTGCTGATTGAGGCAATCAGAAAAACTGAGGCTGCCGGGAAGAACGCAAACCTGCACGCGAGACCCGTGAACGTACGAAGATACCTAACGGAGCGCAGCCCTTCAGGCGAAAACCGCCTTAAGGCTGTTTTCAGCCGGGTCAGAGAAGTGGCGACCAAGTTGGCATAGCCGCGAGACAAAGGACCCAGAAGTTCTTCATGGTGACGACGGGCAGGCCGGATCGGCAGGGGGCAAAAAGGAAAAGGCTCCATGTTATTCACATGGAGCCTTTATTTATGTCGGCGACGACCCTTCGGCTGCGCTCAGGGCAGGCTCCACTTTCCCACACACTTACGCGTGCAGCACAATCGGCCCAGCGGGGCTTAACTTCCGTGCTCGGGATGGGAATGCCCGCAAGCCAGCGTTTACGCGGAAATGCGTTGAGCGCGCCTCAATCTCGGAAGCTCCTCAATTGACTTGCCCGCCTTGGTGCGGGCGCAGCGGATTTCGTATAGGTTCTGTAGATTCAGCCAGAATTCGGGAGTGGTCCCGAAAAAGTGCGCCAGGCGCAAGGCGGTATCGCCTGTAATCGCCCGCTGGCCGTTAAGGATGGACGTAACACGATTCGTGGGCACGCCCAAGTTTCTCGCCAATTCGGCGGCGCTCATGCCGAGTTCCTTGAGCTCTTCCGCCAGATGTTCGCCAGGATGAATCGGTCTGACAGCCATACTTCCCTCTAGTGATAATCCACGATCTCTATGTTCGAAGGTCCCGGATCGCCCTCGGTCCAAGCAAAACAGATTCGCCAGCGGTCGTTGATGCGGATACTGAACTGGCCTTTACGATCTCCCGCTAAAGCCTCAAAACGGTTCCCGGGAAGTGCGGCCAAGTCGCGAAGGGAAGTAGCCGCTTCCAGGCGATCGAGCTTGAGTCGCGCCGAGCGCTCGATCGCATCGAAGGCCTTCACTCGCTTGCCGACGGCAAAGTCGCGCGTCCGCTTATCACGATAGCTGACGATCACTCATCAGCATAACGCGTCGTTACGCTTGACGTAAAGCGTAATGGACCGAAAGATGATGCGGTTGGCCGCAGGGGCCCGGCGACTCCGTTCGGCTGTCGGCTCCCTTCGCTCAGGATGCGACATCAAGAATCGGCACCAAAAAGGAAAAGGCTCCATGTTATTCACATGGAGCCTTTATTTATGTCGGCGACGACCTACTCTCCCACACACTTTCGCGTGCAGTACAATCGGCCCAGCGGGGCTTAACTTCCGTGTTCGGGATGGGAACGGGTGTTTCCCCCGCGGTAAGATCACCGGCTTCGTTGACGTGGGCGAGACTTTCGCGCCGCTCGGTTCCAGGCGTGGTTCCACGCAGAACCTGTACGTCGATCTTGAAAGAACCTTCCGCATTGGCCGGGGCTAAAGCCCCGACGTCTCGGAGGGAGCCGATTGACGGCAACGGCTAAAGCCGAGCCCTTGTCACGAATCTGCATCCAGCACGCCTGCGGGCGATTCTCACAACTGAATAGCATTGGGATTTTCGAGACGAGTCACAAATTTAAGGCTGGACCTCCGTCGAGGTCCGCACGCTGGCTAGTTCTCCAGCGTGCACGGGGTATTCTCAGCGAGCGCCAATTTCTGCGCGGAGCTGAGGTAACACGTGTAGCCAAGTAAATTTTATGGTCAAGCCGAACGGGCGATTAGTACTGGTAAGCTTCATGCATTACTGCACTTTCACATCCAGCCTATCAAACACGTAGTCTTCGTGTGCCCTTCTTCACCCTTGTGGGTTGGGAGATCTCATCTTGAGGAGTGCTTCACGCTTATATGCATTCAGCGTTTATCACAACCGAACTTCGCTACCCAGCCGTGCCATTGGCATGACAGCTGGAACACAAGAGGTTCGTCCATCCCGGTCCTCTCGTACTAAGGACAGGTCCTCTCAAATCTCCTACGCCCACATCAGATAGGGACCGAACTGTCTCGCGACGTTCTGAACCCAGCTCACGTACCGCTTTAATAGGCGAACAGCCTAACCCTTGGAACCTTCTACAGCTCCAGGATGCGATGAGCCGACATCGAGGTGCCAAACCGGAGCGTCGATATGAACTCTTGGCTCCGATCAGCCTGTTATCCCCGGCGTACCTTTTATCCGTTGAGCGATGGCCCTTCCATACAGAACCACCGGATCACTAAGGCCTGCTTTCGCACCTGCTCGTCTTGTAGGACTCGCAGTCAACCACACTTATGCCTTTGCACTCGACGGCTGATTTCCAAACAGCCTGAGTGTAGCTTCGCGCGCCTCCGTTACAATTTAGGAGGCGACCGCCCCAGTCAAACTACCCGCCTCACTATGTCCCTCTCCCGGATAACGGGAGATAGGTTAGAACCACAGAATTCGCAGGGTGGTATCTCACCGTTGGCTCCTCCAAGCCCAAGAGCCTGAGATCAAAGCCTCCCACCTATCCTGCGCAGCAAATGCCATAGTTCATAGTGAAGGTATAGTAAAGGTGCACGGGGTCTTTCCGTCTAGATGCGGGTAACCGGCATCTTCACCGGTACTACAAGTTCGCCGAGTCGCTCGTTAAGACAGTCGCACGATCGTTACGCCATTCGTGCAGGTCGGAACTTACCCGACAAGGAATTTCGCTACCTTAGGACCGTTATAGTTACGGCCGCCGTTCACCGGGGCTTCAGTTCGAAGCTTCACCTTGCGGTTGACCTCTCCCTTTAACCTTCCGGCACCGGGCAGGCGTCAGCCCCTATACGTCGTTTTCGACTTTGCAGAGACCTGTGTTTTTGTTAAACAGTCGCCGTGCGCGTTTCACTGCGGCCCCCTCGAGCTTGCACTCTACCGGGGCACCCCTTCTCCCGAAGTTACGGGGTTAATTTGCCGAGTTCCTGAACGAGCGTTCTCCCGAGCGCCTTTGGATATTCTCCTCGTCTACCTGTGTCGGTTTGTGGTACGGTTCCCTTCGATTCTCCTTAGAGGTTTTTCTTGGCAGCGTGAACTCGGTGCGTTTCGTCCATACGGACTACTCCTTTGCGTCTCACCGTTAATGTCTCTCCGGATTTGCCTAGAGAAACCGGCTTACACGCATCGAACCTGATAGCCATAACAGGCTGCACGTATCCTTCTGCGTCACCCCATCGTAATAACGAATCAAAGGGAGTTCCGGAATATTAACCGGATGTCCATCGGCTACGCCTTTCGGCCTCGCCTTAGGGACCGACTAACCCTGAGCGGATTAACCTTCCTCAGGAAACCTTAGACTTTCGGCGCGGAGGGTTCTCACCTCCGTTATCGCTACTTATGCCGGCAGGGTCTCTTCTCAACTGTCGACGGGTCCTTACGATCCCGCTTCAATCCGTTGAGAATGCTCTCCTACCACGCATGGCTTGACGCCATGCATCCGCTGCTTCGGTGCTCAGTTTAAGCCCCGTTGAATTGTCGGCACCGGACCGCTTGACCAGTGAGCTATTACGCTTTCTTTAAAGGATGGCTGCTTCTAAGCCAACCTCCTGGCTGTCTGGGCGTTCCGACATCCTTTCCCACTTAACTGAGACTTGGGGACCTTAGCAGGCGATCTGGGCTGTTTCCCTCTCGACAACGAAGCTTAGCCCCCGCTGTCTGACTCCCGTACTAGTTGTCCACGGCATTCGAAGTTTGGTTGGATTCAGTAAGCTGGAAAGCCCCCTAGTCCATCCAGATCTCTACCACCGCTGCAAATCATACGAGGCTAGCCCTAAAGCTATTTCGGAGAGAACGAGCTATCACGGAATTTGATTAGCCTTTCACCCCTACCCTCAGCTCATCCGAGCTTTTTTCAACAAACACCGGTTCGGTCCTCCAGTGGGTGTTACCCCACTTTCAACCTGGCCAAGGGTAGATCATCCCGCTTCGCGTCTATTCCTGCCAACTGAACGCCCTATTAGGACTCGCTTTCGCTACGGCTCGCTTACGCTTAACCTTGCTGACAAGAATAACTAGCCGGCTCATTATGCAATAGGCACGCGGTCAGGCATTCCCTTGCGGGCATAGCCCTCCCACTGCTTGTAGGCACACGGTTTCAGGTACTATTTCACTCCCCTCGCTGGGGTTCTTTTCACCTTTCCCTCACGGTACTGGTTCACTATCGGTCAGAAGCTAGTATTTAGCCTTACGGAATGGTCTCCGTAGATTCAGACAGGGTTTCACGTGCCCCGCCCTACTCAGGTATCCGCTTCGAGTCCAGATCGTTTTCGCCTACGTGGCTATCACACTCTATGGCGCCCCTTTCCAGAGGGCTTCGACTAACGACTGGATTGGTAACTCTACTGTTGCGGACCCTACAACCCCTACTTCACCCGAAGGTGATATAGGTTTGGGCTGTTCCGAGTTCGCTCGCCACTACTATCGGAATCACTGTTGTTTTCTTTTCCTCCAGGTACTGAGATGGTTCACTTCCCTGGGTTTGCTCGTACCCGACTATGTATTCATCGGGCCGTTATACGGTTTTACCGTATAGGGTTTCCCCATTCGGAAATCCCCGGATCAATGCCTACTTGCGGCTCCCCGAGGCTTATCGCAGCTTGCCACGTCCTTCATCGCCTGCTTCTGCCAAGGCATCCACCATGCGCCCTTAGTAGCTTGACCA
>CAVWWZ010000025.1:0-387500 GCA_963758835.1 uncultured Acidobacteriaceae bacterium | reverse complement strand
AACCTTTTGTCAAAGATCCGCGCAAATCCGCACTGGGCGGCCGCTTCGGATAGTGACGGCTTCATAATCTTGCGATTTTGACCGTCGTCCTCGAAACCTTTCAAACATACTACGCATTTTCCGTGCTGTCAACCCGAGAACCTGAATCGTTACCGGGGAGCACCGAGCGCTCAATCCGCTTGACAGCGGAGAGCAAAGCGCGCAGCATGCCGCTCCAGTTGGCCTTGTCACCATAATTTCAGCGCACAAAGGCACCGGAGCGTTTGAATTCGATTAAAGATCTTGTACTGGAGGTTCCGCGATTCCCGCTAACCTGTCGAGGACTTTGTCCCCGACTTCCAGCCCCGTGGCCGGGGCAGCCTACTTCGAGGCTATTACGTCTTAGATGCCAGCTTCTCTCGCAGGACTCAAAATCATCCCGCGTCCGCAGGCGACGTCACAGCCCCTCGCTGACGAAATTAGTTATACCAAACTGAAATATGCGCGCAACCCCAAGCGGCGATTTTTCTCGGCAATTTGCTGGCCGTGGTGCCTCGGAGCCTCATAAAGACTGGGGATTGGTGGAGTCAAGAAATTTCACTCGGGCGTCCGAAGTGGCTTCGATGGGTTGCGTTGGGGTCGTTCTTCCACAATGATTCCATCAATCCATCTTGTGCTGGGGAGGGAGGACGTGGCGCAGCCACAGCGACGCAGTCATAAACGATGGAAAATAATGACCTTAGCCTCATTTCTCGGCTCGGAACTGCGGGTACTCCGGCGCCGCTTTTATTAACGCCGAGGCCGGGCGCAGCTTGTTGACAAGGTCGCTTACGATAAACAGGTGCTTTGATCGTCCGCCCTGCGAACAATCGGTATAGGCACTGGGAGATGCGCTGATTAGCAGGCTCCAACACAAAAGAGGGGGCTGTATGGATTTTCTGGAACGCATCTTGTCTTTCTTTACGGACGGTGGCGGCCCCACTGAAATCTTGCTGCTCAGCGTGATGGCGTGTGCCGTAATTGCGCTGCTGTTGTGGGTCTTCCGCGTGAGACACGTAATCAAGCGTACGTCGTACCGAGACTAATCGCTGCGTTGTGCGGCGCCGAGCGGCTTGTGGAGCGCGGCCGTGGCCGCGCTCCTTGCTAAGCCTAAGCGGCTTTACGGTGCCTACCCTTTGCCTCCGAAAAGAGTTCGATCATCCCGCGGATGAACGCCGGAATGTCATCGGGCTTGCGACTGCTTACCAAGTTGCGGTCGCGCACCATCTCCTGGTCAACCCACTCCGCGCCGGCGTTTTTCAGATCCGTCTTCAGCGAAGGCCAGGATGTAATGCGAAGCCCTTTCGCCTCGCCTGCTTCAACAATCGTCCACGGCGCGTGACAGATCGCCGCCACCGGTTTTCCGGCCTGGAAGAAAGCCTTTACGAACTGTACGGCCTTGGGTTCCATGCGCAGTTTGTCAGGATTTTGCACGCCTCCCGGCAACAGCAGAGCATCGAAGTCCTGCGGCTTCGCGTTGCTCAACTCGATGTCTACCGGTATCTGCTCACCCCAGTCAGTGTGGTCCCAGCCTTTGATCTTTCCGGACTTCGGTGAGACGACTTTGGTTTCCGCTCCTGCGTCGTTGAGCGCCTGTCGAGGCTTGAGCAGTTCCACCTGCTCGACTCCGTCGGTTGCGAGGATTGCGACTCTGAGTCCTTGTAGTTGCTTGTCTGCCATTATTAGTACCTCCTATGAAGTTGTGTGTTCGCAGCTATGCTGCGGCCGCTCCATTGGCCCACGGATCCAGCACGACCTTGGTGCAATGGTCCTGCTTGTCGCGGAACATCTTATACATGTCGGGCGCCTGATCGATCGACACGCGATGGCTAATGACGAAGCTGGGATCGATCTCGCCGTTTTGAATGCGATCGAGCAGTGGCTTCATGTAGCGCATCATGTGGGTCTGGCCGGTCTTCATCGTCAGGCCCTTGTTCATGAACGCGCCCATCGGAACCTTGTCGACAAAGCCGCCGTACACACCAGGAACGGAAACCGTTCCTCCTTTGCGGCATGCCATGATGGCCTCGCGAAGCACGATCGGGCGATCCGGTTTCCAGCATCACCGCCTGCTTGGCGCGGTCCATGTAGTACATGGCCGAGTCGGCGTGAGCTTCCATGCCAACGGCATCCATCACGAGTCGGGGCCGATGCCGGCGGTCATGTCCTTCAGTGTCTCCAGGACGGAATCCACTTCCTCGTAGTTGATGGTCTCCGCTCCGCCTTCCCGCGCCATCTGCAGGCGGTACTCGAAACGGTCGATCGCGATCACGCGCTCCGCTCCCAGCATGAAGGCGCTGCGAATGGCAAACTGCGCAACCGGACCGCGCCCCAGATGGCCACCGTGTCGCCTTGGTGAATATTGCAGTTCTCCGCGCCCATGTAGCCGGTGGGAAAGATGTCGGTGAGGAACAGCAGCTTCTCGTCGGGTATGCCATCCGGAACCTTGATGGGCCCGACATCGGCGAAGGGTACACGCGCGTACTGCGCCTGCCCGCCGGCGTAGCCACCTGTCATGTGCGAATAGCCGAAGAGTCCCGATGGCGAGGAGCCCATCAGCTTCTCGGCTATCCAGTAGTTCGGGTTGGAGTTGTCGCAGCACGACCATAGCTGCTGCTCGCAGAAGAAGCATTTGCCGCAGGCGATGGTGAACGGGACGACCACGCGGTCGCCGACCTTCAGCTTGTCTTTGCTGATAGCCGGGTCCGACTTCCACGACTTCACCCATGAACTCGTGGCCCACGATGTCGCCCTGCTCCATGGTGGGAATGAAGCCGCCGTAGAGGTGCAGGTCCGAACCGCAAATTGCGGTGCGCGTGATTCGGATGATGGCGTCACGCGGGTTGAGTATCTGCGGGTCAGGAACATTCTCGACGCTCATTTTCTCCTTGCCCATCCAACAAACTGCCTTCATGAAACCCTCCTCATGGATTCGACCACTTCGGTTGCGCGCCACTGCCCGCGCAACGGACGGTCGGGATTGAGAGCGCGAAACGCGGCGGTGACGCCAGATCGTGGTCCGTGTGACTGGCCTTGGGTTGTCGGGATCTCGCCCGTTTCAATCAGCGCCTTGAAGCGCCGCAGATCCTGGCGCATGAAGAAGCTCGCCTGTCGTCCGACAAAGCCGGAAGCGGCGCTGCGCAACGCGCGGTTGGCAAGCGTGTAGTGCAAGGTTGAGTGGACGACGGTTCCGCGGTTTCCGGGAGCCTGCTTGAACTCGACGCGGCCTTCCACATTCAAGGTCGGACCCCGGTAACGAGCGCCACGCGATGTATTCGCCGGGGCGTTCGTCGGTGATCTCCGCTGTCCAGCTAAGCTTCGCGCCCATTGGGCCGACGGCGGTCCATCGCGAGCGGCGCTCATCCAGCATGGTTACGGATTCAATGTGGTTCATGAAACGCGGAGCATTCTCCAGATCGCGCCAGAGCCGAAAGGCATCTTGCGGCGAGGCATTTACCAGAATGTTGCTGCCCAACTCGGGTCGACCCGGCCGGTTTGACGCATGCATTCCATTGCTGGTGCCGGCGCGCAGGCCGCTATAAGCCATCGCTCCCCCGGCGGCTGCCAGTGCCCAACCGGCTTTCGAGCGGCGGGTCATGCCGATAACTGCGAGTGCGCTGCCGCCGACCAGGGCTCCCCAGTGTTGCCAGGCTTGCTTCGAACTTTGCGTGTCGCCGGTCTCGTCCCAGCGGCGTTGGTGGGTTGAATACATAAATTTGGCTCCAGGTTGGTTTCTTGCTGTTGTGAAGTCGCTGCTTCAGTGCGGTTTTTGCTTATGTTAGCTGATAGTGGTGGGATTGCGTATTAGCACGGGGCGATGTCTGACGGGCGGAGAAATCGAGCGACTCACAAAAGGTGCAGCGCCACAACCCCATTGCGGTGTACTGGAGCGTGTGTTCTGAATGAGCGCTAATTTCCGGCTATCGGCAATTAGCGCGGTACTCGGGGCCAGATCCGGCGTAGAGTGAGTCGGAATTGGAGTCGTCAATGAGCAGCGTGCAAATCGAACAGAAAAGCTATGAGATGCCCCCGCGTGAGGGGATCAGCATCGCGCAGTTTCTCACCGTCGCGGACATCGAGCGATCGGCTCGCTACTACGAAAAGGTCTTCGGCGCTCGCATTCTGAGCCTGGGTGACGGTAACGCCCCTGCGTACCTTCAGCTTGCGAATATCTGGATGATTCTGAACGTTGGGGGCGGGCCTACCCCGGATAAACCGACGGTAACGCTCAGCGTCCCCGACCCGAATCACAGTAACAGTTTTATGAATTTCCGCGTTGCGGATATTCAAGCCTGCTATGAACTATGGAAGAGTCGAGGAGCAGAGTTCATCACGGAGCCGATCCCCAAGTACGGCGAGACGCGCTGCTACATCCGCGATCCGGACGGGTACATTATCGAGGTCGGACAAAGCACCACCCTGACCTACGGATAAGGCGAACAGTGGCCGGCGATATATCGCAATAGCACTCATTGACCCCTCAAGGGCGTTGTTTACGCCGCGGGAAGACTTAACAGTGCAGGGTCCGGTCTCCCCTCAGGCCGCGAGTGGAGCAGAGGGCGCGGGAGGTATTCCGCGCCCCAGGTTTGTTTAGGGAATGGTGATTACTTCTCCACAGGCGTCACGACTGTGTTTGGCTGGAGGCTCCAGTTGGGCGTCAGCAGAGCCGGGTCGGGACGCTCCGGCGGGCTGAACTTCTCCGTCATTTGCTGGCTGGGCAGGCCAAAGGCGTAGAGGTTCCCGTCGTCGGAGCCGATATATAGCATGCCGTTGACCACCGTCGGCGACGATTCGACCTCGGGCCCCCCTGTTTTGTACTTCCAAAGGAGCGCGCCTGTACTAGCTTCTACTGCATAGAAGTTCGCGTCGAAACTACCGAAGTAGACCACGCCGTTTGCCACTGCCGGCGAAGAAATGATCGCATCTCCGGCTGCGAACTGCCACTGCAAGGTTCCAGTACTAGAGTTGAGGGCGTATACGTTGCCATCGCCGGAGGCGGCATAGAGCACACCGTTTGCCACCGCCGGGGGGCCGAAGATGAAGGCTTCAGCTACATGCTCCTCCCAGATGGGCGCTCCCGTACTAGCATTTAGCGCGTAGACGTCGCCCTGACCCGGAACGACATACACTACGCCGTTGGCCACAACCGGCGCTGCATCGATACCTGAAGGCATTGGAAACTTCCACCGGAGCGCGCCTGTGCCGGCGTCCAGAGCGTAGAGGTTTCCACTGTAGTCGCCGGCGTAGACTACACCATCGGCCACTGCTGGTGAGGCGAAGAAAAAGTTCGTCCCAGTCGGGTACTTCCACCGTAGCGTGCCGCTGCTAGCATCCACAGCATAGAAATAATTATTCGGGTTACCACCGTCCAACGCCGACCCAACGTAGACTACGCCGTTGGCCACGGCCACCTGCTCACCAAAACCAGTATTCCCTATAGGGTAGTTCCAGAGAGGAACACCCGTAAAAGCGTCGAGCGCATAAACGCCGTAGCCGGAGTTTGTATAAAGTATCCCGTTGACGACCGCAGGCCCGGTGTAAGGCGTACCTGAAAATGAAGATATCCAGAGCAGCGCTCCTGTGCCAGCGTTGAGGGCGCATATGGGCCCCCACTTCGAACTGCTATAGACGGCGCCGTTGGCCGCCGTGGCCCCAGTCGAGACGTAGCCTCCGATTGGGTACGTCCAACGTGTTGTTAGATTCCCGACTGTTCCTGGGCTCAGCACACTCTCGTAAGGGTTAAGACCTGTGCGATCTGGCCCATAGTGAAACTGTGGCCAATCCGTCCAGACGGTGAACGGTGCCTGCGCCTGTAGTTGAGTGATCCGTTCTACAGCGGTGATCCAGTGTTGGCCGGGAACCGCGTCTTTGGATATCTGTATCAGGAATCCGTTTTGCCGAATGGCCGTCGCGGGAAGCGTCCTTCCAAAGCTTCCGTTGCTGTCGGTGACCACGAGGCCGACATCCGTGCTGTCGAAATAAATGTCGAGGGTGGCGTTGGGATCGAATCCGTTGCCTACTGTCGTGGTGTGGGATCCGGGAGGCCCGGCGTTGGGCGCATCATAAATATGTGGCGTTGCCGCCGAGGCTATGTTCGGGAATAGGCAGAGAGAGAAGAGTAACAAGGTGGTTAGAAGTTGCACCGCAGCCTTCGCCAGAAAGCGAATGGAGTTCAACTGTTGCGATGCGCGTAGGGGAAAATGATGAGTACGCATCATGGCACCTCGTGTGCTGATTTGTAGGGTTGTGGGCGCAGATCGGAGTGATGGTTAAGAGGACGGCTTCATCTCAGAGGTGCGGGGGAAGACGTCGACTGACTTCGCGGCAAAACTCTTACAACAGAATTCTTACAGCCGGCTGGTTGAATCGAGGTTAAGTTTTGCAAGGAGTTGCGGATGGTTCCCAAAATGGGAAGATTAAGAATCAGCAAGTCAGTGAATTACAGCGAAAACAAGATGGTGTGGCCTTCGTCTGCGTTCAACCGGGGCAACCTGCCTGTAGCCATAGTTGGCGTAACATCGCCATTACACTCACGGGATTCAATGCTGCCTCGAGAATCCCGCTGAATCGTTTTTCGTTTCTCTTGAATCAAACGTTCGCTTGTGGTCTCGGAGGGCGCGTTGCCCAGAGCGCCGAAATTCCGATAGAATCTAGGTTTGCTACAAGCGAGTTAGGGGAGCAACATGAAAGCAGCCACTCATCCGGCCTACAACGAAGTACGCGTGCACTGCGCATGCGGCAATACATTTATGACCCGTTCGACCAACAAAAGCGACATCAGCGTGGAAATCTGCTCGGCTTGCCATCCCTTTTTCACCGGCAAGCAGAAGCTGATGGACACCGCCGGTCGCGTGGAGCGCTTCCGCCGCAAGTACGCCAAGAGCGATGCCGGCAAGGCAGAAGCTGCTAAGGCAGCCGAAGCGGCCAAAGCAACCGAAACGGCGAAGCAGTAAGGGTCACTCACCGAAATTCCTACTCAGCCTCCGCTGCGGCGGAGGCTTTGTTGTGCCGTCTGAACCGCTGCCGGGTAGTACCCGGAGGCGTCCAGACCGTGTACCATCTACGGCGTTATGTCAGAGCTGCCAATACTGCACGCACACAAACCGCATCACCGGGAAGAGCTGGCGCTCATTGCGCTTCGTGTCACTCCGTACCACGAGGGCTATCAGTTATACACGTTGCTCGCGGTCGGGGGAGACAACGAGCGGCCGCTAACGGCTGACGGAAGCATCATATTTTTCACCAACCCTAAAGACGCCTCCCGGGCGCTGGAGCTCGACGCCTCGATGTCATCACTCGGGCCGGCCCCAACTCACCTGGAGGTGGTTTGCGATTTGGCGGAAGCGCTGTACCTGGTGAATTCTCAAGATGCAGACTCGCATGGGACGCTGCTCGATTGCCTGCTGATCCTCGATGACCTGGTTCGCGCCACCCGCCTGCACATGCCCGAGCGCTACCAGGCACTGCTCACGGAGTTGGCGGGCCGCCTGACCGAAGGCAAGCACTTGAAGACCATCTTCAGCAACTCCGCTCTTCGCCTCCACGTTGAGGACGCGCTGCTATGGTGCGTAGGGGCGGTAACGGTAAAGGCGAAGATTCTGGGGTAAGCTGTCCGGCGCGTGTCAGGGGTCCTTCGACTCCTCCCCTTCGGCGCTGCTCAGGGTCGTCGCTCAGATCACACCTTTGCTGTGCTCGTGGCTTAGAATGACAGGCTTCGGAACAAGCTATTCCGGATCGAAGTAATCCACCGTCACCGGATTCTCGAACAGCGAATAATCGCGCGTCACCACGGTGATGCCGCTTTCGGTCACGTGATATTTCTGGCGGTCGGCCTCGGTGTCGTAGCCGATCACGGTGCCTTCCGGAATGTGCACGTCGCGATCGATGATGGCCTTGCGAATTCGGCAATGGCGGCCGACGTTGACGTGCGAGAACAGAATGCTGGTATCGACTTCGCTGTAAGAATTCACGCGCACGTCGGGCGAGAGAACGCTGTTGCTCACCGATGCCGCCGGAGATGATGCAGCCCATCGGAGACGATGGAGTCGTGCGCCTCGCCGGTGCGGCCCGGATCGTTGAACACAAACTTCGCCGGCGGATATTGCCGCTGTGCGTGCGGATCGGCCATGCTCGTCGTACAGGTTGAATACCGGAGCCACCGAGACCAGATCCATGTTGGCTTCGTAATAGGCTTCCAGCGTTCCCACGTCGCGCCAGTACAGCGCTTCCTTCTTGTTCTCGTCGATGAAGTTGAAGGAGTAAACCTTGTAGTCGTCCACCATCCGCGGCAGGATGTTGTGCCCGAAATCGTGCTTGCGAGTTCGGCGTCCTCGGCATCCTTCAGCAACACCGGAATCAGCACGTCGGTGTTGAACAGATAAATGCCCATCGACGCCGAAACCATCCGCGGGTTGTAGGGCGAGCGCAGGTCGGTCTGCTCCGGCTTTTCCTGGAAGCCAACCACCCGGCCGGTGCGATCGATCTCGACCACGCCGAAATGCTTGGTTTCGGACGGCTCGATCAGGATGGTGCGCGATGGTCACGTCGGCGCCGGAATCCTGATGCTGGCGCAGCATCAGGTCGTAGTTCATCTTGTAGATGTGGTCGCCGGAGAGGATCAGCACGTAGCTTCGGCTGCTCGGACCCGATGGAATAAATGTTCTGGTAGACCGCATCGGCGGTTCCCATGTACCAGTTCTCGCTGACCCGCTTCATGGGCGGCAGGATTTCGATGAACTCGCCCAATCTCGCGTCCGACAGATTTGCCCCAGCCTTCGCGAATATGACGGTTCAGCGACAGCGCTTTGTATTGGGTCAGGATGTAAACCCTGCGCAGGTCAGAGTTGATGCAGTTGGAGAGCGTGATGTCGATGATGCGATAGATGCCGCCGAAGGTGACGGCCGGCTTCGCGCGATCGCGGGTCAGGGGATAAAGACGCTCTCCTGCGCCTCCCGCCAGCAAGACTCCGAGAGTGTCTCTCATCTGTGATGTCCCGAGCACAACGTCCTTACGGATGATCAACGGCTACATTGTAGAACGATGATGCGAACGACGACGAAGCCGACCCTCGAAGCAAAGTCGGAATCTTAGCACACGACCGCGGGCGGTGAACCTCAGCCTGGCACGCCGGAGCTTCAGGTTCTGTCGTCCACGCTGATGCGCAGAGACTTCAGGAACTTCACATCCTGGGCGGTCAGCTCAAACTCGGGCGGCGACTTGCGATTGACCAGCGTCGGCTCTTCGCTTCGTGCTCGCGCTGATTGAAGCCGATGGTCGCCTCCAGCACCAGGAACACGTCGTATCCGCCGGCCTTGATGCGCGAGATGACCTCGGCTATCTCGTCCGAATCGGAGATGCGACTGTTGATGGCGTCCCCCAGCTCCTTCATCATGCTTCTTCAGTCTTGTATCCACGATTTCACCTGAACCTTCGAGCCTGCTCGGCAAGCGCACATGCCAAGGCTGTAGTACTTGTTTCGATGCCGCGAGCCCGGAGCGTAAAGTTTTGATGCCGCGATTACGCAGTTATGCGGCACAGTCAACCGACTGGCATGCGATTCTGCCAGCCGCTGCTAAAATACGCTTAAGCGCAAAACCCCGTGCAAAGCGAGAAAAATCTAACGCGCATCCGCGTGATTTTGGTACTCAAGGCCGAGCTCTGCTTGCGCATTGCAGGGCGCCGGACCGGTGAGAATCGCTGGGTGCGGGCGTTCTATCAAGCAGGCGGTGTCACCGTGCGCCACACCGGCCGCGTCGCTCGCGTTCTCTGGCTGGAAGTGACCGGCTTGCTATTCCTGTGTCTGGCGGTGATCGGAGCCGGGGCCGCTTTCGCGAGTACCGCCACTAGCACGCGGGGAAGCCGGATCCGGCAAAGTTGTTGTGGCCGCTGTGTTCACGCTGATGTTCGTCTACTTCGGCGTGAATTCGTTCTGGCGATCGCGGAAGTCCGCAGGTCAAGTAGCGGAGTGCGCTCGTGAGGTACTGAAGCTCGTGTTTGGCGCGATACTCGGTGTGGTGCTCGAAGCCTGCTCGCCTTTCTTGCGGTTGTTTGGAAGTCGCCGAACGCTCCCGACTGGGTTTCAGAGTCAGGTTGGCATCCGGCCGTTTACATATTGCGCGATCCCATCTTCTGGACGTGTGTGCACTGTGATCGGATTTGCTACTGTTCGGTCGCCGAAATCGTTCGCCATGTTGTGATGCGCCTCATATGGTAATGGCGCGAATGAGGGATAATAGCTATTCAGGGTTCATCATCTCTCATTTGAGGGCCTAATCCATGGCCGAAACCAAAACGCAGCCCGCCGTTTCGGCAAGCCGACAGATCAGCAGGAAACTTCTTCGCACATCACGGTCAATCCGCTCTACACGCCTGCCGATCTGGAAGGCTGGGACTACGACCGCGACCTCAGCTATCCCGGGCAGTTTCCCTACACCCGCGGCGTGCAGGCCACCATGTACCGCGGCCGCCTCTGGACCATGCGGCAGTACGCCGGCATGGGCGACGCCGAAGAATCGAACCGCCGCTACAAATATCTGCTGAGCCAGGGCACCACCGGCCTGAGCGTCGCGTTCGATCTGCCGACGCAGATTGGCCTCGACTCCGACAATCCGCTGGCGATGGGCGAGGTCGGCAAAGTCGGCGTGGCCATCGATTCCATCGAGGACATGATGCGCCTGTTCGACGGCATCAACCTGGAGAAGATCTCCACCTCGATGACCATCAACGCGACGGCATCGATTCTGCTGGCGCTGTACATCGTGACCGCGCGGCGCACCGGGCGCGACGTGCGCAAGCTGTCGGGCACGATTCAGAACGATGTGCTGAAGGAATACATCGCGCGCGGGACGTACATCTATCCGCCGGCGCAGGCGATGCGCATCATCACCGACATCTTCTCCTACGCCAACGAGCACGTGCCCGAGTGGAACACCATCTCCATCTCCGGCTACCACATGCGCGAAGCGGGATCGACCGCCGTGCAGGAAGTCGCGTTCACGCTGGCCAACGGCATGACCTACGTGCAGGCCGCCATCGATGCCGGGCTCGACGTCGACAAGTTCGCGCCGCGCCTGTCGTTCTTCTTCAATGCGCACAGCAATTTCCTGGAAGAGGTCGCGAAGTTCCGCGCCGCCCGCCGCATGTGGGCGCGCATCATGCGCGATCACTTCAAGGCCAAGAATCCCAAGTCGCAGATGCTGCGCTTCCACACGCAGACCGCGGGTTCGACGCTCACGGCGCAGCAGCCGGAGAACAACATTGTCCGCACCGCGTTGCAGGCCATGGCCGCCGTGCTGGGCGGAACGCAGTCGCTGCACACCAACTCGTTCGACGAAGCGCTGGCGCTGCCGACCGAGCAGTCGGCGCGCATCGCGCTGCGCACCCAGCAGATCATCGCCTACGAATCCGGCGCGCCGCAGACCATCGATCCGCTGGCCGGCTCGTACTACGTCGAGTCGCTGACCAACCAGATCGAGAAGCAACGCACGCGGCTATCTCGACAAGATCGACGCCATGGGCGGAATGCTGAAAGCCATCGAGCGCGGATTCGTGCAGCAGGAGATCCAGAACGCCGCGTACGAATATCAGCGGGCGGTCGACCACAAAGAGGCGATCGTGGTCGGCGTGAACTCCTTCGCATTTGGACGAGGAGAAGCCGATTCCCGCTGCAGCACATCGACGAATCGCTGGAGCGCAAGCAGGTAGAGCGACTGCGCGCGGTGCGCGCCAAGCGCGACCAGGCGAAGTGGGAGGCGGCGGTAAAGGCGGTGGAAGATACAGCCCGCGGCACGGCGAACCTGATGCCGGTAATTGTCGAAGCGGTCGAGGCGAACGCCACGGTCGGCGAAATCTCCGACGCCATGCGGCGACGTTTATGGCGAGTATCACGAGACGGTGGTGATTTAATGAGAGTGTCGGTTGCGCAATTCAAACCCGCAGCCCCGATTCACCATCCGAGCGTTCTTTCGCGTACCTACCTTAGGCGGTAACATTAGTGGTAAGGATTCGGCACACGCTAGGCCACCTTTTGGCTAATTCAGCATCAAACTATCGTGCGCCGGAAAGACAGCCCTTTGATGCCCCGTAATATTAGGCTGCTCCTTATCCTGAGAACTACACTCAAGCACCTCGAACAGGATTTGGGTCCCGACGACCCTGACTTCCTGCGGCTAAAAAGCTTACTCCTGCGAGAGATTTCCGAGCTTCAGCTAGAGAAGAGTGAAGAGGGAGTAGCTAAGGCTGCGTAGCTAATTTCTATTGCTACAGGGTGAGGTAGAAAACGGCCCAGAAGAGGTAGAGAACTTCCGGGCCGCACTCATCAAGTGGGACGAGTGAACGTCATGACCCGCTGCACCTGTCAGGTGTGTCCTGAGTCACCGGGACGCACATCGGATCGTGACGTCACGACAATAACGGCCCGCGAGAGCGATGTCGTTGCGCGGGAACATTCAAGTCGTTGCGCAGGGTCAATCAGAGCCGTTGCGGAGCTCTCTCGCCAACGCACTGAGCCGATTCTCGAGCTCGTCCACTCGCGAATGGACTTCAAGTCGCTTTGCGTTCGGTAACTGCCGCCGGGAAATGTGCCGAATCGCCTTTGCTGTGAGTAAGGCTTTCTGGAGAAGTCCCTGGGCTCTTTCACGATGCTGCAGCCGAACCTCAGACTCCGCAATATCGCAGAAACTGGTGATGAGCGAGAACTCGGTTTCGATAAGGCGGTGAAGGTTGCGCTCGGTGAGGTTTGCGAGGCGTTGGCTTTGTGAAACAACATCTGCCTGGCGTGGCATCACTCCTCCGGTTCATACCAAGTGTTGGAGGGTCGATGTTTGTACAATTTTACTATCGGCGCCCGCAGCCCGGTGCGCCGTTTTGCGTCATGGAATAGCACGATTGTGCTGGCGGTAACTCGGCTTATCGTAAGAAATCCCGCCCGAATTTCTGTTAGGAACTCCACCACATCTCACCCAATCTTTGTGGCTTCCGCTGCGGATCCACGGTCTGTTCGGCGAAGGATCTCAGGTGCTGACCGGGTGAGAAGAAAACGGCCCGGAATAAAGTGGCGAATCTCCGGGCCGTACTCGAGGGTCTGAGTGAGTGTCATGACCTTCCGCGCCTCCAAGGGGTGCCTTCCCCTAAAAAATCACCCGGAGGCCCTTCCGATCGTGACGCTATGACAATATCCAGCGGGGAGAATGACGTCGTTGCGCCGAGGCATTGAGATCGTTGCGCGAGAGCAATTAAAGGCGTTGCGGCTTAGTCGTCGGGGTAGCATGGCGCAACCGCCTCCGCCGCGACAACGTTCACCCTCCAGAGGATGCCGTTCTAAACGTAATGGCGAAGCTGGGCACAATTCTGGCCACAGCGTTGAAATAGCGAACAACGATGCGGAGCTGAAGCGGCTGCTATCCGCATGAGGTGCAGAGGGTTAGTTGGTCGGGGCGAGAGGATTCGAACCTCCGACCCCCTGCGCCCAAGGCAGGTGCGCTACCAGGCTGCGCTACGCCCCGACGGAGCCTTCATTATAGCAATCTACACGGGACATCATGACGTGCGGCCCGGCCCGTGCAGCAGGGCGTTCGTAACGAAGCCCTCGTCGAGTGCGCTCGCCGGGTGCTAGTCTTCTGCTCCAAATGAGTCACCGCTGCGCCAGCCGTCAAAGTTTCAGCCTTCCTAAACCGTTGTATTTCGCCGTAGCCATTCTCGCGCTCGCCTGCTCGTGCCTGGCAATCGACTCCGGTAAGGTAGCAAGCTCGAAGGTCGCCGACGGAGTCTATCTGTTTACCACTACGCGTTATGGCGACGTGGGCTTCGGGGGCAACGCTGTCGCCATCCTCACCGACGACGGCGTGGTGATGTTCGATACCAGCGGTACACCGTCGAGCGCGCAGGCGATGCTCGCGGAATTGCGAAAACTTACCAGCAAGCCAGTACTGTATGTCATCAACTCGCACTGGCACTGGGACCACTGGGGCGGCAACCAGGTATTCAAGCAGGCCTACCCTAACGTGCAGTTTCTGTCGTCGGAAAAGAACCGCGACCTGATGATGAATACCGCCGTGGCGTGGAACAAGCCCGGCCTTGTGCGGGACCTGCCCGACTACGTCGCGCAGCAGAAGCAACAATTGGCCGCCGCGGAAGCGAAGCATGCTCCTGAGTCGGAGTTGGCAGAGATGCGCGAACTGCTGGCCGCCGACGAAGACTTCCTGCAACAGAAACGCTCGGTCATCTACACCTTCCCCAACGTAGTCTTCTCTGAATCGGTCACACTCTTCCTGGGCGGCCGCGAGATCCGCGTACTGCATGCGCGCGCAATCACTCCCGGTGACACCTACGTCTATCTGCCCAAGGAGAAGATTCTGATCACCGGCGACATCCTGGTCAATCCCATTCCGTTTGCCGTGGGCGGCAGCTATCCGCAAGATTGGATCGCAACTCTACAAGCGCTCGATGCCCTCGACGCTGGAGGCGATCATTCCCGGTCATGGCGAGGTCGAGCGCGACAAAACTTACTTGCGCCAGAACTTGACGCTCTTCCGGCACGTCGCGTCCGACGTGCAAAAAGCGCGCGCCGAGGGTCACTCTCTGCAAGAGACGCAGGCTGCGCTGGGCAACAACGCTGCGATTTATGCCGCTGATATATCGCTCCCGGAACAGCGCCTGCCGGCCTTCAAAGCCTACTTCCTCGAAGTGTTTGTGAATCGCACCTACCACGAGTTGGAAAAGCCCTTGGGAGACAGCCCGACATCCTAGGGTCGTTTCGCAGGTATAATGCTGCCTGCATGTCTGGGCTTTTGTACGCGGCCGTTGCGTATGTGCGCAACCCGGTCGGGCACTTCGTGGAAGAACTTCGACGGGAGCTTCATCCCTCCCACACCCACGCCGACGCCCATATCACCATTCTTCCTCCGCGCCCCCTCATGGGAAGCGAAGAACAAGCCATCGAGATACTGCAGGAGGTCTGCGCCGGCGAGCAACCGTTCGAAATCACCATGGGTGATGTCGAGAGCTTTATTCCCGCCACGCCAACCGTGTTTATCCGTGTAGCCTATGGCGCTTACCGCATGCGCGAGCTGCACGATGAGTTCAACGTCAACGGTCTCGAGTTTTGCGAGCCTTGGCCGTATATGCCGCACCTCACTGTCCTGAAGGCCGACACCATGCCCGAAGCCGAGCAGGTTCTGGGCGTTGCCCGGCGCCGCTGGGAAACCTTCAAGGATGGTCGCAAAGTCCTCATCGACTCCATTACCTTCGTGAAGGGCAGCGGCGATCGCTGGCTGGATGTTGCCCCGCTTCCGCTGGGCGAAGTCAAACTGGTTGGAGAGATGATGCCGAGGATTGGGGTGGGTGGAGGGATTCGAACCCTCGACAGCCGGAGCCACAGTCCGGAGTTCTACCACTGAACTACACCCACCGTGGCAAGTCGGATTATAACATTCGTAACAGTCCCTTTTAACTCGCCGGAAGGCTAACGCTCAGTGTCATTCGTCGTGGATAATGGCGGGACGATGCTCCGTCTGCGATCTCGCTTCGCACTTGCGCTCAGCTTGTTTACCATCGCGTGCCTCTTCGGTTCGACGAGGCTTGCAGCCTGGCAAATCGATCCGCTAACCATAGCGACAGGCTCGCTGCCCAACGGCCAAGCTGGCATCCCTTACCAGGTCGCACTACAGGCTCAGGGCGGCGTCAATCCATATTTGTGGCAACTAGCGCAAGGTAGCCAGCTGCCGCCAGGCTTGCACTTGCGCCCGCACCGCGGACTTATCACGGGTACGCCCAGCGCTGCGGGCGAATACCATTTCACGCTGATATTGTCAGACGTCAACGCTCCTCCAAGCCAGATGCAGCGCGAGTTCACGCTGACCGTCGTGGCCGGACTGACCATCGAGTGGAAACGTCCTCCCAAAGTGAGCGGGACGTCGATTGCCGGTTCCGTGATGGTGGCCAACCATACCGCCCAGCCTGCGAACCTGACGGTGATCATAGTGGCGGTGAATCAAATCGGCCGCGCCACGGCCTTGGGTTATCAGCACTTCACTATCCAGCCCCAGGTAGAACAGGAGATTCCCTTTGGCGCCGACGCCTGGCCCGGGCAACTACATGGTGCGCGCCGATGCCGTCGCCCACTTCACCGCCGGTAAAACCACGCTTCGCGCCCACAAGCAGACCGGCAACGGCGAACTGGTCATCCAACAGATCTGAGCGGGTGCGCCGTTAGGTGCGGTTTTCGCAGCCAGGAAGCGATTACCACTGAGTAACTTAGCTCAAGGCGAACGATGCCGAAATCTGCACTGCGTCGGCCTCGTTCCGGGAAATTCCCTCCAAGGCCTTGCGGCATTTCGTTTGTATTGGCGGCCTTATCGTGCCATTATCCTAAGCACAACTGCGTCGCAAAACTAGTGCGGGAGTGTGCGGCCAACAGTTCTACTTCCCAGGCGTAAGTAGTTCGAAAGGAGGAGTGCGCATGAGGCGCTTACTTCCACTGCTTCTTGTAGTTACTTTGAGCTGCGCGGCCGGAGCAACCGTTGCCTTCGATAATCTCAACGCCCAGAGTTATGGCGTCGACAGCATTTTCAGTTTCGGACCACTGGCGGATTCTTTCTCCACTGGCGCTGACGGCTTTACCCTCGGCAGCATTGGACTGAAATTAGAAGACCTCGGCTCGCCGACCGGTTCGTTCACCATCCAGTTGCTGTCCGATAACAACATCAGTCCCGGTAATCCCATCTACACCATCGCTACGGTGCAAGACAGCTCGCTGACCAATTCGCTGCAGAATTATTTCTTCAATCTGGCGCAGCCGCAGGTACTGGATCCCAATACCCGCTACTGGATTGGCTTGAGTTCCACTGATCAGAGCGTAGCGCAGTGGTCGTGGTCGGTAGATACTACCGGCGTTGGCGTGGACGGCGAATACTTCGCGAATCTGAACGGCATCTTCACTGACAACAATGGCGCATATCAGATGCAGGTCAACGCCGTGCCCGAACCGGGAACGCTGCTCACACTGGGAACCGGTGTCGTGGGATTGCTAGGTGTTTTGCGCCGCAAACTCAGCTAGAAAACTAGAAGATTGAAACCGCGGCCGCCGCCCAGGCGGCCGTTTCGCATTGGAGGCGTGCTCGCGGAGGCGGAAGCGTCGATAGTTTGGTTTCAGGCTGCGGCTTCGTGGGCTTCTGTTTCCGGCGCAGGCTGGGTACGCCTGAGTAGCGACGACGCGACAACGCCTGCCAGAGAAGCAATCAATGCGAACCAAATGACATCGCGATAGTTTCCGCTGCGGTCCACCAATACGCCTGCGATGGGCGGTCCCACAACTGCCGCTACTCCGTACGACATAAGCAGGAAGCCGAGCAGTTCGCCGATGTTCTCCAAGCCGAAAATCTGAATTGCCACAGCCGGAGTGAGTGACGCCACTCCGCCGTACGAGATACCCATCACCACCACGAAGACAACGAGCGCCGGATACGAGTAGGCGAACATCCAGATGACGCATGCCACGGCGACCAGAACGCAACTGAACTGAAAAGGAATGATGGCTCCGATTTTCTCCGCCGCCGCGTTCAGCCCCAGCCGCGACAACAAGCTTCCGGCTCCGATGTAGCCGACCAGTGCAGCCGCCGAAACGCTGCGCGACACCTTCCTTCGCTGCCAACGCCGGCAGATAAACCATGGTGACGAACACGGGAATCCCGGTCAGCAGGCGGGACAGAAATACCAGCAGAAACGGACGGCTGCGCACTTTCGCCCAAACTGCGCGGCTGCCCTTCTTGCCTTCGACCTTGACCGGCGGCTTGAACATGAATAGCGCGCTAAGCAAGAGCAGGCTGCCGCCGGCTGCACCCTGAATGGTCAGCGTGGTGCGCCAGCCGTATTCGCGGATGAGCCATGCGCTGAGTGGAGCGGCAACCAGAGTGCCCACGCCGATTCCACTGACGGCTATGCCGAGGGCAACGGCGCGCTCTTTCTTGAACCATTCCCCTACCGCCGCAAGCGAAGGAACGTAAACGGAAGCGAGGCCCGCGCCAACTCCGATACCGAGGCAGGGGAAGGCCACCACGAAGCTGTGGGCGTGGGCGGTGGCGATCACTCCGCCGGTGAAAACCAGTGCGCCTGCCACCATGACCTTGCGCGGTCCCACGTGATCGGCCCAGTCTCCGGTGAGCGGGCCGAGCAGGTAGCCAGACAGGCTCATGCACGAGAAGAGCGTCGCCATGAGCGGCATGGCTCACGCCCAGCGCCGATCCCATCGGCTTTAGGAATACGCCAAAAGCGTAGAGAAAGCCGTAAGCAACGAAGCTCGCGACAAAAGCCGCAATCGAGACGATCCAGGCGCGCGTGGAATCGAAGGCGGGATGAGAGATGCAGTTCTGCATGTGGCCCAGGGATCGGGAAACCAGCGTCTCAGCAGGATAATGGCGCTGTCACGCGAATACAATTCCTTTGATGGATTATTCGGCGCGGCAGAAGAAATTCCAGCAAGACCCTCGAGGCAGAACGTCTCGACGGCTTCGTCGTCACCCATCCCGCGAACCTGCGCTACCTGTGCGGCTACACCGGCAGCAACGGACTGCTGCTGTTTCTCGACGGACGCAAGACATTCTTCACCGACGGACGCTACACCTTGCAGGCGCGCGAAGAGGTCAAGGGCGCGCGCATCGTGATCTCCAAGGGAGCGCTGATCAAAGACGCGGCTGCGCCGCTGAGCAAACTTCGCTCCGCCAGCGATCGGCTTCGAAGCCGACCTCACCACCGTCGCCGCTGCCGACCAGATGCGAGAGCTCACGCCGAAGCGCATTCGCTGGAAGCCGACCTCGGGCCTGGTCATGCGCCAGCGCATGATTAAAGATGCGCGAGGAACTGAAGCTGATCAGGGCTGCGGTTCAACTCGGCGCGAAGGTCTACAGGAAGCTCTGAAGTCGCTGCAAGCCCGGGATCTCCGAAGCCCGAAGTCGCGGCGAAGCTGGAGTACGCAGCGCGCAGGCGGGCGCCGACGGCATGTCGTTCGAGACCATTGTCGCAGCGGGAAAGCGTGGAGCCCTGCCGCATGGGCGCGCGTCGAGTGCTGCCATCCGTAAGCGTGGATTCGTTGTCATCGATTCGGGTGTTATACTGCGCGGTTATTGTTCCGACATGACCCGCACCGTACATGTGGGTCGTGTCAACCGCCTTGAGCGGGCGTGGTACCAGGCCGTGCTCGAGGCGCAGTTGGCGGGCATTGCTGCGGTCAGGCCGGGGGTAACCGCAGGAGAGGTCGACGAAGCGGCGCGCTCGGTACTGCGTAAAGCGAAGCTCGACCGATACTTTACGCACTCTACCGGGCATGGCGTAGGTTTGGAGATTCACGAGCCGCCGCGGCTGGGCAAGGGCCAGACCGAGCGGTTGGAACCGGGCATGGTCATCACGATTGAGCCCGGTATTTATGTGCCCGAAAAAGGCGGCATTCGTATCGAAGATATGGTGGTGGTCACCGGCGGTGGGGCGCGAAGTGCTGACCCCGGTCACCAAGGAACTGATCGAAGTATAGGCATCTGTGATTTGGCGACGAGCCAGGGTAACGGTGCGACCCAAGAGGGCGACCTACCAGCTCCTGCCGGGGAATGCGATGAATCAAAAAGAAATCAAAGAACTTATCGAGTTTTTGGTGGAGAAGGACATCGCCGAGTTCGAAATCGAACGCGGCGATATGAAACTCCACGTCAAGCGCGGCGCTGGCTGCGCCGCCGGTGCATGTGCGCCGCCCGATGGTTGCGCATGCCGCTGCCCGTTGCGCCAGGCAGCTCCGGCTAGCCGCCTCCGCGCCAGCGGCAGCAACCCGAGCCCGGCGACACCAGCAGCGCCGGCCGCCGCAGCCTGCCGAGGACGCCAACCTGCACATCGTGAAGTCGCCCATCGTCGGCACCTACTACGAAGCGCCTTCGCCGGGAGCGCCGCCCTTCGTCAAGGTCGGCGACACGGTGAAAGAAGGGCAGGTGCTGTGCATCATTGAAGCCATGAAGCTGATGAACGAAATCGAGGCCGAGGTCTCGGGCGTGATCGTGAAAATGTTCGTCGGCAATGGCAGCCCGGTCGAGTACGGCATGCCGCTGTTCGGCATTCGCAAACAGTAGCCGGACTCGATTGAACGCCTAAATCATATTCATGTTCAAGAAAATCCTAATTGCGAACCGCGGGGAGATTGCCCTGCGGGTCATTTGCGCCTGCAAGGAACTCGGCATCAAGGCGGTCGCCATTTACAGCGAGGCCGACCGCAACTCGCTGCACGTGCGTTTTGCCGACGAAGCCATCTGCATTGGGCCGCCCGCGTCTGCAGGACAGCTACCTCAACATTCCGGCCGTCATCAGCGCGGCCGAAATCGCCAATGTCGACGCGATCCATCCCGGCTACGGCCTGTTGAGCGAGAACGCCAACTTCGCCGAAGTCGTGCCAGGCCTGCGGCATCAAGTTCATCGGCCCTCCGCCGGAAGTCACGCGCCTGATGGGCGAGAAGGAAAAAGCCCGCGCCACCATGAAGAAGGAAGGCGTGCCGATCCTGCCGGGCTCCGACGGCATCATCGCCTCGGCGGACGAGGCGCTGGAGTGGGCGCGCACCGTCGGCTTCCCGGTGATCGTGAAAGCCTCGGCCGGCGGCGGCGGACGCGGCATGCGCGTCATCCGCAGCGAAGAAGAGCTGCCCAACCTCTTTCACTGCAGCGCAATCGGAAGCCGCGGCGGCCTTCGGCAACGGCGATCTCTACATGGAGAAGTTCATCGAGCGCCCGCGCCACATCGAGTTCCAGGTACTGGCCGACGAGCACGGCAACGTGATGAGCCTGGGCGAGCGCGAGTGCAGCATCCAGCGCCGCCATCAGAAGCTGGTGGAAGAAGCGCCCTCGGTGAAGGTCACGCCGGAGCTGCGCGAGCGCATTGGCGGCATCCTGGTCAAGACGCTCAGCAGACATCGGCTACATGAATGCCGGCACCATCGAGTTCCTGATGGACGAAGACGGCAGCCTGTACTTCATCGAGATGAACACGCGCATCCAGGTGGAGCATCCGGTCACCGAGATGACGACCGACGTCGACCTGGTGAAGTCGCAGATCCTGATCGCGGCCGGCGAAAAGCTGAGCAGCGTCATCACTGCAGCCAGTGTATTTCCGCGGACACGCCATCGAGTGCCGCATCAACGCCGAGCATCCCGAGAAGCTTCACGCCGTCGGCGGGAAAGATCACGGCCTTCAACATGCCGGGCGGCACCGGCATTCGCGTCGACACAGCCGCCTATGCCGAAGGCGTCATCCCGCCCTACTACGATTCGCTGATTGCGAAGCTGGTGGTGCGCGGCCGCGATCGCGACGAGGCCATCGCCCGCATGTCGCGCGCGCTGGAGATGTTCGTGGTCGAGGGCATTTACACCACGCATTCCGCTGCACCAGCGGATCATGGCCGATCCCGATTTCCGCGCCGGAAACTTCGACACCAAGTTCATGGAACGCTTCCTGGCCAGTGGCTGAGGAAAGTAGAAGAGCGGTTCACCACGGAGAGCACGGAGCTCAGAATGTTTGTTAGAAGATTTCCTCTCGTGCCTCTGTGTCTCTGTGGTGAAAGCATTCTGTACGAGCTAGAATGAATCTGCCCAAGCTGTACGCCATCGTTGATGTCGCCTGCTTCGCGCCGCCGCTGCGCACCACGGCCGCCATCGTCGATTATGCGCGCGACCTGGCCGCCGGCGGCGCGACCCTCATTCAGTATCGCAACAAAGTCGGCACGACGCGCGAGATGCTGAGCCATGCCCGCGAGCTTCGCCGCGTGCTGGGCAAGAGCGTGACGCTGATCATGAACGATCGCGCCGACATCTGCCTCGCCGCCGGATATCGAGGGAGTGCACGTCGGGCAGGACGATCTCTCGCCCGAAGGCGCGCGCACGGTGATCGGTCCCGATCGCATCGCTCGGCGTTTCGACCCACAATCTCGAGCAACTGCAAGGAAGCCGATGCCGGCCCGGCGGACTACATCGCCTTTGGCCCGGTCTTTCGCCACGGCGTCGAAGCGGAATCCGCGATCCCGTCGTCGGACTCGACGGCATTCGCGCCGCCCGCGCTGCCACAAAGAAGCCGCTGGTCGCCATCGGCGGCATCACCCGCGCGAATGCGCGCTCGGTGATCGACGCCGGAGCCGATTCGGTCGCGGTGATTTCTGACCTTCTGAGCTCGCCCGCCAAAGTTGCTGAAGAATTCTTGCGGCTGTTGGTGTAAATTCTTGCGTCAGCACGATTTAGCTCGGTCAGACTGCCAATTCGGCAGTTCCCCACGTCTAACGCTAACGAGGTTTCATTGGCTACCGAAACCAAGACCAGTCATCCCTCGCCTCCGGCGAAAGCGAGTTCGTAAAAGGTCTCGGGCTTACCAGCGCGACCACGCTGGTGATGGGCTCGATGATCGGCTCGGGCATCTTCATCGTCTCGGCCGACATCGCCCGCCTGGTCGACTCGCCCGCGCTGCTGATCGGCGCCTGGCTGGTCACCGGCTTCCTGACCATCACCGGCGCGCTCGCCTACGGCGAACTGGCGGCCATGATGCCCCATGCCGGCGGCCAGTATGTCTACCTGCGCGAAGTCGCTCGGGCCGCTGTGGGGATTTCTCTACGGCTGGACGCTCTTTCTGGTCATCCAGACCGGAACCATCGCCGCCGTCGGCGTCGCCTTCGGCAAGTTCCTCGGCGTCTTCTTCCCTTCGGTCTCGTCCACGCACTGGCTGATCTGCATATCTGCGCATGTGCCGCCGATTCCGATCGGCCCGATGGTGCTGGGCAACATGGATGTCGGCCTGAACACGCAGAATCTCGCCGCCATCCTGATCGTGATTTTCCTGTCGGTGCTGAACATCTTCGGCGTGCGCACCGGCGCGATGGTGCAGAACATCTTCACCTTCGCCAAGACCGCCGCGCTGCTGGGACTGGTCCTGCTGGGATTGTTCGTCGGACGCAACGCCGCAGGCCATCGCCGCCAACTTCGGCGCGGAAGTTCTGGCGCAATGCCGGCTGGCATGCGCTTCATCCGGTGCAGGTCGGAGTCGGCGGCCCCATCGCGCTGGTCGGCATGCTGACCATCATCGCGGTCGCGCAGGTGGTCGCTGTTCTCCTCCGACGCCTGGAACAACGTCACCTTCACCGCCGGCGAGGTGAAGAATCCGCAAGCGCAATCTGCCGCTGTCGCTGGCCCTGGGAACCGGCGCGGTGATCCTGCTCTACGTGCTGGCGAACGTCGTCTACCTGAGCGTGCTGCCGCTGCACGGCGACGCCGACGGCGCGACCATCCTGGCGCGCGGCATCCAGCACGCCTCGGAAGACCGCGTCGCCACGGCGGTTTTCGCAGCAGATCTTCGGCACGGGCGGCGCGAAGATCATGGCGGTCGCCATCCTGATCTCCACCTTCGGCTGCAATAACGGCCTGATCCTCGCCGGCGCGCGCGTCTACTACGCCATGGCGCAAGGACGGCTGTTCTTCCGCAGCGCGGCCAAGCTCATCCCAAGTACCGCACGCCGGCGCACTCGCTGGTCATGCAGTGCGTCTGGACCTGCATTCTGTGCATCTCGGGCAGCTACGGCCAGCTGCTCGACTACATCATCTTCGCCGTGCTGGTCTTCTACATCCTGACCATCGCCGGGTTGTTCGTGCTGCGGGTCAAGCGCCCGACGAGCCGCGGCCCTATCGCGCGATCGGCTATCCGGTGCTGCCCGCGATCTACATTTTGATGGCCACCTTCATTGATGTAGTCTTGTTGCGTTATAAGCCGCAGTACACGTGGCCCGGCCTGATCATCGTTCTGCTCGGCATTCCCGTGTATTTCCTGTGGTCGAGGCGCAATCCGCAAGTGCGCGAGCAAGCCTAGATCTGTAAGAAGAGGCAATCTGAATGGCCAATCTGTTGAAGTGCAAACCCTCGACATGCTGATGGCAGAAGCACGAGACGGGCGAACACAGTCTGAAGCGGGCCTGGGTCCGGTAACCTGATCACGCTGGGCATCGGCGCCATCATCGGCGCGGGCATCTTCGTCCTGACCGGATCTGGGCGGCGCACTATGCCGGCCCGGCCTCGATGCTGTCGTTCGTGCTGTCGGGCATTGGGCTGCGTTTTTGCGGGACTCTGCTATGCGGAGTTCGCCTCCATGATTCCGCTGGCCGGGTCAGCGCCTACACCTACGGCTATGCCACGCTGGGCGAGTTGTTCGCCTGGATCATCGGCTGGGACCTGACCCTGGAATACGCCTTGGGCGCCAGCACCGTCTCCTCCGGCTGGTCGAACCACTTCATTGAGTTTCTGCGATATCTTCGACATTCAAGATGCCGCTGTGGCTGGCCTACGATCACTGGACCGGGCTGCGCATGGCGCAAGACATCGTGGCGCGGCAGATGGCCCGCGCAGCATCCGAACCTCGCTGGTCCCGGGCACGCAGGCGTTCATCGCAGGCGGTTGATGCCATCAAGGCCGGCGCAGTCCGCCGACTGCTGCAGCGGGCGCATGATCTGCTGGGTGCGCCGCACATCTCTTCGGCATCGAGATCGGCTTCAACCTGCCGGCCTTCTGTGATTGCGCTGGTCATTACCGCCATTCTGGTGATCGGCATCAAGGAGAGCGCCCGCTTCAACGCCGACCATCGTCGTCGTCAAGGTCGCGGTCGTGCTGTTCGTCATCGCGCCTGGGCATCACGCTACGTGAACACCGCCAACTGGGGCACGACTGGCATACGCTTCGCGCCGTATGGGCTTCGGCGGAATCGGCGCCGGGGCGGCTTACATCTTCTTCGCGTACATCGGATTCGACGCGGTCTCCACCACCGCGCAGGAAGCCAAGAATCCGCAGCGCGATTTGCCGATCGGCATCATTGTTTCGCTGGTGGTCTGCACGCGTGCTGTATATCGGGTGGCGGCGGTGCTCACCGGCATGGTGCCGTGGCAGGACATCAATATCGAAGCGCCGATCGCCCGCGCCTTCCTGGATCGCAATCTCGTACTGGGCGTCGTACATGATCACCGCTGGGTGCGCTGGCCGGACTTACCAGCGTGATGCTGGTGATGTTGCTGGGCCAGACGCGCGTGCTTTATTCGATGGCGAACGACGGCCTGCTGCCCGGAGCTTCTTCGCCGACATTCATCCGAAGTTCCGCACGCCGTAGAAGAACACGATCCTGGTGGGCTTGCTGGCCGCGATCGTCGGCAGCGTCACGCCCATCGACGATATCGGCAAGATGGTGAACATCGGCACGCTGCTGGCTTCGTCATCGTGTGCATTGCGATCATGGTGCTGCGGCACACCGAACCCGACGCAGCCGCGGCCGTTCCGCACGCCGTGGGTGCCGGTGGTGCCGATCCTGGGTATCCTGTTCAACGGCTACATGATGTACAAGCTGGGGTGGATGAACTGGGCGCGACTGATCGTCTGGCTGATCATCGGCCTGGTCGTGTACTTCACTTACGGCCGCCACCACAGCCGGGTACAGCATTTGGAAGTTGAGCAGGCGGAAGATACAGCGCTTCGCGATGCTGGTTACAAAGCGTAGCCCGGCCACTACCGGCAGTGCCGCTTTCTTACGCGTCTCGGACAGATGGAGGACCACACACTGAATGGCTAATCGTCTTGAAGTGCAAGCCGCTCGACATGCTGATGGACGAAGCGTCCGAGACGGGCGAACATAGTCTTAAGCGGGCCCTGGGTCCCGTCAACCTTATTACTCTGGGAATCGGCGCAATCATTGGCGCGGGAATTTTTGTGCTCACCGGATCGGCCGCGGCGAAGTATGCCGGACCGGCCATCGTGCTTTCCTTCGTTTTGTCTGGTATCTGGCTGCGTTTTTGCCGGCCTTGTGCTACGCGGAGTTTGCCTCGCTGATTCCGATTGCCGGTTCGGCCTACACCTACGGCTACGCCACCCTGGGAGAGTTGTTTGCCTGGATCATCGGCTGGGATCTGATTCTGGAATATGCCTTCGGAGCCGCCACGGTCGCCTCCGGCTGGAGCGGCTACCTTCTCAGCTTTCTGGAGGATTTCGGGATTCGCATCCCTCCGCGACTGATCGCGACGCCTTGGCGCCCACGCCGGCAAGCTCTGGGTGCTGTAACGGTCACTGGTGAACACCTGGGGCGAATGGGAACTGCTGACAACCATGGCGCCCCTGCTAACAGCATGGAATCGATCCATCGACTCTGCCGCATGTAGACCGGCGTGTTCAATCTGGTCGCGTTTCTGGCCATTGTCGTGCATGACTACTATTCTGGTGATCGGCATTCAAGGAATCGGCCAACTTCAATTCTGGGATCGTGATTGTGAAGCTGACGATCGTGCTGATGTTCATCGGCATCGCCGGCGCGTTTGTCGCCGAAGCATCCCGCTCTGGCGAGCGCGAACTGGCATCCCTTTATTCCTCCCAATGACACCGGAGCCTTCGGACACTATGGCTGGTCAGGTATCGCGCGAGCGGCCAGCGTGATCTTCTTCGCCTACATCGGCTTCGATGCCGTTTCCACCGCGGCGCAGGAAGCCAAGAATCCTCAGAAAGATATGCCGATGGGCATCCTGGGATCGCTGGTCATTTGCACCATCCTCTACATCCTTGTCTCCGGCCTGCTGACCGGAATCGTTCCTTACTCGGCCCTGAATGTTGCCGATCCGGTTGCGCTTGGCATCGACGCGACGGGAGTCGTCTGGGGCCGATTCCTGGTGAAGCTGGGCGCCATCGTCGGCTTGGGCAGCGTGATGCTGGTGATGTTGCTGGGCCAGTCGCGCGTGTTCTTCTCCATGTCGCGTGACGGTCTGCTACCAGCGTGGGCGGGCGCGGTGCATCCCAAGTTCCGCACACCGTGGATCTCGACCATCCTGGTTGGAGTATTTGTGGCCGTTTTCGCGGCGCTCATTCCCATTGGCATTCTGGGCGAGCTGGTCAGCATCGGTACGCTGCTGGCATTTGTGATCGTGTGCGCCGGAGTATGGGTGCTGCGCGTACGCCGGCCCGATCTGCATCGGCCGTTCAAGACTCCGCTGGTGCCGCTGGTACCGATTCTCGGCATCATGTTTCGTTTGGCCTGATGGCCAGCCTGCCGTTGGATACCTGGATTCGGCTGTTCGTCTGGCTGGTGATCGGCATGGTCATCTACTTCGCCTACGGCCGCCACCACAGCCGGGTGCAACAACTGCGGTCGGAGGACGTGAAGGTCGCAGGCGACTAGGCTTTACGTCCGGGGCTGAGGCCCCTTTCCTCTGACGGCTCGTTTCGCTGGGCTCAAAGCCCATCGCTCCCACCGTTGGAAGCACGCTTTAGCGCAGGATTTTGGTGGAAGCACCACGCTCTAGCGCGGTGAAAAAGGGCATTTCTGACATCCGGCTTTAGCGGTGGGTGGCTCGAAAGCGATTTTCCGATTGCCGGGCCGAAGGGCGCGCGAACTTCGATTCTCCAGCACTAAGGCGCTGTTTTTTTACAATCTCCCTCTCCTCCTCATAAATGCGGAGGCTTTCACCTGGCACACAATTCCCCCGGCGTTACAATAATCAGTTACGCAATCTCGCCGTTCCCCCGGAGTTATAATCCATGAGTTTGCCTATGACCACCACACAAACTGAATTGCGCCTGGCCAAGCGGATGTCCCGCCTGGGAACGGAAACTGCCTTCGAAGTGCTGGTTCGCGCCCGCGCCCTGGAAGCGCAGGGAAGAACATCATCCACCTCGAGATCGGCGAGCCCGACTTGGACACGCCGGCCAACGTCGTTGAGGCCGGCGTCGACGCGCTGCAGCAGGGCTTCACGCACTACGGGCCCGTCGGCCGGACTTGCCCGATCTGCGCGCAGGCCATCGCGGACGATGTCGCCAAGTCGCGCGGCATCAAGGTCGCCGCCGACGAAGTCGTGGTGGTGCCCGGCGGCAAGCCGATCATCTTCTTCACCATGCTGGCGCTGGTCGAAGAGGGCGATGAGGTCATCTATCCCGAATCCCGGCTTCCCGATCTACGAGTCGATGATCAACTTCCTGGGCGCGAAGGCTGTGCCGATCCAGATGCGCGAAGATCGCGACTTCCGCCTCGATGTCAACGAACTGAAAGGCCTGATCACCGACCGCACCAAGCTCATCATCATCAATTCGCCGCAGAATCCCACCGGCGGCGTGATGACGCCCAGGCGACATTAAAGATATTGCGGCGGCCATCGGCGATCGCGACATCATGGTGATGAGCGACGAAATCTACAGCCGCCTGCTATTCGAAGGCGAGCCGTACAGCATCGCCTCCGTTCCCGGGATGAAGGAGCGCACCATCATCCTCGACGGATTTTCCAAGACCTACTGCCATGACCGGATGGCGCCTGGGCTACGGCGTGATGCGGCCTGACCTGGCGGCACATATGTCGCGCCTGGCGACGAACTCGAACTCCTGCACCGCGACGTTTACGCAGATCGCGGGCATCGAGGCGATCAAAGGCGACCAGAGCGAACCGGAGCGCTTTAACGAGGAGTTCAAGAAGCGCCGCGACGTGTTCGTGAAGGGCCTGAACCAGATCAAGGGATTCTCCTGCCGTCCGCCGCACGGCGCGTTCTACACCTTCCCGAACATCAAGCAGACGGGCTGGCCGTCGAAGAAGCTGGCCGATGCGCTGCTTGAGCAGGCAGGCGTCGCCGCGTTGTCGGGCACGGCGTTTGGCGCATTCGGCGAAGGCTACCTGCGCTTCAGCATCGCGAACTCGATGGAGAACCTGAACGAGGCGCTGGATCGCGTCGATCAGTGGACGAAGAAGAACCTGTAGGTCGGTTTTTCGAATTAGACGTTTAGAACTGAACAGTTGCTGAGGCCCGCTGAATAGCGGGCCTTTTTCGTTGGATATCATCGCTCGTTTTGGGGTAAGGAGCGTCTGCCAAGCGCTTGCGCGTTTGCCACCTACGATCGGAGGTGCCGCCATCAACCGGGTGCGCAAGCGTGGCTACCCGCTCGAGTTCTACCCCTCCCCGAGCCGCCACCCAAGAGCCTGACCGTTCGAAAGGTCCGTGGCGGAACGATGGTCTCGTCACCACGCTGCGCCACCCTATCGAGGCCGAAATCTTTGAGGCAAGCAAGGGCTCGCTGAAAGCTGCCGCTTTTCGCTCAATCCTGCGAATGCGAGTAGTTGACCTATCTAGAATCGGGGTTAATGATGCGACACCATGGCTGTTAGTGCCCAACGAATGACACTTTGGTGGCATCATTAGTTTCGGTACGTCTGATGCAACGCAAGTTCGAACTCGTCCTTATTCTCCGGGAAACCCTCAAGCGCATCGAGCAGGAGTCGAACGCAAACGACCCAGCGTTTTTGAAATTGAAGAGCGCGATGCTGCAGGGCATCGCCGATCTTGAATCGTTGAAAGAAGACGAAGAGCGATGCGCTTAGCGTGACATCATCACAAGCGCCCCCACCGATTGAAGGCGTCGACCGTTGCAAACCCCTATAATGGTGCCCCGGCCCGCTGCACCGGCCTTTTGCACCCGGCACTCGTTTTCAATCATCACAAGCCACTGGAGGAAGAATCAGAATGGCACATCGAAGTTCCACCGCTGCCCTACGACTATTCTGCCCTGGAACCCTATATCGACGACGCAGACGATGCATCTGCATCACGACAAGCATCACCAGGCTTACGTCACCAACCTGAACGCCGCGCTGGAGAAGGCTCCCGAGTTGCAGAAGCTGAGCGCGGAAGAGCTGATCAAAGGTCTGGAGAACGTTCCCGAAGCGATCCGCACCGCAGTACGCAACAATGGCGGCGGCCACGTGAACCACACCATGTTCTGGAAGATCATGGGACCCAACGCCGGCGGCGAGCCGACGGGCGCCATTGCCGACGCCATCAAGAGCACCTTCGGCGACTTCAACGCGCTTCAAAGAGAAGTTCAATGATGCCGGCGTGAAGCAGTTCGGCAGCGGCTGGGCGTGGCTGGTGCGCGACACTGGCGGCAAGCTGCAGATCGTCAGCTCGCGCCAACCAGGACAATCCGATGACGCCAGGGTTTCTATCCCATCATGGGCAACGACGTGTGGGAGCACGCCTACTACCTGAAGTATCAGAACCGCCGCGCCGACTACCTGAAGGAATGGTGGAACGTGGTGAACTGGGCGGAAGTAAATAAGCGCTTCCAGCAGGCAAAATAAGCTACCAGCCGTCAGCTGCGAGCGAAAAAAGCGGTGTCCCGTCCTGTCCGTTGCGGTTGCGGTTGCGGGCAGGAGGGGGACACACGATCATCATCTTTCCACGAAGGTCTTCAACCGTCCGAGCGCCTGATCCCACTGTTCCGAGACCGATTCTAGATATTCCTTTAGCCCTTCGATTGGTCGAGGATCGAGTTTGAACAAGCTCTCGCGCCCTTCACGCACGCTGCGCACGACTCCCGCCGTTTCCAGTACGCGAAGATGCTTGGTGATTGCCTGTCGAGTCAGTCTCGAGTCAGCCGTCAGCTGAGAGATCGAGCGAGGCTCACCGCCTGCCAGTTTCGTCACCAGCGCTAGTCGCGTGTCGTCGCCGAACGCGGCAAATATCAAGGCATGATCGAGCCGTCTGCGGCCGGTCGCACTATGACGATTTGCTGACATGGTTCTCGATATTCTTCATCTGCTCGCTCCAGCCGCCGTCGTTCCTGCGAAACGCTTCTTCGCGGAATTCAGCGGGCAACTGATCGAAGCCGGATTCAGTAAGCGTGAGTAGAGTGCCGTCTTTCATCGGCTCCAGCCTGAACTCCACCAGGGTTGTCGGTGCGTTGGAATAATCCCCCGTGTATGTCGCCTTATCGAACGACTTCACGTGACCCCAGGTGAACGAAAACCGCTTCTCAGGCTCCATCTTCTGGACTAGGGCCTCCCACTTCAGATATTCGTATCCGGGATAAGTGATCATGCCGCGCGATACCTGGCCCTCGACGAACGGGCCCTCCAGCTTCACTCGAAACCACTCGCCAAACTCACGGTAATCGGTCAGTGCGCGCCACACCCGCGAGATGGGCGCGTTCAGCTCAATCCGCTTCTCAATGCGATCTAACATATAAATGCAACCTCCAGGTTGCATGATACGCCGATTCGCAAGAAATGCAACCTGAAGGTTGCGCGTAACATTTGGCGAAGGATAGTTTTCACGTGATGCACGGCAGAAGCGGTGCTCCATCCGGGATCGTCAGGGTGGCGGAATCCGAAATCCCCGCCCACCAACCGAAGGTGGACGGGGCAAGCTGAGGGAGCCTCAACCGGAGGGCGGTGGGATCGGCACCCTCAAAGTTGTTCAGAAGCCGCCGGGGGAGCAGCGTCAAGGCCCCTCCCCCGATCTGCTTAGGATCGCCTCGTGCGGAATCGGCGCACGTTAAGGCTGGGTGATCAAGGTAAAGCCCGCCTGGCCTATACAGGTACCCCAATTCCCACCAGCAATGGAGTTCATTCCTGAGAACCAGGAATAGGCGGTAGCCGAGTAGGCAGAAATGTCTCCAACATTTGCTTCGTAATCGCCCCAGCGCCCTTGCAGGTACTGGCTGGAACCACCGCACATGACAAACCCGGCATCATGCATGGTGTTGACGGCCTGGGTCGCACGCCGGAAGGTGTAGGCCGTTTCTGGATAAGTGTTATCGTCGGAATAGTTGTAGATCATACTCAGATCGCCCCCTATGTCGGGAGCCAGTGCACCGAAGTAGCTGGAGCCGTTGGCGCCCTGACCTCCGCAGAAGAAACAGTCTTCGTTTAGCAGTTGCGCACCCGTGATCTGGGGGCATTTGTTAACGAATGACCCCGTGCAGCGCGAGTCGTTATCGTTGAGAAAGACCCTTGCCTGGAACCATAGAGAGCGCGAGTGAGACGCCCCATTGGTATTGAAGGACCCGGTAATCATTCCGCCGTGATAGATTGGGGTTCCACTAATTCGGACGTCGTTGGTATCGATGCAATTCGGGCAACCCGGCTCATTTGCGTTTGGAGGCAAACTATAGTTATTGGCGGTGTTGACTAGGACTGCGCTGAGTTCTGGGCCGGGACTACCGGTGGCCACCAGGTTATTGGAGAATGCCCAGAAGAGTAAACCGTTGCAGCCACTGCTACACTGCCCGCCGCCAAAGTTAATGTTGAAGGTGTTGACCGCAATACCTGCACGCGGATGTTCTTGGATATTCAGCAATGCAGACGGTTGTACGGTATCCACATTGACTCCACCCCAGCTCAGGTTGGACCAAAAGTTGTAACTGGGAAGAGAGCCCGAGTAAATCTTTTGTTTTGGTAATAGTAGCATCCAGTCGCTCACGCCCCCGGTTGAAGGAAAGAAATTCACGCCGATGTAGATAGTGGTATCGTCATAGCCAAGTTGTGGGAAATCGGGGCAGGAACTAGTACCATTACGGCAATTTGCCGCCCCCCACGGAGCCACGCTGTACTGGTTCCAGCTACCTAACGGACTGTTGGTGACGCTTGATGCCAGGTGTATAACCCCGGCCGTGAAGTCATCCGCGAGGACTACAAATCGGCCGCCATTCCAATCGTAGAAAGCGCGAACATCACCCAAATCCCCGGATGTGCCTGGAAAGAATGTACTCAGCGCCTTTGGCCAACCACTTTGTAGCACTCCGGATTTGTTGTACACGGCAATGGATGAATTCACGAGTTGCACCACGTAGCCAGGTGAAACAGCGAGCGCCATATCGGCAGGTGTTGCGCCTCCTTCCGACTGTGCCGTGACCACCAGGGTGGCGGGAGGTGTGGGGGTTGCGAGGCCGGGATCAGCCGGTGCAGCCCCCTTGGCGCCGCCTGGAGCCAAACCAAAGCTTCTCGCAGCCGCGGCCTTGCGCTCACGGTACTCTTCCTCACTCACCCCGCCACGAGGCTCAGGAGGCGGCAGTACGTTCCCCTTTCCAGGCCCTGCCGGCAGCGCCGAAGCGTCTACTACGATTGGGGCACCCAGTGACGCTTGACCAAGATCGGCGTGCGCTTGTCGAGCTATAGCCTGATCGGTGCCTGTGCTGGATGTCGCAGCTTCCTGCCCGTAGGCGACGATGACGAACCCAGCTAATGCCATGCCCAGCACTAAGACTATGAATCTCGTGTTCATGATGTCACTCCTGTTGTTTTCGTTAACAACTGCGGTGGGGGATCCCTGGGTCCATATGAACCCGGCTTCTAGTCGAATGTGAACGCATGTGAATCCCCCCTTCTAGCTCGAAGCAGCAGCGAAATTCCTGCAGCAGTAAACTCTGAAGGTAGTGAATTCCTAAGGTAGTGAATTCCTAAGGTAGTGAATTCCTAAAGTAGTGAATTCCTAAGGTAGTGAATTCCCTAGATCACATCCGAATCAGACGAAGCAGAGTAGCGTCGGTCTTGGATCGAGCGTTAAGCCTCATCTAGCTGGCCAGAAAGCTCTGGCTTTAACAGATAAGTGATATGGCCCAGTGGAGATTGAGGGGATGAACTATAGCAATAGTAATTCGAGGAATCAATGGCCTATAAGTGGCTATTTTGTAAGAAAACTGCGCAGAGTCTATCGTCGAGTTCTTCGCACGTTCCACCTGAGGGCGTTGTTTCTGCTATCTCCTGGTCCTCCCAACCGGGCCGTGACTATTCGGTGTAGTGAACGATTTCCTCGAACGATCTAACGGCAAACTCGAAAACACTCACGATCGCAGGGCGAATAATGCGCAAACCTCGCTCTGGCTTGAGACCGGCAGCAACGATGATGGCGCGCAGCCCGACGGGGCGGGTCAGGTTATCGCCGCCTCCAACATGGGTAGGAACGGCGCCAGGCCGATCGCTCGATCCGCCACCTCCCGCTCCCCCTGCGCCACGGCCACCTGCACCGCCTCCACCCGAGCCTCCGGGGGTTCCCGGGCTGGCAAAGACGCTGATACCGATAGTAGTGACGAAGGCAGATTCGGCATTGGCCGGTGCGCCCAGGAGCACCGGAGGATCGACGCTCAAATCGATCAGCTTGAGGAAGGGGCTGTTGTTCGCGCCGCAGACGCCGAGGAGGTCCTCGACAGCCGGCACCAGTCCTACACCCAGACCGGTCAGCACGGTTTGTACCTCACCTCCGATCAACGGTATGGTGGCGACAATCGCATCCTGCGCCGATGTCGCCAAAATGAACGAGTCTGACATTGCGACCTGCGAAACGGGGAATAAAGCAGTCTTGAAATTGGCCAACTGGTTCATCCCGGTAGCGAATAGGTTAACCTCGGAGCCATCGCCGTCACCGGCTGCAAGCTTCCCATTCTTGGCATCGATCGCAGGCGCCCCGACCAGGTGAGTGTTGGAAAAATTAGTGACCTGCGGATTTACGGGATTGGAGAAGTCTACAAAGAGATCTGCAACTGGTTGGGACCGGCCACGACCACAGTAGAGTCTGTCAGGAACGCCACAGAGGAGATTGCAGCAGCAGATGGCGGCCCCGAGCTGGGGCTGCCGCCAGAGGCGAACGGCACGATGGCAGTCCCAATGATGCGGGCATTTGCCGGAGTTGCGATGTCGACCAGCAGGACGCGCACGGTGCTGGCTCCGAAAAGCTCGCCCACCGCGACTCGCGATCCTTTAATGTTGACCGCCGCAATGCCTGCCAGGTTGGTGCGCAGGAACCCGAGCGTCACTGGCTGCGCCGGGGTGCTGACATCGAGCACACGAAGATCGCTTCCCTGACTATCGCCCGCTATGACGGTCGGTCCCTGGATCGCGACTCGGCAGGCCCCGAACGGGAAATTAGGGTCAGGCGCAACCCGGGTGACGACTGGATTGTCGGGGTCGGTGAAGTCTACAACTGTGAAGAAGGGATCGGCATCGGAACCCGCTACCACTACGGTCGGCATCTCGCATCTCCCTCTGATTCTGGCCGGCGTCGGTTCTCCGCCTATTGCAAGGCGATGAGAATAGGAATCAGGCCCTGGCCCTCGGTGTGCGCAGACAAGGCTTTTCCGATGACCGCTCCAAATGCCCGATCACGGTCGAGGGCTTTCATCGCGTGTCCCGGTGTGGGCGAAGTGGTGAGCAAGTCACCGACCTCTATGGCCGCATACTGCGAGTCCACCTTGCAATAAACTTTGCCCACCAAGGCGACCGGCATACGCAGTTCAGGGGACGGTTGGCGGTCCAGCGTAATGGCCGAGCGGAATTCTCCCGCTCCTGAAACTACCCCCGCTACCTTCTTGTCGTAGGCGGTCTCACTGAGTTGCACGGCGCCTCCGTGATTCAGCACCACCACGCAACCCGGTTCCATCGCGCACTCTCCAGAAACATCGAAGTCTTCAGCAAAATCGGCCAAGCGAATGTCTTTGCCATTCATGATGGTGAGGTCACCATCGATCTCCACGTTTCCGCTGAAGTGCACCGCGGGCCCTGCGCCTGCTACTCCGGCGGTCAACCTGCCGGTTATGGTTGTGTCGCCGTTAGCCGTCAACGGTCCATTCGCTACCACCGGTCCATCGAAGTGCCCGGCGGTTGCGCCGCGTCCATAGACTCCAACACCTCCGCCGTCATTCACCCCTGCTACGCCGGAGTGACCGGAATCCTGGGACCGTCCCTGCACGCCGTCGTTCTTGTTGGAGAAGCCGAAAACACCAACTCCAGTGGTGCTGTTGCCGTAAGCACCGGCTACGCCTGCAAATCCGAAAGGGGTAACACCGGCAAGTTGACCTGTGCTCTCGTCGCCGATGCCGACGAGCGTGTGACCAATTACTGCCGGCCCCAAACCAGTCATCTGGACGGAAACCTGGCCTTGGGCACCAGCGGGTGGACCTTGCATATGTGACATTCTGCGGCCTCCTGTTTCGTTCGTTCGCCAGAGGAATCAGCACGACTATTAGAGCTCGGGGCCTGGGAACTTAAAGGTAAAGGAAGGGACGCGAAGTCGAAGAAGCGTTCACGACGAGGCCTGGTTGCCGAAGCGACCAGCCCGTCAAATAAATTCCAACGAGCATATTCGAGCCGATGGGGCGTGTCAAATGGGCGAAGTATGAGACCTCGATGCGACAGGATTTCGCCGAGAAAAGCAGGTGGCGTGGGCTTTCAGACGGCGCAGGCGGCGACCAATGATGCGTGAAGTAGTCGTCCAAGCCAAACGATACCGGGGTGGGCTTGCGCCCACCCCGCTCGTAATGCTCCACCTAGATTCGGGTACAGTCCGGTTAGACCAGTCCCTGGTCCAGCATGGCATTGGCGACTTTCAGGAAGCCGCCGATGTTGGCGCCGTTCACCAGATTGCCCGGCGTGCCGTAGGTTTCGGCCGTTTCGAAGCAGTTCTTGTGGATGGCGATCATGATGTTGTGCAGACGATCGTCGACTTCTTCGCGGGTCCAGCTGAGGCGAGCGCTGTTCTGCGCCATCTCCAGACCTGACGTAGCGACGCCGCCGGCATTGGCAGCCTTGGCCGGTCCATAGAGAACTTTCGCCTCGAGGAACAGCTTGGTGGCTTCCAGCGTGCTCGGCATGTTGGCGCCTTCGGCGACCAGCTTGCAGCCGTTGTTGATGAGGTTCTGCGCGTCCTTGGCGTTGATTTCGTTCTGCGTCGCGCTCGGGAACGCACAGTCGGCCTTGATGTTCCACAGCGGGTTGTAGCCCAGCTTCACGTCGGCCGGCATGAAGACGGCCTTCTTGTACTGGTCGGTGTACTCGCGGATGCGGCCGCGCTTCACGTTCTTCAGTTCCATGATCCACGCCAGCTTCTCGCGGGTGATGCCGTCGGGATCGTATACCACGCCGTCAGAGTCGCTGAAGGTAAGCGGCTTGGCGCCGAAGTCGAGCAGTTTCTCGACCGTGTACTGCGAGACGTTGCCGCTGCCGGAAACCAGGCAGAGCTTGCCTTCCAGCGTCTGCTTTGCGGGTCTTCAGCATCTCGTCGGCAAAATAGACGCAGCCGTAGCCGGTAGCTTCCGGACGAATCAGCGAGCCGCCCCATGCGAGGCCTTTGCCCGTGAGCACGCCGGTAAACTCGTTGCGCAGCCGTTTGTACTGGCCGAACATGAAACCGATTTCGCGTCCGCCTACGCCGATGTCGCCGGCGGGCACGTCGGTGTCGGGACCGATGTGGCGGCAGAGCTCGGTCATGAAGCTCTGGCAGAAGCGCATGACTTCGTTGTCGCTCTTGCCCTTGGGATCGAAGTCGGAACCGCCCTTGCCGCCGCCCATGGGCAGCGTGGTGAGCGAATTCTTGAAGACCTGTTCGAAGGCGAGGAATTTCAGGATGCCGAGATTAACGGAGGGGTGGAAGCGCAGGCCGCCCTTGTAGGGGCCGATGGCGCTGTTCATCTCAATGCGGAATCCGCGGTTGACCTGGACGTTGCCCTGGTCATCGAACCACGGTACGCGGAACATCAGGACGCGCTCGGGCTCGGTCACGCGCTCAAGGATGCGGGCGGAGATGTACTCGGGATGCCGCTCCAGTACGAGGCGTAGCGACTCGAGAACTTCCTGCACGGCCTGGTGGAATTCCGGCTCAGCTGCGTTCTTGGCCTTTACCAGGGCCATGATATCGGTGATGTAATCGGTTGGCGTTTTGATCGCCGTGGTCATGACTGGCATATAAGAAGGTCCTCCTTAAGGAACCTTTTCGCTACAAAAGCTTGGCCGATAGAGCTCGCACCACAGGTGTGGTTTGAGACACCTGTATTTCAGTCCCGGGGGAGGCCTTTCTGCCGTGACCGCTATCACGTCAGCACGTGACTAGCAGGTCGGGTGGCTTTACTAAGCCAGCCAAACCCTCCGAAAATACCCCGAATTGGGCGACGCGGCAAGAACAACGTTTAACAGCCGCTTTACCATTCCACCGCGCAGCCGATTTGCGTCTTGTTCGGAACCCATCCTGGCCTACTATGTTGTGCCTATCAAGCATCTCACTCCGGACCTAAGCAAAGATGTGCAAGCCGCCCTGAAGGTCGGGTTGAAAGCGTATCGCGGGCGGAAGTAGATCTAACGGCATCTGCCGCAGGGAGAATAGAAAATAATGACGAGGCGGAGAATCGCACTGGTGCCCCTACAGTCTCTGTGCCTGCTCGGGATGATTGGCACTCTGCTGAATTGTGCAGTTGCGCCCTACGCTATCGCGCAAACCTGTGGCTCGCAAGGAGTGGCGGTGCAGGTTCTCGGCTCTGGCGGCCCGGAGCTGCAGGACAAGCGTGCATCCAGCAGCTATTTAGTGTGGGAGAACGGTCAGCCGCGGGTGTTGATCGATGCCGGCGGAGGAAGTGCGCTGCGCTTTGGCGAGAGCGGGGCCAGCATGTCACAGTTGGACGTGATCCTATTCAGTCACTTCCACGTCGATCACAGCGGAGATTTTTCAGCACTCATCAAGTCCTCGTGGTTCGAAGACCGCAAGCGTCCTCTGCCGATCTATGGGCCGCCGGGAAATAACTTCATGCCTTCGACTACCGAGTTTGTATCCGATCTGTTTGGAGACCACGGTGCCTACCGTTATCTCAGCGAACTGCTGGTGGCGGGAGAAGGCGGAAGCTATCGAATGCAGCCGCACAATGTTGTTGCCGATTCGACGCCGGTAGTGGCCTTTCGCGGTAGCGACCTCTCTGCGTCGGCGGTTCGCGTCATTCATGGGGAAGTTCCGGCGCTGGCGTGGCGCGTAGAGATTGGTAGCAAGAGTGTCGTGTTCAGTGGAGATACCAACGGCGAGGGTAAGAGCCTAACTCAACTGGCCAAGAATGCCGACCTTTTCGTTGCCCATAATGCGGTGCCCGAAGGAGCGTCGGGAGTCGAGAGAAAGCTGCACATGCCTCCATCGGGATTGGCCAGATCGCGGCGGACGCCAACGTCAAGAGCCTGGTCTTGTCTCACCGGATGCTGCGAACTCTGGGGAAAGAAGATCAAACGCAGGCGGAGATCAGAAAGCACTACTCCGGCCCTCTGGCTTTTGCCAACGATCTCGACTGCTTTCCGATTAAGTAGGCTGTTGCCTGCCAAGACGGTCGAGTCTAGTCGCGGTGGCATGCGCGCGATGAATTCATGTCAGCTGAAAGGGTTCTCAATCTTAAGCTCGCCGAACCGTTGCCCATCCTGTAGATCTTCGCTGTAGAGAATCCCGCAGCCACCTTCGATGGCCGCTGCCACGATCAACGCGTCGTACCACGACAGGCGATGCCTGCCAGTCAGGCTAAGCGCTTCCGATATCAGCGCGGGCGAAGACTGGACGGCGACCAAAGGCCGAAAGACAGCGGAGAGGTACTGTTCCGCCTCGGCAACCGTCATAGGTTGTGCGAATTTTCGCAGCGCAAGGTTGAAGAATTCCTGAACTACCTGATAGCTGACGATTCCTTTGCGCGTGGCGGCCGCCCGACTAATGAGTTGCAAGGCGCGTTGGCTCTTGGCTGCAGAGCTCCGATCGAAGGAATAGACGAAGATATTGGTGTCCAGGAAAAACCTAGCGTTCATTCATTTCGTCTCGGCTGAAGCGACGTCCGGCCTTGACATGGCGCAGGCGACGCATCAGGGCGTTCACTTCCTGGCTGTTTCCCGCGCGCGCGGTGTATTGCTGCAGCCACTCCCGGAACGCGGCGTTCAGAGTGGTGCGCTGGGCAAGGGCCGTCAGCCGCGCTTGTTCGATGAGTTCGTCATCGGCGCTGAGGGTAATATTCTTCATACAGCTTAAGTGTACACTGTTTTCGTGCGAATTGAGAGACCCGCGAACGACAGACTGTTCGCTCAGCGCATTTCGATGCGTGCGTTGTGAGTCCAACCTTTAGATGTTACTTGGCTTTAGCCGGGCTCTGTCGTGGAGCGGTCAGACGGATGCGCCAAACCGGGCCGCCCTCGAATAACGGCCCTTCCGCTTGGACGAAGGTAGGGGCCTCGCTCTTCACCACCCAGATGTGCATGTCCGGCGGCTGCTTTCCCACCAAAGGTGCGACCAGTCCGGCCACGCCGCCAATCTTGAACTTCACGATGTAGTGTTGGGCCTTGTGTTGCACCAGACCTACTCCCATCGTCACCGGAGTTCCTGGAACAATCGTCAGCTTCAATAGTCTCGGGGTGGTTGAAGGAGCCACCATCGTCACATCGGTTTCGGCAGCTGATGGATCCAGGTTTTTCACCAGCGTGAATAGCAGTCCATTGGACACATCCGCCGGAAGGTCGAGATGTTTGCTCTCTACGTGTTCGGTGCCGTTCGAAAACGTCTTGATCGTACTCGTCCCGCTCGCCGCTTCGATCGATATGTCGCTGTTCTGTTTGAAGGCCGGTCCCTTCTGCACGACGTGATCGCTGACCAAGCGGAACTCTTCGTGCTGTGTGAACTTTGTAGTCTCCTGGTAGTACGAGCCATCCTTAAATCGAAAACGCAGATCATCCGTAACCACGCCATCCTTGCCGTTCGCGATCTGGTTCAACTCACCATAGGCCAGCGTTTTTCCGCTTTTGTCCTCTAGGACAAGAAAACCCAACGTAACGCCCTCGAGGTAGCGAACCCGTACGGGCTCTGCCATGCCGCGGAAAGAGGACGCCAACAACATCCAGCACAAGATAGTCGGGAGAAGCCATGCACGGTGGCGCGGGATTCGGACTTTCACAGAAGATTGTGATGCAGAGATGATGTGACTGGGTGGGTAGGTAACCCGGCAGGCACTCTGACTAAGCAACATACACGCGGATGGCGGCGCGAAATTGTTCCTTCAGCTTGCGCGCTGATAGGACAGAGTGTCGCAGTAGGTCTTCAAGCTTCTGGCCTCTGTGGCAACATACTGCGCAATCCTTTTGGAGAAAAGAGCTGCGACTACATTCGCCGGCAGACCGTGTGATGTGAAAGAGAGCTCTACTTCGGTCGCTCCATCACGGGACGCAATGCGATGGTCGGCGACCAGCGCACCGCCGGGAAGCTTCTGCTCCCACGTGAATCTCAGATCCGGAAGGTATTCCGTTACCTCGTAGACCGCGGGGCGAAGTTTTGGCTGGACGACCCGGTACCGCGCTCCACGCTGCATTCGTGTGCTGCCAAGAGCTTTGACCTCTGTGACGGTCGGGGTCCAATCGCGCCAGTGTTCGACGTCAATGAGAACCCGCCAGACCAATTCCGGGCGTGCGGATGTGACAACTCTCTCGACTACTCGCATACCGTGTTAGATTGCCCTTCGGACGTGGCTGATTCAACTCTGACATCCAGCGTTTCACCCTCGAAAGCTGCACTCTGCCACGAAGGCCTGTACGGGCGATAATCTCCCCAACTAAAGGTTTATATTTGAGTGTTTGCGGTAGCGCGGCTGATCTCAATGCGCGCTGGCGTCAAGTTTCGTCTGACCTGGAGCAAGGGGTTGAGCCCAGCTAGACGACTTATCCCTACGAGGCTTTCATGCGGATTCGCTTTTCTCTCTTCGCCATCTTGCTTTGTGCTGTTTTGTGTAGCGCCCAAACTCCATCATCGACACAGGAAGGGATCAAGGAGATTCCGGGCTTCGACCTTACTGCGATCGATAAAACCATCGACCCCTGTGTCAATTTCTATCAGTACGCCTGCGGCAACTGGATGAAGAACAACCCGATTCCCGCCGACAAGTCGCGCTGGGGGCGCTTCGATCAACTGCAGGAACACAACTTCTACGTCCTGCGCGACATTCTCGAACAGGCGCTCCGAGCAAACCCAAATCCGCCATCGAGAAGAAGGTCGGCGACTACTACGCCTCCTGCATGAACGAAGCGGTAATCGAGAAGGCGGGCGCGGCTCCGATTCAGCCGGAGATGAAGCGCATCGCGGCTATCAAGAACCGGCAGCAGTTGATCGAGCAGGTGGCGCTACATGCATCGCAACGGCATGTCCGCACTGTTCGCCTTCTAGCCCAGCCCGACATGCATGATGCCAACCAGACCATCGCGTATATCGACCAGGGCGGCATCTCGCTGCCCGACCGCGACTACTACATCAAGGACGATGCCAAGTCGATGGAGACGCGCGAGAAGTATCAGGAGCATGTGCAGAAGATGTTTGAACTCGCGGGCGACAAGCCCGACGTCGCCGCAGCCGAAGCCAAGACCGTGCTGGCGGTTGAAACCGGACTGGCCAAGCCTCCATGGACCGCACCGAGCGCCGCGATCCCAAGAACCGCGATCACCTGATGAAGACGGCCGAGGCCGCAGACCTTGGCTCCCAATTTCGAGCTGACGCAATACTTCGCGCAGAACGGCTCGCCCAAGTTCACCATGCTGAACGTCGGCAATCCCGACTTCTTCAAGCAGGTGAACGACCAGCTCAACTCGGTCTCGCTCGCCGACTGGAAGACCTATCTGCGCTGGCGCACCATCAACGAATACGCTCCGGTGCTCAGCAAGGCATTTGTCGACGAGGACTTCGATTTCAACGGCAAGTATCTGTCCGGCCAGAAGGAGATCGAGCCGCGCTGGAACGCTGCGTCGAGTCCACCGACAGCGGCCTGGGCATGGCGTTGGGCCAGCTCTACGTCGACCGACCTTCGGGCCCGAAGGCAAAGAGCGCACCATGAAGATGGTGAAGGCCATTGAGACCGCCATGCACCAGGACATTCAGCAGCTTGACTGGATGTCAGACACCACCAAGCAGCAGGCGTACGACAAGCTCAACACCATCGTCAACAACATCGGCTATCCCGACAAGTGGCGCGACTACAGCAGCGTCGTGGTCGAGCGCGACGACTATGCCGGCAATGTCACGCCGCGCAGCGGCTTTCGAAGTCCATCGCACAGCTGCAAAAAATCGACAAGCCAACCGACCGCAAAGACTGGGGCATGACGCCGCCCACGGTCAATGCCTATTACCGGCCGCCACATGAACGACATCAACTTTCCCTGCCGGAATTCTGCAGCCGCCGTTCTACAGCAAAAGCATGGACGACGCGGTGAACTATGGCGGAATCGGCGTGGTGATCGGTCACGAGCTGACGCACGGCTTCGACGACCAGGGCCGCAAGTACGATGCCGAGGGCAACTTGAAAGATTGGTGGACGGCCGCAGGATGGCAAGGAGTTCGAGGAGCGCGCCACCTGCACGGCGGATGAGTATTCCAGCTTTGTCGCGGTGAAGGACGACAAGGGCGAAGTCAAGCTGAATGGCCGGCTCACCCTGGGCGAGAACACCGCCGACAACGGCGGACTGAAGCTTGCCTACATGGCGCTGACCAACATCATCGGCAACACGCCGGTGAAGCCTATCGACGGCTACACGCCGCAGCAACGGTTCTTCCTGGCATACGGGCAGATCTGGTGCCAGAACGTGACCGACCAGGAGGCGCGCAAGCGTGGCGCTCACCGATCCGCATTCACCGGGACGAGTGGCGGGTAAACGGCGCGGTGCAGAACTCCGCTGCCTTCCAGCAGGCATTCGGCTGCAAGGCCGGCCAGCCCATGGTGCGCGAGAACGCCTGCCGGGTCTGGTAGGCGGCAGGCGAAAGTAGGATCTTCACATTCGAGGCTCCTGATTGGAGCCTCACATTTTGAGCGAGGTAATTATGCGAAATCTTCTGTGCGTATTCGGAGTTGCGTTGTTCGCAATTGCCGGTGCGCAGGGCCAGACTAATCAACCGGGTTCCTCCGCAGTTCCCAAGCAAATGCAGAGCTTCGACCTCAACGCGATGGACAAGTCCGTCGATCCCTGCAACGACTTCTATCAGTTCGCCTGCGGCAATCTGGATGAAGAACAATCCGATCCCTCGCCGACCAAGCCGACGTGGGGACGCTTCAACGAGCTGCACGAACACAATCAAATCATCCTGCGCAACATTCTGGAGAAGCAGTCGGCCGACAACTCCAGCCGCAGCGCGAACGATCAGAAGATCGGCGACTATTACTCCTCCTGCATGGACGAAGCCGGCATCGAGCGAAGGGAACCGAGCCGCTGAAGCCCACGCTCGATCGCATCGACGGCGCTGAAAGACAAGGCGCAGCTGCCAGCGTCTGATCGGCTACTTGCACAGCAAGGGCGTGAACGCTCTGTTCGCCTTCGGCTCCGAGCCCGACGCCAAAGATTCGATGATGGAGATCGCCGGCACCGATCAGGGTGGTCTGGGCTTGCCCGACCGCGACTACTACCTGAAGAACGATGACAAGTCGGTTGAGACTGCGCAAGCAATACGAGCAGCACGTGGCCAACATGTTCAAGCTGGCGGGCGAGTCGCCGGACAAGGCCGCAGCCGACGCCAAGACTGTGATGCAGGTCGAGACCGCTTTGGCCAAGGCCTCGATGGACCGCATCGAGCGCCGCGATCCCAACAAGGTCTATCACAAGATGACGACGGCGCAGCTTCAGGAGCTGAGCCCGGCCTTCAACTGGAACGAGTACTTCGTCGCAGTCAAGAGTCCCGAGTTCAGCAGCCTCGATGTTTCCGTTCCCGACTTCGTGAAGGGGATGAACCAGGTCATTGCGACCAGCGATCTGGACGACCATCAAGACCTATCTGCGCTGGCAGACCCTGCACGCGGCGGCGCCGCTGTTGCCGAAAGCTTTCGTCGAAGAGAATTTCAACTTCTACGGCAAGACGCTGACCGGCGCGAAGGAGCTGCGTCCCCGCTGGAAGCGCTGCGTGCAGCTTCACCGACGGCGATCTGGGCGAAGCGCTGGGCCAGGCTTACGTTGCCGAGACCTTCCCGCCGGAGTGCAAGGCCGCCACGCTGAAGATGGTGCACGAGCTGGAAGCCGCGCTGAAGAACGACATCACCGAGCTTTCGTGGATGACGCCGGAGACCAAGAAGCAGGCGCTCGACAAGCTGGCGCACATCGACAACAAAATCGGCTATCCCGACAAGTGGCGCGACTACAGCACGCTGAACATCGTCCGCGGCGATGCCTTGGGCAATTCACTGCGCGCCAACGAGTTCGAGTTCAAGCGCCAGCTCAACAAGATCGGCAAGCCGGTGGATCGCAAGGAGTGGGGCATGACGCCGCCCACGGTGAACGCCTACTACAACCCGCAGGAAAACAACATCAACTTCCCGGCGGGCATTCTGCAGCCGCCGTTCTACGATCCAAGAACGCGATGACGCGGTGAACTTCGGCGCCATCGGCGCGGTCATCGGCCACGAACTGACGCACGGCTTCGACGACGAAGGCAGCCAGTTCGATGCCCAAGGCAACCTGCAGCGACTGGTGGACGGCAGAAGACCGCGAGCAGTTCGACAAGCTGGAGAGTGCTTCGTGAACGAGTATGACGGCTTCGTCGCCGTCGACGACGTGCACGTTCGCGGCAAGCTGACGCTGGGCGAGAACACCGCCGACAACGGCGGCCTGCGCATCTCGCACATGGCGCTGCTGGATGTGCTGGCGACCACGCCAGAGAAGGACAAGGACGGCTTCACTCCGGACCAGCGCTTCTTCGTGGGCTGGGCGCAGGTCTGGTGCGAGAACGACACCGGAAGTCGCACGTCTGCTGGCGCTCACCAACGAGCATTCTCATCCCAAGTACCGCGTCAACGGCGTGGTGGGAAATATGCCAGTTCGAGAAGGCCTTCGGCTGCAAGGCCGGCTCACCATGGTCCGCAAGCATGCCTGCCACACCTGGTAGTCAGAGCGACGGGTGTGCTTGGGTAGTGCGGGCGTTTCGGCCAGCGGATAGCAGTCGTCAAGACTTGGGGTGCATCCCGCCGCAAGGTAGCGGGATGCACCTATGAATTATAAGGAGCGTCGCCACAACGCGGCGCTGAAGTCCCGCACTACCCGCGAGTTGTCTCGGCTGATTCGTCTGCTTTTATCTGGCGAAGCTCCTAATCCAGCAGCTTGCGGAGTGAGCTATAGTGATACTTACCTTCAACGAAAGTGCAGTCTTGCCAGCCTCAAATCCTACCGATTCCCGCACTCTGCTCTGCTGCTGATCGCTTCGTTGGCATTTTCATCTGGGTGCAGCCGGGCCAAGCTCGAGCATCACGAATACATGTACGTCTCGGCGGCGGAGACCAGCCTGCGCGATCGCGTTGCCACCATGTACAACAAAGTCGGCACGGTTCAGAACGGCGATCGCGTCGAGGTGCTGGAGAAGCAGCGGCGTTTCTTGCGGGTGCGTACCGATAAAGGACAGGAAGGCTGGATCGAAGAGCGCAGCCTGGTTCCGCAGGATGTTTATGACGGCTTTCAGAAGCTTGCCCAGGACAACGCCAGCATTCCGGTGCAGGCCCACGGAACCACGCGCGCCGAGCTCAACATGCACCTTACGCCGGCGCGCGACGGCGACCATCTGTACCAGCTGAAAGATGGCGAGAAGCTCGAGATCCTGAAGCGGGCGACCAGCGAAAAGAATCCGCAAGAAAGCTGCGCCTCCCGGACCGGCCAAACCGCCTCAGCCAGCGACGAACGAGAAAGGCAGCAAGAACTCCTCGACCGCGACCAACGCGCAGAGTCGGCGCCACCTCAGCTACTACGGCTTCCAGTAAGCCGACAGCGTTCGAATCGACTGCCGAACCGCCGGTCGAGCCGCCACCTCCGCCCAAGCCCATCATGGAAGACTGGTACCTGGTGCGCACTCCGAGTCGGGCGAGTGGGTTGGGTGCTGCTGCGCATGGTCGATCTCGATGTCCCGCTGGACGTCGCGCAATATGCCGAGGGTCAGCGCATCACGGGATACTTCGTGCTGAACACGGTCGAGGAGACCCAGGACGACAGACGAAGCAGGTGCCGCAATACCTGTGCTGCTGAACGAGCCCAAGGACGGGCTGGCTTGGGACTACAACCAGATTCGCGTCTTCACCCGCAATCGCGCCAAGCACCGCTACGAGACGGCGTACCGCGAGCGCAATATGGAAGGCTATCTGCCGGTCAAAGTCGGGCACCAGATTTTCGACAAGGAAGGCGACCTGCCGACCTTCACCATCCGCAAGAAGAACGACGCCGGCCAGATAGTGGACATCACTTACAAGCTGAATGGGCCGATCGTGCGCCGCGTTCCGACTCCCGAAGAGGAAGCGGCAGAAAAGACAAAGCACGACGCCGACCTGGCGGCCCGCCAGAAAGCCAACGAAGAGCGCCGGCAAAAGACGGGCTCTGCTCCAAAGCAGGGTTCCTCTCAGAAGAAAAAGCACCACAAAAAGCAGACTTCAGGCTGATTTTCTTCCCCCCGCCCTCGTAAGTTCGAGTTGGAGCAGGCAGCAGCAGCCGCTGTGCGCACATCCCATATTCGCGGAGAACCGGATGTCCGAAAAAATCAAAAAGCTAAATTTCGAACGCGATTATAAGAAGTATCTGTATTTCATCGACGGGGAAGGTAACGTCTGCCAGAAGGCGAAGTCAGGCGAAGGCGAATCCAAAGTGCTGCTCGAGCACGCTGTCGAGCGCGACAACCAGTTCCTCTACTTCATCGACAAAGAGGGCGATGTCTCCCGTTCGCCGCGAGGCTCCAAAGGAAGTGCCGGCAAGAAGAGTCCCAAGCGGGAGACCGAAGATACAAGGGCTGCCTAGCTTGAGAACCTGTCGAATCGTAGCTTCTCAGCTCTGAGTTCTCGCTGCGTGATGTCCCGAACTTTCCAGTGCGAACATGCTTGTCTATCGCGATGGCCGGAGGCGCATCCCCGCGGGTGACCTTCTTCGTCCTATGGCTGCCGCATTGCGGGAGTTGCCACCGCACGCGGAGCACGAAGCTATGCTTGGAGCTCTCCTCCGGGCTGGTGAGTTGGAGTGCGGGCTGTGCGACGCCGGTTCCCATTCCGCCGATTCCCATTCCCATGATGCCGAGTTGGCCGCCACTCTCACCGATCAACTCGCAACCATCGCCTGCCGGATTGACGCTGATCGGGATACTTCGCGTGATCAAGTCCCGCTTCAAAGCTGTCAACAACTTCTGAACTCGATCCGCCACGACGGGGAACTCGCCGTTTCGCGTCCTGAAGGATTTGCCTACTACGCTCTCCATCCACTGGACTTCGCTGACCTGGCGTCGGCCGCCAGCTTTGCTACCCCCTACGCCCACGTAGTCGGCATACGCAGCATCGGCACCACGTTGAGCGCCGTTGTTGCCGCGAAGCTGAAGGCCGAGGGGATTTCCGTCACGCGTACCACGGTCCGGCCTGAGGGGCATCCCTACGATCGGCGGACGGCGTTCACCTCTGCCGCAGCGCGCGCAATCAGGCTGGCTCTTTCCCGAGGCGCGCTTTTCATCGTTTGCGATGAAGGGCCGGGACGAAGCGGGTCGTCGCTTCTATCGGTCGCAGAGGCTCTGGAAGAAGAAGGGGTTAGCCGTGAGTGCATTGTGATGCTCTGCTCGCACCAGCCAGACCCAGACGAGCTTTGCGCTCCGCGTGCAGCCGAACGCTGGCGACGCTACCGGAGTATCGCCGTAGGCATGACAAAGCGTCTGCCGCAGCAGGCGGACCGATACATTGGTGGAGGCGAGTGGCGCCGCTTCTTCATTCCCGACGCGGAGCTTTGGCCGGCGTCGTGGCCACAGATGGAACGCCTTAAACTTCTCTCGCGCGATCAGCAGAAGCTGTTCAAGTTTGAAGGCCATGGACCGTATGGCGAGCCGGTTCGACGGTGTGAGCAACTGCTTGCGGCCAGTGGATTCGGCACACGCTACCTGGGACACGAGGCAGGCTTCGGAATGCACGAACTGGCTGCCGGCCATCAGGCCAGCATCGCAAAGCCGTCCCTCTCCCTCCTCCGGCACCTGGCACAGTATTGCGCCTGGCGCGCAGCCACGCTTCCTGCAACAGCTGCGGAGGTGATACTGGCCAGCTCGAACACATGGCTGCCCACAACGTCGAACAGGAGTTTGGTTTTGCTCCCAAGCTTCACCTTGATGTGGAACGCCCGGCAGTGTGCGATGGCCGGATGCAGCACTACAAGTGGCGCGAGCTTGGCAACGACCACTGGATCAAGCTCGACGCCTCCACCCACGGAGACGATCACTTCTTTCCCGGTCCGACAGACATCGCATGGGACTTGGCCGGAGTCTGCGTGGAATGGCAGCTCGTCGGTGACTACCGAGAATTTCTGTTGTCCGAGTACCGGCGAGTTAGTGGCGACAATCTGGCAGCTCGTCTGCAACCATATGAAATCGCGTACACCGCTTTTCGGCTGGGATGGTCGCGAATGGCAGCCGCATCGGTCTCTGGCAGCGACGATGAGGTCAGGCTATTACGTGATGCCGACCGCTACCGCTCCGTGCTGAATCGTATTGTGACAGGCAACTCGCCGGCCCACTGAAGGCCCCTCTTCCAAAAACAGCTTGCCTGACCGTCTACAATTGACGAAACTGTTGTTATTCAATTCCGGCCTTCAAATCAAATTTAGGGAGCTATCCGATGCGTGAGCACTTGAAGTTTGGAAACACATCTTTCGCGAGCTTGGCGGTGTTGGCGCTTGGCCTGCTGCTACCAGTCTTTGCAGTCGGCCAGACTGAGACTATCGACGCAACAGCCCGCGGAACCAGCACCCAGATGGGGGCCGTCCGAAACATAAAGCTTGTTATCACCGACTTCTCCACGCCTGAAGACAAACAGGCACTGGTCGACGCCTTCAAGAAAGGCCAGAGTCAAGGGCTGTACGATGCTCTGTCAAAGATGAAGCCAGTTGGACAGATACAGATGCCGGGCACCGTTGGTTTTGGCCTGGCATATGTTTCGTCGGAGACCACGCCCACTGGCCGCACCATTCGCTTCATCACCAACCGCAGGATAGGTTTTGGCGAAGCCGCTCGTAACACGCAGTCACAGGCATACGACCTCACCGCGGGCAAGATCGATATCGACGACAAGGACCCAAAGAAAAGCGCCGGCACCCTGTTTCCGGCGACGCAACTCATCGTGAACAAAGAGGGGCAACTGCAGTGGGAGCTCCGCAAGAACCCGTGGGAACTCACCAACATCATCGATTGGAACAAAGGCAAAGAGAAGTAACGCTTCCTGGATTCCCGGTGGTCTGTATCTCGGCTTGTCATCACGCGTAAAGAATGCTGGTGATGACAAGCCAGAAACCGAGTCGCCATCCCGCCCTACACGATCCGCTCGTTTCCGGGAACGCCCGTGAGGAGGACACCGTGTGCTTGTCACTTGTCTGCTGGATGACGGGCTTCTCTAGCGGTGGACATAGCCCGAAGAACGAGGCTATCGCCGGCGAACATCGTTTCCTGGATCTATCCGCATTAACTTGTTAATGCGACCTCAGGCTCCTCGTTCGCACTCGAAGGCAGGGTGACGATGAACCTGGCGCCGCTCTGATCCTCGCCAGGCGAATGTACCTGGATACGGCCGCCATGACGTTCGACGATCTGCTTGGAGACCCACAACCCCAGCCCGGTGCCGATGTCTTTCTTCGTAGTGAAGAACGGCTCGAAGATGTGCTCCAGATGGCGGGGATCGACGCCCGGTCCGTCATCCTCGACGCTGATCTGAATGGCGGTGCCATCCGCCGTCGTTCATGCACGAAGTTGCGAGCTTGAGGCCGCCTCCCGGCGCGACCGCATCAATGGCGTTAGAGATGAGGTTCGAGACCAACTGCCGCAGCTCGCCCGTCCTTCCACGTACTTCACATCGTTCCAGTTGGGTTTCCAGCCGGATTCTCTTGTTCTCGCACTTTGTTGTCGAAAATTTTCAGCACTGACTCCATCAGCTCAGATATCTCAACCGGTGTCGAGAGTTCCCGACTCGCGATAAAAGCCCAGAGTCTGTCGGGTGATGTGGGAAACGCGCTCCAGTTCCTGTTCTGCAAGCTGCAGGTGTTCCGTGGCCTCCAGCGGCATACCCGGCGTGGCTTTAGCCAGATAGAGCAGATTGCCAACCGCCTCCAGCGGATTATTGATCTCGTGCGCAACCGTCGCTGCCAGCCGGGCCGCTGCGGCGAGCTTTTCAGTTTTGCGCAGGATCTCCTGCGCCTTGCGGTCCTTGGAGGCGTCACGAAACACCAGCACCACGCCAACCAGGCGGTTCTTGTCGTCGCGAATCGGCGCCGCGCTATCTTCAATTGGGATCGTCGTTCCGTCGGGACGGATCAGGACGGTGTGGTTCGCCAGACCCACGATCACTCCCTTTTGCATAACGATCGTTACCGGATTGTCGACCGGCTTCTGAGTCGTCTCATTGAACAGGGGTAGCACGTTTTGTATCTCGCGTCCTTTGGATTCCGCCAACGTGACACCGGCAAGCTGCTCGGCCACCGGGTTGATGAAGGTGACGCGGCCCTTTTCGTCGGTAGCGATCACGCCGTCACCAATACTGGTAAGGGTTACCCGGAACCACTCTTCGCGCTGACGGATCTGCTCGCCATGTTTTTCGCGCAAACGGATCTCGCGCAGGATGTAGAACGCCAGGAAGCCAAGCCCCAGGATGGCTATCGCGGTGGTCGCGTAGACGCCGGCGATGGTGCCCTTCACACTTTGCGCATAGGCCTGGGTGCGACGGCTCTCGAGCGTTATTTCTTCCTGCCGCATTTCGGCCAGCACAGCGCGAATCTGCTGCATGGTAAGCAGCCCGTCATCGCTGTCCACCAGCGCCTTAGCGGCATCAACGTCGCCTGTCTCGATAGATCCTGATGGTTTCTGCCAGTTCGGCTAGCTTGTGCTGGGTAAGCTCGCGCAGTTGAGGGATGACGCGGCTGCTGCACGGGATTATCGGCCGTCAATTCCGCCAAACGGTTGATGTACGATTCGACTTCGGTGCTGGCCCGGGTGTAGGGCTCCAGATACTGTTCGTGGTTGGTGTAGAGAAATCCGCGTTGCCCGCTCTCCGCCTGCGTGAGCAGCGAGTCAATTTGCGACAGTTCGAGCAGGACCTGTTGCGTGTGCTCAACCCAGTTGTGCGCCTCGGCCTGTGAGCCGACCTGATAGCGTGTGACCAGGGCGTTGACGGCCAGAACTACCAGAAGAGCGAGAAATCCGATAACGACGCTGAAACGTTTGACGGAATTTTTCATCCAGACGAGCCCCAAGGGGTAAGGAGATTTTATCGAAGTTCGCCCTTCAGCGAACGGCCAATACGCGCCGGGCCTTAGCCATCCGTAACCAGCGCCGGCGATGGCCGAGCAGCTCAATCCTAACGCAGAGCGGTGGCCCCTCCTCCGCCATGAGAAAATTGCAATAGAGAAGCAATCCCTCAATCAGCAAGGTATTCATAACAAATGTTTGAGAACTCTAACAGACAAACTGCAGCGCGCATTCAAGAACCTGCGCGGACAAGGCACGCTCACCGAAGAAAACATCGGCGAAGCGCTGAAAGAAATTCGCATGGCGCTGCTCGAAGCCGACGTCAACTTCAAGGTCGTCAAAGAACTGATCGACCACATTCGCGAGAAGGCGCTCGGCCAGGAAGTCCTGACCGCGCTCTCGCCCGCCGAGCAGGTGGTCAAGATCGTTCGCGACGAACTGGTCAACATCCTCGGCAAAGACACGGCCAAGCTGAAGTTCGCCTCGCAGCCGCCGACCGTCGTGCTGATGGCGGGCCTGCAGGGTTCCGGCAAAACCACCACCTCGGGCAAGCTGGCGCACTGGCTGAAGCAGGGCGGACATCGCCCCATGCTGGTTTCGGTCGACGTCTATCGTCCCGCCGCGCGCGAGCAGCTGAAGGTTGTCGCCGCAGGCCATCAAGGCGCAGCTCTACGAAGGCAAGGTCGAGGAGGCCAACACCGCGACCGTCGAGCGCCTGGTGAAGGAAGCGCGGCGCGAAGCCATCAACAACGCCTGCGACGTGCTCATCGTCGATACCGCCGGCCGTCTGCACATCGACGAGCAGCTGATGGACGAGATGCAGTCGCTGAAGAAGATCCTGAATCCGCAGGAAATCCTGTTCGTCGCCGACTCCATGACCGGACAGGACGCGGTGCGCTCCGCCGACGAGTTCCACAAGAAGCTGACGCTCACCGGCGTGGTGCTCACCAAGATGGACGGCGACGCCCGCGGCGGCGCGGCGCTCTCGATTCGCAACGTCACCGGCCAGCCGATCAAGTTCATCGGCATGGGCGAAAAGTACGATGCGCTCGAGCCGTTCCATCCCGACCGCATCGTCGGCCGCATTCTCGGCATGGGCGACATCCTGTCGCTGATCGAGAAGGCCGAGTCGAAGCTCGACAAGAAGAAGTCGGAAGAGTTCGCCAGCAAGGCGCTCAGCCAGCGAAGGCTTCTCGCTGGAAGATTTCCGCGATCAGCTGCGCCAGGTGAAGAAGCTGGGATCGATCTGCAGAGCATCATGAGCATGCTGCCGAAGATCGGCCCGTTCGCCAACATGCAGCAGGCCGCCGACAAAGTGGACGAAAAGCAGATCAACCGCGTGGAGGCGATCATCAACTCCATGACGCCGTACGAGCGCGAGCACCACGAGGTCATCAACGGCAGCCGCCGCAAGCGCATCGCCCGCGGCTCGGGCACCAGCGTGCAGGAAGTCAATCACCTGCTGCGGCAGTACGCCCAGATGCGCAAGATGTTCAAGAGCATGGGCAAGCCCAGCTTCGCGCGGCGGCTGGCCGGGATGAAGATGCCGGGGATGTAAGAAGGAAGTTGTCAGTTGTCGGTAGTCAGTTGTCAGAAAGAAGTTCTGAGTTTCAAGTTTTGACTCGATGATCGAGTTTCGACGAGGCTTGGACTCGTGCAGGAATCCGTCCCGCGAAGCGGGACCGCATATCTAAGCCCAGCGCTTCAGCGCTGGGTGAGCCGGTCAAAGAACCTAGCCCCGTAGGGACGTCACACGCGGGCTCGACTGATTTGACGCTCGAACCTTGTTGGGCCGACCACCGAGAGCAGGTCCTTCGCTCCGCTCAGGATGACAAGTCAAGGTTCGCCCCCGTCCCCGCACCCTTCTCAGCTATACAACACCTCCGCGAGTTCTTGTAAGCTGGAAGCGTAGTGGAATCCCCTCCCCGTCTTATCGGCAACGTCGTTTTCGTCCTTCTTCTTGTCGTGACTGCGGCAGCGGGAGCGGCGTGCGGCCTTCTCCTCATTTATTCCAGCGATCTGCCACAGATCACCGCGCTGGAGCAGTTCCGGCCGGCGACCATTACCCAGCTTTACGACGATCAGGACCGCGTCATCGGCCAGTTTGCCTTGCAGCGCCGGGTCATCGACAAGTACGAAGACTTTCCCAAGGTGCTGCGCGACGCCCTGATCTCGACCGAGGACAAGGAATTTGAAAGCCATTGGGGCGTTGATCCCTGGCGCGTGGCCGGAGCGGCCTATCGCGACCTGACCTCCGACAGCCGGGCTCAGGGCGCATCGACGCTCACTATGCAGTTGGCGCGCAATCTGTTCCTTTCGCCCGACCGCAACTTTCGCCGCAAGATTCAGGAAGTCATGCTGTCGATCCAGATCGAGCGGCGCTTCACCAAACCGCAGATTTTCACGTTGTACGCCAACCAGATCTATCTGGGCCATGGCGTTTATGGATTTGAAGCCGGCGCCAACTATTACTTCAGCAAGAGGGCCAAGGACCTGACGCTGGAAGAAGCCGCCGTCCTTGCGGGCCTGCCAAAAGCCCCAAACGCCTATTCGCCAATCAACAATCCTGAGCGGTCGCTGCGCCGGCGCAATCTGGTGATCAACGCCATGCTCGAAGATGGCAAGATCACCGCCGAGGAAGCCGAACGCGCGAAGAACTCTCCTCTGGTCACGCACGTTCAGGGCGACAACAACAACTTCGCCCCGAATTTCGTGGAGGAGATTCGCCAGTACCTGGAGAAGAAGTACGGTACCGATGAGGTCCACGAAGCAGGACTGCGGGTGTACACATCGCTGAACCTGGAAATGCAGCGCGCCGCCCAGCAAGCGGTGCTCGACGGTTTGGCGACCTATGAGCACCGGCATGGGTGGAAGGGCAATCTGCTTAACGTCGTCGCCAACGGCGAGACGCTGGCAAGTTATCGCCACGTGGACTGGGACAGCGAGATCCATCCCGGAAGCTATGTCCACGCGCTGGTCACTGACGTCGCGCCACAATACGCGATAGTGAAGTTCGGCGGATACCAGGCGCAGCTCGGCCCGGCTGAGATCAAGTGGACGCGTCGCCCATCTGCGCAGGATTTCTTAACACGCGGCGATCTCGTGTACGTGAAGGTCGAGGAATTGAACGGGGCTCAAAGTCGCGTTTCGTTGGAACAGGAGTCGGGCGTACAAGGCGCGCTCCTGGCGCTCGACAATTCGAGTGGCGACATCAAGGCCATGGTTGGGGGGCGCGACTTCGAGCAATCCAAGTTTAACCGCGCAACCCAGGCCATGCGGCAGGTCGGTTCGTCATTTAAGCCGTACATCTATACCGCAGCGATCGATGAGGGCATGACGCCCGATGACACCGTGCTGGATGCGCCGATAAGCTTTCCCAGCGGCCAGGGACCGTACACGCCGCACAACTACGACGGCAAGTTCGAAGGCGTCATCACCTTTCGCCACGCGCTGGCGGAGTCGCGCAATATCCCGGCGCTGAAAGTGACGGAGCGAGTGGGCGGTATTCGCACGGTGATCGAGTATGCGCGTAAGTTTGGCATAACCGCTCCGCTGCCGGCCTATTTGCCGGTCGCGCTTGGAGCCGCGGACATTACGTTGTTCGAACAGACTGCCGCCTTCACCACGTTTCCCAACGATGGCGTGCGGGTGACACCGAGATACATCCGCAAAGTTACGGACTACGATGGCCGGGTGCTGGAAGAGAACTATCCCGAGGTGAAGGACGTCGTCAGCCCGCGTACCGCCCGAATCATGGTGGGCATGTTGCGCGAGGTGGTACTGCATGGGACCGGCTATGCGGCCAGCAAGCTGAACCATCCGCTGGGCGGCAAGACCGGCACTACGAACGACTTCACCGATGCCTGGTTTGTCGGCTTCTCACCTTCGATTACCTGTGGAGTCTGGGTGGGCTTTGACGAGAAGAAGACGCTGGGCAACAAAGAAACCGGCGCCGTCGCGGCCCTGCCCATCTGGATGGACTTCATGCGGGTGGCTTTGCAGGGACGCGAGTCGGAGGACTTCGCCGCCCCTCCGCCAACGACACCCAGCGCATTGGCACAAAAAGTTGACGCCGTGGAGCACGAGCCGACCGATTCGGAGTCGCACTGATGCGCAAGTTCCTAACATTCACCTTGCGGCTGATGGTGCTGGTGATCGTCTTCCTGGTATCGGCGCTGGTGGCCATGCGCTTTGCCATTCACGGCAGGCAGGTAGCGGTCCCGAAGCTGGTAGGAATGACTCCGATGCAGGCGCAGAAGCTGCTGGAGCCCAAGGGGCTTCTACTGGACGACTCCGACCGCTTCTACAGTCCCGAGGTTCCCGAAGGACGTATCATGTCGCAGGTGCCAACGGCGGGCGAACAGGTTCGCAGCGGCTGGCGCGTGCGCGTAGCTGAGAGCATGGGACCGCAGCGGGTGGTGATTCCCGACTTGGTCGGGGGCAGTGAGCGCGCTGCCGAGATCAATATCCGCCGTCGTGGGCTAGAGATGGGCACGCTGGCGACGGCTGAGATCAACGGAACTCTCGCTGACGAGATTGCCGCCCAGAGTCCCCCGGCGAACGCGACCAACGTTTCCTCACCGAAAGTCAGTATTCTGGTTGCCTCGCCCGAAGACCGGAAATCGTTCGTAATGCCGGACTTGCGCGGGCGCAATGAGGACGATGTGATCAATGCGGTGGTCGCCGCCGGACTGAAAGTTGGAAAAATTTCGACTCAGGAAAGCGCTTCGACCGAGACCGCCGCATTGCCCTCATATGGCGAGCGCCGGGTGCTTAGGACGGTTCCTGCGGCCGGACAGCGCATTTACGAAGGCCAGAGCGTCAACCTGGAAGTCACACCCTAGCTTCGCTGATTGACCCTCTGGTGAGAGTTCTACCCTCATTCTCCCGTACTCAACGATGCTACTTCAAAGCAGGTTTGACTGCTGGGCAGGCCCGGAGATGAGGTTTACAATCAATGAAAGCCCAGGAAACTCCCCGAGTCCCAGCGGCATAGCTTAGTCACATTAGGATGTTGATGAAACCCGTATTTTGCCTAACCCTCCTCCTGGCCGCCATGCCGGTCGTCGCCCAGCAACCCTCATCAGAATCTCAGGCAGTGCAGCCGGAGAGCCCAACGGTGGCCGCACAACAGCCTCCCCAAGCCCAACGGCAGAGCACGCAGCCGCAGGAATCGGTGGTGGAGGAGATCGTTGCGCGCGTGAATAACAGCATCGTGACCCGCGCCGATCTGCGGCGTAGCAAGGACCAATGGCAGGAGGATGTCAACAAGTCTAAGTCGGACGGACCTGACGCACCCAAAGAGCAGGACCTGCTACGCGATTTGATCGATCAGCAATTGCTGCTGCAAAAGGGCACGGAGCTGGGAGTCAGCGCAGATACCGATGTGGTCAAACGCCTCGACCAGATACGCCAGCAGATGCACGCTGAATCGATGGAGGACATGGAGAAGGCGGCCCAGGCACAGGGCGTCTCCTGGGAGGACTTCAAGCAGAACCTCAAGAACGGGATCATCACTCAGAAGGTCATCCAGCAGGAAGTGGGCGGGCACATTGTGGTTACCCAACAGGAAATCGCGCAGTTCTATGAGCAGCACAAGACGGAACTGGAGCGCCCCGAGCAGGTGAGGTTGAGCGAGATCCTGGTTTCGACCCAAAAGCCGGCTGTTAAAACCGAACAAGGCAAGACTGCCCTGCCCGAAACCCCGGACGCGCAGGTGATAGCCGGGGCCCAACAGAAAGCCGACTCGATCTACCAGCAGTTGCAAAAAGGTGGGAATTTCGGCGATCTGGCCAAAACCAACTCTGACGGTCCGACCGCGCAAGCAGGCGGCGATCTGGAATACTTCAAGCGCGGGACGCTCTCGAAGGAGCTCGAGGACAAAGTGTTCGCGCTGAAGGCGGGCGAGTACACGCCGCCCATCCGCACCAATCAGGGCTGGGTAATCCTGAAGGTCACGGAGCACCAAACGGCCGGCATTCCGCCGCTGAAAGATGTCGAGGGGCCAATCCAGGAGCGCCTGTACATGATGGCCATGCAACCTGCGGTACGTGACTATCTCACCAAGCTGCGCGAGGATGCCTACATCGACATCAAGCCCGGCTACATCGATACCGGCGCCAGCCCCAACGAAACCAAGCCGATTTACACCACCGCAGAGGCCACCCCAAACGGCAAGCCTGCCAAGAAGAAAAAGAAGTTGGGACTGTTCTAGCTAGCGGCTGCGATACGAATAAGTCCGCCGCAAGAAACAAAAGGCCCGGTGGGATTTCCATCGGGCCGTTTTCGTAGGGTGATCCGGGATTACAGCTTAGCCAGTGCCGACTGCGCCTGCTGGGCGTCATCGCCCTGCAACTTCAGCTCGAGCGCCTTTTGCAATTCAGCTTTGGCACGATCATGATCGCCGGCGGCGCTCAAGGCCATACCCAGGTGATAGCGGTATTGCGCGCTCTGCGGGTTCTTCTTCACGGCTTCATCCAGCAGACCAATGGCGATGCTGTAATTGCCTCTCTTGTACTGCACCCAGGCCAGGGTATCGGTGACCGGCGGAGCCTCAGGTAAGGTCTGCTTCGCCATCTGGGCAAGGTTCAGAGCGGTGTCGAGATTTTCTCCCTGAAGCGCATACACCCAAGCCAGATCGTTTGCCGCCATCGGATCGTTGGGAGCAATCTGATTGGCTTTCTCGAAGTACTGCCGGGCCATTTTCAGGTCCTTTTTGCCAAGGTAGATCTCACCCAAAGCAACGTTGATTCCCGCCGAATTGGGATCGACAGAGAGTGCTTTCTGGTAAGTCGCGATCGCCTGATCAGGCTTGCTCTGTGCCAGGTAAATGCGTCCCAGTTGCACATACGGTCCCATGTATTTCGGATCGATATCCACACACTTTTGGAACTCGGCCGCGGCCTGATCAAGGTTCCTGCTGTTGGCCAGAGCAGTAGCGTAGATGAAGTGCGGCTGCACCCGGGTCGAATTCGCTGCCGCATACTGCTTGGCAAACTCGAGCCCTTTCTGTTGCTGATTGGTTCCGAACAACAGGGCTACGTAGTCGGTTGCGGCCGAGTCATATTGAGGATTGAGGCGCAATGCGGTCTGGAATTCGCGTTCAGCCTCAGCGTACTTCTTTTGTCCGGCGTAGGAGAACGCCATGTTCAGGTGCACCGTGGGGTTATTGGGCATCAACTGGTTAGCTTGCGCCAGTTCCTCATCGGCCGCCTTATAGTCCCTCAATCCCAACTGGATAGTGGCCATGGTCAGGTGAGCCTGGGGACTCTTGGGCGCCACCTTCAGCAACCTGGTGGCGTAGTCCTTGGCATTCTGGTAATCGCGCGCGTCGCGATAGATTTCCGACAGCGTTTCCAGATAAAGCGCATTGTCGGGATCTCGCTTGACGGCCTCCTGGATTTCGCTCTTGGAACCCGCAGCATCCCCCGTCTGGCGGAAAGCCTGAGCCAGGTAGTAGTGGGCGTGAGCATTCTCCGGGGCATCTTTGAGAACCGCCGCGGAGGGTACCGATGGAGTCCTGCACCTTGCCGTTGTAAGCATCCAGGCGCGCCTTGGCTATACGCCCGGCAACGTCATTGGGATGCTCTTTCAGGACTTCATCATTCAGCTTCTGGGCCTCTTCGGCATGCCCCGACTGGAGTTGAATCTCGACCAAGGCACGTCTTCAACTTGTCGTTCTTGGGATCGACCGAAAGTCCGCGATTGTATTCCCGAATGGCAGCTTCCGGATTGCGTGCCGCCAGGTAGAAGCCGGCGATATCCCCTGCCAAATCACCGGAGCTGGGCTTGGTGTTGCGCAGATTCTGTAGAACGGTTTCCGCATCGTTTCGCCGTCCCAGTCCCATGTACAGGGATGCCAGCCGGAGATAGGTGACCGGCGCATCGGGATTGTTCTTGATGCCCTCCTGCAGAACTTCGATTGCCTTGTCGGTCTCGCCCTGGAAAACGTAGAAGCGTGCCAGCGCGGCGTAGGCGTCGAGGTTCTTGGGATCGACGCTGATAGCCTTGCGGAAATCGGCCTCGGCTTCAGGCATTTGATTGTAAGCGGCATATGCGATACCGCGATTCAGGTAGGCAGCTGCACTCGGTCGGCTTTGCCTGGATGGCCTTGGTATAGGCAGCGATGGCTTCGGGAAGCTGCTTTTGCGCGAACAGCACGGCTCCCAGCAGACGATAACCATCGGCGCTATTGGGATCGCGCTCGATAATCGCCTTGGCCTGCTCTTCCGCTTCGGAAGTCTTGCCGCCAACCCAGATACATGCCGCCCAGCGCCAACGCGGGCCTTGAGGTTGTTGGGATCCAGCTCCACCACCTGGCTCATCTCACGGAAAGCGTCGCCGCTAGTGCTCCAGCTTCAGTGCAGCGGTTCCCAGCTGATAATGGGCCTCGGCAAACTTGGGATCGATCTGGATGGCCTTCTTGAACTGAATGGAAGCAGAGTCGTACTTTTGCTGTCCATGTACTTCATGCCGCTTTCAAGATACTTCTTCTTGGCGTCTTCGGGATTCTTCTGCAACCGGCGAAGGCGACGGCCGGGAGGGCCATTAGGATGAAGACGATGTAGCGATTCCGCATGACTTCTCCTGGGTTCACCGGGGGATGATCTGGTCCACGTCAATTGTGACTTGTTTTGCGAAGAAAGTGGCGCGCTTTTGCGCCGTCGTCTCGTCACCATTGTTGACCGGAACGGTGATGCGAACCAGTGCGGCGTCGGTTCGATTCAGGCGCAACGCGTCATACACTAAATAAAACTTGCCCCAGATATTCGCTGGCCACGACGCGGCCATGCGACTGGTACCAGTACAGCACCACCTGCTCATCCAGGCCCTTGCGGATGATGTACAGGTTGATCGGAACCTTGCGGCCGTCGTCCAGCTGCAAGGTGCAGATCGGTGTTAACCGGAGGCTTCCATCCCGCTCCCGGCAGACAATTCTTGGGCGAGTGAATGGTCGCGCCCGTCCGCTGGCTGCGGAAGTAACCGATGTAGAGACCCGCACTTCTGCCCATTCCCGGCTCCTAGTATCCCGCGTCAGGTAATCGGTACGTTCAGCACGTCGAGTGTTTCTTTGTCCAGGGGCCATCGGCGACCTGGCTGTAGGCCAGAACCTCTTGGGAAATTCCGCCAGCGACTTGGCCGGCGGCGTCGCCTCGCCGTGGGAAAGCATGGCCATCCCGGCGGTGGCTGCACCCAGCACAGCAATCATCAGCCAATAACGCCTACCCGATTTCATGCGACCCTCCTTGGGCCAGGTCGGAGGATTCTGGCGGCAGACCAGCCCAGCTTCTTGCGGATCGTAGACGGTCAAGCTGTGCAGCAGCAGGAACAAGATGGTGGCCACCACGAAAATCACCCATCCGGAAAACTCGTGCATGAAGCCTTCCGCCGCCTGCGGCCCGATGTAGTTCGCCATGATGGCCGTGATCATGACGCGCGTTCCGTTGCTGATGATGGCCAGCGGCACCATGGCCAGCACCATGAACCAGCGCACGGCACACTGCGCTCAACCACATATCCATATCCCGCAGCCAAGGCAAGCAGCGACATCAACGAGCGGATGCCGCTGCAGGCTTCCACCACCTCCAGCCGCATGCCCGGCAGGATCAGCACATTGCCCTCGCGCATGATGGGGAACAGGTTCAGGATCTCCAGCGTGCGGGTGGCAAACTTCGAGGCGATGAACTGCAGCGGGAAAACGATCTCGTTGTAGAGCAGGGGGCATGGGAATGGCGAACAGCAGGAACGCGATGGGAAACGCCATCGCCCGCAGCATCGCCCAGCCGGCGAAGTACACCACCAACCCGCAAATGAAGCCGACGAACGGAGCCACGCGCCAGCGACAGTTCCGCGCCCAGGCTTCCCAGAACAACACCGCCAGCGAGACCAGCACGATGACCATACCCCAGACCGACGGCTTGCGGGGAATCTGGCGCAGTTTGTCGCGCCGCGCCCAGATCAGGTACGCCGACAACAACGGGAACCAGAAAGCCATGGGAGTAGTCCGCATCGTTCTACCACTGCCAGACCAGAGCTTGACCACATCGGCGCATATAAAAGCAGCAACCGCAGCGATCAGAAGATAGTCCCTGCCAGCCAATCGCTTTAAGTACGTCAGCAAAGGAAGTCTCCGGTGAAGGAGGAACCTCCCCCACAACGTACCGAATTGCCAACCGGCGCGCTCACAGACGAACCGGTAGGCTTGGTGCCAGCCAGCGCCACAATGTCATTGCTCCATTTCGGGTTTGCTCGATTCGACTGGCCGAGTGCGGACACCGGCCCTTCCGAGTGTCTGTTTAGCGTACACCAGAACAGCAGTTAAAAGTCAGTAGGCGGAAGCGTGTAGGCTTGCCGCAAATATCCATTATTGGTGCACCAGAAGCTGTTGCTACCAACGTACCTTCGCTCCGCCGCAGTCGACATCCGGTGAAAAGCTTAGACTCTTTGCCCAAGGGTTCTGCGAAGCGATGGACAGGTTTTCGCAATCACGGTTCAGCACCGTCGGGCTTAGAGGCGCACGATCTTGGGCGACTCCATGCCTTTCAGCGCATTGCGGGTGTCCACCACCAGGTTGGACGACGCAACTAGCTCGCGGTAATCAAACTTGGAGTGGTCAGTGATGATTACCACACAATCGGCAGCCGAAGCCGAAGAGATCAGGTCCTCCGATTCCAGCACCAGGCTATCGAGTTTCAGTTGCGGAACATACGGATCGCTGTAGGTGACCTTGGCGCCGCGCTTCCGCAGCAGCAGAATCACGTCGAGCGCCGGGCTCTCGCGCATGTCGTCGATGTTGCGCTTGTAAGCCACGCCCGCCACGTGTACGTGCGAGCCTTTCACCGGCTTGCCATGGTCGTTCAGCGCGTTCTGCATCTTGTCGACGACGAAATGCGGCATGTTGCCGTTGATGTAGCCTGCCAGTTCGATAAACCGCGCTTCGATGCCCGACTGCTTCGTCTTCCACGAGAGATAAAACGGGTCGATGGGAATGCAGTGGCCGCCCAGTCCGGGTCCGGGATAAAACGGCATGAAGCCGAAAGGCTTGGTGGCAGCAGCGTCGATCACTTCCCAGACATTGATTCCCATGCCGTCGCACATCAGCGCCATTTCGTTCACCAGGCCGATGTTGATCATGCGGAAGGTATTCTCCAGCAGCTTCACCATCTCGGCGACGCGGGTGCTGCTCACCGGCACAACGTGTTCGAGCGCCTGCGAGAAGAACAGCCGGCCCATTTCGGTGCAGGCCGGCGTGACGCCGCCGACCACCTTGGGCGTGTTGTGCGTCTGGTAGATCGGGATTGCCGGGATCGACGCGCTCGGGCGAGAAGCACAGGAAGAAGTCTTCGCCGACCTTCAGTCCGAGCTTTTCGAAAGTCGGCAGCAGCAGCTCGTCGGTGGTGCCGGGATAGGTCGTCGACTCCAGAATCACCAGCAGCCCGGGATGGAAGTGCTTGGCAATCTCTTCCACCGCGGACACGATGTAGCTCATGTCCGGATCTTTGGTCTTGCGCAGCGGCGTGGGCACGCAGATGTTGATGGTGTCGAGCTCGCGCACGACGGAGAAATCGGTGGTCGCGCTGAATCGCTTCTCGGCGATGAGCTTCGCGACCTCGGCCGAGGGAACGTCCTGCACATGCGACTCGCCGCGGTTCAGGCCGTCGACCTTTGGCTTGCAGCACGTCGATGCCGGTGACCGCGAAGCCGGCGTTGGCGAACTCGACCGCCAGCGGCAGCCGACATAGCCCAGTCCGACGATTCCCACCCGGGCGGTCTTAGCTCTCGATTTTGTTCTTCAGTTCCGCAAAAATTCCCGTGCTCTGAACTGCACTGTGCATCTATAGCTCCGGCGACCAGGTGTGCACCGCGCCTTAGGAGCAGGTGCGGTATTCTTGTTGGGGGTGCTGGGATAGCAAGCAATATTCTATAACGAGCACCCTATCGAGAGGCGCGGCCAAGCGTCTATCTCAGAGATCCTTCGCAGGACACATCCTTATGTGCGGAATAGCGGGTGCGGTTGCACCCGGCCAGCCAGAGTACACCCGGGAGATCGTGCGCGGCATGACGGATTGCATGCATCGCCGCGGCCCGGACTCGGAGGGTCTCGCCAGCTGGCCCAATGCAGCGCTCGGGCATCGCCGCCTTTCCATCATCGATCTGAGTTCCGCCGGGCATCAGCCCATGCTGTCGGACGACGGGCAAATCGGCCTGGTTTTCAACGGCTGCATCTATAACTTCCGTGAAATCCGGGTGGAATTGGAATCGCTCGGCCACCATTTCCGCTCCCACACCGATACCGAAGTGCTGGTTCGTGGCTATCAGCAGTGGGGCATCGACCGCCTGGTTCCGAAGCTGCGCGGCATGTTCGCCTTTGCTCTCTGGGACGATCCCGAGCAACGGCTGACCATGGTGCGTGACCGCCTCGGGGTTAAGCCCCTGATCTACGCTCAGCAAGACGGCAGCATTGCCTTTGCTTCCACAATCGACGCTTTGCACTCAGCGGGCTTCGGTGGCGATGTCGATCCGTTGGCGATCCTGGACCTGCTGGAATTTGGTTTCGTCACTGAGAAGCGCAGCATCTATCGCGCCATCACCAAGCTGCCCCCGGCCACCATCGCGGAATGGAAGGACGGACAGATCGCGCAGCGACAGTACTGGTCGGTTCCCTCCCCCGATGCCTGGTCGAGTACTAGCTTCGACGAGGCGGTGGAAGAAACTGAGCGGCTTCTGCTGGAAGCTGTGCAATTGCGCCTGGTCGCGGATGTTCCCGTCGGCGTGCTGCTCAGCGGTGGCATCGACTCCAGCCTGGTTTGCTGGGCGTTGCAGAAGCTCAACGCGAACGTAAAGTCGTTCACCGTACGCGCGCCCGATGATCCCAGCGACGAAAGCGCTGACGCAGCTGAGACCGCACGACTGCTGGGCATCGAGCACCAGATCGTGGAGATGCCGCGCGGCGAATTTTCCCTCGACCAACTCATCGACGCTTACAGCGAGCCCTTCCCCGTTTCCTCGGCGCAGGCCATGCTCTGGGTCTCCAGCGCGGTGAAACAGCACGCGACGGTTCTGCTGACCGGCGATGGCGGTGACGATGTTTACCTGGGATATCCCTTCTTCAACTATGCCCTGATGGCAGAAAAAGCGGCGCGCCGCATTCCGTCGGGCATTTCTCCGCTGCTGCACAGTTCCGCAGGCTTGCTGCCGGACACAGGGCTCGCGAAACGGCTGCGCAGCGCGATGAGTTATGCCACCGGCGGCATCGGCTCGTGGATGCGCCGCCACGACGGGCTGCCTTATTACCAACAGCACGCGATTTTGGGTGAGCGCCTTGAGGGACTCGATCTGGATTGGCGGCAACTCCCCGAATCAGCGGCTTCGGGACGGCGCCTCTTCCGTGATGTCTTCGCATCGCATTTGCAACTGCATTTCACCAGTGAGTTCATGCCCAAGGTCGACGGTGCCACCATGCACTACGCCATTGAGGCACGCGCGCCCTTTCTCGACCAGAAAATGTGGGAGTTCGCCGCGACTTTGTCGCCCGAGGTCCGGTTGCAAGGCGGTGTGCTCAAGGCCGTGCTGCGCCGACTTGCGGGCAAACATCTGAGCCGCGCCACCGCGCAGCGTCCAAAGCAGGGCTTTGTTGTCCCTGTGGAACGATGGCTGGCCACTCGCTGGAGCGCCATGCTTTCGCGCTTGCAGGACGGCACCCTGTTGGAAAACGAAGGATGGATCGCTCGTGGAAGCCTGGCGGCGCCGATCAAGGACGCACAGCGTAAAGGCGAGGTTCCCCTACAAATCTGGCGGTTGCTGGTTTTGGAAAGCTGGCTGGAAAAGCAGCGGCAACCGGCAGCGGTGCCCTCTGCAACGCTGGCCTAGATCTACTCCCGGCCCTTTTCACCAGCCACCTTCAGGCGAACGTCGGCGCGCTGGAGCGCGGCCAGCGCGGCGTCGTAGTCGGTGTCGGGCTTGGGATTCTGCAACTGCTCCTCAGCCCTTTTCTTCGCATCCTGCGCGCGCTGAACGTTGATCTCTTCTGGACGCTCCGCGGTTTGCACAAGAATTGTCACCTTGTCCGGCAACACCTCGGCAAATCCCCAACTCACGGCGAGACGCGTCGTCGTACCGCCTCGCGTATAGCTCAACTCGCCGGGAGCAAGTTCAGTAATCAGCGGAGCGTGCAGCGGCAGCGCTTCAAGGTACCCGGACTTGCCAGGTATCTCGACCTCCTCGACCTGCTCGTTCACCAGCAGACGATCAGGGGTAACGATTTCGAGTTGGAGCGTGTCGGCCATGGCGATTACGCGGTGGCCTTCATCTTCTCGGCCGCTTCCATGACCTCCTCGATGCCGCCTTTGAGGAAGAATGCCTGCTCGGGAACGTCGTCGTACTTGCCGTCGATAATCTCCTGGAAGCCGCGAATCGTGTCAGCCACCTTCACGTACTTGCCCGGGATACCGGTGAACTGCTCGGCCACGTGGAAGGGCTGAGAGAAGAAGCGCTGAATCTTGCGCGCACGAGTGACGGTGAGCTTCTGGTCTTCGCTGAGTTCGTCGATACCGAGAATCGCGATAATGTCCTGCAGGTCCTTGTAGCGCTGAAGAATCTTCTTCACCGCCTGCGCCGCGTTGTAGTGCTCTTCGCCGACGATGCGCGGATCGAGAATGCGCGAGGTCGACGCCAGCGGATCGACGGCGGGATAGATGCCCAGCTCGGCGATCTGACGCGAAAGCACCGTAGTCGCGTCGAGGTGAGCGAAGGTCGTAGCCGGAGCAGGATCGGTCAAGTCGTCGGCAGGCACGTAAACCGCCTGCACCGAGGTGACGGAGCCCTTCTTGGTCGAAGTGATGCGCTCCTGCAACTCGCCCATTTCGCTGGCCAGGTTGGGCTGGTATCCCACGGCGGAGGGCATGCGGCCCAGCAGCGTGGATACTTCCGAACCTGCCTGCGTGAAGCGGAAGATGTTGTCGATGAACAGCAGCGTGTCCGAGCCTTCTTCGTCGCGGAAATACTCGGCGACGGTGAGTCCGGTCAGCGCCACGCGCAGACGCGCTCCTGGGGGCTCGGTCATCTGGCCGTAGATAAGCGCGGCCTTCGACTTCTCCGGCTCCTTGATGTTGACTACGCCGGATTCCTGCATTTCGAGCCAGAGATCGTTGCCCTCACGGGTGCGCTCGCCCACGCCGGCGAACACGGAGAATCCGCCGTGTTGCAGCGCGACGTTGTTGATGAGCTCCATGATGACGACGGTCTTGCCCACACCCGCGCCGCCGAACAGGCCGATCTTGCCGCCCTTCAAGAAGGGCTGGATGAGATCGATGACCTTCACGCCGGTCTCGAACATCTCCATCGAGGTGGACTGCTCGTCGAAGGCAGGCGCCGGACGATGGATGGGCAGGCGCTTCTGGGCGTTGACCGGCCCCAGCTTGTCTACCGGCTCGCCGATGACGTTGAGCACGCGGCCGAGCGTCGCCTTGCCCACGGGAACGGTAATGGGACCGCCGAGGTCGATGGCCTTCATGCCGCGCACCATGCCCTCGGTGGGCTCCATGGCGACGCAACGCACGCGGCCTTCGCCGAGTTGCTGCTCGACTTCCAGGATCACGTTGAGGGGTTGGGAATGTTGAAGCCTTCGCTGGTGACGCGCAGCGCCGAGTAAATCGGCGGCAAGTGCCCTTCCGAAAATTGCACGTCCACTGCGGGACCTGCGATTTGAATGACCGTGTCCGATATTTTCTGCCATATGAATCCGTTTCGTGGCTTCAGCTGTCGGCCTTAGCTTAGCCATCAGATCTTGAAATCCTTACCTCACAGCCGCTGATTGGCGCTACCCCTATCTCTCTTCGACAACGCTGCTGCGCCGCTGACGATCTCGATAATTTCTTTCGTGATGGCCGCCTGGCGGACGCGGTTCAGCGTCAGCGTCAGGGAGTCGATCACATCGTTGGCATTGTTCGTCGCCGAGTCCATCGCCGTCATACGAGCCGCGTGTTCCGCCGCGACCGACTCCAGCATCGCCTGGAAAATTTCAATCGCGACATAGCGCGGCAGGATCGCAGCAAACAATTCCTGCGGGCGGCTGCTCATAGATGTAGTCCACCGGCTGCGGTGCCGAATTTCGCCGCTTCCCGCTCCGCTCAGTCGGCTCAGGCTCTTTCAGGCTGATGCCCGCACTGCGCGCGGCTTCGCCCATGCGCTCGCGTTCGGCCTGGGTCGGACTCCTCAGCTGCGGTCACTTCGCGCCGTCCGATCTCCTGCACCGGCAACAAGCGCTGCACGATCAACACGCTGCGCAGATCACCGACTTGAACTCGTTGAACAGCAGGTAAACCGAGTCGATCTGCTCGCGCGTGTAGCGCTTGACGACGCGTTCAGCCATCTCCGAAACGGCTTCGAATTCCAGCTTGCCGAGCAGCGTTCAGATATTCGCCAATGACCTGGATCTTCCCCGCTCGCTCCGGACTGTCGGGCTTGCGCGATCGGATAGCGGCGGCGCACGAAATCGCGCCCCTTGCGGCCGACGCCAGGATGTCGATGTTCTTGTCGGCCTTGGCCTGAATGAACTTCGCCGCGCCTTCAGCACGTTGGAGTTGAACGCGCCTGCCAGCCCGCGATCGCCGGTCACCAGAACCAGCAGGATGTTGTTCTCGGGACGCTGCTGCGAGCAGGGGATGCTTGCACTCGCCGGTCTGCTGGTCTACCAGCTCGGTGCGGCTGACCAGCGACTCGAGCACGTTGACCAGCATCTGCGCCCATGGGCCGCGACGCCAGCGCGCGTTCCTGGGCACGGCGCAGACTTGCCGCCGAGACCATCTTCATGGCCTTGGTGATCTGCCGCGTGTTCTTCACGCTGCGGATACGCCGCCGGAGATCGAGTACGTTCGCCATGGTTCCTTACGCCGTCGCCTTCGCTGCCGCCTGGTGCTCGCCGACGAACTGGTCCTTGTACTGCTTGATCACGTCTGTCATCGATTTGCGCAAGCTCGTCGTCGAGAGTCTTCTTCTCTTCAATCGCGCTCAAGCACGCCGGGATTGGTCAGTGTCGACATACTCGTACAGCCCCTTTTCGAATTCGCGCAACTGATCGACCGGCATATCGTCGAGCAGGCCCTGGGTTCCGGCATAGATGATGAGAATCTGCTTGGAGAACGGCAGCGGCGCATACTGGCCCTGCTTCAGAATTTCGGTCAGCCGCTGGCCGCGGGCAAGCTGTGCCTGCGTGGCCTTGTCGAGATCGCTGCCGAACTGCGAGAACGCCGCCAGTTCGCGATACTGCGCAAGATCGAGTCGCAAGGTGCCGGCAACCTGCCGCATAGCCTTGATCTGCGCGCTGCCACCCACGCGGCTAACCGACAAGTCCGACGTTCACGGCCGGACGCACGCCCGAGTTGAACAGATCGGTTTCCAGATAAATCTGGCCGTCGGTGATGGAGATGACGTTGGTCGGAATGTACGCCGAGACGTCGCCTGCCTGGGTTTCGATGATCGGCAGCGCGGTCAGCGAGCCGCCGCCCTTTTCGTTGCTCAGCTTGGAGGCGCGCTCCAGCAGACGGGAGTGGAGATAGAACACGTCGCCGGGATAAGCTTCGCGTCCCGGAGGACGGCGCAGCAGCAGCGAGATTTCGCGATAGGCCACGGCGTGCTTGGAGAGATCGTCGTAGATGCAAAGCGCGTGACGCTTGCTGTCGCGGAAGTACTCGCCCATCGCGCACGCGGCGTAAGGAGCAATGTACTGCATCGGCGCCGGATCGGAAGCCGAAGCCGAGACTACGATGGTGTACTCCATCGCGCCGAAATCTTCCAGCGTCTTCACCACCTGCGCGACTGACGAGCGCTTTTGCCCGATGGCGCAGTAGATACAAATCAGGTCGCGGCCTTTGCTGTTGATGATGGTGTCGAGCGCGACCGCGGTCTTGCCGGTCTGGCGGTCACCAATGATAAGTTCGCGCTGTCCGCGGCCGATGGGAATCATCGAGTCGATGGCCTTCAGTCCGGTAGCCATGGGCTCCTTCACCGGCTGGCGATCGATGACGCCGGGAGCCAGACGCTCGACCGGATTGAACTGGTCGGTATTGATCGGGCCTTTGTCGTCGATCGGCACGCCGAGACCATTGACCACGCGACCGATCAGCGCGTCGCCCACGGGCACGCTCATGATGCGACCGGTGCGACGAACCTCGTCGCCCTCTTCCACCTCGGTGTAGTCGCCCAGCAGCACCGAGCCGACCTGATCTTCTTCCAGGTTCATGGCGATGCCGGCTACGTTGTGCGGGAACTCGATCAGTTCGCCGGCCATCACCTTGTCGAGACCGTAAAGGCGGGCAATGCCGTCTCCAATGGACATCACCGTGCCGACTTCGTCGACGGCAATCTTGGTCTCGTAATTTTCGATCTGCTCACGAATGAGCTTAGTAATTTCGTCTGCCTTGATTTGAGCCATATGAATTCGCTTTTCGGCTAGCTGTTCACCAGCTGCTCGCGCAGCTTTTGCAACTGGCCGCGTACTGTACCGTCGTAAATCGTGCTGCCTACCTGCACCATGACGCCACCCAGCAGTTCCGGATCGGCAACGTAGCGGGGACGTACCTTCTTACCCGTAAGCGCGGCCAACCGCGATTCCAATCCCTGCCGCTCGCCGTCGGAAAGCGGGCGCGCGCTGGTAATCTGCGCCTCGGCAAATCCCAGCTCGGCATCCAAGTCCTTCTCGAACTGCCGGGCAATCTGCTCCACCATGGCAATTCGCTGGTGATCGATCAGGACCGCAAAGAAGTTGCGAACCGTGCGCGACAGCCCGACTTGCCCTGCGATGGCGTCGAGCAGATTACGTTTCTGCGCCGCCGGGATATCAGGCGCTTCCCAAACTTTGCGCAGCTCAGGGCTTTCCTTGACTGCGGCGACGATGCTGTTCACCTGCTGCACCGCTGCCGTGGGATCGATCTTCTGCCCCATCACGACCTCTACCAAAGCGCGCGCGTATCGGCTTGCAACGGCTGCCATTATTGACGACCGTCCTTTCCAAGCTGATCAACAAATTCGCGAACCAGCGCCTGATCGGAACTCTCGTCGACGTGAATGCGCTTGGCGGCAATATCGACCGCCAGCGTGGAGGCATAACTCTTCAACTCGCGGCGGGCATTGCGGGCGATGGCATCAATCTCCACCCTGGCTGACTCGACCACGCGATTCTTGTCCTCATCGGCTGCGACGCGAATGCGCTGCTCTTCGATAGCGGCCTGCTTCTCCGTCTCGGCGCGGATGCCGGCCACTTCGCCGTCCAGCTTTGCCAATCGCGCCTCCACCGCTTTCAGCCGTTCAGTGGCTTCTGCGCTAGCGGCACGAGCCTCCCGAATCGCCTGCTGGATGGAATTCGTGCGGCCGCGAAAGATGGCGGGAATTTTGCCGCGCAGCAGGAACCAGAAGAAAAGCGCAAACAGCCCGAAGTTGATGACCAGCGAGACCCAGTAGGCGCGATGTGGATCCAATCCCAGATGCTCGCCAAGCCACTTCACCGTGGGAGAGTACTTGAACTGGCCGTTCTCTTCGTGCTCCTCGGCGTGTTCGGCTTCTTCGGATTGCTTCGACAGCTCACTGCCGATTGCGGCGTTGGGGTTTTCGGGCTGCTGTTGAGCTTGAGGTTGCGTGCTGCCTGCAGCGGGAGCTGCTTCCTGCGCACCCGCGCCCCCAACCAAGAGCGTCAGTGCGAAGAAAACGCTGGCCAGACCGATGCGGCGTAGACGGTTCATTGCTGGCCGCCTGCTACCGGGATCGCCCCGGCGGGCTTGAGTACGGCCTGAATGATTTGCGTTGCAAGGCGCTCGCTCTCGGACTGCAATGTGGTACGGGCTACGGCCATTTCCTCTTCGATCGACGCCTGCGCTGCGCGGATTTGCTGATGAGCGGCCTCGCGCGCCTGGGCGATGACTGCGTCGCGGGCCTGCTGCGCCGCTTGGCGTCGCGCCTCAGCCGCCTTGAAGATGGCGGATCTGGCTTCACGCAGCCGTTCTTCGTATTCTGCGGTGCGTGCCTCCGCGGCAGCGACGTCGGCGCGCGCCTTCAAGATCGCTCCTTCGGTCAGGCCTCGGCGCTGTGCCAGTATGCGCCGCAACGGGTGTCCCACAAGAAACGCATACGCGGCATATAGCAAGAGAAGAATGATTATGGTCGGTATGGCTCCGAGCAGTAATTCCCCTACTTGTTTAAGTGTCTGATCCATTGCTGTTGGTGATTCCGCGGCTGAAAGATGCGTTTGAGGGCGCTATGACTAAATCTGTAACCCTTGAAATTAACAGAGCTTTGGAGGAGGTGTCAACGCGGAGAGGGCTGCTGACGGGTCTCAGCATCCATCAAGAAAAGGTGTCAGGTCTCAATTAAGCAGGTACCAGCAGGGAAAGCGGCGGTAAGGTGGAAGGTTTCAAATCGCGCTCGAGGCATCGTGGGTGGCTACAAACTCAAAACTGCCAGCTCACCGCTCGCCCCACTGGCTCCGCAGAATTGATAGCCCACATTGTGAAATTCCTGAACGGCTAGAACGCGAGACTCACTTGGAGCGACGCATACGCTTTTTGGCGATCGGCGGTTTTCGTGGATAGCGGCCTTCTTCGTCAAAGAACTCCCGGGCCGGATGATCGGAGTGGGCACCGGGAACCGGCTTCTGATGTTGCACGACATTCGTCCCTTGAACTTGGGCCAGCGGATTCGTCGTGGAATAGATGGCCTCGTCGAAGGTAGTTCCGTTGTTCGCGCGCGCCACCGCTATCGCGGGGTAAGCCTTCCCCGCTGCGTAGGCCACTCCGGCATAATCGCCAACCATGCGGCCCAGCTTGGTATTCGCCAGCCAGTCGAGGGACATTGGGCCCGCCAGCACCGTCGGCGAGGTCCAACTATTTCCGCCATCTTGCGAAGTCACGTACGCGACGTTCAGCGCGCAATCAGCCTCGCTGCATGACGCATTCGGATAGTAGTGGTAGATCAACGCTAAATGCGCTGTGCTCCCTCCGGTAGCTGGATCGACGGCAATAACGGGGAGGAAGTGGTCAGCCGTGCTGCTCGCCGCATCGATGGGGACCCGGATGGGATCGGTCCATTTCACGCCGTCCGAGGACGTGCTCATCACAATGTCGTTGGACGAACAGCCGCTGCGAAAGCGGCAGTCGGGCCAGACCAGATACACCAGGCCGTTGCCGTCGACGGTGGACATGGGCAGCGCATCATTACGCAGGTTGCCGGCAACCTGATGATCGCTAATGGTCGCAAGGATGGTGCTCGCACTCCAGGTCGCTCCGCCATCCGGTGAGGTGAACGCAATCATATGAGTGCCCGCATTGTCGGAAGCCGGAACAATGACCGTGCCATTCGGCTGCACCACCGGAACCACGCCGATTCCCTTGGCGCTGTCGCCGGTGTTCACCGGAGAAGTCCAAGTCTGTCCGCCATCGCTCGATGTAGTCATCCAGATGAGGCCGTCAGCGCTCGGATCATCCCAGCCGGTGTAGCAGTGTCCGTAAAAGGGGCTAGCTTGGTTGTTATCGCAGGTAATCCAGTTCTTATCGGAATCGGGCGTGTTGCTTACAGTCATCGGGCCGCTCCAGGTCAGGCCGTCCGGTGAGCGGCTGACTACAACGGCGTCACTCCCGCTCAGTACCGCCAACGAGGAGATTAGCCAGGTCGCGTGAGCGCGATCGTAGGCCACCGCCGGATCGCTGATCGCGACATACGTTCCACCCGCAAAGGTCGTGGTGCCGGGTAAGTTGCCGCTCGTCCACGAAGCACCGCCGTCAGTCGAGGTCGCAAAGCCGATGTTGGACGCGCCACCGTTGAAGAATCGTCCGGTCTGGAAAACACTGATGAGCGTCGAACCAGACGCGGCGATTGACGGCTCAACTTCGGTGGCGTGCTGGCTGGCAGTGTTGGTGTAGGGATCGGTGCTCAGGCGGGCCAAAAGCGACGGCGGGGGTGGTGGAGGCGGTGGAGTATTTGAACCGCCACCGTCGCCATTGTTGGCGTCGGAATTCATTCCCGATCCGCACGCGAAAAGGAAGATAAGCAGGGCGGCGGCGCCCGCGCACTTCACGGCGCGCTTGGCGCCCACAGACACGAGTGCCTTGTAGTGGAGCAACCCCCGTTCCTCCCCCGTTGAGGTACTACTTTACTCGGGGAAGTTGCCAGTTGCCAGCTCTCAGTTGTCAGCTCGGAGTCTTCGGTTGGCAGTAGTTTTCAGCCGGGAGTCTCAGTCAACGCAGATATGGAGTAGATAACTATCCCCTGTTAGCCTCTAGCGGCTTGCGACGCGCAGCTGGGATCTGGCGGCTGGCAGCGGTACTCACTGACAACCGACAACTGCTCACTGACAACTGTTTTTTGGAGGCGCGGGGCGGAATCGAACCGCCGAATAGAGGTTTTGCAGACCTCGGCCTTACCACTTGGCTACCGCGCCCTCGGGGAAAACCTGGCGGGCTATACGCAAAGCCCCCGCGCGGGGCGAGGGCGGCGAATTCTGGAGCGGGAGACGGGGGTCGAACCCGCGACTTCGACCTTGGCAAGGTCGCACTCTACCACTGAGTTACTCCCGCTCGAAGAAATTTGATTATAACGAACCGTAACAGAAACCGGCAAACGCGAGCTCGCTATTCGCCGCCCACGATCGCGGACAGCCACTGCTTACGATTGGATCTCGACGTCGATCGCAAACGACAGATTTTTGGTGATCGAAAACTGCTACGCGTCCAGGCCTCTTCAATCCAGGTTCAGCTCCCAGGTTTGCGCGACCAGATCTTTGCCGAATTGCCGGCCTGGATCTTCCCGCACCAGTCGAAATCCGGCGGCTTCGTAGAGGCGCCGGGCAGAAACGAGAATACTCTGCGTCCAGAGAACAACTTTCCCGTAACCGGCTTCGCGCGCGAAGCGCACGCATTCTTCTACCAGTGCCCCTCCAATGCCCATGCCGCGGGCATGCGCTTCCACGAGAAGGAGCCGAAGCTTGGCTGTGCCCGGCTCATCCGGATGTTTGACCAGGAAAATATGCCCCATGTTCTCGCCGTTCACGTCAGCCATCCAGCAGCGCTCGCGATCGGGATCGAAGTTGCTCATAAAGTCGGCTACGATGCGAGCCACCAACGCCTCGAACGTGTGATCAAATCCGTACTCTTCGGCGTAGAGAGCACCTTCCCGATGAATCACCCACCCCATGTCGCCATCGCGAGGAGGCCGCAACACGAAGCCCGGTTGTTGCGAACCGGTGACGGCGTTCTCGATGAAATGCATCGAGCGGACCAACTGCTTTCGCTGCCAGGGTGCAAGCTTCCCGAGCATTGCGCGCGCCTGCTCTTGCGACAGCGCATTAATCTTCTTGAACTCCGATTGGCCCCGCCGCGTCAGGCGGAGCTCGGCTACGCGACTGTCAACTCCAGAAGTTCGCCGTTTCAGCAGCCCGGCGCGCTGGAAGCTAGCCAGGATGCGGCTAAGATATCCGGCATCCATTCCCAGCTCGTCTGCAATTTCTTTGGCAAGCGGGGCGGGGCGGTTCGCCAGCTCGTAGAGCACGCGCGCCTCCGCCAGGCTGTACTCGCTTTTCAGCAGCCCTTTGTCCAGGGTGCCGAGCACGCGTGTGTACATTCGATTGAAACGTCTTAATTCCGCTATCTCGTCAATGTCATCGGCTGGTGAAGTTGGTTGCACGCGACCACGCCCCTCAGGAAGAAATAATAGTTGACTGCGTCAACTATCGCAAGAGGTAGGTGTGCGGGCAGGTTTTCAGGGAACAGCCTGGAGTAATGTGCAAAGTAAGGCCCTGCCGGAAGATTTGGGGGAGCGCTATTTAGCTAATCGTGCGCTGACCGCCACTGCGGATCTTTCTCCGGTGGCACGATCGATCCGTCACGCATGTGGATAATGCGGTCGCCGTACTCGGCGGCTTCGGGATTGTGCGTAATCATCAGCACAGTTTGCCCTAGCTCTTTGTTCGATTGGCGCAGCATGTTGAGTACGATGTCGGAATTCTCGGTGTCGAGATTCCCCGTGGGCTCGTCGGCCAGCACGATCGCCGGTTTGTTCACCAGCGCGCGCGCCAGTGCGACCCGCTGCTGTTCGCCGCCGCTGGTCTCCGATGGAAGATGGTTCAGGCGCTTGTCGACGCCCAGCAACTGGGTGATGCGTGCAATGTAGGCGCGGTCGGCGTCGTGGGTGTGACCGGCGATGTCGAGTGCGATGTCAATGTTCCCTTGCGCGGTCAACGTCGGCAGCAGATTGAATTTCTGAAAGACGAACCCGATCTTCGTCTTACGCATGCGAGTGCGTGCGGCATCGGAAAGCTCGGTGAAGTCAATACCGTCGATGAGCACGCGCCCTGTGTCGGCATGGGTTAATCCGCCAAGGATGTAGAACAACGTCGACTTCCCGCTGCCGGAAGGGCCGACGATGGTAACGAACTCGCCCTTTTCCACCGCCAGCGACACGCCGCGTAATGCGGGGACGTCTACCTTCCCGACGCGATAGGTTTTGCGCACGTCTTGTGCTTGAATCATCAACGGCATGACGAATCTTCGATCTTACATGAAGCAAAGCGGTTGCCTGGGGAGAGCGGCTGTTGGCTCTTGGCCCTTAGCCATTGGCTCTCGGCTTCTGGCTTTTCGCTTCCGGCTGTTGGCTTCTTGCTTTTCACCTTCCCCGCGAACGAAATCGCTCAGGAGCAGATCGGCGCCGATCTTCGAACGTCCAGCCCCGAAGGGGCGACTCAGCTTAGCCCAGCGTGGAGCCGAAGGCGGAACGCTGGGTAGTCCAATAACAACTCCCCGATTCGCGCAGCGACCACACATTTCGACACTGCACACGAAGCCGCTTTGCCACTCCCAAAACACTCTTCTTCCGCGCTAGAACTTAAGCATGCCCGCGAACGCTGACCAAAAGAAGCATGCCTTGCTGGTAACCAAGGCCGTGCAATGGCTGCGGTCGCATTACAAATGCGGCGTCATCCTGTCGGAGCAATACTGCGCCACCGGAGAAGTCCCCGATGTCATCGGATGGAAAGGCTTCTGCCGCTCGGTGCTGGTGGAGTGCAAAGTCTCGCGCGCCGACTTCCTTGCCGACGCTGGGAAGTCATTCCGCAACAACCCGGAAGAAGGCATGGGTTGCGAGCGCTTTTATCTTGCGCCCTTGAATGTGCTTCGTCGCGAGGATCTGCCCAAGCACTGGGGCCTACTGGAGCTTCGCAATCGCGAGATTCATCTCGCCGTTAAACCGGGCCGGATCGACCTGCGCAGTCCCGTGGCGCTGATGAAAGAGATGAACCTGCTCCTCGCCAGTCTGCGGCGGGTTGAGCTGCGCATCGAGCCGCAATCCATCACCGATTTTCTGAAATGGAAAAACCGCATGGCCGAATACAACGGTGGCACGCTGCCGGAGGGAGTTGTGCCGCTGGACGAGGAGAGTAATTCTCACCTTCGAGTGTCATCCTAAACTCACCCCAGCCAGACGGTGCATGCCCCACCCGCGGCAACCGATCCCAACGCGCCCCGCCGAAGTAGGAGTACCGCCATCTCGGTCACCGTGCCCGTCGCGGGCGGGCGCTTCCATCTGGATCTCCGGTGAACTGACGCCGCCGCGCGACCACACTACGCGATGTCAACCGTTGGCGATACGCACTAGCGCGCACTCTCAGCGGCGCGAACACTCTGTTCCGGAGCCTCGCCGAACAATGCGTGATAGATGAAGCCCCCCAAGGCGCCGCCCACAATCGGGGCTACCCAGAACAGCCACAACTGTCCCAGTGCCCACCCTCCCACAAACAGCGCCGGCCCCGTGCTACGCGCAGGGTTCACCGAAGTGTTGGTCACCGGAATGGAAATAAGGTGAATGAGGGTGAGGCCTAGCCCAATCGCGATGGGAGCAAAGCCGTTGGGCGTTCGCCGTTCAGTGGATCCCATAATTATGAACAGGAAGAACATGGTGAGCACCACTTCGGCCACCAGGCAGGCGACAAGTGAATAGCCACCCGGCGAGTGTTCTCCATAACCATTGGAGGCGAATCCGCCAGCTAGCGAGAAACCCGCCTTGCCACTCGCGATCACGTAGAGGACGCCCGCACCCGCGATGCCGCCCAGCACTTGCGCGATGATGTAGGCTGGCAACTCGGAAGCGGGAAATTTCTTACCCGCAACCAACCCTACGGAAACGGCAGGATTGAGATGGCATCCGGAGACCGGACCGATGGCGTATGCCATGGTCAGCACGGTGAGGCCAAACGCAAACGCGACCCCCACAAAGCCGATCCCCAGGGTTGGAAAAGCAGCTGCTAGTACGGCGCTCCCGCAGCCTCCGAAAACTAACCAAAAGGTTCCAAAAAACTCGGCAGCTGCACGCTTTGTGATCGACATGTTCATTCTCCCTCAGAAAATTGCGGTCGTTCATGTTCAGAAGGTACACGCCTGCTGTTGCAGCTCGGTTAAGCGAATAGGCGAGTGCTTCAGTTCGTAACAAAGGCCTCTGGAGATTCGTGCCGAGGATTTTACGCATTCCAGTGCCGGATTGGAACCTTTTGTTTGACGTAAGAAATCTTCGGCTAACGAAACTGAACCACTACCGGCGACAAAGGTTAAACTGTCTCCAAACGGTGCCTGTAGCACATTCCTCTTCTGATGCACGCAGAGAAACCCATCCGCTTCGTTCCCGAGCCGTTCGAGCCCCGTCGTTTGTTTCCTGGCGGACACGCGCAGACTATTGCCGGCAATTTCATGCGGCGCCACAATTTGTTGCCGGCGGCTGAAGAGCGCCTGTTCGACGTTGAACCCGGCGTGCAGATACTGTGCCACTGCCACTGGCAAGCTGACCGCACCTCGGCCATGACGGTGATTGTTGTGCACGGCCTGGAGGGTTCGGTCGACTCGAGATACATGATTGGCACCGGCAGTAAAGCCTGGGCCGCGGGCATGAACGTCGTCCGCATGAACATGCGCAACTGCGGCGATACCGAGCACCTTGGGCCCAGCCTGTACAACTCCAGCATGTCAGCCGACGTGGGCGCGGTGGTGCGAACGCTCATCGCCGAGGAAAAGCTTCCGGCAATCTCGCTGGTTGGATATTCGATGGGCGGAAACCTGGTGCTAAAGCTGCTGGGCGAATGGGGCAGCGACGCTCCGCCGCAGGTGAAGGCCGGAGTGGGGGTTTCGCCGGCGATGGATCTCGCGCCTTCCGCCGACGCGCTGCACGATCTGGCAAACCGCATTTACGAATACAAGTTCCTGCGCGGACTGCGAAGACGTGTACGGCGGAAAGCTGCGCTCTATCCCGAACTATACGATCCGAAATATCTGCAGGGGCTGCGCAGCATTCGCGACTTCGACGAGGAGATCACCGCGCGCTATTGTGGCTTTGCCGGCGCCGACGACTACTACGCTCGCGCCTCTTCGGCGAACGTGCTCGAGCGCATCGCGATTCCAACCCTCGTACTGCACGCTGAGGATGACCCGTTCATCCGCATTCTTCCCCAGACGCGCCAGAAGCTGCTGAATAACCCAAACATCACGTTCATCGAAACTGCCACCGGCGGCCATTGCGCCTTCCTGGCCGAGCCCAACGGCTACGACGGACGCTGGGCCGAGCGGCAGACGGTTCGGTTCATAGAGGCGAATGCCGCCCTTGCCTAGCCGGTGAAACGCACCGCTTTCAAACTGCAGGAAGTCACTTCACCACAGAGAGCGCGGAGGCAAAGAATTAGGAACTCGGTGTCCTCAGGGCCGGCGGTGCAAGCTTTGCTGACTCCCTGAAATGAAGCTCAGCGGTTGTACACCGGCAGCGGCCCACGCAGGTCCCGCCATACCTGTCGCACGCCTTAAGCACGTCTCTTCGCCCAGCGGCCCTTCTTCACTGGCGGCCAGGTTCTCGTTCAACTGCTCAAGACGCGACGCGCCGAGAATGATGCACGTCGCTGGCGGTGTGATGCAGCAGCCAGTTGAGCGCCAGGCTGACCAGCGAACGCCCGGCGTGCTTGTGCGATCTCTCGCAGCTGCTCGACCGACTTGAAGTACTGCTCGTGCCAGTAGCGGTCCTGGTAGAGCTTGTTGTTGTCGAAGCGCGTGCCCGGCGTGATCGTCTCCTGCTTGATGCTTGCCGGTCAGCAGCCCGCCGGCCAGCGGGTTGTACACGACGGTCGAGACGCCGAACTCCTTGCACATCGGCAGATATTCCTGCTCGATGCCGCGCGCCAGCAGGTTGTACATCGGCTGCGAAATATAGCGGCGCGTGCCAGCCACGCTCCTTCGCCAGCCACAGCATCTGCACCACCTGCCAGCTCGCGTAGTTCGAGCACGCGAGATAGCGCACCTTGCCCTGCTTCACCAGCGAGTCCATCGCTTCCATCGACTCTTCGATCGGCATCGTCGTGATCGGGCGCGTGGAAGTAATAGAGATCGAGGTAGTCGGTTTGCAGACGCTGCAGGCTTCGTCGATAGCGCGCAGGATCGCCTTGCGCGTGAGCCCTTGCTGGTCTGGCTGCATCGCCCATCTTGAAGAACACCTTGCTGGCGATGACCAGTTGGTCGCGCCGGCCCTTGATCGCGTGGCCGAGCATGGTTTCGGCGACGCCGCGTCTGTACATGTTGGCGGTGTCGAAGAAGTTGATGCCGGCCTCGATGCAGCGGTTGACCAGCTTGCGTCGAGCCTGCCTGGTCGAGCGGCTTGCCGAATGTCATGGTGCCAAAGCAGAAACGCGAGACTTCGAGGTCGGTGTGGGGGAGGATGCGGTGTTCCATAGTTCTTCTATGCTCGTTCGGAGCAGTTAGATTCGCGTCAGGGCACGATTTTAATCGTGCCGAAAGCCACATGAATCGTCAGGTCCCATGCCTGCACCGTCACAACGGCTTCGACATGGTGACGAAGTGTACAGGCTGCGTCGCCGTCTTGATCACCTCGGCCGATTCAATTCCGGTCGGCACAAAACCTAGCTTGGTGTAGATCTCTGATAACTCGGGCCGCACGTTCACGATGCGAATATCGAGTACTTCGCAACCGTGGGCTCGCGCGTATTCTTCCGCTTCGTGCATCATGCGCCGACCGATTCCTGATTTCTGTTGCAACGGATCGACCGCCAGCGTACCTGCATATCCGCGTTCACCGGTGATCTTCACATAGATACAGGCAATCAACGCGCCCGCTGATTCAAGCAGAAGGAACTCGCCTTGCTGCATCATCTCGGTCAATCCAGCAGCATCAATTCGCTCGCCCGACTTGAAGAACTTCTCGACCGCGAATGCGCGATTGATGAGATCGACGATCGTGGGAACATCCGCCGCAACGGCATTCCTCAGCATGAACTCCTCAGAAGACAACGGGGCACTCATGCTTACAGCACCGCCGTCTCGTGCAGCAGTTCGCCCTTGGCGAAGCGCGCCGGGCTCAAGCACTTCGACATTATCCACGACATCGGTCTTCCATGAAGTATCAGGTCGGCCACCATTTTGCCCGTCGCCGGCGAATGCATCACGCCGTGGCCGCTGAATCCGTTGGCGCAGAAGAAGCCCTTCAACTGCCTCCACCGGCCCGATGATGCAATGATGATCGGGCGACATCTCGTACAGTCCTGCCCAGGCGCGCTTGGGATTGACCGCCAGATTCTCGAAGCAGGGCACGCGATCGGCGGCGCGCGTCAGCACCTTCTCGATGAAGGACGGTTCGAAGTTGGTCTTGAAGCCCGTGGTCTCCTCGGGATCGTTCCACGCCAGCAGGAATCCGAGGCTCTCCGGCCGGAAATGAAAGCCGTTGCTCATGTCGATGACCATCGGGATCTCATGCGAGACAGCCGTCGAACGGCTCGGTGGGGATCAGCATGCGGCGCATCGGCTCGACGGGCAGGTCGATTCCCGCCAACGCCGCGACCTGCGCGGCCCAGGCTCCTGCAGCGTTCACCACGACCGGCGTGCTCACCGGTCCGCGCGTCGTTTCCACCCCGATGATGCCGGAGCCGTCGCGGTGAATCGCCGTGACCTCGGTCGAGCGCCACAGCGTCGCGCCCTTCTCGCAGGCAGACGGTGGTGAAGCCGACCATCACGCTATAGGGATCGACGAAGCCGTCGGTGGGACAGAAGCTGCCGCCCAGGATGTCGTCGGAGCGCAAGCTGCGGAACCGCGGCGACGATCTCGTCGCGCGTCACCATGCGCGCCTGCTTCAAGCCCAGCGATTTCTGCAGCGCCTGGTTCGTCCGCAGGTAGTCGAGATGCTTCTGCTTGGTGGCGACGAACATGTAGCCCTGCGCGCGATAACCGGCGGGCTGACCCAGCCGCTCGTCGAACGCGGCGTAGAACGGAATGGAGTACAGCGACATCTGGATGTTGGGCTTGGTGGCGAACTGCGCACGCACGCCGCCCATGCTCTTGCCGGTCGAACCCTTGCCCTGGTGCGATTCGCGCTCGACGATGAGCACGTTGCGGCAGCCGGCATCCGTCAGATGCCACGCGATGCTCGCGCCCACGATTCCGCCGCCGATGATGACTACGTCTGCTGTTTCCATGGACTCTCTCGCTACCGTCAGCATTGTAATTAGTTGAAGAACACGCGGCAGTGATTTAGGTATAGAGCTATCGATCACTCCCGAGGATCGCGAGCCCAGCAAGATCGAGCACAGTTAGCCCGGAGCGTCTTCGTGCCCACATCTTCCGTCGTCCAGATTCTGACCGGCTCCATTGCTCCCGTCATCGTTATCTCCGGCGTTGGGCTTGTCTTGCTCAGCATCAGCAACCGCTATGGCCGGGCACTCGATCGGGCGCGGGCGTTGCTGAAACAGATCGAGCAGGGCGATGCCGCGAATGCCAGTGCGATCCGCCTGGACGAGCAGCTTCATCGCACTTACCGACGCGCCAAGCTTTTGCGGTCGTCGATGATGTATGGCTCCGCCAGCATCTTCTTCGTGTCGCTCACGATTCTGGCGCTGTTTGCGGAGTACATTCTGAAAGTTCACAGTCGACTTCGTCGCCCTGCCGTTTTTCGCGCTCTGCCTGTTGTGCCTGGTGGCGTCGCTGTACTACTCCATCCGCGACATCACGGTTTCGATGGGAGCGCTGGAGCTGGAGATCAACAGCGTGCGCGCGAGCCGCGGCTAACAGCCAAAATAGCTGTTATCCGGCGTTCTCTGCCGTGAGATGTTTCTTCAGGAAGAAATAGGTCCTCTGCCCGGCGTCGATCATATTGAAGCCGTTAAAGCCGTGGTTCGCGTTGGGGTAAATCTTGATTTCATAAGGAGCCTGCCGCGCGCGGTATAGGGCTTCGATCTTGTGCGCTTCGCTCACCGGTACAACCGTGTCGCTATCTCCGTGCAGGATGAGCAACCGGCGGCAGTTGCCGCACCTGCTCGGCAAAGTGGTCGGGCATGCCTCCGAAGAAATCGACAACCGCTTTCACTCGTGACTGCTGCGACCCAGCGCAAGCCCCATGTAGGCGCCCAGCGAAAACCCGACAATGCCAATGCGCCCGCGATCGCTCTGGGCATGGTCCTGGGCAAAATCGAGTGCGTCGGAGATGGCTATCATCCACTGCGGAAACTTCTCGCGAATCGTGCGCGGGACTCGCCCACGTGGTGCCAGTGGTCTCGAAGAAGTGCGGCAGGAACACGGCGAATCCACGGTCCGCGAGCATCTGCGGAAACTGCATGGAGCCGGAGTACAATTCCGCTGGAACCATGCAACGCCAGCACGATGGGGTACTCGCCGGCTTGCGGGGAACGAAGACGTCGATGCCGACGGGCTTGCCGCCGCTCAGATATGTGGTTTGCAAGAGATGTCCTAGTGGTGAATACTTTTGGATGCTACCTGGAACGCTATCAGCTATCAGCTGTCAGTGAAAACAACTCGTCCGAGCCATCTCTTCAGGATGGCCATGGCTGACAACTGGCTTTACTGACAGCTGACGGCTGAGACTGAGAGCTGAGGCTGAGAGCTGATTAGCCCCCTCTGCTATTCTGCTGGCTGCTCTCATGAGCCCGATCCTCACCAGCATTCTGCTCGGCCTGACCGCTGCTGCCGCCAATATTTTCGGCGGCGCAGTCATCGTGCAGAAGGACTGGGAGCGCAGCTATCTGCGCTACTTTGTCGCGCTGGGCGCGGGGTTCATGCTGGCCACTCGCTGGTGGAGATGGTGCCGGAGAGCCTGCGCCTGGAGCCGCAATATGGCGCGCTGCTGGTGCTGGCGGGCTACCTGCTGGTTCATTTCTTCGAGCACGCGCTCACCCCGCATTTTCATTACGGCGAAGAAACTCACGCCGACGAGTTCGTGCATTCGCATAAGCGCGCATCGGTCCTGCTGGGACTGATGATTCACACTTTCTTCGACGGCATCGCCATCACCTCCGGCTTCCTGATTTCGTCGTGGCTGGGCTGGATCATCTTCCTCGCCGTGTTCCTGCACAAGATTCCCGAAGGATTCACGGTGACGTCGGTCATGCTGGCCAGCGGATTGAGCAAGCGCAAGTCGTGGCTGGCGTCGGTGCTGCTGGGCGTCGCCACGATCGCGGGAGTGCTCACCATGGCGGTGGGCCAGCACGCCGTCCGCTACGGACTTCCCGTGGCCGCCGGAGTGACCATCTACGTTGCCGCCTCTGACCTGATCCCCGAGGTCAACCGGAGCCGGGAGTGAAGATGGCGCTGGTGGTGTTTGTGGGAGTGGCGGCGCTATTTGTTCTCGACCGGCTGGTACATCTCTGAAACCTGCGGCTGGCACGGCGATTCCAATCTGCATCGTACCTAGAACGGCACCGCGAGAGCGGCTAGAAGTTTGAGACGTTCTGGCTCGCGCCACACAGGAACTCTTTCGAAGAGATTAGGACATGAGAAAGTTTGAACTGATTTCGAAACAATTGTCGGCGCTGATGGCGGTCGTGCTGTTCGCCACGCAGATGTATGCCGTCGTGGGCGGGCCCGAGCTGCCCGATCCCGGCCACACCGGGATGAGCCGCCGAGGAGCAGATCCAGCTTGGCTATCAGACCGCGGCGCAGGTTTACAAGCAGATGCCGGTGCTGCCCGACAGCAGATCCGGCGACGCAATATGTGCAGCAGCTGGGCGCAAAGCTGGTGGCGCAAATTCCGCAGCAGTATTCGTGGCCGTATCAGTTCCATGTCATCGCGCAAAAGGAGATCAACGCCTTCGCGCTGCCTGGCGGCCCCATCTTCATCAACCTAGGCACCATCACCGCCGCCGCTAACGAAGCCGAACTGGCAGGGGTGATGGCGCACGAGATGTCACACGTCTACATGCAGCACTCGGCCAAGCAGGCGGGCAAGACGAATTGGATCGCCGGCCTCGCCGGCTTGGCGGGGGCGGTGCTCGGCTCCGGAGGGTTCTCGGACAGCTGGCGGCACTGGGAATTCAGCTCGGCGCCAACGGCGTCATCATGAAGTACTCGCGCACCGATGAAGCGCAGGCCGACTGCGGTCGGCGCCATCATCATGTACAAGGCGGGCTATAACCCTAAGGCGCATGGCCGACTTCTTCCAGAAGCTGGCCGCGCGAGGGAGGCAGCGGCCCGCAGTTGCTGAGCGACCACCCGAACCCCGGAAACCGCGAGGAGGCCATCGAGAAGGAAATCGCCAACTGGCCGCCGAAACCGTACGACACGAATAACGCCGCCTTCCTACGAGTGAAGCAACAGGCGGAAGCGGATGAAGAGCTATTCCGCACAGCAGATTGCGCAGGGCGCGAAGAGCGGCGAATGGGCTTCGCTGAATCAGCGTAACGGTGCAGTATTTCATCCGCCGGCGGGAGTTGCCGTCAGCCAGCAGGCCTCCGCCAGCCCGAGCGATTGCGTCGAATCCGGTTTCTGCTGCAATAGCGTGCTACCCAGTTCGAAGACTGGTGACGACCGACCTCGGGCCGCTCTCGATTGCGCGGCCTGAAAACTGGCAGGTGTTGTCGCCGGGGCAAAGCGGTGGCGACGTGATGATTGCTCCGCGGGCGGGCATCACCGGAAATGCTGTCGGCTATGGCGTCGCGCTTGACGTCGTAGCGGCGCAGAATCGAGGGCTCAGTGTCGATCAGATCACCGAAGATCTGGTGCGCAACTTCGAAAGCCAGGGCGGGACGCGCGCCTTGGGAAACCCGCAACCAATCACAGTCAGCGGAGTGCAAGGCCGCTCGGTGATGTTGCAGTCGACGTCGCCCTTTCCGGATGAACAAGGGCGGCCGCAGAAAGAGCGAGACTGGCTGGTAACTATTCCCAGCAGCGACGGGTCGGTGGTTTACACTGGTGTTCGTTGCGCCCGAATCGCAGTTCGAACGCTTTCGGCCTACGTTCGAAAACATGCTGCGGAGTCTAAGGTTTACGCGTTGAGGCTGCTATCCGGGCTTTCAGGCGCTGCGTTGGCAGCGCCTCGCCGAAAAACTACAGCAGGACTGGCGCCCTGCGGCTTACTTGCCTTCGGTTCCTGCCTTCTTCAGTATGTCTTCGGCGAAGAAGTTTTCAATCTTGGCTTCGTCGTGGATCACCTCGTAGTAAGCAGCCTTCAGCAATTGCTCGCGGCGGTCGCGTAGTTGCTCGCGAACCGCCTGCTGCACGCGGGGATCACTGCAGCTCCCGCTGTCCGGCGGTTTCCTTGCTGATGAGCTTCACCACGCGATAGGCAAACACCTGATGGCTGTTCGGGTCACCTACCGAAAGCACCGTGAGTGTACTGGCCGGGCTTGAGCTTGTTGATGGCGTCGTAGGCAGCCCGATCGCCCTTTAGTGAAGACTCCGGAACAAATCCAAGGTCGCCACCGCTCTGGGCCGTCTCCGGTTGCTCGGAGTACGCCATCGCTACCGTCGCGAAGTCGTCGCCGCTGTCGAGCCGGTTCTGCACCATCTGGATTTTCTTCCGGGCTTCGGCCTCGTTTTGCGCTTTGTTGGGCGACTTCAGTTGAGGGTTGGGCTGGGTCGTGACCAGAATCTGCGCCAGGTGATACTGCGGCTCAATCAGGTTGAATTCGGCCTTGTGCTGATTGTAGTAACTGGTGATGTCACTGTCGGTGATATTGATTTTCGACGTGACTTCCTTGTTCAGCACCTTTTCGACGGTGATCGAACGGCGAAGATCGCGCTTGAAGTCGTCCAGGGTGAGACCCTTGGACTTGAGCCGCTTGTCGAACTCTTCCTGGCTGAAGGGCGCTTTGATTTCGGCGAGCTTGCTGTTGACCTCGTCATCGGTCGCCAGCAGGCCCAGTTTCTCGGCCCGCTGCATCAGGATCTCGTTGTCGACCAGCTCTTTCAGGATGCTTAGGCGCAAGCTGTCGCCCTGCTCCTCGCCGGGCTTCTGCGGAGCATCGGCAGTCTGGTTTTTGTAGTACTTTTCGACCTCGGTACGGTCGATCTTGTGACCGTTCACCGTGGCCATCACGCCCGGGCCGCCCTTCGGACCGTTACACCCGACGGCCGATAGAAGGACAAGCATCGCCAAAGAAACAAAGCCAAGATGTTGTCCCCCGTCGCCGCACGACGCAGGCAGCCGGTTGTGGAGGAGTCAGGGTGTTGCGACATTCTTGCGAGCGGGCTTTCTAGAGTTGATCATCAATTTTGTAGCGGCTCCAGATCCATCACTTCGCCGGATTGCCTGGAGCAGGAACGCAGGCTTGGTCGTCAGCCGGAGGCTGAACTCCTGCCGCCTTGAGCTGCTCATTCAGCACCAGCTTCACGTCATCAGCATCTACCGCGCCTTCCATTTTTTGCCCGTTGATAAACATCGTCGGCGTAGCCTGCACGCCCATCGATTCAGCTTCGCTCATGGAAGCTTTCAATGCGGTCATCAGGCTGCTTCTTGATGCAAGCCTGAAGGGCGTCGGCATTGGCGCCGTTCTTCTTGCCGAAATCCAACGTGATGCGGTCCAGCTCGGCGAACGACTTGTTCAGCGTCCTTGTCACCGGAAATCTGATGCTGGTTGGCGTGAACATAGTCGGCGAACTCCCAGAAGCTGGCGGGGCTCTCCTTCGCCAGGCAGTTGGCATCGTTGGCCGCGTGCTTGCGCCCAGGGATGCATCGGCAAAGGGTAGTCCTTGTAGACGATCTTGATCTTGTCCCCGTACTGGGGAAGGATGTCCTGGATCAGCGTGGTGTGCAGGCGAGAGCAGAACGGGCACTCGTAGTCGTCGTAATTGACGATGGTGACCTTCGCATCGGGATTGCCGCGAACCGGGCGGCCCTTGCAGGTCCATCTTGTCAGCGCGCTCGGCGTAAACATCATGCGTCAAATCCATGCGCGTCATGCGAGCCAGCGTCTTGTCGTCGTTGGAGAGCAGGAACTCGATCTTCTGCTCTTTTCCGTGGCCATTCAACGTCAACGTGAGGCTCTTAAATCCGGGAATGTCGCTGGGACGGGTAGGGCCGACGTTGATTGTAATGTCAGGGGGCAGCTCGTACTGTGCCCGCACCTGGTGCTCAATGCGTTGCTGTAACTCCGGGGAAACCGTTCCGGAAGAAGCGGTTGCAGTCGCCGAAACATTGTTCGACTGCGCCGAGCAGCCGACGCAGACCAGTAGAAACACGAACGCGAATCTGTTCATCAGAAAAAACCAGAAGCCTTTGGCGGAAAACATTTGAGATCTCGATTATCTCACGCGCGACGCCGCGAAGGCCCGCAGGACTGGGGTCACGCAGGCTTGCGGCGCTTGCAGACTCTCCAGCGGAAGAATGTCGTTCATCGAGCCGGAGCGGAAGCCTTCCAGGTCGAGGGTGACGTACTTGAAACCGAGCGCCTTGAAGATACGGGTGAACTCCATTGCCATCTGCGCGTTCATGGCTCGCGGCAGTTCGCCGGCTGCGATCTCGATGCGCACGATGTCGCCGTGATGCCGAACCCGGAACTGGCGGAAGCCCAGTTCGCGCAGCGCTTCTTCTCCCTGTTCGACCATGCGCGAGCGCTTCGGGGGTCACTGCGCGGCCGTACTCGATGCGCGAAGAAAGACACGGCGAAGCAGGCTTGTCCCAGATGCGAAGGCCGGCGTCGCGAGCCAGCCGGCGAACATCAGCCTTGGTCAGGCCCGCTTGCAACAGCGGAGCAGCGACTCCATGTTGCTGGCGCGGCACGTTGCCCGGGACGATAGTCCCCCTGATCGTCGACATTGACTCCATAGGCGATGGTCTTGTGCAGCGTTTGCTGGCGAAACTGTTCCATCACGTTGAACAGCTCGTCTTTGCAATGAAAGCAGCGAGCGCCGTCGTTGCGCACGTAATCGGGATTATTCAATTCGCCGGTGTTGAGCACGGTAAGGGGAATGCCGTGCTCTTCGGCAAAGGCCAGCGCGTCGCGCTTTTGCGATCGCGCCAGGCTGGGGGAATCGGCCAACACCGCCAACATCGCATCGCCCAGCTCCTGGTGGGCCACCCACGCCAGCAAGCCGGAGTCGACTCCCGCCGGAATACGCCACCAGTACCGAGCCGAGCGAGCGGATGTGACTCCGCAACGCGGTGAGCTTCTGGTCCAGAGTTGGCGGCATCGCTTCGGTCATGCAGACTTCATTCTAAGACAGCAGTGCGACGCCTCGGGTTGCGCTAGTACAATGCGATCCTGCCGCCGGATTGTGCCGAAGGTGCCGAAATTGGCCAGGCTTAGCGCGAAGCGGTAGTAATTCTCATTGCGCACGGTCCCCAGCTCCCAAGCGGCGGTATTCGAAGGTAACGCCGCAGCAATCCCAGTTGTAGGTGGCTTGGACGCCGGCGTACTGCAACGCCTTCAATTGGTAGTCATAACCTATGGTTGCGGCGCCGTTCACGCCGTTGCGAGCGATATTGCCGTAACCAGCTATGAATGAAAGTTGGTTGAAGTTGCCTGGCCGGGATAGTCTGGCCGCCCGCCACCAGGGAAGCCGGAATCTTTAATAGATTTTGGCCCACCGAGCCATACCACTGGTTCCAGTGATGGCTCAGTGAAATCGTGCTCGCGTTGAGCTGCTGCAAAACCGGGTCGTAATCGACATCCCATTGAATGCTGGAACTGTTGTCTTGGAAGATCGAGCCGCGATATCAAGGGCGAGAACCGCCGCGGGCCATAGATGAAGGCAATGCCGGTGAAATCGGCTGAGGTGTCGAACACGTTGCGCGCCCCGTTGACAACCGCACCGCCGAAGGTCGGATCGAAGAAATACTTCTGCGCGATCTTCCAGTAGATTGCCTCTTTGGCCGCTCCTTGCTGATCGTCGCAGTAGCCGTCTTTCTCTTTTCGGCCCACTCTTTATCGGTCCACTGCTGAGCTCCGGTGACCGATTCGAGAGGAAGATAGTGCGGGTCGCGGAAACACTTGCCGGAAGAATGAGTCTTCTTGGCGTACAGGCGATTGATCACGCCATATTCCACCTCGTTGGTGTCCGCCAGAATGTCGCGATAGTCGAAGCGAATGATGTCGGCAAAATTACTGATTCCTGTCTGATAGCGATACGTGGCGTAGGGCTCGAACGTGTGCTTGTAGACGTAACCGAATGGCTTGTGATCGAAAATCCTGGCCAGAGTAGGCGGTACGCACTTGCATCGAGAAATGCAGCACATTGCGGTTGATGGCCTCGTCCAGCGCCTTGCGGAAGCGAGTTGACGGTGGAAGCAGGTTGCAGCCGCTGGCTGTAGATGGTCTCTTCGGCTCCCAGCTCCGGACGGAAGCGTCCATCCGCGAATAAACTCCGGCAGGCTGATGGTGGGATGAATATCGCCGCGTCCCACGACCGTGGCAGTCTGAAATCCTGGCTCGTGCCGCGAGAGTCCCTCAGCGGCCGCATCGTAGGTGTACATGAAGCTGCGATCCCGCAATCGGCGTCTCCATCCCGGCAAACTGGAAGCTCGTAAGGTGGGCGATGTCGATGACGTCTCCCGGGCTGCGAGCTCTGGTAGTTCTGATAGCGCGAAATCAGCAGCGCATTGAAGTTGCCCGTCGCGGCTGCGGCTGATGAATCCGGAGGAACGCACTTCGGAGGTGACGGCCTCGACGTAAGTTTTGCCCGAATGCCAGGCGAAACAGGTACGAGCTCAGATAGTCGACCGAGGCAACGCCACGAAATCCGTAGGGCAGGAGCAGGATCTCGCCGTTGAACTTCGCCTCTTCACCGCCTTGGTTCTGCCCGGTTCTCGGTTGTCCTTTGGTGTCGACGACTCCGAAGTACTCGGCGACGGCGTGCCACTTGTAACCGATGGCGCGGTAATCCCGTGCTGTGCCCATCCCCGCCTGCTGTATAGCTCGGCTCCGATCTCGGCATCAGAGCTGCGATTGATCGCCCAGTAAAAACCGTCGCCGATGATGGTGCCGCGAGTGTTCGATACGCCGATGACCGGGATGAGAAAACCGCTCTTGCGTCCCAGGTTGTCGATGGGATGCTCCGCATAGGGGAAGTAGAACACCGGGATGTTGCCGATGCGAAGCGTCGCATGGTGCATGCGCGCGTCTTCCCCGACTTCGATCATTGCGCTGCTGGCCACGAATCGCCACTTCGGTTTGGGAAGCCGGCACGAGGTGATGTAACCGTGGTGCACCAGGTAATGGTCGGGACCAAGTTTGTCGACCACTTTGCCCGAGAAGAAAAACGGCGTGGACGAGGTGAGGAACATCAGCTTGTTCTTGACCTTGACCCCGGTGGACCCGCTGTGCGTCGTAGAAGGTGCCGGTGTCGCGGCTGACGTCATACGTGCCATGGCGTGGCGGTGATGTGTTCGTTGTGCGGGCCTCCGTCGAATACAACGTGGCCGTTGGCGGTGACGATTCCGGTTGTGGAATCGTAGGTCGCTTCATCGCAATGCAGGATGTTGTTGCGAAATCGCACCACGACATGGCCGGTTCCGGTCCACGTGTCCTGGTTCCAGGTTTGATGATCGGCCTGAATCAGGACCTCGTCGCGGCCCAGCGGAACGTTCACCGTCGGCTTGGGATTGGCGTCCTGCGCGTCTGCTGCCCGATTGCAGCTCCTGGTCGAGAATCTTTTGCGCGTCCTGCGCGTCCTGCTGCTGGACGTTGGCAGAAGAATTGTCACCCGCGGCCTGCGGCAAAATCTGCGCCCCGCTTGAGGATGAGCTACTCCGCAACTGACTCGTTAATAGCTGGGGTGCCAGAAAGCAATGACAAGCGAAAATCGCCGTGATAAGAAATCGAGTGCGGAGAATCATCAATTCGCCGAGCGTTCCTTCGCCGGTGGATTCGCGGATTAGCCGGAACTTGCACGTTAGCACGCCCTATGGCCTCAGGCAAAACAGCAAACGAGATTGTTCATCCTGGCGGGCTTGCAAACAGCCCGAATCGGTAGTCGCGCCACGACATGACAGAACAGCCATTACAAACGCCGCTGGAAGAATCCGCCGGCATTCCCGATGTTTGGCGCGATGAGGTACAAGCCCGGCTGGAGCGCTACAAACGGCGCCGGGGCCGTCGCATTGAAGGCGCATTTACCATGCGCTTTCCGTTTCCGCCGGAGGAATCCGCGGCGGCTGCGCGCGAGGAGGAAGATGAGACGCCGGAAGCTGAACAGCTTATCGTCAGTAGCAGTGACGATCCGACCAGCAGACAGCGCGGTGATCTCTGCCCGTCGGTCGTTCCGCCGACAGCGTTGAGCGGCAAGCGAATGCTTGCGAAGAGATTCGGCGCTGGAGGAGGACAGACTGCGCGGAACGAGCGCCGGCTTCGGCGGCCGCGCCGACTGCGGCGCCTGGCAGCTCGAACCTGAGCCGGAAGAAGAACCGGTTCGCCTGATCGAACTGCCGCCGCGGCCGATGCCGCGGCGAAAGGTAATCGCGTTTCCCAGCCCTTCCTACGCGCACAGTGAAGTCGCTCGGCGCATCGCCGATCCCGGTGCAGCCCGAGCAGTTGCGCATCCTCGACGTCCCCGAAGAACTTCAGGCGATGCCCGCGACTCCTTTTCTGGAAGGCCTGCTGGATGCTCCGGCGGCATCCGGCCCGGATGTGCGTCGCCGACGGAGTGGAGTTGCCGTGCCCCCGGCTGCGAGCGCCTCGACGGGTCGGCGCCGCTTCCATCGATGCTGCTGTCACGCTTGGTGGAGTGGGCCTGTTCGCAGCCGCGGCTGCCCGGTTCCTGCCGGCGCTTCCGCCCACGAAGTTTCTGATCGCCGGCGCAGCGGCGGTTTCCGTGCTGCTGTGGGCGAGCTACCAGTACCTGTTCCTGGTGTATCGCGGACGCACCCCGGGAATGACGGCCACCCGGGTGTCCGCCTGCAAACGTTCAAAGGCCGCTTCCCGATTTTCGCCAGCGCCAGTTGCGCGTCTTGGGACTCTATCTTTCGGTGCTCTCGCTCGGCATGGGCGTGCTTTGGTACTTCGTCGATGTCGACTCGCTGTGCTGGCACGATCGCATCAGCCAAACCTTTCCCGCTGCTGCTGACAAGTCCTGAGCCGGTTGCGGTAGCATTGATTCACACACAGCTTGAGACACAACCGACCATCGCGGGCGCGGCACGCCTGGATTCTTCGGCTGATAGCAGCGCTCCTCCTCTTTTTCGCCGGCTGCGACGCCGAGCCTCGCAAGACCGACGCCGAACTGGGCTTGAACCCGCAGCAGGCGCGGACGCCGGGTCTACGAAGCGCGCTGCGCCGAGTGCCATTATGCCTACAGCAAGCGCAACCTGCGGGGTCCCAGCCTGCATGGGCTGTTCAAGAAGCCGTTCATGAAGAACGGCATGCCCGCCAATGACGATCGCGTGACCGACATCATCCTGCTGGGCCGCGCCAAGATGCCGGCCTTTCAGAACAAGCTGACGCAGCAACAGCTGACGACCTGATGGCGTATCTGCACACGCTGTAAGGCCGTCGGCTATTCCTTGCACACGTCGTAGTCGAGATCTTGCTGCCCGACCCAACGCGCCGTAAACATCGAATTCTCAGCTGAAGGCCAACGGCTGATAGCTTGACAGCCGACAGCCGTCCTAGTACAATAATTTATCGCATGGCACCGCCCTGAACTGATCCAGATCGAAATTGCCCCGCACGCCGGCCCCCAAACCGGAGTGGCTGAAGGCGCGCGCGCCCATGGGCGAGAACTATCACAACCTGAAGACGCTGGCGCGCAAGCTGGATCTGCACACCGTGTGCGAGTCGGCGCACTGCCCCAATATCGGCGAGTGCTGGAACCATCGCACCGCGACCTTCATGTTGCTGGGCAATCTGTGTACCCGGCGCTGCGGATTCTGCGCCGTGCCCAAGGGCCGGCCCAAGCCGATCGATTTCGATGAGCCGCGCCGCGTCGCCGAAGCGGTCGAGAAGCTGGCGCTGAAGTTCGCCGTCGTCACCAGCGTCAATCGCGATGACGACAACGTCGGCGGCGCGCGCGTCTTCGCCGACACCATCCCCGAAATCCGCAAGCGCGTTCCCGACTGCCGCGTCGAAGTGCTGATCCCCGACTTCCAGGGCCGGGAAGAGCCGCTGCAGATCGTGATGGACGCCCGGCCGGACATCCTGAACCACAACACCGAAACGGTTCCGCGACTCTATCGCGTCGCCCGCTCCGGCGCGCGCTACGAGCGCACGCTGCGCCTGCTGGAGCGCGCCAAGGAAATCAATCCGGCAATCCCGACGAAGACCGGCGTCATGGTCGGGCTGGGCGAGAGCACCGACGAGCTGCTGGAAGTGTTCCGCGATCTCGCGCGCGCAAGAGTCGACATCCTCACCATCGGCCAGTATCTGCGGCCTTCGAAAGATCATCTGCCGGTGGCGCGGCTCTACCCGCCGGACGAATTCCGCTTCCTGAAGGACGAGTCGCTGAAGATGGGCTTCCGCCACGTGGAGTCAGGCCCGCTGGTGCGCTCCAGCTACCACGCGCACGAGCAGGCCGACGCAGGCACGGCTCAGCCCCGTTGACCTAAGTTTCGGGACCTCTAGTGAGCAAGCCTGATCCCGGTGCAGCAAGCTTTGGAGCGCCTCGGCGAACTGCGACACGCCGCGCTGACCGATCAAATTATCAGCGAGATTCGCCACGGTCTGCAGAACCGCTCGAATCTAGTCATCGCCAAGGCGGCCAAAGTCGCCGGCGAACTGCGGACGACAGCACTAGTCTCCGACCTTGTAGCCTCATTCCACAAGTTGATGGCAGATCCTCTTCGGCTTGACAAGCGCTGTGCCGCGCTGACCGAAATCGTGACTGCGCTGTACGAGTTGGACTGCGACGATCCTGCCCCGTATCTCATCGGGCTTAGACATATTCAGATGGAAGGCTCATACGGTCCACCGGTGGACGCGGCAGCGAAGTTGCGGGGCTTGTGTGCTCAGGGCCTGCTTCGCACCAGGTATCCCAAGGCTCTGGACGAGGTAGTACGGCTATTGGTGGATCGTGAACCTGAAGCCAGAGTGGGCGCAGTGAAAGCCCTGGCAACGAACGGCGGTGAGGCCGGAGTTCTTCTGCTGAAATTGAAAGTTTATATCGGCGACAGGGAGCCCGAGGTATTGGGGGAGTGTTTTGCCGGCCTGCTTGCCGTCGCACCAGAAAGCTCAGTGAGTCTTGTCGCGGAGTATGTCGATTCAGCGGACGATGCCGTCGCCGAAGCTGCAATCCTGGCCTTGGGAGAATCGAGAGATGAGCGTGCGCTCGAGATCGTGAAAGACAAATGGCAGCGTACCGTGAGAGGCCCGCTTCGGCAGGTACTGCTGGTTGCCATGGCGTGCTCGCGGCTGGAGCCGGCAATTGCCTACTTGCTCGCGATCGCTGAAGAAGCAAGCCCGCAAACCGCGGCACAGGCTATTGAGGCTTTGGCTACTTACCGCTCCAGTGAGCGAATCAGATTGTCGCTTCAGAAGGTGGTTCAACAGCGAAACGAGCCAGTCGTCAGGCAAGCTTTCGCGCGGCACTTCGGGGAATAGACCGCCAGTTAGCTTTGCGCCTCAGATCGTCAGTCCCTCACAAATTTCTTAAGCTGCCGCAGCAGCGATTCCGGGGCGTCTGACCTCAATCTCCACATAACCGTCGCGATACTCTCTGCCCAGACCACGGCTTTCGCATCGATTGCGGCCAGCGCTTTCCCTTCCGACTGCGGCACGCGCAGCCGCGCGCGGCTGACGGGATCCTGTTCGATCATTGATCGATGCGTGCCAGCAGCTTGTCGAGGCCCTCGCCTTTGTTGCGCGCTGACGTGAATCACGCTGTCGGTGTCGATCAGGCTCTCGCGCTGGTTCTCGGCCAGCAAATCGACTTTGTTCATCACGTGCAGCCGCGGCTTGTCGTGCGCCTCCAGCTCGCGCAGGACTTCTTCCACCTGCGCCTGCTGCTCCGCTGCCGCGGGACTGGTCGCATCCGACACCTCAATCAGCAAAGACGCGCGCTGCACCTCTTCCAATGTGGCACGAAAGGCCGACACCAGCGTATGCGGCAGGTTGCGAATGAATCCCACAGTGTCAGACAGCAGGACCTCGCGCTTCGAAGGCAGCTTCAACTGCCGCAATGTGGGATCAAGCGTGGCGAACATGCGCGCGCTCTCCAGCACTCCGGCCTTGGTCAGAGCGTTGAACAGCGTCGATTTGCCCGCGTTGGTGTAGCCGACCAGCGCGACCGTCGCGATGGGCACCGACTCGCGCCGCTGCCGCTGCTGTCCGCGAATGCGGCGAACGTTCTCCAGTTGCTCTTTGACGTGGCGAATGCGGCGGTAGATTTTTCGGCGATCGGTTTCCAGCTGGGTTTCGCCCGGACCGCGGGTGCCGATACCGCCGCCGAGCTGTGACATCTGCGCGCCTCGTCCTGCCAGCCGGGGCAGCAGGTATTCCAGCTGCGCCAGCTCCACCTGCAGCTGGCCTTCACGGGTGCGCGCGTGGCGGGCAAAGATGTCGAGGATCAGTTGGGTGCGGTCGATGACGCGCACATCGAGTTCGCGCTCCAGGTTGCGTTGCTGCGAAGGCGTGAGTTCGTGGTCGAAGATGACCAGCTCGGCGTCGGTCGAGGCCAGGGCGCCCTTCAGCTCTTCCACCTTTCCGCTGCCGATGAGCGTGGCCGGATCGGGCCGCGGCCGCCGCTGCAACATCTCGCCGGCGATCACCGCGCCTGCGCTCTCGGAAAGCTCGCGCAGCTCGGCCATCGATTCCTCGGCTGAGAAGCTGGGCAGACTCGTCGACGTCGATGGCGGCATGCGCGGACCACGGCGTTGCGCGCCATGCGGGCACTGGCCGGCAAACGTCGCACGCCGACTTCTGGCAGACGAGGCAGAGGTCGTCTTGCGGCTGCACATCGTCCGCGCTCTCGCCGGCAGCGGTGCGCGTTCGCGCGAGCACGAGCAGAAAACTCCAGCCCAATCAGGAAAGCGCGTTCCGCTCGCGTGCGAACGATCGTTCGCCACGTCCCCGATCCATGATGCTCCGGGCCGGCAAGAGGCTAGCTGTTCGACGGTCGTGCTGTGCTGCGCCGGTGCCGTCGGAGCGGCAGATGATTCCGCGGCGGGGCGGCTCTCGTGCCGCTCGCTATGCGGCGCGCGCGACATGACCACAGTAGAGATGGCGTGCTTGAAAATCAATTGCTCCTGGTTGTTGGTTTCCAGCACCACCGAATACTTGTCGAACGAACGAATCCTTCCCGTCAGCTTCACTCCGCTGAGCAGATAAATGGTAATAACAGATTTGTCTTTGCGGGCAGTGTTGAGAAACGAATCCTGTATGTTCTGTGCTGGCTTGTTTTCCATTGGTTCCTCCCGACCTTTCCAAAAAACAGCAACCGGCTTCGCAGCTCCTCACGAGCCTGGCTCGCAAAGTACAGCAAGCCCACTACGCCAATACCACGGAGTCACAAGCGTATAGACCCAGAGTAACGATACGGCGACGGGAACGCGAATTTCAATGAAAACGCTCTAGTCGTGGGTGATGTAGAATTCGCAGCCACTACTGATGCCGGCGAGTGTTGCGCTGGGTCGCTTCAGAGATTTCATCGACGATTGAGACTACTGGAATCTGTGCCATTGTTTTCAGTCGCTCTCCCGTCGACTTGCGCCCGGCAGGCGGCGCCAAGCCGTGCTGATTCTCGCCCGCTGGATCCATCTGATGGCCGGGATCATCTGGATCGGCCTGCTGTACTTCTTCAACCTGGTGAACCCCGCCTTTCTGGGTGAGCTCGACCCGAAAACCCGCGGCGCTGATCATTCCCAAGCTGATGCCGCGGGCGATGTGGTGGTTCCGCTGGAGCTCAGTGGTGACCGTGCTGGCGGGCATTGGCTACTGGAACCACATCGTCGCCACGGACGCGCGCAACGCGAAGGCCGTGGGCGAGGCGGCCTCGGCCGGCGCGTGATCGGCAGCTTCTTCGTGATCTGGACTCTGGCGTTCGCGATCGAGATGGGCCTGCTGATGTCTCCCGCGGCGGTCTTCAAAAGGGCCGGTCTCGGGAGTCGATCGATGGCGATCGTGATTGCCGGCGCGGCGTATGTCTTCCTGGCGCTCAATCAGACACGGCTGGGAGAGCAATCGCGCGCTGTGCATCGGCATCGGCGGCGGGCTGGGCTGGTTCATGATGCTGAATGTGTGGGGCATCGTCTGGCGCATGCAGAAGAAGATCATCCGCTGGAATGCCGCGGCGCTCAGCCGACGGCACGTCCGATGCCGCCGGAAGCCAGCAAAGTTGGCGCAGATCGCTTCGGCGTCGCGGGCTGAGCTTCTGGGTGTCGTTCCCCATGCTGTTCTTCATGGGCGCCGCCAGCCACTACACCATCTTCAGTCCAGTGATAAGGCTGCTGACGGCGCTGCTAAAATTTAGATCAGCAATGCAATACATCTGCCTCCGCTAGATGTGGAAGCTCGCGGCTGCGCGTCACGCGCCCGATTCCCGCTTTCAGCCTGAGCCGGCAGTACGAAGCCATCAAGGACGAAATACATGCGGCGGTGAAGCGCGTACTCGCTTCGCAGCACTTCATTGGCGGCCCCGAGCTGGACGGTTCGAGGCGAAGCCGCGCAGTTTCTTGGCGTGAGCGCAGTCGTCGGTTGCGCCTCGGGAACCGATGCTCTGTGGCTCGCGCTGGAGGCAGTGGGCGTTGGGCCGGGCGATGCCGTACTCACGACGCCCTTCAGCTTCTTCGCCTCGGTGAGTTCCATTGTGCGCTGTGGCGCTACGCCGATTTTGGCCGACATCGATCCGGCAACACTGAACCTCAGCCCCGAAGCGGCGGAGCGCTCTCAAACCCTCCGCCGCAGAGGATGAAAGCGATCATGCCTGTCCACCTTTACGGACAATGCGCGGACATGAGCGCTTTCGACGAACTGGGGGAGGAATTCGGCGCCAGCGTCATTGAAGATGCGGCACAGGCATTTGGGGCGAAGTGGCGTGGCAGGAAGGCAGGAAGCTTGGGAAGAGCGGCCGCTTTCAGCTTCTATCCCACGAAGAATCTTGGTGCCTCTGGCGACGGAGGATGCGTCGCGACGGATGATCCCGACCTGCGCCGGGCACGTGCGGACTTTCGCAACCACGGCAGCCAGAGACGCTACTACCACGAGGAGTTTGGCTGGAATAGCCGCCTCGACGCCTTACAGTGCGCCATTCTGCGGGTGAAGCTGCGCCACTTGAATGAATGGAATGATCGGCGGCGGGCGGTGGCATGCGCGATACAGCGCGGGTTTCGAGGCTGCGGGATTGACGTCAATCGCGAAGCATCACACCGGACCGCCAGGCGCCCATTGCACCGCTTGCGGTGAATCCCGAGGCATTCCACATCTTCCACCAGTACGTGGTGCGCGCCTATCGGCGCGATGAACTGCGTGCCTTTCTGTCAGAGGCGGGAATAGGCACTGAGATTTACTACCCCGTACCCTTGCATTTGCAGGAGGCGTTCGAATACCTGGGACACAGCGAGGGTTCTTTCCCGGAGGCGGAACGAGCGTCCGCCGAAGTCCTGGCCCTACCTATGTTTCCCGAGCTGCGCGAAGAAGAGCAGCAACGCGTGGTGGCAACCATCGCGGAATTCTACAGCTAGGGCGGCGCGCAACAATTCTCTCTACCCGGTGAACAGCCGTCGCTGCTTCACCAGATACCAAATCATAAAGCCGCCAATCGGCAGTCCGATCAGTGCGCGCAAATCGCCTGTCACGATCGCATTCGTCGTGTCGCCGGCCAGATTGATTGCCAGAATACCGACGGCCGTCCAAAGGCCCCAGCGCCTGCAGCGCCATAGCCCAAGCGCCGCCACCAGACAGGCGAGGCAGACCGCCGCCATCAACAGCACCGCCTGCATTCCCATGACAGCCAAGCCGGCACGCGCACGAGGATTCAAACGCCACAGAGGTTCCAGTACGCTCCCGGGAGACAGCAACATAAACGTAGCGAGCCCGCTCATCAGCGTGCCGAATACGAAGAAGAGGCTGATTGCGGTAACCGTGGGCGGACGAATGGAGCTGGTCATGTGGTTGGTCTTGGTCGTTGCGTTGAAAGGTTCGACTGTGAGATCAATTGCCGCGTTACGCACTGGCCGTCATTGCGTGACTCCGCAGGAACTGCAAGGTCTTCTGATTGAACTCTTCGACCTTCTCATACATCGGCGCATGCGCGCACCCTTCGAAGACAACCAGCTCGGAGTTGCTAATTGCGCGGCTCATCGGCTCCGCATAGCGTGAGGTCAGCATGTCGTAGCGTCCAACTGTTATCTGGGTTGGCGCGGTGATCTTGCCAAGCTGTGCCTCGGCGTCATGAGTCAGCACCGCATTCGACTGCTGCATAAATGCTGGCAGCGGCTGCGCTGGCCGGCTCATCACAAAGTTCACCAATGACTCGATGTAGTCCGGCCTGGCTGCATAGAGTTCAGGCGTCAAACACCAGGGAAGGATTGCCAGGGTCACCATTTTGGGGACACTCTGCAAGGCATTGGCTAATATCTGCCAGCTCCCGACCACGGTCTTGGTGAAGGAATCAGTCTTGGTCCACGCGCCATGCAGCGACAACGACTGAACCCTGTCGGGATGCTTGGCCGCCAGCCACATTCCAATGACGCCGCCGAGCGACAGACCTGAAACATGCGCCTTCTCGATCCCGACAGCCGCCATGAAGCCGGCGACATCGTCTGCGAGAAGCTCTGTGGAGTACGCGCCCTCGGGCTTATCGCTCTCACCCGTGCCGCGGAGGTCAATCGAGAAGCAAGTAAAGTGTTTGGCGTACTCTGGCACCTGAAACGCGTAGCATGCGTGGTCGGCGGCCAGGTATGGAATCAGAATCAGGGGCTCTCCCGATCCCTGCTGGTCGTAGTTTATGGTGATGTTGTTGGCTTTGACCTTAGGCATGGGGAACCAGCCCTTCGGACGCGCTCAGCGTCCCCGTACATTTCAGTGGGCCGCAATCTTATGTCGGGTAGAGGGGCAAGTCAATGAGCCGGAGCGGTGTTAGAGGCGGCGTGTCACCTGGCGTGCAAGCCTTCGTCCAGATACGCCGAGTACGCTGCGACCAGGCAATAGCTCTGGTAATAGTCGACGATCTTTATTTTTGAAATTTGATCCTTGTTGGTGTGGAGAATTCCTGCGTTCCAGGTTTCCTGGGTTAGTGAATGCACTGTAATCCGCGGAATATTGCGCTTGGCAAATTGTTCGGAGTCAGACGTGCCGACCTGGTCCACATCCATTCCGGTCACGGGCAGGTTCGTCGCCTTGGCAACCTGGGCAAGCATTTTGATTAGCTGCTTGTCGGAATGGCTCATCCAGATCTCTGTCGGAGCCAGCCCCAACGTATCCATGTTGACCATGGCATCCGCTGCGGCGACCTGTTCCTTCGTCATCTCGTGAACATAGAATTCTGACCCAATCTCGCCCTTCTCCTCATCAGTGAAGCCAATGAAAATGAACGTGTGCTTGCGCGGGTGATCTTTCAGGGCCTGATAAAGAGAGGGCAGCAGGGATGCTCCGCTCCAGTTATCGACCACTCCGCTGCCGTCGGAGACGTGGTCGAAGTGGGCACCTACGATGATCACCTTTTCGGAGTTTCCGGGAAGAACGCAAATCACGTTGGGCAGCTTCGATCGCCTTACAGCCTGCTCCGAAACGTGCTGATCATCACATCCAGCCTCAGCGAACATTTGCTTCAGGGTCGCTTCACGTGTGCTGTCCTTGCCGCCGTATTTCTGCAGACGAGACTCTACGGTCTCCTGCGGAAGCGGGTTGTAAGAGATGCTTTGAGCGCGCGCGACCGAATACGCTGACAATAAGAGAATCAGCAGCGCCGGTATTCTCCTCATCCAGTCCCGCCTACTGACCTTCTCCCATACTGCCGACAAGTAAGATCGGCGAGGTCGGTTTGTCGGAGCCGGCTTCGTCTTCCACCGTCAGTGCGAAGGTCTTCGGCTGGACGCCGCCGGGCAGAGGATGATTGAGCATCACCGCGCTGCCATGCTCATCGGGCTTGAAGACTCCGGCGTTCACCGGCGCGCCCTGTGGGGGAATAATCCACAGCTCGTAGGCTTTGCCGGGAGGCACCGGCGGCAGATTGCTGGCCATCAGCGTCATCCGTTGCTGCGAAGGGCTGACGATGGCGGTGGCGTTGGGCTGCTTGCCGGCCTTCGGCGGAATCAGCGAGACGTGGACCGCGTCCGGCGCCAGCAACAGGCGCATGTTCTCCTGCGCGTGAGCTAGCACAACCTTCTGGTCATTAAAGCGATTGCGCAACTCAGCAAGCTGGTCGGTCAAGCTCTGATTGCTCTGTCGCAAGCTGATCGCGAATACGATGACGGCCAATGCGACCGCCGCCGGAATCCATTGCCACCAGAAATTTCGCCGGCCCGAAGTTACCACCGGCGCAGCTGCCGAAGCGCCGCGAGGTTCCGCGGCGATGGCGCGCATCAGGCGCTCTTTGCTGCGCGCGGGCGGGTTTGGACCGACAACCGACAATCCCAGCAAACCAAGATCGCTGCGCAGCGATTGCAACTCGCGGCGGCACGAGGCGCACGTGTCCAGATGCTGCTCGAATTCCTCGAGCTCGCTGCCCTGCAACTCGTTGAGGGCGTATAGCGCCAGCTCATCCGCGAATTGTTCGTGTGTCCTCATGATTCGAACCTATGCAAACCTCGCCCGCAAGCTCTGCAGTCCGCTGCGAATACGGGTCTTGATTGTCCCCAGCGGCTCGCCTGTCTTCTCCGCAATCTCGCTGTGCGTCAGGCCCTGAAAATACGCCAGCTCCAGCGCTTTGCGCTGATCGGCATTCATCTCGCCTAGCGCTTCGCGCACCTTCTCAATCGACTAATGATCGCTCCGTTTCATCACCCAAGTCTGTGGTCCCGGCGATAACGACTTCTTCGATGTCTGTCTCCGGACGGCGCTGGCGAAGCCGGTCAATCGCCCGATGCCGCGCTATCACCGCCAGCCATGCAACCAGGCTGCCGCGGCTGCTGTCGAAGGCGTCGGGCTTGCGCCACAGTTGCAGAAAAATGTCTTGGAGCACGTCTTCCGCTGCCGCCGCGTCCTGCAGCACACGCAAGGCCACACCGTACACCACGCTGGAATAACGATCGTAAAGCTCCGACATGGCACCCGGCTCACCGGCACGAATGCGGGCGATCAGCCGCATATCGTCAGCTGCGTCGGCGCGGTGCGTCCCCGGATTTTCGACCGTTCCCATAAGTAGTACGGGGTCAATGACCTCGCAGATTGTACTCCGCAGGCCCGGGAGCAAAATTCGCTTGCGCAAATATTTTCGTCAAGCGAAAATCCATTCCCGCCCTTTGCCTCGCGACCAAAAAAGCAAGGCGGAAACCCCGAAACCATATCAGCAAAGAGGCGACCAAACAACTGCGAGGTCGCAATGGGCGATAGCGCTAAACAAGACCTTTGGGAGCACGGCGAATCTTGAGAGCCCGTGGCGCGGCTTCGGCTGGGTTGCCCCGCAACTCCCCTCTTACTGCCCTTGCTTCCTTCTTCCCCGCATCTCCGTCAGCAACTCAGAGCGATCGCTCTCGGTGAGACTCGACTCGATCGCCGGGAAGATTACTTCTTCTTCCATCTGCAAGTGGGCGGCAAACATCTCCGACAAGGCTTTTGTGATGGAGCACATCTCGGCCCCAGCTTCGGCAATCAGCGCTGGATTATTGCTGACCATGTGCAGCAGCGGCAGCAATCGCTCCAGCAAATCGTCGATGGCAAGGTGCTGGTCGTGCATCGCCGCCAGCGCATGGTGTACGCGCTCATCGGCAACTTTGTCGAGCCGCGGCCGCAGGCTGTCTTCCTCGTCTACCTCGTGCAGCGGAAGTGACACGGAGTAATAGCGGTAGACGCTCTCTGCCGCGCCTTGAATTTCCTGCGATGTAGCGCCTTGCGCATGTGCTAGCTTGGTCGCGACCGACGTGAAATGCTTGATGCGGTGATGACAGCCGATGAGCAACTCGACGGCAGTGTTCTCGGCTTTTTTATTAGGGGCGGGAGAAATCTGGTTCAACATCTGTAGTTCATTATGACAGTTCTTTCCGCTACTATGCCTATCCACCATGAATGAAACCGATGTCCAGAGAGAATGGCGTGCCCTGGTTGAGGCATATGCCGGAATGGGCGATGAAGAGTTGAGCTCTCTTGCGGAACAGGCATATGAGCTTACAGACCTCGCACGGCAGGCATTGCAGGCGGAAATCAAAGCGAGAGGCTTGAGTGTCACCCCAGTCGAGACTCCCCCGCCCCCGGCCGAACCAGAAGAGAAGGAGGTGAGGGGCGACTTTGATCCCGAAGAGTTCGACCTGGTGCCCTTGAGCCACGTGTGGGATGCATCCGAGGCACGCGACATTATGAAAAAGCTCCACGATGCAGCAGTTCCCGCCTATGTTGGGCTGGAAAATGCGGAAACGGTGGATGTGTTCCGCGGCAATTTTGAAACTGGTGTCGATATACGAGTACGGGCGGTCGATAGGAACAGAGCTATTGGGGCTCTTGTAGCGGCGGCGCCCCATAAATCCGACGACATCGACGCAACAAAAGAGGAGACGCCTCAACCACGGTGCCCAAGCTGCCACTCGGAGGAAATTGTGTTTGTGGAACTAGTGCCTGCGCCGGGAACAACTGACTCGCCCCAAGCTGACAAGTTCCGCTGGCGCTGCGATGCGTGCGGGCAGGAATGGGAAGACGACGGTATCGAGGAGTAACACGGCTTTCGGTGAGCGGTCAGTCTGCATCTGCGGGGCTATACTCCAATCAACGCATGCTCTCTCCGCAAGCATCTGTTTCCGCCACGCCGCAAATTGCTGAGGCCGCTCCCCCAGCCGCTTGCATCCCCGGCGTCGAAGAGCACCGCATCACCATCAACGGCGTCCAGTGGCGCTACCTGCGTGCCGGTTCGGGCCCGGCGCTGCTGCTCATTCATGGACTGATGGGCTACTCGTGGTCCTGGCGCTTCAACATGTGTGAGCTGGCGCAGAATTTTACGGTGATCGCTGCCCGATCTTCCGGGCTGCGGATTCTCGCAACGCGGCGATTGTCTCTCGGGAACGCTGGAGAGCGATGCCGATGGGTTGATTTCGCTGATGGACGCTCTCGGGGTCGGCGAGTTTAACGTTATCGGGAGCTCTCGCGGAGGCGGCGTTGCGATGGTTCTCGCTGGGTTGCTGGCGAAACGCGGCCTGCTACATCGCGTGCCCGCGCATGATCTTGTGCGCGCCGATCAATCCGTGGTCGAAGTTCGGACAGCGACGCGTGCGCTGGTTTGCCGCTCCCCTGGGCCGCCAGTTTGTGATTCACATTACACCGCAACTGCACTCCATCATGAAGATGTACTACCGGAACCTGTACGGCGACCCATCGCGCATTGCTCCGGGCAGCATCGAGGGCTATGCTGCCGGACTGCTGGTGCCACGCACGTTTCATCATCTGGCGCGCATCATGACGGTGTGGCGTGCCGACCTGCGGCAAGTCGAGTCGATATTGCCTCTCCTCCAAGGTCTACCAACGCTTCTGTTGTGGGGCTCGCGCGACACCGTCGTCTACCCGACGTCGGCGTACGAGTTGCAAGATCGATTGGCTAACAGTACGACTCTGATGATGGACGGCGTCGGACACTTGCCATACGAAGAGGTTCCGGCAGAGTTCAATCGTGTTGTGTTTGACTTCCTGCTGAGCAATACTCCTCCGACGCATTTGCAGACCGACGATCCAGGTACGGTCGCATCGCACATTCCGTGTGAGCGCACTCCCGCCGGCCGAGACGATCGGCAGCAACCACACTTCGTCGGCTAGATGCTGGAACAACTCTACGGCTTCCTGCACGATTTCTTCATCACCCACGGTTACTGGGCGCTGGCCCTGACCCTGCTGCTCGAGAATGCCGGTATTCCGCTGCCCGGCGAGACCATGCTGCTGTTCGCCAGCTTTCTTGCCTTCGAACACGAGGGACTAAGTCTTGGCGCGATCATTGCGGTCGGCACGGCGGCCTGTACCCTGGGAGACAATCTGGGCTACTGGGTTGGTAATCGGGGCGGCCGGCCGCTGCTACACCGTTACCAGAAAGTATTTCGAATTTCCGACCATCGGATCGCACGGGGCGAGAAGCTGTTCGAGCGGTTTGGTGCAACGACCGTGTTCTTTGCACGTTTTGTTTTCGGAATGCGAGTACTGGCTGGTCCCTTGGCTGGCGTGTTGCGCATGCCTTGGCGCCGATTCGTACTCTTCAACTTTCTGGGAGCTGCTGTCTGGGTGACAGCAATTTCGTGCCTCGGATACTTCTTCGGACAAAACCGCGACCGCTTGTTGCGAATCGTCAGCCAGATCAATGCCGTCGGTTTTGCAGTGGCGGTGGTTCTCGTGTTCCTAGTCTGGTGGCGATACCGGAAGAAGAGTATCTAGCAATTAGTAATTAGCGAAAAACTGAATTTCTTAAGAGCAATGTGCTAAACGCGAATGCCTAATGTCTCACTCTGCCTTCCATCGATACGCATCCGCTTGCGCCAAGGCCACGTGCGCCAGTACCCGGTTGACGAACTCGCGCGCGATCTCTTCAGTTGAGACGGGCTTGAAGTAAAAGGCGGGAATCACGGGAAAAATGGTCGCTCCGGCTTCCGCAGCAAGCGTCATGTTGCGCAGGTGGATGCGGTTGAATGGCGTCTCGCGCACGCAAAGCACCAGCGGCCGACCCTCCTTCAAACAAACATCAGCCGCGCGCTCGATGAGCTGACTCGCTATCCCATTAGCGATCCGCGCCAGGGTTCCCACGCTGCAGGGCAGAACGATCATGGCATCGGTGGGATAGGAGCCGCTGGCGACATTGGCTCCGATGTCGTCGTTGTTCTGTTGCTTGATTTTTCCCGGCGCGCGCCCGAGCAGCTTGGGCAACAGGTCGTTACGGCCCGAAATCTCCAACTCCTGCGCCATCACCCGCAGCCCACTGTCGGAGACAATCAGGTTCACCTCGCCGACCCGTTCGTCGTGATCCAGCAGATCGAGCAGTATGCGCGGAAAGATCGACCCACTGGCGCCAGTGACAGCGACGGTCAGGGTTCGTGGGGAGGACTGATTCCGAGGCATGAGAGTTTGGGCTTGCCAACGCGGGTGTTCGTCGGCGTGGGCTCATCGTAACACCTCATAAAGCGAGTGGGGCATGGGGCACAGCTCAGATGACCGGCCTGGGCGGGACAGATCACTGCTCCTGGTTGCGGGGGTCTCGAGGCGGTAGACTACCACTTTAGAGCTACCAACCTCCCTTTGGGTCTTATTTCGCGATCCAGTGGCATCCTAGAATGGCCGGTAATCTCTCAGGTTCGCCTTCTGAGGGGCTTCTGGGTGTCTGCACGCCTTCGAGTATCTCCATACACCCGGAACGCCTCAGAACGGATTTAAACGCGAAACTCCGAATCGGTTTACTTGTGGCCTACGGGTATCGGGCGCCGTGTACACCACTTTAGCGCTAATTACCGTCTGAAGCTGCCGTTCCTCTTGGTGATAACCTCGCCTTTTGCGCTCATGAACGCTGACTCGATATGAACGCTGACTCCATCAAGAAGCTCTTTCAACAGGTGAAGCGCGGCAGGCTCTCGCCCGACGAGGCGGTCGCAGCAGTTGCGCCACATGCCCTTCGAAGACCTGGGCTTCGCCAACGTCGACCATCATCGCTCGCTGCGCGTGGGTATGGCCGAGGTCATCTTCGGTCCCGGCAAAGAGCCGCTGCACTTGGCGGAGATCTTCGCCAAGCTGGCGCAGCGCGGCAACAACGTGCTGGCTACGCGGGTTACCGAGGAGCAGTTTCGCGCCGTGAAGCGCAAGCTTCGCAAAGCGGAGTTTCATCTGCTGGCGCGCTGCATCACCCTGACGCAGGACGAAACTATTCGCGGCAAAGGGCAATATCGTCGTCGTCTCCGCCGGCACCAGCGACATCCCGGTGGCCGAAGAAGCGCTGGTGACGGCGCAGACGATGGGCAACGAAGTTCAGCACCTGTACGATGTCGGCGTGGCCGGCATCCATCGGCTGCTGGCGCGCAAAGATGTGTTGACCAAGGCGCGCGTGGTTGTCGTGTGTGCGGGAATGGAAGGCGCGCTGCCCAGCGTCGTCGGCGGACTGGTCGGGCGTTCCGGTGATCGCCGTTCCTACCAGCGTCGGTTATGGCGCGTCCTACAAAGGACTGACGGCGCTGCTGGGAATGCTGAATTCCTGCGCGTCGAACGTGACGGTGGTGAACATCGACAACGGCTTCGGCGCGGGTTACGTGGCGTCGATCATCAATCGGCTGGAATGAAGTTGATTCTCGACGTAGAGGTCCTTACGACTTGTCGCTTCGCTCCTCGCTCAGGATGACAACGGCTTTGGTTTGCTGAGAGCTGATGGCTGACAGCTCTCCTTACATCTTCGGCCCGCTGAAGCGGCTCGCGATATCCACCGCCAGCCGGAACGGCTCGGTGATCGGCTTGCTGACCGGCGGAGCCACATCGCGCTGCTTCAGCGCTTCCAGCAGCTTCTCGGTCGGGATGTTGCCGACCAGAACGTCCTGCGCGAAGGGGCATCCACCCATGCCGCCGATGGCTGAGTCGAAGCGTCGGCAGCCGGAGTCGTAAGCCGCGAGCACTTTGGCAATGGCATCATCGGGACGGCTGTGCAGGTGTACTCCGATCTCGACGTCACTGAAACTGCCGTACACCTGATCGAGCAGATCGCCGATCAGCTCGGGCGAGGCAAGTCCTACAGTGTCGGCCAGCGAAATGGCTTGCAGGTCCATATCCGCAAGCAGCCGAATGCCCTCGATCAGCTCCTCGGCGTTCCACAGGTCGCCATACGGGTTGCCGAAAGCCATGGAGATGTAGGCCACCGTGTCGAGGCCGCTCTCGTCCGCCTTCTGCTTGATCTTCTCCAGCATCTCCAGGTTCTCTTCCAGACTCTGATTCTGGTTTTGCTTGAGGAACGTCGGGGAGAGCGAATAGGGAAAGCCGAGCGTCCGCACAGCGTCGGTGGCGATGGCGCGCTCGGCGCCGCGTTCGTTGACTACGATTCCGATGATCTCGACGTCGTCGGGCGGATCAAGCTCACTTAGCACCGTCTCTGAATCGGCCATCTGCGGTACCGCTTTGGGCGAGACGAACGATGCCGCGTCAATGTGCTTGAATCCGGCGTTGATGAGCGCCTGAAGGTATTCGACCTTCAGGGGCGTGGGAATTTGCCCGGGCAATCCCTGCCAGGCGTCGCGGGGACACTCGATAAGTTTGATAGAGGCAGCCATTGGCGATTAGCTCTTGGCTTTGGCTAAAAGCAAAACCAAAGGCTCCTCGTTGCCGAGGAGCCTTGATTCTAAATGCTCGGGTACTGCATGGCAGAAAGCATCGACCAGTCTGGCCAAAAGCTACCAGCCAAAGGCTAAGAGCTAGTTGCTCGCTGCTTCTTGCGGGACCACCGACACGAACTTGCCCAATTCCCCGCGAGTCTTGAACTCGATGGTGCCGGTGACCTTGGCGAAGAGGGTGTCGTCTTTGCCGCGGCCAACATTGAGGCCTGGCTTGATGCGGGTACCACGCTGGCGCACGATGATTGTGCCGCCGGAAACCAGTTGACCTCCGAAAGCCTTAACGCCTAGCCGCTGCGCGTTGGAGTCGCGACCGTTTCTCGAACTGCCTAAACCTTTTTTATGTGCCATATCTTCTTCTCGCTATTTGTGCCGCCCATGCAGGGGCTCAATTGTATGATTCGTCCGAACGCGGTGCTGCCAACTTCCTAGTACTCTGCTTCGCCGCCAGTTTTCCAAAAGTTCAGGTCCGACAAGCGCTCCCGGACCGAAGCCCACCAGTGCAGCAAATGGTTATCGAACCGCTTGATGGCTGACATCGCCGCCATCATCAGCTGACAAGTCAGCATTATGCTTTGTGCGCCTGGCCGTCGATGTTGATACCGGTGATCTTCACGGCGGTGTAAGCCTGGCGATGGCCCTGCAACTTCTTGTACTGCTTCTTACGCTTGTAGTGGAAGACCAGCACCTTGTTGCCGCGCTTCTGCTGAACCACCTGTCCGGTGACGAAGGCGTTGGCCACCTTGCCCAGCTCGCCTTCTTTACCGCTGAAGGCCAGAACCTCGGCGAACTGCACTTCGGCACCGCTTTCCTGCGGCAGCTTCTCGACTTCAATGACGTCTCCGGGTGCGACGCGATACTGCTTTCCCCCGGCGCGGATTACCGCGTACATGGCAATCTCCTGAACTTAAACTGTTGCGAACACGCAACTGCGCCGCTTTCCAGCGACATGTAAATCATTTGTGCACTTGCACTTACCAGCGCCAGGAAGGAAACCTTCACGGAACGGGCGGCTGGGTGCCCCTGACGGGACACAGTCGTACAGGCAAACCATAGAAGTGTAGCGTGTTTGGGCTGAGGCGGTCAACCAGATCCGAGTTGGGTCGTCGGCTATTTCGAATCGCGGCGTGCCATTATCCTTGTAACTTGGTTGTGTTTTGTTAAGGTTACAAAACAAGAATCACTGTCCAAAACCATCCCATCATTACCCTTGGGGCATCATAAGCGTTGGGTACTCAGCCGATGTCCAGACCCCGAAACCCCGAACTTATAGATACCCTTAGAGCCACGTTGCGAGAGATTGAAGCCAGTGAGAGGCTGAGGCCGAACGACCCCACATGGCAGCAACTCAAGCGAAGTATTTTGCTGGCGATTGCCGACCTAGAACGAGAGAAACTCGCGGACTATGACGCGGCCTAGGTTTTTCCAAACTGAGACACTAGCGTGAGTCCGGTGGTCGTGCAGTTGTGCCCAATGCACGTTGTCGACGATTGTGCGGTCGGTTCACGTTGCCGTTAGAATCGAAGCGTGGCGCTTCTACGCAGCATCGGCACAACGCTGGAGATGATCAAGTGGGAGCACTCGTTCCTGACGCTTCCGTTTGGGCTCACCGGAGCGGTGCTGGCGGCGCAAGGCATTCCGCCCGCCCGCACACTGCTGTGGATTTGCGTTGCCCTGATCGCTGGCCGCTCGGCTGCGATGGCGTTCAACCGGCTGGCAGATGCGAACATCGATGCGGCTAACCCGCGCACCAGGATGCGCGCATTGCCTGCGGGTAAACTTTCGCGTGAGTTTGTGGCCGGGTTCGTCGCCGTCACTTCCGCAATCCTGATTTTCGCGGCCTGGCAACTCAACCCGCTGGCGTTTCGGCTGTCGCCCGCAGCGCTGGCCATCGTTTTCCTGTACTCCTACACCAAGCGCTTCACCCGCTGGTCGCATGTCGCGCTCGGACTGGCGATGGGCGTCGCCCCGGTGGCTGCCTGGATCGCGGTTCGCGGCTCCCTCGATCCGCGAATCCTCCTCCTGGGCGCGGCTGTGATTTTTTGGGGAGCGGGGTTCGACATCCTCTATGGCTGCCAGGACTACGAGTTCGACCGCTCAGCCGACGTGTACTCCGTCCCCAAAGCTTTCGGGATCCGCAATGCCTTGCTACTTGCACGCCTATTTCACGTTGTGACGTTTGGGCTCCTGGTGTGGATGGTGCTTGCCTTTGGACTGGGCAAGATCGCAATGGCTGGCGTTCTACTCGTGGGCCTGCTGCTGATTTATGAGCATTCGCTGGTGAAGTACGACGATCTTCGCCGCCTCAACGCCGCGTTTTTCACCATGAATGGTTTCATTTCCATGGGATTTCTCTTCTTTATCGCCGCGGATTTCCTGGTGTGAAGAAATGCTCTTGGCTTTTGGCTGTTCGCTATTGGCCAGAACGCGACTGAACCTTCTCCCACTACAATCTTCCTGCAGAGTAAGAGAGCGGATCCCTCGCGGCTGAAGCCCTCGTGAAGAGAAATAGCTGCAGGCTAGAAAAAGCCAAAAGCTAAGGGCCAACAGCCAAGAGCCGAGTTCATGAACCTCGATGACACTATCGTCGCCATCGCCACGCCCTTTGGACGTGGCGGTATCGGCGTGGTGCGCATTTCCGGACCGGAAGCACGAAGTACTGCGAACTCCATGTTGCGGCTGAGCGGGGCAGGCGAATTGCAGCCCAATCGCGCGCACTTCGGCGAACTGATCGACACCGATTCGGGCGAGCGCATCGATGAAGTGGTCGCAACGTTCTTTGCCAAGCCGCACTCCTACACCACCGACGATGTAGTCGAAATTTCGTGCCACGGCTCGCCAGTCGTGTTGCGGCATGTGGTCGAGATGGCGCTGGCGCGTGGCGCGCGGCTGGCCGAGCCGGGCGAGTTCACCATGCGTGCCTTTCTTAACGGCCGCATCGATCTGACGCAGGCCGAAGCCGTGCGCGACCTCATCGACTCGCAGACGCTCTACCAGGCTCAGGTTGCGGCGCGCCAGTTGGAAGGCTCGCTGTCGAAACGCATTCAGCCCATCAAGCAAAAACTAATCGAGCTGATCGCCGTGATGGAAGCGGGTATCGATTTCGCCGAAGACGATGTGTCGGTAATTCCGGGCGAGCAGATCCTCGAGCGCATTTCCGCGGTTCGCGAGCCGTTGCAGCAACTGCTGGCCAGCTTCGCCTTTGGCAAAGTCGTGCATGAGGGACTGACGCTGGCCATCGTCGGCCGGCCAAATGTCGGCAAGTCGAGCTTGTTTAACCGCCTGGTCGAGCAGGAGCGCGCGATCGTCACCGCGACTCCGGGAACGACGCGCGACCTGGTGAGCGAGACAGTTTCCATCGGCGGCATTCCGGTGCGACTGGTCGATACCGCAGGCATTCGAACAGCGGTTGATGAGGCGGAGAGTATCGGCATCCGAAATCGCTGGAGGCGCTGGCCGACGCAGATGTAGTGCTCGTCGTTCTGGATCTCACGCAAATGTCGAACGCGGCATTTGATCTCGACCTCGATTTGATCGAGAAGACCAACGGCCGTGCGCGCATTCTGGTGTGCAGCAAAGCCGACCTGCATACCGAGTCGCGTGGAATCGTGACCGACAAATTGGCGGCTGCTTCGCAGAACGAGGCCAGGCGTCTTCACGTCAGCGATGACCGGCGAAGGTATCGATGAGCTGCGTCAGGCCATCCTGCAACTCGTGGGCGGGAATGGCGGCGCTCAACAGGAGAGCGGATTCCTCACCAACGTCCGCCAACACAACGAGGTGCAGAATTCAATCACCGCCCTCAACGCTGCGGCCGCTGCCGTCCCGCTCAAGACGCCGCACGAGATGATTCTGCTTGACCTCTACGGCGCGCTTCATGCTCTCGACGAAATCACCGGCGCAACGACGGCCGACGATGTGCTGAACCTGATCTTCAGTTCGTTCTGTATTGGGAAATAGAATTCACCACAGAGGTACGGGGAGATGAAGCCAGAGAAATACACGGTCGAAGAAGCTGCTGAGAACCTGTCTAAGCTCATCCGTGAAGCTGGAAATGGTAGGGACGTCTACATTACCTGCAAAGGAGAACCCGTCGTGAGACTGGTGGCGATAGGTGACGGGGTCAAGAAACGGGTGCCCCGGAGGGTTCAAAGGAAAGATCTGGTGGACTGATGACGCGTTCGATCCGCTAACCGACGAAGAAATCAAGGAGCTGGGGTTCGAATAGCTATTTCGACAATCCGCCCAACGCCGCTCGGAATACCGCATCGAAATTCTCCCGTCCCGCCGAAGACACTGCGCGTTCAACTGCTTTTTCTGCCTGCGCACGTTGATAGCCTAGGTTAGTGAGCGCGGAGATCACGTCCTCTTCCATGCCGGAAACGGTCTTTAACGTTGTCGTTTCTCCGAAGCCTTCCAGCTTGTCGCGCAGCTCGACGCACATGCGCTCAGCTGTCTTCTTCCCGATACCGGGAATCTTTGTAAGCCGCGCGTAGTCATTGGCGCGGATCGCACCGACCATGTCAGCAGTGGCCATGCCGCTCAGGATAGTAATGGCAAGCTTTGGCCCGATGCCGCTGACGGTGATGAGCTTTTCGAAGAGCTGCTTCTCTTCCAGCCGAAGAAAGCCGAAGAGCGCGATGGCGTCCTCGCGGACGTGGGTGTGAACGTGGAGCGCGACTTCATTACCGGTCCCTGGCAATTCAGAGAAAGTCGGAACCGAGATGGTGACGTCGTAACCGACTCCCGCCGCTTCGACGATGGCTTGGTTGGGGTGCTTCGAAATGAGGCGACCACGAAGGTGAGCAATCATTAGTCAGTTGTCGGTTGTCGGTGGTCGGTTGTCAGTAAGAGGTTGAGAGTGTCAAATGGCAGCCGTTCATGCCAGTTCTCAAAATTATGCTGAACGTCTTGGAATACGAGCAGAACAACCTGGCAAGTGGCACGATGATCTGGCCGTGAACCGAAGAGGTAATTCGCACTGTCGTCCCTACGGGACTCAGACATGTCTCTCCGCTCCACCCAGCGCTGAAGCGCTGGGCTAAGATCTGCTGCGCCTTCGGCGCGGGCGTTTGCAAGAGGCGTGACAACTTTCAGTCACCGCCAACTGACTACTAACAACTTCTGTCTGACAACTGACACCTGACGACTCTTCTACTGCCTTCTCCGGTGATAGACCGCGAACTCGTACCCCGGGTTCGGGGGAAACAGTTCGTTGATCTTACGCAGACGCTCGGCCATGGCAGCCGGCGCGAGCAGCGGGTAATCGCGTTCGCGTAATTCGTGGTAGTCAACGTCGACATAAAGCGACAGTAGATAGACGGCGATAGAGTCAGCGAAGGTCGCAAGCAGGTATTCGTGGCGGGCTTTCTCCGCCTCTGGACCATCAGTAGTTGCGACCTTGCGCAACTCATACGCGTCCATCGAAGTCTCGCCGCGGACCCGGCCTTCTGCCTGCTTCCACACCAGATCGGCAAACTCCTGCGACACGCCAATCTCGTCTACAAAGTTATGGCCAATGTTGATGAAGAACTCGAAGGCTATGGCGAAGCTGTCTTCCATCAGCCGGGTTGAAATAAAGACGTACTGCGAATCGCCGACATTATGATCGCAATGGCAGATGGCGTTGTCGGAAAGCTGCACGTCGTAGCGATCGGCAATGAGAGTCTCGTCACCCAGGCTGAGCGTGAGCGGAACGAAGTAGTAGGCCTTTCGCGCCAACGCCGCCGCGATCGTGCGTGGGACGGCAGACACCAGCCGGTCGAGGTCAGCCGCCGATGCAGTCACTTCGCCGGAGAGCGCATAGCAGATTCCGTTGCCGGCCTGCGTAACCGGCGCCATGCGGACCACTTCGGCCGGCGTGTGCGTAATGGCTTGAGACATTTGCGACATGAAAGAGCGATTGTAACCCACGTGCGAACACGCAGCTCTGCCGGGTTCGGAGGGCAAACTTTGTTGTAACCTATAGCTGTATGGCAGTTTCGACGTTTGCCCCGGCCAAGCACCCGAGCGCGTTTTCCGTGCTCATCGCATCGGTGGTGCGCGTGTTGTTCGCGACCTTACTGTTCACGGCGGGCGGCATGGGGCTGGGATTATTACTCGGCATCCTGGGAACTTCTGCCTGGAGTATGTTGCACGGCGGAAGCATCGATATGACCATCGCATACCGCCACGTCGCCATCCCGTTCGCGATTACCATGGGCTTTGTCGCCTTCTGCGGCGCCAGCTACCTCGAAGTGCGCGCTCGGCGAACATAAAACCCCATCAACGCGCAACAGTGTGTTGATCGGGGACTTTTCCAGAATTGACTGGCGAGGGCGGAGCCCCAATTGCCCCCCTCTTATCGCTTGGTTACACTCAAAGTTTGTCATCGGCAGCTGATACGCTGCATAGGAATCGAGTCCCTCTATGTCTGAAACCATCCATGTGAAGCTGCCCGACGGCAGTGTGAAAGATGTTCCCCGCGGAACTTCCGCGCTGGATATTGCCAAAAGCATAAGCCCCCGTTTGGCCGATGCCGCGCTGGTCGCACAGGTGAAGCCGCTGTCTTCTAACGGAAGCGACAATGGCAACCGGCCCGCCGCGGAGCAACAAGCGGCAGCTACGGCGACCGTTCCCGCCAGCACGAACGATGCCAGGCTGGTCGATCTGGCACGTCCACTGGAGAGCGATGCCGAGCTGCGCATTCTGACCGAGCGCGATCCTGAAGCGCTGGAGGTCTATCGTCACTCGTCGGCCCACCTGATGGCGGCGGCCGTGCTAGAGCTCTTTCCCGAGACCAAGCTCGGCCACGGACCTGCGACGGAGAGTGGCTTCTTTTACGACTTCTATCGCGAGAAGCCTTTTACGCCCGAAGACCTCGAAGCGATCGAGAAGAAGATGCAGGAGTTGGCGAAGCAGGACCTGCCCTACGCACGCGAGTTTCTGCCGCGCCAGGAAGGCTTGGAGCGCTTCAAGTCGGAAGGCGACTTCATGAAGTGTCACTTCATCGAGCAGTTCACCCTGCCAGATGAGAAGATCTCCATTTACAAAACCGGCAAGTTCACCGACTTCTGCCGTGGGCCGCACATACCGTCGACTGGCCGGATCAAGGCATTCAAGCTGCTGAACATCGCCGGCGCGTATTGGCTGGGCGACGAGAAGAATCCGCAACTCCAGCGCATCTATGGAACGTCGTTCTTCTCGCAAGAAAGACCTCGACGACTACCTGCACAAGCTGGAGGAGGCGAAGAAGCGCGACCATCGCGTACTGGGCAAGCAGCTCGACCTGTTCTCGATTCAGGAGCTCGCCGGGCCGGGACTGATCTTCTGGCATCCCAAGGGCGGGCTCATCCGTAAAGAGATGGAAGACTGGATGCGCGATGAGTACCTGAAGCGCGGCTATTCGCTGGTGTTCACGCCGCACGTCGCGCGCACCGATCTGTGGAAGACCTGCGGGCCACGCGGGCTACTACGCGCAGAACATGTTCACGCCGATGGAGCTGGACGATGCGGAATATCGCATGAAGCCGATGAATTGTCCGTTCCACATTCTCATCTATCGCGACTCGCTGAAGTCGTATCGCGATTTGCCGGTGCGGCTGGGCGAACTTGGCACGGTGTATCGCTACGAGCGCTCGGGCGTGATGCACGGCCTGCTGCGGGTGCGCGGCTTTACGCAGGATGACGCGCACATCTTCTGCACCCCCGAGCAGATTGAAGACGAAGTGGTCGGCTGCATCGACTTTGCACTGGCTGTGCTGAAGACCTTCGGCTTCGATCAATTTCAGGTTGAGCTTTCGACCTGGGACCCGAACGATCAGAAGACCTACGCCGGGCGTCCCGACCAGTGGGAGCTGGCGCAGCATTCGCTGGAGCAGGCGCTCAGCCGCCGCGAGATTCCGTACAAGACCATCCCAGGCGAGGCGGCGTTTTATGGGCCGAAGATCGACATCAAGCTGGTCGATGCCATCGGACGGTTGTGGCAACTGTCAACGGTGCAATTCGACTTCACGCTGCCAGAGCGCTTCGAGTTGGAGTACGTCGGCTGAAGACGGCAAGCGGCATCAGCCGCTGATGGTGCACCGCGCGCTCTACGGATCGGTCGAGCGCTTCTTCGGCGTGCTGATCGAGCACTATGCCGGAGCGTTTCCGGTGTGGCTGTCTCCGGTACAGGTGGCGATCATTCCTATTGGCGAAAAGCACCACGCGTATGCGAACGAAATCGGCGAGAAGTTGAAAGCCGAAGGCGTGCGTGTGCATGTCGACAATCGCAACGAAAAGATGAACGCCAAAATTCGCGAGCATGCAATGCAGAAGGTGCCCTTCCAGCTCGTGGTCGGCGACAAGGAAATGGACGCCATGCAGGTGAACGTCCGCGTGCGCGGCCAGGAGAAGGCGGAGGGCTCGGTCCCCGTGGGCGAGTTCATCGCGCGGGTTAAGAAGCTGATTCAGGACAAGAGTCCCACGCTGTAAGACAATCTCTAGCCACGGATTTAGACGGATTCTCACGGATCCGGATTAGTAGATTAGGAAAAACGGGGAAAAACACGGGTGAGAACAGCGAGGCGGCTCTTGTTCCCTCCTCTCGTTTTCGATATCTGATCCGCGTTCATTCGGCGTAAATCCGTGGCCTAAGCTCCTGCATGATTGCTACACATTCTCAACCCGCCAATATCTCCCACGCCAAAGCCGTCCTAATCATCGCGACCGCGGCCATCATTTGGGGAGGCGGCTTTCCAGCGACACGCATTGCGCTGAATGGCGGCCTCTCGGTCGGAGTGCTGATGAGCATACGCTTCGTGGTTGCCGGCGCACTGATGGCGATCATTGTGCGCGCCAGGGGTATTCCCATCCAGCGACGCGGCGTTATCGACGGTGTCTGGCTGGGCGTGGTGTTGGCCATCCTGTTCTGGTTGCAGACCGACGGCATGCAGTTTACGACCACAGCCAAGTCAGGCTTCATCACCGGACTTTACGTGCTGTTCACGCCGTTGATCGCTGTTGCGATTGGCCAGAAAGTGAAACTCACCTCGCTGCTGGGAGCCGTTATCGCGACCTACGGCCTATATCTTCTCGTGCACTTGCCGGGCGCATGGTGGTCGGGTTGGAATCGCGGCGACCTGGAAACGCTGGTTTGCGCCTTGCTCTGCGCTGTACACATCGTACTGATGGGCAACTTCACTCGAAAATCCGATCCCTGGCTGTTGGCCAGCTCGCAGGTCATTACCTGTGGCGTGATTTCTCTGCTGATCGCGGTGGTGCCTCGCGGCCTGGAGTCCCACAATGTGGCAGCCGGACTGCCACACTGGCCGGCGATACTGGCCACGCTTTATCTCGCGGTGTTCTCCACGGTATTCGCTTTCTGGGCGCAAGCAACCGCGCAAACCCGGCTCGGCCCGACCGAGGCTGCCATTCTCTTTTCGCTTGAGCCAGTGGTGGCAGCGCTATTGAGCGTGTTCTGGTTGAAGGAGCCGATGTCAGAAAAACAGGCGTTCGGAGGAGGGCTTATTGTATTGGCCATGATTGTTGCCGAAGCATTGCCTCACATGTTTCGGGCGATTACCGTGCCGGATACCAGGCCTTGAAAACAGTTGTCGGTTGTCAGAAATGCCGGGTGGAAGCACCGGCCGTCAGGCCGGCGTCTGCCAATGGCCACTTGGTGGGCTTTTAGCCCAGGAATCTGCGAGTTAGGCCGACCGCGGCTGAAGCCTTCGCCTTGTGCGCCTTCTTCACCGGCCTAAAGGCCGGTAGTTTCCACCGCACCGCCCGCTTGCAAAAAAAGCAACTGCCGAGTACTTTCTTGCCGTCTAACATTGTATGGAGTAGATAGAATTTGATCTCTGAACATCTTATGCGAGCCGTTGCATTGCCAGTTTGCTTCTGGGCGGGTTGCTCTGCTGTTGCGAGATTGGATTCGCACAGCAGCAGAACATCGATCCCGTAGCTGTCGTTCGCCATGCCACGCAGAACGAAATTGCCGCGACCGGGCCGACCAAGGCGCCGTTCTTCATGTACAAGGACCACACGCAGTACAAAGATCACTCCATTACCACGGAAGCGATCGAGACTCCCGAGGGCGGGCTGAACCGAACGATCGCGAAGAACGGCAAGCCTCTGACCGCACAAGAGCAGGCGGACGCCGATCAGAAGCTGAAGAGCTTCGCCTACGATAGCGAGGCACGCCGCAAGAAACGGCAGGCCAATCACGAGGACGATCAACGCTCCATCACACTGATGAGGAGTCTGCCTGATGCGTTTGATTACACCGTGACCGGCGTAACCAAAGGCCCAAATGGTCATGAGATGGTGCATCTGGCGTTCAAGGCGAAGCCGGGCTGGAGTGCGCCTACGCGTGAAACTCGCGTGCTGGAAGGCATGGAAGGCGACATGATCGTCGACCAGACCGCCGGGCCGGATAGCTGAGATCAATGGCGAACTTTTCAAGGACGTCGATTTCGGCTGGGGCATCCTGGGCCGCTTGTTCAAAGGCGGGAAGTTCGTCATTCATCAGGCCGACGTCGGAGGGAAGTGGGAGGAGACGCAGGAGAGATTGCAGTTCAACGGCAAGGTTCTGATGGTGAAGAATCTGACCATCGATTCGAACGAGACCATGACCGACTTCCGCCCGGTGCCGTCGAATATCACCACCGCTCAGGCGTTGCAGATGCTGCAGAATCCTGACGAGGTGGTGGCTCAGAATGCGGAAGGGGCAGCGGGCAAGCAGTAGGAAGCAATTAGCCACTACAGGCCTAATCAGAACTGTTCGGGCCCACTCTTGCATTGATGATACGAAAGCGGACTCGTAGGCTGAGATGCTTTCGAGTCCGCTTTTTAACGTGATCAGTTGCGATCACTACGTTCAGATCAGGCAGCTTGCGATCCGCTCTACTGCCCAGTCGATCTCCTCGCGGGTGATGATCAGTGGAGGCGCGATGCGAATCACCATTTCGTGCGTCTCTTTGCAGAGCACCCCAACTTCCTTCAGCTTTTCGCAGAATGGACGCGCCGGCAGTGTTCAACTCAATTCCGATCCACAGCCCCTTGCCGCGGACCTCGCGCACATGCGGAGCTGCGAATCGCCTGCAGCTTCTCCAGGAAGTAAGAGCCCAACTCGGCGGAGCGCTCGATCAGTTTCTCTTCGACCAGCACACGCAGCGCAGTGCGCGCCACCGCGCAGCCCAGCGGATTGCCGCCAAAGGTGCTGCCGTGATCGCCCGGATGGAACACGCCCAGCACTTCCTTCGAGCCAAGCACCGCCGACACCGGATAGAAGCCGCCGGCGAGCGCCTTGCCGATGATCACAGGTCGGGATGCACGTTTTCGTGCTGATAGGCGAACAGCTTTCCGGTGCGTCCCAGGCCCGACTGAATTTCGTCGGCGATGAACAGCACGTTGTTGGCGCGGCAGAGCTCTTCGACCTGCCTCAGATAGCCAGCCGGAGGAATGATGATGCCCGCTTCGCCCTGGATTGGCTCGACCAGGAAGGCGCAGGTGTTCGGCGTGATCGCCGCGGCCAGCGCCTTGGCGTCGCCGAAGGGAACGACCTTGAAGCCGGGAGTGAACGGGCCGAAGCCGTCGCGATATTGCTCATCGGTTGAGAAGCCGACGATGGTGGTGGTGCGCCCGTGGAAGTTGTTGGCGCAGACGATGATCTCGGCCTTGCCCTCGGGAATGCCCTTGACCTTGTATCCCCACTTGCGCGCGGCCTTGATCGCGGTCTCCACCGCTTCGGCGCCGGAGTTCATGGGCAGCGCCATGTCGAAGCCGGTCAGCTCGTGCAGCTCTTTGTAGAGCAGCGGAAGCTGGTCGTTGCGAAAGGCGCGCGAGGTGAGCGTGACCTTGCTGGCCTGGTCGATGAGGGTCGCCAGAATCTTGGGATGGCAGTGTCCCTGGTTGACCGCCGAGTACGACGCAAGGCAATCGAGATATCGTTGCCGTCGACGTCGTAGACCCAGACTCCTTCGGCGCGCTCGATTACTACATCGAGTGGATGATAGTTGTGAGCTCCGTAAGCTTCTTCGAGCTCGATGTAGTCTGGTCAGTGCGGAGATGTTCGATTACAGTCATAGTGTCCTCGGTTAGGCAATTAGCAATTAGCAACTAGCAATTAGTAGCTCTACTTGTTGTCATCCCGAGCGCAGCGAAGCGGAGCTGAGGGACCTGCATTTGCGTCCGAGAAACCGCGCTCTCATCGAGAATCGGCAACGACGCAGAACCCATCATTTTCGCTCGAGAACGAGAGCAGATCCCTCGCTTCGCTCGTGATGACAAACCTTTAAGACGCGGTTCGGCACGGCTGAAGCCAATGCCCTTTCAAAGCCGCTGCTCACGCTGGCCTTAAGGCCAGCTCTACCCATCCAACAGCATCGTCAGCAACGCCATGCGCACATACAGCCCATTCGCCGCCTGGCGGAAGTACATGGCTCGCGGATCTTCATCCACCGTTTTGTCCAACTCGACGGTGCGCGGCAGCGGGTGCAGGATCATCGCGTCGGAGCGCATCTGCCGCAGCACCGACGAATCGATGGCGTAACGCAGGTGTGGCGCATGTTACCACTGACCGCCGCTGCGCGTTGCGGGCGAATGCGGGTCTGATACACCACGTCCACTTCACCAACCACCTTATCGATCTCGGCTTCCACTTCGTAGCGCACGCCATGACGCTCGAGATATTGCAGGATGTCGGGCTTCATCTGCAATTCCGGCGGGCTGACGAAGAAAATCTTCACCCGGTCGAACTTCGCCAAAAGGTAAGCCAGCGACCGGACCGTGCGCCCGCGATCGAGCTCGCCGATGAACGCGATACTCAGTCCGTCGAGGGGACGCTCACGATAGATGGTGTACAGGTCGAGCAGCGCCTGCGTAGGATGCTGGCCGCCATCGCCATCTCCAGCATTGATGACCGGTACGGGCGACACCTTGGCCGCGCGCGCGGCGCCGCCGGTTTCATGGTGACGGATGACGACCAGGTCGCAATAGCTGCCCACGATGCGGATGGTGTCTTCCACCTGTTCGCCCTCAATCTCAGAGGAGAAGGCACGGGCATGTTCGGTCGAGAGCACGCGTCCGCCCAGGCGCAGCATGGCCGCCTCGAAGCAGAGTCGAGTGCGCGTCGACGGCTCATAGAAGATGCTGGCCATGAGGCGTCCCTGGTAGTCGAGCGTGCCGCCGCGAGCGACGATGCGCTCCATCTGGCGGGCGCGGTCGAACAACTCCATCAGCAGGGGAACGGTGAACTGTTGCGACTCGACCACGTGCCGCAGGGGCAGTGGCTTGCAGTCGTTGCGATCCGGGCGGCGCGGGATTCCAGCGCTTCTATCGGCATGTCAACACCTCAACCTCTTCGTAGGCTCGCAAGCGGAATTGGATCGGGAAGGATGTGGGTACCGGCGGAACCTTTCACGGCTTCGGCCAGGTGCTCGAACGACGTAATGACGGCTTCTTTGCCGCCATGGCGCAGGAAGCTCAACACCGATTCCACCTTGGGACCCATGTTGCCGGGCGGAAAATGTCCTGCGCGATGGTGCTCTTCCAACTCGGAAACGGTCACGCGCAATATCGGCGATTGGTCCGGCTTCTTGTAATTCAGGTAGACGAAGTCGGTATCGGTGGAGATGGCGAACAGATCGACGCCAAGTTGTGACGCCAGCACCGCCGAAGCGCGGTCCTTATCGATCACCGCCTCGACGCCGCGCAGCGCACCGCTCTTCGCGCAACACCGGAATGCCACCGCCACCGGTACAGACGACGAGCGCGCCGTCCTCGACCAGATCGCGAATGAGTTCAAGCTCGACAATCTCCAGCGGCTCGGGTGAGGGAACCACGCGGCGATATCCGCGCGCAGCATCTTCCACGATCTGCCAGCCGAGCGTGCGCCGCTTCTCTTCGGCGTCGGCCCGCGAATAGAACGGCCCGATGGGCTTGGAAGGATGCAGCATCGCCGGATCATCGGCCGACACGACGGTCTGCGTCACCACACAGACCACGGGAATGTTGAGTCCGGCAGACGCAAACTCGTTGTGCAGCGATTGCGCCAGCAGGTATCCGATTTCGCCCTGGCTTGCCGCACCGCACACGTCGAGGGTCTGGCTGTAGGCGACATCCGAAGCGCGCTCCGAACGCAGCAACTGCGCCCCACCTGCGGCCCGTTGCCGTGCGTCACCACCAGCCGATAGCCCAGCTCGATCATGGAGCGAATGGCCGCGGCGGTGCGGCGGGTATTCGCCAGTTGCTCGGCGATGGTGCCCTTCTCGCCCGCGCGGATCAGTGAGTTTCCGCCTACCGCAACCAGCGCAGTTTTCGTCATACGACCTTCTCCGGGCAATACAGACCACCGTGATCTCCCACTCATTCGAAAACCGCGAATGAGTGGGGCACCCGACTGTCCTAGGCCCGAGGCCCCGTTTCCTATCTCGCCAGTTCGGCTACGTGCTCCTCTACCGTCATGGCGACGCAGTTCTGCTGCCTGCTCCGACATCAGTTCCAGCATGATGGCCTTCTGCGCGTGCAGCCGGTTCTCCGCCTGCTGAAACACGAACGACCGTGGCGAGTCGATCACTTCATCGGTGACCTCGTCGCCGCGATGCGCCGGGAGACAGTGCAGGAAGATAGCGTCGTTCTTTGCGCTGCCGAACAACTCCGCGTTCACCTGGTAGGGGCGGAACGCTTCTGCGCGCTTCTGCGCTTCGCTCTCCTGACCCATGCTGGCCCACACGTCGGTGTAGACCACGTCAGCGCCGAAGACCGCCGACTCGGGATCGTGCGTCACGGTCACGCTGCCGTGAGTTTCGGCAGCAGCGCAACCGTGCCCACGAGGTCGCGTCGAGGCTAGGCTCGAAGTGCGGCGGGGTCGCAATCCAGACGTTGGCTCCCAGTTGCGCCCCGGCGAACATCAGCGAGTGCGCCACGTTGTTGCCGTCGCCGATGTAGGCCACCTTCAGCCCGGCGATGCGGCCTTTCACCTCCAGCATGGTCAGATAGTCGGCCATGCGCCTGGCAGGGATGGCTGAAATCGGTGAGCCCGTTGATGACCGGCACGCTCGCGCAACGCGCCATCTCTTCCACGATGTCGTGGGAGAACGTCCGGATCATGATGCCGTGCACCATGCGCTCCAGATTCTTCGCCACGTCGTGTACCGACTCGCGCTTGCCCAGGCTGATCTCAGCCGGAGAGAGATAGATCGGATGGCCGCCGAGTTCCTCGATGCCGACGTCGAAGCTCACGCGCGTGCGCAGCGACGGCTTCTCGAAGATCATGGCCAACGTTTTGCCCTTCAGCGATTGCGAGTAAGCTGACGGATTCGCCTTGACCATGCAGGCGACATGTATGAAATGCCGAATGTCGCCGGGCTGAAAATCACGCAGCGAAACAAAGTCTTTCCAATGCATCGCTACCTCCCTGCGCCGGCCAGAACGCGCTGATGCTGCTCGGTGAAGTTTTTCGATGAGCCGAGGGATCTGCCGGCTTGCCAATCTCCTCCACCTCGTAGCGCACGCGAACACTCGGTTTGTCGATGTGGATGGTGCGAGCCAGATCGATCGGCGTTGCCACCAGCACTACGTCGCAAGGAACGCGCTTGATCGTCTCCTGCAACTCGTGACGCTGGGTTTCGCTGTAGCCCATGGCGGGCAGCAGCTTGCCTAAGTGGGGGAACTTCTCAAACGTCTTCTTGATGGAGCCGACCGCATAAGGCCGCGGATCGACCACCTTGCCGGCGTGGTACTGGTTGGCGGCCACGATTCCCGGCGCCATACGGCATCTCGCCGTGCGTAAGGGTCGGGCCGTCCTCGATCACCAGCACGCGCTTGCCGGCGATGCTCTTGGGATCGGCGATGGTGACGCGGCATGCGGTCTCGATCACCTGCGCGGTGGGATTGTGCTGCGCGATATTGCGACGCACCGTCTCAACCGCGTCCGGCATTGGCGGTATCCACCTTGTTGATGATGAGCACGTGCGCGGTGCGGAAGTTGACCTCGCCGGGGTAATAGGAGAGTTCGTGTCCCGGGCGATGCGGGTCGAGCACCACGATGTCGAGGTCGGGACGGTAGAAGGAAGTGTCGTTGTTGCCGCCATCCCACAGGATGACGTCGCCATCCTGCTCGGCCGCCTTCATGATGTCGTAGTAGTCGACGCCGGCGTAGACGATGGTTCCTTCCGCGATATGCGGCTCGTACTCTTCGCGCTCCTCGATGGTGCATTCGTAGCGGTCGAGATCGGCCATGGTTGCGAACCGCTCGCAGCGCTGGGCGACGAGATCGCCATACGGCATGGGATGACGGATCACCACCGGATTCCATCCCTGGTTTCGCAACTCGGCAGCAATGCGCCGCGATACGGGACTCTTGCCGCATCCGGTGCGCACCGCGCATACCGAGATCACCGGCACCGACGACTGCAACTGGGTACGCTCGGCACTCAGCAGCCAGAAGTCGGCGCCCGCGGCGACGGCACGCGAGGCCAGGTGCATGAGCGGTCTCGTGCTTCACATCGCTATAGGAAAAGACAACGATGTCGACCTTCTCCTCGCGGATCATCTCCTCCATGCGGCTTTCTTCCACAATGGGAATGCCCTCGGGATAGAGAGCTGCCCGCTAATTCCGGCGGATACTTGCGGCCTGCGATGTCGGGAATCTGATTGGCGGTGAATGCGACTACGTCGAATTCAGGCTTGTTGCGAAAGATAAGGTTGAAGTTATGAAAATCTCTGCCGGCAGCGCCAAGGATGAGAACTCGTCTCATAGTGGGTTAAAGCGTCATTAGACCCATGATGTGGGGACACTTTCTCCTGGGCATGATGGTGAGGCCTCGGCTGGCAGTAGCGCAGTGAGGGCTATCACGTGAGGACCGCGGCAATGTCACACCCCACTTGGTATGGCTTTGCACGTCCGTGATCGCAGCGGGGCAAACCAGAGCACAGGACTGGAAGGCCCTCAGTTCTGTGACTCGGCCTTGGTTAGATCCGGGTGCTCTTTGGCTTTGCTGATAAGTTGTTCGACGGCGTCTTTCTGGGGGAGATTTGGATTGCTCTTGAGCAGTTCCGTCCACGCGGCCACAGCACCATCGACATCTCCCTTACCCTTCAAGCGAATCATGCCAAGGTTAAAGAGTGTGCCGGGGTGGCTGGGCTCGTACTTGAGCGATTTTTGAAGTTCTGCGATTGCTGCGTCGGCGTCGCCGTTGTAATACAGGCACGAGGCGTAATCGTCGCGGATCGCCACGTTCTTGGGATCGGCCTCCACTGCTTTCTCGAAGTACTCAGCTGCTTTCTTAAACTGATGAGCCGCCTTATAGTTCAGTGCAATCTGGTTCAGCAGCTTTGCATTCTTTGGCGTGCTCTTCAGTTTGGACATCAAAGGCTCGACTTGCTTGTCTGCCATTCGCTTCATGTCGTCGAGCGTAGGCATCTTCTGCTCCGTGGTGCTTGGGTCCATCGCAGGATGCCCCTCGGGAACCGCTGCCGTAGACGGATTGGAGGCAGCCACGCGTACGGGAGGAGGAGCCTGTGCTGAGCCGCGAATGAAATACCCGACCGGCAGCCCGAGCAGGAGGCACACAACCGCCATCCCATAAGCTTGCGCCGGTCGCCATGCTTTTGGAGAGGAGATATCCGAGTCGATCATGAAACTCCTACAGTTAGTGCAACGGCTCCGGAGTCGTAACTCCGGACACTCTCATAGGTAGTGAATGCATCCGGCGTGCCAATAAGAGTCGAGGACAGAGCCCGCGGACAAAGATCTTGGATTCAAGCATTTAGCGGCAGTTCGGAGGATACTCTTTGGGCGGCAGGCAGGGTCATTGGCCGCAGCATGAGTGGGTTTTCACGCCAGCGCTTCAGAAGCAAATCAATGTAAGGATCGGGCGGCCTTGATGGCGAAGCCCTGAGAACGAAATGATTCGAAACATACTGGTTAGTGCTTGTGAGTATGGCAAAGAAGAGTGCAGGTCGTGCCGTTGTACGACACGGCTCCGTTAACTGGAGCGACCACGTTCATATCGAAGCTGACCAGACGCTTTCCATTGACGCCAATCGTACCTGACGGTACTCCGTGGGCGCTGTGACATACAGAACAGGAGAATCCGCGCTGTATATGAAGGTTGTGCTGCTTAAACGAAATGTCTGAGTTCACGTTCACCAGGTCGTGACACTTTGCGCACAGAGCATAAGGGCTGCCGGTTGGATCGAGAAGTGGGGCCGGAGCCAGATTGATGATGGTCGAGCCGGGACCGCCCCCGGCATCCACTCTGCTGATCAGATATTGCCTTTCGAGAATGTGGTCATTGCGCGAGCCGTGCGGCCCATTGGCACCGGTTCCGCCGAACTCCCGATTGCTGTCGCTGTTGTGGCAGTCCGTACACAGGATGCGAACTCCCATGGGCCGTGACTGGATCTTGCCGGAAAGATCCCACATGTACCTCAACAGGCTGGACTGACCGATTCCGGTGGCGTCACGCATAACAGGATGTTCGGAGCCGGCCGGAGTTGAAAACTGCAGCAGCACATTCAAGGTATCGCCGGGAAACAATGCGCGCGCCGGCATGTAGCCGTACATGGTCAGGCTCTGTTTGCCCACGCTTGCGCCATGACAGCGCAGGCAGTTCTCGTACTGGTTTGTGGCTATATTGAGCAGGCTGCCATCGATGGCCACTCCGGCAACCCCGAGTTGCGAGGGACGAAGCAGAGGCGGCAACGTAAAAGTGCTGGTCGGATTGGCAGCATGCGAATTGTGGCAATCCGCACAGCTTGAGTGCCGGTTCTTATCCAGAACGATTGGCTCCCCGAGCACATGCTGATTGCCGGTATCAGAGAAAGGATGCGCGGTCTTTTGAAAGTCTGACAGCACGTTAAGGAGCGGTTGGACCATGTTGCTGCTGCCGTCGTGACAGATGAAGCAGGTCTGGGCGGTGTCATCCACACTGGCGGGCGATTCGCATTCTTGCGAAGCATACCGGGCCCGGTTGCGTTGTGGGTACGTGGCAGTTCGACAACCGTAATCGGCAACCGGTGATTAATTGCCCAGCTGCGCTTTGGTAGCTACACCTGCGTTTGAGCTCTGTGGATCGCGTTGAGCCACTGGTTCAACGAATTTTCCTTACCATTTACCTTACGGGAGGAGGTTCGTGGCAAGCCAGGCAGACTGCGCTTTTCAGGTTGTCGCGAACCAGGAAGTCGCCTGCCTTTGGTATCAAGGTATTGGATGTGGGGATTGTGACAGGTCGTGCATTCGATGTTGCCCTTGATCAATCTTGACTGCCGGTCCTTAGTTTTTCCTTCACTGGCCAGCGATGGCACCAGGTTTGCGACATCTTTGATAGGAAGCTGGAGGCTGAAGGGATGCGATCCCTCCAGGTTCGTACCCAGCACGTCGCTCATCTGGCCTGACATCTTCAGGGTGCCGATCCCGATCGTCTGGCCCACGGCAACGGTGCCGTCATGGCAGCTCAGGCACATGGAACTGCTCGTGCCTTTTTCGGGTTGAACGCTTGTATTCTGATCGGAACCGCTGGAATAAAAGGTATAGCTTTGGTTGGAGAGGGTCTGGTTCCACAGGCCTTTGGCCGCGCCGGCATGCGGCACGTGGCAATAGATACAGGCGTTGGCGTTGGGCCCCTTGACGTCGGATGCGCCGCTCAAGTCATGCGCACCCAGCACATCCTTGTTCGGTTTGATTTGTGCCAACGAAGCAGCCGTCAACAACAAGAAGACCGTCGCTAGCCCAGCTTTAAGGACCTGCTTCACTGTGTCGCCCGGTTCCGTTGTCTCTTACCCCAGAGTACTGGAAAATCTGCACACGCCGGTTATACGAATCCACCAGGTAGACCCGGTCGTCGCGGTCTATGAATAAACCCGAGGGTAAACGAAAACTACCGAAGCCCGTGCCGTTTCCAAAGTTATACAGTAGCTGCCCCTGCCGATTGAAAACCTGAACCAAACCCCATTCCCCTTCCACGAGGTAAATGTGGCCTTCCGAGTCGATGGCGATAGCTTTGGGGCGATAAATGGCAGATTCTGTGTTGCCCGGCTTTCCGATGGAACCCTGAAAGGTTCCGTGACGGTCAAAGAACTGAATGCGGAAGTTCATGGCATCCACTACCGCGACGGTGTCGCCCTTGACGTAAATCTCGGTCGGCAGATTGAATTCGCCGTCGCCGGTTCCACGCTGGCCGATGGTGCGTGTGACCCGGCCCTGTGGATCAAGCACATAAACCCGATCGCGCAGCGTATCGGTTACGTACACCTCATTGGTCGCAGGATCGATGGCGATGCCGGTTGGCCGTTTGAAGAATCCTTCACCGCCCTTCAGGCTGCCGAACGCCCCGTGATACTTGCCGTTGGCTTCGAAGAGAAACACCTTGCCGGCGATTGAATCCGTTATATAGATGTTGTCTTTGCTGTCGACCGCCACGCACTGCGGCTCGATCATCGGGTCCTTGCTCTTCTCCTGACGATCGAGAAATTTGTACTTGTGCTGGACCGGGTCGAAGATATGAACGCCACCGGCTCCGGGATCGGTAACGATGATCCGCCCGTGGGAATCTACGGCAATGCTATAAGGCCTCGCCAGCGGACGATACTCAGGGTCGCCTGCAACCAGGTTCACGACTTTTCCCCAGAACCCCGGATCTTTCTTAATGTCTCGCTCGGAAGTAAGCGTCTGCTGATAGGTAAGTCGCCTGCCACCGTCGAGCATCAACTGAGGCCAAGGCGCTTCCGCCGTCTTACGATTGTCTTTGCGGGAACCCTGTGCGCAGATCGCCATCAGCGCTATTAGGCCGATACCGAGAGCCGATCTCCATGTCCGTCGCATCGTTAATAGCCCTAGAAAACGTTGAACCATCGGGAGACGCTTACGAAGTACGAATTTACAACCTGGGGCGGATAAAACTGCCCATTCGCCGGTTCGAAATGAAATTGCTGGTTAACGCGAGCATAGCCGCCCTGAAACGAGAGTTTGCGGAAAACATAAGAGGTGCTAGCAGAGAACCTGTCACCGGCACTACTATTTAGAAAGTCGGATCGCTGCGACGAACTCTTCACGTCAGAGTAAGCAGCGCTTACACTCAGTCGGAAGCGAAAGTGTTTGGAAGCCGAAAACGAAATAGCCTTTGCATTAAAGTAAAGGTAGTCTGGCGTAAACAGAGGGCCTTCGGGAGTGGACACCAGAATGCCGTTCGCCAGGACTGCCGTTCCGCTGGAAACCGAGTAGTTTGCCGTCAGCCCATAGCCTTTCCAGTTTATGGATCCTCCTGCATTGGTCGCCATATTGCCGTTGCCTGACTGAACCTCCAGCCCGCTGTGACTGGAACGATAGAAGAACATCATGTAGGTCTGAGGATTGAGTTTACGGCGAGCATTCCCACCCCAATTCAGATAACTGGTGTTCACAAAGTTGTACAGGGTCTGAACGTCGTGCAGATAGTTGAAGTCGGCGGATGTTTCCCAGCGGCGGAAGCGGCGATCCATGCCGACCGTGGCCGTCAATCCAGCGCCGCCGTTGCCGGTTTTATTGGCGGTATCGACTGCGCCCACATTGAAATAAAATCCTTGCAGCCAGCGCTTGTTATAGCGCCACGACACCGTGCCGCCATACTGTACATCGGTATAAGTTGCGTAACCAAAATCTTCTTTGCGCCAGGTCATGTGGCCAATAGCCGTAAAGCCACGGCCCAGATAAATACTCGCGCTGTTGTAATTAAAGAGAAGCTTCACATTATTGTCATAAAGGTTGACTGTTCCTGCCTGGGGGCCCAATACCTGTTCGGCAAGGGCCTGTGCCGCACTTGTGCTATAGGTGAAGCTGCTGCCTAACGCGAGGCGCTGCCACGGCGTAATGCCGGCGGCAACTGAATAGGATGTTCCGCTACTATGGTCTCCCTCCAGGCTTTCACCGGAATTATGCGACCAGCCGAAGGAGAAGTTACCGTTAATAGGAATTTTGTGGTCTGTAGTAAATGTATAGTTGGTCCCAGAACCACCAAAGTCCTCCGCAGTCCCAGTCACAAACGCAGGAGTTGTGTAGCTGAAGTTGTAATGAGATAACCCGCCCTGCATGTTCCATCCCTTCCACTGGTAGAGTGAAGAGAGCGTCAGGTTGCGGTTAGAACTGCTGCTGTTCATGTTTGTGCCGATGATGTTGGAGTCCCCGGACGCGATGCCATAGTTCGCCGTCAACGTCGGCTTATTCGGCAGCAGAAGGCTCCAGGTGACACCAAAGCTCCGCGATTCACTGTTCGTGGCTACGGATGGCACTCCAGCAAACTGGAACTCGCTATTCGAACTGGAGTCGGTGCCGATGCTGACCGAACCCGGATATACGGTGTTGGCGAAAAAGCCGACCGAACCGCTGACGCCTGTGCCACGGAGGATGCTCTGGCTATCGGAGTTCGCCTGATTGCGATTGAAGTACGGACGTACGTCGAAGTTGATGAACCTGGGATCGAAGTAATAACCGTTCAGCAAACCATCAAAGCCGAATCCCAGGCCATGACTGCTCCGCGAAAAATTGCCGTATCCACCTGTGTACCCCACTCCGGCGGATCCATTCATCGTCATGTGCAAGTTATCGCCGACCGTGACCTGTGCGATTCCACACGTCGCGCAGAGCAGGACAACGACAACCACCACCCCACGATACCCCACGGTACTTCTCCTAGACCGGAATTCATACTCACTGCCCGGCCTTACAGCACTTCGATCTTCGCGTCCTTGTGCAGCTTCTGGTTCAACGCTGAGCGCACATCGAGGGTCTTCTGCTTCTGAAGATCGGAACTCAACTTCTTCTGCACTTCCGTAAACGGGGTTTTGCCGGCTGGCGTGTAGCATAGAGCCGGATGATGACCCAGTTATTCCCAACCTGGATCAGGTCGCTGACCTCGCCTGGCTTCATGCCCGCGACCACCTTGGCCACCATGGGTGGCAGATCGCTCACCTTCATGGGCTTGCGTCCCCCCAACTGGGTGTGCCAGTCGTCATCGGACATGTTTTCTGCCACCAGACCGAACTGCTCCACAGTCTTGGTCTGCTTAGCTTGCTTCAGGGCATCTTCGGCTTTCTTACGCGCCGCCTTTACAACATCCTGGTTGGCGCCCTGGGGAGGAATAATGGAGATGGTCTGTATCTGTACCATCTCGCTGTGCTCGAATTCCTTGGGGTTCTTGTCGTAGTACTCGCGCACCATGGCAGGCGTCGTGACAGCTTTGTCGGTCACCTCCAGCTTCATCATCTTCTCGATAAGTAATGAGCGGCGGATCTTTTCGCGCAGAACGTCGGTCGAACCTTTGCACTCAACCTTCAGGTAGTCCTGGTACTGCGCCTGGGTGGGAAACTGTTTGCGGAAGGCAGTCTCGGCCTTTGCCAGTTTGTCGGGAGACACGGTTAGATTGCGGCGCTTCGCGTCCTGGTAGAGCAGTTCTTCGAAGACAATCATCTCAACCGCGCCCTTGCGGATCTGCGGCTCTGCATCCTTCGGAAATCCGTTGTGCTGTACCGCGTATGGGAAGATGGTCACCATCTCGCGGCGCACATCAAGCTCGCTGACTTCGGCGCCGTTCACGCGGATAGCCGCTTTCGACGCCATTTGCGCCTGGGTCATAGGAGTTAGCGCCGCGCCTGCCGACGGGCCTGTAGAAGCTGTGGGAATCATTGAGGCGTGCGAGGCGACTGAAGCGTTGGGTGCGTGCGAGGCCACTGGTGCCACTTGCGCCATCAGCATGCCGCTGAGGATCGTCGTGGTTGTAAGTACTAGTGCGCAGAGTTTCATGTTTAATCCTGATTTCTTGTCTACAGCTCTTAAAAAGGGGAAGAGGAAAAACCTCCTCCCCCAAGGTTGCGACTTAGAATGCAGTCTTAATGTTGGTGATACCGATCGACTCGTTCGAACCACCCGCGCCGGAGAAGTGGCACTGGCGGCAGAATTGGGTCGCCGAAGACGCATACTGGCCGAAGTTGACCTGAGCGGCCGGGTTATACGGAGCGGCCAGGAAGAAGAACGACGGGTAGTATCCGGAGGTCTGGCCGTCGATCGGGTTGCTGGCGCTGGCCGAAGCCTTGAACATGGTGTGCGGGGTGTGGCAGGTGGTGCAAACCACGTAGGCATTGTCAGAGCTGTAGGTACCGCCGGTAGGCAGGGAGTCGACAGCAAAGCCTGCGCCCGCGCGGGCACCGATCACGACCGGCAGACCATAGTTGGTCTGGAAGGTCTGATAGGGGCTGCCTGCAAACGTGCCGGACGCAACCAGCTTGGTCGGCTTGGTTACGGAATCAAGAGCTACGTAGCTCTTGATGCCAACTGCGGCTACCGTCGCCTGCGGTCCGATCGGGTGGTCGTTCAGGTAGTTGCCGGCATCGCCACCATCAGCACCCAGCAGGGTGGGGATGGTCTGAGAGCCGTACGTCGAGGGAAGAAGGCCGGCGGCCTGCTCGTACGACGCATTGGTCATCATGGCGCCCTTGGCAACGTTGCCGTCATGGCAGCTCAGGCAAAATACGATGCCGTTCTGCATGCGGCTGTAAACACCGGGCTGAATGCCGATCTGGCTGAAGTCAACAATGAAGCCGCCAGGGTTGTTTTCCGTTCCGCCGGTGCCGAAGGGTTGCATCGCGAGGATAGGACCAATGTCCTGGCCCCAGAGTTCTTCGTCGCCAGAGTTGCCGGTACTGACGGCCTGGTTGGACCACTGTCCACCGTAGCTGACGCCATTGATGACATTGTTGCCGGTAAGTTGGGAATCCTTGCTGAGCGATCCGCCGTTACCGCGCGCGCCGCTATGCGGGGCGTGGCAGCCGGTGCAACCGCGTCCACCATTCTGGTGAGCGCCCAACTTATCCATGTTGATGATGCCCTGGCCCTTGTTATAGCCAGTGGTGCCGATGGTTTGTGCCATTGCGGCTGTGGCGAACACAGCCAGCACAACGAGAAGTAAAAAGACTTTCTTCATTTTTAAAGCCTCCAGAGGTTTCTATGACAACTAATTAGCCTTTACTACGCCGAACCGGTCCTAGGTCCGGTCCGTAATGGCCAGTCAACTGCCCCGGCCAAAACCTTGCCATTACTTCTGCGGATTCGACGGCTCGGGTTTCTGGCCCTCCGTCGTCTTGTTCGCAGCAGCCCGCTGCTGCCCGTTCTTTTTGAGTTCCTGGTCGCGCTGGTCTTTTTCCGCCATTGCCTCAGCATCTGTGGTGTAGCGGAAATATTGCAGCCGCCCCGGATACTGTTCGGTGGTAAACACGCGGTTCTTTTTGTCGATAGTTACGTTCTCGAGTGCACTGAAGCGACCAGGCAGCAAGCCTTGGCCACCCATCCAGATGAGCACCCTGCCCTCAGGCGTAAATACCTGCACCCGCTCCTGCACACTGTCGGTGACCCACACATGTCCGTCAGCGTCGATGGCAATGCCTTTGGGCCGAGCGAAGTAGCCGACGCCGTCTCCGGACTTGCCGAACTGGCGAATGAAGTTGCCGTCGGCATCGAAGATCTCGACGCGGTTGTTGAACGTGTCGGTTACGTAGAGGTTGCCGTCTTTGTCCACGGCGACCCCGACCGGCTTGGCGAAATCACCAGCAGCCGTTAGCTTGTGCGCCTGCCCGGGGGTTCCCATGGCGCGAATCTTCTTGTGCGGTGGATCGGCGTCAAACACGATCACCTGGTCCTGCTCTGGATCGGCAACGTAAAGCAAGCGGTTCTCGTCATCGACGGCCACTCCCGCTGGGGAGACCAAGCCCTGCGTAATCGTCGCTTCCACCTTGTGGGTGGGCCCGAACACCAGCACGCGGTGCATACCGGGATCGGAAGCAAACAGGCGATCGCTATCGTCCATCGCCAGTCCGCTGGGCCATTTGAAGTTGGCCTGTTCGCCGTTCTTGATCATTTCGTAGGCGCCGGTCTCGAGATTCACGATGAAGATGGCGCGCACCTTGCTGTCGGCGATGTAGACCTTGCCCTTGGAGTCGACCGCAATTCCGTTGGGAACAATCAGTTGCCAGCGCGGCTTGGTTTCCGCATTCGACCCGCCGACCGTCACTCCGGATACGCGCTCCATCCAGCTGCTCTTTTTCTTTCCCTGCTGCGGTTGGGTGTCCAGCTTCTCGCCGGACCAGAAGTTGACGTAACGAATGCGGGTGATGGCGGGCGGATTGGGCCACACAAACTTGGACAGATCCAGGTCTTTGTAGATGTTCTTGTATTGAATATTCGGTTTATCGACGTCTGCCAGGGTTACGAACTTCTTCTTGTCCTTCTTATCTTTATTGTCTTGGCCAAGGACGAGGCCGACGCTGCTTAGCAACATCGCGAATAGCGCGGCTGCTATTGCTACCTTGGCCGTCATCTTCCGCTTCGGGTTATTGCTCGTGGTTGACATGGTCTTACTGTCCCCGCTCCTATTTGCCCAGGTCCTTGTGACAGCTGGCGCAGAAAGCAATATTGCTGGCCTGATCGTTGAGTAGGAGGTTCGGTTGATTGGAACTGTGAGGTTGATGGCACGTCCCACAGTTCATGCTTACAGCAACTTTGTTTACGTCCTTTATGTCCATCTGGTCCTGCACCGGGTGTTTGTCCACCGGGTGACCGAGACCGTACTTGATGGGAAGTGTGGGCACGATGGCGAAGTAGTCTTCGGGCAGCCTTACCTTGCCATCGAAAATAGTGATCAGGTGCTCGCCCTGAACCTTTTGTGGCTTTGCATCCGGCCCGTGGCATTCGAGGCACAGCGTGTTGATGCTGGCGGCACGCAGCAGCTTGGGGTTATCGCCTCCATGCGGTTCATGGCAGGTGAAGCATCCCTGGCCGAACGCCGGCTGGTGCGGATACTTCTTCTTATGCTGCTCGGCCTGGTCGGCATGGCAACTCAAGCAGATTTCCACCGCGGTCGTTTTCGGAAGTCCCGGCGACTTGGCGGCGTGTGGTGAGTGGCAGTCAACGCATTCGCCCATGGCTCCCGGGTGCTGCACCTTGGCCGTCTCGATCTGCTTGCCCTTGTCTTCGTGACAGGTCAGGCAAAGCGTCTTCGAATCTTTCTGCGTGAGGACCACCTTCCCGTTCACGGGAGCGTTGTGGCAAGTGGAACAAGAGTCTTTGTCGCTGTAGGGCGCATGCACAAATACCTGCGCCAGCTTCGGCTTGGCGGACTGGTGCGGATCGTGGCAGGTTACGCAGTTGACCTGGTCGAACGGCTGGTTGTTGTGCGCTTTGCGAAGCGCTTCATCCTTTGCGTCGTGACAATCGAGGCATAACTGAGGGGTGGATTTCGTCAGATGGTAATCGAACTCGATCTTGCCCTTCTCGCCGACCTTATGGGTGGTGTGGCAGGTCGCGCAGCCCATATCGAGGGCAGCGTGCCGGCTACCGCCCTTGGGAACGTCCATCCCGATCTTGTGGCAGGTGAGGCAGAGGTTCTCTTTGGGAGTTGCGCCGACTTCCGCCACCTTCAGGTTGAACTCGTTCGCTGATGTGTGCGGGTCATGACATTTCAGGCAGTCGCGAACGGCGGGCTGGTGTACGGTCCCCTTCAGCTCGGCGGCGTTCTTGTCGGCATGACAGGTAAGGCATAACGCCTGCGGGGTGGCGGTGATCAGCTTTACCCGAGTGACGTCCTTGTTGACTCGGATCTCGTGGCACGACATGCAGCCGGTTTGGATCGCCGAATGGACGTGTGCGCCCTTGGTTTTGTCTTCGTGGCACTCGACGCACTTCTCTGACGGAGTTTTGGGGTCGAGGGGGACTGGGTGGGTGGCGGCAAATAGCGAGTTCGCCGCGAGCAGTAACCCCATTCCCAGAATCGACCGTACTACCTTAGTCACACCTACCTCCGACTGAACGAGGGGGTAAGTGCAAGCTGTGTACCGCAATGTCGGGAATCTGCTCCAAGGCGGAAAAACCGTCGTATGTTGCTGATTTAGCAGCCACTAATAGCACGGTTATTTCGAGGGCTTTGTTGCGGACGGCGGCGGCACTGGCCTGAGGAATGCGTGTTCCTCCGCAATCGAAGGTGAAATCGCGCACTGATACAGAAGATGGGGTGAGTCAGCGCGCTCCGCCTCGAGAAACCTGCTGTCCCGGCGCTGCTGCGCTGTTTGCTCACCTGGATGGGTGATATGCCTCACGCCGGCGGCTGTCATTGCTCACCGTCTCCGCGAGGAAGCATCGCTGAATCATGCGGTTACAGGATTCTGCCTTTTTGGCTCTCAACTTGCCACATTGCGAGTGGACGGAAGGAGCCTTATGGCCTTCGACGTACTTTCGATACCAAAACGTTTCTACAAGACTTTCTCGAATCTGCGCACCGGAATCGTCCTGCTCATCCTGGTGGTAATCGCTGCCGCGATGGGGACCTTCATCCTGCAAAGGCCCGCTACGGATCTGAGCAAGCTTCAGGCGGCATACTCCCCGCAAACTCTTCAGCTGCTGGATCGGGTTGGCCTCACCGACGTTTTTCACTCGTGGTGGTTTCTGACTCTGCTTAACTCTGGTCAGCCTGAGCATCGTTTTTGTTTCTGTCGATCGCTTTCCCAATGCGTGGCGTTTCTATGCGCGGCCCTATCGCAAGACGGACGCGCATTTCCGCTCTGCCAATCCGTATAAAATCGAGCTGCCCATTCGGAACGCCGAGCCAGGGACTGAACGCAGCCGAGCGCGCGCTGAACAAACTGCATTGGCCGGTCAAAGAATCACGGCGAAGATGGAACTTCGCTTGTATTCCGAGAAGCATCGCTTCTCGGTCATGGCGGTATACGTCATCCACGCCAGCCTGCTGCTGATCTTTGCCGGCGGCATCATCGACGGCGTCTTCGGCTTCAGCGGCTTCATCGCCGCTGCACAAGGGCCAGACCGGACAACGTCATCGAACTGCGCACCGGCGGCAACAAGACGCTTGCCGTTCAGCGTGAAGTGCTACAGCGCGGGCCAGGAAAATTATGCCGACGGCTCACCGAAGAAGTGGTGGTCGAAGCTGGCGGTCGTCGAGAACGGCAAAGAAGTAGCCAGCAAAGAAATCGTGGTCAACGATCCGCTGGTCTACCAGGCCTGCGCTTCTACCAGGCCAGCTATGGATCGACAGCAAGAAGGTAGACGCTCTTCGCCTCTCGGCGATCGATGGAACGGGCGCGGGGCAGACCGCTCGAATTGACGATGAACCAGCCGGTCGACCTCGATCCAAACACCACGGTCACGCTGGCCGACTACATTCCCGACTTCTTCGTTCGCGACGGCCAGGTTTTCAAGAAGTCCGACGAATCGTGAACATTGCTTTCGGCTCTCGACGTGAACAATCGCGCCACGGGCGCAAGCACGCAAAGTCTGGTTGCTTCCGGCGCAAGGCGCCATCGTGGGCGGAGAAAACCTGAACTACCAGTTCGAGGTCCAACCTCCGCCAAGGACATCGACTTCCCGGCTGTCACCGGGCTGGAAGTCGCCTACGAGCCGGGCCAGTGGCTGGTGTGGGCAGGCTGCCTGCTGATGGGCTCGGACTGTTCGTCGCCTTCTACATGGTGCACATGCGGCTGTGGATTGCCGCCGTTCCCAATGCCGGCGGCAAGCTGGTGCTGTGGGTCGGCGGCGCGGCCAACAAGAACAAGGACCGCTTCGAGCAGAAGTTCGACGAACTCGTCGACGAGATTCGTAACGAACTGGAACGAGCACGCCACGCTAAGGCTCGCTCTGCGCAAACGCACGGAACAGAGAACGCGAGCCGCGCCAACTTGCACGGCGTGAAGTAGGACGGAGGAAGAAAAATGTCAACCCGGGCACGAGTCGTGCAAATGGAAACCACCAGCCCCAACCGGCGGCAATGCGCTGCTGGTCCTGGTAGGACTGGCGGTAGCTTTTCTGCTGATCGTCGCGCTGCTGGGCGCAGCCAAGTCCGGCGGCAGCCTGTTCACCGAAAGCAATCTTCTGTATGTCGCGCTGATCTTCTACGCAGGCGCCGGCGCGCTGTACATGGGATTCGGCGTCACCGGAACCGCGCGCTATGTGAAGTTCGCCTCGGTCGCGACCGCCATCGGCTTGGTCGCCAACACGCTGGCGGTGGCGCATCGCTGGTATCTCTCCGGACGCCCGCCGTTCGCCAGCATCTACGAGATGCTGCTGAGCTTCGTGTGGACGCGTGGCCCTGCTGACGCTGATCACCGAGAAGAAATTCGGCGTGAAGATCATCGGCAGCATCACCATGCCGCTGGCGGTGGTTTGCGTCATCCTGATGCAGTTGCTGCCGTCGGAAGTGCGGCCGCTGGTGCCGGCGCTGCAATCCACCTGGCTGCACGTTCACGTCACGCTGGCCATGCTGAGCTATGCCGCCTGCGCCGTGAGCTTCGCGCTGGCCATGATGTTCCTCATCCAGGACAACTTCCAGACCGAGACCTTCCTCGCCTGGACCAGCGCGACTGGTCAGCGCGATCTATGTCGCCATCGTCGCCACTCGCTTCGAGCAGCTGGGGCGGACTGTCGGTTACCGCATGGGATGCGCGACAACAAAGTCGACATGTTCCTCGGCCGCGGCATGCGGCTGTTCGTCACCGTTCCCGACCTGGGCTGGCTGTTCGTGCATCGCCGCCATCGGCGCCATCGTTCCGCTGGCGCTCTACTTCGTCGGCGCGCTGGAAGAAGGACGATCGCTTCCTCGGCATCGCCAACAAGGCAATCTTCATCAGCATTCTGTTGCAGGTTGTTGTCCTGGCAGCGTTCGTTCTGCGCGTGCGCGATGCCAGCTACCCGTCACCCGACCAGGATGGACTCTTCCCGACCAGCCTGGCCGCCAGCCCCTTCATACTCGGAGGCATGGTGACGGGTATTTTCGCTTCGCTGCTGTACCTGATGCTGTTGTGGAGGCGCGACTGACCTGGAAGCGCTTGCTGCCTTCGGCTGACACGCTCGATCGCGTCACCTACAAGACGATCTGCATCGCTTTCCCGCTGCTGACCGGCATGATCGCCGCCGGCGCTTACTGGGCGAACCGCACCTGGGGCTCGTACTGGAGCTGGGACCCGAAAGAAACCTGGGCCGCGATCACCTGGCTGGTCTATGCGGGCTATCTGCATATGCGGATCACGCGCGGATGGCGCGGGCGCAGGGCCGCGTACTTCGCCATCCTGGGATTTGGCGTCGTGATCTTCACTTTCCTCGGCGTCACGTATCTGCTTCCCGGCTTACACGCGTACGCATGAGGAATCCAGGGCTGGACGCTGCGGATCTGAGGACGAAGGCCCCAAAGAATCAGCTCCGCTTCGCCGGCCCTGGATAGAATTTTGGAGAACTAGCAGTGCCTACTGATGTCGCTATCAGCGACAATCCGACATTCCCGACTGGAGTCTGTCAGCGCCGCGCCGTCCGCACGGCAACGCCCGTCGTGGAGCGCGAAGCGGCACATCAACTGGGCACTGAAGGCAATGCTTGCCGATCGCGGCGGTCCTGCTGAACGGACTGCTGCTGTTCGTGCTGGTTTCCTCGTCGCTCGAGCCGCGGACGAGCGGCACATCGTCATCACCGTCGCGGCCGCGGGCGCGCTTCGTCATTTGCGCAGCCGTCATCATGGTGTTCGCCGTTTCAGGTTCGCCGTCCCATGTTCGAATTGCAGGACAAAATTGCGCGGGTCCGCCTGGGCGACATGGATGTTCGCGTCAGCTTTGCCGATCGCAACGACGAGATTGGCGACCTGGGCCGCGACTTCAACGAGATGGTCGCGCAACTGAAGCCGAGCCGCGAAGAAATTCACCGTCTGCACCAGACGCAGATGTCGCGCGCCGAGCACTTCGCCACGCTTGGGCGAACTGGCCGCCGGACTGGCGCATGAGATTCGCAATCCGCTGGCAGGAATCGCCGGCGTGCATCGAAATCGTCGGCCGCGACCTGCCGCCGAACAGTGCGGCTCGCGTCGGTCATCAAGGACGCCAAGGAAGAAGCCGTTCAGATCAATCGCATCCTGACCGAACTGCTGGAGACCGCGCGTCCCGAGCCGCCGCAATTTCGTCACGCTGACATGGTTGTCAACCGCGGAGCACGCGGTCATGTTTCGCGCGGCAGCAGGCGATCACCAAACGCATCATGATCGAGCTGCAAACGAAACACGAGCTTCCAGCCGTCGATCACGATCCCAACCAGATCAACCAGGTGCTGCTGAATCTGCTGCTCAATGCGATCCAGTCGATGGACAAGCCGGGCACGATCCGCGTGTCGCTCGATGTAGATCAGCCTGACGAATTCGCGGTGATCACTGTCGCCGACGAAGGCAAAGGCATCGCTCCCGAGCACTTCGCCAACATCTTCCGGCCCTTCTTCACCACCAAAGGACACGGTACCGGCCTGGGTCTGTCGCTTGCCAAGCGTACAGTTGAGGCGCATGGGGGCAAGATCGAGGTGACGAGCGAAGTTGGGAGAGGCACACGATTCGTGGTTCTGCTGCCGTTGCAGCGATAGCGATGAGTTCGCCTAGTGGATGGTTTGCGTATGGTCCGTTTCTGGCGGCGGCCAGGTTTGCGATTCGAAGTTGAAAAACTGTGACTCCAGCTTCCATTGCAGGTTGGCCTTTTCATTTTTCTTGAGAAAGTCCTGGCACAACGAAGAAGGGGTTCGCGGCTGTCCCAAGTCCGCCGCACATTCCTTCACCGGCGTGAAATTTCTTCCATCGCTCCACAAGCTTGCGCCAGAAATGAAGGCGTGCTCCAGGCTAGTGCGCGCCATCTTCTTCAGCTGCACGTAATTCAGGCCCTGATCGAGGGCCGCTCGCAGATATTCCTGCGTCATGTCGGATCGCGATACACCCTCGTCATCAGTCGCCAACGCCACGGGAACTCCGGCGCGAATGTATTCGGCCAGGGGATGGCGGGTGCCCTCGATACCGAGAATTGTGGCATTGCTGGTCAGGCAGATCTCGACCATTACATTGCGCTGGGCCAGCTCGCGCAGCAGTTCGTAAGGCTTGTCTTCATACATGACGTCGATTCCATGGCCGATGCGTTCGGCGTGTCCGGTCTCTACCGATGATCGAATATGAAACGTCAGCTCTTCGGGTGTCACCATTCCTTGTGCCAATTCTCCTGCATGGAGCGCGATGTGCACTTTGGGATACACCGTGTGCAGGTAATTCAGCATCTGCATGTGCAAGGGGAAGTCTCGCCGGGCAACATACCATTCTTCCGGCTGAACCAGATTGATCCCGACGAAGCGGGGGTCACTCGCGGCAAGCTCGAAGCCGAGCACCATCTGGGTGAAGGCCACCTCCTTTGGCACTCCACGCAGAGCCATGTACAGATAGCGTTGTACGATCTTGCATCCAGGGTCAGGCCGGGCGGTCGCACAGTGAAGCGTCGAGTCGCGCACAGCTTCGGCCTCGTCCATCTCTTTGCGAGCTGTGGCTACTACTTCGGCCATGCCGTTGGCCAGGAGCTTCTGACGTTGCCGCGCCAGATCGTCATCCCATCCGGATCGATTCGCCAACGCCAGAGTTTCAGGAAATGCCGGAGCGTGCATCAGCTCCTGGTAGACCTCACGTTGTGATGCCGCACGAGCGGCGGTCTCGGCCAGCATCCTTCCGGTGTTGCCGTAGGTAGCCAGAATGAACTTGTCAAAGGTATCGAAGAAATGGTCGTGTCCCGATAGACCAGAGAGCTCCCACCTGCGCATGGAATAGGCATCGATCATGTTGCGATACAGGAAGCGGTCGGTAAGGGCAGTGCCGGCCGGGACTGTGGCTTTTGCGCCGCCACATAGCGGCTCACTCAAGTAAAAGCTGGTGGGGTCGACACACAGACCCTTCTCGGCTGCCCACTCGATCAACGATTCCGCATAGATTGCGCCCACAAGATGATTGTGCAGATCGCCACCCTTTGGCATCTCGCGCAGAAAAGCCAGCACTGCGTTTGGATTGCTGCGGATACTCTCGAAATAACGCTCAGTCTGCGCTTCGTTGGAGGACTCTGGACCTGCCGCCTGGAGTGTGAACGGCACAATGAGTGCGGCGAAGAGAAGGATCGTTGTTTTAAGTCCTGCGTGCGATCGCGCCTTGCACGTCATGGTTGCTCCACGAAAAAAGACGATCTCCGCCGTCGATTACGCACCCGCGCATTCCCGAAGACCGAACATACTACAACCAACCCTTCGTTCTTGCCAGACGAGCGGCTTCGACGCGGTTCGCCGCGCCCATCTTACTGATAGCTTCTGACAGATAATTCCTGCACCGTACCTTCGGAGAGATTCAGCTCGGTTGCGATGTCGGAGCTGGCCATGCCTTCTCCCGCGAGACGCAGAACCTGGCGCTCGCGCTCGGTCAGAGGATCGGGTTCTTCCGTCCACGCCTCGGCGGCAAGTTGCGGATCGATGACCCGTAAGCCACGATGCACCCGGCGGACGGCGTCGGCGAATTGTTCGGCGGGCATGTCTTTCAGCAGATATCCTGAAGCACCGGCATCCAGCGCACGTCGCAAGTATCCGGCGCGCGCGAAGGTGGTAAGGATAATGACGCGCACCGGCATGCCGCGGCGCTTCAGTTCGCCGGCGACTTCGAGGCCGGTCATGGTTGGCATTTCAATGTCGGTGATGAAGACGTACGGGCGATGCTGCTGAACGAGTTTGCAGCGCTTCGTCGCCGGAGCGGGCGCGGGCGACGACCTCGATGTCGTCTTCCATCTCCAGCAGTGCGGCGAGCGCGCCGAGCACCATGGCCTGGTCTTCGGCGAGCACGACGCGGATTTTGTCGCGCTTGGTGGTGGGCACAGAACTAGTTTATGTCGAGATCTGCTGGTGGAAGCGCCAAGCTTTAGCCCGGCGAAAATGGGTGCTTATTGGCAACGGCTTTAGCCGCGGAGGTCCAGCGCTAAAGCTCGATTCCTCTTGCGGCCCCGTATTCACCGGCCTAAAGGCCGATGCTTCCACCGGGAGCCGAGGTGCCCTCTACCCGCCGCGAGAGGTAATTGAATGACCAGCCGGGTTCCCTGCCCGGTGAGGCGTTCCAGCGAGCCTCCAATGGTCTGCAGCCGCTCGCGCATGCCGCGCAGTCCGTTGCCCTCGGGATCATCGCACCCGCAGCCATCGTCGGCGATCTCCAGGCGGCAGAGCGTGTGTTGCCTGACAGACGGACCTGCAGCGTTGCGCCTCGGCGTGGCGCACAACATTCGTCACGGCCTCGCGCAGGACCATCGCCAGCACGGATTCCTGCGCCGGGCTGAGCTCCATCGGAACCGTGTCGCTCTTCATCGTGACGCCCGCTGTTTCCAGTGTCGGCGCGGGCGCGTGACAGTTCGGCGAAAAAGCCTTCGCTACGATAGCCACGAATCGCTTCACGCACGTCGGCCAGCGCGGCACGAGAAGTATTTTCGACATCCTGCATTTCCAGCTTGGCGCGTTCGGGATCGCGATCGACCAGTTTGCGCGCCAGCTCAGACTTCAGAGTGATAAGCGACAGCGTGTGTCCCAGCACATCGTGCAGATCGCGCGCGATGCGCTCCCGCTCGGCGACCTTCGCCAGGTGCTCGATCTCGTCGTTGGCCAGCCGCAGCTTTTCGGTTCTGGCAATGCGACAGTGCCGAGAAGTGATTTATGGCTCCTACCAGTACGATCAACAGCGCCATCGAGGCCCAGAAGCCGAGATCAAAGTGCAGCCGGTAGGCGTAGAAGATGAGCACGGCCATCTCGGCCGCCATGAATGCCAGCACGCGACCGCGATTGGGGAAGAAGCTACCTGCCGCGGCACAGTAGATGAGCAGTCCTGCTGCGCCGGTGTTATAGGGAATGGCTGCAGTAGCAATCAACAGCATGAGCAGCGCGCATATCACCCGCACCCGGTTGCCGCGAGCAAATGCCTGCAGATAGAGGTAAACAAAGAGAAGCCCGACCGCCGTGTTCAGAATCCAGATGCCCGGCGCCGCATGCTTCCAATACGGGTCCGCGAAGAACCAGAACATGAAGGGAAGCCACATCAGCGGCATCCACCAGTGCTGTTTGTCCGAGTTGGGATAAATGCGCCACCAAAGGCGCTTCAGCCAGTTCATCGCTCTTCCACTATTGTCGTCCCGAATGATACTCGGGAACCAGTGTGTACCACAGCACGCCGGTGACCACCAGCGCAACGCCCAGGTCGTTCCAGCGGCCGCTGAGGGCGAAGCCCAGGAACACGATCATGGCAACGATAAAAACTGATCCATTCCAAAGTACATCTGCTCATAACGCTCCGAGTCTCGCTATTTGGCACTTGGCTTCTTGCCGGATTTAGCATCTTGGCACTTATGCATGTCGGCTCTTAAGCGTTTGTCGTCGTTTCGGTTTTGGCCAATGGCGAATTGCCAAGTGCCAGCGGCTGCTTTATCCGTACGTCTCTCCCTCATCTTTCCAGTATCCATACGCCGCGATTCCCAGGAACAGCAGCGTCACTCCAATCAACGCCTCGACGTGGCCCCACACGGGATTGGGATACGGACCCATCTGATCGCATTCAGCGCCAGTTGCGCCACGTGATACGGCGGCAGCACCTGTGCCACGTTCTGCAGGACCTTGGGAAGCATGAAGATTGGAATCCACAGTCCCGAACAAAACGACATCGGCAGATAAACCAGGTTGACCATCGCAGGTGCGGAGTTGGGCTTTGCGAAGTAGCCCAATGCCAGTCCCATGGCGCTGAATGGAACGGAGCCCACCACCAATACCGAGATCAGTTTCAGTGCCATGAGCGGCGCCATGCGCACTCCTCCAAAGGCAACGCCCACGGCGAGGAGCAGCAGAGAAATCGCGGTTCCGAAGACCATCGCGTTCACGATCTTCGCCAGGAAGTATGCGGGCAGCGGCATGGGCGAGGCGCGCTTTACCTGCAGCCATCCCTGGCCACGCTCCATCGCGATGCCTACGCCGAAGCTGAACATGGCAACGCCCATCACGCCGTAGCACGCCATCGTCGCCAGCATGTAGGTCGCGGTTTCGGTGCGACTGGGGCCTGCTTTCGGCAGCACTATCCCGAACAGCACATAAAACATGACCGGGAAGAACAGCGTCGATACGGAGAAGGCGCGCAGCCGCATGTATTTCAGGATTTCGTATTTCGCTTCCAGCGCGAATAGGGCGAGCCATTCGCTAGGCGAGCGGCGCGGAATGGCGAGAGTTGCGGGCATTGTTGTAGCTGGCCATTATCATTTCCTCATCAAAATATCTTTTCACCACTGAGGTCACGGAGAACACGGAGATTTAGAAAATCTGAAAATCTCCGTGCCTCAGTGTCCTCTGTGGTGAAATTGTTCGTGCTGAGCAAGACTCTTCGGTTTGCTGACAGTTGCTAGTTGCTAATTGCTGCTTTGCGTCAGCGACAGAAACGCCTCTTCCAGCCCGGCATTCGTAATTTCCAAATCCGACAGCCATTCGTCGCGGCGCAGCAGTTCGCGAACCACCGGCTCGGCGGCGTTCACCTGGATCTCGAATGCCTGGCGATCTTCCTTTACCGCGACTACTCCGGCGATGGCCGCGACTTCCTGGCGCGACAGCCGGGTGGAGCAGCGAATCGTCTTGCCAGCTGCGTTGGCCTTAATCTCCGACGGCGTGCCCTCGGCGACAATCGAACCTTGTTGCAACACCAGAATGCGATCGGCCAGCGCATCGGCTTCATGCAGGTAGTGCGTGGTGAGCAACACCGTCTTGCCGCGCGCGATGAGCAGGCGGATCTGCGACCACATTAGGCGGCGCGCTTCCACGTCCATGCCGACGGTCGGCTCGTCGAGGAAGAGCAGGTCGGGATCGCCGCAAATCGCAAGCGCAAACATCACACGCTGCTTCTGTCCGCCCGAGAGTTCGCCAAATCGGCGATCTTTGATTTCTTCCAGGCCGGCGACCTTCAGCGTCTCTTCCAGCGGAAGCGGCTTCGGGTAGTACGACGAAAACAGGTGAACGTGCTCGCGCACCTTCAGCGTCTCGGGAACGCGCGCGACTTGCAGCATGGCTCCGCAACGCGAGCGAACCGCCAAGCTTCGGGGATCGGCTCCGAAGACTGACACGCTGCCGGCATCGGTCTTGGCCAATCCCAGCAGAACGCGCACCAGTGTGGTCTTGCCGGCGCCATTCGGGCCGAGCAGCGCCAGCAATTCGCCCGAGCGTAGCTCGATATTGACGCCGTTGAGCGCCGTCGTCTCGCCGTACTGCTTGGTCAGGTTGCGAGTGCGCGCCACTGCGGTCTGCTGCGGTGCCAGGTAAGGAAGAAATTCAGCAATTGCGGTTGACATCGTCTGCTCCACTCACCCGTTTTCGGGTACGGGAACATCTTCGTCGAAGCGCACGTACGACCATAGTGTGGAATGTCAGCGACACTGTGTGACAAATGTCATCGCGCCCGCTGAGTCATCGGTCGAGCCGCGGGTGCTCCCCTGTGGCATTTGCGTCACAGGGCAGCGACACATACCATGTTTGCTAACGAAGTGCATGCCTGTTGAATCCAATCAATCTGACGTAGGTGTAGGGCATTGATCGAGCGCAGTTTCGGTAATTACAGGGTTCTATCGAAGGTCGGCAGTGGTGGCATGGGGGTGGTCTACGAAGCCGAAGATACCGTGCTCGGCCGTCACGTTGCCCTAAAGTTCCTGCCCTCCGAAACGGCGCAGAACCCGATCTCCCTGGAGCGCTTCTTGCAGGAAGCGCGCGCAGCCTCGGCCCTCAATCATCCCAATATTTGCACGATTCACGGCATTGAGCAGCATGACGGCGAATGGATGATCGTCATGGAATTGCTGCAGGGACAGACGCTCGACCAGTTCATCGCCGACCGTCAGCTGAAGACCGAACAACTGCTCGACCTCTCAATCCAGATTGCCGATGCCCTCGATGCAGCACACGCGCACGGCATCATTCATCGCGACATCAAGCCGTCGAACATCTTCGTCACCAATCGCGGAGTAGCGAAAGTACTGGACTTTGGTCTCGCCAAGCTCGCCTCGGTGAAGCGCGCGGTTGCCGAAACGGTTGGCGCTACGGCTGCGACCACGGGAGACGGCGCTAACCTTACCAGCCCAGGAACGACGGTCGGGACCATCGCTTACATGTCGCCGGAGCAGGCGCGTAACGAAGACCTGGACTCACGCACTGACCTGTTCTCCTTCGGTGCGGTGATGTATCAGATGGCAACCGGGCGGATGCCGTTCGAGGGTAAGACCTCGGCCATGATTTTTGCAGCAATCCTCGAGCACGATCCTCCTCCTGTGCTGGAGCTGAATCCCACGCTGCCGCCGAAGCTGGCGGAGGTCATCGACAAGGCGCTTGAGAAGGACCGCGATTTGCGCTGCCAGACCGCAGCGGAGCTAAAAGCCGACCTGAAGCGCTTGCGGCGGTCGATTTCGTCGGGAGGATCCACGAGAGCGACGCCCGACTCGGATGGTTCCATCACTACATCGAGAGTCATGCCCGCGGCACCCTCGCACGACATCGAGCGGGGCCGTCCTGCTGGGTGAGGTCAAAAGGCACAAGGCTGCCACAACCATCGGAGCGTTGGCCCTGTTGGCGATCGTCGCGGCCTTGGGATTTCTGTTCTACCGCCAAACGCGCTCGCAGTCTGCCCGAAATTCCGGCGAGCAAATGTCCATCTCGCGATTGACCAACGATGGCAAGACGACGGGCTCAACTTCGATCTCGCCTGACGGCAAGTACGTGGTCTATGAGGTGAACCGGAATGGCAAATTGAGCCTGTGGCTGCGACAGGTTGCTACAGCGAGCTCGGTCAAGCTGGTGCCCGACAGCGAAACGGGGTACGGCGGGACAACTTTCTCCGCCGATGGCAATTTTGTCTATTACGTTGCTGGCGGCAAGGAGAACCCGGGCGGTGGACTATACGTCGTTCCCACACTCGGCGGCACGTCACATAAGGTGCTATCGAACATCGCGAGCCCAATAACGTTCTCGCCCGATGGAAAACAGTTGGCTTATGTGCGTGAGCACTCTACGCAAGGGCCGACATCGGAGCTGGTAATTGCGAACCTCGACGGTACCGGCCAGCGTGTGCTGTTCACCGGAAAGGTGGCCGAGGACTGGTTCGATAAGCATGGCCCGTCCTGGTCGCCTGATGGCAAGTATATTGCGGCTGGAATGAATAAATTGGATGCGGCGGGCTACAGCAACGGCATCTCGCTTTTCGACATGAACGGAAAAGTGACGGAGCTGGTGCCGAAATTGAAAGGTCAAATTGCCAGGGTCATTTGGCTGCACGATGGTTCTGGACTGGTATTCTCGGCCACCCCGACGATATTGGCTGACAACTTTCAGCTTTACACCGTGGCTTATCCCAGTGGCGAGATCTCACGCATTACCAATGATCTGAATTCGTATGGCCAGTTGAGCCTGGGAATCACAACAGATAGTTCGGCACTGGTGACCATCCAATCGTCCCGCCGTTCGAATGTGTGGCTGGCGCCAGGACTGATGCAGGAAGAGAAGCAGATCACCTCCGGCGCCGACGATGGCGGAAGGGTGGTGGGTGTCGAGGGAGACAAGGTCGCATACAGCTCCTCCGAAGCAGGCTACACCGCAATATGGGTGACCGATACCAATGGAGCGAGCCCGGTGCAGGTGACTCCTCCAGGAGATGTGGTGGACGGCGCATCGTTGTCGCCGCGACGCAAAATACCTCGCGTACTGCTCGCTTCCGAAATCGACCTCTCAGCCGAACGTTTGGCTGGTGAACACTGATGGCAGTAATGCTCGAAGGGTCACCAATACCGATCGTGATGAAATGCCCAGTTTTTCGGCCGATGGGAAATGGATTTATTACAACCATTGGACAGAAGGCAAGGTGCACATCTTTAAGTCGCCGGTCGAGGGTGGCGAACCTGTCCAGCTCACGCAGTATCAGGCTGAAATGCCCCAGGTTTCGCATCGCGGCGACCGGATGACGGCTCGCTACTATGACGATGCGACTTCACAGTGGCGCGTCGGCGTGATCTCCACCTCCAGATGGCAAGCTGCTTCAGACGCTTGGATCTGCAGTTGGGAGAAAACGGCGGAACTCCAGCGTGGACGCCCGAGGATGACGGAGTGGTGTACGTGGATAGCCGCGACCAAATCATGAACCTGTGGAAGCTGCAGCTCAAATCGGGCGCTCGCACGCAGCTGACGCACTTCCCATCCGATGTCATCTTCAGCTATGCCGTATCTTCCAGCGGCCAGCTCGCCGTGGCGCGTGGACGCGTCGACTCCGACGCGGTTCTGATACGCAACTTCCGATAGGCATGATTGGCGGTGAAGTTCGGCCGGATGTCAGGGAGACATGCTCAGAGTGCCGAGCATTCCGTCCCTCGAAGCGGACAGCATATCTAAGCCCAGCATTTCAATGCTGGGAAAGCGTGATGATCGTCCCGAGTCCCGCCAGGGACGGCATAGGTCTTACCCAAACACGTACCTTGGATCAAAGCTGGCTCCCGACTTCCGCAACAGGGTCCTTCGGTCTGAAAATCGTCCCCCTCCGGGTGACTCCAATCACCCCCGATTGTGACCCCAATCACCGCCCAACGGCCCGTCCCTAGAACACACTCAAGAGTAACGATGAGGAGAGCCGGGACTCTTTCCGCAGCCTGTTTTTGCGGACACCCGGTGAAAGGGGTCGGCCATGTTACTCGCATATCGGCTGGTGAAGCTGATCGAGACCCATTCCGACGGATTAGCGCGCACCCTTCACAAACGATACCTCGAAGACCCCATGTGTTCGGCCTACGCCAACGTTTCCGCAACCGAGCTGACGCAACGCGTGTACGAGGTGTATCGCCATCTGGGCGAATGGCTGATGGCCAAGACCGAGGCCGAAGTTGAGCAGCGTTACCTGGAGATCGGAGCCACGCGCGCGGAACAAGGCGTCCCGGCGAGCCAGGTGATCTGGATGATCTGGCTGGTCCGCGAAAACCTGTGGAACTACCTCGAAACGCATGCCGAGCTGGAGCGCCCTGCCGAAATCTTCGCCGAAGTCGAGCTGCAGGAGATGCTCGACCAGTTCTTTGGTCATGCGATTTACTACGCCACCCTCGGGCATGAACGAGCCATGGCGGGTTATCCGGCAACCCGAGAAACAGTGAATGTATAGGAGCTCTATGTCCTGGATCGACCAATACCGCAGCAAACTGATGAACACCAGCGAGGCCGTAAGCTGCGTCGAGTCAGACATGCGGGTCTACATTCATCCCGGCTGTGCCGAGCCCGAGGCGCTGGTTGAAGCCTTAATCGCTCGCGCGCCCCATGTAAAAAACGTTGAGATCGTGCATCTGCTGACGCTGGGAACGTCTCCCTACTGCGCTCCCGAGATGGCGCAGAGTTTTCGCCACAACGCGCTGTTCGTAGGCGGCAACGTGCGGCAGGCGGTAAACGAAGGCCGAGCCGACTACACTCCGATCTTCCTGGGCGAGGTCGAGGCGCTTTTCGAGAGCGGCGACATGCCGATCGACGTGGCATTCATTCAGGTTTCTCCACCCGATCCACATGGCTACTGCAGCTTCGGGGTGGGCGTGGATACCACACTTACGGCATCGAAATATGCCCGTCGTGTGGTTGCCCAGGTGAACGCGCAAATGCCGCGCACCTACGGCGACAGCTTCATCCATGTCAGCCAGCTTGATTCCATTGTCGAAGTGTCGCAGCCGCTCTGCGAGTTGAAGAGTCACGGCAGCGATCCGGTTTGCGACCGCATTGGCGCGCACTGCGCCTCGTTGATCGAAGATGGATCGGTGCTGCAGTTGGGTATCGGCGACATCCCTGACGCGATCCTGCCGAAACTGATGGACCGCCGCGACCTTGGGGTTCATACCGAGCTGATCTCCGACAACGCGATTCCGCTGATCGAGGCGGGAGTGATCAACGGCGAGCGCAAGAACTTCAAGCCGCGAAAGATCATTCTTGGTTTTGTGCTGGGCAGCAGAAAACTCTTCGACTTCGTCGATGAGAACCCAGTTTTTGAATTTCATCCTTCGGCGTACACCAATGATCCCTGGCGCATCGCGCAGAACCATCGCATGGTCGCCATCAATTCGGCCATCGAAGTCGACCTGACCGGACAGGTTTGCGCCGAGTCGATCGGGCCACGCTTCTACAGCGGCTTTGGCGGTCAGCTCGACTTCATTCGCGGGGCCGCGCGCTCCAAAGGCGGCAAGCCGATCATCGCGTTGCCTTCGACAGCGAAGAACGAAACCATTTCGCGCATCGTGCCGCGGCTTGCCCACGGCGCCGGCGTTCTGACCGGACGCGCCGACGTGCACTACGTGGTCACCGAATTTGGCGTTGCCTACCTGCATGGCCGCACCATTCGACAACGCGCAGAGGCGCTGATTCAGATTGCCCATCCCAAGTTCCGTAACGAGCTGTACGACTATTGCGAAGAGCAGCGCTGGTTCCGGCGCAATGCTCTGGAGGAAGCAATAAAGTTATGACATCGCAACCACGCGGTAACGTAACCATCGACGTCGAAGAGTGCAAGGGGTGCGGGCTGTGTGTTGAATCGTGTCCGCCCAAGTGCCTTTTTCTCTCGCCTGAGCTGAGCAAGTACGGCGTGCATCCAGCCTTCTACACCGGGCACGATTGCACCGGCTGCGGCGCATGTTTCTATTGCTGCCCAGAGCCGGGCGCGATCACGGTTTACCGCTTGACGCCGCCGCCAAAAGTGGTTGCCGCGGTCAGCACGAACCAGGGAGGAAGCCATGCGCCAGCTATGTAAAGGCAATGTCGCGGTCGTCAAAGGCGCGGTGCTCGCCGGATGCCGGTCGTTCTACGGATACCCCATCACTCCCGCCAGCGAGATCGCAGAATATGCCGCCCTGCTCATACCCGAAGTGGGCGGTACATTTTTGCAGGCAGAGAGCGAAGTCTCGGCCATCAACATGGTCTATGGCGCGGCTTCGGCCGGCCAAGCGGGTGATGACGGCATCGTCAGGCCCGGGCTTGAGCCTGATGCAGGAAGGCATCTCCTACATTGCGGGATCGGAGCTGCCTTGCGTCATCGTCGACGTGGTACGCGGCGGTCCCGGCCTGGGCAACATCGCGCCCGAGCAGAGCGACTACTTCTGCTGCGTCAAGGGCGGAGGCCACGGCTGCTATCGCAACATCGTGCTGGCTCCCGGCTCGGTGCAGGAGATGTTCGACCTGACCGTGCTCGCCTTCGACCTGGCTGACCGTTATCGCAACCCGGTCATCATCATGACGGACGGCTACGTCGGCCAGATGCAGGAGCCGCTGGATATCAAGCTGCGCGACATCGAGCCTCCCGCGAAAGACTGGGCGGTGAAAGGCACAGCCGAGACACAGAAGAACTTCATCAGCTCCATTTTCCTCGAGCCCGATGACCTCGAAGCGCATGTCCGAAAGCTGGAAGGCAAGTATCAGCTGGCCCAGGAGCTCGAGACCCGCAGCGAAGAACTACCTGACCGAAGATGCCGACATTTTGCTGATCGGCTTCGGCATCGTTTCGCGCGTGCTGCGCTCGACCGTCGACCAGTTGCGTGCCCAGGGCGTGAAAGCCGGCCTGTTCCGGCCGATTACGCTGTGGCCGTTCCCCTCGCGCGAGCTGCGGGAGACCGCGAAGACGTGTCAAGTCGGCGATGGTGGTTGAGCTGAGCACCGGCATGATGCTGGAAGACGTCAAGCTGACGCTGAATGGCACGCTGCCTATCGAGTTCTACGGACGCGCTGGCGGCAACGTGCCCACCGTGGAAGAAATTACCGCGCAGGTATTCGCGCGCATCGCGGCCCTGGTGTAAGCGGAGTTTGAGTGCACGCCTGAAGGCGCGCTCCGACCCAAATGGGAGGAAATTGTGGAACGGCTACCAGGTTGTCCATGAAAAATCGCCGGCGTTCTATGACAAATACGAACGGAAGGCCGAATTGCAGCAGCAGACCCACTACTGCCCGGGCTGCGGGCACGGCATTGCACACAAGCTGATTGCCGAAGCCCTCACCGAACTCGGTGTGCAGGATAACGCCATCCTGGTCAGCCCAGTCGGCTGCTCGGTATTCGCCTACTACTATTTTGATGTCGGCAATGTGCAGGTCGCGCATGGGCGGGCCCCCGCAGCCGCAACCGCGTTGAAGCGCGCCAATCCGCATTCCATCGTCATGTCGTACCAGGGCGATGGAGACCTTGCCGCCATCGGCACCGCAGAGATCATTCACGCCGCCAACCGTGGCGAGAACATCACCGTATTCTTCATCAACAACTCGATCTACGGCATGACGGGCGGCCAGATGGCGCCCACCACGCTTCCCGGGCAGGTGAGCACTACCTCTCCCTGGGGACGCCGCGCCAACAACGAAGGCCTGCCGCTGCACGTTGCCGAGTTGCTCGCCTCGCTGGAGACGCCGACCTACATCGAGCGCGTCGCGCTGTGCGACATGAAGAACATCAGCAAGGCAAAGAAGGCGGTGAAGAAGGCGCTGGAGATCCAGAAGAATGGCGGCGGCTTCTCGCTGGTCGAGATGCTCTCGCCCTGCCCGACCATCATGAAGATGGATCCGGTGGTCGCGCGCAAGTGGGTCTGCGAGACGCTTGATGAAGGCCTTCCCGCTGGGAGTTTTTCGCGATCGCAAGCCTGAGCTGCCGGAATCACCCAGGTGCCGCACAAGACAGTTGCAGAAGCGCTTAACGTTGACATCAATGCCGTGGTGACGACGCCCACACGCCGTCATCACACCCGCGAAGTAACGGTGAAGTTTGCCGGCTTCGGCGGACAGGGCGTTCTGCTGATGGGCCAGCTATTGGCCGAGATGGGATTGCGCGAGCAGATGGAAGTAAGCTGGCTGCCATCCTATGGGCCGGAGATGCGCTCCGGCAGCGCGCACTGCCATGTCACGCTCTCGCACGAGCGCATTGGAACGCCGCTCATCTCGCGGCCTGAAGTGCTGGTCGCGATGAATGAGCTCTCGCTGCGCAAGTTTGCTCCCCACGTCGCCTCCGGCGGGCTGATTCTCTACAACCACCACCAGATCCCCGAGGACATGAACATCACGCAGGCTCGCGTAGTGTGCGTGCCGGTATCGGAGATTGCCGACCGCCTGGGCTCAGCCAAGGTGGCCAACGTAGTGATGCTGGGTGCGTTGCTGGAAGAGACCGAGTGCCTGCCGGCTGACACGGCCATCGCAGTCCTGGAAAAAACGGTGAAGAATCCGAAGCTGCTGGAACTCGATCGCCAGGCCATCAAAGCCGGCCGCGACTATGTGGACACGGAAGTCGAAGTCGGCGCAGTCTCACAGCCGGACGGATATTCGTATTAGGGGCAAGCGCTGAGCTTTAGCTTGGCGAAAAGCAGCCTGTATTGAAGGTGTCAGCCTCGAATAAGAGCGGCGCGCTCCTATCCCAAACGTCCGTGGCTAAAGCCACAGAACGAGAGGCGCTTTTTCATCAGGCTAAAGCCCGATGCTTCCACCTCGAAAGCAATGGGCCGACGATTTTCGCCGGCCCATATTTCCAGTGTGTCTTAGCTTCAGCCTTACTTTCGGCTGCTGCCCGTCTTCTTCAATATCGTCGGCTTCCCTACCGGCTTTCGCCCTACTGGTGTGGAATCCACTTTGGAGCCCTTTTCGGAGTCGGGAACCGGTGTATCCGGTGTGATATCCAAGCCTTCTCCGCCGAACAACTCGGAGTCGACCTTGGTAAGCTTTGCCGCCGCGACAATGCTGTCAGCCAGGCCGTCCTTTCCTTCATCGCCTTCGCCGGTCGAATCGTTGAAGTACTCGTCTACCAGGCCTTGTGTCGGGGCGATGGTTCCGATCGAGAATCGAGGTTTACCCATGGTTTCGAGAGCGGCAGTAAACGCGCGCATGTGAGTAATCTCGCGAGTCATCAGGAATTGCAGAGCTTCCTTCGTGCCCTGATCGTCGGTGAAGTTGATCAGACGCTCGTACACAATCTTGGCGCGCGCCTCAGCCGCAATATTGCTGTGCAGGTCCACAGCGAGATCGCCGGTAACTTTGAGGTAGTCTGCGGTCCACGCATCTCCCACGGAGTTAAACAGGGCAACCCCGCCTCCTCCTGCGATGGCGACGAGCGGATCGGCTTCCGCTGCGGCACGGTCCGATTTCATGGGCTTGAGGTGCATACGAATCAGAGCGCCGACGACCTCCAAGTGGCTCAACTCTTCGGTCCCGATGTCCATTAAGAGATCTTTACGGGCCGGATCTTCGCAGTTGAAGCCTTGGATGGAATATTGCATGGCAGCTGCCAGCTCTCCGTTGGCTCCGCCAAATTGTTCCAGCAGCATGTTTCCGAACCGTGGATCGGGCTCTCCGATGTTTACGGTGTACATCAGTTTTTTGACGTGGTGGTACATTCAGCTCTCCTCGGGTAATTGGACATTAAGGACGGTCAAGGGTTGTGAGGCCAGCCCGCACTCCCGAGTTGCATGATTTCGCGCTCCGGAACAAACTTGCGGATCTCGGTGCTCATTCCCTAGGTTCGCCCAACAGACAACGCGTTCATGGCGCCTGCCGAGATCAAAGCTGAGTTCAACACTGTCAGGTCGAAGTGTCCGATCTTGTCCCGAGCTGACCTGAGCTGGTGACATCAAGCTGACAACCGAATCGTGCTGCCGCTGCTAAAATACAGCGAATTAGTAGGCGGCCTGCCCTGCATTTTCCGCGACAGCAGCCGCCGGAGTGCGATGGCGAAGTATTCATTCGACCTGTATCTCCTCGACGTGGATGAGCGAAGGCTCCTTCGCGGCGGTGAGGAAATCCGACTGAGAGGCAAGCTCTTCGACACACTTCGTGTGCTGTTGGAGAATGCCGGCCAATTGGTGCGCAAAGACCAGTTGATGCAGGCGGTGTGGCCCGACTCCGTGGTCGAGGAAAACAACGTCGATCACTGTATCTCGCACTTGAGGAAGCTGCTTCACCCCGGCAAATACATCGAGACGGTTCCACGGCATGGATACCGGTTTGTTGGAGAAGTAAGGTCGGAGAGGCCTGGCCCGCGACTGGTAACGCTTGACTCTACGCCCGAAAAACCTGACATGCCCAATCCCGAGGTGCAGTTCTTCACCACCAGCGACCGGGTTCGCATTGCCTACACGATAGGAGGCAGTGGACCTCCGATTGTGCGCGCCCTCGACTGGTTGAATCATTTGCATTTCGAGTGGAAAAGTCCCTTCCTGCGGCATTGGCTGTCGGAGATCATGCGCCACAACACGTTGCTGCGTTATGACCAGCGCGGGAGCGGACTCTCGGACTGGGAGATCGAAGACTTTTCCTACGAGCGGATGGTGAAGGATTTCGAGGAGTTGATCGAGGCGACTGGGCTGGACAAGTTCGCGATTTTTGGCGGCTGCCAGGGGGCAGCCATAGCTGCCTTCTATGCCACACGTCATCCAGAGCGCGTGACGCGGCTCATCTTCAATGGAGCATTTGCCAATGGCTGGCCGCCGCCTGATGCCGCAGCGCCGGAACAGCTCGATGCGCTGCTCACGCTGATCCGCCATGGCTGGGGACGCGATAATCCGGCATTCCGTCAAATGTGGTCAACTCTGTTCCGGCCAGACGCCGATGCGGAGGAAATGGATTTGCTGAATGAACTGCAGCGCATCGCGAGTTCTCCAGAGAATGCCGCCCGGATGCTGGCGGAGTTCCCCGGCTTCAAGATCCTTGATCTACTTCCCAGGATCTCCTGTCCTACGCTGGTGCTACATTCGCGCGACGATGCTGCAGTTCCTGTCCAGGAAGGCAAGCTGATTGCGACCCGAATCCGCGGTGCACGATTCGTCGAGTTACCCAGCCGGTCCCACCTGATGGCTCCTGGTGATCCGGCATGGGAGTTGTTCGTTGAGGAATTCTCGACCTTCATGTCGTGGCAGGAAGAAGGCGCGGCAGCCATGCGATCATTCGCCTGAAGATTGTCGCGCGCATTGCCGGCGTTTAAGAACTGCTGCACCTCAAGGGTTACGGTGGTCATCCTCGATATACGGCTTCGGCGCAGGGTCTGTCGCCTCAATCATCCGGCTGGAACAAAGGGTGAGGGGCTGTCTCAATTAACCCCTGCACCTGACCCTACAATGGGAGCGCACGAAACTTTCGCGCAGTCCAGCTCGTACCCGATCACGCTTGGATTAAAAATGTCCATCCCTGACACTCCAATGTTGGCTTGTACGGTGAGTGTCTGCCCGGCGTCAATGTAGAACACAACCGGCTGGTCAAATCCCCCAACGAACACACCCGGAATGAACGGAGTGACCGGGACAGACATAAACTGAACTTTGTTATCCATACTGACCAACACCCTCGTCCCGTCCGGGACCGGATCTAGCGTGCTCACGTTACCCGACACATGCTGGATGACCAAACGATGGCCAGCGGGAATGGCCTGGAACGTGGCTTTGCAGACAGTTCCGTCGCAGTGTCCGAAGGCAGCCGCCTGGTAGGGGATTCGGCCTGGTTCGTCGATGTTGACGGTCGGCAGCATAAGGATCGCCGGACTTTGGGGCGCCTGCGCAGCGGCAAATGCAGCCAGGAGCAAAATGGCAAGACTAGTTGCGGCAAGCCTTAGCAATATATGTTTGTAGTCTTTCATCTGTAGTACCTCTTAAATTAACTAGGATTTTGTTGAACAGCTGCTTGTTCGACCGGAGGACCAGCTCCTCATTAGGACAGGGCGCCGTATCCACGGAGTACGCGCGCCCACCTCTTATCACGCAACAGAACGTTCTTTCTCCACCGTTTTCACTTCGCCGCCAAGATACGGCAGCAATGCCGGCACCAGCTTTGGTACCTCTTTGCGGTAGATCTCGTAACGCTCTCCGTGGATCGCCACCAGGTCGCGCTCTTCCCACCGGATGGCCATCAGCATGTACACCGAAGTCAGGATGGCGAACAGCAGGTGCGCTCCCGTCATGGTCGGCGTCGCCCAGAATGCGATGAACCAGCCGACGTACAGCGGATGCCGCACGTACTTGTAGAAGAACGGCGTGCGGAATTCCAACTGCGTGTAAGGCCGCTTGATCAGGTACAACCAGACCTGTCGCAGTCCGAACAAGTCGAAGTGGTTGATCAGCAAAGTGCTGACAAGCACGATAAGGAACCCACAGAGGAACAAAATGGTTATCGCCATTCGAAGTGCGGGGTTCTCCAGGTTCCAAATGACTCCGCCAATCGGCTGCCAGTAGGCAAACAGCGCGATAAGCGCAGCACTTGAGGCCAACACGTACGTGCTACGCTCGGCAGCTTCGGGAATGATTCGGGTCAACAGCCGTTTGAATGCGGGGCGCGCCATTACGCTATGCTGCACAGCAAACGCTGCCAGCAGAAGTGCATCGGTCACCAATGCCTGCCAGAATGGCACCCGCGCCGCGGAATCCAGGGAGTTGGGAACGTAGAAGTTTCCAATAAAGCCCACGGCATAAAGAAATGTGTGAAAAAATACGGCGTAACTGAAGACGCCATACAGGAAAACCGCTACACGTTTCATCGCTCGCACCATCCTTCTCTCGCTCTTGGGGGGTAATCCGCAATCGATGAAGTGAGAGTAGCTGCGTTCGGGCGGCGGCGTACTTGGGTGCTCCTGAAATGTTCCTGAAACATTTCTGGAATTACGGTCGGCCAATGCATTTTTTAGAGCCACTTCCGCGCTACGGGAATAATGTCCTGAATCGTTGTTGTCTAAGAAGTTGGCCGATGCTTCGCCGTCCGCAGGAGCCTTGGGATTGAACCCGCGGTCGCGCTAGCTCTGGGAGAGGCGCACGTCTATAATCCCGCCATTCTGCGGAGAGCAGACCCAAACTATGCCTGGAGTTTTCATCAGCTATCGGCGCGAAGACAGCGCTGCCTATGCTGGACGATTGTTCGACATGCTGAGCACCCAGTTCGGGCCGCAAAACACTTTCATGGATGTTGACGACATCAAGGGTGGCGATAACTTCACCACGGTTATCGACCGTAGTCTCGATGCTTCCGATGCGCTCCTCGCGGTGATTGGCAGCCGCTGGTTGACGGTCACCGAGACCGAACGGAGGGCGAAGGCTCGATAACCCGAGCGATTTTGTGCGGATCGAAATCGCGAAGGCTTTGGAGCGCGGCATTCGCGTCATTCCAGTATTGGTAGGCGGAGCGACGCTGCCGAGCCCCAGTGACCTGCCGGACAATTTGCGGGCCCTATGTGATCGGCAGGCGATGGAAGTTCGCGACACACGCTTCCATGACGATGCGAAAGAACTCATCGCGGTGCTGCATGGCACGCTTCACGGTACTGGCTTCTTGCCGAAACAGGTGAGCCTCAAGCGGCTCATTCCCGCACTCCTGCTAGGCGTGGTGGTGCTCGCGGCCGGTGCCTGGCTGTTGCTCGCTCAGCGACAGAAAGCGTCATCATCGAATCCGCCCGCCGCAAGCACAGGACAAGGTGCACAGGCTCCGGGCCTGCCTCTCCTCCCCAGATCTCGGGGGACGGGACAGGTAACCCGGTTAAAGCTTCAGCGAATGTCGCCGGGGAGTGGGAGGCGACCGTGAAATACGACTGGGGAGACACCTATAAGGAGTTGTTTGATTTCGAAGTTGATGGCCAGGAGCTGTCCGGTACCGCAGGATTTCTCGGAAGCCGCAAAGGCCAAGGGCGGGCGATTTGGGAGGGCAAGGTCGCAGGCGACCAGATCAGCTTTATAACGAAGACCCTCACGACCTTATCTGGCGACGAAAAAACTTACGAAGACAAGAACTATTACAAAGGCAAAGTTAAAGGCGACACCATCGAATTCACCATGGTGACTGACAGCAGCGTAGTGTCGCATACGCCGATTCACTTTACGGCAACCCGTGTGAAGCAGTAGTTCGCTATTTGCCCTTTCGCTATTTGGCATTCGCCAGAAAATCTCGTGTCCTAGACCTCGTTTTCCGTTGCTTATCGCGAAGATGTACAGCGAAGAGCGAGAGGCGTCTAGTAGTGCGCCCTTGCCCGTTGCCGCTCTTCGATCATGGCCACCAGCCGCTGGGTTGTCGGCACCGCGATTTCCCACTGCGCACCCCCGCGAATGATCGGCCCGGCGATGGCGTCGAGCTCTAGCCGACGGCCCGCGTCCAGGTCCTTGGCCATAGAGCTGCGCATGGTCGGAGGGGATGAATCCAGGATGGCTTGTGTTCGGGCAGGGTCGACCTGTGCACCGTACGCTTCGGCAACCGCGCGAGCCTCGGCGAAGGCGTAGTCCAGGGTCTTTTTCCACTCCGGATCCGCCAGAATATCGGCCAGGTTCCGGCTCGAGGCGGTGGTCACCAACGCGAACGGCCCAAGGAAGCAGAGCTTACCCCACATCATGCTGGCTTCGTTGGCGATGAACGAACACAGGAATCCCAGGTCACGCAGCTCTTGCGCGGTGTCACTAAGCAGGGGCTCCCCGCGCGCCGCTATATTCAGGCGTACAGGCGAACGCTGGACGTAGTGCCCTTCGCTGGTACGTTCGGCTTCGACGGCGATGGTTGCTGGAATAACGCGATCATCTCCGTATCGCGAGCGCAGCAACGCAACATGATCAATTCCATTCAACAGCGGAACAATTGCCGGCGGTACGTTCGAGATTAATTGCAGTCCGTCATCGAGCTGATAGCTTTTGGTCGCGACCCACAACACGTCGGTGGCCTGCGAGACATCGGTGACAACCCTGACCTTCGCCGTTAATGTGCCGTTTGGCCGCTCGAGCGTCAAGGTTTCGGGATGTCGCCCCAGCTTCTCTTGTCTGACGACGATGCTGACTTGATTGCCGAGCGATGCCAGGGCTGTGCTGAGCATTCCACCGATTGCGCCTGCACCGAGGACGGTGTGTTTCATAGCGTGGTGATTTTACATTCCGGGACTTCGGTCGTGCACCCCGCAATGGTGGTCGAACCGAAGCACACTAGCGCCGGTGGTTTCGTACAAGGGCCTGATCGAGAGTTGCTTTCCTGTGTGCGACTCGCTGATGCTTCAGAATGCGGCGCAGCTCCCAAGTTGATAGAGCAGCGACGAACCACGCCGCCGTCGCCACCAACAAAACCAGCCATGCACTGTGGGACGGACCCATCCGCCAAATCACGAGTCCGAAAGCCAGAAGCCCAACGCTCCCCCAGACTGTGCCGAACATGTCGAGCGCAGCAGTTTTGCGTCCGCGGGTGTGGCCTTCCAATCCGGCACGCTGTTTTTCCTTCTTCGCGTGCTGATCGATCAGAGTGGCCGCCGCCGGAGCGATCGCCGGGAAAGCAAGGAAGAGCCCGCCAACTTCCGGGCCATAGTGTTTCGCGATGAGCCCGGCGATGACAGTCATTAGGCCACCGAAGAGAAAGCGGATGGCGTATTCGAGCCAGCTCGCCTTCTTCAGCTCCGAAATGTCAGCGGTGACGACCATCTCGCTATCTCAGCAGCAAAGACCATAGCCCGAAGGCGACCACGACCCAGACCACGAGCGAGGTCGAGGTGACGAGTAATGTGTTGTGCCGGGCGCGGAAGAGGATCATGGCAACGACCCAGGCGTAGGCAGCTAGCGCTAAAGCGCCCAGCATCATAGACCTCCCTTCGAGCGCGGCGTAAGAGTGGCCATCTTTGTGAAAGGTGAGAGCGAGAGTGGCTAGCGCGACGGAGGGGGCGGCCCCGAAGAGACCGGCAAACGTCTTCGGCCGCAAGACACTGCCGATGGCCGAAAAGCGTGGAAACGACGATGCCCCCAATGGCAAATCGCAGGAGAAGTTCAGCCAATTGTGATAGGTTCCCTTCGCGAAGAAGAGCTGCTCGCCAGCTAAGAGAGCAACTCGAAATTTACCTAACTTTCATAGATGGCGAATGCGGAAGGAGGGTGGTTTGCTCTGCGCGGATTCAAAGCCACCGAAAACGCCGAGTCGGGCGCGAGCCAAGCTAAAGCGTCCGGCGACTTGGAGCGGCATCTATAATTGTGAAACTGTTTCCGACCTCCGCAGCCTAACGGCATACCCAGGGTTGCGGCGGCGGTGTCCGGTTCACCGGACCGAGGGTGTGGAGGGAAACGTCCACGCCTCCCGTGCTTGGAAAGGAAACGTGGACTGCTGTTGGGCTGTGTCACGCCTCACGCCTCGTCCCCTCTTCCAAGTCAATCGAAACTGGAACTGTTGGCCTTTGGCTATTGGCCTATGGCCAGAAATGCTAAGAGCCAAAAGCTAAGAGCCAAGAGCCGTGTTTCTCACCGACAAATTCGGACGACGCATCAGCGATCTGCGAATCTCCATCACTGATCGCTGTAACTACAAATGCGTCTATTGCCGCTCAGGCAGCGACGGGCCGCAGTTCGCCGAGTTGTCCATTGCCGACTACTTGCGTATGGCGCGCCTGTTCGTGGATCTCGGGATCACCAAGGTCCGGCTTACCGGAGGCGAGCCGCTGTTGCGTCGTGGCCTGGTGGATATGGTTCGTGAGTTGAGCCATATGGGTACGGTCGAAGGCGATCCGCTCGACATCGCTATCACCACCAACGGACACCTCCTGGCAGAGATGGCGCAGCCCCTGGCGGACGCTGGTTTGTCGCGCGTCACGGTTTCGATGGACGCCGTGGATTCGGAGCGTTTCGCTCGCATTACCCGAGTCCCGAACGGTTACGAACAGGTGCTGGCCGGAGTACGTGCGGCCCAGCGCGCTGGTCTGAATCCCGTAAAAGTCAATTGCGTTCTGCTGCGCGGCTTCAACGAAGACCAGATTCCGGCATTCGGCAAATTCGCACGGGACGAAGGTGTTGTCGTCCGCTTCATCGAGTTCATGCCGCTGGAAGAAGACCGTGTTTGGTCACCCGAGATCGTGGTGCCACTGGAAGAGATTTTGCGTCGCATGGCCCACTTTATGCCCCTGCGTGAGATCGCGCGAGGCGACAGTGAGACCGCGCGACGTTACGTCTTCGAGGATGGTATCGGCGAGATTGGAATCATTGCCCCGGTGTCGCATCCTTTCTGCGGGCATTGCAGCCGGGTCCGCATCACCTCTGACGGGAAGATACGTACCTGCCTGTTCTCGGTTCGCGAGCACGATCTGGCGCTGCGTATGGCATCCGGCGCCTCCGATGAAGAGCTGACCGAATTCATCTACCACGTTGTCGATCAAAAAGAAGAGCGCCACCACATCGGCGAGCCGGGATTTGTTCCTGCGTCAAGGACGATGGTGCACATCGGGGGCTGATCAGTTGTCAGTGGCCGGTTGTCAGTTGTCAGTGAGCCGGGCAGAGTCTCTACCAAACCTCTTTGCCTCGCGGCTTGCCCCAGTCCACCTCCGGATGCCGGTTGGCTGGCGTGATCCGCGCCACCACTATTTGTAAGGTGGGCTTCGCTTCTTTGGGCGTTTTGTTCTTTTGGCTCTTTGCGGTCCCTTTTCTCATGCCCCATCGTAACGCAGGTGATCCTGACAACCGGCAACTGACAACTGATCTGGCCCTTGCACATTGGTCACCTCCGCGTAACAATACAAACGGGAGTTCATGTGCACGCCTCGATGTTGGCTTGCCCGATCGGATTTTGGGTCGGTTCAAGGTTTTGTAACGAAGGCGCTGGCAGAACATCCAATGGGCTGAGTCGTAAGAAGCATCAACTTGCTGCTTCAACATCCCCGTAGGTCGGGCTCGTAGTTTGGGCAGTGGATCTACTGGAGCCGCAAGCCAGCTTTCAACATCCCCGTTCCGGGGTGCCACTTCCGATCACAATGGAAGACGCCGCCGGGACTGAAGGCAGAGAGATAAACGTGGCTACGGCACCGGTTACAGAACAGCAATCCTGCTCGCTCGAGAACTATCTCGTCCTCCCCGACAACTCCATGGACGCCCGCATCGCGGCCGCCCGCAAAGAATTGGGGCGCGAGTGTGTCATTCTGGGGCATCACTATCAACGCGATGAAGTGATTCACTTTGCCGATTACACTGGCGACTCCTACCGGCTCTCGCAGGTAGCTGCGCAGGCGGAGGGACGCTACATTGTCTTCTGCGGCGTGCATTTCATGGCTGAAAGCGCCGACGTTCTGGCGCGCCCGTCGCAATCCGTCATTCTGCCTGATCTCAACGCCGGCTGCTCCATGGCCGATATGGCTGAAATTGGCCAGGTCGAAGACGCCTGGGAGCAGTTCATGGCGCTCGGCCTGACCGACGACGAAGGCAACGGCATAACGCCGATTACCTATATGAATTCCACCGCCGCGATCAAAGCTTTCTGCGGAGAGCGGGGCGGACTGGTCTGCACTTCATCCAACGCCACGGGAGCGTTCTCATGGGGATTTGCGCGCAACGAGAAGATTTTCTTCCTGCCTGACCAGCACCTGGGTCGCAACACCGGCTTCGCCCGTGGCATTCCGCTGGACGAAATGGTCGTCTGGGACCCGTACATGCTGCAGGGTGGGTTGACTGCCGAGCGCCTGCGCAAGGCCAAGGTGATCCTGTGGAAGGGCCATTGCTCCGTGCATCAGCGCTTCCTCCCGGAGCACGTCGACAAGGTCCGCGCGAAATATCCCGGAATCCAAGTGGTAGTCCATCCGGAGTGCCGCTGGGAGGTCTGCCAGAAGGCCGACGGCATCGGATCGACCGACCAGATCATCAGAACGGTAAAGCAAGGAAAACCGGGAAGCGCGTTCGCCATAGGCACCGAAATTCATCTGATAAACCGGCTGGCGAAAGAATTCCCCGACAAGAACATCATCACTTTGGACGACTCCGGATGCCTGTGTACGACGATGTTTCGCATCTCGCCGCAGCATCTCTGCTGGGCGCTGGAGAACCTGGTTGATGGCAATGTGGTTAACCCCATCAAAGTTAAACAAGATGTAAAGAGGTGGGCACGCGTCGCGCTTGATAAGATGTTAGAGATACAGTGATCATCCGCATACGCAAACGTCCACGTGAGAAGTACCTGCGCCGGGTTCCCCGCTACCTGCTCGACTTGCGCGAACACCGGCGCCGCATTGACGCCCGCCACATGGCGGCATTGCAATCGCTGGAACCCAGCGAGGCTGAGACCGATATGCCACGCACATTTACCCTTGCCGAAGCTGAGACTCTGCTGCCTGTGCTGGAGTCGTTGTTGCGCTCGGCCATGCAGTCCAAAGCCTTGATTGAAGAAGTGGACGGCGAGTTCGATACCGTTCGCAGCCGCATCTTCCTCAACGGCGGCACTTTCGTCGACGTCGAGAAACTGGCCCGCCGTAAGGCCGAGCGGGAAAAAGCAGTGCAGACTGCGAAAGATGCCGTCGCAGAAATCGACGCCGCCGGAGTGCAGGTGAAAGACCTCGACATCGGCCTGCTGGATTTCCCCTGCATGGTGGAGGGCGATGTCGTCCTGCTCTGCTGGAAGCTGGGCGAGACCGGTATCACGCACTATCACGGCACCAGCGAAGGCTTTTCCGGCCGTAAGCCCATCGACGGCCGCATCTCCCGAGGGCCGAAGAAGAGCAACTAGGGCGGAAGCGCCCAGCTCTTGAACAGGGAGTTGTTGCTCGTGTTTGTCGCAGGCCCGGACGCTGTGTATCAGGGCACCGCTTCAGCCCTGCCGATTAGCTGGCAATGTATGACTGGGGTGTGGAATTTAAGCGTAAACCCTGTTAACCCACGACACGGATAACGGTTTGAAGCCAGATGCTCGGCTGCGTAAGTCCCTTCCGGATGGGTGTACCTCCTTGCAATTCTCCTGTTTTCAATAACCTGCACTATCACCTTCGACTTACCTCTATATCACCTCGTAAGTATTGATCGCGATCTCGCGCAAGCGCATTGTGCGTTCACGAGAGGACCAAGCGGCTGGTTTGCGAAGTTCCTTTCAACCGGCACTCAGAAGGAGAGTTACGGCAAGGCGCCGACTTCTGAGGCTCACAGGAGGCTACATAACATGAAAAGAAATGTTGCTCGCACCGTTCTGGCTTCGGCAGCGCTCTCGATCGGAGCCGCTGGCTTGGCTCATGGCTCAAATCTAATCACCAACGGCAGCTTCGAAACAGGTGACTTTAGCGGCTGGACAATCAACGGAGACATCGACCATGTAGGCGTCTGCGACGCCGGCACATGTCCTGGCCGTCTTGCGCCGGAAGACGGCAACTTCGCCGCCTATTTCGGCAAAGCGATTGACAAGACCTCCCCTCTATTGCAGGAAGTCGCCACCACCCCGGGGCAGTACTACAAAATCCACATGGCGCTGGCTAACCCCGAGGGTGGCGACTCCGATTACTTCGAAGTCGACTGGAACGGTCAGGCAGCGTTCCAGAAAACCAACTCCGGTCCTTTCTCTTGGACTGACGTTTCCTTCGAAGCACAAGCCACCGATACGGAGACCGAACTGTCGTTCACCTTTGCAAACGACTCGGCGTCTTTCTTGTTGGACAACGTCCAGGTGGAGGACGCCTCGGTTCCCGAGCCGCAGAGCTTTGTACTGCTCGGCACCGGTTTGGCAGGCGTACTGGCTGCGCTCCGGCGCAAGATCGGACGCTAACTTCAAAGGCAAGATGGGGCCTGATAGGTTCGGGCCCTTTCATTTCGCCATTAAGACCGCGGGGATGCCCGCGAGAGGAATCTATGAACAACGTGCGCGAACGAAAGACGATTGCCGATGACCTCGAGCTAACCACAACAATGAACGCCAGGATGCTCAATCCTATTTCACCCGGTGATGCGGAACGGCTACGCGATTTCTTTCTGAAAGCTGATTACTCCGATCACGCCGTGGCCAAGGCCTTGGGCGCTACCGGATTGTCCTCAGCAGACGAATGCAGCGTCGGAGGCCCTTTGCAGAATACTCAGGAGCAGCTCCCGCTGAACATACTGCTGCGATGGTTCTGGTTCGGTGTCGCGCAAGAATCTTTCGCGATTGCGGGCCACGTTCCACCACGAATAACAGAGTTGTTACTGGAATGTGGATTGCTCTACGCGAAGGGCCGGCTACTGATTCCCGCAGTGATGATCGTTCCTGCCAACGACTTTCTTTTTGTGTGCGACCGGAGAAGCAGTCTTGCGGAGGGTCACTCGGGGCTAGTGCTCTGGCCGAACCCGACCAGCATGATGCTTTCGGCCTTTACGGTTCGTCGGCCATCGAGGGCGACACTCGATCTGGGAAGCGGGAACGGTATTCAAGCCGTCTTTGCTTCGTCCCACAGCCGACGGGTGGTGGCGACCGATCTCAGTTCGCGAGCCGTTTCCTTTGCGGCCTTTAATGCCCGGCTGAATGGGGTAGAGAATGTCGAGTTTCTCGCCGGCGACGCTTTCGAACCTGTCGGTACCAGCAAATTCGATCTGATTGTCAGCAATCCGCCCTTTTTCATCACGCCCAAGACTCGCTATGTATTCTGCGAAAACACCCTCGATCTTGACCACCTATGCCGTAAGTTGGCGCACCAGGCTCCTGAACATCTGAACGAGGGCGGCTACTTTCAAATGCTTTGCGAGTGGGCCGAGATATCGGGCCAACCATGGCAGCAGAGGATTGCCGAATGGCTCAATGACTCAGGATGCGATGCGATTGTTACCAGAATCTACGCTCGAGAACCGTCGGCGTATGCGCGGCAATACGCCACGTCAACCGACTCCGCAAAAGAGAGTCGAGCCGATCTCTATTCGAGTCACATGGATTTTTTCCGCGAGAAGCAAGTGGTGGCTATTCACGGCGGGGTTGTCAGCATGAGACGGCGCTCTGCCAAGAACTGGTTGGCGATTGAAGATCTCAGGCGGGTTCCCCGAAGACCCCTTGGCGATTCCATCCTGAACACCTTCGCAGCGCGTGACTTCTTGCAGTCCCATTCGACGGATGATCGGGTGATGGCCGCGACTGTGAAGCTGTCGCCTGATGTTCGACTCGAGCAGGTATTGGCACTGGAGGGTGGCGCATGGAAATCAGAGCTGCTCAACTTGAAGTTAAGAACTGGATTCGGGAGATCGATTAGAGTGCGACCATCGGTGGCTGAGTTCGTTTCTCGCTGCGATGGAAACCGCACATTGGGCGAGGTCGCAGACGAATTTGCGGCTGGGGCGAACGCGCCTTCCGAACGGATCAGCGAAGAATTTATTGGCGTCGTTCGTAAGCTGGTCGAGTCTGGACTGATGTTGGTGCTTGCTCCTGGTCAGTGATGAACGATGCCAAGCCGTGATTCGCTTGAGTGAGGCGGGAAACAACAGAGTCAGAGCCGGTTATGATGGGAAGAGGCAATAACTTGTGTTGCCACATTTCTCCGCGCCTCTGTGGTGAAATAGTTCTTACCTCATGATCCAGCTCTCCTCCGCCGGAAAACGCTTCGGCCCCAAGCTCCTATTCGAAAACCTAGACTGGCTCATCACGTCGCACGACCGCGTGGGACTGGTAGGCGCCAACGGTACCGGCAAATCCACCCTGCTGAAAGTTCTCGGCGGTATCGAGACGCTCGACTACGGCAGCATCACCTCCGCTCGGAACACGACATTCGGCTACCTGCCGCAGGATGGCCTTCGTCTGGAGGGCCGCACTGTCTTTGCCGAATGCATGTCGGTGTTCGACGATCTGCGGGCGCTCGAAGTCGAGATGGAAGAACTCACGCACAAAATGGCGGAACTCGACCACACCTCCAACGAATACCAGCAGGTGGCAGACCGTTACCAGCGCATCTCGGGCGAGTTCCATATGCGCGACGGATACGCCCTGGAATCACAGGTCGGCACCGTGCTCGACGGTTTGGGCTTTCGCAAGGAAGACTGGACGCGGCAGACGGAAGAGTTCTCGGGCGGATGGCAGATGCGCATCGCGTTGGGCAAGCTGCTGCTGTCAAAACCGAACCTGCTGTTGCTGGACGAGCCGACCAACCATCTCGATCTGGAAACACGCAACTGGCTCGAAGAGTATCTGCTGCAATATCCCTACGCATACGTTCTGATCTCGCACGACCGGTATTTTCTCGACGTGACGGTCGACAAGATCATGGAGATCTGGAACAAAGGCGTACACGTCTACAGTGGCAATTACGAGAAGTACCTGCAACAGAAACAGGAGCGCCGCGACTCGCTAGTCGCCGCCTACAAGAACCAGCGTGACCGCATCGAGCAGCTTGAGGCTTTCATTAATCGCTTTCGCTATCAGGCGACGAAAGCCAAGCAGGTGCAGAGCCGCATCAAGGAGCTGGAGAAGATCGAGCGCATCGAGGTTCCGCCTGACGAAAAGACCATTCACTTCAGTTTCCCGCAGCCGAAGCCGAGCGGGCGCATCGTGGTCGAAGCCACTGGAGTAGCGAAGAGCTACGGGTCGAAGGAAGTGTTCCGCGATGCGAACTTCACCATTCAGCGTGGCGACCGCATCGCTCTCGTAGGCGTGAACGGAGCAGGCAAATCGACACTGATCAAGCTGCTGGCAGGAATCGAGCCGCTGACGGAAGGCACGCTCCATCTCGGGCACAACGTCGAGCCCGATTACTTCGCGCAGGATCAATACAAAGAACTCGACCCTGATCGCCGCATGCTGGACGACCTCTCCGACGTGGCGGTGCAGAAAACTACGTCGGAGCTGCGCGGGCTGCTGGGGTGTTTTCTGTTCTCTGAAGACGACGCCTTTAAGCCGATCGGCGTGCTTTCCGGCGGCGAACGCAACCGTTATGCGTTAGCCCGCATGCTGCTGCATCCGTCGAATTTCCTGCTGCTGGACGAGCCGACAAACCACCTCGACATGCGCGCCAAAGACGTTCTGCTGGAAGCCTTGCAGAAATACAACGGAACCGTCGTCTTCGTCTCGCACGATCGTTACTTCATCGACAAGCTGGCCACGCGGGTCTTCGAGATCGGCAATGGACGCGTAGATGTTTTCCCTGGTAACTACGAAGACTATTTGTGGCGCAAGCAGCGCCCCGAAGATGGCGGCCCGGGTGGCCTCTCGAAAGACTATCCCACGCTGTCTGACGTTCCGGGATATGTGCCGAGGTACGACCACTCCGGCGCAACGAAGCAATCGGCCTCCGATGGAAGCGACAGCGATTCGAACGGCAGCCATTCGAAGAAGCGGATCAACCCAATCAAGTTAAAGCAGATGCAGGACCGGCAGCAGGAGGTCGAGGCAGAGATCGCGCGCCTGGAGCGCGGAATCGCCCAATGCGAACTCGCAGCTGCAATCCTATGTCAGCGCCGAAGAGACGCAGCGCCAGACCGACTTGCTGGCTAAACATCGTGACGATCTCGCGCAAAGAATGGAAGAGTGGGAAGAATTATCCAGCGCTATCGAAGCGTAGTTGCCAGTAGTCAGTTGTCAGGAAGAAGTTATAGGTGGCTTGTCAGCCGGAAGCGGTTGCCGAATCTACTTCTTCATCAATTCATCGGTCAGCAATTGCGCTTTCTTTGCCAAGTTCGAAGCCCGTTCGTAATCGCCTTCGTTGATTGCCTTTCGTGACTGGCTGATATACGTCTTTATCTGCGCCAGCATCGCCTGCTGATCCGAGCTTAAGCTGCCACCGTCGACTCGCTTGAGTTGGCTTTCCGTCGTGTCGAGGAGCTGCGTGGTCGACTGCCGGTCGCGAGCCGCATCAGCCCTGCTCACGTCTGGACCGATGGCCACTGCCGCAGCCGCATCAGCAGGATTAGGCGGGGGATGAATGCCGGCGGTGGTGGTGTCAGCTCCGGGAGTTGGCGAGGATGCGGGTGGGGGCGTCGTCGGCCCTTTAGCCTGTGTGCCCGACGTTGCCGGTGGAGTCTTTTTCGCGGTAGGTCGCGCTTTGGTTTTTTTCTGCTTCTCCTCGGGCTGCTGGACCTTCGCGGTTGCCGGAGGAGTTTCCGGCAGGGGTTCGGGCTGTATCTCGGAGGGCAGCGTCTGCGTCAGGGTTGGCGCTTCCGTGGGTCCCGGCAGCCTGGGCTTCTGCGCCGCCTGCTTCTTGTGGCAGGCGAGCTGAAACGCAAGCAGCGGCACCAGCAGGCCCATGACGAATTGGCGCTTGCTGATCATGCTTGAAGTGCCTGGTCCCGAATCGTTGGCGCCAAAATCGGGTCCGGCAAGATTACGATAACAGCTTAAGTCTACGGCTGCGCGCGTGTGCGGTCGGCCAACTCACTCGCGGAAGCCATTGCAGTACCCGAATTTTGCCCCACAACTGCGAGCGGCAGGCAGAGCCGAAAAGTTGTTCCACGCCCGAGTTCCGTGTCGAAATCCAGGGAACCATGATGCATCTGCAACACCCGGTACGTCATAGCCAGCCCGATACCGCTTCCGGTTTTCTTGGTCGTGAAGTAAAGGTTAAAAATCTTGTCGCGAATATCCAGGGGTATTCCCGGCCCTGCATCGCGTACCTCCACCGCAGCCGCCTTATTGTCGCGACGGGCGGTAATCCGCAGCGTGCCTCCATCGGCCATCGCCTGGACGCCATTCAACACTACGTTGTCAAGCGCCTGCTTCACCAGATCATAGTCGATCAACACCGGCAACGGATCGGTCCCAAACTGTGCCACGATGCTGACGCCGTTCTGCTCTGCCTCCGGTGCGGCCAATTGTATTACTTCTTCGAGCACACGTCGTAAATCTGTGTTTTTTAATCGCAACTCGACCGGCCGATTGAAATCGATCAGCGTCTGGACTACGCGATCCAGCCGGTGAATCTCGTTGTTGATGATGTCCATGTGACGGCGGGTATCGGGTTGGGCGTCCCGCATTTTCTCGCGCAACAGTTCAAGGTGTACAACGATCGCGTTAATCGGGTTCTTCACCTCGTGGGCCACGCCCGAGGTGAGCCTGCCTATGGAGGCCAGGCGGTGCGAGAGTTCAATTTCGTTTTCAATGCGCCGCACGGATTCGGCATCGCGCACGGTCAGAAGGGCGCCAATGCGCTCACCCCGTTCGGAGATGAAGTCCAGCGCGATCTGTACCCGCTGCCCATTCTGCAGCTCGACATCCCGCTGCGGCACCGACTGATGTAGTGCAAAAGCGTCTAAAACCACGGTTCCCAACCGGCCATCGAGCTTAAAAATATCGTCCACAGTGTGCCCGAGTATTTCGTTTCGCGGCCGGCCGACAAAGCGCTCCGCCGACGAGCTGACGAGCACCACGCGGGAGTCGCGGGTGAAGAGAATGAGACCATCCTGGAGAGACTCCATGAGCTGGTCGAGATTCTCCTTCATAGCGGTGAAAACTTCCTTCACATCGCGGATCTGACGGCCCAGGCGATCGATTTTCGTATTGACGACACCGTACTCGTCGGTTCGGCGGAGCTCCGACTCCGGTACGGAATCTGGCACCTCGGATGTCATCTGGTCCAGCCGGCGGCCAATCTCCTCCAGCGGGCGAAGGGCGAAGTTAGAGAGTCCCGCCGCGAGCACAAGCGATACCAGGATGGCCAGGCAGGAGAATCCCACGGCACGGATTAACTGCGGCTGGATTTCGTGTTTGAAGAGGACGGTAGAAATGCCGACTCGGACATCGCCAAAGCGCCGGCCCTCCCGCGAGATGGGTACGCGGTGGTCGTACACCCGGGCCGGACCCTAGAAAACCTTAAGCTGATTGTAGAGGCTGGTTCCCAGCAGCTTGTCGAAGTCGTCACGAACGGCAAGCGGGGTGCCCGCCGGATGCTGATTCGTATCGACAATGACGCGCGCGAGGCCATTGTCATTGGGATTGTCGGCAATGGCAGCGTCGTAGACGATATCTGAGAAACCTACGATTGAACTGAAAAGCGAGGTCAGGCCTGGATCGTGCTGTAACCGATCCTCAATCGCCAGCTCTATCGCTTGCGGATCAGCTGGGTCTACTCCCAAGACCGCAGGATCGACGTGAGTCACGTCGCCTGCTCTCTCCAGGATTTCTTTTGCTATGAAATCGGCTGTCTGGTAAGCCTGGGACGTGCGTTGCCGCACCACCTTGGAAACGTAGATAAAGGAGAACACAGCCACCAGGGCAAATACCATGCCACTGATGGCCAGCACGAGCTTGGTTTTGAGGCTAATGGGAGCCATCGAAAGTCTTTAAAGGGACGGTGGCGTAAGGGAATGATAGCAGGCTGCTGCTACAAGCGCGGAATGAGATGCTCCCTCCAGGAAGCGGCCCCCGACTGTGGTACCTTTTACTGCGGTCAGAGTACAACCTGAACGGCTTCGGTTGCGTCTAAAACAAAATCCAGCTGCAATTATGCCTCGGCTGAGGAGAAGCGAAGGTGCCACGTACCGCAATGGAGAGCTCTAGCAATTTGCAGAGTGAAACCGTAACCAAACTGCGCAGCCTGGCGCACGATCTCAGCAATTCTATCGAAACCATTATGCAGGCTTCTTATCTTCTTGCCCAGGCGAAGTTAGAAGATCCTAACAAGAAGTGGCTCGATCTTATTGACAAGGCCACTCAGGATGCGGCCCGCATCAATCGAGAAATTCGCGAGATCCTCCGCTCTCTAAGCTGACGTTCGGCGGCTATGCGCCCACCGGCTGTTACGCGGCTTGCCGTGCACGCAGGAAATCCTGCGCCTGCCGATAGCCGTCAAGAGTTCCGACATCCATGTAACTCTCGCCTACGTGATAGCCGCGCACGGGATTCCCAGCCGCAATATAGGCATTCAGCAAACTGCCGAGATACTCATCGCGGCGGTGGCGCGATTCCCACAAAGATCGCAGGGCGCGAAATGCACTGCCGGTGGTGGTGATGGCACCCCAGATCCAGTGCGAGTGCGCATCTGCCTGCTTAACCTCGACCTTGACGACGTAGTGCTGACCATCACATACCACGGCATCGAAGGCGCTAGGATCGGCGACCGGGAAGAGCACCAAATTCACGTCCGCCTTATCTCTTTCGAGCGGCAAACGGTAAGCGTTTTCCGGAAACCAAATCGTATCGGGCAATCCGATTAGCACCTGGTCGTGGTGGCTGGCGAACGGTGTCGCTCGAAACAGCGCGTCGCACAGCCCCTGTGGCCTGTGCTGGACAACGTAGAAAATTTCGGCGTTGTAGTCGCGCTCAGCATAGTAGCGAACAATGTCGCTTTTTTCCGCAGAGATGATCATGCAGATCTGAGTTGCGCCAGCAGCGATCATGCGCTCGACCAGATACTCTGAAACCGCTTTGGGGCGCTCCACTCCATAGATCACGCGCGAGCCAACCGGCAGGAGTTCCTTCGAGCAGCCAAGCGGTTGAATGCGCTGACCGGCTCCGGCGGCAGGAATGATACCTAACATGAGGATGTCTCCGCGATTGCACTTTTGGATTGGCGGGCCTCTTCGCAAGCGACCAAAAACTGTTTTGCTCTTTGTCGCCCAGTGTGTTCTTCGAGAGTTCTTTCGCGAGCTCGTGCTGCTTTACGCGCGAGATCTGCATCCGGCAATCGCAGTGCCTGCACAACATCGTCAGGCGTGTGAACCACCAGTACCTCCTCACCGATTTTGAAGAAGCTCTCCAGACCTTGCCAATCGTCCGTTAGCAGGGGCGTACCGCAGGCAGTGGCTTCGAAGAAGCGTCCCGAAGGACAATAGCCCGACTGCGCCATCTGGTTTCGCGTCACATTCAGCGTTGCACGTGAGGAGGAGTACAGCGCGGGGTGGTCTGATGGGGCGACATGCTCCATCCGTTCCACGTTGGGCGGCCACATCCACTCGGGGGGATACATTGACCCTGCCAGGAGGAAGTTCTGGCTGGGCGTTCTCTCGGCCGCAGCCAGAAACAGTTCACGTATGCAGTCTGCCCGATCCGGCGCATATGTGCCCATGAAACTCAAGTCGCACACGAACCTCTGGTGACAAGTGGTTCGCACGTAGAGGTCGGGATCCACGCAACCATACAAGGGTAACGCCAGGCGCGCGCCAAACTCGCATTCCAGAGTGCGCAGAATACTACCGCCGGTAAATGACAGATAGAGATCGAATTGGGGAATCAAGCCGGGGCGAAGGTATTCGACTCCGTGGCTTTGCATTCTATTCAGGGTTATCGGGGTATCCAAGTCGTAAAAGACGTGCAGCGGCCCCACTGTGTCGAGCAATTCTTCTGAGATACGAGCGCCTTCCGAAAGGTAACTGGCCGTCACAACGACATCCGAACCGTGTGCCCGTCGCAGCGCGCCGCGACGGATCGTGTCCCAATCGTTATACAGAATGAGTTCGCAATCATCGCAACTGTCGAAGTCCCTGTGCTTCGCATAGTAGGGTACGTCCCGCTCATAGAAGACGACCTCGACACCCATCTCGCTGAGCGCCCGAACCAACGCGCGATATGGAGTGGCATGGCCATTTCCCCAAGACGAGGAGATCGTCAGCCCGAAGAACAGGATTTGCAATTCCACACTCCGAGGATGCGGCACGCCACATCGCAATGTACTCAGGATTCGATGGAATCGCTGATGAAGATGTTGGCTGCCCCCGGTTCGGGGCAGCCGGCGGATTGAAGGGTACCCTACGGGACGAGCAATACTCAGGAGTTGAGGGTAGCGGTCATGCTGACTTTGGCATTCAGAACGCGCGAAACCGGGCAGCCGACCTCGGCGTTATGTGCGGCTTCCTGAAACTTGTCGCGATCGGCCCCAGGAATACGCGCCGTCACTTCCAGATTCGACGCCGTGATCGTAGGCTTGCCGTCAATGAATTCCAGTGTCAGGGTGGCTTTGGTATCGAGGCTCTCCGCAGTCATACCGAGCTTGCCCAGTTCGGAGGAAAGGGCCATGGTGAAGCAACCTGCGTGGGCAGCGGCTATAAGTTCTTCCGGATTGGTTCCTATTCCTGATTCGAAACGAGTGCTGAACGAGTACTGGGTGTCGGTGAGGACTCCGCTCTGGCTTGAGATTGTGCCCTTGCCATCCTTGAGACCTCCCGACCAATGGGCGCTTGCTGTACGTTGCATCTCCGACGACCTCCTGAAAGAAATGACCTCTAAACCAAGGTACACGAAGCGCAGAGCCGACGTCCCACGGTCACTTTAATTAAGAAACTGTTGAATGTCTCGCCGAGTCGTAATGGCCCCTTCGTAATTTGACTTAGGAGGCACGTTTCTGTTTAGCCTTGGACGAATCGTGATGACTATTGGTCTAGTACCTCGACAGTGTTCGACGTAGTTAACAATGTCCGGCGCGTAGCAGTTTCGTATCAAAATATTGTTGCTCTAATTTGGGATTGAGCGCGCAAGCCAAGTGTTCTCCAATAGTGAAAGGCCGTCCGGGACAGGAAAGAGCGGCTTGAAAGTATGGTTTTATCAGTGGATTTTGCCTCGGCGCTCCTTATAATGCGAATAGCCGAAATAGGCTTCCGCGCCCCTCGGCTTCCGCGCCACATAGCTGTCGTATTGATGAACGGGTGATCACGATAAGTGATCGCTGCGCAGTCGTGTGTCAGCACTCATTTCCTCTACGAAGTTTAGGAGATTCGAAACTTATGAAAAGAGCTCTCGTTGCAGCACTTGCAAGCCTGATGTTAGCCGGAGTTTTGGCCGGAGCCAGTGAACCGGTCGGCCACGCCGCTCCCTTAGCACTGTTTTCAGCTGTCGAGGGCTCGTCTCCAGTTTTAGTAAATGCACCATTTGCCGCCCCCTACGGCGACTCAATGTCGCACTAGAAGAACCGTTTTATCAACCGAGGTCGTGGCTCACGACCAGGAGATATTCCATGAACAAACTATTTTTGTGTGCTCTGGCGATTAGTGTCATCAGCTTCAACGTTGTCGCAGGTGCGGTCCAAGTATCCTCAGTGGCTGACACCACCGCCACGAGTGTGACCCTTTCGCATCGCGTCGCGGCGTCGGCCAGTGTGTTACCTGGTGAGGGAGCCCCTGCGCCAACTTGCTATCCGGGGAAGAATTGCGGTGACGACAGTCAGCAGCAGGTGATTGCCGGTGAAGGAGCCCCTGCGCCGACTTGCTATCCAGGAAAGAACTGCGGACCCGACAACCAGCAGCAGGTGATCGCCGGCGAAGGAGCACCTGCGCCAACTTGCTATCCAGGAAAGAACTGCGGACCCGACAACCAGCAGCAGGTGATCGCCGGCGAAGGAGCACCTGCGCCAACTTGCTATCCAGGAAAGAACTGCGGACCCGACAACCAGCAGCAGGTGATCGCCGGCGAAGGAGCACCTGCGCCAACTTGCTATCCAGGAAAGAACTGCGGACCCGACAACCAGCAGCAGGTGATTGCCGGCGAAGGAGCCCCTGCGCCAACTTGCTATCCGGGAAAGAATTGCGGTGATAACGACACCCTGCGTGTAATCGCCGGCGAGGGAGCACCTGCGCCAACTTGCTATCCAGGAAAGAACTGTGGACCCGACAATCAGCAGCAGGTGATCGCTGGAGAGGGAGCACCTGCGCCAACTTGTTATCCGGGAAAGAACTGTGGCGATAACGACGCCCTGCATGTAATCGCCGGGGAAGGAGCCCCTGCACCAACTTGCTATCCGGGAAAGAATTGCGGCGATAACGACACCCTGCGTGTAATCGCCGGCGAAGGAGCCCCTGCGCCAACTTGCTATCCGGGAAAGAATTGCGGAGATAACGACACCCTGCGTGTAATCGCCGGCGAGGGAGCCCCTGCGCCAACTTGCTATCCGGGAAAGAATTGCGGCGACAGTGGTCAACAGCAGATGATCGCGGCGTAACGACCAGCTCCAGCGTCCTCCTGCTAGCGCGGTGGAACAAGTGTCGTTAGTAAGAGGGGTGATTGCAAGACACGGGTCGCCTACGCTTCCCCTTGTGGGTGATGCTGAGCCGTTTTGGCATCACGCACTACCATTGTGGATATAGCGGCAACACTTTAGTGCAAATGGAGAATTCGCGCTTGTGCGTCCGCCGGTTAAAGCGATATTCTTAATCGGGCATGCAAGAGTTTACTTTTCAGAACCTGTTATGGTTTAGCGCGCAGATCCTCCAACTGGGCGTCTTAGTGTGCATGTACAGACGCCGGATTCATGAGCACTATCCGGCATTCTTTTATTACATCATTCTTCAGGTTTTGTCCGATCCTTTCTTAACGCTGGTAAAAACGCGGCCTTATACGTACTACTACAGTTATTGGTCGTTCGAGTGTCTCAGCGTAATTCTGTGCTTTTGCGTCCTTCAGGAAGTTTTTCGCGACGCGTTCCGCCCTTTCGAAGCTCTTCGGGACCTGAGTTCAATTCTTTTTCGCTGGGCTGCTCTGGTGCTGCTGCTGGTCGCTGGAATGTCGGCAATTACTGCGGCCAACTCGAATAGCGCCAGCTCTAATAATCAGGACCTTATTACCGGCACGATTTTGATGGTTGATCGAAACGTGCGAGTGATGTTGTGCGGTCTGGTGTTCTTCCTGTTGATGTTCAGCGAATACCTCGGGATTTCACGCCGGCATGTAATGTTCGGAGTGGCGGTCGGCCTTGGCTTCTTCTCCGCCATTCATATGTTGTTTGCCACCGCCGTCGCACACCAAACAATGTTAAGTCGCACTACGCTTGGCGAGATTAACAGCGGTGCGTACGTAATCGCCTGCATGATCTGGTTGGGCTACATGGCTTATCCAAAGACGCTGCTCGCCGGACAGACCGTAGCCGAAGCGCAGCCGAAGGACTGGAACGACGCGTTGGAAGAGGCCCGGGCTCGGATACCTTCTGAAAGCCTGCTGGATACCATGGACAAAACCGTAGCTCAGCTTCTGAGTCATCGCGAACAGCACAACGTTCCGGTCAAGTAATCGGTTCGCGCGCTTGCGCACTTCTCGCGTCTACAATCTTCATCTTCTAGGAATCGTCGTCGTGTGATTAGACCGGCGTCTTGGTCTTTCGTGCGGGGCTAAAGAACGGCAAGCTCCGTGTGGTGGCGGTTAATTTTTTGCGGACCGCTTCAACCGTGGCTTCGATCTGCAACTGCGTTCCTGGCTTGGCATGGTGGCGTTCCACGCTGGCCAATGCGATGAGCTGTTTCAGCAGCGGAGACCAGGTCGTCGAAGTCGCCTTACCAACCTGTTTGGCGGCCTTGTAGACAGGAACGTGCACCCGCGAAGCAACGCCTGGCGTTTGCGGTGCGAGTCCGACTTTGTCGAACATCGCTTCCATCTCGTTCCAGTCGAGTTCCAACCCCACCAGCACGCGAGAGGGACCTTTCTTCGATTCCTCGATCAAAGCTTCGCGCCCGATGAAATTGTCTTTCTCAAAGTGCACCAGTTTGCCTAATCCGATTTCAAATGGCGAATACTTCTGCGAATCGATGAGCGCCTTCTTGCTGCTGACGTAATCGACGTCGGCCAGGATCAGCCCAGCCTCGATGCGCGCGACGTCCAGGGCCAACATGCCAGTGGGATGAATGTCGAACCCGCGTGCCCGCCTTCATCAATTCGTCCCATACGCGTAAGCGCGCTCTCCCACGGGATCCAGATTTCGTATCCGAGATCGCCAGTGTAGCCGGTGCGCGAGATGTCTACGGTTACGCCGCCGATCTTGCCAGAGGTTTTGCGAAAGTACTTGAGATTCGCTATGTCAGCTTCGGCAACATTCTTAAGCAGGGCCCCGGATGTCGGTCCTTGCAGGGCGAGAGCTGCAAGCTGCTCGGTGATGTCGCTGATTTCGACGTCGAAGCCGATTGCGTTCTGGCGAAGCCAGCGCAGGTTCGGGTCAGCCGCGGTCCAGCGATAGCGGTTTTCCTCCAGGCGTGTAATGGTGCCGTCGTCAATGACCTTGCCGTCTTCATCACACCAGCAGCAGTAGATGACCTGGTCGACCGCCACCTTGTTGATATCACGCGCGATCACCCGGTTCACAAAACGAGTGGCATCGGGGCCGCTGATCATGTATTTGAAAAGCGGGCTGACGTCGATTAGCGCGGCCGCGTTGCGAATGGCGTTGTATTCATGCTCGTGATGCGTTTCGTAGACGCTGACTGCGTAATAGCCGGACCATTCCCGATAGTTCAGGCTTTGGCAAAGGGGTAGGGTCCTCTCGTGAAATGCAGTTCCGACCGGCAATGGATTCTCCCAGATTCTCGGCTGTGGGCGGATTATAGTAATCGTTGGGACACAACCGCAACCGCCCCGGGCACCACGCCTTGTGAGCCCAGCCGGACGGTGATTTTGCTTTGCGCGCAAGTCCCGGATAGGCGTGGGCTCAACCCAGGGTTAGATTTGCAACATGCAAACCGAATCGCAGTGGCAACAGATTCTTTCACGCGATGCCCGGCAGGACGGCCGCTTCGTGTTCGGGGTCCGCACCACGGGCGTCTATTGCCGGCCATCGTGCCCCAGTCGTCGCCCCCGGCGGGACTCGGTTGAGTTCTTCGGCTCGCCGCAAGCGGCCGAGCGTGCAGGATATCGTGCCTGCCTACGTTGCAAGCCAACCCAGGTTTCCGAGCAGGCGCGGTACGTGCTTCGAGCTCGTCAGTTGCTGGACAACTCAGAGAGCGTTCTTACCCTGAACGAGCTGAGCAAGCGCGTGGGGGTGAGTGCCTTTCATCTGCAACGGCTATTCAAGCGGGCCACCGGACTGAGCCCACGTGAGTACCAGGCGGCGCGTCGTACCCAGCAAGTCAAGTCACGGCTGCGCGCCGGTGCTGATGTTACAACTTCGCTGTACGAGGCGGGTTACGGCTCACCCAGCCGCCTGTACGAGGTTGCCGATCAACAACTGGGCATGACTCCGGCGACATACGGTAAGGGGGGTTCCGGCGAGCGCATTGCCTTCACCGTTGCCGAATCGGGGCTTGGCAAGATACTGGTGGCGGCTACGCAACGCGGGATCTGCGCGGTGAGGTTCGGAGAGGATGGCAAACTCCTCGAACGCGACTTACGCCAGGAATTCTACGCAGCCGACATTCGTCGCGATGATGCAGGGTTGCGCGAATTCGTGAGCTCGATCCTTTCTGCGCTGTCGACGCAGAAGACGGTGTTGGACCTGCCTCTCGATATCCGGGCGACGGCCTTTCAACAGAAAGTGTGGCAAGCTTTGCGGCAAATTCCCGCCGGAGAAACCCGCTCGTACTCTGAAATCGCCAGACACGTAGGGGATCCGTCGGCAACTCGAGCGGTTGCGCGGGCTTGCGCTTCAAATCCGGTGGCTGTCGTTATTCCTTGCCATCGTGTGGTTCGCGAAAATGGAGATCTGGCCGGGTACCGCTGGGGAGTGGAACGAAAGGAGGAGCTACTGCGACGTGAGCGCAAGCAGAGCTCTGGTTCACAAGCGAAGAGCGCGTGACTAAGTTGCGCTTGTCACGTCCGAATCAGTGCTAACATTCGTAGCCACGGGAGGACCCCATGAGCATTCGTTTGCTCCTCTCCTTGTTTGTGTTGTTGGTGGTTGGCTCTGGATTCGCGACCAGCCCGGCGGAGCAGTCGGCAGCACCGGATAGTTTCGGAGCGATGGTTTCTCAGCCCATGCCCGAAGCCGCAGGCGGCTTCGATCGCATTGCGATCGACAATGGCGACGCCAGAGATCAGGTCTGCCTGAACATTCACGCCTTCATTTTCAAGACCAACGATGATCGGGTTCCGGAGCTGCTGCGTGAGACCACCTGCATGCCGGCGAGCAGCACTGGAGCCAAGAGGGTGAACGGAAGCACGCAACCCAAACTGCTTCCTGCCACCGGCGGAAACTCGTTCTAACGCGCGCCGCGATGAAAAAGGCCCCGCGTGCGGCGGGGCCTCGTTGCAAACCCGATCACTGATCGATCAGGCGGCTTTCGCCTCGATGTTCACGCTACGTGCAATTTCCGTCAGCTTCTCGTCAGCTTCTTTTTCTTCGTCGAGGGTCTGCTGCAACAGGCTTGCGATCTGTTGCTGGCCGAGCAATTCGGCATAGGTACGGACGGTGCCGTATCCTGCCATCTCGTAGTGCTCCACCCGCTGTGCCGCGCTGATGATGCCGGCGTCGACTGTGGCACCGTCGCCGCCCTGCGAGATGATCTCGTCGCCTTCCTTGATGACGCCCTTCATGCCCTTGCAGGTCTGGCCAGAGGCATCTTCGCCCAGAATGTCGAAGACCTGGTCAAGGCGCTGAATCTGCTGGCGAGTGATTTCCAAATGCTCTTGAAGGGCATTCTTCAGCTCGGGATAATGCGCAGCCTCGATCATCTTCGGCAGTGCCTCGGTGATCTGGTCTTCCGCGTCATAAAGGTCGCGCAGTTCCTGCAAGAAGAGCTGCTCGAGGTTTTCCAGTTTCATGGTGAAAAGAGCCATAGTTCCCTCCCGGATTCCGAATTTCGGTGACTTCCGTAGGATGACGGGGTCGGCGCCGCTGTTGGTCGTTCGCGACGATTCGCAGGATTTTCACTCGGCATTGGGTGACCGATGCTTCTGACATCCTGCGGCAGCTCACGATTGCGCCATCCCTGCGATTTCACAGCTGCCTTGCCACATTTGAAAAGCGAGTCCATCATGGGCCTGTTTCCGGTGACCAAAGCGGAATCGAGGGGTATCATTCAAGGTTGCGGCTTTTGTAATTCAATTCGTCTTCTTTTGAGGCCCTAATGCCTGAACGCAAGATCCGCGTGCTGGTTGCCAAACCCGGTCTGGACGGCCACGACCGTGGTGCAAAAGTGATTGCCCGAGCGTTGCGTGACGCTGGAATGGAAGTCATCTACACCGGCCTGCGCCAGACGCCGGAGATGGTGGTCAACGCATCATTGCAGGAAGATGTTGATGTGATCGGTCTCAGCATCCTCTCGGGAGCCCACAATGCTATCCTCCCCCGGGTGATGGACCTGCTGAAGCAGAACCAGATGGACGACGTGTTGGTGGTGATTGGCGGAATTATCCCAGATCAGGATGTCGAGGGACTGAAGAACATCGGTGTCGCCGCCGTCTTCCAGCCCGGAACGCCGATGGACTCCATAATCGAATTCATTCGAGCTAACGTAAAGCCCCGCGGCGTGCCGGCGTAGGGAAGGCCGATTCCACTGAGCGCCTCTACAGCTTGTTCAGCCCATCCAGCGCCGCGACCTTGTACGCCTCCGCCAGAGTCGGATAGTTGAACACCGTATCGCGGAAGTACTCGATGGTGCCGCCCATGGCGAGAATGGCCTGGCCGATGTGCACGATCTCCGTCGCACGCTCGCCAATGATGTGGACGCTGATTAACTTCAGCGTGGCGGGATCGAAGATCAGCTTAAGGAATCCCTCGTCGTCGCCCAACATCTGCCCTTTGGCAAGCTCGGCATAACGCGCCGTACCGACTTCGTAGGGGATCCTTCTCACGCGTGAGTTGCTCTTCGGTTGGTCCCACCATCGAAATTTCAGGAATGGTGTAGATGCCATAGGGAATGAGATTGGGCGGGATGTTGCCCGGCACTCCGAAGATGTGGCAGCTTGCCAGCCGGCCTTGCTCCATGGAGGTGCTCGCCAGCGCGGGAAACCCAATCACATCTCCAGCCGCATACACGTGGCGGACGGAAGTCTGATACTTTTCGTTGACCGTCAGCTTCCCTCGGGCGTCGGGGGTTACACCGAGCGCTTCGATGTTCATCTGATCGCTGTTCGCATGGCGGCCTACGGCGTACAGCAGGGCGGATCCGTGCACTGTCTTACCGCTTTCGAGCTTGGCGAAGACACGGTCGCGGTCCTCGTCAAAGCCAACAGTCACTACCTTCTCGCCCAGCCGGAATACGGTCCCGAACTGCCGAAGCTGGAAGCACAGGCTCTCAACGATCTCGCGATCGGCGAAGTCGAGCAGAACTGGTCGCTGATCCAGCAGTGTGACTTTCACTCCCAGGGCGGCAAACATCGAGGCATACTCCAGCCCAATGATTCCGGCACCAACCACGATCAACTCGCGCGGCAATTCCTGCAGCCCGTTCACCTGGTCGGAGTCGAAGATACGTTTGCCGTCGATTGGGATCGAGGCATCGTGAGCCGGCCTGCGTGCCGCAGGCGAGGACGAAGTTTTCGCCGCGTAACCGGGTGTAGCCGCTGTCGCTTGCAACTTCGACCGTATGGTCGTCGACAAACCTTGCGTTACCTTCATAAACCGTAACCCGGTTGCGACGCAGTTGCGACTTGATGACCTCAATCTCCCGCGCCATGACCGCGTCGGCGCGAAATACCAGGTCCTGCATCGAGATGTTGTCCTTAAGAGCGTAGCCGCGCCCGTAGAACGTCCTCTGCCGCAGCCCGCTGAGGTACAGGATGGCCTCGCGCAGAGTTTTGCTGGGAATGGTCCCCGTATTGACGCAAACCCCGCCGATGCTGCGTTTCCGCTCGACGACTGCCACCTTCTTACGAAGCTTCGCGGCGCAGATCGCTGCTTTCTGTCCGGCCGGACCGCTGCCGATTACCACCAGGTCATAGGTGCTGTTGCCGTCTGTTTCCATCATGCGGCTCTAAGGACTCCTTCAGTGTGTGCTCGCCAAGTAACTACAGATAGGTCTGGGGGCGTAACTTCCATCATATGCGGGGCGAGGAAAGCAGCCCGCGGGCCGACAAGCGATTATGCCGAGTTCCCGTTAGTAGGACGTTGCAGAGTTGCGCGCGGCGGAGTTCTTAGTCACCAGGGAAGACGCGGATGCAACAGGTGAGGAAACATTCCCAGATATCGAGGTTGGAAGACCGCCATGTCGAGTGCGAAGAAACCCGTTGTGAGTGAGAACGCTACGATGAGTCTGCCCAGGTCCCCGACGGCCTTGCGCCGTAGCTGCAGGTACCCCCACACGCACCCAATCACTACCAAGAGGTTTGCCAGCCACGCAGGCACCGCGATCAGCAGGTCAGGCCGGGCCAAATGCCCGCTGCGCATCCACAACGCGAGCTGCTGTAGTCCGTTAACAAAAAACGTGGTTACAAACAGGTTGCTGTAGGCCCATAACCCCGCTGCCGAAAGCCCGATGAAATAGCCCCAGAGGTTCCTCCGGATGCAGAGCCACATGGCGGCGAGATACATCCAGGCCTGGAAGAAGTGCAACCAGCGAATGCCTGGGTCCCAGATGGCAGACACGATCAGCATCAAGACGAATACGCTTGCTCCGATCACGATAAGCCACTCTGGCGCCCTGGATCTCACAAGCCATGGTACGCGCAACCCCAAGGGAAGGTTCACCTGTGGTGCCTAGGCACGCGATCTCGTCACCTTTCAGGCGCTGCTGACCCGCCGTCAGTGGGATATACTTAGGGGTCTGCTCATCCACGCTATTCGAATTCTGTAAGCCCTTTTCCTGGAAGGAGAACCCCGTCATGTCTTCCGCAGCCGTAGCTTTTGCCCGTGAAAATCAGGGCCGTTTTCTTAAAGAACTCAAAGACTTCCTAAGTATTCCCAGTGTCAGCACTCTGCCCGAACACAAGGGCGACATAGAAAAAGCCGCTAAGCTGTGCGCCGATGAACTGAAGCGCATCGGCTTCGAAAACGTCGAGGTCATCAAGACCGAGGGGCATCCGTCTGGTGTATGCCGACTGGCTGCACGCCTCCGGAAAGCCCACGGCGCTTTGCTACGCGCATTACGACGTTCAGCCGCCGGAGCCGCTCGACGAGTGGAAATCCCCGCCATTCATCAATAAGGACGCCTTCGAGGTAAAGGGTGACAATGCGAAGGCGATCAAAGAAGCCTGGAGCGAGCCCAGCGAGCGCAATCAGAACATCTATGCCCGCGGAGCAGTCGACGACAAGGGCCAGCTCTGGATGCAGATGAAGGCCTTCGAGTCGCTGTTCAAGGCCAGCAACGGTAAGCTGCCCATCAACATTCGCGTGCTGCTCGAGGGTGAAGAGGAAGTTGGCGGTGAGGCCATTGAAGCCTATCTCAAGCAGAACGCCACCTCGCCGAAGTTGAAGGCCGACTTTGCTCTGGTAACCGATACCGAGCTGTTCGCGCCTGATCTTCCCACGCTGTGCGTCGGCCTGCGCGGGCTGGTGTACACCGAACTCGAGGCGCAGGGATCGAAGGTTGATCTGCACTCTGGCATGTACGGTGGCGCGGCGCCGAACGCGATCTTCGGGCTGATCGAAATCATCAGCAAGCTGAAGGATGCCGACGGTAAAGTCCTGATCCCCGGCTTCTACGACGATGTGCAGAAGCCCACCGACGCCGAGCTCAAAGCTTGGGAGAGCCTGCCCTTTGAAGAAGAGGAATACCGCAAGAACGAAGTCGGCTCACACGTGCTGACGGGCGAGCCCGGCTACTCGGTGCTGCACCGCACCTGGGCGCGTCCGACGCTGGAGGTTCACGGTATTGTCGGCGGTTTCGTCGGCGCCGGCGCCAAGACCGTGATTCCTGCGAAGGCGACCGCCAAGGTTTCGATGCGCATGGTCCCCAACCAGGATCCCGACGACATTTAAAGAAGTACACCGACTACGTGAAGAAGATCACGCCGAAGGGCATTAAGACCAACATTAAGGTCCTGAGCAAAGGGCCCGGCATGCGTGGTCAGTACCGACAACAAGTACGCCAGGGCGTCGGTCGAGGCCATGCATGAGGTCTTCGGGAAAGACACCGTCTACATTCGTTCGGGCGGTTCGATTCCAATCGTGACCCAGTTCGAGAAGGACCTGATGATTCCCAGCATCATGATGGGAATGGGCCTGCCGGACGACAATCTGCATGCGCCGAATGAGAAGTTTCATATCCCGAACTTCTACCGCGGGATTGAGTCGCTCATTCGGTTCTTCCAGAAGCTCGGAGAGTAGTTTTTCTAAAAGGGAAAATTTCGGGGAGAGAGGTTTTTGTGGACCTCTTCCCCTGCCGTTTTGTAGTATTTTATGAGCGCCCCCAGAGCTTATAACGAACAGGAGCGCAGTATTGGTCGCGTCTCGGTCCTCGACTGCACTCAAGGGAACCCTTGTGTGCCTACTGTTTCTGGCCACCTCGATGGTTCTGCCGGCATTCGCGGGCACCGAGCCCAGCCTGCCTGTCGCTCAATCCGAGGCTTCGTTACTGCCCGACGCGCCCAGCGAGGCACTGCGGACGCCCAATTCCCTTGAGGTGTTGCCAGGGGAGTCCTCCAGCGCTAACGGCGTATTGCCTGTTGCGAGCTCGCAACCAGTATTCACTCCGCCGTCGGACAAGATCCAGTGGAAGCCTCTGCTCATCCAGAGCCTGGAGTTCACCGTTTTCCAGCATGCCTGGCGAGCGGCGTGGGATCCAGGGCTACGGTATCTCGTCGCACACAAACCCTTCTGGCACGATTACGGGGTCTCGCTCACCGATTACCACATGGATCACTGGAGTGATGGTGACAATTTCGTGGTGAACGAGGTTGGGCACCCGCTGGAAGGGGCGGTATTTGGGCGCATCTTTTTGCAGAACGATCCCAAGAGCTTCGTCCAGATCGGCCGCGGAGAGGGCTACTGGAAATCCCGCCTTCAGTCGCTCGCCTGGATGACTCTGTGGTCAACGCAATTTGAAGTCGGACCGCTGAGCGAAACGTCCATCGGCAACCAGGGCGGCTATTACTACAGCATTGGGTGTGGCACGGAAAAAGCCTGTCTGACCACACCTCCGTATTCTGCCGGGGCGAATAAATACACAGGCATTGGCGGCGTCACGAACAACACCGGATGGACCGATTTCATAATCACCCCTGTAGTGGGCTTGGGCTGGGTGCTTGCCGAGGATACAATCGATCGCTACATCGTGACGCCGATCGCGCGCGAGCATCGCATCTGGGGTGGACGCGTGCTCCGCAGCGCCCTGGAGCCAAGCCGCAGCATGGCTGCGTTGCTGGCGGGCAAGTTCCCCTGGATGCTGCCGGCTTCGGAAAACAACTTCATTTACCATGCGAAGCAAAAACCCCCCAAGCCGCCTGGAGATCCCGTTCAGCGTTGGGAGTTGGGAACGCAATACACCTACGTTAGCCTGCCCGTACTCACGAAGAATTGCCCGACGACGTGTCGCGAAGGCTTCTCTGGAATGGGCACGAATTTTACCTACAACTTCACCCACGGCTTCGCCTTCGACAGCAGCACGAACTTCCTCCCCGGTCAGAACGGTAGCCAGGGCATGATGCAGGGCCTCTACGGCGTTAGGCTTGGGCAACAATTCAACCGCTTCGCGGTCTTCGGTAAGGTGCGTCCCGGGTTTATCTACTACAACAACGCGCTTCCCGGCGGCGGAAGCTCCAATCCCACCAGTCTGACTCGTTTCGCATGGGATTTCGGCGGCATCGTTGAGGTTTATCCGCATCGTGAATCGCGTTCTGTTCTCCGCTTCGATGTAGGAACCACGCTGGTGCGCTATCTTACCGATCGCTATGACGACCGCTTCACACAAATCGGAGGCGTTATCTCCAACCAGTACATCGTCAATCAGGGCAACTTCCAGATCTCCACGGGATACACCTACCGCTTTTAGCGGCGACGCTGCGGTGTAGTACTCTGTCGGCACAGAAGTCATGCCGCACTCTGAAATTTTCAAGGAACTCTCCTACGTATTCATCGCGGCCGTATTCGGTGCGATGCTGGCGTGGCGTTTGCGCCAACCGCTGATCCTGGGCTACGTTTTTGCGGGCATCCTGATCAGTCCGTTTACGCCCGGCCCCGCGATTCACGAGGCGCACACCTTTGAGTTGCTGGCCGAGGTAGGCGTCGTCTTCCTGATGTTCACCGTCGGGCTTGAATTCTCCATAAACGAACTGCTTCAGGTTAAGTGGATCGCATTGATTGGCGGGCCTGTGGGAATCGCAGCCTGTGGGCTGCTCGGCGCAGGTGTGGGTTGGATTCTGGGTTGGGGCATGCTCCCGGGCTTTGCCGTGGGGCTGATCATCTCCGTCGCCAGCACCATGGTCATGTCGCGGCTGCTGATCGACCGCGGAGAGCTGCAATCCGAACACGGGCGCGTGATGATTGGAATTACCATCGTCGAGGACCTCGCCACCGTCGTACTGATCATTCTTCTGCCGTTGCTGGCGAACTTCAATCCCACACATCTGTTGGCGCTAGGCAAAGAGTTGGGATTGGCAGCTCTGGTGCTGGTGCCGTTGGCAATCGTAGCGAAGTTTTTCGTGCCTCGTTTTCTGGCGAGGATTGCGGCGACGGGCAGCGATGAAGTGTTTCTCCTGGTGACCCTGGCAGTGTGCCTGGGAGCTGCCGCCCTGACGCAAGCGGTCGGACTGTCGCTGGCTATTGGGGCTTTCGCAGGCGGCCTGACCATCAGCGGCTCAGATAACGCACACCGCGCGTTGTTACGGCTAACCCCGCTACGTGATGCCTTTGTGGCGCTCTTCTTCGTCACTGTCGGCACGCTGATCAATCCCCGGGGGGTGTTTGCGGACATCGGAGTGTTGCTGGCAATCGTGGGGATGGTGGTGTTGGGTAAGGCTGTGATCTGGAGCGCCATCACGCGGGCTTTTGGCTATCCGACTCGCACTGCGGTTTTGGTCGGGACGGGGCTAACCCAAATTGGAGAATTCTCGTTCATTCTGGTCCAGGCGGCTCGAAGCAGCGGGCTGCTGACGGCAGACTTCTACCACGCCACGCTGGCGGCCTCCCTGATTACCATTCTGATTAACGCCGCTCTGGTTAGGTCGGTACCGAATTGGCTCGCACTCCCACGGCCAGCACAACGGGCCAGGATCGCGGCCAAGTGATGCTTTGACTGGTCATCCTGGATCCGCTTGTCATCCTGAACGAAGTGAAGGACCTGCTTTGACTCCAGATTGACCGACTTGATACTGCCCTAAATCGCTGGTTGATTCCTCTTCTCCCTGCACCTAGACTGGTGCAAGCTCTCGGTTCTCCATCGACCTTCCTCAAATTCCCACATAACCTGAATTTCGGCTACTTGCTGCAATCCAGGTGCAATATGCTGTGGTTTCCACAACCTAGGCACAAAATATAGGGTTTTGTATCTTGACCCCTCCCCCGAAGGCCGTTACAGTTGCCTTGGCTGGGCAGAGAGGGACCAAGATTCGGCTAATCGGTGCCTCTTCTGCGCGCAAAGTTCGTCTACAGAATAGGCACCCTTCCCGTCCGGGCACGACGCCCGAAGTGGTTCGGCGTCCCGGTGAGTGCAAGGAGTAGAAGTTGCTCAAGATCAAGAAGCTGCAAATCCTTGGATTCAAGTCGTTTTGCGACCGCACCGAGTTGCGTTTCGAGGGCGAGGGCATTTCCGCCATCGTTGGTCCCAATGGTTGCGGCAAGTCGAACATCTCCGACGCCATCTCCTGGGTTTTAGGCGAGCAGTCAGCGCGTTCGTTGCGCGGCGTCAACATGCAGGACGTCATCTTTGCCGGCACGCGCGAACGCAAGCCCACAGGCATGGCCGAGGTCACGCTGACACTGGTCGATCCGGTGGTGTACGGGGACGTTGGTGAGCCCGAGGTTGACCTGCAAGACGACATGCCCGAAGACTGGGACGAGTCGGCAGTGCGGTCGGCGAGCGCCGACGACGCCGAGCGCTATATCGAGGAAGTCCGCCCCGGTCAGGGCGACGAAGAGGAAGCGTCGAGCGCCGAAGCTGTCCCAGCGCAGATACGACGAGTGTCTGCAACTCAACAGGTCGTGCTGAAAATTCGCCGCCGCAAGTTCAAACGCACATTCAAGGCCGGCGAGATCGCCGTCACCCGCCGGCTCTTCCGCACTGGCGAAAGCGAATATCTGCTGAACGGAAAGCTCTGCCGCTTGCGCGACATTCAGGACCTTTTCATGGGCACGGGGCTGGGGCCGGAATCGTACGCCATCATCGAGCAGGGACGCATTGGGCAGATCCTGAGCAGCAAGCCGACGGACCGCCGCGCCATCATCGAAGAGGCCGCGGGCATCACGAAATTCAAAACGCGCAAGCGCCTGGCCGAGGCGCGGCTCGAAGACGCGAAGCAGAACCTCTCGCGCATCAATGACATCTTCGACGAAGTCACGCGCCAGATGAACTCGCTAAAGCGCCAGGCCAGCAAAGCCGAACGCTATGCGAAGCTGCGTGACGAAATGCGGGCCAAGCTGCGCATCGTCCTCGCCAGCAAGTTCGCGCAGTTCGATTCAGAAGCTGCGTCGCTCGAATTGCAGCTCACCGCACTTGCCGAAGAAATGCGGGCGAAGCTCGATGCCACGCAGGGGATGGAATCCGAGCACAGCGAGCTCACACAACGCGGATACGCGGTGGAGCGCGACGCGCAGACGAATCGCGAACAGCTCAGCACGCTGGCGATGGAGCTTGATCGCGCGGCCGCGCGGCGCCGCACCAACGAAGAGCGCTGCGCCGAACTTGAGGCACGCTCCGCCGGAGCCCAGGCTGAGATCACTGCCAATGACGAGCAGCTCTCCCAGCTGGAGCAGGAACTGGAAGCGGACCGTGCGACCCTGCAATCGGCCAATGCCGACGTAGAGGGCGCGCAAGCCGAACTTCAGCAGCGGCAGTCTGAAGCTGCTGCGGCAGCCGCCAACCTGATGACATTAGAAGGTCAGCAGGAGCGGCGTCGCAGTCTCATCTTGCAGGCCGTCTCGAACGGTTCCTCGCTCCGCAATCGCGTCACGCAGGCGGAAGAGCGTCTCGCCGCGTTGGAGCGCGACGCGCAACGACTGAACTCCGAAGTCGCCGCGGCAAATCAGCAGTTGGAGACTTTCGGTGGCCAGCGCGGCCAATTGGGACTCGAATTTGAGACGGCGACGCAGCGGGTTGCGGAGTTGAATGCGCGCCTCACCGGGGCTCGCCAGAAGCTGGATGAGCTTCGCACCGCGGAAAACGACGGCAAGCGCCACCTCGACGGCATGCGTTCTGAGTTTGCCGGACTGATGGGCCGCCGCGGCTCGCTGGAAGCAGTCATTAACGAGCACGGCTACTCGACGGAATCGGTGCGCCGGCTGTTCAAGTCGGGAGCACTCCATGGTGGGCACGCGCCCGCCGGTGTTCTGGCCGACTTCCTCGAAGTGGAAGACCGCTACGAACATGTCGTCGAAGACTTCCTGCGCGACGAGTTGAACTACGTCGTGGTGAAGTCGTGGGATGCCGCTGACGAAGGCTTGCGCCTGCTGCGCAGCGATGTCGACGGCCGCGCCACGTTCCTCGTTCATCCGGAGGATTCGCAGGCAAAGTTCTCGTTCATCCAGGATGAGGTGACCTACGGCGGTCCACGACGCGACAGCGTGGTTCCGATGAAGGACTGCATTCGCGTGCTGAATGGCTTTGGCAAGTCGCTTGAGGTCATCCTCCCCAAGCTGGGCAACGGTTACATCGTCCCCGATCCCAACGTGGGGCGCGAGCTGGCGCTGGAAAATCCGGATGCGTTCTTCCTTTCCAACTTCCGGCGAGTGCTTTCACAATGTGACGGTCACTGGAGGCAAGCAGCGCAGCGAAGGTCCGCTCTCGATGAAGCGCGAATTGCGCGACGTTCTGAAGCAGATGGACGAGCTGGAAATGGCGATTCGCGACAAGGACCTGCAGGTCGCGGCGCTCGGGCGAGAAATCGGCGAGCTGGGCGGGTTGCTGCAGCGGCTGGAAGACGAGAAGCGCGAAGCCGAACGCCAGGCCATGACTTCGGGCCACACCTTGAATCAGCTTGGCGGCGAAATGGAGCGAGTTCGCGAGCGGCTGACAACGTACGAACGCGAGTTGCAGCGCTTGTTTTCCGAAAGGGCCGAGCGGGAGGCGTTTGTGGCCGCTCAAACCGCGGAGCTCCATGGGCTTGAGCAGAATCAACGCACGCTTGAAGAGGAGCTACAGTCGGCACAGGGCAGCTTTGAAGAGCTTCGACTGCAGCGCGATGAGTCTCTGCAGTTGGCTAGCGAGGCGCGCGCCCAGGTTGCCACACTGGAAGAAAGGCGCCGTGGCGCCATCGCCAGCGTTCAGCGGTTGGAATTGATGACCGCCGAGGCTGGCGCCCGGCTTGCGAAACTGAAGGGTCAGGTTGATGCCGCTGCCGCCGAGATACAACAGCGTCTGACGGAAAATGGTCGACTGTCCGAACAACTGGTTGTTTGGGAGGCAGAACGCGAGACTGCTCGGCAACGCGACCAGGATATCGCAGAAGAGTTGCAGCAGGTCCGTTCACGGCTCGCGCAACTGGAGGAAGAACTTAAGACGGCTCGCGCCGAGCTCGATGCTGCTCGCGATCGTCGCGGTGAGTTGGCGGCGGAACAGGCCCGAGTGCAGTCCGACGCACTTCACCTGGCCGATACCTGCGTCCAGGAACTGAGCACGCAGCGCGAAGAGTTGATGAGCGACGAGTCGGTGCTGCGTATTGCAAATGAAACCTTGGTCGCTGAAGAAGAAGCTTACAAAGACATGCGGACCCGCCTCGAGAACATGGGTCCGGTAAACATGATGGCACTTGAGGAATACCAGGAGACGGCGCAGCGCCATGAATTTCTGGATACCCAGCGCAAAGACTTGCTGGACTCGATTGAGAACACGCAAAACACCATCAAGGAAATCGAAATCGTATCGCGCCAGAAATTCGAAGAGGCGTTTGCCGCGATCAACGAAAACTTCGGCCGAACCTTCAGCAAATTGTTTGGTGGTGGTCAGGCGTTCATGAGGCTCACCGACCAGGAAAATTCAGCGAAAGCGGTTTGGACGTGGTGGCGTCGCCTCCAGGAAAGAAGCTGCAGAATGTATTGCTGCTCTCCGGCGGTGAGAAAGCTCTGACCGCGTTCGCGTTGCTGGTCGGCATATTTCAATATGTGCCCAGCCCGTTCTGCATCCTCGACGAAGTCGATGCGCCGCTGGACGAAGCCAACATCGGCCGCTTCACCGAACTGGTTCGCGATATGAGTTCGCAGACGCAGTTCATCATCATCACGCACAGCAAGAAGACCATGAGCATGGCGCCAACGATGTATGGCGTCACGATGCAGGAGCCAGGAGTCTCTAAGCTGGTTTCAGTGCGAATGCAGGGAAGCACGACTCGGCTAGTTGCTGCCGGCGCGTAGTGCGGGAAGAAGATTTATCAACAAAATAACAAAGGGAGGCCGGAGCCTCCCTTTTCGTATCTCTGGCCGGCTTACTGACCGGAAGATGCAGTAGTTCCGTTGTCGGAAAGAACGATCGCCTGGGTCGAGCCGCCAAAATGGATTTCCTGGATTGTCTGGGTCGAACCCTGGGTGTTATAGACAACCGAAGTCGTCGGCGTCTTGCTGCCGAGATCCTTTACCTGCGCGGGCACTGTAGCAACGTCCTTCTTGCCCTTCTTAAACGTCACCTGAGTGTTCCCGGCGTGGTCGTCATAAGAAACCTTGTAGTCGCCGGGCTGCAGAGTAGTGCCGTTCACCTGCACCGGATTTTCGAAAGTCAACGTCTTGGAGACAGTACCCGCAAAAGCGGCGCCTGTCAGCAGAAGAGTGAGAGCTGTACCACACAATAGAGTTGCAAAGCGCTTCATTGGTGTAACTCCTTCATTCAATATGCGGGATTCAAAAAATTGTTAGTTTCAGGCCTACTCACGACCCACAAGATATTGACTACGCTGGGCTCGAAAGGTTTCGTGAATTATTGACCAGTAGCTGTTACGCAGTGGTGAGTGGCGAAGTTCCGTGAACCTGTCGAGAGGGCCGTTAATTAGTGTTAAGGGGTATCGCCGCTTATTGGGACAGTTCTACATAATCCCGTGATGAATAGCAGTACGAAAAGAATCTTCTCAGCAGCAGGGAAAAAATGTTCAATTCAGAGTAGCTGAAGGGGTTATTTGTCTAACAATTGGTGACTATTGATTTTGTGGTAACCACGGGAGTCAGACGGGTCGGAGCCCGATCTAGTCCCAACTCATCCGTTCCCGCAAACCCGTAATGTGGGCTGTATGGTGAGCTGAATGCCAGGCATACAGCGCCAACATGCGATCGAGAGAGAGCACTCCCATCTCTGGATGACGTAAGCTGCGAGCGAAATCTTCAGCACTCATCGACCCCAGAAGAGTGACCCAGCGTGCGTGAAGTGCCTCTAACAGGCGTAGAGAGGTCTCCACTGGAGTCTGCTCGGAATCCGGCAGCTTGGCCCAAAGGTCTTCCTTGTATGCCTTAATCGCGGGCTCAAACTCGGTCAGGGCCAGCTTGAAGCGAATGTAGGCGTTCAGGTGACTGTCCGGTACGTGATGTACGACCTGGCGCACCGTCCAACCATCCGGGCGATAGGGAGTATCGAGCTGCTTCGGGTTGAGGCCTTCGACGGCCGCGCTCAGATTGGCCGGCAGCTTGGAAAGCACGTCGATGTAATGCACGCGCCGCTTCGCCATCTCATCGTCGTTTTCCGGTGGAATCCACTCGAACTTGCCAATCGGATATCGCAGGTCTGCCAAGCTGCACCTCTATTACTAATCTACTACCAAGGTCCCATGACTAATCAAGCCCGCGCACTTCGCTAGTGGGCAGCCACTCCAGACTGCACGGCCCTGGCAGCGCGGAAGAGGGTTTCTCCAGTGCGGCTTTGTCCTGCGAAGTGTGTGCGGCGTCCTTGTTTTTCGAGGGCGCCTCTTTACCGCAGGTCAGCCGAACCCGGCGCACTACATGCACCTGAGAGGACGGTGGAAACTTCATCAGCACGGGGACGCTCTTCAGCGTATCGCTGAAGGCGCGAAGGCTCTCTTCTCCGCGCACGAACTTCACCTGCTCCACTTTTTCCGGGCCCGCCAGCAGAAAGAAGTCGGCGGTCCCGCTCTGTACCATATCGAGCTTCGAGGTTCGATCGCTGATCTGTTCCTTGCGTGCTTTTGTGATCATCGAGTCGAGGCCGCCACCGCTGATGCCGAGAGCCTTGAGCTTATCGCGCGCAGTGGAGCTCGGGGTCTCTCCCACCAGTGCCAACACGTAATAGTGCACTGCCTGGTCCCGCAGCCCCTTCTTATCTGCGATGTCGCCCAGGTGTTCTGCTACCGAGCCGCTCTCAGTCCCCTGCCACGCGGGCAGTATGAAGGCTTCCGCCTTGTCGATCTCGCCACTCTTGAACAGGACCCAACCCTTCGTGTCCCAGACGCTGAACAACATCTGTGTGTTTGCCAGGTCGGGAAGACGCAGGCTGGTCAGAGACACATCGCGCAACTGCGTTTCCACTGCGCTGATGGCTGCGTCAGCATAAAATTCGGCACGCTTCAGTTCTGTGTTCTGTTCGGCTAGCGCGTAGGCGACATTGTTCCATACCAGTGGCGACGGTCCCATGGTGATGGCTTTATCGAACGATGCCATGCCCTTCTGCGTCTGACCGTCTCCCAGATACGCCTGCCCAAGACTGGCAAGAAGCAGCGGATTATTCGACTGCACAGAGGCTGCCTTCTCCAGTTCTGGAACAGCCTCGTTAAAGCGCTTCAGGGTAACGTACAGAGCCCCCAGGCTGGCATGCGCGCCCGCGTCCAGCGGATTGATCTCAATTTGTTTCTTGAACTGGGCGATCGCCTCATCATATTTCTGCTGTTCCTCGATACGCGTGACCTAGTTCGCTGTAGGCGGACTCGTCGTAGGGATTGGCGGCAATCTGCTTTTGAAAAGCCTCTGCAGCCTTCTGTGTCTGATTGGTCGCAATGTAAGCGCGGCCCAGGTATCTCCAAATGTCTTTGTGATTGGGCTCCGCGCTCTGCACACGCTCCAGGAGCCGGACAGCCTCGTCGAAATTTCGGTTGTTGAGCGCCTGCACGCCCGATTCGAACCAATCATTCGGCGTGCCACCTCCGCCAACTCCCGACACTCCTGGCGACTGGTTCTCCAGCCGTATGACCTGCGCCTGATCAGAGTCGAGCACGCGAACGAAGGCTGCATAATCCGCCCGCCGGTCGTATGGAATCTCCGATACCGAAGTCTTCAGGCTGCGACTGGTGTCCAGGACGTTGTTCAGTACCTTGTAGGAGGAGTGATATTCGGCGTAGTCGCGCTTCACATCTACGCCGATCGGCAACTTGACCGTGTATTTGATCGGAACACCGATTGCGGTTTCGACTTGCGCCTCTTGCGGCGGCCCCAGCCGGATAGGTTCGTCTTTGTCGGTCTCGTCAACTGTGAGCATGCGAATGGTGCTGACCGGGAGCGGAAGCGTGGGCTCGTTCGCCCACCAATCGAAGTAGCTGGCAACCGAGAAGTCATAGTCAATCTGCAGCGGGTTGTCGGTATCGGAGGGATCGCCCACCTTCAAATTGGTAATGTCCGCACCGCGCAATGGCGAATTCTTGAGCGATGCCTGTAACACTTCCTTCCAATGGTTGCTGGGTATTTGCCGAAAGGCGAATCGCAGCACCATTTCCTGATCGCCGCGCACGGTAGCCGAGAAGTGAGCCGTCAGCTTACCGGTGTCGTTCAGCGCGCCGTCGATTTTGCTGCGATCGAATGCCGGGAAAGGAAGCGACGCGGGAGTTCGCACCAGGCCCGGCTTGCCGTCCGGAGGAATCGCCAGCGCCTCCTTGTCGCGTAGCTGGAACGACAGCATCCGGAAGGGCGCTATACCCGACGTACTGTCCAGCCATATTTCCTGGCCCCCGACCGGAACCCGCGTAATCACGTGATCAAATTGCGATGGCGACGGCACGTCGGGATCGATCTTACGCAGCGCATTGATCAGTACTGACGTTGACTGGAAGCCCTCGGCCTGTAGCAGGGCTGCGAGCAACGTGTTCTTGTCTTTGCAATCGCCATAACCCAGGCTCATCACCTCGGAGGCAGCGTGCGGTTGGTAAGCGCTCAGCCCGAGCGACAGGCTCACATAGCGGAAATCGCGCGATACGTAGTCATATAGCGCTTTCACTTTCGCCATGTCATCGGTCTTACCCTGCACCAGGCTGTCGGCCTTCGCTTTCAACTCCGCAGTGGGCTCCCGGCGATCCTTCTCCAGGGAACGGTACCAGTCGCCAAGTTGTTCCCAGCTTTGAAAGGTTGTCAATTGGATTGCCGGTGTTTCCTGGGGCTCGGCTCTGTGCCGTTTCTTTAGCGGAGAATCGGAGTCTTTGGTTTGCGAATGGCTCCAGTGGTAGACGCGACGGTCCCCTTCCTCGCTGATCTTCGGCTCCAAACCCGGTCGGGTCTTCAGCTTGATTTCACGATTCTTGGGAACGTTGATCTCCACCTGCTCGTCGAGCACAATGCCCTCTTCAGTGAAGTTGTAGCTTGCCCAGAATTGCCCCGGAATGAGCGGATTTACGATCGTACGCACATACCGGAACTCCAATGTGTCACCCGGCCGCAGGGAAGGAACACTGATGTGCTTCTGGTGATAGTCGGTGTAGACCGGAGCATCAGGAATGGTGAGGTCCTGGACCGCCGAATCCTGGGCGGTGATGACCGTTCCGTCGGGCTTGCGCACACGCACGTAGTCGATCTCGAACTTGTCGCTGAAAGCACTGTATCCGAACTTTAATTGGCCCAGCGCCTGCACTCCACTTTCGCTGATGACCTTTATGCTGGCTTCCTTCTCCTCGCGTCCGGTGCCGTCGTTTTCAAAACGCTGTGACTGACGAAAGTGCTCGACGACGAACGCCTGCTGGGAATAATCAGGAGGCACGGGAGCCTGGGTTCCGGGTATGAGCTGTGTATCGTTACCCGGGACTGAAGGAGTTGGCGTGCCGGGACTGGGAACCTGTTTTGCTGAAGCAAGAGTGGCGGTCAGGAGAACGCACAAGAGTGCGACGTCACAAAGAATGCATTTCATAAGAAGGGCTTCACTTGGAATCGTACCTTATCCGGGAGATCGCACCCGTAGCTCTTGGCGCAAGCAACGCGATAAGGAGGGCGCGAGGCCCTCCCCAAGTTAGACGGATGTAATTGGATCTTGCCTAGGCTTTCTTTGGTTCCAGCAAAGACGGTTGCGACGGCGATACGGCCGCAGGAGAGGAAGCGGCTGCCATCACCTGGGGCTTCGGCTCGACCTTCGGAGCCTCCGACTTTTGAATGTCGATGGTTCCCTTGAAGTAGGCCCCGTCATCGATAGCAATGCGCGCCGTGGAAATGTCGCCTTTCAGCGATGCGCTCTTGCGCAGCTCCACCCGGTCGCTGGCCGTAATATTGCCGTCAACTTGCCCATGAAGAATCACATTACGGGCTTCGACGTTGGCGCGCACCCGGCCGTTAGGCCCGATCGTCAGGCTCTGGCCACGCAGCGTGATGGAACCCTCCACGTGTCCATCGACGTATAGGTCCTCGCTGCCGGAAAGCTCACCTTTCACTACGACCGACTTGCCAATGGTTGCGACATCAACGTTGCGTGGAGGATCGCTCCGCAAAGGCTCGCTTGGACGTGCCGGGATAGCGGCAGCGGGCGAAGGAGAGCTGGGTTCCTGGATCGGCATAGGTTTTTCGTCTTCCTTGCGTGTAGGTTTCCACATAGTCTTGCTCCGGAAGCGGTCCTGGGGCCGAGATTCGGGATTGCGCAGGAATTGCCTAGGCCGCTGGCATGAGGATACCTAAGCCTGCGAAATGTGGAAAGCCTTTTGCGCAGCAATTTGTCTCGAAGTGTTCTTCTGATCAAGCCTTCGCAGTGAAAATCAAGGGAACTAGTTACCCCAAAAACGGTCAGTTTCTGCATGCGGCAGCCATCTGGCGAATAACCAGACCGCGCCGCACCAGAAAAAGGGCGGCCTTTGCGAGCCGCCCGTAACAGGAGAGGAGTCGTTCGCTTGCGATTACTTTCGATCTAGCAAAGGTGCAGTTCCTAACTCACGGCCACGCGAGCCTGACGCGCCCTTGCCGGCTTTCATGGCGGCCGCTGTCTGGGTCACTTCCGGGCCGTAGCGTTCCAGCAGCACCGGCACGAGCGCACCCTCGGCTTCTTTTACGAAGGTCATCTTGCCTTGCGCATCAAGGTCGATCCGGATGTAGTCGCCCAGCTTGACCTGCCCGGTGGCAACAAGATTCGCAAGAGGGAACACGATGTGACGTTCGATGGCACGCTTGAGGTGGCGTGCTCCGTACTTCAAATCGGTTCCCTCCAGCAACAGGAACTCCTTTACGGTGCTGGTGCAACTGAAAACGAACTGCTGATTTCCCGTGGCTTGCAGGATGCGCTGCTGAACCAAACCGAGCTCGATCTCCAGAATCTGCTGCAGGTGCTCGGAACGCAGCATGCGGAAGACCACTACCTTATCGATGCGGTTCATGAACTCGGGCGAGAATTTGCGCCGCGCGGCATCCGTCGCCGTCCGATTCATCTTCTCGTCAAGCTTCATGTCCATCTGCGCGGGAGCTTGAGCGAAGCCCATCGTTCCATTGATAAGGTCATTCATCTCGTTGGCGCCCAGGTTCGACGTCATCACGATCAGGCACTGCGAGAGGTCGACACGACGATTGTCTCCCAGAGTGAGCGTCGCCTTATCAAGAATGCCGAGCAGCAACTGCCAGAGGGCGTCGGAAGCTTTCTCGATTTCATCAAACAACAGGATCGAGAGCTTCAGCTTATCGGTGTGCCACTGGTTCAACGCTTCCTGGGTGAGCAGCGGGTGGGTTTCGCGGTGCCCGAGGTATCCCGGCGGCGAGCCTATCAGTTTCGCGATCTCGTGCGAGTGCTGAAATTCGGCGCAGTCGATTTTGATGCACGCCTTGGGATCGCCGAAGAGCGACTCGGCTACGGCCTCCACCACGCGCGTTTTGCCCGATCCGGTTGGTCCCAGGAAAAGAAGGTTCCCAATGGGACGGCCTGGAGGGTTCAGCCCGGCAAGGAACATCTGGTAAATTTCGGCGACTTTTTCGATGGCCGGGTCTTGGCCGACGATTTTGCGCCTGAGAGCGGTTTCGAAATCCTGCGCTGCGTTACTGCGCCGCGTTGGATCCAAGGGTGCGTTGAGTCCGGTCTTCATGATGATTGCCGCTTACCGGCCCAGGGTCCCGACTGGCACGAAGGGACTAAGAGTCGCATTCATAAGATGGATGACAATTGCGCAGAGTTGTTTTATCTATTCGTCCCCGACTCCTGAACATCCGCGCGCGCTTGGCACCGAAAGATACGATGCAAATGGTGAGCAGGAAGTCAGCTTACTGATGAGTAACGATGTAGCTGTATCGGACAATTGGCGCAGCTACCGAAAAAGGGCGCCGCAACGGCGCCCACTCGAAAAACTCTCATTTCTGAGACTACGGCACTTCGATCAGCTCGATTTTTCCATCCTTGCGGCGATGAAGCACCTTGGCGTTGCCTTTGGGATCGCGAAAGACAAAGACGTCGCGATCGCGAAACTCGCATTCTTTCACCGCTTCTTCAATGGTCATCGGACGCAAAGCAACTGAATCGGTGGCATGCACCAGGTGCGCTTCGGTGGTACGGGACACGGAGGGAAACTTGTGCACCAGCACCGGAACGGCGGTCGCAGCACTTCCTCCGACTGCAATCTGCATCTCCGCCTGAGCTTCAACCGGCTCCTTCCAACTCTTGTCTTTGGCTTTGCGGGTCGTAGTGCGGCGGCGGCCATTGTGGCGCAGGGCCTGGGTCTCGATATGCTCCAGCGCCTGGCCGATGGCACTGATCATGTCTGTCGACTCGGCCAGTCCAACCAAGTGTCCACGGCGGCGGGTCACCGTAATCTCAGCAATGTTGCGGTGCTTTTCGAGAGTCAGTATGACCTTGCTCTTGATGTTGTCGCCGAGGATTTTTGTGAGTTTGCCGAGGCCGGATTCGATTTCATTGCGAACTGCGGGAGTGATTTCGTACTGTCTGCCGAAATACTCGATGTTCATTGAGCTCCCTCCTGCCGCAGCCTGATTGGTTTATCGTCTGCTTTGGCCGCGGCGGCAATCACCTCAACGGCATCACTAAAACATCGAGCTGCCCACCCATGTTGCTCACGGATGACGCCGTGGACGCCGGTATAGTCCCTAATTCTTTACTCTGCGCTGGTGGGTGCTCGGGATGCGCATATCTTCCCGGTACTTCGCGACCGTGCGGCGAGTGACCTGGATGCCCTGCCCTTGGAGAATGCGGGTGATCTGCTCGTCGGTCAACGGCCTGGCGGGATCTTCTTCCTCGATGAGCTTCTTGACCCTGCGCTTCAGGATCAGCAGCGACGTGCCGCCGCCCTCGGGGCCATTCACGCTCTCGGTGAAGAAGTAACGTAGTTCGAAGACGCCTTGTGGGGTGTGGGCGTACTTGTTGGCGACGGCCCGGCTCACGGTCGAGGGATGTACGCCAATCTCCTCCGCCACTTCCTTGATCATCATCGGCTTCAGGCGGTCGATGCCGTGATCGAGGAAATCGCGCTGCCGCTCCAGGATGGAGTGGCAGACCCGCAAAATCGTCTGCTTGCGTTGCTCGATGTTCTTGATGAGCTGGATGGCCGACTTGTAGCGTTCCTTCACGTAGTTGCGCACGTCCTTCTCGGCGACGTCGCGGTTCAGCAGCCGCTTGTAGGAAGAATTCAGCCGCAACTGCGGAACCTCTTCGTCGTTCATCACGATGATGAACTCATCGCCCTGCTTTACGAAAGCTACATCGGGCTCGATCAGCCGCGTCTCCGTCTTGTTGTAGCGCAGGCCGGGGCGGGGATCGAGAGTGCGAATGAAGTCCATCGCGCGCATCACCGCTTCCAAGCGGGCGATTGATGGCCTTGGCGACTTCTTTATAGTTCTTGTTCTGCAATGCCGGCAGGTGATCGCTTACCAGGATGATGGCGTCTTCCAGCGCTTCCTGCTCGGCAACGTGGTTCGTTTGCCCGTTCTTGCGATGCAGCGTCTTCAGGTTCAGAAGCTGCGCCAGCAGGCATTCGCGAAGATCGCGTGAGCCCACCCCTACGGGATCCAATTGCTTGACCAGATCGATGGCTTCCAGCAGATGCGTCCCGGCTGAACGGCACGCGCGCCGGACCGGTGCGCGGGGGTACCAAGTGAGGGCGAACCCGATCTGCATCGAGTCCCTGCAGTTGTTGCCGGGACTGCGGATTCCTCTTCCGCTTCGGCTACGGCGACTTCACCGGCCATCTCCGTCTCGACGCCACTCGGGGCGTCGCTCACGCCCGTAGCCGCCAACGATCCGTCGGTCACGGGGGACGTGACTGTCGAGGACAGATCAATCCCCGGCATTGGGGGTTCCGCGCGATCAGTCGCTGCGAAGCCCATGTCCTCATCCATCAGGCCGAGCAACTCGTCTTCGGTCGCGGTCAGGTAGCCCTCTTCGTTCAGATTGCCGATGACCAGTTCCGCCGCGCGATGAACATCTTCCTTTACATGCAGCGAACCCAACTGCCACATCAGGTGATCGGTGAGCGTGGTGGGCTTTGACAGGAAGTTCTCGAACGAGGGCCTCTCGTTCTCTTCCATCTCTACCGAGGTGCGCAGGCCGGGATCGAGGTATTCCTTGAAAAACGAGCCGAAGTCAATCTCTTCGAAGGGATCTTTCTCTTCCGCGGGAAGCGCTTGCTCCTCCTGCGCCGCGGGAGAGCTGTCGCGGTCCATCTTCTCTTCCCGGGCGGAAACCTCGTCCAGCAGAGGAACCGAGTTTTCCAATTCCTCAAGCACCGGGTTCTCGGTCAGCTCGGCGTTGATCATGTCGCTCAGTTCGAGCTTGTTCAGCGCCAGGATGCTGACCATCTGCACGAGCCCAGGCGTCAGAATCTGCTTCTGAGAAACATTGACGTGAAGTCTGGGACCGTAACTATAAGGAGGAGGCATGGTAATGCTGCTTCGCTAAGCCTATTTTAAACCAACGAGAAGCTCTCGCCTAAGTAAACTCGCTTCACTTCCGGATCATTTCCTAATTGTTCCGGCGTGCCTGCCCGGAAAATTCTTCCCTCATTAATGATGTACGCGCGGTCGGTCACGGAGAGCGTCTCCCGTACATTATGATCGGTCACCAGGATCCCGATTCCAGTGGACCGCAGGCTGGAAATGATGTTTTGCAGATCCAGTACCGCGATGGGATCGATTCCCGAAAATGGTTCGTCGAGAAGAATGAAGCTCGGCGAGATACACAGGCAGCGCGCGATCTCGACTCGGCGCCGCTCGCCGCCCGAGAGCGCATAGCCGCGATTCTTGCGAATTACTCCCAGCCCCAGACGCTCGATCAGGTTCTCCATGCGCTCGCGCCGTTCGTGCCACGAGAGCGGCTGCGCTTCCAAGACAGCCAGGATGTTGTCCTCGACCGTCAGCTTGCGAAAGATCGAAGGCTCCTGCGGCAGATAACTGATGCCGTGATTCCGCGCGCGCAGATACATGGGGACATCGGTGATGTCCTGGTCGTTGATCAGTACTCGTCCGGTATCGGAGGGGATTAGGCCTACGATGATGTAAAAACTGGTGGTTTTACCCGCGCCATTCGGACCCAGCAGGCCTACAACTTCGCCCTGCTTCACTTGCACGGTCACGCCATTTACGACCCGGCGTCCGTGGTAGCTTTTGCCGATTTCGTCCGCAGTTAACGTCTGCATTTACTTCGTGATGCGTGCGCGAGTGACGGTGGAAGAAGAACGCTTGCTCTCTACCGTGACCCTATCATCGCGACTATAGAAAGTCAAAGAATCACCCCATACTGTGCCACGGGTGGCATCGTAAATGCTAGGGGATTTTCCCGTCAGGTAATACTTGGCATCATCGGCGGTGTAAACCAGCTGGTCGCCGACGGCACGGCGGTTCGGCTCCGTCACCACGACATTGCCTTGAGCGACCATGTGATCGATTTTGCTCGGCCCTTCGCTGCCCGGCAGAAGCGGACGCCGACGCTTTGCCGGGTGACGACTTCTGCTCACCGGCTTCCTTCAGATAGATATCGATCTGCTGCGCGGTAATCGAGTTGGCGGCACTCTTCGCCAACACGTTGCCGGTATATCGCGCCTTCCGCTCCGCGTCAGTGTAGGTAAGCTTGTCGGCGACGACCTCGGTCGGCGTCTGCTTGCCGTCGGCTGATTCCTGAACGAACAAGCTCATCACCCGTTGATGCTGGTCGCCGAACGCCACCATTGTCCGGCTGTCCTGATCGAAGTCGATCTTTGGCGCGCGCACCACATTGGCTCCCTGCCACAAGCCGGACGTTGCCCGTGTAATGCGCGATGCTCGGCTGCTGCCGCGATGCCATGTGCTCCGCGGTGACGTGGATCGGGTCCGACGTCGCCAGCAAGGCTCCGTTAGGCTGCGGCTTCAGTTCGCTGTATGTAGTCTTCACGTCGCCATCGGCGTAAGCATCACCGCTCTGACGATTCATTCGCACCAGTTCGGCCGTGGTCGTCATGCCGCCGTCGATCACGCGCGGCGCGCCGGTGAGCACCAGCAGTTGGTCGGCAGGAGTATAGGTCGCCTTGTCGGCAAACGCCGCACGTCCGCCGGTATCGGGCTTGGCCGGAGGCTCGTGATATTCGAAGTTCCCGGTCTGCACCAGCTTCTGCACGCCGCCGTCGGAGTCGAACGCGACGTCCAGCTTATCGGCGGTGCTGACCTTTTCCGGCTGTCCGGGCGAGGTGGACACGATGCGCGAGTCAGGCGCGCCGTGCAGCGACTGCATCTGATTTCCGTCGCCGAAGACGGCGTGAAACTTTCCTGCCGTCGCGACAGTCGTGCTGTTCGCCATGTCCTGCGCAGTTCTTGTCGCTGCTCTTCGGCTTCGGCGGTACTAGGCAGAATCACGATCTGCGCTTTGCCGATGGTGTCAGCGGTCTTCAAGTCGCTGCCGTTCGCCAACTGAAAATCCAGCGCATCGGCGATGACGTCCATGGGCTGTCCGCTTGCGGGTCCGACTCCGGGCTTGCCGGAATGCGGATCCTGGTGCAGCCGGGCATTGGTCACCATGTGGAAGCGCGCGGGCTGGTTCTGGTCGTCGAAGTCGAGGATGAAGGTATCGGCCGAGCCATGCGTCAGGTTGTCGCCGCGGGTGGCGAACCTCGCGCCTCCGGTCAGGATCGCCTGCTGGATGCTGTTGTTCGTTCCCATGTTGACGTCGCCGCGCGGGCCGTAGACGTCAACCACCGTCGGACCGCGGCTTTCGATGTGAACATTGCCTTCGGCGATCACATGCTGCACCGTGTTGTCGGGCTCAAACAGCATGCGTGATTTTGTCGGCCGTCAGCGTGCGGGTGGGCTGCTCGATGCGCGCACCCATCAGGATTGCCTGGCGCGGCTGCTTCTCAATGATGCCGCTGGTGCCGGTGATGACGGCAGCCTTGTCGCCGGTGGTCACAATGTGTACGTCAGACTTGAGCTGCAACTCATTGCTGTTCGAGTCGTAGTAGGCTCCCTTGGCCGACCCGGTGGCCTGGGCGCTGCGGAAGTCCACGACCTCGTCGGTCTGGGCAATTCCCGTCTTCTGATTGAACGTCAGGTCCTGGGTCACCAGGTGAACCGGATTTTTCAACTCCTCGGGCGGCGACTGGTCAGGCTTGAGTGGCCCTTCGGCATAGCCCTGAATGTCGATATGTACCTCGCCTGTTCCCGTGACCTCTCCGGTCTGCGGGTTGTAGCTGAAGTGCTCGCCGTAAATTTCGTCGTAGCGATCGTGTTCATGCCCATAGACCACGACGTGCACGTTGCGCAGGTCGGCGTGACCTCCCGCCTTGAACTGCACCGCCTTCGAAGCGCGGATGGTGTATAGCGTGCGCCCGCCCTCCGACTTCGAAAGCGAGAAGCCGTCGCTGGTCTGCTGAATATCGATCCCAAGTTCTTTAGGGATGTTATGCAGGCTGGGCTTAACTCGAACTTTCGTGGCGTAATACGAGACGCCCACGATGGCGATCACCAGGAGAGCAGCCGCCACCAGCCACTTTCGGGCTTCAATCAGAGATTGCAACATCGATGTTCTGATTTTACCTGTGTCTAACGGCGTATGATTAACTTCGCGGCTTCAGCCCGATGCCGGAGTTGCACAAGAGACACCGACGATGCCTGACGATCTGACTTCCCTAAGAGAAGACATGGTGGCGTTCATCCTGGGACACGGCATGAGCCGCTTCCAGGGCTATGTGACCGAAGATGTCCATAGCGTCATGTGGGACCCGCGCGACAATCCGGAAAGCTGGAAAGACTTCGTGGAACTGGCCAAGAAAGCTGGTTCGGCCTTCCTTTCCATGGACGAGGAAGTCCTGCAGCGCGACGAAATCGACTACCTCATCCAGCGCTTGCAGCACGCGAATTATCCCAGCGACGAAGACATCGAAGAGGCGCGCTGGCTGCGCAATTACCTCGGCAAGACCGGATTCATCCAGCTCGGCTGGCCCCACCAGGGCATCATGTTTCTCTACGAAGTTTCCACTGAGTGGTACGAGCGCTATCAGCACCTGCTCGATCTGGTGGAAGACTTCGGCGCCATGACCATCGACGAAACCGATCAGGACGACGAACGCTGACGTGCGCTGGGCCCTTCGCAATGCCGATGCCGCAACCGTCGAGCGTCTGGCTCGCGAGGCCCAACTGCCCTCCACAGTCGCGAGATTACTGGTCGCCCGCGGAATCGAATCGGCCGAAGACGCGCACCGGTTTCTCGCGCCCTCTCTGTCGCACCTCCACTCGCCCTACCTGATGAAGGGCCTGCGCGAGGCGGTCGAACGCCTGCACGCAGCCATCGAGCGCGGCGAGACCGTGCTCATCTATGGCGACTACGACGTGGATGGCACCACTGCGGTCGTCATCCTCAAGACGGTGATCGAGTTGTGCGGCGGCAAGGCCGAGTATCACGTCCCTCACCGCATTCTCGAGGGATACGGAATGCGCGATGAGGTCATCGAGCAGGCGGCTGAACGGGGCATTCGGCTCATCATCAGCGTTGACACTGGCATTCGCGCCTTTGCCGCAGCCGATACCGCCGAGCGTTGCCGCATCGACCTAATCGTCACCGACCACCATCTGCCCCAGGCCGAAGGCGTCCCCAAGGCGTTGGCTGTGGTGAATCCCAATCAGCCCGATTGCGACTACCCGTGCAAAGCGCTATGCGGAGCGGGCGTCGCCTTCAAGATTGCGCAGGCGCTGCTCGAAGCTACAGGGCGCGAGCGGCTCATCCCGTCGTTCCTTAAGATGGTGGCGATTGCCACCATCGCCGACGCCGTGCCGCTGGTGGGTGAGAATCGCATCTTTGCCAAGCTCGGTCTAGAAGGATTGCGCAAGCCGATGAATGCTGGACTGCGGGCGCTGCTGTCGAATTGTGAACTTGACGGCTCGCGTCCGCTAAGTGCCGCAGACATCGCCTTTCGCGTTGCGCCTCGCCTGAACGCCGCCGGACGCATGGATATAGCCGACCGCGTCATCCGTCTGTTTACCGAGCGCGATCCGGCGAAGGCCGCCGAAATGGCGTTGGAACTCAATCAGCTCAACGGAGATCGCCAGCAACGCGAGCAGGGCATCATTGAGGAGATCCACAAGAAAGTCGCCGAGTCCGCGGACCTGCGCGACGCCTACTGCCAGGTCATCGACGGCGAAGGCTGGCACCGCGGCATTATCGGCATCTGCGCCACTCGCGTGGTCGAGCGATACCATCGCCCGGCACTGGTCTTCTCCTGCGAGGACGGCGAGGCGCACGGCTCCGGCCGGTCCATCCCGGCGTTTCATCTGCTGGAGGCGCTGGAGAGCTGCCCCGAACTCTTTACCCGCTTCGGTGGACACGCTCATGCGGTCGGCTGCTCGCTGCCTACGGAGCGACTTCCTGAGTTGCGCGCGCGCCTCGACGCCTTCGCCCGGCAGCGGCTCACCCCGGCTGACTTCGTTCCCATGCTCGAGTATGACGATGAGCTATCGCTTACGGCCATCGACAAGGGCGTGTGGGAAACACTCCAGAAGCTGGAACCTTACGGGGCAGGCAATCCGCTGCCCGTGTTCGTCAGCCGCAAGGCGAAATTGGTGCAAGCTCCCCGGATTCTCAAAGAGAAGCACTTAAAGCTGCGTGTTGTCCCCGAAAACAACGACGGTCGATGGCAGAAGGCCCACGAGGCGGTGGGCTGGCGCATGGCCGAGCGTTCGTCGCAGGAATCGCTCGCACTTGGCGACGTCCTCGACATCGCTTTCACCCTCGATTACAACGACCACCCCGACTTCGGCGGCCTGCAACTGACCTTGGTCGACTTCGCCCGGACGGATCGTGGTACGGCCATCCCAGCGGTCGCCGGGCCTTAGAAAACTTTACAGACCCTCATCCAGAGTTGTAGGATTCCCCGGTCAATGGAGAGTGCCCTTGCCCCCGAGGTCTGCGCAAGCTGTGGCAGCCACGCCTTGCCGGATGGCGAATTCTGTCTGTTTTGTGGTGATGTTCTTACCGAATCGGGCAGGTATCGTGTGGTTTCGCGACCTTTGGCATCTGGAACCCTAGGTTCGCGCGGTAACATCGGCTTTAGCGTGCCCACCCTCGAAAACAGAGAATATGCCGGCTTCTGGCGCCGGGTCTGGGCAGGGACGATAGATGTGTCCCTGGAAATCCTGGCCGCCCTGCTGCTGTCCGCGCTGATCGACGCCATCTTCAACCTGGGTGGCCGGGCCCTTGGCATCGAGCGTGACAGCGCCGCCTACATCACCGGATTCACCTTCATCGTAGTGTTAGCCGTTGGAGGCTGGCTGTACGCCGCGCTTAGCGAGAGTTCGCGCTATCGCGCCACGATCGGCAAGCGGATCATGCATCTGCAGGTGGTGAATTCCCAAGGTGACAAGCTGACCTTCGGGCAGGCAAGCGCCCGCCACGTCATGAAGTTCATTTCGCTGTTCACTCTCGGGATTGGCTTTCTGCTGGCCGGCTGGACCAAGCGCCGCCAGGCGCTGCACGACATCCCGACCGACTGCCTCGTCATCCGTGTGCCGGAAGAGAGCTTCTCGCTATTCGGGAAACACTTCTAGGCTTTCTGATTTATGGAGTGGTTACTCCAGGTCCCGCCAGTTCGGCCCCACCCCAACTTCCACCTTCAGCGGCACCTTGAGTGCGTGGACGTTTTCCATGCGTGTCGGTGACCAGCCGCTTCATCGTATCGACTTCGTCTTCCGGCACCTCAAACACCAGTTCGTCATGAACCTGCAGCAGCATCCTCGACCGCAGCTTGCGCTCGCGCAGTTCGGCGTCGATGCGAATCATCGCCAGCTTGATCAGGTCGGCCGCCGTGCCTTGCAGCGGAGTGTTGACCGCCGTGCGCTCGGCGAAGCCGCGCAGGTTGAAGTTCTTGCTGTGAATGTCGGGAATGGGACGCACGCGCCCGAACAGCGTCGTGACTTTCTGTCGCGGCGCGCCTGCTCCAGCGTGCGGTCGATGAACTCGCGCACGCCGCTGTACTTCTCGAAGTAAGCGTCGATGAAGCGCTTGGCTTCTTTCGTGTCGATGCCGAGCTGCTGCGAAAGTCCAAATGGCGACAGTCCGTACACGATGCCGAAGTTCACTGCCTTGGCGCGGCGGCGATGCTCGGCGTTCACCATCAGCGGCGGCACGCCGAAGACCTGCGAGGCGGTCAGCGTGTGGATGTCCTCGCCCGGTGCGGTAAGCCTCGACCAGCAGCTTGTCTCCGGAGAAGTGCGCCAGCAGCCGCAACTCGATCTGCGAATAGTCGGCGGCGAGCAGCACGTGTCCCGGCTCGGCAATGAATGCGGCGCGAATCTCGCGGCCCAGCTCGGTGCGAATCGGAATGTTCTGCAGATTGGGATTGACCGACGACAGCCGCCCGGTCGCCGATCCCGCCATGTTGAACGTGGTGTGCAGCCGCCGCGTGCAGGAGTTCAGCAGCGCGGGCAGCGCGTCGACGTACGTCGACTTCAGCTTCGAGAGCTGGCGATAGTCCAGCACCATGCTTCGGAACTTCGTGCTCGGCGGCAAGCCCTTCCAGCACGTCCACCGCGGTCGAAATCGTCTTGCCCTTGCCGTACTTGATCGGCTTGGGCAGGTTCAGCTTGTTGAACAGCACGTCGCCAAGTTGCTTGGGCGAGTTGATGTTGAACTCGACGCCGGCACTTCTCGTAAATCTCGCGCGCCTTGGCGCGATTCGCGGTCCAGCCGCCGTCGACATTTCGGCCAGCACGTCGCAGTCGATCTTGACGCCGGCCTCTTCCATGCGCGCCAGCACCGGCACCAGCGGCAGATCGATTTCGTCGTAGACCTTGCGTCAGCCCGGCAGCCTCGACTTCGCTCGCGCAGCTTCTCGGTCAAGCCGCAGCGTGATGTCGGCCGCTTCGGCCAGTGATCGCCGCCAGCTTCAAGTTGAAGCGTGCGCTAGGCGACCTCGCGCAGGCCATAGGTCGAGTACGTCGGGTCGAGCAGGTAGCCGTACAGCAGCGGATCGTGCTGCACGCCCGCGCAGCGTGATGCCCTGCTCGCGCAAGCACATGCGTCGCCGACTTGCAGTCGTGAATTGTCTTGGGAGCGTCTCGTCTTGCCAGCGCGCGCTTCAGCGGCTGCGCCGCTGTCGGAGTCGTCGAGCGTCAGCGACAGCGCTTTGTCCGGCTTCGGCAGAAATCGCCACCCGCAGCGCCGCAGGCCGCTGCGGCGACTTGCGGAGCGTCGCCAAACGAAAGCTGGCTCGCTGCTTGCCGGCTCGGACTCGTCTTCAGCATCTTCGATTCGACTGCGTCTGCGGCGTCACTGCCGACTCGAGCGCGATCGCCAGCGACGTTCCCGGCTTCGCTCGCGCCCACAACCGCCTTCAACGTCGGCCGCGCTCTTGGCATCGCGATAGTCGGTCTCGCCCGAGCTCAATGCTCTCGGTCAGGAAGTCCTGCACCAGCGTGGTGAACTCCAGTTCGGTGAATAGCGCGCGTGCCGCAGCGGGGTCGGGCTCCTGCGCGCGCATCGTCTCCGGCTCGAATTCGACAGCGACGTTGCGGTCGATGGTCACCAGTTGCTTGCTCAGCAGGATGGCGTCGCGATTGTTCTGCAGCGACTCGCGATAGGTCTTGCGCTCGACCTCGGCGGCGTGGTCCAGCGCGTTCTCCAGCTGCCGAAGCGCTGAATCAAGCTCGACCGATCCTTTGTCGCCGATGCCCGGCGCGCCGGGAATGTTGTCGATGGAGTCGCCGCGCAGCGCCATCACGTCAACCACTCGCTCGGGCGGCACGCCGAGAATCTCTTCGACCTTGGCGGCGTCGCAGATCAGGTTGTCCTTCGGCGGATTGAGCACGCAGATGCGTTCGCTCACCAGCTGCATCATGTCCTTGTCGCTGGAGACGACAAAGACCGAGTAGCCTTCGTCGGCCGCCTTGCTGCGCCAGCGTGCCGATGACGTCGTCGGCCTCGAAGCCCGGCAGCTTCGAGAATCGGAATGCGATAGGCCTCGAGCGCGCGCCGGATGTAGGGCACCTGCTGCGCCAGGTCGTCGGGCATGGCCGAGCGGTTGGCCTTGTAGCCGTCGTAGGCCATGTCGACGTAGGTCTGCGTCTTGCTGTCGAACTTGCGCAGCGCGGGCATGGCCGCGGCCTGCTCATCGCGAAATGTCGGAGCGCGCGACGTCGAAGACGGCTGCCAGATATTGCGGCGCGAAGTCGGCGCGCAGCTTGCGCAGCATGTTGACGAAAACGAACGTCGCGCTGGTCGGGATGCCGGTCTTGGTGGACATCGGCCGCTGCCGCGCCATGGCGTGATAGGCGCGGAAGATGAACGACATGGCGTCGATCAGGTAGATGCGGCCCTTGGAACCGGCTGGCTCAGCCGGAACAACGATCGCGCGTCTTCGCAGGCGACGACTTCGCGGCGCTCGCCGGCTTGGCAGCGCTGGAGACGGTGGCGGATTTCGAGGTTTTTCTGACTGAAGGCAAGTGTCAATCTTATCTCGCGTGGGAGTTCTCGGTCTGATGATCCCACAAAAAACCGGAGCCGGGATTTGCACGGATTCGCGCGGATCAGAAGAACGAAAAATCAAGGAGTTCGCACCTAGGTTTCGCTCCGTGTTCGTCCGTGCAAATCCGTGGCTGAAGTTCTTCCCGAATTACTTCAGCGAATCCGCTCCCGCCTTTGCGCACTGTGCGTCTTGGGCACTGGTTGCCCCCGACGCCCCGATCGCACCCACGATCTTGCCGTCGAGTAGCAACGGGAAGCCGCCCTCCACCGGCGTCACTCCTTCCAGGCCGAGAATCCGAAGGCCGGCGCCACCCGCCGCCAGCGGATCCTGAAATTCTTTCGTAGCTCGCTTAAAGCGCGCCGCGGTGCGTGCCTTATCAACTGCAATGGTGGAGCTGCCGAGCTGCGTGTTGTCCATCTTCTCGTAGTAAACGAGATTGCCCGACGGATCGACGACCGCCACTGCGATCGTCCAGTGATTCTTCACCGCCTCTTCCAACGCCGGAGTCGCCACTTTCTTCGCGACCTCAAGAGTTATCGACGGGCCGTAGGCATTCGGCATCTGCGCCAACGATGCACTCGCAGTCGCCAGCACGACAAGCAGCAGAGAGAAAAGTTTCAGCACCGAGTTATTCGACATGGTCGCTCCCAAGTTGGATCAGAGTTGCTGGTCGCCTGAGAGTTTAGGGCGCGGAATGCCGCCGGGCAACAACTTTGGCATTCCGAAGTAGCCGATATAATGGCCTTGCTTGCCGAACTTTCTTCCCAGGCTCTATATCCGCCTCGCATTCCTTCTATTGGCGGGGTGTATGTTCGCCTGTCCTGTCCTGCTGGCTCAGGCGTTGGGAACCCACACGCTGCTGGTCATGCCTTTCGAGAACCATTCCAAGGCCCCCGGGCTGGAGTGGATCGGCGAGGCATTTCCCGAGGTGTTGTCGCAGCGCATGGCATCGCAGCAGATCTACGTCATCAGCCGGGAGGACCGCGTTTACGCCTTCGATCACGCGGGAATACCGGGAGCAGCACATCCTTCGCGGGCAACGACCTATTCCGTCGCCGAGCAGATGGATGCTGACTACGTCGTCTTCGGCGATTATGACTTCGACGGAAAGACTTTCACCGCCAAAGCTCAACTGCTCGACATGAAGAAGCTGCGACTGGCTGCCGATGGTGCAGAGCAGCGGTCCGCTGACCAGTCTCATCGATGTGCAGACCGATCTTGCATGGCAACTATTGAACCAGCTACCGACGCCACCGGCAGTGACGCGCGCAGCAGTTTCTCAAAGTTCCAAGCCAATCCGGCTGGACGCTTTCGAAAACTACATTCGCGGCGTACTGGCCACCAATCGGCAGCAGAAAATGCGTCACTTTCGCGAGGCGATTCGGCTGAATCCGAACTACACGCTGGCGATGCTTCAGTTGGGCAGGCTCTACTACGACGGTCACGAGTACGAGTCGGCAGCCTTGTGGCTGGCGAAGATCCCGAAAGACGATCCTGTTGCGGGGGAGGCAAACTTTCTGCTCGGCATGGCTGAGTTCTATCGCGGCAACTACGACAAGGCTTACGCGGCCTTCAGCTTCCTCGCGGCTCGCCTGCCGCTGACCGAGGTATACAACAACCTGGGCGTAGTGGAAGGCCGCCGCGGACGCCGTCCGGCATCCGTCGATCACTTCACCAAAGCGGTCACCGCCGACCCCAGCGATCCCGATTACCGCTTCAATCTGGCTGTCGCGCTGTACAAGAACGGCGACAACGCGGGCGCAGCACAGCAATTGCGCGAGGAGTTGCAGCGGCGTCCTAACGATGGCGAGGCGAAAAACCTGCTGGAGAACATCAATCGCGGAATCTATGCGCCGACCGCGCCCGCCCCGGGAGCCCAGGTCCTGGGCGTGCCGCCAGGTTCCAGTCAGATGCGCGTTCCGCTGGAGCGCATTAAGCGCAACTACGACGAAGCGTCGTACCGCCAGCTTGAAGTCGAGATCCATAACCTCACAGAAGAGCGGCTGGCCAAGAGCGACCGCAAATCGCACTCGGCCTACCATGCTGATCGCGGCAAAGATCTGCTGGCACGCGGCTTAGCCGCGGAGGCGCGAGGCGGAGTTTCGCGAAGCCATCATCGCTTGATTACAACAACGCCGCGGCCCATGCGGGAATGGCGCGCGCCATGGAGCAGACCGGCGACACTTTCAATGCTCGTTCGGAGGCGCAGACCTCGGTGCGCCTGCAGCCAAATGTCGACGCGTACCTGGTTCTGGCCCGCCTCAACCTGAAGCAGAACCAGTTGGACGCCGCCTCCGATGCCGTCAAGAATGCGCTGAAGCTTGAGCCCGGCAACAGCGCTGCCCAGGCGCTGCAGCGCGACGTTACTGCAAAGCAGACCGCGCCGCACTAGAATTGCATTGTTCCTCCAAATAGGAGGCTGCAATGTCCAGACTTCGTTATCTTCCTCGCCACGCTCCTGTTGTCGGATGCTGGGGCTCTGCGTCTGCCCAAATCGTCAAGATCAAAGTGGATGACACCATCCAGCCCATCAGCGCCGAGTACATCGATCGCGCCATCGCGCATGCCAAGCAGACCAATGCCGATGCCGTACTCATCGAGCTGAATACGCCGGGCGGGCTGGTCGATTCCACCCGCGACATCATTCAGAAGATCCTCGCTTCGCCCGTGCCGGTGATTGTTTATGTCACCCCAACCGGCGCGCGCGCAGCTTCCGCGGGATTTTTCATCCTCGAATCCGCCGACGTCGCGGCCATGGCTCCGGGCACCAATACCGGCGCGGCGCATCCCGTCACCCTTTCCGGCGAAAAGATCGAAGACACCATGAAGACCAAGCTGGAGAACGACTCGGCCGCCTTCATGCGATCGTTCGTGGGACCGCGGGGCCGCAATGTGCCGTTGGCGGAGAGCGCCGTGCGCGAGTCGAAGTCCTGGACCGATCAGGAAGCCCTGCACGAACACCTCATCGACGTCGTCGCCAGCGACCAGCCCGACCTGTTGCATCAGCTCGATGGCCGCGTGGTGAAGCGCTTCGACGGAAAAGAGGTGACGCTGCATCTGGCCGGCAGGACGGTGGAAGAGCTGCCCATGACGTTGCGCCAGCGCATCCTCGACTTCCTGCTCGATCCCAATATCGCCTTCCTCGTCCTTGCAATTGGAGCGCTGGCGTTGTACGCGGAATTCAACCATCCCGGAGCGGTTTTGCCCGGCGTTGTCGGTGTCGTCTTCATACTTCTGGCGCTCTTTGCGCTCAACCTGCTGCCGACGCGCTACGCGGCGTTCACTCTCATCATCGGCGCCTTCGCGCTGTTCGTTCTGGAGGCGAAGTTCGCCACCCACGGCGTACTCGGCATCGGCGGAATCGTCCTGCTGACGCTGGGTGGTCTGCTGCTGGTCGATGGCCCCATTCCTGAGCTTCGGGTCCATCTCTGGACTTCGCTCGCGATCAGCGTTCCGCTGGGGCTCATCACGATCTTCCTCATGACCATCGCCATTCGGGCGCGGCGCAACAAAGTTGTCACCGGTACGCAAGGGTTGTTGGGCGCAATCGGTGAGGCACGCACCGAGATCGACCCTGAGGGCAAAGTCTTCGTCTTGGGCGAGCTATGGAATGCTCACGCCCCATCACCGGTACGCATAGGCGAGCACGTGGTGGTACGCAAGGTGGACGGCCTGGAGCTTGAAGTTGAGCGCGCAGGACAGCCGTAAACCGCTTACACTGCAATCTCCTGAAAGCCGGGGTTCCTTTTGGCAGATTGGGTACTCTTTCGTCCGTACAAGGTGCAAGAGAAATGACGCCGTGTGAAATCGCTGAGGTTGTGCGAGAACTGAATCCTCGCTTCCTCCAGGGCTTGACCGCCACAGAACAAACTGCGGTACTTGCCTGCGCCCGAGTGAGGAAGTATCTCGCCAACGCTACGATCAGCCACGAGGGACACCCCGCCGATCACTTGTTTCTTCTGCTGCATGGGCGCGCCCGTTATTTCGCCCTCACCCCGGGTGGCGACAAGGCGCTGTTGTTCTGGGTGGCTCCGGGAGAAGCTGTAGGGGGTGCGGCCATTATGTCGATCCCCTGCAATTACGTCCTGAGCACAGAAACGGTTAAAAGTAGCCGGTTTCTGGCGTGGGACCGTTCAAGCATTATGGCCTTGTCGCGAAAATATCCCAGGCTGCTGGAGAATGCGTTGTTGATCGCGCACGATTATTTCGTGCTCTACCGCGCTGCACATCTTTCCCTGGCATGCCAGAGCGCGCGCCAGCGACTGGCCACCGTCCTGGTCAACCTCGCCAGCGGCATCGGGGAGAAGGTCCCGGAAGGCGTGCAACTCGACGTAAGCAACGAGGAATTGGCCAATGAGGCGCACGTGACCCACTTCACGACGAGCCGTCTCATGAGTGAGTGGCAGCGCAATGGTGTGCTCGTCAAGCGACGCGGCAAAGTGTTGTTGGCCGCCCCTGAGCTGCTGTTCTCGCAGAAGACCTAAACTGGCTCACCTTCTCCTGCTCATTGCGCAAACGCAATCTTAAGGTTGCCCTTGCGCAACGAAAAGCTCTGCCCTGCGTGCAACACTGCTAATTATTCCTCCTCCCAATGGTCCGACCCGCCAGTCAACGATTTGCACCCGCAGAAAAATGGACTGGCGGGTCTGACTATGCAGGTGTCGGTATTCGAATTCTGATCGTCGATGACATCGAAGCCTGGCATCCCGTATACTCCGCGATTCTCCGCGGACGTGCGAACTGTCATATTGTCGGAGTTGCCCTGGACGGGCTGGAGGCAATCCAAAAGAGCCGAGAACTGAAACCGGACATCGTTTTGCTTGACGTTGGACTCGGACCCATGGACGGGTTCGAAGCGGCGCGGCAGATCGGCGACGTTTCCCCGGCTTCTCGCGTGATCTTCCTGGGCACGGTTACGCCTTCGGATTTGATCGGGGTGGTGCTGACGATAGGCGCGTATGGCTACATCGCCAAGCGCGACGTGGTCCTTGAGCTTGTCCCCGCTCTAGAAACCGTTGCTGAGGGTAAGCGGTTTTTTAGCCGTTCACTTTCATAGTCGCCCTCGTGTTGCTCTTCCCTACCTTCTCCTGACATCGCCCGCACTCCGCTCGCCCGCGATTGTTCGGCAATTGACCGCACCCTTTTGCCCAAAATAGAATCAATAACTTAGCGTCCCTGGAGTCACTACGTGCCACTTTACGAGTACCAGTGCAAGAGCTGTCATACCCTGACCGAGCGCATTCAGAAGTTTTCTGACCCGCCGCTGACCGTGTGTCCGCACTGCGGAGGCGAGATGGAGCAGTTGCTCTCAGCCCCGGCGGTGCAGTTCAAAGGCGCTGGCTGGTATGTGACGGATTATGGCCGGAAGGGCTCGGGCGCCGCCCCCAAGGACGGCAAGAACACTGGAGATTCGTCAGCAAAGGGCTCTGGCGAGACCTCCGGCTCCTCGTCGGGAAGTTCCAACTCAGAAAGCTCGAAGCCGGCAAGTTCAACCAAAGGCGAAAATAAGTAGCGCATCAGCCGTAAACGCGATATTCATAGTGGTTTACCTGTTTCACCCAGCGCCTTCTCGAAAGTGCGGCTGCATCGGCCGCCCGAAAGCCCATCGGTCGTCCGCTTGCACCGCGTATCTCATTCCTAGCCTGCCCTATTAAAGGAGTTTCGGTAATGCCGAAAGACGCTCTGACCATCACCGACCAGCGCACCAATCAAACTCTGGAGTTCCCGGTAGAATGCGGAACCGTCCGGGCGACTGAGTTGCGCCGATTCAAAACCGACCCCGATGATTTCGGGCTCATGACCTACGACCCCGCCTTCATGAATACCGCTTGTTGCAAGAGCAGCATCACGTTTATCGACGGCGACAAAGGCATTCTTCGTTATCGCGGATACGACATCGACGATCTGGCGGAAAACTGTACCTTCCTTCAGGTCGCATACCTCCTGCTGTTTGGCGAGTTGCCGACTCCAGAGCAAGAGAAAAACTGGATCCACGAGATTACTCACCACACCATGGTCCCCGAGACCACGAAGCATTTCATGAACGGCTTCCGCCACGATGCACATCCCATGGGCGTCATGGTGAGCACGGTGGCCGCGTTGTCCACCGTTTATCCGGACGCCAAAGACGTTTACTCTCCGCAGAACCGCCATCTGCAGACGGTGCGCCTGATTGCCAAAATGCCGACCCTTGCGGCCTACTCTTACCGCCATCGCATGGGCTTTCCGTACATCTATCCCGACAACGATCTCAGCTATTCCGCAAACTTCATGCAGATGCTGTGGCGCATGGTGGAGCCCAAGTACATGGTTAGCCCGGTGCTGGCCCGTGCGCTCGACATCCTCTTTATCCTCCATGCTGACCACGAGCAGAATTGCAGCTCGACCACCATGCGCGTGGTCGGCAGCTCGGAAGCCGATCCCTACCTGGCTGTCGCCTCTGCGGCATCTGCCTTGTCCGGACCCCTGCATGGCGGCGCCAATGAGGAAGTGCTTCGCATGATCGACGAGATCGGCACGCTGGCCAACGTTCCGGCCTACATCGAGCGCGTCAAGAAGGGCGAGTTCAAGCTGATGGGCTTCGGGCATCGCGTCTACAAGAACTACGATCCGCGCGCCCGCATCATCAAGCAGGTGGCCGAACAGGTATTTGAAGTCACCGGCCACAATCGCAAGATCGAGATCGCATTAGAGCTAGAGCGCATTGCGTTGAAGGACGATTACTTCGTCTCCCGCAAGCTTTATCCCAACGTCGATTTCTACTCGGGAATCATCTACGAGGCCATGGGCTTCCAGCCGGAGATGTTCACCGTGCTGTTCGCCATTCCGCGCACCGCAGGATGGCTGGCGCAGTGGAGAGAACTGATGCAAGACCCTGAGCGCAAGATCTCGCGTCCGCGCCAGATCTACACCGGAATCGTTCACCGCAAGGTGAATGGCGACAAGGGCGTCGCCGTCGAGAGCCGGGACGCAGTCGGGGCGAAGCGGTAAAGCCAAGGCTGGTTGGTTACTGGCTCGCTCAGGTCAGGGCTGCCCTGAGTAGATGTGCATGCTTGGAATGCGAACAGGGACGGCGCGTGCCGTCCCTTTCTTCTTCGGGGTGGGTTCCGCGGCGCGGAAATTGCGAAACATTGAATCAGGGCATGACGTTCAGTCGTGGCCTGACGTGTCTGGATCATTCAACCCGAGTCCCTTAGGTACGACACGCGATTGATGTTCACTGTAGGTGGCGGAGCAGTTCATCAGGGTGAACTGGCTTCGCCAGCAGTTGAAAGTCGTGGCCTTCGGAGTGAGCTTCCGCCAGCAAGTTCGCCGTGGCGGCATTACCCGAGAGCAGTATCACCCGCGCGCGCGGGCAAATCTCACGGATTTTCAGCACGGTTTCCACTCCATTCAGCCGCGGCATGATCACATCGGAAAGAACGAAATCGGGACACTGCTCGCGTGCCGCCTCAATGGCCGTTTCTCCGTTGTAGAAAGGAAGCGCGTCGTACTGAAACCGCCTCAGGATCTCGCTAAGGGTGTCGGCAACCAGCCTCTCATCGTCCACAACCAGGACGCGAGGGTGGCGCAGTGCAGTATCTCGCCGTTCGGAACTCGCATCGACTGCAGTGCCTTGGAGACCGACATCAGTCAGAAGATGCCAAGAAACGTCCCCAACAGGGAGTTGCCCAAAAGAAAGTAGACCCATGTGTCTATATCACCTTTTCAGCGGGAAGCTGATTTTGTAACCAGAAAGAAAGGCCAACCGCGGTGCCGGAGCGATGCCCCACGCGGCTATGGAGACGAATCGAACCGCCAGCCTTCTCGACTAACTCTTTGGTGATCCAAAGCCCTAATCCGGTGCCCACATCTTTCTTGGTCGTGAAAAAAGGGACGAAAAGTTTCTTCTTGTGCTCCGGAGCAATGCCTTCGCCACGATCGGCAACTAAGAGGCGAACGCCGGACCGGCCATCCGCCCCGCTAATACGGCGCGCCGAAATGGAGATTTGACTGTCCAAATCGGAAGCGTCAATCGCGTTTGCCAGCAGGTTAGATAGCACCTGCTTGACTTCACCTTGCACCGCGTAGATTTTCAGATCGGAATCAATTCGTTTGACTAGCGAAATGTTCTTATTCTCCAGCTTGCGTTGGTAAATCGAGACCACATCATTCACTATCCGGGACACTTCGAATGTTTCGGGACGTGAATTATCGCGATAGAAACCCAATGTCTGTCGCGCGATGTGCGCCACTCGGGAAAGTTCCTGATCGGCATAGTCAAGGTAACGCCGTATGTTAGACGGCAACTCGGGACTGATTCTGGCGAGGTATACAAAATTCGTTACGGATTCAAGCGGATTGTTGATTTCGTGCGCGACCGTCGCCGCTAGACGCCCAGCGGCTGCAATCTTTTCTGTCATGTGCAGCGTCCGCTCCAGCTTCTTGCTTTCGGAGACGTCGCGTGCAATCTTGGCCGCGCCCACGATATTGCCGTGTTCGTCGCGCACCGGGGAGATGGAGAGGGAGACGTCGATTCGCTCCCCGCTTTTTGCGAGGCGAACAGTTTCGAAGTGGTCGATTTTTCGACCGCTGCGAATGTTTGCCAGAATCATGTCCTCGTCCTGATGTAACTCCGGAGGAATGATCTTGAGAATGGATTGTCCAATCATCTCCTCGGGGGTGTAGCCGAACATCCTCTCCGCGCGTTTATTCCAACTGGTTACGACGCTATTGAGGTCCTTGCTAATAATCGCATCGTTTGACGACTCGACGATTGCCGCCAGCCGGTGGCGGACTTCAGCAGCTTCTTTCTTGTCGTGAATATCGAGGCAGCCCCCGACATAACCTTCGAAGATGCCGTCAGGCGTGTAGCGAGGAACACCGCAGTCCAAAATCCAGCGGTACTGCCCGCTGTGGTGACGAAGGCGGTATTCCATTTGAAAAGGGACACGAGTGTCGAAACAGGAGATGTAAATCTGCAGGCAGCGATCGAAGTCATCCGGATGAACGTTTTCCACCCATCCATTGCCCGCCTCCTGCTCCAGCGTCCGGCCGACAAACTCCAGCCACCGTTTGTTGAAGTAGAAACAGAGCTTATCCGTGCCCGCCATCCAAACCAGGACAGGCGAAGCTTCTGTGACCACTCGAAAAAGCTGTTCGCTGTGACGCAGCGCGTCTTCAGTTTGCTTGCGGTCGATGAGGTTGGCTGCCAGCCGGGCAAGCACGTCCAGTGCCCTCAACTCACGGTCGTCGGGACGCTTGGACACACGGTAATAGGTTGAAAACATTCCGAGCACGCGTCCGGAGTGGCTGATCAGTGGGGTTTGCTGCACAGCCCGGGCGCCGGCCGCGAGCATTACTTCCTTCGCTTGCGCGCTAAAGATCGGGTTGTGAGCGACATCCTCGACAATCAGACGTTCGCCCCGGCTCAGAGCCTCGCCACACCCGCTTTCAGTATCCGTAACCAGTTGAAAGAACTCTAGGGAAGCCCTTTCGAATCCGCGATGAGCTTTGATCTTAAGCGAACGGTCCTCGAGCAATTGGAGGTTGCCCATGTCAGCGTGGGAAATATCGATAGCCGCATCTAATATCTCGTTCAACAGCTGCGGAAAGTCCGCAACCTGCATCAGCCGGATACTGACCTGTTGAAGTCGCTGCGAAGTCTCCAGTTCTTGGGTCAGCTTCGACGCAAGCTCCTCGAGACGTGCTTCTGGATTCGGCTTACCTGTTCGCAACTCGGAGTCTTGGCGCACCGCGGATTCACGACTGGATGTCATCGAGACTGATTCATTCATGAGACTCCGGCGAGACTGCTTGAAGGACAGGCCGCAGTTTAATTTAAGAAGACGTAAATGCGGCTAGGACTTGATCTTGACTACAACCGATGCGGCAGCCACTTGGTTTGGTTGCATGAAGTCGCTAGCTAAGTCTGCTCAATGCTGGCATATCGCTCCAGCATGATTACGATGCCGTCCTGAATCGGGTAAACGCGCTTGCAGTCGTTGCACTTCAGGCTGTCCTCGCTGCGAATCACCAGCGACTTCCGGCACACCGGACAGATCAACACTTCCAGCAATTCCGCAAGCTCTTGCCGGTTCATAGCCGACATTCTAAACCGCATCTACTCGCCAAAGAACTGAAGAATGTTTCCGTTGTTGTCGCGTATTCCGAACATGCGACAGTCCATCGACTTGTCATAAAAAGTTTCAAAAACAATAGTCACGTTTCGTGATTTGAGTTCGTTAAGGGTAGCGTCGAGATTATCGACAAAAATTCCTGATTTCAAGATTCCGTGGATCTGTGGCGCCGTCAAACTTGAATCGACCTTTGAAAGAGGCATCGCGTCCGCGAACCAGATCAACTCCACTGCCAAGCCATTTCCTTGCAGTACTGTGACCGCCGCCTTGTTATCGGGCCTCATCGCTTGATTCTTCACGATTCTCAAGCCGAGCTTCTCGACGTACCAGTTGGCCGCGGCGTCGAGGTTCGGGACCGTCAAAGCGAAGAACCCGCCATGTACTCCATTGAAAGTCGCCTTCACTTCTCCACGCATAACTGTCCTGGCGCTATATTCTAGGCTGGCAACTGCTTGCATTGGCAACGTGTGGCACTCCGGCCGCCGCGTTAACATAGATGCTTCGAGATATCGGGAGAACCATGTCAGCAAGAATTCTGGATGGAGTAAAGCTCGCAGCCGAGATCAAGGCCGAGGTGGCTGAGGAGGTTCGCGAACTCGCCGCGGCTGGAATGCGGCCGGGCTTAGCGGCGGTGCTGGTGGGCACATGATCCCGCTTCGGAGGTTTATGTTCGCAGCAAGGTGAAGACTTGCGAGCAACTAGGCATCTACAGCGAGAAGATTACCCCCGCGGAAAGTGTCACCACGGAAGAGATGCTGGCTCTGGTCGACGACCTGAACCATCGCGACGAGATTGACGGCATCCTGGTGCAGCTGCCTTTGCCCAGGCACGTTGATTCAAAAAAGGTATTGCTGGCCGTCTCTCCCGAAAAGGATGTCGACGGTTTCCATCCCATGAATGTCGGTTATCTCTCGACCCAGCGCCCCGGGTTGGTACCGTGTACACCGGCGGGTGTGATGGAGATTCTCAAGCGCAGCGGGATTTCGATTGCCGGTGCGGAAGCTGTCGTCGTAGGCCGAAGCGACATCGTCGGTAAGCCGGTAGCGATGCTGTTGCTGAACGACAACGCGACGGTCACGGTCTGTCATTCGAAGACGCGCGACTTGCCGGGTGTATGCCGCCGTGCCGACATCCTGGTCGCGGCGATTGGGCGCGCGGGCATGGTGACGCCCGACTACGTCAAAGCGGGCGCGACTGTCATCGACGTGGGCATCAATCGCGTGACCGATCCGGCTGAGTTCCGCGAGTTCTTCGCCGGAGACGCCAAGCGCGAACAGGCCTTCGCCAAGAATGGCTCAACGCTGGTCGGTGACGTTCACCCCAAGGTAGCCGGAGTGGCCGGAGCCATAACGCCCGTGCCCGGCGGCGTCGGCCCACTTGACCATCGCCATGCTGATGAGCAACACGGTAAAGGCAGCAAAGCTGCGAAGAGGGACAGAAGCAATTAGCAATTAGCAATTAGCTTTCTGCTGTTAGCTCTTGGCTCATTCTCTGGATTTGGGACTGTCATCACGAGCCGAAGCGATCTTGATAGCGGGAGAGCCTCCCCGTAGCGAATGATGCAGGCCTTGTATGCTTTAGGCTAGTTGCTGATTGCTTCTCCCATGAACCTCGCTCTCTTCGGCGGCACCTTCGATCCCATCCACCGCGGACACCTCAAAGTTGCCCGCGCCGCAGCCGACCGCTTTGCGCTGAAAGAAGTCTGGTTTGTTCCCGCCGACATCCCTCCGCACAAACAGAAAGAGCCAATCACCCCCTACTACCATCGCTACGCCATGACCGCGCTGGCGGTGACGGGCGAGAAGCAGTTCATTCCCTCGCTGCTGGAAGCGCCGGACCTGAACGGCTCGAGCAAAGATCGCCGGCCCAGCTACTCCATCGAGACCGTGCGCCGGGTGAAGAAGATGCTGGGCAAAAGCGACCACCTGTACTTCCTGATTGGCATGGACGCCTTCAAAGACATTGCCAAGTGGTACGAGGCCGAGGCGCTGCTGAAGGAATGCGACTTCATCGTGGCCGCACGCCCAGGATTTTCGCTGGCCGATGTCGCTACGTCTCTTCCGCCTGCACTCCGACCCAATGCAGCCGTGACCAAGCTGTTTCGCAAGGAAAAAATCGAGGGACCGCTGGTTTTGCCTGGGGCAACCCTGCACCTGCTTCCCGAAACTCACGAGAATGTTTCGGCCACCCAAATTCGGGCAGCCGCAGGCCGGGGTGGCGCACTAAAGAAGTTGGTGCCCGACGCGGTTGCCGAGTACATTCATAAGCAGCGCCTGTATCGCACCAACAGCAAAGCGAGGTAGCCTGAGCCGACCGCATGAAGAAAAATGAGTTGAGGGCCCAAGTAGCCACCGCCGTTCACGCCTGCCAGGACAAGAAGGCGTCTGACATTTCCGTCCTGCAACTCGATGCGCAAGCCAGCGGATTCACCGACTACTTCGTGATCTGTTCGGCGTCGAATCCGCGCCAGGTGCAGGCGATCGCGGACGAAGTAGATCAGCGGCTCAGCGCGCAGGGTATGGAGCCGACACATCGGGAAGGATATAACCAGGCCGAATGGGTGCTGCTCGATTACGTGGACTTTGTCGTGCATATGTTCTCGGAGACGGCACGCAAGTTCTACGATCTCGAGCGCCTCTGGAAGACGGCGACCCGGGTTGAGCTGTCGGACCTGGAGAAACCTGCACGCAAAGCGGCCCCGCCAAAGGCGACGGCCGCACGCAAGACTCTAAGTAAGCCGACGAACCGCCCCGCTGCGAAGAAGTCAGCAGCGAAAAAACCCTCGGCACCACGCAAACGACACTGAGAAACATTCCTGAGCAGCCCGCAACTTTTGCGAGGCGCCGGTTTCGCTGTGCTAATTGCTAATTGCTAGCTGCTTCTCACTATCGTGAAACTTCGCATCGCATGGATCGGTAAAACCCGAGGCTCCGCTATCCAGTCGCTCACGGCGGAGTACCTGAAGCGACTGTCGCGCTATGCCGCCTGCGATGCGCATGAGCTTTCGTCAGAGGCCGCGCTGCTGAAGCTGATCGAAAAGAGCGAGCGGCGCACGCCCCCGGAACTGGTCTTGCTCGACTCCCGCGGCAAGCAGCTCACCTCGGAAGAGATCGCCAACTTTCTCGAATACCACCAGTCCCACAGCACCCAGGAGCTGCTGTTCGCCGTCGGTCCGGCCGACGGCTGGAGCGACTCAATGCGGTCGCAGGCGAAGACCGTTCTCTCGTTCGGCAAAATCACGCTCCCACATGAACTCGCGCGCGTCGTCCTGCTGGAGCAGCTTTACCGCGGCTTCACCATCTTGCAGGGGCATCCGTACCACGGGGGGCACTAGATATTTGCAGTGGACGGCAGTCCCACGCGCACGCCGCATCGTTTGCGAGCCGCTACACAAAAAAAGGGCGACCCCACAGGCCGCCCCGCTGAGTGTCCCTGGTAATTTGTTACGGATTGACGAAGCTCTTGAAGAAGATGGGATCGTTGTTGGAAAGCGTCCGGCCAAAGGGCACACCGTTCCCAGCGAAAACCCCATAGAAGCCGAGTCCGACGGACTTCAGTTGCTGGTAATCGCCGAGCAGTCTCTGCCGGGAATTGTTGTTGTCCTTAGCCGGCGAGAGGAAGGTCTCAAGGATGGCGTCCTGGAAGGTCACGCCCTTGTCCGAACTCACCGCCAGGTGAGCACTGAAAATCGGGAAACCCGAGCCGTCCATGCCATCGAATGTGTCATACAGTACGCCTACCGACCCCTTGCGGTCGCTTGTGACGGCGACAGAAGGCAGCGCCGCTTGCACCTGTCCGGTGACAAAGTGCGACGGACCGATGGTCAGGCCACCTTGTCCGTTATCGGTCAGACGAACAATGCTCAGCCGCACGTTGCCGGTGTTGTTGTCGCGATTGCCATAGACAACATAAACGTCTCCCGACTTGGGGTCGACCGCCACGTGATTGATCCCGCCCAGCAGCGCATTGACGGTGCCAAACTTCGGCGTCGGCTGAACACTGGCTCCGGTTGCAACAATCACTCCAGTAGCACTGCCGTTCAGCGTCCAGGTAGCGCCACCGTCGGTTGAGCGGTTCAGCAGGAAGTTGATGGTCTTAACGCTGGTAGTGCAGTTGGCAAAACATTGCTGCCACAGCGTGTAGACAGCGCCGTTTCTCGGATCAACCGCCATTCTGTGACCGGGATTGACGAAGCCGGTGGAGAAGCCTTGAAGTTTGTCCACGGTGAACTTGGGTGGGTTCACCCCATACGAAGCTGCGCCGCGCATGTCAGGGTCGCCAGTGAAATCATCGTAGTCGACGTACACGTCGTTCTCGAGGGCGTTGTTCGGATCACGATTTACCAACAGCCACGGCTGGTCTGCCGCGCCCGCACCAAACATGTTCGTGCGCTGCGCCACCCCGCCGCTGAGAGACCAGTTGAATGATCCGCCATTGGTGGGGTTCGTGGTTGTGCCGGAATACACGTTGGTTTCACCACTCAGGAAGGTTGCCGACATCTCACTGCCCATTCCGTAGTCAGGGGCCTGGTCGCACGGGCAGCCTGAGGTGTCCGGCACGTTTGGCGGGATCGGAATGGTGAACTCTTTGGTCCACTGCGTTCCTCCGTTGCTCGAATACCACAGCGGAGAGAAGCTGCCTTGCCCTCCCCATGAACCCGAAAAGGCCAGGAGCACGATTCGCTGACAACCGAACACCGGCTTGACACCAGGCTCGATGCAATAAGCCGGATTAATGGCGAGGCTCGGCTCGCTGTCGCCAAACGTATCCGTGTTCTTCAGATTGGGATCCGTGTTGTTGACCACGGCGTCGGCGACGTAGACGCTGGGGAAGAAGGGGAGTCCGGCTGGCTGACGGTTGGGCAGTGCCTTCATACCGCCAGGCGCGTAGTCTCCTGGAACCACAGAGCGATAATATTTGGTCAAGTCAGGTGGCGAAGAGTTGGGGCTTTCCTGCGCTTTCGCTTGCCCAGTCGCCATCGCGGCCAGCAGGCTGAGCGCCAACGTCCATCGAATGCAATTCGTATTCATCTGGGAGTTCTCCTTCTCAATACGGTTTCAATGTCGGGTCATCGCCGACCCGAAGTTCTTGCGTGCAGTGGGATGAGGAAACTGGGTCAGCCGTACTAGCGTTAGAGTGGGTGGATGTTCGACTTTTTTCACGCAGGAGTCAATGGCTCAAACGTGGCAACTCGCGGCTGGGCAAGTCGTGTAGTTTCAGTGCACTTGCTTGATAGTAGGCACTTGACGGAGGCTGGTCGGGCAAGCCGGTTGGGCCGGAAGCACACATTCCGGTGTCGAGTTGATTACAGTTGAGCTGCTCCTTCAGGATTGTCGCAGCGCTCGGTGACATGTTCCCTCACCCGTGGCGGCAAACGTTCTGATTACAGTTACCTGGCTAAGCAGCTGAAAACAGCGTGTCGCAAATGAAGAACATTGTGATGGTCACGTCATTCCCCGCCCGAAGCCACTACATTCTCGCTGACTTGAACCGGCTTTGCTTCCGGCGCATGATTGAGCGTCAGCAGCGAGGTTCGGCATGAGCCAAGTCACCAGCACTCCCCTCCAGACCTACGGATACTTCGCCAACGGCAACTTCCATACCAGCGGCAACGACGTGGTCATTAATGGCGTCTGGGACCACTCACCGATTGCCATCGTTGATCAGGCAGGTGACGATGCCGCTCTCACCGCCGTGCAGGACGCTGTGTTGGCCTTCGCCGAAACCCGTAAGCTGTCGTCGTTTGCGCGTGCGAGCATTCTGCGCAAGATCGCGCGTGGCATCGCCACCCGCAAGGAAGACTTCGCGCGCACCATCTGCCGCGAGGCGGGCAAGCCGATCAAGACAGCGAGGATCGAGGTCGATCGCGGCATCTACACCTTCGAGGTCGCCGCCGAAGAAGCTACTCGCATCTACGGCGAGTACATTCCGCTGGACACGCTGGCGAGCACAGAGGGCCGCTGGGGTCTGATGCGGCGCTTCCCAATTGGCCCGGTGTTTGCGATCACCCCGTTCAACTTTCCGCTGAACCTGGTCGCCCACAAGATCGCGCCGGCTATCGCGGCAGGCTGTCCGATCATCCTGAAGCCCGCGCCGCAGACGCCGATTACCGCGCTGATGCTGGCGCAGATCGTCAGGAATCTGGTTGGCCTCGATGGCGCACTTGCCGTCATGCCTATGTCCAACGACGCGGCCGGGCTGCTGGTCGCCGATGATCGCATCAAACTGCTGACCTTTACCGGCAGCGCCGCCGTGGGCTGGCAGCTGAAGAGCAAAGCCGGCAAGAAGCGCGTCACCCTGGAGCTTGGCGGCAACGCTGCGGTCATCGTGCACAGCGACGCTGACCTGGCCTATGCAGCGCATCGCTGTGTGGTGGGTGGCTTTGCCTATGGCGGACAAACCTGCATCTCGGTGCAGCGCATTCTGGTGCAGAGCACCGTCTTCGCTAACTTCACCAAAAGCCTGGTGGATGGCGTGAAACAACTCAAGACCGGCGATCCCATGGACGAAGCCACAGATGTGCCGCCGCTGATTCGCGAGCAGGACGCCATTCGCGCCATCGAGTGGATTGAAGAAGCCCGCCAAGGCTGGGGCGAAGGTGCTGACCGGCGGCAAGCGAAACGGCTCCATCGTTGAGCCAACCGTGCTCACGGGCACCTCGTCGCACATGCGGGTGAACTGTGCAGAGATTTTCGCGCCCGTTGTCACGCGTCGAACCCTATGAAACCTTTCACGAAGCTATCCGGCAGGTGAACGAATCGGTGTACGGCCTTCAGGCCGGTGTCTTTACGCGAGATGCTGGTCTCATCCAGAACGCCTTTGACGAACTGGAGGTCGGCGGGCTCATCGTTGGCGACGTGCCCAGCTTCCGCGTCGACCAGATGCCCTACGGCGGCGTGAAAGATTCAGGACTGGGCCGCGAAGGGCTTGCGCTTCTCGATCGAGGACATGACCGAGCCGAAGCTGATGGTAATGGCGCTGAAGGGATAAAGCTCTCAGCCCTCGGCTATCAGCTAGCCAAACAACCACTGGGTCCCCATCCGGGCATCTCTTGCGTCAAGTCCCCAGGGATACTTGGGACTGAATACAACTAAAAGATTCAGATGGGGCACTCAGGTGAGTTTCCTGAGGGATGGATGCCACATCCTACGAGCCAGATGTAAAAGGGGCCAGACTCTCAGCTATTTAGTCCAGATCTCTCCGAACACCTGCACGAAGTTCGCGCCCATAACTTTCTCGGTCACGCTGGCGGAATACCCGCGCTTGAGCAGGGCATCAGCAATGAGTTCCATCTTGCGCGGAGTGTTGAGGTCGGGAATGTAAGGAGGACGATCTTCGCCGGGCGCGGAGACTCCGGCCGCTTTGCGCTTGGCAACGTCGGCCTCTACCTCTTTGATGTCGCTGGCACTGAACGCCTGGAACGGAACGTCGCTTCCGACGCCAACGTGGTCTTCGCCGCAGACTTTGAGCGCATGCTCCATGTGCTGCATGTAGTCGGCAAGCATTGGCTGCTTGGGCGAAGCGGTGAGGAACGGAAGCATGTAAATGCCGACGACGCCGCCTTTGTCGGCAAGCGCCTTCAACTCGCGGTCTTCCTTATTGCGCGGGTGCATGTACACCGCGCGACACCCGGCATGCGTAATGATGGGCGGCGTCTTCGAGGCAGCGATACCCTCCCCCGTGGTCTGAGTATTGGTGTGGCTCAAATCGACCGCGACCCCAAGCTGGTTCATCTTAGCGATGGCCTGCCGACCAAGCTCGGTCAAGCCGCCGGCCTCGCCATCCAGACAGCCGACGCCGAACGGAGACTTGCGGTTGTAGGTGAGCTGCATGACTCGCACGCCGAGGCCGCGAAAGAGCGTAATGCGATCGATTTGGTCTCCCAGCGGGCTGGCAGCTTCGAAGGAGTAGATCACGCCCATGCGGTTCTCAGCCTTGCACCGCTTCAACTCGGCGATGGTCCGGACCTTGAGGAAAACGTCCGGGTGGTCTTCGATGAGCTGATCGGCAGCCGCGATGTCGGCGATCGCCTCCTCAAAGGTACCCGTGGCTCCGCCCAACGTGCTCTTGACCGCGGTCACTCCGGACTCGCGTACCGCCTTGATGAACTCGTCCCGCTCGGCGGCGGGCACTCCACCTATGGACGCCAGCGTGTTGCAGTCGAGGACAAAGCTGGCCTGATACACCTTTGAAGGGTCGGCCGAGACTTTCTGTTCGTCAGCCCAAGTGAAGGCCGGCTTGAGAGCCAAGCTGGCCGCCAAACCGCTGGCGAGCGTACTGAATTCGCGTCGTGTGAGCAAGAACCGATCCTCCTGCGGAAGAACCACCGTATCGCACCCTGCTGCAGACGTAAACATCAGCCCTACTTACTTGAGCCTGTTGCGGAATTCTCAACCAAGTACTGCCGGCGATGACGCGCTAGTTTACAATTTGGGATGTGTTTGGCCCTGCTTGGCGCTCCCACAGCGAAGGGAGAGCTATCCGCCCGTTTTGTACCGTTGGTGCTGTAAACTCATGGGCGCCAGCGGCTTGGGCACCACGAGGAAAGCGGTCATGGGCCGGACATCCCGCAAGGCGACGTGAGTGTCGGCCTATTGCAAGCTAGAATGGAATGTCGAATAAAACGGCTTCGTTGTCGCAGTGGTTGTCAACCGGGGAGCTCAGATGGATACCAAGGAATTTTACGATCAACTAAGTCCAACCTATTACCGCGACACCTTCGAAGATGTAAGCAACTTGACCGCGATTGCTCGCAGAGTCCGCACACAGACTGTGCTTGACATGCTGAAGCGGCACGTTTCTCCAGCATCGGTCGTTGCCGACTTGGGGTGCGGACCGGCTCAGTTTGCGGAGCCAATCCTGGAAAGCCACGACAAATATATTGGACTTGATATCAGCCGAGAGATGTACGCGCGAACCGCGGAACGGCTTTCGAGCAACCCCGGGGCTTCGTTCATGGAGGGTTCCATCGAGAACATTCCGCTGGCTTCCGACAGCGTAGATGGAGTGATCTGCATCGGAGTCCTGGAATACCTGCCCGATAATGCCAAGGCATTTCGTGAGATTCATCGAGTTCTCAAAAAAGGCGGGGTTGCGATCATTTCATTTCCGAACCTGCGCTACCCTTTGTTCTTCCTTCGCACCATCATTCGTCCGATCGTAGCGCCTGTTCTGCGGGTACTGGTGCCGAAGTTGCGCAGCACCGTCTATATATCAGGAACCACCCATCGGACAATGTTCCCCGGGCGCTTCCTTAAAGAGGCAGAGCAGGTTCCGTTTCGCGTCTTGGAGAAGTCTACGCATGCTTACTTCCCACTGTTCTTCAATCATGCGCTTCCCCGGACGATGGTTCCGCTCTATTACAAGTGGGATCAACTGGGTAAGAAAATTGCTCCAGGAATGGGCGCCAACTACATTGTGTGTCTCCAAAAGTAGCTATGCGGAGCTACGTCACTTCGCGTCTAAAATCAGTGGCTCTATGGCTCACGGGCATGACCGCCGTGGTGGAGTTTCTAGTCCATGGCAAAAAAGCCAAGCTTGGACTAACAATTCTCTGCTATCACCGAATTGCTGAAGACATTCCGGAAGGGGCGCCCTGCGACCCATTCAATGTTTCTCCCGGCACGTTCGAGAAACAGTTGTCGGCTCTTCAGTCCATTCGCGGCCTCAAGGTAATTTCCGCAAAGACAGTAGCTGGGTTCTTAGAAGGCTCTACAGTCTCGTCCGGCAGCTACCTACTAATAACTTTCGACGACGGATACCAAAATAACCTTCGCGCCGCGAAGATACTGCATGAAAAAAATTTGCCAGCAGTTATTTTCATTGTCACCGGCTATGTCGGAAAACCGGTTTTCGACTTCAATACCTGGGACGTGTGGTGCCAGGGACTGCCTAATGCTAATCCGACCTGGTATAGGCCGGTAACCGGGATGGAATGTCAGGACCTACTCAAGCTCGGAATGGAACTTCAGCTTCACGGGCATACCCATCGTCCACTGGGTTCTCTTGATAGTGATGACTTGGATGAGGAGATCAAAAGTAGCAAGGCTGCGATTGAAAAGCTAGGTGCCGGCGACGCCACGGCGCTGGCCTACCCGTACGGCAGTTCCAGAGCTGGCCACTTCAATCAACAGGTGGAAGCTTGCCTAAAGAAAAACGGAATCCGATTCGGTGTGGCAACTGATGCGGGAACAAACCCCTTGCCTGAACTTGAGAGTCTAGCTTATCGTCTGCGTCGCATTCCTATTCATGAACATGATCGGGGCCTACTCTTCCAGGCCAAAGCTGCGGGCTATTGCGGCATTCTTCCGCTTGTCAAGGCAGCAGCTTATCGACTAGGAGTTTGGACGCGCGTCCCACCTCGAACGGCAAAGCATGAGCCAAGGTTGACCTAGCTCTCTGACAAAGCGCGCCGCTGGATTCGCAAGCTAGAATGCTGCATCGAATCTAGTGCAGCTTCCTGAATGTCACCTAGCCGCCAGAAATCCGATTGACGCCAGCGATCCGCTGGCCCTGTTCCATCCTGCCGTTCGCGAATGGTTCGAAGCCGTTTTCTCGGCCCCTACCCGTCCGCAGACGCTGGGCTGGCCCGCGATCGCGAAAGGCGACTCGACCCTGGTACTGGCTCCTACTGGCATCGGGCAAAACCTTGGCGGCGTTTCTGTGGGCCATCAATCGCCTGATGTTCTCGCCGGTGCCGGCGGCCACCGAGCGCTGCCGCATTCTGTATATTTCGCCGATCAAGGCGCTGGCCGTCGATGTCGAGCGCAACCTGCGCGCGCCGCTGGTGGGCATTGCGCAGGCAGCGCAGCGTGGCGGCTACGAGTTTCACGAGCCGGACATCGCGATCCGCACCGGCGATACGCCTGCTGCCGAACGCGCGCGGTTTGCGCGGCATCCGGCCGACATCCTGATCACTACGCCGGAGTCGCTCTATCTGCTGCTGACCTCGAACGCGCGCAAGGCGCTGACCGTCGATCGAAACCGTGATCCTGGATGAGATTCACGCGCTGGTGCCGACCAAGCGCGGCTCGCATCTGGCGCTGTCGCTGGAACGACTGGAAGTGCTGTGTGGGCGCAAGCTGCAGCGCATTGGACTTTCGGCGACGCAGCGGCCGCTGGAAGAAGTCGCGCATTATCTGGGCGGGGCGGAAACGTGCAGCGAGCCGGGGCTGAAGCCCCTTCCTTCTTCCGAGCGCCTGACGCTGGCCTGAAGACCAGACTCTACCGGAATTCCCGATCTCGAGTGCGTCGACCACCGCGATCACATACCGCCCGGTCACCATCGTCGATGCGGGCGAGCCGAAGAAGCTCGATCTGCACGTCGAGGTTCCGGTTGAGGATATGGCGCGGCTCGATGAGATCGAGCCGATTCCCAGCGGCCCGGCTTCGCAGGGCCCGGTGCGGCCATCGATCTGGAGCGCCATCCATCCCAAGCTGCTGGAGCTGGTGCGCGCGCATCGCTCCACCATCATCTTCGTCAACAGCCGCCGCCTGGCGGAACGTATTGCAGGCGCGGTGAACGATCTCGCGGGCGAAGTTCTGGTGCGCGCGCATCACGGCAGCGTGGCCGTGGCGCAGCGCAAAGAGATCGAAGACCGCCTGAAGATGGGAACGCTGCGCGGATTGGTGGCGACCTCGTCGCTCGAACTCGGCATCGACATGGGAGCGGTCGATCTGGTGGTGCAGATCGAAGCGCCGCCTTCGGTCGCCAGCGGAATGCAGCGCATCGGGCGCGCCAGCCATCACGTGTGGGCGCTGTCAGCCAGGGAACGATTTTCCCCAAGTACCGCGTCGGATCTGGTGGCATGCGCCGCGATTACGCGCGCTATGTACGAAGGCAAAGTCGAGTCGGTACGCTTTCCGCGCAATCCGCTGGACGTGCTGGCGCAGCAAATCGTCGCCATGGTTGCGATGGATAATTGGGACGTCAGACGAACTGTTCGCGACGGTGCGCCGCGCCGCTCCCTATGCGGGCCTGACGCGGGCTGTGTTCGAAAGCGTGCTGGACATGCTGGCGGGCCGCTATCCGTCCGATGAGTTTGCCGAGCTGCGGCCGCGGCTTACGTGGGACCGCATGACCAACACGCTCACGCCGCGCGAAGGCTCGCGCAGCATGGCGGTCATGAATGGCGGCACCATTCCCGATCGCGGGCTCTATCCGGTGTTGTTCGCCGGGCACCAAGCGCGGCGCGCGCGTGGGCGAGTTGGACGAGGAGATGGTCTTCGAGAGCCGCACCGGCGACACCATCATCCTGGGCGCATCACGTGGCGAATCGAGGAGATCACGCACGACCGCGTGGTGGTCTCGCCCGCACCGGGCGAGCCGGGCAAAATGCCCTTCTGGCATGGCGACACGGGCGGGCGTCCTGCGGAATTCGGTGAGCAGATCGGCCGCATGACGCGCGAGCTGCTGCGCATGCCGCGCACCGTGGCGTTTGCGCGGCTGGTGGAAGAACACAGCCTGGACGAGAACGCGGCGGAGAACCTGATTCGCTATCTGGAGGAGCAGGCGACGGCGACGGAGCGCGTGCCGAGCGATGAAGATGTACTGATTGAACGGTGCCGCGATGAGTTGGGCGACTGGCGCATCTGCGTGCTGACGCCATATGGCAGTCGGGTGCACGCGCCGTGGTGCATGGCAGTTACGTCAAAGCTGCGGGCTGAGCGCGGCATCGAAGCGGAATCCATGTGGTCGGACGATGGCTTTGTGCTTCGGCTGCCGGAGAATGAAGAACCCCTCGACGCCTCGCTGGCTGCTGCCCTCGCCGGCCGAGTTGCGCGATCTCGTGCTGCGGCAACTGGGCTCGACTTCGGTCTTCGCGGCGAAATTTCGCGAAGCGGCGTCGCGGGCTTTGCTGCTGCCGAAGCGGCGTCCGGGAATGCGCGCGCCGTTGTGGCAGCAACGCAAGCGCTCGGCTGACTTGTTGGGCGTGGCTTCGCGATACACGTCGTTCCCGATTCTGCTGGAGACCTATCGCGAGGTGATGCGCGACGTCTTCGATATTCCGGCAACGGTTGCGTTGTTGCGCAAGATCAGCTCCGGCAAAGTGCGGGTGACGACCGTCGACTCGGCCAAGCCATCTCCCTTCGCCTCCGCGTTGCTGTTTTCCTACATCGCGAACTACATCTACGAGGGCGATGCCCCGCTGGCGGAGCGGCGCGCCCAGGCTCTGGCCATCGATCAAGCGCAACTGCAGGAGCTGCTGGGCGAGAGCGATCTGCGGGAATTGCTTGATGCTGCGGCGCTAGATGAAGTTGAAGCCCAGTTGCAGGCGCTCGATCCAGAGCGCCAGGCGCGCCACGCTGATGGTGTTCACGACCTGTTGCTGCGGCTCGGCGACCTCAGCGAAAGCGAGCTGGCGAGACGCTCCGTAAGCCCGGAAGTCGCTGCGAGCGTCGAAGAACTGGTGCGGGTGCGTCGCGTATTGCGCGTCCGGCTGGCCGGGGAGGCTCGGTTTATCGCGGTCGAAGATGCGGCCCGCTATCGCGACGCTTTCGGCGTACCTCTACCGCCGGGTTTGCCTGAGGTCTGGCTGGAGCCATCCGCTGATCCGCTGCTGTCGATTGTGCGGCGGTACGCGCGCACACATGGGCCGTTCACGACGGCGGAGGTGGCGACACGTTTTGCTATTCAAGCTTCGCAAGTAGAGCTTTTGCTGCGTGGCTTGCACTCCGATGGCAAGCTGCTGGAAGGCGAATTTCGTCCTACGGGGACACATATTGAGTGGTGCGATCCCGAAGTGCTGCGTGTCATACGCCGTAAGACCTTGGCGCGCCTGCGTCGTGAGATCGAGCCGGTGGAACAGCGTGTATTGGGGCGATTGCTGGCGCGTTGGCAGGGAGTTACTGTCCCACGGCGTGGGATGGAAGCGTTGCTCGACGCCATTGGCAATTCTGCAAGGCGTAGCTCTGCCCGCTTCGGAACTGGAGCGCGAGATACTGCCGGCACGGGTGGCGAACTATATCCCCGCCGACCTCGATACGTTAATGGCGGCGGGAGAAGTCGTCTGGGTCGGAGTGGAGCGGGTTGGCGAACGCGACGGCCGCGTTGCGCTTTATCTGACCGAAAACTTGCCGCATCTGTTGCCGCCGAGAGTTGCTGATCCCACATTGTCGGAACGCGCTCGACTGGTGCAGACATTTCTTGAGCGCAGCGGCGCCTCGTTCTTTGCGGACCTGCATAACGCAGCTGGCGGTGGATTTGCCGGCGAAACGCTGGATGCGTTGTGGGAGCTGGTCTGGGCCGGGCTGGTAACCAATGATACTGTCCATCCCTTGCGAGCCTTCCTTCGCCGGGCCGATGATGACAGGCAACGCGCTAGTCCTTCTGACGGCAGGCCGGGCTCGCCTGACTTCTTGCGCCGTTTTCGCGGACGTACCGGGGCTGGGAATTCCAGGCAGGGCCGGTGGTCGCTGGTGAGCAGTCGCGCGGTTGTGGCATCTCCCACAGAGTGGGTGGCCAGCATGGCGCAGCAGTTGCTGGTCCGTTACGGCGTCGTGAGCCGCGAGACAGCAGCCGCAGAGAATATCGCCGGGGGTTACAGTGCGGTGTATCCGGCGCTGCGCACGATGGAAGAGAGCGGATGGATCAGGCGTGGAATGTTTGTTGCCGGCATGGGCGCGGCGCAATTTGCCATGAGCTCCGCGGTGGAGATGCTGCGGTCGCTGCGCAACGATCCTGACAACGCCGAAGCCGTGCATCTGGCCTCTACGGACCCTGCTAATCCCTACGGCGCGCTGCTCCCATGGCCACGGCTCGAGAGTGACAGCGCAGAAACGACACCGCACGGTATGGCGCGGGTCAGTGGCGCAAGCGTCGTCATGGTGAACGGCGCGCTGGCAGCATTTCTGCGACGTCGTAATCCTGCCTTGCGAGTTTTTCTACCCGATGACGAGCCGGATCGCAGCCGCTATGCGCGGGAGCTCGCGAAGAAGGTGGCCGAGGTCGCACAGAAGCGGCAATCGCGACGCTCTGGCCTGCTGATCAGCGAGATTAACGGCCAGCCCGCGCGGGGGCACTTTCTCGCCAGCTACCTTCTCGATGCCGGATTCGTGGACACGGCTTTGGGGTTCCAGATGCGCAGGGCGACTGCTAGTGCCATGCCCGCGCCTCAGGAGACAACAGAAGCCGACGACCTGGAAGAAGAAACTACGGAGTCAGCCTAGAGTGCCGGAAGGGGACACCATCTTCCGCGCCGCGCGTACCCTGAACCGCGCCTTGTCCGGCCATAAAGTCACGCGGTTCGAAACGGTTCTGCCGCAACTCTCGCGGATCGATCAGGACTCCCCCATTGTGGGACGCACTATTGAAGCGGTGGAATCGCGAGGCAAGTGGATGCTGATGCGCTTCTCCGGCGGTCTGACGTTGCTCACGCACATGCGCATGAACGGAAGCTGGCACATTTACCGCCCAGGAGAGGCATGGCGGCGTGGGCATCATCGTATGCGCGTCGTGATCGAGACGGGGTCGTTCGTGGCTGTCGGTTTCGACGTACCGGTTGCGGAGTTTCATGATTCGGCATCGCTGGCACGCCATCCCAGCCTGACGCGACTTGGCCCGGACATACTTGCGGAAGCGTTCGAACCACAACAGGCCGCGCTGCGACTACGGGAACTCGGCGACTTTGCGGTTGGCGAGGCATTGCTGCGGCAGTCGATGGTTGCAGGGATCGGAAACGTGTACAAGTCGGAGGTGTGCTTCGCCTGCCGCGTAAACCCGTTTCGCAAAGTTGCATCGTTGAGCGATGCCGAACTGCTGTGCCTGACCACCAAGGCACAGGAATTCATGTGGGCGAATGTGACCGACCATTCTGGAGACGGTATCGTCACCTATACCGGATTTCGCCGCACCACGCGGCGGGCGGATCACGGTGCCCGGTTATGGGTATACGCACGGCACAACCAGCCCTGCCGCCAGTGCGGAGCGGCGATCCAATCGCGCAAGCAGGGTGAAGCCGCGCGCGTTACTTTCTGGTGCCCGGATTGTCAGCCACCGTAAGCACGAACGCGCGCTGCGCTTTCTAGCACCAAAGGAAAACGCCGCGTGTTGGCGCGGCGCGGTTCCCTCACAATCCAGAATCAAAGATTAGTGATCGTGGTCGTGGTCATGATCACGATCCCAGTCATGGTCATGGTCCTTATCGCGGTCATGGTCGTGATCGCGATCGTGCCAATGCCCGTTGTTGTCGTAGTATCCGTTTTTGTTGTATCGGCCGTTGTTGTTGTATTGGCCGTTGTTGTAGTAACCGTTGTTGTAGCGGCCGTTATTGTTGTATTGGCCGTTCGTTCCGTAAGCACCGTTGTGCCCTGTTCCCTGGCCGTACGCTTCGCGATAGCCCTGCGCAAAACCGTCGCGGTAGGCTGGGTTGTTCGAGTTCGTGTAGTAGGGGTGAGAACCCAGGTTGGCTCGCTTGTTGCCGTTGGCGTCCGCCCGTCCAGAGTTGATCCCGTCCTGGAATCCTCTCTGATAATCCCCGTTGTTATTACGGGAAGCCCCGTTGTACTGAACCGTTTGCAGGTAGCCATCGCGATTGTTCCAGCGAGGATTGTCCCGATCCTGCGCTACGGCAAAGCTTGTCCCCAGCATTAACACGGCTGAAAGCAGAACTGCGTTTGAGAGTTTCATATTCACCTCCGTCAAGAACCCGCTGATTTACGCTTGCTTCGTCAGTTAGAACCCGCCCCAACCGCGGGAGTTGTCGTGGCCGGAGTTGTCGAATTGTTGCGATTGGTAAAGTGAGTAGCGAGTGTTTGCTGCTGGTGGGAGTTGCGTCTGGTGGCCTAACCGGCTGCTTCAGTAGGTACTTTTAGGGAAGGAGAATGCCAAACGTGGGAACCACGGCGCCGCTCACTTCTTCTTTGGCTTCACCATCTGCCATGCACTCTCAGGTATCTGGCGGCCAAGCAGGCTGAAACTGCTGGCGCCGGCAAGCATCTCACCTCCGTCCATGTAGACCATTTCGCCGTTGATGTAACCGGCCTGATCGCTGATGAGGAAAGCGCCGAGGTTGGAGATCTCTTCCAGCGTACCGAAGCGATGCAGCGGATTGTGATCGAGCAGCGCCTTCTCCATTGCCTCCACCGGCAGCAGGCGAGAGAACGCCCCTTCGGTGCGAATCGCTCCTGGAGCGATAGCGACGAAGCGTATGCCGCGCCCACCCCACTCGACCGCAAGACTGCGCGTCAGGGCAAGCACGCCGGCCTTCGCAACTGCGCTGGGAACGACGTAAGCGGAGCCGGTCTCGGCGTAAGTGGTCGCGATGTTGAGCACGACGCCCTTGTGATTTTCTTTGAGCCAGCGGCGGCCGCACGCCATGGTCATGTTGATAGTGCCCTTGAGCACGATGCCGATCACGGCATCGAAGGCGTGAGAGGAAAGCTCTTCTGTCTTTGCCAGGAAATTTCCGGCGGCATTATTGACCAGCACATCGAGTGGCCCTCGAGCCCACAGCTTCTCGATCAGGGAGTCGACATCATCGAGTTCGCGGACATCTACGGGAGCAAATCCTTCGACGCTTCCGCCGGTTGAGGAGCGCAGTTCGTTGGCCGTCTTCTCGATCACGTCCTTGCGACGGCCGCAGATGTAAACCGTTGCGCCGAGTCGCAGGAAGCGCTCCGCCATGGCGCGGCCGATGCCGGTCCCTCCGCCAGTGATTAGAATGCGCTTCGATTTGAGTAGGTCGTCAGCGAACATGAATGGCCTTTCCGAATCTCGCATTCAGAAATACAGAAACACTCTTTAGCGCGGGCGGGCGCCGTAGGACTTTCCATGCTAGCAGGTTGGCACATGACTACTGCAGCTCAGCGGTGGTGAGGCCCGTGATGATGTCCCAGTCCTTCATGCAGGCTCAAACCAAGCAAAAACAGTACAACAGCCGCGCAATAAATCTCGATCCCTACAAGCCACATATCGTACCTCGCTTGGGCCACCCCCTACAGGAGGTCCTACCTAAAAACGTAACTCCCCCGCGAAGGGATTGCAGTGACGTTGCGCACATACCCGATAGCGTGCGTCGATGAATAATGTTTACAAGGAGTTCCGAGTAATTCTGCGGGAAAGGCCGCGATCAGCTCACAACGAAGGGGGCTATTGTCAGGGCTCCTAGAATCGTGGTGGCAGCCTGCTGACCGCTGCGAACGCAATCAGGCACGCCGATGCCATGAAACGCATTGCCGGCGATGGCAAGTCCGCGTCATTGCACCGACTCGCTTCTCAATGCGTTCGACTCGCGCGATGTGCCCCGATTCGTATTGCGCCATGGCTCCGCGCCAGCGGTAAACGCGGGCGAAAATCGGGTTGACGTCCGAGCTTGACTATCTTCTTGAGTTCCGCACGGACCGCGGCCAGCAGCTCGTCGTCGCTAAGGGAGAGAACGGCCTCATCCCGGGCCCCGCCTAGAAAACAGCGCAACAAACCCTTGTCTGCCGGAGTGCGATGTGGGAATTTGTTGTGCACGAAGGTGCAGGCCAGCATGCGCGTGCCCTCGCTGCGAGGAACCAGAAATCCGAATCCTGGAGGCAGGTGCTGCAGCTGGTCCATGTAATACCCCAGGGCGACGGTCACCGAGGAGCTGTAGGTTGATGCCGAGCAGGTCGTCAGCAAGTTCCGCGTCGACCGCTTCCAGAAGCGCTCCGGCAACATTGGCGGGGGTGGCAAGTACCACAGCGTCGTAGTACTCGTCTGCGGCCAAGATCGATCGCTATCCGCCATCCCTCATTGTGGGGGTAAGATGCCACGAACCCGAGTGCGCAGTGCGGATGCTCTCCGGAGTGAGGCGAGCGGCTATGGCGTCCACCATCTGCTGCATGCCATCTTTGAGAGAGCTGAACAGCGGCCGCGCCGGCTGGCTGCTTCGCGATAGCCGCCATTTTTTTGTGCGCGGCGAGCATGGCACGGCTCAGGCTGCCATATTTCTCCTCCATTTCGACGAAGCGCGGCAGAACAGCCCGGGCACTGAGCTTGTTCGCATCGCCGCCGTACACGCCGGAGAGCAGCGGGTCCGCCAATCGATCAACCACCTCCGCTCCGAAGTGGCGCTCGACCAACTCGCCCACCGTTTCATCCCCGTGCATGGGGCGAGGAGGATGCAATCAGCTCGCGGGCCATGCGGACCTTGGTGCTCCACGAGAACAGCGGAGATAGTGCGGTGGGCACCAGCTTGGTGGGAACCATGAACATCAGCCCGTCGGGCATGGCGATCAGCTTGCCATGTACCACAATGTAGGTCTTACGTTGCGAGTCGTTGGAGCCGATGATCTGGTCGCCCAGCCCAAGCTCTTTGCAGAGCGCAGCAGCCCAGGGCTTCTCGGTCAGAAACGAATCGGGTCCGGCCTCGACCAGGCATCCCTCCACACGCTCGGAACAGATTGAACCGCCGAGGCGCGGGCTGCTCTCGAAAATTGTATATTCGATGGCGGCGCCTGCGGCACGCGCCTTTTCCAGTTGATATGCGGCGCTCAGGCCGGAGATGCCGCCGCCTATGATGGCAATCCGCTTCATTCGTCAGCTGATAATATCTGGCAGCGAGGTTCTGGGGATCAGTGCTGCGCGCGTTTGCGCTCAGACGCGCTCGGGCCAACTCGGCTACGGCATGCACGAAAGCAGGCGAGTCGTTCAACGATTCGGCGCGATAGAGCTTCATCCCGTGCTCAGCCGCGAAATCCTTGAACAGGATATCGACGTCGAACAGGATCTCCACGTGGTCACAGACGAAGCCAATGGGCTGCACGAAAACAGCGGTGTGCCCTGCTTCGCGCAATCCTAGCAGCGTGTCCTCCACTGTGGGACCAAGCCACTCTCCGCCAGACATTCCCTGGCTCTGGAACGCGAAGTTCCACTCGCCGATTTCGGGAACCTGCGCTGCGACCAGAGCTGCGGTTTCCCGCGTCTGGGTCTCGTACGGATCGCCTTCTGTGACGGTGCGCGTCGGCACGCTATGCGCAGTGAACAGCACTGGAACTTTGAGCCCCTGGTCAGCGCAGGCCTTGGTCCAGCCCTCGTCGCAGCTTCTCGGCAAAGGCCGCGATCAGGCCGGGATTGTCGTGCCACTCCTCAACGAAGTCAACGGTGAACGGAACATCCTGCCCGAACAGCGCCTGCTTGTACAGTCCAACGCTGGTACGGGAATTGTGAGGCGCAAGGCAAATCGCAACCGCATGTCCCACTCCGTCAGATGTCATACGTTGTAGGGTATCTGCAATAAAGGGATGCCAATTTCGCATGCCGACGTAGACGGGAATCCCCAGTTCGCGCTCTACTCCGGCGGCCTGGGCCTGGGTTATGCGGGTCAGAGGCGAGCTGCCGATTAGGGAATAGCGATGCTGTACCTCGCGCACTACCGCTTCCGGCATTGGCCGCCCGCGCGAGATGTTCTGCAGGAATTCGGGTATGTCCTCGACGCGCTCAGGACTACCGTGCGCGATGAGCAGTACAGCCTGCTTCATTGGGCCGCTCCCGAAAGCGGCCGACGCCGTGAATTCGTGGACAAACTTGGCGAGGTCCTTCACGTTTTCCACCGGCGTGTGGGGCAAGATGCCATGGCCCAGATTGAAGATGTGCCCAGGCCGCGCATCGGCGAGGCGAAGAATGTGCTCGGCGCGGCTCTTCACTTCACGCCATGACGAGAACAGGGTTACGGGATCGAGATTGCCCTGCACGGCATGCTGATGTCCGACCGCCTTCCAGCCTTCGTCGAGCGGAATACGCCAGTCGAGCCCGATCACTTCGGCTCCTGTCTCTGACATTGAAGGCAGCAGCGTGGCGCTGTCGGTTCCGAAGTAGATGATGGGAACGCTGGTCTCTTTCTGCAGCCGCTTGATGAGCTGCGTCGTCGGCAGCAGGGCGTATCGGCGATAGTCCTCAACGCTCAGGCATCCGACCCAGCTATCGAAGATCTGCACCACGTCGGCGCCGGCCCGCACCTGCGCGGCCGTGTACTCCGCCAGGACGTCGACCAGCTTACCGACCAACTCCTCCCAAACCTCGGGCGAGTTGTACATCAGCTTCTTCACTTCGATGTAGTGCCGCGAGCCGCCGCCTTCCACCATGTAGCTGGCGAGGGTGAAAGGCGCGCCGCAGAAGCCAATCACCGGCAGCTTGTTCTGGAAGTGCTTCGCCACCAGAGCGACCGCGTCGGCGACGTAGCCCAGATCGGCCGCACGATCGGTGCGCAGAACGCTCACGTCTTCTGCGGTACGCACCGGCTTCTCGATCACCGGCCCTTCGCCCGCCTCGAAGTGAAAGGGCATGCCCATCACTTCCAGCGGCAGCAGCAGATCGGCAAAGATGATGGCCGCGTCAACGTTGAGGTATTCCGCCGCGGTGATGGTGACGTCGGCTGCGACCTCGGGCTTCTTGCAGATCTCTACCAGCGAGTAGTGCTTACGCACCTCGCGGTATTCCTTCATATAGCGGCCTGCCTGGCGCATGAACCAGACGGGAGTCGCCTCGACCGGCTGGCGCCGGCAGGCGCGAACGAACAGGGAATCAGGAGCAGACATAGAAACATTACTGTAGCAAACGTGGTCACCCGGCAGGTGTGATTCGGGTCACAAGTAGTTTTCACCCCAGGAAAAGCTCGGAGCGCTGACCTGCCCATTTGTGCGGCACATCACCGATTTTCGCCAGCCTAACTTCCTAGAATTTCCCTCAGATTCCCGAGATGTCCCCAGCTTCGCCCAAACCGATTAATCCGTGGGTCGTCACCGCCGCAGTCATGCTGGCCACGTTCATGGAGATTCTCGACACCACGGTGGTGAACGTCTCCGTTCCGCACATTGCGGGCAATCTGGGCGCGACGGTCGACGAAGGCACGTGGGTAGTCACGTCGTACCTGGTTTCGAACGCGATCGTCCTGCCCATGGCGGGATGGCTGGCCAATCGCCTGGGCCGCCGCCGCATGTTGATGATGTGCGTGACCGGGTTCACCCTGACGTCGCTGCTCTGCGGAATGGCCACGTCGCTGGAGTGGCTGATCTTCTTCCGCGTGCTGCAAGGGCTTCACCGGCGGAGGCTTGCAGCCGCTAGCGCAGGCCGTCCTGCTGGAGACGTTTCCGCCCAAGAAGCATGGCACCGCCATGGCGGCGTTTGGGCTGGGCATCATTCTCGCGCCCATCCTGGGGCCGACGCTCGGCGGCTACATTACCGACAATTTCACCTGGCGCTGGATCTTCTATCTCAACCTGCCGGTGGGCATCTTCTCGCTGATGATGATGAATGCCTTCGTGCACGATCCTCACTACATCGGCAAGAACAAGAAGGGTGGCATCGATCTGTGGGGCATTGGATTCCTCGCGCTCGGGTTCGGCATGTTGCAGGTGGTGCTCGACACCGGCCAACGCAAGGACTGGTTCGGCAGCCCGCAGATTCGCGCTCTGGACGTTCCTCTGTGTATTCGGTCTGGTCGCGCTGGTCATCCGCGAGCTGACCGCGAAACATCCTATCGTCGATTTGCGCGCGCTGAAGGACCGCACCTTCAGCGCCGGCGTTTTCATCATGACCATGCTGGGCTTTGTGCTGTACGCCAGCCTGATGCTGCTGCCCATTTTTCTGCAGACGCTGCTTGGCTATCCCGCGCTGCAGTCAGGACTGGCGCTCTCTCCGCGCGGAATCGGATCGCTGGTCACGATGCCTATCGTCGGCCAGCTCACGAATCGCTACGACCCGCGAAAGCTCATCTTCGTCGGCATAATCGTTGGCAGCTGGACCATGTTCAGCCTGTCGCACCTCAACCTGAACGCGGGTTATTGGGACATTTTCTGGCCGCAGATGATTCAGGGCGCGGCGATGGCCTTTCTGTTCATTCCGCTGATGGCGGTGAGCATGTCGGCCATTGCCAAAGAGAAGATGGGCAACGCCACCAGCATCTACAACCTGATGCGCAACATTGGTGGCAGCTTCGGCATTGCGACCATGACAACCTTCCTGGCGCGCCGCAGCCAGGTACACCAGAACCACCTGGTGAGCCACATCTCCGCCTTCGATCACACCACTCAACTCACCATGCGCGGCATGACAGCGTGGTTCCAGATGCACGGCTCGAACTCCGTGGAGGCGTCCCGAAAAGCCTTGGGAGCGATGTACGGCATGGTGCAGCGGCAGGCGATGATGCTGTCGTTTGTTGAGGCGTTCTGGGTCATGGGCGTCATCTTCCTCTGCATGCTGCCGCTGCTATTCCTGCTACGGAATTCGCGCGATCTGCATCCTCACACGCCGAAGGCAAAGGCGACGAGGGGAAAGACGATGGTTGAAGTGGCATCCGGAGAAGCCGAACCGGAACTGGTTGGGGCAATGCACTAACCGCGATTCCTCAGTTGCTGTCGTTTCCGAAGGCAGGATTTTCAGATGCCGGCGATCGCCCCTTTGGCTTCCACGCTCTCGAAGACTTCTTCCGCGCGGCTGAGTGCTCCCTGTACGTTTTCGCAGATGTTTTCGGAGCCGATGATCTCCTCCAACTCCGAGTGGCGAATGAGCTTTGCGGGCTGCTCGCGGACGCCGCAGAGAATCAGCGAGCGGCCGCTTGCATTAAGCTGGCGAGCAACTTCTTCGAGCGCGAACATTCCGGTGGCATCGAGCGCGGTCATGTTGCGCAAACGGAGTATCACGATCGGTGGCAGCGCGTGGATTCTCTCCGTCACGACCGAGAGCTTCTCCGTCGCGCCGAACAGGAAGGGGCCGTGAATGCGGAAGATGGTGGCGTAGTACGGAATGTCTTTGTCCTGAAGGATGTGAACGCGTCCATCCTCGACGTAGTCCTCGGTGACTTGCGAAACTGAAGTAGTGTTGGCGACGCGGCTGATGAAAAGCAGGGCCGCGAGGATCATCCCTGCCTCGACCGCCACGGTAAGATCGGCGAAGACGGTGAGCAAAAACGTCACCAGCCACACGCTGATGTCGGTTTTGGTCAGTTTCAACAGCTGGGGAATCTCGCGCCACTCTCCCATGTTGTAGGCGACCACCATCAGAATGCCGGCCAGCACAGCCATGGGAACGAAGCGCACCAGAGGCGCGGCGAAGAGCAAAATGCAGAGCAACGTCAGCGAGTGAATCATGCCGGCAACCGGAGTTTGCGCCCCGGCGCGGATGTTCGTCGCCGTGCGAGCGATGGCGCCGGTAGCTGGCAGCCCGCCGAACATCGGCGAGAAGATATTGGCGATACCCTGGCCGATCAATTCGACGTTCGGATTGTGATGGTCGCCGCTCATTCGGTCGGCTACTACCGCTGACATGAGCGACTCGATGGCGCCCAGCATGGCTACGGTCACGGCCGGACCAAGCAAACCATGAATGAGGTCAGAGCGAAACTTGGGAATGGCCAGGTGCGGCAGCCCGCTGGGTATACCGCCGAAGCGAGTGCCGATAGTTTCCGCCGGCAGCTTGAATAGAACCACGCGCCGCGGTCCCCATCAAGAGAACCAGAATGGGTCCGGGAATGCGATTCGAAAACATTCGGCAGACGACGAGGACAACTACGGTTGCAATCGCCAAGATGGTTGCCGCGTAGCTCAGGGTGCCAAAGTGCTGGGCCAGCACCTCCATGCGAAGCCAGAAGACTCCTGGCACTTTCTCGATGTGCAGCCCGAAGAAGTCTTTGATTTGCGTGCTGGCGATCAGGATGGCGATGCCGTTGGTGAATCCGATGACGATTGGCCGAGGAATAAACTTCACCGCCGAGCCCATGCCGGTTGCGCCCATTACCAGCAGCAGGATACCGGCCATGACCGTGCACATGAACAGGCCGTCGACCCCGTGGACGGCGACAATCCCGGCGATTACGACGACGAACGCCCCGGTAGGGCCGCCGATCTGGCAGCGCGAGCCGCCGAGCAGCGAGATGAGAAAGCCAGTTACGATGGCGCAGTAAATGCCTGCTTGCGGCGTCAGTCCCGAGGCGATAGAGAACGCCATTGCCAGCGGCAACGCGACCAGCCCTACCGTTACCCCAGCGATAGCGTCGCGGGAAAATTTCTCAAGGCTGTAGTCGCGAAGACAAAGAACAGACTTCGGAAGCCAGCGCTCCATAGGCAAAGCAATCGCCATTTCATCATTATGGACAACCCAGAGTAGAAGTGCGATGCCACTTCCGTGGATGAGGGACAGTGAACGTCGTCCCACGGAAGCCGCGATAACGGGATGCGTGTATCCACAAAAAAACCGGCCGCTTGCGCGACCGGTTGTAAATTTCAACTGTGTTTACTCCCACCCAAGCCAAACGACGGCTTGGATGAGGCACCCGCTTGCCCTTTCAAAGAGGCCCGAGTTAGTCTCCGAATACTTCTTCTCTTACTTCTTCCTTCACCGGAGGAGCCGGCTTGATGCCGCCGATCGCGCCGAGCGGAACGAAGCCGCTCCTTCTGACCAGGCTTCTCGCCCAGCACGTGCTCCTTGTAGAGCGCCATCATGCGCGCCTTCTCGGCTTCCGCCTTGATCTTCTCGTCGCGCGCCTTGAACTTCTCCTGACGAGCGTTCTTGGCGATGCCGAGATCGTCGAGCGTGTGGTTGGCTTCGGCCTTCACGTGCTCGTCCACCAGCACTCAGCGTGTGCTCCGTGGTCGTCGAGGCCGACCTTCTTGCCGCCGGCGAAGATCTCGTGACGTCCGTGCTCCTCGTACCACTTGGTCAGCGTCGCCGTCATGTGCATCTTCTCGACGATATTGCGCCAGCCCACGCCGGTGTTGTAGGCGCAGAAGCTGATCTCGCCTTCCTGCGTGGCGTAAGGAATGATGCACTGCTCGGTGCGGCGGAAGTCGTAGTTGAACAGGTCCTGGAACCACATGCCGGCGATGAACAGGAAGTTCCAGCGATCGCGGCGGCGCTTCTCGATGTCGGTCTCGGTGCGGTCGCCCGCTGACCTTGCCGTAGTCCTTGCCGGTCGCGCCGAAGGTCTTGTCGAACTTCTTCAGCAGGTCGGTGAACTTGAAGTGCGTTGGGCGACTTGAAGGGATCGTAGTTCTTCAGCAGCGCCAGGGTCATGCCGGCGATCGACATCCACTTGCCGCGCGCCGCGTCGTTCACCTTCGCGATGTCTTTCGCGATGGTGTCGCCGTTCAGGAAGGCGGTGACCGGAACCGCTTCCTTGGTTTCCTTGTCGATCATGACGGCCATGCCGACGCCGCAGTTCGGGTGGCAGCCGCAGCTCAGCGAGCCCCAATCCTTGTCGGGCCCGTGAACCAGGTCGGCCCAATCGGAGAAGGTGCTCATGAACGAAATCGGGAACCAGTCGCGAGTAGGCTCGCCCAGTGCCGGTCTGGTTCTTCACGTCGTGCGCCAGGTGCGACAGCGTGTAGCGCTGCGCCTGGCGGCGTTCGTCGGTGATGGCTTCGTCGCGGCCGGTAAACGAAACCGGCTGGAACGACAGGAACGAGATGCGCTTCGGATTGTCGAGCGCGAACTGGATGATGCGTCCGACCTGCTCGTTGTTCAGGTCGTTGACGATGGTCACGACCGGAACGATCTCGACGCCGGCCTTGTGCAGGTTCTCGATCGCCTGCAGCTTCACGTCGAACAGGTTGCCGACCAGGCGATGCGAGTTGGCGGCGTTGCCGATACCGTCGAACTGCAGATAGGCGTAGCGCAGACCGGCTTCCGCGGCCTGCTTGGCGAACTCGGGGCTCTTGGCGAACTCGATGCCGTTGGTCGCAGCCTGCACGCTGTTGTAGCCGACCTTGCGCGCGTAAGCGACCGCGTCAAGGAAGTACGGCGACAGCGTGGGCTCGCCACCGGAGAACTGTACCGACATCTGGCGGCGCGGCTTGATGGTGATGGCGTTGTCGAGCATCGTCTTGATCTCGTCCCACGTCAACTCGTGGACGAAGCCAACCTGGTTGGCGTCCATGAAGCAGGGATCGCACATCATGTTGCAGCGGTTGGTCAGGTCGATGGTCAGCACCGATCCGCGGCCGTGCATCACCGTGCTGCGAGCCGTGGTGATGCAGCTTCTCATCGTTGTGGGCGCGAATGTCGCGGCCCGGGAAGACCTCTTCCAGGTGCTTGAAGAAGTCGGTGTCCATGGCCATCACGTCTTCGAAGTGGCCGTGCATGGGGCAGTCCTTCACCATCAGGATCTTGCCGTCGCGCTCGATGATCTGCGCCTTGATCTCGCCGGCCTTCTCGTTCATCAGCACTTCGACCGGCAGCTTGCCGTCGATGATCTGCTGGCGAATTTCGGGCACGCACTTGGGGCAAAGCGAATCGGTGGCGCGCGGCCAGCCCAGCGGCGGCTTCGACTTCTGATACGACTTCAGCAGAGGCTTGTCGGACCACTTGGGCGTAAACGAAGGATTGGGATTGATGCTGTTCAGCTTGTCGAAAACGACCCATGCGCCCTTGGCGGCAACGGTGACAGCTTTTTCAACATACTTAACCGGCTTATGCATTTACGCCTCTCTATAGGTTTGATGGCCGTGCACCCGCTGGTGCGGTACACGAATCCCGTAGAACTTTACTGTTTCAGGCTAAATACTTAGCGCGAAAGGGCCAATGAAGATTGGCCAAACGGGTGGAAATGACGTTCTAGCGGTGATTTGCACCATTGAACGGAGAGCCTTGGTTGGGCGTATGTTATTGAAAACCCAATGGTAATCTTGGTTTACGAAATCGCTTCGCATTGCGGTTTCTAGACTAGCGGCGTCTCCAGGTTTGAGTTGGCGGCCATGCTTCCTGCGCTCCACTTCGCATTGCTGACCTTGGTCGCATTTCTGGCAGCGACCATAGCTGGTATCACCGGGTTCGGAGGGGCGGCCATCCTGCTTCCCGCGCTGGTACTGGCCTATGGAACTCGCGACGCGATTCCGATCCTCACTGTGGCCCAACTGGTAGGCAATGGGAGCCGAGTATGGTTCAATCGGCGGTCCATCGATTTTTCGGTGGTGGGCTGGTTCGCTCTGGGTGGGGTGCCAGCGGCGATAGCGGGTGGAATACTCTTTGCGCGGGCACCATTGTCGATCCTGACCCGCGGCTTGGGCGTGTTCCTGATCCTGTTGGTAATTTGGCGACACAGCCAAAGCAAGCCGCCGCGCATGCCACTGCGAGGATTCGCTCTGCTTGGTGGGGGCGCGAGTTTTCTATCTGCACTTATGGGAAGCGTTGGTCCGCTGATGGCGCCGTTTTTCCTGGCTTATGGTTTGACCAAAGCGGCGTATATCGGGACTGAGGCGCTGACTACGGTCATCATGCATTTAACCAAGCTGGTGGTATATCGGCAGACGTCGGTGTTGTCGGGACACTCAATCATTGCTGGGCTCTCATTTGGACCGGCGATGATCCTCGGCTCATATGTGGGAAAGAGAATCGTCGACCGTCTACCAGAGCGCGCCTTCGTAGTTGTCATCGAGGTGACGCTGGTGGCGACTGGGGTGCTGTTTGTGTGGCGCGGATAGGGCAGTCCCGCCTTATTCCGTCCTCAGCGCCTGCATGGGTTCGATGCCGGCGGCGCGGCGTGCGGGAATGAATCCGGCGACCGCTGCGGCAAGCGACAACACCGCCACTCCCAACGCAAGGCTCAGCGGATCGTAGATACGAACCTGAAACAGCTGATCGGCAACCAGGCGGCTACCCAGCAACGCAATGGGAATCCCGATGGCCAAGCCCAACAAAACCTGGGCAAACGCGCCCCGCAAGACCAGGCGCAGCACCTGGCTGCGATCGGCACCTAGGGCCATACGCAATCCAATCTCGTTGGTGCGCCGTGCGACGGAGTACGAGGTGATGCCGTACAGACCTACCGAGGCCAGCACCAGCGCCAGGATTCCAAATAGCATCGTCAAGCGCGCCAGCAGCCGTTCCTGGCCAAGGTTTTGACTTACCTGATTCTCCAGCGAACGCAGGTCGGTGATCGTCAGATTGGGATCAATATCGCCCAGGACGCGGCGTACCATCATGTCGACATTCTGCGGCTGCCGCCGGAAGCGCAGCGTGATCGAGTTGATGAACAGTGAGCTTTGCTCTGCCATCACCTCGTTCGGATCGGTAACCCCGGTTGGGTTGATGACATCGAGTTGCTGATCCAGGGGGCGGAAGTACATAGGCCGCAGCTTGTCACGAGGATTGGAATACTTCGCATCGGCCACAACGCCTACGATCTCAAAAGCGCCTGAATATTTATGCTGGAAAATGCCGAAGTGGCGTCCGATGGGATCTTCGTTAGGAAAGAATTTCTTGACGAACTCCTGATTGACAACTGCGACCTTCTGGGAGGCTGCTGTGTCGGCGTCGGCGAATCCGCGTCCCCGCACGACGGGCTGGCCAACCGTTTCAAAGAACTGCGCGTTCACACGGTCCCAGGATGAACTCTGGTGGGCATTGGGGCCTGGGTCGGGGCGGCCTTCCACATAAACGGTCTCGCCCCAGTTGTTGCCCTCGAGCGTGCTGTAAAGAGCTAGCCCGACGTTCTGCACTTCCGGTACCGCGCCAAACCGTTGCTCCATGGCTCGATATAGCGCGGGCAGCTTCTCCGGCGTGTATCCAGCGCCTTGAACATCGATGTGCACCACGTAGCGATTCGCCGTTTCAATTCCGAAATCCTGATGCTGCAGATTGTTAAGGCTGCGGGTGAGCAGCCCAGCGCCAATCAATAGGATCAGCGACAACGCGGCCTGAACCACAATCAGCGATTTCTGCGTCAGGGAAGATTGATCACGCGTCGAGCGATTGATGCCGCGCAGCGCCTCCGCGGGATCGGAGTGCGAGGTGATCCATGCCGGCACGATTCCGAAAACAACTCCAGTAATCAGGGAAAGCAGAAAAGCAAATCCAAGCACCGGGAGTGATGGACTGCTGTCTATGGGCAAGTTCATCGCCCTCGGAAATGCCAGGGCCAGAATGGTGCGCGTACCAGCGTAGGCTACGGCGAGCCCTGCCAGACCACCCAGGCACGCCAGCAGGATGCTCTCCGTCAGCATCTGGCTGACGAGGCGAGTGCGTGCCGCGCCCATCGCCATGCGGATGGAGGTTTCCGCGCGGCGTGCCGCACCCCGCGCCAACAGCAGGTTGGCAACATTGGCACAGGCAATCAACAGGAGCAAGCCCGAGAGGCTCATCAACATGTAAAGCCCCTTGCCCGTCCGTTGCTGCAGCTGCTGAATACCACCACCACCGGGGACAATCACGACGTGCTGTTTGGGAATGACGCTTGCGCCGCCAGCGCGAGTATAAGGTTCCAGCGTCGACATCCACACACGCATATTGTTGGACATCTTGTCCTGCAACGCGGCAGTGCTTACTCCCGGCTTCAAGCGTCCGATCGCATATAGCCAGGAACTGTCAGGCAGGCGAACCAAGGCACGAGACGGTTCAATGAGGGGCTCCAGCGCCAACGGAATCCAGATCGCGGGCGGGCGGGCGCGAAGGCGGTCGCCGAAGAACCCTGGCGGCGCAATGCCGACGATGGTCACGGGCTGACCCTGTAGATACAAGGTTGAGCCGATCAGCGATCCGTCGCCGCCATACTCCGACTGCCAACTCTGGTAGCTCATCACAGCGGCCGGAGCAGCACCCGGGTTATCGTCGTTGTCACTTAGTACGCGGCCGGCGAACGGTCCAATGCCGAAGGTCGAGAAGAAATTTCCGGAGACATATTGAGTCGGGAGTGCCTTGGCAGGCTTCGGAGCCTCGGCGCACGCTCAGAGTATCGCCGCCCGCCTGCATCGCTGCCAGTTGCTGAAATTCTGGCGTGGTATCGCGGAAACGGCGGTAGAGCTCGTAAGAGAACAAGGGCATGTCGCCGTCGTCATTGATGAAGCCGCCGTTGATGCAGCAGTCGTCCTTGTCGCCGACGCGGTACAACGTCTTGGGATCGACGACCGGCAGCGACTTCAGCAACACTGCGTGGACCAGCGTAAAGATGGCGGTGTTCGCGCCAATGCCCAAGGCAATGGTAAGAATGACGGTGATGACGAATCCCGGCGATTTGCGCAGGTGGCGTAAGGCTATACGAACATTTGGCATGGCCGGTTACGAACTCCCCCAACCTCTTGACTGGCACTTGTTCTTCCAGACGCCGACCGTAGTCAGGCCTCTGAAAATGGTACGTTGGCTTTGCCCACCGGGTCCTTGAGCGTTCAAGATCGGGCAAAGTGGCCACTTCTGGACGGTTCACGGCAAGCAGCGTTGTAGATGGGAATCTAGCGGTAAGTCACTGAACTCGACATGCTGCTCACCACGAGCCAGCCGGTTGCAAGAATAATCAAAATCATCATCACCGCGGCTACGAGCCAAATGAGGGCGACGGCCTTCTCCTGCTCAGGCTTGGGGAGCGTGATGCCGATGGCGCTATGCACTCCGCGGGTTACGGCGATGAGGTACTTCATCATGGGCGAGCAGAAACAGCATAGCTTAGCTCGCATCGATTGCGATTCGACCTTCTATATCCACGCGTTGGTCGCTTGGCCCCGGACGCCCGCCGCATAGAGATCGGTGTATAGTCTTGCGGAGCTCCGAGTTAATCTACACAACCGAGGATCGTCAAGATGCAATCTGCCGTTTCGCCTGCAACGCCATTGACTCCTGCTGTTGTCTTCGAGAACCTGCAAGCCTTCCAGCGCACCTTTGCCCTGAAAGCAGCCATTGAGTTGGACATCTTCCGGGCTGTCGGCGAAGGCCCCGGCGATCTTAGTTCCATAGCGCGCCATGCCAAGGCATCCGAGCGGGGTACGCGGATTCTTTGTGACTTTCTCGTCGTAGCAGGTCTCCTGGAAAAGGTTGACGGCCATTATCGTCACACGCCCACCAGCGCGGCGTTCCTCGATCCCGCTTCGCCTAGCTGTATTGCATCGATTCGTGGAGTTCCTCACCCTGCCTGAACTGCACTATTCCTATGAACACCTCGCCGATGTGGTGCGCAACGGCACGACAGCGCTGCCGGGCCAAGGATCCGTCGAGCCTGAGAATCCGATCTGGGTCGAGTTCGCACAAAGCATGGCGCCGATGATGGCTCCTATGGCAGGACCGCTGGGCAGCATCGTGTTGCAGGGTGGCGGCGGACCGATGCGCGTGCTCGATATCGCCTGCGGCCATGGACTGTTCGGCATCGAGATCGCCAAGCAGAATCCGCAGGCGCATGTAACGGGGCTGGATTGGGCTCCGGTGTTACGCGTCGCGCTGGACAATGCGGAGCGGGCTGGCGTGCGCGATCGTTACGACATGCTGCCCGGCAGCGCATTCGAGGTCGAGTTCGGCGGGCCGTACGATGCCGTACTGTTGACGAACTTCCTGCACCACTTCGACATCGCTACCTGTGTCGGGTTGCTGAAGAAGATTGGCGCTGCGCTCAAGCCTGACGGTTGTGTTGCAACCCTGGAGTTCGTACCCAACGAAGATAGAGTGTCGCCTCCGCTGCCCGCGGCCTTCGCCATGACCATGCTGACCTCGACGAAAGCGGGCAATGCCTACACCTTCAGCGAGCTTTCGGAGATGCATCGCCGTGCCGGCTTTGGAAACGTGACATCGCAGCCGGTGCCGATGAGCCCACATACGGTTGTGCTGGCCAGGCCCGAAAAGTGAATTCGCAGCAGTCGACGAAAAGTTTAGGTTGCTTTACTGGAGCAAATGCGGCTAAGGTATTGCAACTGCCTCCCCCAGGTTATCCAAGACTTTATCCGTGTGAGTGCCGCTGACGGCGAATCCTGCGCGTCCTAAGGGATCGCGTGCGTTGGTGCATTCAGAGGAGAAGTTCATGGCCGTTGGAAATGTGGGGTATCGCTGCTCGTCTTCAGAAAGAGACGACCGCGATAACGCCGCTCAAGAGCTTCTTGAGCCGCTACTTCTATTTCGGCATTTCGCTGGTGATGGCCGGCCTGGTGGTGTGGGGCTTCAGCCATACGGTCGATGCCAATCTCTTCCATGCCAAACCGGCAAGGCCGGTGCTCCTCTGGATGCATGGCGCCGCATTCTCAACCTGGGTGGTGTTCTTTATCGCGCAATCGGCGTTGGTGCGAGTTCGCAAAGTCAGCATACATCGCACGCTCGGCTGGTTTGGAGCCGGGCTCGCCGCGCTGATGGTCGTGCTGGGCTTGCACGGTTGCGGTGGTCATGACGCGCTTCGATATTGTGGTGCTCCATCAGAAAGATGTGCGCATTCCTTCATCGGATCCCGTTCTGGGACATGGCTATGTTTGGCGCGTGTATAGCGCTGGCGATTCTGTGGAGAAAGAAGCCGGACTACCATCGCCGCCTCATCTTCATTGCTACTTGCGAACTGATGGACGCAGCCATTGGCCGCTTTGATTTCTGGTTCAATCACAGCATCTTCTATGTGGCCGTGGATCTTCTGATCGTTGCCGGCATGATGCGCGACCTGGTGGTGGATGGGCGGGTTCACAAGGTGTATCTATACGCGCTGCCCGTGCTGATCGTTGGCCAGACTCTGGCGGTGTATCTGTGGCGGGCCAATCCTGAATGGTGGCAGGCGACTACGCACGCGATACTAGGAGTGTGACTCTACTGCCCAATAAATAATCCTTAACTGCTAGCGGATTACGTGAACCGGGACTCGTAGCTTCAGCTTTTTCCAGGTTCTCTCCGCGGTGTAGACGGGCGCGTTGATCGAGAGAGCCAGCGCGAGGCAGGCACGGTCTCCCAGAGAGAGTCCAAACGGCCGAGTTTGTACAGTAATGTCGCCAGCTATTTTTGCCTGTTCGGAATCAAACGGCAGCACCTGCTGGATTGGGCTCGTAGCGTCTTCCCAGGCCTCGTTTGGTGGCCAGCCCCGGCTCACCAGCTTGCCGTGCACTTCCGACAGATTCACCGCGCCGCAGACGGAATTGGCCAGCAATTCCGGAGTGAGACTCTCGTGACCCCGTTCGAGATTAATCAGGGCGAGAATGGCTGAGGCGTCAAGCACAACCCTATTCATTGCGCGCGGCTTGTCGCCGTTCGGTCAGCAATTCGTCCACCAGAGACACGCCTTTCTTCAGATACTGCGGGCGCGCTGCTGGGCGCGCTGGATGCGTTTCTGTTGGGTCGTGATTCGGAGTTCGTCATCATGGAGCCGAAGCACAACTTCGTCGCCAACCTCGATGCCGAGCGCCTTGCGAAACGAAGCGGGGATTACCAGGCGTCCATTCTCGCTAACCCGTAGCCGGATTTCTGGATTCATGACAGAATTCTATCATTCTGGCAGTAACGGCATGATTTGCCATAAAATATTATCAGGGCCAGTTGAGACTTACCCTGGCGCGTCAATCGGATTCTTACGCCACACTTAGCTGCGAAGTGCAATTCGGGCACCGTGTTGCTTTCACCGGCACGGACGAGACGCAAAATGGGCACTCCTTGGTCGCCGGGACGCTCGCTGCAAACTGAGCGCGCAGACGGTTTACCTGCCGGACGAGAAGAAAGACGGCGAAAGCGACGAACAGGAAATCGAAAGCTGCGTTGAGGAAGAGGCCATAGTTTATGGTCGCGGCTCCGGCTGCTTTCGCCTCCGCCAGCGTCGCATACGCATGGCCGGAGAGATTGATGAACTTGTTGCTCATGTCGGAATGACGGCCGGAGATCAGCCCAATGGGCGGCATCATGATATCGGAGACAAACGAGCTGATGACGCGCCCAAAGGCTGCTCCGATGATGATGCCGATGGCCATGTCCAGCATGTTGCCTTTGAGAGCGAATTCGCGAATTCACCGAGAAAGCCGCCGCCCTTGCCCAGAAACATTTTCGGGCTCCCCAGGTGAGCCATTCCGAGATGCGTAAGAATCGGGTCGCTGCCAGTCGCCATGAAACACCTCCACCACAGCAGTATGCTCTCCCGCCTTCATTGGGGGTGTGCAAGAGGGGACATGCTGGTGAGCCATTAGGACGAAGTCGGGGGCGGCCCCGTTCGTGTTGGGTCGTGGGATGGGAACTCTTGGTTATCGAAGTTCTTTGGCTCACAGACGAAAATCCCCACCCCAGCAAAAGACACCGGGATGGGGCACCCACTTTCGTTCCTTCTCACAGCGACCGCAGGAAATTCAACAGGTCCTGCTGATCGAGCGACGACAGGTGGTTATAGTTGCTCACCACCCCGTTCGCTTCCGAGCTCGGATAGGTTGCGGTTGCCACTGCTGGCGTGCGACTTGATGGTCTGCACCAAATCGCTGGTGCGTGCCGTCGTGCAGGAAGAAGATCCGCTGTCCCAGTCCCCACAACGGAGCGGTGCGGAACTCGTCTCCCTCCGCCACACCCTGGCCGACATTGTCGGCAGAGTGCGGTCCCATATGGTGCAGCACCAGATCAGAATAGAGGTTTGCCTGAACATTGCTGAGCGCCGCTACCGATGATGTTCCGTGTTGTCATCGATGGCGTGTGGCAAAGCGCGCAGCCAATCTGCGCTGAACAACTGGCTGCCATGCTGGGTCGAGGGCGAACCCTGCCCCGGCTGCGGCTGATCGAGAAAGCGCCATGAACATGGCAAACTGGCTGACGTCGCTGAACATCTCGTTCCACTCTGGTCGAAGTTCGTGCTGTCCTCAGGCGTGCGCATTGAACTGGCAGCCCGCTGTCTGGTCGCGCTCGGTGTTGAACAACTCGTTGGTTACGCCAACCTCCACGTTGTAGGCTTCACCGGAGAAAATCTCGCAGCGACTTGTTCTGCGCCTTCCAGCCGAAACGAGTGATGGTGCCGTCATTGCCGCTGGTGTTGGGCCGGCCATAGATACCTAGATTGTGTTTCTGCTGCACGATTGCTGTTCAAGTTGGCCAGGATGGTGGCATCGGGAATGGCCTCGATCAGACCATCTCCGAATACCGGAGTCGGAATGCGAAAGATCAAATCACCAGCTGCGCAGCTTGGGCAAAGTTGTCCTGCTGGATATTGCAGCCCGCCGCATCGCTGCGGCCGGTGATGGTGAACAGCGCGTGAACCCCGCCGTCGACGTGTCGCAGGTCGAGGGTGTAGGGGAACCGTGCCTCGCGCACCGGACCGTTGGCGGTGATGAACGAAGGTACCTGATTGGCTGCGCCCTGATCGGTGGCGTCGGCGACCTGTGGATTGACCGCCGGACTGCTGCCTCCGATCGAAGGCTGCGCATGACATTGCGCGCAACTCTCCGCGTTGAATCGCGGGCCCAGGCCTTCAGGAACGTCGTCGATCTCCTGAAAGCTGGCAAGCCCCGCGTTGAAGAAAGCAAGCTGATTGCTGGTGAGACCTGCGATGGGCGAACCTGCGCCTGGAGGTCCGGTACGCACGCCGGGATCCTTGGCGCTGAAGTTTTCCGTGCCGCCGCGCATTCCAGCAGCGAACATCAGCACAAGCGCTGGAAGTAGCAGAAGAATGTAGCTGCGATGCCGGTTGAAGTGCCTGATTTTCTGGTCGACTGCATTGATATTTCGAGACACAAGTCCTCCTTAGACTCGTAGCGAGTCTTGCGGACGCCAAGGCTCCGCTAAGTTGTGATTTCTGCTTACAAGCGCACGAGGACGAAGAGAGCGGGCGCAGACGGAGCACGCAGAGTAGTGGCGCGGGCTCAGGTTTTCTCCGCCGTATCACCTTGGGAAGGTACACGTGGAGTCGGGTTGACTGCTTTGACTAGTGGCTGATGTGGGTAGAACTTTAGCAGCCATCGAATAGAAGTCAATTGAATTAGATACTGTCAGGCATTCAACCTAACGGGTAATCAGGTGGTTGACGGAACGTGTTTGGGTACTGTAGTGCGCGAGAAAGATGTTGATCTACCTCGGCGAGAGAAAACGATAGCTGCCCATCCGGGTGAGATACTTCGCACTGAGTTCGTGGAGCCGATGGGGATCACCGCCTATCAGCTTGCCAGAGCACTGCACTCGCCGGGTATCTATGAGATCGTTCGTGGGCAACGGGCAATCAGTGTCGATATCGCGCTGAGGCTAGGCAAGTACTTCGGCAGGGCACCGCAATTCTGGATGAACCTTCACACCGACTCCGACCTGCGACTCGCCGCCCGGCGCGCGCCGCTGAACAAGATCAAAGCGAGGACGGCGGCTTGATCAACCTCGTCTATCCCACTCATTCGAACCCACGAATGAGTGGGGCGCTCGGCTTTCTCTCGCCGTAGCATAAAAGTGACTCAAATTATTTCTTTGTCACCCACAATAGTGATAGCTATCACTGTCGCCGTGAGGCTAAGTCAGCAATAGTGAAACCGTAAGCGCCAAATATGGACACCAGACGTTTCGCGCCCAGCTAGAACGAGGCCCCATGACTGGTAACGGTGCGCGGAAACGTGCGTTTTCTTCGCTGCAACTTCTCGCAGTCTTCTTCTTCCTGGCTTGCATTGTTGGACAATCCTACTCGCAAATCGGGGTAAACACTTCAACCCAGTCGGCCGAAGGTGACACGGCAGCCTCGGAAGAGGACCTGCTCAAAGCCGCACAAAATCCCGTGGCCGACCTGATCAGCGTGCCCATTCAGAACAACATCAACCCCGGCATCGACCCGTACGGCCGGGTTCAGAACGTAGTCAGCCTGCAACCGGTGATCCCTTTGGACCTGAGCGAGAACTGGTTACTGGTCACGCGCATTATCCAGCCCATCGTCTGGCAACCGTACCCCGATCAGAAGACCGGAGGTGTGTTCGGCCTGGGAGACATGAATCCCTCATTCTTCCTGGCTCCGCGGAATCCCGGAGCGCTGATTTGGGGCGCCGGTCCTGCAGTGGTCATTCCTACCGCGACCAGCAACATACTCGGGCAGTGGGAAGTTGAGCCTTGGGCCCTCGGCTGTAGTGCTTGCGCAGCCGGGACCGTGGACGGTGGGCGCGCTGGTCAGCAATGTGTGGTCGGTTGCCGGATCGGGAGGCCGCCCTCCGGTCAATCGGATGGCTCTGCAGTATTTCCTGGCCTATAACCTGCCGCACGAGTGGTACGTGACTTCGTCGCCCACGATCACTGCCGACTGGCGCGCCAGTTCCGGGAATGTGTGGACCGTGCCCTTTGGCGCGGGCGTCGGCAAACTCGTGATGCTCGGAGATAAGCCGGTTGATTTTTCAGGAACGTTCTACAGGAACGCAACCACGCCGGCCGGCATGCCGACATGGTCTATGAGCTTTCAGATGACATTGTTGTTTCCCCAAGGGAAATGAAGGTACACGCTGTGGCGAATCGAAGCCCGATAAACCGTGGTGTGTGGCAGATACTTTCGCAACTCGTTGATGTTAACGCTGCGTTTTCGCAGGCACAAGAAGCGAGGTCCAATTGACCATTTTCCAGGAATAGGAGCTCTATGAAACGTCGAGACTTCTTACAAGATCTTGCGATTGGAGCCGGGATATTTGCACTGTCGCCACAATCGCTGTTTGCCAAAGTTCCTTCGCCCAACGATGGAAAAGCCGATTGGATTTATAAGGGGGGCCTGATTTACACCGTCGATCCTACCCGGCCAACGGCGGAAGTGGTCGCCGTGAGGGGCAATCGGATTGTCTTTGTCGGCAGCTCCAAGGACGTAGGGGCGTGGCAGGGTCCAAACACCCGCACCGTGAACCTGGATGGCGGCATGCTCATGCCGGGTTTCGTGGATGCTCATGCGCATCCCGAACTAGGCATAACGAAAATGGGTCTGGATCTCACCGGTGTCAAGGACAAGGATGTGATCTTGAGTCGCGTGCGGGAGTACGTGGAAAAGAACCCCGGAACAAGTGTGCTCAGGGGGTTTGGCTTTAATCCCAGTGAGATTAAACCTACTCGCGACTGGCTGGATCCCATCACCGGCAACCGGCCCATGTACGTGCTTTCGTTTGACGCCCATGACATATGGTTCAACACCGCCGCTATGAAGGCCGTAGGCATCGGCGCAAACACGCCCGACCCGGACCCGGGTTCGCAGTACTTCGCGCGCGGAGCCGATGGAGTACCCACGGGTTATGGTGTTGAAACTGCCGTGACAATGCTAGTCGCCATTCCGCTCGGGCTGGTCAGCCCGGAAAACGTGCATGCATCACAAGCGCGGATGTTGACCCCGGCACCTTCCTGGGGTATCACGAGTCTCTTCGACGCAGGCGTAGTTCTCGGTACCCGCTGCCAGGATGGCGAGTGGGTCTATGAAGAGTTGGTCGCGCGCGACAACGCGGGCAGTCTGCCTCTGCGCATCACCGGCTGCGTATGGACGCGCGAAGGCTCCAACGACCCCAAGATGATCGCTGACCAGCTGACCTCGTGGAACAAAAAGTTTAAGTCGGAGCACGTAAAAATCGACGTCTGCAAGATGTGGTCCGATGGAACGGTGCTCTCGGGTGGCGCGCTACTGCTCGAACCATTTGAAGGCACGAAGAATGATTACGGCCGGATGACCTTCACGCAGGCTCAAATCATTGCGCAAGCGCGCGAAGTTCAAAACGCCGGCTTCGACATGCACATTCACGTGGATGCCGATGGGTCGGCGCGAACCGTGTTGAATTCGCTGGAGGAGGTGCAAAAGCAACTGGGCCAGGGTAGTCGGCACGTGATTTGCCACAACTCCACCGTGAGTCCCACGGACATCCCACGCTACAAGCAGTTGCACATCATAGCCAACTGCACGCCGATGTGGGGAACCAACTACAACGGCGACTACATCGAGTCATTCACCAAAGCCCTTGGTGCACGCCGAGTCGAGGAAGAGATATTTCCCTACGGCGACCTGGTGCGTTCGGGAGCCATAGTGACGTATGGGTCGGACGTTCCCGGCATCGAGATACCCGATATGCCTCCTCTTATGACGCTCGAGGCGGCGGTCACGCGCAAGCGTCCGGGGTATCCGAACGACCCGACATTCGTGGCTCGTCAGAAGGTCACGTTGGCTCAAGCGATTCAGTGCTACACCTCCAACGGCGCCTACCAGATGCGCATGGAAGATCAGGTGGGATCGATAACCGTGGGCAAGAAGGCGGACTTGGTGTTCCTGGAAAAGGACCTGTTCAAAGTGTCTCCGGACGCGATCCACTCTACCAAGGTGATACAGACCATGATGGATGGCCGCGTCACGCATGGCGAGGGTCTGTAACCGTTTGTTGCGCAACATAGGTATTGAGGGAGCATATATGCAGGCGATTCATAAGCTGGCTATCTTCGTTACATTCCTTGGAGTTGTACTAGCTACTCTTACCAGCCCAGCTATCGCAGCCGAGAAGGCTGACTACGTTTTCAAGAACGGCGCGATCTACACCATCGACCCGAAGAACCCGCAGGCGCAGGCAATTGCCATCACGGGTAAGACACATTTCTTACGTGGGGAGCAACGAGGGCGTGCAGCCGTTTATCGGCACGAAAACGCAGGTCATTGATCTCAAAGGTCAGATGCTGCTGCCAGGGTTCGTTGAATCGCACATCCACCCTACCCTGGCGCTGATAACAGCGAGGCGCCGATTTGCAGTTCGACTCAGTCGATGAGGTGCTGGCTTCGGCGAAGAAATGGGCTGATTCCAATCCGCAAGCCAAGGTAATTCGCGGCTTTGGCTGGCGCTATATGCTGTTTCCCGTTACCGGCCCGACGAAAGCCGATCTCGACAAGCTCTTCCCTGATCGTCCCGTCTTTCTGACTGCGCTTGACTGTCACAGTGCATGGGTCAACAGCAAAGCGCTGGAAATGGCCGGTGTGAACGCCAAAACCCAGGACCCTGCGCCCGGCTTCAGCATCTACCAGCGAGACCCCAAAACCAATGAGCCTACCGGTTGGGTAGTCGAGGTCCCGGCGATGCAAGCTGTGCTGAACAAACTCGATCCGCCAACCGTTGAAGCAGCTCTCAAGGCAACGGAAGAGAAGCTGACGGACTTGTCGGCGGTCGGCATCACTGCTGTGTGGGATGCCGGGATATTCACAATGCCGATCGAGGCCGGGTATGACGGTTATCAGAAGCTGGAGAAGGAGAAGAAGCTGCCGGTGAGGGTAGTTGGCAGCTACTACTGGAACAACCCCGAGGTAACGGATCCGGTTGCGATCGTGCTCAAGCTCCGGAACAAGTACAACTCCGAGCTGGTGCAGTTCCGGACACTGAAGGTCAACGTCGATGGCGGAGAGGCCCAACACACCGCCGTCTTGTTGAAGCCCTATGCCGACCGCCCGGGCTTCTACGGTGACTATCTTCTTGACCCCAAACTTATCAGCTCAGCGCTGCTGAAGGCAGAGCAGAATGGGGTAGATACTCACTGCTCATGTCTATGGTGATGCCGCGATTCGTAAGTACCTGGATCTGGTCGCAGAAGCCGAGAAGCAATATCCTCACAGCCCTGCACGGCACACAATTGCGCACGCCATGCTGGTAACAGACGCCGATGTGCCGCGCTTCAAGGAACTTGACGTGACGGTGCAGACCTCCGCACAGTGGGCCACCCCGGACCCATATGCCGCGATGTGCGTGAACATTATCGGGAAGGACGTTGTCGATACCGAGTGGATGCGCATGAATTCGGTATTAAGAACGGGCGGCCGGCTTGCACTCGGAACCGACTGGCCGGCAGCCGGCTACGTTTCGACGTACCGTCCGCTGGACGCTATCCAGGTTGCGGTGACACGCGCCATTCTGCCCCAGTACGGCGAAAAGCAGTACACGCCCAACATGCCGCCGGTAGATGAGCGCATCACGCTCGATCAGGCGCTGAAGGCCTCCACACTCGATTCGGCATACGTATTGGACCTGGAGAAGCAAGTCGGCTCGCTCGAAGTGGGCAAGTTCGCCGATATCGTTGTCCTGGAGAAGGACTTGTACAAGATTTCTCCGGCCGACATCAGCACGACGAAGGTAAAGCTGACCATGATGAATGGAAAAATCACGTATAAGGTCCAGTGAAAACCGTCGAGGGTGGTGCTTTAGCGTCGAATAGCGTACGAAGCCAGCATGCATGGCGAACTGTAGCCGCATTTTTAGGCGCTCGGCACGAGGAACGATGAGTTGGCCCCTAGAACGCCGCGATCCCCGTGATGTGCTCGCCGATAATCAGCGTATGGATATCGTGGGTGCCTTCGTAGGTTTTTACTGACTCCAGGTTGGCCATGTGGCGGAAGATGGGGTATTCGTCGGCGATGCCGTTGCCGCCCAGGATGTCGCGTCCCATGCGCGCGCACTCCAGCGCCATCCAGACGTTGTTACGCTTAATCATTGAAATATGGTAGGGCTTTACCTTGCCAGCATCTTTTAATCTACCCACTTGTAGTGCGAGTAGTTGGGCCTTGGTAATTTCGCTGATCATCCATACCAGCTTTTCCTGCACTAGCTGATGTCCCGCGATAGGCATGTCGTGGAACTGCTTGCGAAACTGCGCGTATTGCAGCGAGCAGTCGTAGCAGGCCATGGCTGCGCCGATGGCTCCCCAGCCAATGCCATAGCGCGCCTGGTTGAGACAGCTCAGCGGAGAGCCCAGCCCCTTCGACTTCGGCAGCAGACGTATCGGCTGGATACGCGCACGTCGATGCAGCGACAGGCTCGACGTAACTGAAGCGCGCAGCGAAAACTTGCCATGCACGTCGGCGGCTTTGAATCCCGGAGTATCGGTAGGAACGATGAAGCCGCGAATGCGATCGTCTTCGTCCTCGACCTTCGCCCAGATGATGGCGATGTCGGCGATGGAGCCGGAGGTGATCCACATCTTCTCGCCGTTCAGGATGTAGCTGTCGCCATCTTTCTTGCGCGCGGGTGCGCATGGCTCCTGGATTGGAGCCGGCATCGGGCTCGGTCAGGCCGAAGCAACCGAGGATTTCTCCCTTGGCCATCTTGGGCAGGTATTTCTGCTTCTGCTCCTCGCTGCCGAAGGCGTAGATGGGATACATGCACAGGCCCGACTGCACGCTGACGAACGAGCGCACGCCGCTGTCGCCGCGCTCCAGCTCCTGCGTCATCAGGCCGTATTCGACGGCCGACATGCCGGCGCAGCCGTAGCCTTCGAGGCTGGCTCCGTAGAAGCCGAGCTCGCCCATGGGCGTGATGAGCTCCTTGGGGAAGCGGCCTTCGCGGTTGCACATCTCGATGATGGGGACGAGGTTCTCTTCGATGAACTTGCGGGTGTTGTCGCGGACCAGGCGCTCGTCGTCGGTGAGGAGTGTGTCGAACTCGATGAAGTCAACGCCTTTGAATTTGATGGCCATGGCTTAATTCCTATCTCGCGGAGGAAGCAATTCAATTTTCACCACAGTAGCGCGGAGCACCGAGGAGATCCAAGATGTTTCTATGTTTCTCTGTTCCTCTGCGTCTCTGTGGTTGATGTCCGCAGCATCGCAACGCAAACATACGAAGCTAACAGGGTGCGAGGAGCAAGGCAAACACCGCGGCGGACTTATAAACCGTGATGAAAAAAAGCGCCCTGTGTTCGTGCTAACGTGAAAGCCAGTGAGGTGAACACTGGCCCAGATCGAAAAAGTAAAGCAGCTGATGAAGTCCATGTGGACGAGCGGAGACTTCGGGCAGATCGCGAAGCACATGGAAACTGGTGCCAAGGAGTTTGTGGCGCGCCTAAACCTGAAGCCGGGCATGCGCGTGCTCGATGTCGGCTGCGGCACCGGCAGTCAGGCGATTCCTGCAGCACGCACTGGGGCGCAGGTGACAGCGATCGATATCGCTCCCAACCTTCTGGCGCAAGCCGCAGAACGCGCTGAGCGAGATGGGCTCAACATCGATTTTCGCGAAGGGGATGCTGAGGCTCTCGCATTCCCAGACGGCGAGTTCGACGTGGTGCTGTCGATGTTCGCCGCGATCTTCGCACCGTGGCCTGAGGTGGTGGTTTCGGAGTTCGTGCGCGTGTGCCGGCCGGGCGGCCTGATCGCGATGGGCAACTGGACGCTGGACAGCTTCATCGCCCGCCAGAGCGTAATCATGGCGAAATTCGTCCCTCCGCCTCCCGAATCGGCCAACCCCATGGATTGGGGCGAAGAGCGCATTGTGCGGGAGCGCTTCGGCGATCGTGCTGAGGTGACGTGCACGCGGAGACCGTTCGTCTTTGATCTGCCGTTCCCGCCAGAAGAGGCCGAAGAGTACTTTCGCCGCTATCTTGGGCCAGCACAAATTGTTATGAGCCGGCTTGATGAGAACGGCCGGCAGCGTTTGATCGAGGAGTTGCGAGAGTTTTGGAATCGCGAAAATCGCGGCGACGCGATACATACGGTCATCTCGACCGAGTACCTCGAGGTGCACGCGCGACCGAGCTGAGTGCTTGTTTCATGTAGACTAGAAGGGCTACCCGGCGAGTAGAGAGTGGCCCAACATTGGGGCCCGCCTGCAGTCGAAGCCGCTCCACAAGAGCGTGAGCTTGAGACATGTGCATCTCGCGCTGGCCTGTGCTTTCCTGCCCGGCCTTCACGCTGTGCTCCCTCAAGTCGAAGTCATACCCGCATTCGCGGGAAAGTTCTGCGTTCCATCTTGTCACCAAATACGGACGACAGGATGGGCACTCATATCAGGAGAGAGTAATGGCAAAGATCGCAAAAACTGCTGACCGCAAGAAGGTCATGGATACCACCAAGAGCACGGATTGCCCGAAGTGCGGAAAGCCGACGCGCATTGTGAAGCGGGTGAAGGACCGCGAGCGCGACGTTCCCGGCGGAATCTACATCTCGTGCTCGGCTTGCGAGTTTTACGAGAAACTGTAAGCGCGGGCTGAAGTCCACGCCATGTTCTGAAGGAGGTCGGTCTCGGCGCAGCTAAGCTGCGCCCCTTCCTCTAAGCTAATCCCTCCTAGAGGAGGCTCGATGATCGCGCTATTAGCCGTCTTCTACAACTACACCTATTCTCTGGCTCCGGCGTACGGCATCGGTTGGGGCACGCTCGCCCTTATCAACGCCGGGCTGGCCCAGGGCAAGAACCGCAGTGGTCTGCTGTGGTTTCTGCTCTCACTGCTGCTCGGGCCGATCGGAACATTCATAATCGTGCTGCTGCCGAAGGGCTGAGCTCCCACTCATTCCAAGCGCAGGAATGAATGGGGCACCCGATTGTACGAAGTCATCCGTCAATGCCCTGGCAGATGGAAGGCGTACAAGTTGCTGTCCTCGGAACCTATGTACACCAAGCCGTTGGCCACCGTTGGAGCGGACGCTGCGTATGTTGAAACCTTGTACTGCCACAGGAGTGCTCCGGTAGCCGCGTTCAACACGTAGAAATTTCCGTCGTCGGATTCTACGTACACCACTCCATTGGCTACGGTCGGAGCGGAGGAAACAAAATTCCCCGTCCCGTGATGCCACTTGATTTCGCCCGTATACGCGTTCAAGGCGTAGACCTTGTTGTCGTTGGAACCAACATATAGCACCCCATTGGCCAGTGCCGTTAGCGAGAAAACGGACACCGGGCTGGTCCATAAGACTGCGCCGGTGTTGGCGTTCAAAGCATATCCGTTCAAGTAAACCGCACCATTTCCGAACACCGGCGTGTCGCCACTGGGAAATGGCCAGGTGTACTGCCAGATGAGTTGTCGTGTGGCGATGTCCAATGCGAAGAGCGTACATGACCCTGGGAAAGACGGATCGGAGCCCGCAAAATAAACCACGCCATTGTGTACCGCCGGCGACGCTGTGATTTCTAGCTCCGGGACCCGGTACGTCCACAAGACTGTTCCTGTGCTGGCATTCAAAGCATAGAGATAGCCAACACCGTCCCCGACATACAGGACGCCGTCAGCCACTACGGGCGCTGCCCCGACGACACTTGCGGTCGTGTACTGCCACAGGAGGTCTCCCGTAGAAGAGTTGAAGGCGTACACGTTGTTCTCAGGCGACCCGACGTAAACCACGCGGTTGACCACCACCGGCGAAGTGAGGTCGGATTGGCCGGCCGAATATTTCCATATCAGACTGCCAGTGCGCGCATTCACTGCATACAAGGTATTGTCTGGGGATATTGCGGTGAAGTAAACCACACCATTGGCCACCGCCGGATCACCATAGACCGGGGCTCCGGCGCGATACATCCAATCCAGGACCAGTCCTCCGGCAGTTGCGGTGCTTAGGATGGTCTCGTACGGATTGCAGCCCGTATGCTCGGTATCGTAGCGGAACTGCGGCCAGTTCACGAAGAGCGTTACGCTTCGAATAGTGTTCGGACCGCAAGGAATTTGCGCTGTCGCAAAGCTGGCGATAAGCAGGACAAAGCTCAAGCAGAAAACGATCTTGCCCTTCATGGTTCACTCCTTCAAAAGCACCGGAACTGGGAATTCGACAATCCACCCGCGAATTGCGAACGCGTCGTTGTTTCGCCCCTATGCCGGACAGCGATTATGGGCTGGGTTCTTCCAGAAGTAAGTCAAATTCCAGCTAAATTCTGGGTTTCTTTGAAATTATGCGAAGGCAATAGTGAAGTCCTGGGGTGTGGCCGCCCCAAGACAGAGTTTGTGTTCTGACTGGGAGATTACTACTGTGGCGGGCGGCCGGCGCCCATCGCCGCCATGCCGGTGATGTCCATCTTGTGGTAACCGGCGGGTACCTGGAAGAGGCTCGGTGCCTGCGGACCTTCCTTGATGTCGGTCAACTGCCAGCTTGTGCCGCCGCTTACGGTTTTGATCGGGAAGTGCAGCGAGTTATCGATCCACACATTAGAGACGTTGCCGTCCTTGTGTGTGATTTGCCAATGGTCGGCACTGCGTCCGTTGATCGTTTCCGTGCCCAGATTTTTGCAGGTGCTGCCGGGATCGCTGGCGCACGGGTTCTTGGGATCGTAGGGATGAACGTCTGACGTATTCGGTCCACGGTGCATGGGGTTTTCGCCCGCTCGATGCTCCATGTACATCTTCTGCTGCGGCATCACGATGTCGACGGTCTGCGTCGCGAACGCGGTAATAATGTTGACTTCGCGCGCTCCTTCACCCTGCATATCCATGCGCATGGCCTGGGGGCTCACGTAGAGCTTGCCCGACATATCGCGGTTCACCGGATTCGCCTGCATGGACGACATTTGCATATCGGCGGAGAAGGGTGTCAGGTGTGGAACCTGGGCAAAGAGCGAGCTGGCCAGCAAGATTGCGGTAGCGACGAGCAGACTGCGAGCAGCGAGTTTCACGTGGGTTCTCCTTGGTAGCCGGTGAGGTGCCAAACCTCGTCAAGTGTAACCCTGAACGAAGTAGGCTGACAGTTCAGAAGACAAAAGGTCGGGACTACGCCCCGCCCTCTTGATTTATGTGGTCATGACGGCGGAAGCGACGGCCGCTCCGACAAGGGCTTTGCGGCGGAGGACGGCAGCGGAGATGAGAGTAATGATAAGCCCGACGGGCAGCGGCTCCATGAAGGTGTAGGCCATGTTGATGAATGGGTTTTGGTAGAGCTGCTGAGAGTGCTGTATGGCAGCGACCTGCGCAGCGGTGGTGGCCGGGTCAAGTCCGGAAGCCTGGACTTTGTGAATCTGCGCAGCGAAGTAGCTGTCCATGAAGTGGGGCATGAAGTTGAAGTAGAGGACCTCCCACATGGCGACGTAGCAGACGCAGGTGATGAGGGTGATCAGGATGCCGCAGGCGAAAGCGCGGCCAAAGGAGATTTGGCCGCCGAGGACGTTGTCGCGGTAGCTGCGGATGCCGAAGTAAATCAGCAGGAACGATGCCACCATGATGGTGTAGCCGAGAGCCATGCTGTGGCCGGAGCCGATCTTGTCGGCGATGAGAAGCGAGCCGCCCATCAGGACGGAGATGATGACGCCAGCGATGAGGCCGAAGGTGAGGACGGTTTTCTTCATGTGAGGCTCCTTATGCGAGTGAGGATGGCGTCACGATGCAGTGGAATGGGGCTAGTTGTCGTCATACTTTTGGATGATTTTGCCGGAATTGGGCGGAAATCGTGCTTTCGGGTGACGCGCTCATGCCAGGAGACCTAGTTCTTTGCCGCGCTGGACGGCCTGGGTGCGGCGGGCGGCTCCGAGCTTGTCGAAGGCGCGGGCACAGTGTGTCTTAACGGTGTTTTCAGAAACGAAAAGCTGCGTGGCGATCTCGCGATTGCTGAGGCCGCGGGCGATGAGGGTGAGGATTTCGAGCTCGCGGGGCGTGATGCCGAGAGCCTGCTGTTGCGCCGTATTGGGAGCGAAGGGTTCGAGGGCGGGAACTTCCGCGGGGATAAGCACCTCCCTCACCACGACCGTTTCGCGGATGGTTTCGCGACGGCGCGTGATGCGGAGGCCGAGCCAGATGCCGAAGGTCGCGAAGAGGACGGCGACCAGCGCGCCGTAGAGCTCGACCGAGTGCTCGATGATGACGAAGCGGTATTCGGTGTATTGCAGGGTGGCGATGAGGAGGCCGCCGACGAGACCGAAGATGAGGGCGTGGCGCTTCATGAGCTGCGAAAAAGTATATCCCCGCCTACCCCCGACTTCCGCGAACGACTCAAAGCTCGCGGGCCCCACGCGTCCCCACACAGGTGGATATGGCGTCTCAGTTCGTCTATATTCGGAAACAGCTTTAATCAGCCATTCGCAATCAGGAGGGCGCATGGGCGCAACCGGCATCTGGAGACGCACGCTCGACAACACGACGAGTAGCGACCCCATGGTTCTGGTGGTAGTCGAAGGAACCGAGCGCCGCACGCTGCTGCTCGATCATTTCCCTTTCACCGTAGGAAGGCGCACGGACCGCGACCTGGTGCTGGCCGATCCGCGAGTCTCGCGCGAACATGCCCAGTTTGTTCGCGAGGTCGACGGCATTTACCTGGAAGATCAGAACAGCCGCCAGGGAACCTTCGTTAACAACGAGAAGGTATCGCGCCACAAGCTGGGGCGCAATGACCGCATCGAGTTCGGGTGAGGGGCGCCGCGTTCGTGATGTACAACCCGGATCGCTCTCCCTCGAGCATCGGGCAGCAGGTCCTGAGCCAGCTTTCCACGTGGAAACCGGCGGTCGGCGCAGGATCCGAGCTGGAGATGCTCAACGTCTTTCTGGAAACAGCGCGCAAGCTGAACAATGTAGGCGTGCTGGAAGATGTTCTCCAGACACTGTTGGAAGCATCGTTGCGTCTGACCCAGGCGGAGCGCGGCTTCGTATTTCTGCGTGACGCCGCCGACGGCGAGTTGAAACTGGCGGCCGGTCGCGAGCGCAATGGCGAAGTCATCATGGACGACAGCACTATCTCGCGTTCAGTGCTGCGTGAAGCCAGAAGAGTGCTTCCGACTTTCTGGTGACCGACACGGAAGATACCGGCAAGCTCGCCGGACGCGACAGCATCGTGGCCCAGAACTTGAAGAGCGTCATTTGCATCCCTCTGCGCAAGGCCAACATTCAGGAGAAGACAAAGGAAGATACCAAGTCGGATGGCGCTGATGTGCAGGGCGTGCTGTATCTCGATTCCCACTTCCTCTCTGGGAAGCTGTCGACGGTTAATCACGACATACTGAAGACCATCGCTAACGGCGCCGCCACGCTGGTAGAGAACGCCGCGCTGGTTCAGGCTGAGGACGCGGCCAAACGCTACCGCCAGGAACTGTCGATCGCCGCCGACATTCAGCAACGCCTGATGTCGGTCACGATTCCCGACGTGCCATACGCCAAAGTCGACGCCGTCAGCTACGCCTGCAAAGACATAGGCGGCGACTTCTTCGATCTCATCTATACCGAGGATGCGCTGTCGCTCATCGTGGCTGACGTTTCGGGAAAGGGAATTGCCGCAGCGGTGGTGGCATCGATCCTGCAGGGAATGCTGTACTCGCAGTTGGCGCGCGATTCTTCGTTGCCCGAGATGATTTCCGCGGTTAACCGTTTCTTGTGCGAGAAGGTCGGCGGACAGAAATATGCCACGCTGGTGGTCGCACGGCTGCGTTCCACCGGTGAGATGGAGCTGATCAACTGCGGCCATGTGCCGCCGCTCATCATTTCCGGAGGCAAGGTACAAAAGGTCGAAGCCGGCAATCTGCCGGTGGGACTTATCTCCCATGCCGAGTTCACGGCTACCAGGCTGCACCTCGCACCGGGAGACCGCCTGTCCGTGGTGACCGACGGTGTGACCGAGGCCGAGGACGCGACCGGTGAGTTCTTCGGCAATGATCGCCTGGAGAATTGTTGTGCGGATGGCTTCGCTGCCATCGAGCAGGCAGTCACCGAATTCCGCGGAGCAACCCCTCTAAGCGACGACTGCACGATTACTGAGCTGACCTATCGAGGGTAATCGATCGAACGCCGGGCCGAGGTTCGGGACGCCATACCATCTTGAAGGTGTGCTTGGGTGGCGAATTCCTCAGTAGAGTGATGCTGTGCACAGCGTCGCTCGCAGAAGCTGTTGAGAGGACTCGTTATGAGCTCAAAACAGATATTCATTACTGGGGCTACTGGTTTCATTGGCAGCGCTCTCACTGCAGAGTTACTGCGCCGCGGCCACCAGGTCAGCGCGCTGACGCGACCCGGATCGGACAGCAAGCTTCCAGCTGAGTGCAGGGTCGTGCACGGCGACGCGCTCGACGGCCAGAGCTATGCCTCGCAGATATCTCCCGCCGATACGTTTGTGCATCTTGTAGGCGTGTCTCACCCGAGCCCCAGCAAGGGTGCGGAGTTTCGCGCTATCGACTTGCAATCCATTCGGCAGGCCGTAGCCTCAGCGGTGGAAGCTGGCGTTCGTCACTTCGTATATCTCAGCGTTGCGCGGCCCGCTCCCATCATGCGTGAATACCAGGAGGTTCGGTCCGAAGGAGAAAGCTTGATCACGCAAGCCAGACTGAATGCCACCTTCATTCGTCCCTGGTATGTGCTGGGTCCCGGGCGTCGCTGGCCGATGGCACTGATTCCCATGTACGCCATGGCCCGCCTATTTCCTGCGACACGAGAGGGTGCACTTCGACTCGCATTGGTAACTCGCGAACAGATGGTACTCACTTTGGTGTGGGCGATCGAGAATCCTGCGAAAGGTATTCGGGCGCTCGAGCCGCAGGACATTCGCCGCGGTGGCCAAGTTGAGAGTGCGCTCCGCCATCGCACCGCGTGATGCGTTCGAGCGACAGATCTCGGCCTCAGGCCTTGGGCCGATAATAAAACGATTTCTGAAAGGGCACGCGTTCGTAGCTGTCGTCGAGATTCAGCGTCGTCTCTGCGGCTCCCAGAAAGAGGACACCACCCGGCTTAAGCACCTGTCGCATGCGCGTCAGAATTTCACGCCGCACATCAAGCGCGAAGTAGATCAGAACGTTGCGCAGGAAGACGATGTCGAACTGACCGAGATGGGGGAATGGCGAAGAGAGATTTACGGAACGGAAGCCCGCCATGTCCAGGACGTTTCGCTTGAGCTGCCAGTCCCGGCCCGACTGTTGAAAGTATTTGGCGAGCAGAATGGCAGGAAGGCCGCGGTTTACTTCAAGCTGCGAATAAACGCCTGCCCTGGCTCTTTGCATGATTGCTTCAGAAACATCGGTGCCCAGCAACGTCAAATTCCAGTTGAGAAGGCTGGGAAAGTTTTCCCGGATGAGCATGGCAACGCTGTAGATTTCCTGGCCGCTGGAGCAGGCTGCGCTCCAGATGTTGAGCGATCTCGCACTGTCGGCGCGGTTGATAATCTGGGGCAGGATGGCGCTCTTCAGCGCTTCAAACGGATACAAGTCGCGGAAGAACCAGGTCTCGTTGTTAGTCATCGCGTCGAGCACTTTGCGACGCAACGGCCGGTAGCGATCGTCACGCAGCCGATAAGCCAGCTCATCAATGTCGCGAACGCCCTCCGAATAGAGAAGCGGCCCGAGCCGGCTTTCGACCAGGTAGCCCTTGGTCTCGTCAAGGACGATTGCCGAATCGTCGCGCACTATTCGGGCAAGGTATGCGAAAGTTGCGGGAGAAAAGCTCATACGCTCCTTGCCTCTGCGAGTGCACGATGTTGCGTTCCCCGAACTTCTCGGACAATCTCTTTTCCAATCAGCGCCAGCGGAAGCACCCGCTGGGCAAGCCCGTGTTGCACCACGAAGCCCGGCATACCCCACACCACCGAACTTGCCGCGTCCTGCGCCCAAACGCGCCCACCCAGGTCGCGTACGGTTTCTGCTCCCCGCAATCCGTCCTGCCCCATTCCTGTCATCACCACGGCCAGCAGTCCTTGGCGGAAGACCTGAGCTGCCGAGCGAAACAGAACGTCAACTGAGGGGCGGCAGGAATTCTCCGGCGGCGTTTGAAGCAACTGCAGGCTGCATGCGGAACGCAGGCCAGTCAGGATGAGATGGTGGTCGCCGGGAGCGATCCATACTTCTCCCGGCGTGAGTCTCACCCCAGGTGTCGCTTCTCGCACAGGTAGAGTGCAAACTAGCGCAAGCCGCTCCGCCAGGAATCGCGTGAACGTGGCTGGCATGTGCTGAACGATTACCACCGGAATCGGAAAATCTACCGGGAGCGAACCGAGGACCTCGGCCAGTGCGTTTGGCCCGCCGGTTGAAGTGCCAATCGCCAACAGTTCCACGGGAAGAAGGGTGCCCTGCTCCTTCCCAAGTTTGGCCTGCGGATGCACCACGGAAATTTCGAATCTGCGGCAGAAGGACTTGATTCGCGGAATCAATTGTTCCTTGATCGACCCTATTGCCCGCGCGGGATCGCCCACCGTAATTGGCTTCGTGACATAGTCCGTTGCGCCAAGTGCGAGGGCATCGAGAGTCGCCACTGCTCCACGCTCGGTCAAGGTGCTGAACATGATCACCGGCAATCGCGGGTAGCGCTTGCGAATCTGCGCCAATGCCGTGAGTCCATCCATCTCGGGCATCTCGATGTCGAGGGTAACCAGGTCGGGAACGTCCTGCTCCAACATCGCCAATGCAATCTTTCCGTTGGCAGCGACGCCGGCAACCTCTAATTCGGTGTCGTCTGACAATGCCAGACGTAGCAGGCGTCGTACGGCCGCCGAATCATCAACGATCAGGATGCGAATGGGTTTCATGCGACCAGGGGGAATCCCAGCAAGGCGAGCTTGTCAGCGATGATCTCCGGTGTGAAGGGTTTCATCACGTATTCGTTGGCCCCGGTTTCGAGCGCCTGCGCGACCTCCTGCAGGTCGTTCTCGGACGTGACCATCATCACGCAGGGACTACCGACCCCCGGCTCACTGCGAATGTGCTGCAGCAGTTCGAGCCCGTTCATGACAGGCATATTCCAGTCGAGGAGCACCAAATCGATGTGCTGTTCGCGGACGCGCTCCAGTCCTTCCCGTCCGTTCCTGGCGTCAACTACCTCAAATCCGTACGGTAGCAGAATCTTTCGTAAGTACAAGCGAACCGCTGTCGAATCGTCCACCACCAATGCGCGCATGTGCTGCCCTCCTTGCGGAGATGCCAACTCCTGTCACCTCTATCGGCCTTGGGTCAGTAGGCTTGAATGCGGGTCTGCGGACGATTGACTCGAGACCGGGAAGGGGGTTAGGCCAAGAAGGCACGGCGTCACTGGCGGGCCGGCACGACACCAGAGGAGAGTGAGTCTCAATGATATTGGTTCGGCAACTATGCCCGGCGGCCGCCGGAGTTGGCGTCGACGTTAAGCAGCGTTGCCGTTTCGGTAAGGATCGCCGACATAGACGAAGGGATATTTCTTGAGAGCGTCGAAGTTCTTGGCTTCCGCTTCTTCTTCAACTTTAGACATCAACCTTGCGACTTCGTCCTTGGGCATGCCTTTGGTTGCCTGCCAAAACTTGTGCGGGAAAAACCATATGCGTTCGCGATGATCTACTTCTTCAAGTGCGTTATTACTACCACTCTGGAGCTGCATTTATCTCCTCCCACATTGTGATACTGGGCTTTTCCCCTCACCCAACCTCAACATAGTGGAAATCCAAGAACACATCTATTATGGACTTCCGACATTTGGAAGTAAACTGGCAAGCGGAAACTCGCCTCCAATGCTGTCCCAAAATTGATGCCTCATGGGCGCAAATTGATGCAGGTTGTATGTCGCACAAAACAATAAATAAACTCGACAACGAGATGTGACCGGCAGATCGGGCAAGTGTAGGACTGAGACAGCGCCGTTACTCTGAGCACGGATTTCCACAGCCGGGGCGCAAGCGACGCGGCGGCCCGTAGCAGGCCCCTCCAATTGCTTATCCCACAATGTGGGATCACATAATCGAAACGCAAAACGGATTATTGCAGGGATTTCCGCTTGGATTTTACTTGCTTTATTTAGAAGCTTCTTAACAACCCACGATAAGCTTCGACTACGCTCCGGCTTCGAGAGGTGCGCGCGCACTGCTCAAATGCTGCCTGCGCTGTAGCCAGTCCAGCCAGCGATCCAGGCCTTCGCCCGTGGTGCTGGACAGCTCAACGATTTCGATCTGTGGATTTACACGGCGGGCGTTCTCTCGCGCCAGCTTCTGCTTTGAAAGGAACGTAGGGCAGGAGGTCGATTTTCGTCAGCAGCATGAGAGCCGACTTCGCGAAGATGGACGGGTACTTGAGCGGCTTGTCTTCGCCTTCGGTGGTGCTCAGTAAAACGATTTTGCACTCCTCTCCCAAATCGTAACTCGAGGGACACACCAGATTGCCCACATTCTCGATGATGAGAAAGTCCAGATCTTCCAGTCGCCAACCCTCGAGATGTTTGCCGATCATCCTGGCATCGAGATGGCAGGTTCCCCCGGTGATGATCTGCTTCACTGGAAATCCGAAGCGCGCGAGCCGCTGGGCATCGTTCTCTGTCTGTAAATCGCCGGTGAGTACGGCGACACGCGTGTCAGGCGCAATGCGCTCGAGGGTGCGCTCGAGCAACAGCGTTTTTCCCGACCCGGGAGAGCTAATCAGGTTTATGCAGCAGACGCCATGCGCGCGAAAACGCTCCCGGAGTTGTTCTGCCAACAGCTGATTCTCGTTGAGGACTTTTTTCTCGATTTCAACCCGGTTCATTCGTCCACTTCCATAAACGCAATTTCCAACTGATCGCCGCTGACACATTGTGTCATGAACTCCCCGCAGCTAGGGCAATGGGGGTCGTAGTCCATCATGCGGAACTCGTGTCCACAGGAACAGCGCTGAACTCGCGGCACCGCTTCGATCTCGAGCGCTAATGGTTCGAAATCTGTCTCTTTTACCAGGCACTCGAAGCCGAACTGGAGTGCGTCGGAGTCGACGCCCGACAACTCCCCAACTCTGATTCCGACTTTGCTGATGTGCGATCCGGGACGACGCCCAGCCTCAGCCTGCACACTGTCCAGGATGGAAGCGGCAATCCCCAGTTCATGCATAGAATCCTAAGAATATCGCTAGCGGCGCCACGTGGCACGTGCAGCCCGGACTTGACGAGCCGATTGGCTAAGCTACGCAGGTTCACCCGGCAGCATCGACAACCAATCAGCCATCACCTCTCAAGAAAAATGCCGAAGCCACGTAGCTTCGGCACTCTGTACGAACTAAGGCAATCCAGTTTAGCGACTCATTTTTCGCTTCAGAATCCCTGTTAGGCCGAGCACCCCTGAGCCGAACATGAGCATCGTGCCCGGCTCGGGAACATTCTGATCGTATCGGAACGTATCCCAGCCGATACCGGCCTCGTCGGTAATGTCATAGAGGCGAATCTCGGTGATATTCGCAAAGGCGCTTAAGTCAATGTGATCGGGGTCAAAGCCTTGTGCATTTCCAATCACCTGCACAGTAGAGTTGAATACACCGTTCGTAAAGACATCGATCAGTGCTACGACGCCGACATCGTTTACGCCCATTCCGTCGAAGTTCAAGCCGTTGACCGGCGAATCGAACTTAAGGAAGGTTTCCTGCGCGCAGTCAATCCCAAAATTTGCCGGCCCCGAGCACAAAAAATTGGGAGGCGTACTGTGGTAGTCAGGCTGGTTGGTGACGTAGTTCACATTGCCTTGGGTGGACGAGAACGTGACCCCGGCATACTGATTTGTAACTACGTCTCCGTCGTTCAGGTTGTCGAAGTTGATTTCGACGCTGGTGGCATAAGCCACCGTAGAAAATGCGATAGCCACTGCAAAGGCTGACACGATCCGCAACTTGCTCATTTCCACTCCAGAAGCAGGATTTCTTCTCTCGGTGCTTTGGCCCGGCGGTATGTTACATCAAATTGCACAGGATTTTGCCAATTTTCGTCAAAATCGGGTTCTGTAGCCTGGCAAGCCAAAAAGGCATCCTTAGGTCGAAAAGGAAGAAAGCCGCTTTACTTTCAACAGATTCGACCGTTCAAGAGATCTGGCAGCAACCTGCTCAAAGTCTCCTGGCTCCGGGCACTTAATGAGTACGGCATTTTGTGGAACATTTGCTCCCGGATTTCGTCTATTCAAAAGGGATTAGGGTCTTTCTGTCTATCGGGAACCGAAGCCGGCCCGAGAAGCTAACATGGCGAAAAGATGGGGTCGCGTTTGGGCGGTCGGGTTTGTGCTTTGGACCCTGCTGGCCTTTCTCAGTGCTGCCGGGGCGCACGTGTACACGGCGTCGACGGACAAGCCTATCTCATGGGCGCAGTTGCTCGCCTGGAGCCTGACGGTCTCCACGGTCTGGTCGCTACTGACTCCTCCGGTGTACGAGCTGGGTCGCCGTTTTACTTTCGATCGCAATAGCTGGAAGAAATCGCTCCCAATCCACTTGCTGGCCGGTATTGCCATCACCTTTATTAGTGCAGTCATCGTTGTTGAACTCGTTCCGTTCGTGACTTGGACGCATGATGAGCCACAGGTGCCGATGCGCGCTCACATGCTGTCTCGTGTGCTGATGGATCTGCAGCGCTACTGGTACATCGTGCTGATCACCCAAGCCATTGCGTACTACGGCAAGTACCGCGAGCGCGAACTGCTGTCGTCACAACTGGAAGCGCAACTGGCAAACGCGCAGCTCAATGTTCTGAAGAGTCAGCTCGAGCCGCACTTTCTTTTCAACACGCTGAACTCGATTGCCGCGCTGGCGCGCAACGATGGTCCGGCCGCTGAGCACATGACGCTGCAGTTGGCTGATCTGCTCCGCGCGTCTCTGGATGCCGCCGGGGTGCATGAAGTAACGCTGCGGGAAGAATTACTGTTCCTGCAAAAATACATTGATATTCAACAGATACGCTTCCAGGACCGGCTTCTGGTGGAAACGGATGTCGATCCTGTCGTTCTCGCTGCCCTGGTGCCGAATCTGCTTTTGCAACCGCTGGTAGAGAACGCAATTCGCCACGGCATTGCCCCTCGCCGGGATCCCGGTTTGATTCGGCTGTCGGTCTGGCGCGATCCCGACGATCTCTGGATTGAGGTGCGCGACAACGGCGTGGGTCTCTCCCGCAGCCGCGGTAACATCGCGATCGAGGGGGTTGGACTGCGCAACACTCGAGCACGGCTGACGCAACTCTATAACGACGACCACATGCTGGTACTGGACGATGCGCCTGGAGGCGGATGCTGTACCCGCATTCGACTCCCCTATCGCGAGCACCCATCCTTGGAGGCAACCGCAAATGTCGATTCGAGTTTTGTTGAGCGATGACGAGACGCTGGCGCGGGAACGCCTGCGCAGTCTCTTAGAAGAAGAAACCGATCTGGAAATCGTCGCCGAGTGCGGCGACGGCAAAAGCGCGATCTCCACCATTCAACGCGAGGAGCCTGACCTGGTCTTCCTCGACATTCAGATGCCGGAGGTCGACGGCTTTGGTGTGGTTCAGGAGTTGCGCGATGCCATGCCACTCACAATCTTCGTCACCGCATACGATCGCTACGCAATGAAAGCGTTCGAAGTCCACGCTCTCGATTACCTGCTCAAACCGGTAGGGAAGGAGCGCCTGACAGGAGCGGTGGACCGCGCTCGCCGCCAGTTGCAACGTCCTCCCGATGGAACCTTTCAGCGCCGGGTCCTGGAACTGCTGGGTGACATGGAAGCGCGTCAGCAGGCGCCGGAGCGGATCGTCATCAAGTCGGATGGGGAGATTGTCTGCCTTAAGCCGAACGAGATCGACTGGGCAGAGTCAGCCGGAAACTACGTGTGTTTGCACGTCGGTGGCGCGACCCACATCCTGCGCGAGACCATCACTGCACTTGAGTCCCGGCTAGGTCCGCGGCAATTCATGCGCGTGCATCGCTCCACTCTGGTTAATGTCGATCGCATTAAGACCCTGAAGCCATCGCTATACGGTGACTATTCGATTCTGCTACGCGACGGCACCAAGCTCACGCTGAGCCGGGGCTTCCGGGAGAGCGTCCTCAAGCGACTGGGCACGGCTTGACCGGGGATTAACTAGTGCGGCCAGCACGGAAGTCACTGCTTTGCTGCTGCGACCGCCGGTGGTATGCTTATCCCCTCAGCCGCCTCAACCTAAGAATGAAAGGGTAGATAACCTATGCTACGTACCAAAATGGCCGTACCTTGTTTAGTTGTGACACTGCTTCTGGCTGTCCTGACCATCCCAGCGTCGGCCGCCAGCAAGTCGAACGACGAAGAAACCTTGCGCAACGCTGCCACCGTCTTGCAGGCCATGCTTTCCAGCAAAGATATTCCCCCCAGTGTGCTGGCTAAGGCGGATTGCATAATGATTCTTCCCAGCGTGAAGAAATTCGCTGTCGGCATCGGCGGGACCGGCGGGCGCGGCCCGATGTCGTGCCGCGAGGGCAATGGTATGACCGGAAAGTGGTCGCCGCCCGCTATGTATTCGATCGGCGGCGCCAGCGCTGGCTTTCAGGTCGGTGGCAAGTCCAGCGACATCGTGATTGCCATCATGGCCTCGACTGCCGTTGACAAGGTGTTGAACAGCAAAGTGAAAGTGGGCAGCGATGTGAGTGCGGCGGCGGGCCCTGGCGCGTCAGCCGGGTCGCTTAGCAATTCGGCCGACATGTTGACCTATTCCCGCTCCTCAGGACTCTTTGCCGGCGTTTCGCTCGACGGCGCTTCGCTGGAACCCGACGCTGAAGCCAACAAGCGGCTCTATGGGAAGGAAGTCAGCGCGAAGGAAGTTGTATCCGGCGGCGTGACGGCTACTACAGCCGGACAGTCCCTGGTCTCCTTACTCGATAGCAAAGCTGGCAAACACATGCAGTAAGACTCTGTGCAGCCGCCACGCTCGGGGCTGAAGCGTAGGTACGGAAATTCGCGTCGGAGGGGGTTAGGCTCGTGACAGGTATGCCCCCTCCGACGTGTCTACACGGATGACTTCGCCCTCATTGATGAAGGGTGGAACCTGCACCACAAGACCTGTTTCAGTCGTGGCGGGCTTAGTGACGCTGCTGGCCGTGGCAGATTTCAATCCCGGCTCTGTCTGAATAATCTTTAGCTCGACCGTTTGTGGCAGTTCGACGCCTACTGGTTTGCCGTCGAAGAACTCGACCTTGATCTGCAGGTTGGCCGTGAGATAGTCCACCGCGTCGCCCAGGATGTCCTTCCCCAAATAGAGCTGTTCGTAATTCTCCGTATTCATGAAGACATGGCTGTCGCCGTCCTGGTACAGATATTCCATGCTGACTTCGTCCACCGTGATCTTCTCGATGGCATCGCTGGAGCGATAGCGATGTTCGAACATGGCGCCCGTCCGAAGGTTACGCAACTTGGCTTGAATGAATGCGCGGAGATTCCCCGGGGTACGGTGCTCGACGCTGAAAACGGAATGCAAATCGTTGTTGTGCTTAATCACCATGCCGGGACGCATTTGTGTCGCGGGAATCGCCATCTATCGCTCCTTGAATGTTAAGGGAGAGCTGCACGGAACTGCACCGCAGCTCGAGGGATCAAAGCTCGATTTTACATGGCGAGTCAGCGGTTTGGAAATGCACGAGCCCGAGGCGGTCGACGGCCCGCGCGGCAGGCCGGTCGCAACTTTAGACGGGCCGTCTGAGCTTAAACACCGTTCCCAAAATTCCTCCGACCATCAACACTATGCTGCCTGGTTCGGGAACAACCTCATAGGTGAGGTCATCCATTAGCCAGCGGTGCCCGGAAACCCCGTCATTGTCGAACACCAGCTTTGAAACATTCGGGATATCGGCGCTGATGAATTCGAACTGATCGGCAGGCAGCGATGATTCAATGGTGCCAAGCAGGTTGTCCTGTGCATCGTACGCAGAAATCGTGATGGTCAGAGACGACATTTCGCTGTAATGGTCGTTCTCGCCCCATGTTGAAAAGTCCGCGCCTTCAAAGGTAAACGGAGTGTCCCGCGACAACTCAACTTCTCTTCCATCAAATGCGTTGAAGGCCGCTCCGCCAGATGGCGCGCCATAACCGAAGAAGAAGTTCTCCTGCAGGAACCCATTATTGACGTTGTAGAAGTTTGGGTCCCAGTGAAACCCGCCATAATTATCCGGAATCTGTTGGCAGCAATCGCCCAATGGGCCGAATCCAAGAACAGTGGCGACTGCGGGTAAGGGCGAGATCAGAAACGATGCGGCGAGAACGATAATACATGCGCGCATAGACTCCTCCTGCATGTTGGCACGGGGCAACAGAAAGTAGATACCACCGGACCGGACTCGGGCTTCGCGTGCAGGCAGAATCATCCTCCACGGCGGCCGCTAAGTCAACCACTTGGATCTCCCGAGAAGGAGGTTGGCTGCCGGCGCTCAAAGGCTCTGGGCCACAAAGCAGACGGAGAAAGCCTTCACGAAGTTCGAGACTTTCCTGGTTCGCTACGCGCTGCTCTGAATCGCGCTATGATTTATGGGCACTGGAAAGGACACAAACATGAGCGATGAACTAAGCGATTTTGCTAATTACGATGAGTATCGTTCCTCGGAACGTAGCGGGTTGACGCTTGGGCTCGCGCTGTTATGCCTGGGCCTGGCCGCTGGCGCCATCACTGCGTTGTTGATGGCTCCGCAGAGCGGCAAACAGCTGCGGCGGCGGCTTCGCCGCAAATACGAAGATGCTCGCGACGTGGTGGACGACTGGGGCGAACAGGCCAACGACTGGGTCGAGCGCGGTTCGGACTGGGCAGAAAAGGCTAACGATTGGGTTGATAAGGCGAAGAGCCGAGTACAGCCAGTATCGAAGGCGTTTCGCCGCTAAACTAAAGTGGACTGCAAAAATAACCGCGACAGGTGCTTTCACCTGTCGCGTATTTTTCATGCCCTCGTGACTACCTTGGGCCAGCAGGAGGAGACGAGCCACCGTGTCGCTGCTCGCTTCGGAACCACACTAGAGACGAATTGATATTAATGTTGGTTAAAGACAACGTCAATTCCACGTAAGTGCCCGATATGGATAAATTTAGTGGGGTATGTGCAATCTGGCGTTGTCGAATCCCATTTCGAAAGAGGTAGCGACTTCAGCCGCGCCACAACGGATACTTGGAGTTTGGGAAATTTAGTCTTGGAGGTTTCTTCTCGTCCTCTCGCGGTCGACGACGAGTTCTTGTAGCGGCTGAAGCTCTAGCAAACTGCCAGCCTCTTGGTTGTCGATAGCGGCCTTCCGCGCAATCCGTCTCAATCCGCTCTCGGCACCATAATAGCGAGAGGGATCAGCAACACCACTGCTTGTGTGTCCCTCATGAAATCGCAATCAGCATCCAAAAAAGAAGAAAGGCGAGGTGCCAGAGCACTTCGCCTCTTCATTTAATGCCATTCACAGCAACAACAAACTAGCGGGACAGGCGACGGCGAACAACTCCGGCTGCCGCAACCAGACCGGAGCCGAGCATGATCATGCTGGACGGCTCAGGAACTTCGGTTCCGACTACGCCGCTGGAGAACGTGGAGAACGTGCCCTGCGTGTCAGCGTTCGTGTAGTTCACTCCGAAAAAGGCGGAATTCCAGAACTGCTGGTCGCTGGTCTGGCTACCGATCGAGTTGGTGCCGGGGGTGTTACCCAGAAATGAACGGCCACCGCAGTCGGCGCACTGTGGAACAACTGCTAGCCAGTAGGTTCCGGCGGCGAGGTTGAGATTTAAGCCATCAACTTCGTTGTGGTACTCGGTGAAGCCGAATCCGCTACGACCGGTAGGATCGTTGGTGACCGCGCCAGTTCCGGAAGCAATCAGGGTTCCGCCGTTGCCTTCAGACATTCCCGAGCGGACTTCCCAGTAACCACCAGTCGGCGTGGGATTCGAGCTCAGGTTGTTGGTGAACAGGCCGGTAACGTTCCAGCCACCGCCGCCCACGATGAAGTTCTGGAAAACAGCCGCGCCGTACGGGTCACCGCCGACGATGGCATCAGTCTCGCTGGCCAGGGCGTTGGCATTACCATTATTCTCGTCAAAATCGCCGCCGTAGAACAGTGTCGCGGCGTTCGCAAATGTGGTTAGGAACAGCAGAGCGAACAGGGACAGCAGAGCAACTTTCTTCATTAGTCTCCTCCTAGGAAACAGCAGCTGCTTCGCAGTACGAAGCAGTCCTCCGGACAAAGTTCACAGTTTTCCCCGGCGCACATCCGGGAGAGAAGAGTACCAACCGCTTGATGGGGGCGTCAAGGGCCAAATGGTGGCACATATAGCGTTACCAACTTGACCACTAGATATTATAAGAACTGGCTCATATCTGGCGCTATCGACTAGCTCTTTGTTCGTTCAAGAAAAACGAAGTGCGCGAGCACGCGCCTTCCAGCTCGTGGCGGCGAGGGACGACGGCGAAGAACGTCGGCGGCCCCAACCAGGCATGTTTCATGCTGGACAGCTCAGAAGCCGAGGCTCGACCAGATTGCTGGATGCTGAGGATTTTCAATGGGGCCTCAAGCGGCTAACTACACTTGCTGGCGGCCCTCCTCCTGAAGCACGACCTTCACGTCCATCTTCCGCTTGCCGCGGAAAATCGAGACCGTCACGGTATCACCGGCATGACGCTTGTCCATGAGATTGGCAAGATCCTGTTGATCGCTGACGGGTTCGCCGTCGATGGCCACAATAAGGTCACCGCCGATCACGATTGGCCTGTTGCCGACATATGCCCGCTCCGTACCGGCACGGAGGCCGGCGCGATCCGCAGCGCCACCCGGCTGGACCTTCATGATCAAAACCCCATTGTCTGCCGGTAAGCCCATCTCCTCCGCCAACTCCGGCCCAATCGCCAACGGCAGAATTCCCAAGGTCGGCCGTCGCACGCGACCGTACGTGACTAGATCGTTGATCGCAGCTTTGGCGGTATTGATGGGAATGGCGAAGCCAATGCCGGCGCTCTGGTTCGAGCCGCCGGTGGCGATCATGCTATTGATGCCGATCACTTCACCGCGCGAGTTCAGCAGCGGCCCTCCCGAATTGCCGGGATTGATCGCAGCGTCCGTCTGAATGGCCTCGTCAATGAAAGCGCCTTCCGGATTGCGGATGGGACGCAGCGAGCTGATGATGCCGCGCGTCATGGTTCCGCTAAGCCCGAAGGGATTACCGATAGCGTAGACCTTCTGTCCTACGACCAGGTCTTTCGAATCGCCCAGAGTGGCCGGCACCACTACGCCCGGCGCCTTGATCTGAATCACTGCCAGGTCGTGCAGGCGATCGCTTCCAATAATCTCCGCCGAATACGTTTTCTTATTGTGGAGTGTTACCTTCACCTGTCTGGCGCCTTCGATCACGTGGAAGTTCGTGAGGATATGGCCTTCCTTGTCGATGATGAATCCCGAACCCTGGCCTTGCTGAGGAATCGGTCCCCAGAAGAAATCCATACTGACGGCAGTCGAAGTGATGTTCACCACCGACGGGATTCCCTTCTTGTAGACGTCGATGTTGACCTGCTCTTCGGCGTCGAAGTTCGGCGGACCAGCCGCCTCGGTAAGCTCAACCTTGTTAGGTTTCGCAACCCAGTCAGGAATAGCTGTGGAGGTGCGGTGGTGGGTGGTGTAGAAGTAAAACCCTGCTGCCAGCAGTAGACCAAGAAAAAGAGGACGAACGATTCTCATGACAATATCAGGCAACGCCAGTGCGGTAAGACTGCCCCTGCATTGGACGAAGATCCTGCTTTAAGTGTAGCGGATTGGGGGAAGATGAGGATGGAGGCCGGAGCGCGACTCGAACTCGCGTTTTTCGGATCTGCAGTCCGACGCCTTACCGTCTTGGCTATCGGGCAACCTCTGCCGCTGGTTTGGTTCGGCCGGAGAAAGCCACTATGAACTCTCGCCGGCCAATTTAGTTAGTCGTGGTTGGGACCAACCCGAATTACAGTCGCCGGGAAGGCCTGCTCGATTTCATCGACTCGCACGAAACCGGCAACCCGAGTCACAGGCGCGATGTTCCGGTTGCGATAGCCAGTGCACTCGCAGACTACGAACTTAATGGCGCGCAGGTCACTGGTGTAGTTGCAGAAGATCAGCTCTCGGCCGCCTATGCTCCTGACGCGATAGACGTTCACGCACGAGGTGCACAGAGTCTCCGCCTTGGCGGAGCTCGAGGCCGGTCTCAAGCTGCTCAGCAGCCTGGCGGCAATCACTGCGATCACGATGATGACTACGATGATCTCCATAGCAACTCTCACAGCAAGAAGCCGCGCGTCAGAGCGCGCGCCTCGGTCGACTCCACAATTAAGTGCGATCCCGAAGGGAATAAGCCGCCAAAAAAAATACAATCTGAGCCCGTGTGCAGATGGGACAGAGACGCGGCCTATACCACTCGGTATCTAAGGTTGTTTGCTAATGCGTTGAACGTTTCGCCAGTGGTTAATTACTTGGCTTCAGATATGACCCGAGTTGTTCGACTCGGACCCGAAACGCCCACTGACAGCCGACACGGTCGATCGGCAGCCTTCCACGCATTGAGGTTTGCGTAATTATCAACATAGGCGTTTCTCTAACGGACTCTCAGAATGACACAGGTTGAAATAAGATTGCAAGAGACAATGAGCCAAGGCATGGCACCTTGCCATGAGCGGAGCATTTTTAGCAATTGGATTGCTCGCCACTAACTTCACCCGCGGCTGGCGTATACTTCTCGATTTGGTCTACGTAACCGCTCGTAGTTGTTATTACTTACCAAGGATACTCGACTTCTAATGACGCCCAGAAAACTTGCCGCTCTCTTGTTGCCGTTTCTCCTGTTTGGCCTTTCTGTAGTCGCTCAAGCGCCTGTCAACACCGGCACCCTCGGCGAAATGCAATGGCGCAGTATCGGGCCGTTTCGCGGCGGACGCACCCGCGCAGCCGTCAGGCGTTCCCAGCCAGCCTAACGTCTTCTACATCGGCGCGGTGAATGGCGGCGTGTGGAAGACGACCGACTTCGGACGCACCTGGAATCCCATCTTCGACGACCAGCCTACCGGCTCGATCGGCGCACATCGTCGTGTCGCGCCCTCCGATCCCAACATCATCTACGTGGGCAGCGGAGAAGGGCTGCATCGGCCCGACTTGTCGGTCGGCGACGGCATCTACAAGTCCACCGACGCCGGCAAGACATGGACGCACCTCGGCCTGCGCGACGGCCAGCAGATTTCGCAGATGGCGGTCGACCCGCATGATCCCAATCAAGCTGTTCGTCGCCGTCGCCGGACATCCTTACGGCCCGAACAAGGAGCGCGGCATCTACCGCTCGACCGACGGCGGCCAGACGTTTCAGAAGGTACTGCACAAGGACGAGAACATCGGCGCCGCCGGACGTCGCGATCGATCCCGACCGACTCCGAATGTCGTCTATGCCACATTGTGGGAGGCCCGCGAAGGTCCGTGGGAGAACGGCGCCTGGAACGGCACCGAACGGCGGCATCTTCAAATCGACCGACGGCGGACAAAACTGGCAGCAGCTCGGCGGCGGCCTGCCGGCCGGAATCGTGGAAGCCTATGTCAGCGTCGCGCACCAGCAATCCGCAGCCGGCTGTTCGCCTCCGTGGCAACTGGCGACAAGGTTGACCTCTATCGCTCCGACGATGCCGGCGCGACCTGGACGATCGCGACCAACGATCCCCGCCCGCGCGGCGCGCATCGGCGGCGGCGATCTGCCCGTGCCAGCCATCGATCCCAAGAATCCCGACGTGATCTACGTGACCTGCACCGTGACCTGGAAGTCGGTGGATGGCGGCAAGACCTGGACCGGCTTTCGCGGCGCTCCCGGCGGCGACGACTATCAGAACATCTGGATCAATCCCAACGATCCCAACATCATCCTCATCGCCAGCGATCAGGGCGCGATCATCACCGTGAACGGCGGCGAGTCGTGGAGCTCGTGGTACAACCAGCCGACGGCGCAGATGTATCACGTCGCTGCCGACAACGCGTTTCCGTATCGCGTGTGCAGCGGCCAGCAGGAGAGCGGCTCAGCGTGCGTCTGGAGCCGCGGCAACGACGGCGAGATCACCTTCCGCGAGTGGCACCCGGTCGCTGCGGAAGAGTACGGCTACGTCGCGCCCGATCCGCTCGATCCGGACATCGTCTACGGCGGCAAGCTGACGCGTTATAACCGCCGCACCACCACGGCGCAAAATGTAGCTGCCCGTAGTAGGCCGCCCGCCGGACTATCCGCGTGATGCGCACCGAGCCGATGCTGTTCTCGCCCGCTCGATCCACATCTGATGTACTTCGCCGCGAACACGCTGTGGAGCACGCGCGACGGCGGCCAGAGCTGGAAGCAGATCAGTCCCGACCTGACGCGCAAGACTTGGGAGGTTCCGGCGCTCGGTCGGGATCTTCAAATCGGAACAATCGGCCGAGCCCTCGCAGCGCGGCGTGATCTACGCTGTCGCTCCCTCGTTCAAGGACGTCAAGCGTCATCTGGGCGGGCACGGACGACGGCCTCATCTGGCTCACCACCGATGGCGGGGCAAACTGGAACAACGTCACGCCGCCGCGAGCTGATTGCCGTGGCAGAAAGTCTCGGTCATCGAAGCCAGCCATCATGATCCGCAGACGGCCTATGCCGCCATCAACACCCTGCGGCTCGACGATCTGCGTCCTTATATCTATCGCACGCGCGACTCGGGCAAGACCTGGACGAAGATCACCAGCGGCATTCCTGACAACGAGAACGTGAACGCGGTTCGCGAAGATACCCAGCGCAAAGGCCTGCTGTTCGCCGGAACCGAGCGCGCCGTCTACGTCTCGTTCGATGATGGCGACCACTGGCAGTCGTTGCGGCTGAACATGCCGGCGACCTCGGTGCGCGATCTTGCGATCAAAGATGACGACCTGCTGGCCGGCACGCATGGCCGGGGATTCTGGATCCTCGACGACATCACGCCGCTGCGGCAGCTGGACGACAAGGTCGACATCAGCCAACGCTTATCTGTTCGCACCGCAGACCGCCATGCGCGTGCGCTGGAACACCAACAGCGATACGCCGCTGCCGCCGGATGTTGCCTGCTGGCCAGAATCCACCAGACGGCGCGATCATTGACTACTACTTGAAAGCCGATGCGTCGGCTCCGGTGACGCTGGAGATTCTTGGACAGCTCCGGCAAGGTAGTTCGCAAGTACGCCAGCAACGATCCTGCGCCTCCGCCCGATCCCGAGTTGGCCATTCCGGCTTACTGGCTGCGGCCGCCGATGTTGCTGTCAAGCAAGGCCGGATTCCACCGCTTCCTCTGGGACATGCATTTGTCGCCGGTTCCGGGAATCAAGCCGGAGTACCCTATCGCGGCGGTTTACAAGAACACCGCGCCGGCAGCCAACTTCGCCGTGGGCCATGCCGGGGAAATACACGGTGGTGCTCACTGTCGGATGGCCAGCGCTACACGCGGGACCTGACGCTGGTGATGGATCCGCGAGTGAAGACCTCGGTGGCAGACCTGCAAAAGCAATTTGATCTTTCCAACCGACTTTACGAGCAGCTGCTGCAAGTGCAGCCGTCCGTCGATGAGGCAACAAAGTTACGCGATCAGCTGAAAGAGCAAAGCGAAAAGGCAAAGGGTACGCCCCAGGCCGCAGCGGTCGAAGCCTTGAGCCAGAAGTTGAATGAGTTGTTGGGAGCGGGAGGACGCTTCCGTCGTGGTCCGCAGGTCGAGACGCTCAATGGCGTTCAGGGCTCGCTGTTTATGCTGCTTTACACGTTACAGGAGACCGATCTCCCGCCCACTCCGGCTCAGACCAACGCCGCCCCAGCGCTCGAAAAATCGGCAGCGGCTGTAGTGCAACGATGGAAGCAGATGCAAGCCAGCGACATTCCGCAATTGAAATCGCAACTTGGGATTCGCGAATTCCCACCCATCAGTGGCCGGGCATCGGAAGCTGGCGGCGTTATGGTGAATCGCGACGAAGAGTAGCAACCAGCGGGCTGAAATGAACGAAGGTAGACTCGGGCAGGCGTTTCACTGCGCCTGCCCTTTGTCGTTTTACGGCCGATAAATCCAGGTCTGTCCTGTTGCCTCGGGATCGTTGGCGTAGCCGCCGGCCAGCAAAACCCGTCCATCTTGCAGCCTTGTTTCAGTCATGAAGTGCCAGGGCTTCCCTATCCCGCCCGGCGCAACCACGAACTTTCCCGCCGCTGGATCGTAAATTTCCGCCTGACTACTTCCGCCCGCAATCAGCAATCGTCCGGTAGCCAGCTGCACGGCTTCGTCCGGTAGCTTGAAGCGACTATCATTCATTGGCGATGCAGCTGTAAACTTGCCAGTCTTGGGATCATAGATCTCGGCACTCTTCATGTTGCCGTTCCAATCACGCTCATCCGAGCCGCCTGCAATTAGCACTCGTCCATCGGGAAGTAGTCCGGCTGTGTGCTTATACCGTGCCTGCTGCAGGACTCCCGTTTCCACGAAGCGCTTGGCCTTCGGATCATAGAGCTCACTGGTTGCGTTGACGCGGTCACCTCGACCTCCTGCAATCAATACTTTGCCATCCTTCAGCAAGGTTGCGGTGTGAGCGATGCGGCCATCGTGCATCGAGCCCACCGACTCGAACGTCAGCGTCGAGCTGTGAAAGACTTCGGCGGAGGCGACGCCCCCCGGCGCGTCGTGATCGCCACCACCCGCAATCAACACGTCTCCGTTATCCAACAGGGTCGCGGTGGGACGCCCGCGGCGGGCGGTCATGTGGGCAATGGAAGTGAAATTTCCAGTCTTCGGATCGTAGAGCTCGGCGGAGTCCGTCGCGCCGTGACCGATCCATCCGCCAGCGATGAGAATTTTGCCGCTTGGAAGCAAAACCGCAGCGTGTCCAACTCGCGCGATGTTCATCTCACCTGCAGACGTGAATTTGCCCGTGTTGGGGTCGTAAAGCTCAGCGGAACGATAGAAATCCTGGTTGCGGCGCATGCCTCCGGCGATCAGGACGCGTCCATCAGGCAGCAATGTCGCCGTATGTCCCGAGCGCGGTGCGAGCATGGGAACGGATGGCATGATCGACCCTATCCGGACGGGTGAGGTACCACCACAAGCACACATGGAACCGGCGTACCAGAAGAAGCCGAACACCGCTGTTACAACAACGGAAGCGATCCAGAGGAGCCGAGCGCGTTTCATGAGTCCTCCTTGGCGAGTGAGACGTAAGGTGGACAGAAATGTTATCGCACTCCCTGACTGTCTGGTAAGCGCCTGGACCTGACTGATACGTCTGACATTCTTCGGCGTAGCAGGGAGAGAAAAAACCACTCATGGCTACATGCCGATGAGTGGATATTGCCCTTCGCCGCAGACGCCTATTTAAAGGTTGCGTTCGTCCGAGTGAGATAGTCGCGGTGCGCCGAAGAGTCGACCATGGAGCCGAACGCCGGGCCGTTCAGCGGACTTGCTTTGAGCGTCTGTTGCAGTGCCTGGTTTACCTTGTCCAGACCCTCGGCGTTGGGCGCCATATAAAAAATGAAGAAGCTGCCCGGTGCGTCGGTGTGAATCGCTTGCGTGTCGAGGTCGTACTCGACGATCGCGCCTTCGGCCATCATCTTCTCCATCAAGGGCACAACAAAGCTCTTGGCGAGGATGTCCACCGCATCATCCGGCGCGTCGGCCTTCAACTTGTACATTGCGCCGTGGGTATACGCGCCTTTGTAGGTGCCGGGCTTCCAATTGTAGTAGCGGCTGATGTCAATGCTGTCGGAGTGTTTGGTGGCTGAAGCCAACACGGGTGTACCGCTGCTGCCGGCCTTCTGAAACTGGTCCAGCATATTGAGGATCCCGGCCATTGACGTTGCCGCCCACCAATCGTCATGGGTGGGGCCGTCGGGCTGGTGCACCAGATTTGTATCGAAGCCATAGCCGATGATGGTTCCAGCGGACATCGCCGATTGCAGCATGCCCTGGTCGGTGGCTTCCGACTTCTCCATCTCGCCCCATTGCGCGCGAGGAATACTCCACTCGCCGATGTAAACGTAGACCGGCGCCTTCTCCTTCACTTCCGTCTGCGCCATGACCGGTGTCGCCATCGCGATCAACAGCAGTCCTGCAACAACCCACAACCCTCTTCTATTCATAATTTTTTCTCCTGGAAGTTGATGAAGCCGCACTGTTGACGAAGACGCGATACGCACAGGGGGGCGCGCACCACGGCGTGTCACGACCGCAAGGCCTGTGACTTAGGGCTATGTTTCAAATGAGTGAACGGATTATGAGGGCAAGCAGCAGGAAACACAATCGAACAATCGTGGCTCCTCGACTACCCCGCCTTTTGGCTATTTCGGCAGCTTGTTTCGCACTTGCGTGCGGTCGGAGAGCCGACCTTAATGGCGATGTCAGACTGGCGGCGCCGACTGGTATCGCGACGTTACGGCGTCACGATAGCTGGACGAGCTCGGTGGTGTGCTTCAGCTGGCCACAGGCAGCATAGATATCGCGACCACGCGGACGCCGTATGTAAGCCGGAATGCCCGCCTTGATGAGGATGTTCTGAAACTCAGCGACCCGCGCTGCTTCGGGGGTTGCGAACGGAAGTTCCGGCCCGGGATTGAGTGCGATCAGATTGACTTTGGCCCGGAGACCCCGAATCAGATCGACCAGTTCGCGGGCATGGGCGACGCCATCGTTCACCCCGGCCAGCAGAACGTACTCGAACGTCAGCCGCTCACGCTGGCGTAAGGGAAAGTCGCGCAGGACAGCCATGAGCTTCGCAATCGTCCACTTCCTGGTGATGGGCATGATCTCGGTGCGCAGCTCTTCGCCGGGTGCGTTCAACGAGACTGCAAGCTTGGGACGCACCTGCTCCTGGCCGAAGTCGGCGATGCGAGGCACGATGCCGGAAGTGGAGACGGTCATGCGCGCTACAGGGATGCCGGCCTCCTGGGCCAGCAGGCGCACCGCCTGCATGAAGTTGTCGTAGTTCAGGAAGGGCTCGCCTTGTCCCATAAAGACGAGGTTGATGCGCTCCCGCTCGACGTCAACCTGCTGATCGTTGAGTACCGTGAGTACCTGGCCAACAATTTCGCCGGCTGCGAGATTGCGCTTGAGCCCTAGCATGGCCGTCATGCAGAAGGCACAGTCAACCGCACAGCCCACCTGGCTGGAAACACAAATGGTGGCGCGATGCCAATGGCCGGGCCCGGTATCTTCATTCCTGACCCCAGCTTCGAGGTCGTGCAGCTCCGTATCGCCAACTTCCGAACCATCTCCCGCCTCGCCGCCGTCACCTTCGGGCATCCAGACCGTCTCAACGCTCTGGCCATCGGAGAACTGCAGCAGGTAACGGACGGTGCCATCCGATGACACGAACCTTTGCTCAGTGACGGGCAAGCCGACGCGGTACCCGGAATCAGTGAGCTGTTGGCGGAAGCTTTTGGGCAGATTGGAAAACTGCTCGAGCCCAGACCATCTTTGCCGGTATAAGCCGTCCAACAGTTGCCGAACTCGGTATGAGGCTTGGCTAGAAGCCTCAACGACGCTCGTAAGCTGCTGATTCGAAAGGCCCAATAGTTCGGTATATTGCGGTGTGCTCATGCATCTAATACGCTATCAGCTTGATTCTTTCCGCCTGAATCAATCCTCGCAGCCTGGTGGAGGTCCGAGTGTCACAATGGCCTACTTCACTAAAGCCAGGACGAGGCGGTTCGACGCGTTTTCATCATAATCCGAATCCTGAGTTGAGGCTTCCCCGCCTCAGCGAATTGTCCGCTTAGAGGTCCGTGTAACTGTGTCATTTGGAACAGCAATGGTAGAAGAACTTCGTAACATCCAGCGTGAAGTGCTCCCCAACGGTCTGACCATCATCACCGAGCAGATGGACCACATTCGCTCGGTATCGCTGGGAATCTGGGTGAAATCCGGCTCGCGCCACGAAGAGGCGCCGGTCAACGGCATCTCGCATTTCATCGAGCACATGGTGTTCAAAGGAACCACCAGCCGCACCGCGGAAGACATCGCCCGGCAGGTAGATTCCATCGGCGGCAACATGGACGCCTTTACCGGCAAGGAAACCGTCTGCTTCAACATGAAAGTGCTCGACGAGCATTTGCCGATTGCCATCGACATTTTGAGCGACCTGGTGCTCAACCCGGTATTTGCGCCCCGGAGAGATTACCCGTGAGCGCGGCGTAATCCTGGAAGAAATCAAGATGGACGAGGACAATCCCGACTACCTCGTTCACGAGCTGTTCACCCAAAATTTCTTCAAGGACCACCCTCTGGGCAAACCGATTCTGGGGACCAAGGAGACGGTTAAACGCTTCGACCAGGAGGCGATTCTGGCCGATTACGCGCGCAAGTTCGTTCCCGGAAACCTGATTATCTCCGCCGCGGGTAACATTAAGCACGAACACGTGGTCGACTTGCTGCGCAAGCGCTTCGAGCACCTAAAGCCAGGCTCGAACGGCTGGCATAACAATCCGCCGAAAATCTCGTCGCGCATCACGCTGCGCAACAAGAAGTCTCTGGAACAGGTGCAGATCTGCCTGGGGGTACCCTCGTACGAGATCAGTCAATACGCAAGCGGTATGTCTCCTACGTGCTGAATACGTTGCTGGGTGGCGGCATGAGCTCGCGCCTGTTTCAAAACGTGCGAGAGAAGCAGGGACTGGTTTACTCCATCTTTTCGGAGCTGAATCCTTTCCGCGATACGGGTTGTTTATCGGTATATGCCGGGACGTCACTTCAGTCCGCGCCCAAAGTTGTGCAGTCCGTGTTGCAGGAATTCCGGAACTTCAAGGACGTGCCACTCTCGGAAGAGGAGCTGAAGCGTGGCAAGGACCAGCTGAAGGGCAGCCTGATGCTGAGCCTTGAGTCCTCGACAGCGCGGATGTCGAACCTTGCGCGGCAGGAGATGTATTACGACCACTTTGTGGGCATGGATGAGATCATTAACCGCATCCAGGCGGTCACAGCCGAGGACGTGCAGCAGTCGGCGCAGGAGTTGTTCAAGCCGGAGTCAATCGCGGTGACGGTCCTGGGCAACCTGAATGGACTGAAGATTACGCGCGACTCGCTGGCGTGCTGAATTCTGGAATATTCAGCACAGAGCACTGAGATCACAAGAGAACAACGGGCGGTCAGGAGCCGGAGTGCCCCGGGCGCCGTCGGAATTTCGCTCACGTTACCCAGATATCGGGAGTCGAACCGCTAGAAAGCGGTGTGACTCTTTGCCAGTGGAGTTCAGTCGTCCGAATTGGGGCGGGTGAATCCTAAAGCTCCGTGTCCCCTGTGCCTCGGTGGTGGAGCGGTTCTTTCCGGCTTCTTTGACAACCGCATTCGCGTGCTGAATAATTTTCCTGTCGGCCCGCGAGAGGAGTTTTTAATGCGCAGACGTAATCGAGATCGCGGATTTACCCTGATCGAACTACTGATCGTTGTCACCATCATTCTCATCATTGCCGCGTTCACGATTCCGAAGATCACCAAAGCCCAGATCCCAGCGCACGAGGCTTCGGCCATCGCCAGTATCAAGGCCATCAACGCCGGCCAGATGATTTATTCCAGCAGCCATCCTGACCAGGGCTTCACGGCCGATCTGGCGATGCTCGGGGGCACAAGCCAGAGCGGCGGCGAACAGACCATCGACACCAACCTGGCCAGCGGACGAAAGACCGGCTACACCTTCACCTACACCCCGGGAGAGAAGGTGAACGGCGCCATTCGCTCGTATACCATCACGGCGGTTCCGGACCAGGTGGGGAGCACGGGGCAGCGGCGGTTCTTCTCCGACGAATCGGGCGAGATCCACTTCAACGCTTCAGGTCCGGCGGATGCGCCCAGTCCGGTTATTCAGTAGAGCGAGGCTCCCGCGCAAGCCTACATGAGTTGTCATCCCGTGCGCAGCGAGGGACCGGCTTTCCCCAGTCTGGCGCCCTTGCTCTACCTTTTGTTTGCCTTCTTGTTTTCGGGGGCTTCCCGGCGATTGCGCAATCGCCCAACCTCCACTCCCTCGCCGACGCGGTTGACGCCCGTTACAACCACCTGCGCACGCTCGAAGCTCAGTTCACCGAGACCTATTCCGGTTCGGGCGCCACACGTACCGAGAGTGGAACGCTACTGCTGAAGAAGCCCGGGCGCATGCGTTGGGACTATACCGAGCCGCGACCCAAGATGTTTCTTACCGATGGCAGCACGGCCTGGTTCTATGTCCCCGGCGAGAATCAAGTGCGGCGTATGCCGGTGAAGCAACTCGACGATTTTCGCTCGCCGCTGCGCTACCTGCTGGGTAAAACGAAACTGGAGAAGGAATTTGAGGATCTGCGCATCGCCCAAAGTGAAAAGCCGATGAACGCAGGTGACATCGTGCTGCAAGGCGTTCCCAAGGATCTGCGCGAGCGGGTAGCACGAACTCTGCTTGAGGTGACGCCCACCGGCTACATCCAGCGCATCGTAGTGGAGGAACTAGACGGCTCGGTCACGGAATTCCGCTTTCTTCAGCAGCACGAGAACGTCGAAATACCAGACGCGAAATTTCGCTTTGCGCCGCCGCAAGGAGTTGAGATCGTCAGCGGAACACTGGAGTAGCGTGGTATCAGGCCTCAGGTGTCAGGTTTCAGAAGAGCGGGATCGAGTCGCTCTATTCGCGATACCCGCTGAGCAGCTCAGACCGAGTCGTTCCGCCTTTCCTGATACCGGACACCTGCAAACCTGATACCTCATTCCCGATGCTAGACTAGCCCTAAGTCCAAAGGATTGTTCTTACTGCATGGCCGAATACACCGTCAGATTAGCCGATGAACGCGGGCACCTGCTGGAGCAGGTGGAGCAGGGCGGCTCGGAGAACGAGATCCGCGACCGCTTCGCCCAGCAGGGCTATCTGGTCTACTCGGTCAAGGCCCGCGGGTTCCTGGCGGGGCGAGGCTGGATTGCCTCGCCGCCGCAAGATCAAGTCAGAGCAGTTCCTCATCTTCAATCAGCAGTTTCTGACGCTGATTCATGCCGGACTGCCCATCATCCAGGCGCTGGAGCTGCTGATGAAGCGGCAGCGCAACCCGTACTTTCGCTCCCTCTTACAGAATGTGCGCGACCGGGTACGGGGAGGCGAGTTGCTCTCCCATGCATTCGATGCGCAAAGGGCGTTTCCCAAGGTCTATACGACCACGATCCTGGCGGGCGAGAAGAGCGGCAACCTGGAAGAGGTGATGGCACGCTATATAGCCTTCCAGAGACTGGCGGTGAGTTTCCGCAAGAAGCTGACCGCGTCGCTGGTGTATCCCGTGCTGCTGGTGGCGATGCTGGTGGTGATGATGATCTTCCTCATCACCTATGTGGTGCCGCAGTTTGCGAACCTGTACCGCCAGCTCGATACTCCACTTGCCGGCCATGACCATGGTCATGCTGTCGATCGGCACCCATGCCCAGCAGTACGCGCCTTATGTCGCGCTTGGGCTGATCGTGGCTGGGTTTTTCTTGTGGCGCTGGATGAAGAGCGACGCCGGTTCCACCCAGATGGACCGGATAAAGCTGCGGATTCCCGCTGGTCGGAGACATCTGGCTGAAATATCAGGTCGCGATCTTTTCGCGCATGTTGTCAACCCTGCTCTCCGGCGGACTGCCGCTGGTGCCGGCGCTGGAGACATCGAGCGAATCGATGCAAAGCCGGCTGATTGCGCGTGGCATTGACGGAGCCGCCGCTCGGGTGCGCGAAGGACAGGCACTGGCGAGGAGCCTGGAAGCGCAGAAGATTTTCCCGGAGATGTCGGTAGAGATGATCGAGGTCGGCGAATCGACAGGCGCGTTGCCGGCCATGCTGAACTCGGTTGCTGAGTTCTATGAAGAGGATGTACAAACAGCTTTGGCAACCGCCATGGCTCTGATCGAGCCGGTGATCCTGGTGGTGATGGGCGTGGTCGTGGCCTTTGTGTTCATCTCGCTCTATCTGCCGATCTTCAGCCTGGGAGCAGGAGCGATGCATTAAGAGGTAGTCAGGTGTCAGGTGTCAGTTCTTGAGTCACGCGTCGCATGTGGTCTAGGACCGGTACGGAGAGAATCAACCGGTCTGAGGTCTGAGACACTGAGGCCACGATACACTGAGCCACAAGGTTTTCCATGGCAGACAAGAAATCACATATTCGTAAATGGCGGTAATGGCAGCGTCTTCACCGTGGCGACGAAGTGGAGCACGCGCAGGAACTGGCGCGCCGCTATCGCTGCGAGTTTGTCGATCTGAAGAGCTTTCACATCCAGCATGAGCTGTTCCGCAAGATCAAAGTGGACCTCATGTTCCGCTACAACTTTGTCCCGCTGCAGGAGACGCAAGACGGCCGCATGGTCATCGCCATCGCCGATCCCAGCGACCTCCCTTTGCTGGACGAGATCCGCGGCCACCTGGGACGGCGCATCATCACCCAGCGTCGCGACGCTTTCGCAGATCAGCGATGTGCTGAAAAAGAGCGAGCAGTCGCAGCGCGTGCTGGAAGAAGCGGGCGAAAACTTTGCGCTGGACGTCATCCGCGAAGACGAGAACTCCGACGAGACCATCTCGATCGAGAAGCTGACCGGCGAGACCGATATCAGTCCGATCATTCGCCTGGTCGAGACCACGATCTTCACCGCGTTGCAGCGGCGAGCCAGCGATATTCACATCGAGACGCGCGACGACTCGGTCATCATCAAATACCGTATTGACGGCGTGCTGCAGCAGGCGATGAATGCCATCGCGAAAGAGCACCACTCGACCATCATCTCGCGTATCAAGGTCATGAGCGAGCTGGACATCTCCGAGCGCCGCGTGCCGCAGGACGGCCGCTTCCGCGTGCGTTACAACGGCCGCTCCATCGACTTCCGCGTCTCCATCATGCCGTCGATCCACGGCGAAGATGCCGTGCTCCGCGTGCTCGACAAAGAGTCGATGAGCGAGAAGTTCCACAAGCTCACGCTGGATGTGGTCGGATTCAGTGAAGACGACCTGCACAAGTTCCGCCGCTACATCAAAGAGCCTTATGGCATGGTGCTGGTTACCGGACCTACCGGATCGGGCAAGACGACGACGCTTTATGCTGCGCTGAACGAGATCAAGAGCGACGAAGACAAGCTGATCACCATTGAAGACCCGGTCGAATACCAGATCGTCGGCATCACGCAAATTCCGGTGAACGAGAAGAAGGGCCTGACTTTTGCGCGCGGTCTGCGTTCGATTCTGCGTCACGATCCCGACAAGATCATGGTGGGCGAAATCCGCGACACCGAAACGGCGCAGATCGCCATCAACGCCGCGCTTACCGGACACCTGGTATTCACTACGGTACACGCCAACAACGTGGTCGACGTGATCGGACGCTTCCTGAACATGGGCGTCGAGGCGTACAACTTTGTTTCGTCTCTGAATTGCATCCTGGCGCAACGCCTGGTGCGACTCATCTGCGAGTTCTGCAAGAAGCAGGTGAAGTACTCGGATGAGGAACTCGAGGCCAGCGGCATGAATCCGGACGAATGGCGGGACGTGCCCTTCTACGAAGGCGAAGGCTGCATCGAGTGTTCGGGCACCGGCTTCAGAGGACGAACCGCGATCCACGAGCTGCTGGAGCTGACCGACAACGTGCGCGAGATGATTCTGGCGAAACGCCCAAGCAGCGAAATCCGGCGCGCTGCGCGCGAAGAAGGCATGCATTTCCTTCGCGAATCGGCGCTTGATAGAGTGAAACGAGGTCTGACCACGCTGAAGGAGATCAACAAGGTCACCTTCATCGAGACGACCCGTTAACTCATGGCGAACAACGACATTCCCCGGCCGCGAGTCGCCTGCGAAGTTAGCGTGGAGCGAGTGGTAGCGGCACGCGCCGCCGACAAGCTGGCTGCGCTGGAGTCGGCCACCGCGCAGACCCTGCCCGCCGGGGCGCTGGCTCCCGGCTTGCAGCAGACCAATCTGGCTGCGCGCCAGCCGGTCGTCGACGCGCTGCGCGACTCGCTCAGCATCGTGGCGCGGGCGCTCGCGCGACGTGGTGCTGGTGATTCCTGACGCCACCACGCGCATCATGCTGCTGGACTTCGATACCCTGCCGGACAAGCCTGAGGATGCCGAAGGCGTAGTGCGCTTCCGCCTGAAGAAGTCGCTGCCCTTCGACATCGATCAGTCGGCCGTATCGTTCGACCGCCAGACTGCCGATAAAGGTCTGCGGGTGATTGCAGCGGTGACGCCGCGCACCGTGATCGAGGAGTACGAATCCGCGGTGCGCGAAGCCGGCTACAATCCCGGCACGCGTCATACCTTCGATGATTGCGGCCCTGGGAGCGGTCGATGCCACGCAGCCGACGATGGTCATCAAGGTCGAGAGCGGAACCACGACCTTCGCCATCGTGACCAGAATCAGTTGCTGCTCTATCGCGCGCTGGAAAACGGCGGCGCAGCGGTGACCGGTGAGTCGCTGGTGGACGACGTGAATACCTCGCTGGTTTACTTCGAAGACCGCTATAACGTGGCTGTCGATCGGCTGCTGGTTTCGGGAGTGCAGTCGGGACAGGCATTGCAGGCGGCTTTTGACGATCGCTCCATCAAGGTCGAAGAACTGGTTTCGCCGTCGCTGGCGGGCGCGGCCGCCAGCAATGTGCCGCGGTCGGCGCTGGCGGGTGTAGCGGGGGCCCTGGTTTCCTGATGCGCATCAACATCAATCTCGCGACTGAGCGCTATGAGGCGGTGCGACACGTATCTGCAGCGCATTCGCACTCTGGTAGCGCTGATGGCGATGGTCGCCACCATTCTGGTGGGCTATATCCTGTATCAGCGGTCGCACACGCGCGACATCGACGCGAAAATCGCGCAGGCGACGGCAGGAACTCACCGATCTGAACAACGAGAAGGCACAGGCGCAGGCCATCCTGAACAAGCCGGCGAATCGCGGCATCGCCGATCAATCGCGAATTCCTCAACGAGTTGTTTGCCCGCAAGTCGCTGTCGTGGACGCGGATCTTCTCGGAGATGGAACGCATTATGCCGCCCAACATCCACGTGGTTTCCATCAAGCCCGATTACACCGTTAATAACGAGCTGGTGGTCCACATGGTGGTGGCGACGGACTCGCGCGACCGCGCTGTCGAGTTGGTGAAGCGCATGGAGAAGTCGAGCCACTTCCGGGGGCCGCAGATCGTGGCTGAGAACGTCACCACGAACACCTCCGATCAGAGCGCGGGAGACCAGGCAACATCCAGTTTGATATCGCATCGGTTTACGTTCCTCAGACCGGCGCCTCAGAGACGGACGAAGAGAAACCGGAGGAGCAGAAGAAGGTTTCCCCAGCCAAGTCGGCGGAAAAGCGTCCTCCCGTGTCGATGCTCCCGGTGGCGCTCCTGCAACCACCACAGCCCAGAATCAGAGGCAGCATTGATGGCCACCATTCGTGATGTTCGCAGAGCATCGATGCCAGTGATTGCCGTTCTGGCGCTGCTGATTATCGCGTGCCTGGTCTACATTTTCTCTCCGGCAGGGCGCTCGCGGCAGACGCGTGAGCGCGAGTATGAGGAGTTGCAGGCGGAAGTCCTCGCCAAGCGTCAGGATGTGCTGCCCACCCGCGGCATGGACAACAAGCTGAAGCAGGCCTCAGGCGACATTGATAGTTTCTATGGCAGCCGGTTCCCCGCACAGTACTCGACCGTAGCGGAAGAGCTGGGCAAGATCGCCGGCGAAACCGGAGTGCATCTCACCGCCGTGAAGTACGACGACAAGGATGCGGTGATCGAAGGCCTGCGCAAGCTGAACGTTGAAATCACGCTCTCCGGCGACTATCTGCAGGAAGTGAAGTTCATCAACGCGCTGGAACGTGACAAGATCTTCTTCCTGATCGACGGAGTAGCGCTGGGCGAGCAACAGGGAAATGTGCGCCTGCAGTTGAAGCTGGAGACCTATTTGCGCAGCGGGGTTGTGCCGTCGTGAAGCTGGGAACAGAAAACAAGACGAAGACCATCGCTGGCGATCGTCCTGGGCGTGTTGGCCATCTTCATGGTGGTGCGTCAGTTTACCGGGGAACAGTGAAAACGCCGCCCCTCAGGCCACCGCCGTTTCCAGTCCAGCAAAGGCTCCTGCTGCCAGTGGCAGCCACGGCGAAGAACGAAGCCTGCGGCTGAACGCAAGACTCATCCTCTGCTGGCGCAAACTCTGGATCCCACGCTGCGCTTCGACCTGCTGAAGTCCAGCGAGGATGTGACCTATAAAGGCTCCGGACGCGACATCTTCCGTTCGCAGGCTCCGCCCGCCGGAGATACCGAAAGTGGTTCAGAGTCCGGTGCAACACCGGACCACCGCCCCCTGCGCCACCGCCGCCCATCAACCTCAAGCTGTATGGATTTGCGCAACACAAGAACGGCGAGGCCAAGAAAATCTTCCTTAGTTCGGGGGAAGACATCTTCGTGGCCAAGGAAGGCGACATCGTGAATCGGCGCTACGCATCCTGAAGATCAACAACAACTCTGTGATGTAGAAGACGTTCTGACCAACAATCGTCAGACGCTGTATCTGCAGCAAGGATGAGAAAGAAGCAATTAGCAAGTAGTGATTAGAGGCCGTACCGCATCGCAGTTAGTTAAGAAACTCGGGTTTGCGACCAGATTCACTTTATTGATGCTCTCGTTTTACCCATTCCGATACGATCCCGGCCGTCGCAAAACGCGACTCCGGCCATCTGTTGCTCGCCATCTTGCTGATGATGGCGCTGATGGTGATTGCCGCCACCTATGAGGCGCCGCGCATGGTGCAGCAGTTGAAGCGTGATCGCGAAGAGGAGATGATCCATCGCGGCACCGAGTACGCGCGCGCCATCAAGAAGTATTACAAGAAGTTCGGGTCGTATCCCATCTACCATTGAGCAGTTGGAGAACACCAACAACATTCGCTTTCTGCGCAAGCGCTACAAAGACCCGCTCAGCAAAGATGGAAAGTGGACGCTGCTGCACTACAACGACGTGATCGCATCATTGACCAACTGCCGGTGGCCCCGGGCGTATCGGCGGCAGGACTCGCCAGCCAGGGCCAGCAGGGGCTGGGAACACCCGCCGGGCCAGCAGGGTTCCTCGCCCTTCGGCTCGAGCTTCGGGTCGTCGAGTCCAACCAGCTCAGGAGGGTTCGGAACTTCGAGCTTCGGCAGCGCTAACACGCAGCCGGTCAACCAGAACGGCATCTTTTCACAGCAGCAATCTACATCCGGCATCGGGCAGCAGCAGGGGGCGGGCGGATCGACTGTCGGAGGTTCCACCTCACAAGGCACGACCGGGGATACCGGTTCGTCGCGGTACGGGAACCAGCGCCTTCGGAAACAGCCCCGGCACAGGAACTGGTACGACTGGCATCGCCGGCCCCAATGGTGCCAGTGCGACTCTGGGCGGCCAGCAGTCTCTGGGCGGGCAGAACTTTGGAGCCGGCGCCATCATGGGCGTCGCCAGCAAGAGCAAAGACCCGACCATCAGGATCTACAACAAGAAGAAGACCTACGACGAGTGGCAGTTCATCTACAACCCGGTGATGGACCAGGCGAATGTGCTGCTGAAAGGACCGTATTCGCCGAGCACCCTGAGCAATTCCAATGTTGGCACTCCAGCCGGGCAGTTGAACCAACAGAATCAGCAGCAGAGCCCCTTCGGACAGCAAAACAGTCGCGTTCGGCAGCCAACAGCCAGGTGGATTCAACGTCAGCAGCCCGTCACGCCGGGTGGGCAGCAATTCCCGCCTGACCAGAATCACTAGAGCAATCAGCGATCCGGCAGCGCCTCTGCCCAAAGCGAAAAATGGTGCGCGAAAGAATTACATGCGTTCAGTTTGACCGGTTCGCGCAGACCTGTCGCCGACTACCGCGTCTTCCCGTCGCAGCCAACTGCTAATTGCTAGTTGCTACTGGCTGATGTAGCATTGCCCGTCGTCCACGACGTCAGCTTAGAAAGCCCGACGACCATGGAAGTTGCGCCGTTTGTGATTGGAATCACAGATGGGCGTGACCCTCGCACGTCATGCTGAGCCGCTGAAGCTGCTACAACTTCTAAGTACACAGCAAGCTCAGCGCGACCCGGGTCAACGCAAGCCAGCACCCGGTCTGATGGCAGGGAGTACCCTGCCAGAGAGGCATTGAATGCCCGAGGAAACCAAGGGGCCCGAACCAGTCTCCCCCTCGCCAGAGGGCGCGGCAGTGCCCGCGCCAAAATCCGCTCCGGCGAAGGCCGAAGCTGCAGCAGCGAACCCCGAGACAGCCAACGCGGCGCCCCCGAAGCCAGCCGAACCGATAGTCTCCACCCGCGGCCAGCGCCACAGACGCGAAACCCGCAGCCCCGGCGCCGGCAAAACCGGCTCCGCGGCAAAACCTCCGGCCCCGGCCAAGCCCGCCGGTCCGCAACCTGAGCCGTGGAACTCCGAACTGGTAGCAAAGCTCAAGAAGCAGTATGGCTCGGGCATACGCGAGGCCAATACCTACGTCGGGCAGAAATACCTTCTGGTGGACAGCGGCATCGTGTTCGAAGTCCTGAGCAGCATGCGCGACGACGAACAATACGATTATTGCGTCGACATCACCGCCGTTCATTGGCCGAAGCGCGAGCAGCCCTTCGACATCATTTACATCCTCTACTCGTTCCAGCACAACGAGCGCGTGCGCATCAAGGCGCAGATCGCCGAGGGACAGCACTTGCAGTCGGCCGTGAACCTGTGGCCCACCGCGAACTGGCTGGAGCGCGAAGTGTTCGACATGTTTGGCATCGTCTTCGACGGCCACCCCGACCTGAAACGCATTCTGCTGCCCGACGGATGGAAAGGCCATCCGCTGCGCAAGGACTACGACATCCTGTTGCAGGACAAGGAATGGGTGCAGATCAACCTGGGCATCGAGAGCGGACAATGAGCAGCGGCAGCTTTAACCGACCCGATCTCCTCGACCTCGATACCAAGCAGGACACCTTCCTCGATACCACCGAAATGATCCTCAACATGGGCCCCCAGCACCCATCGACCCACGGCGTGCTGCGCGTCATCCTGAAGCTGGATGGCGAGAAGGTTCTGGGAACCGAGTGCATCATCGGCTACCTGCATCGCGGCGTGGAGAAGATCGCCGAGAACCGCACCTACACGATGTTCAATCCCTACGTCGACCGCATGGATTATGTCGCCGCGGTCTCCAATGGGCTGGGTTATTGCGAGACGGTCGAGAAGCTTCTGGCGGTCGGAAGCGCCGCCGCGCGCGCAATATATTCGCGTCATCATGACCGAGCTGTGCCGCATTGCCAGCCACCAGGTGTGGCTGGGTACGCACGCGCTCGATATCGGAGCGCTGACGCCGGTCTTTTATGCCTTCCGCGACCGCGAAGAGATCCTTAAGATTTTCGAGAAGTATTGCGGAGCGCGACTAACCACGCACGCCTTCCGCATCGGCGGCTGTATTTACGAGACCTATGAAGGTTTCGAGCAGGACGTAAAGGTCTTCTGCGAGAAGTTCGTGCCCAAGCTCGATGAGTACGAAGAGCTGCTCACCACGAATCGCATCTGGGTTTCGCGCACCAAGGGAATCGGGATTTGAATGCGGAGGATTGTGTTGCCCTGGGCGTGACCGGGCCGGTATTGCGCGCCAGCGGCGTGGAGTGGGACCTGCGCAAGAAGCAGCCCTACGAGGCTTACAGCAAGTTCGAGTTTGACATTCCGACGGGGGTAAACGGCGACACCTACGACCGGTACCTGGTGCGCATTCAGGAGATGCGGCAGTCGGTTCGCATCCTGCAGCAGGCAATCGAGGACATTCCCAGCGGGCCGATCATGGCCAAAGTTCCCAAGGTGATCAAGCCGGCGCCGGGCGAGGTTTACCACTCGATCGAAGCGCCCAAGGGCGAGCTTGGCTACTACATCGTGAGCGACGGCTCAACCCAGCCCTATCGCGTGCGTGTGCGGCCGCCCTCGTTTGTGAACCTCCAGGCGCTCGACAAGATGGTTCGCGGCATGCTGATCGCCGACGTGGTCGCCGTGATTGGGACGCTCGACATCGTGCTGGGAGAGGTGGATAGGTGAAGCTGGTTGGTTGTCAGTTATCGGTTGTCAGTTGTCCGAAAGAAGTACTCGGTTGGTGGTGATCGGTTATCAGTGGTCTTGGGTAGTTAAAGCTAAGAACCCATGATGTTCGAGTTTTTGCTAGTTGCTAAGTGCCAATTGCTAATTGCTAATTGCTAATTGCTCACATGTTCGACGCAATCAAAAGTTATCTGAGTTCCAACGTCACTCCCGGCGAAGCCGGAAGCGTGTTCTGGGCCACGATCTACGTTCTAGCGATTACTGTTGGCGTTTCGCTGGCTGTGATCGCCATGAACTGGCTGGAGCGCAAGATTCTGGCGCACATGCAGATTCGCCTCGGGCCGATGCGCGTCGGCCCGCATGGCTTGCTGCAGCCCTTTGCCGACGCCCTGAAGCTGCTGATCAAGGAAGACATCATCCCCGAAGGCGCCGACAAAGTCGTGTTCTGGATCGCGCCGGTGTTCGTAATGATGACCGCGTTCACCGTGTTCATCGTCGTGCCGTTCGGACGCGCACACGCCGTCACCGACATGAATATTGGCATCTTGTTCATGCTCGGCGTTTCGTCATTGGGCGTGCTGGGCGTCATCATGGGCGGCTGGGCCTCGAACTCGCACTATCCGCTGATGGGCGCGCTGCGCTCGGGCGCGCAGATGGTGTCGTACGAAGTGGCCATGGGTCTCACGATCATCTCTGCTGTGCTGATGACCAGCCTTGAGACGGGAACCGGCACGCTGAGCATGATCGGCATCGTGCAGGCGCAAGCCGACCAGCACACCTGGTTTGTGTTCAAGATGTTTCCGCTGGGCTTGATGGCGTTTGTCGTGTTCGCCATCGCCATGGTGGCGGAAACCAATCGCGCGCCGTTCGATCTTCCGGAAGCTGAGTCGGAGCTGGTCGCCGGATTCATGACGGAATACAGCGGCTTCCGCTGGTCGCTCTTCTTCCTCGCGGAATACGCGGCGATGCTGGCAGTTTCCTCCATCGCGGTCACGCTGTGGCTGGGCGGATGGCTGCGACCCTTTTCCAATTGGCTCAGCGGATCGGTATGGGACCTGGCGTTTTCGTTCGTGCCGGGTCTGACGTTTCTCGGCCTGGCAGCGATGTGCTTCCTCGGAACAATCCGCATGCCAAAGATCCCGCAGTTCAAGATTCAGACTATCGGACTGGGTGCATTTGGAGCACTTCTAGCATTTGTCGGACTGTTGCTGTTTGCTCCCGGGGTGCGCGAGCGCTCGCAAGACATCTTCTGGTTTGTCGCCAAAATTGCATGCTTTATGTACCTGTACATCTGGTATCGCGGAACCTTTCCGCGCTACCGCTTCGACCAGCTCATGAGAGTCGGCTGGAAGATACTGCTGCCCATCAGCCTGGGCGTGCTGATTGTGACCGCGATTGTCGGCGTCCGCCAGGAACTGTGGGCAGCGCTTATGGGGGTAACGCGATGAGCTTGGCTCCACTACTGCGCAAAGTCTTTCTGGTTGACCTGATCAAGGGTATGGGCGTGACCTTCCGTAATCAGTCGGAAGATGAGCGCGTGACCGAGCAGTATCCGCTGGAGCGGCCCGAGGTTTACGAGCGTTTTCGCGGACAGCCGCGGCTGAACGTGAATCCCGAGACCGGCGAGTCGCTGTGCATCGTGTGCAACCTGTGCGCGCTGGCGTGCCCCGAGCAGTTGATCGTCGTGAAAGGCGAGCGCAACCCGGTGACCAAGCGCAAATATCCGGTGTCGTGGACCTACGATCTGAGCCGCTGCATGTTCTGCGGCTTGTGCGCCGAGGCCTGCTCGACCGATGCGCTGGAGCTGACGCAGGACTACGAGATGGCGCTCTATAGCCGAGAGGGCATGGTGCTCGATCAGGCGGCGCTGGAACGCGGGCAGGAGCCGGTGAGGTACGCGAAATGACTGCCGGTTGCGACAACATTCTTCTTCTACCTGTTGGCGCTGACGGCGATTGTCTCCGCCATCGCGGTCATCACCCGGCGCAACCCGGTGCATGCCGCACTGTCGCTGATCGTGACGCTGCTTTCGCTGGCCGGGCTCTACCTGATGCTCTACGCCCCGTTCGTCGCCGGCGTGCAGATTGTGCTCTATGCCGGCGGCATCATGGTGCTCTTCCTGTTCGTCATCATGCTGGTGAACCTGGAGAAGAACATCCGCGAATACCAGTGGAACAAGCAATGGATGGTGGGTACCGTTGCCGCGGTCGTGCTCGGCGGATTGCTGCTGTTTGTCTATCAGCGCGGCTACGACATCTTCCCCAAGACCTTCGCCGGATTGCCGGAAGGGCAGAACACGCAGCAGGTCGGCATCTGGCTGTACGGCAATTACATGCTGCCGTTTGAAATTGCGTCGCTGCTGCTGCTGGTGGCCATCGTAGGCGCGGTGGTCATGGCGAAGAAGAGGATCTGACATGGGCGAGATCACCACATTGCATTACCTGGTTCTGGCGGCGGGGCTGTTCATGATCGGCACTATCGGCGTGCTGACGCGCCGCAACGTGATCATCATCCTGATGTCGATCGAGCTGATCCTGAACGCCGTGAACCTGAACCTGGTAGCGTTCTCGCGCTTGTACGGATTGCACGGCCAGATCTTCGCGATTTTTGTAATTACCGACGCTGCTGCTGAAGCCGCGGTCGGACTGGGCATCATCATCGCCTTCTTCCGCAACAAGGAGACGGTGAACGTGGACGAAATCGATTTGTTGCGGTGGTAGAAGTGGAGCAGGAATACGAGACCTTCGACTCGGTCGAAAAGCGACGGATGAGCTCCGTGTAAGGATGAGCTGTAGAGAGGCAGGTTTGTCAGGCTGAAGAGCTGATAGCTGACAGGCTGAAAGCTAAAAATGTTCTTCTTGACCACATCTGGTTGATACCGCTGTTTCCCGCCTTCGGCGCGGCGTTCATGTTCTTCTTTGGACGCCGCCTGCAGAAATCCATGGTCAGCGGAATTTGCGTTGGCATGGTGGCGCTGGCGTTCGCCTGGTCCTGCCTGGCGGTCTGGCAATACACCGATTATTCCGCGGCGAACCACGGGCAGCCGTTCGAAAAAGTTCTCTATACCTGGCTGGGCACCGGCGACAACAGCCTCACCTACGTCACGCGAAGGCGGCCAGCCGGCGCAGTTCCGCGCCGACGCCGGCTTCCTGCTCGATCCGCTTTCGGCCATCTGGCTGCTGTTCGTCACCGGCGTGGGCATGCTGATCCACATTTACTCGATCGGCTACATGGCCCACGAAGGCGGCTACTACCGCTTCTTCGGCTACCTGAACCTGTTCATGTTCTCCATGCTGACGCTCATCCTGGGCAACAACTATGCCCTGATGTTTGTCGGCTGGGAGGGCGTGGGCCTGTGTTCGTACCTGCTGATCGGTTTCTACTTCCAGCGGCACTCCGCCTCGACTGCGGCTAACAAGGCGTTCATCACCAATCGCGTGGGCGATGCCGGATTCCTGCTCGGCATGTTCACCATCGCGTGGTACTTCGGTTCGGTGCAGTACACCCAGGTGAATCTGCTGGCGCGCAGCGGCAACTTCCTCATCGGCGATCAAGTGGATTACCGCTGCCTGCCTGCTGCTGTTCGTCGGAGCGTGCGGCAAGTCGGCGCAATTCCCACTGCATGTCTGGCTGCCCGACGCGATGGAAGGTCCAACGCCGGTATCCGCACTGATTCACGCCGCGACCATGGTTACCGCCGGCGTGTACATGGTGGCGCGCTCGAATGCGCTGTTTGTGCTTGCGCCGAATGCAATGAAGACGGTCGCCATCGTCGGCGCGCTGACCGCGATCTTCGCGGCCACAATCGGCCTGGTGCAGAACGACATCAAGCGCGTGCTGGCCTACTCCACCGTCTCGCAGTTGGGATACATGTTCCTGGCGCTCGGCGTCGGAGCATTTGCCGCCGGCGTATTTCACGTCTTCACCCACGCGTTCTTCAAGGCGCTGCTGTTCCTTGGCTCGGGCTCGGTGATTCACGCCATGAGCGGCGAGCAGGACATGCAGCACATGGGCGGCCTGCGTCACAAGATCAAGACCACGTTTGGCACCATGCTGGTCGGCACGCTCGCTATCGCGGGTATCCCCGGCTTCGCGGGCTTCTTCTCCAAGGACGCCATTCTTTGGGAGACCTGGTCGCGAGAAGCGGGCGCGTATCGTTACCTCTGGTACATCGCCTTTCTCACCGCGCTGATGACGTCGTTCTACATGTTCCGGCTGATGTTCCTGACGTTCTGGGGCAAGCCGCGCATGTCGCACGAGGTGGAGCACCACATCCACGAGTCGCCCAAGTCGATGACGGTTCCGCTGGTGATTCTGGCGATTTGCGCCGTCGGTGCGGGATGGCTCGGAATGCCGCACAGTCTTGGCGGGTCGAATCGCTTTGAGAAGTTTCTTGAACCGGTGTTCGCCCAGGAAGCTGTGGTGCTGGAAGAAGGTGGCAAGGCCGCTCAGGTTGCCGCCGGCGAGCGACAGGTCGAGCACACTGACCCGCTGGAGTATGCGCTGATGTTTGCCTCGGTCGGCGCAGCAGTACTGGGCTGGTGGCTGGCGCGTCGTGCATTCGAGAACGCCGACAAGGGCTACAAGGAGCCGATCCAGGAAATTTCGCCGCGGTTCTATAAGACGCTGTTCCGCAAGTACTACATCGACGAGGTCTACAACTGGTTCGTTACCGGACGCGAGAAGATTGCTGGCGTTCGCCTCGGAGCCATGGGTTTGGGCGACGCTCTGTGGAAGTTCGATGCCAACGTCATTGATGGCACCGTGAATGGTGTTGGCTGGTCCACGCGCGAGAGCGGAACGGTTTCGACATGGTGGGACAAGTGGATCATCGACGGCCTGTTCGTCAACGGAGTAGCCATGGTCACGCGCATGGCCTCGTACCCGGTGCGCGTCATTCAATGGGGACTGGTGCAGTGGTACGCCCTGGTGATGGTCGGCGGGCTGGTCGGGTTCGTTGTGTATTACGTGGTGCGGTGGTGACGGGTAGTGCGGCGCTTCAGCGCCGCAGGTGGAAGCCCCGACCTTCAGGTCGGGGATAGGTGAGATATAGAGCGAGAGTCCCGTAGGGACGGCAGAACTGCAGGTCCTTCGACTCCGGCCGCAAGAGAAGCGGCCTCCGCTCAGGATGACAAGAGTTTTGATTTAGCTGGTAGCTGATGGCTGCAGCTGAGAGCTTCTTAAAAATGTACAACCACATTCTTTCGATCGTCTTATTCACGCCGCTGGTAGGCGCCTTCCTTCTGCTGTTCATGCCGAAGGAGAACAAGAACGCGATCCGCTGGGTGGCCAACATATTTGCCATGCTCGGCTTCGCGGTATCGTTGCCGCTGGTCCCGTGGTTCTGGGCGCTGAAGGACCGCGCCGGCTTCCAGTTTGTCGAGGGCGCGCCCAACAACTGGATCCCCACCATCGGCGCCGGTTACGTGCTGGGCATCGACGGCATCTCGTTCCTGCTCATCATGCTGACCACGCTGCTGGGCGCGATCTCGATTCTGTCGTCGTGGGAAGCCATCCAGGACCGCGTCAAGGAATACTACGTCTGGTTCCTGGTGTTGCAGACCGGCATGCTCGGCGTCTTCATGGCCAATGATTTCTTCCTGTTCTTTGTTTTCTGGGAGGCCATGCTGGTGCCGATGTATCTGCTCATCGGCATCTGGGGCGGACCGCGCAAGCTCTACGCCGCGATCAAGTTCTTCCTCTACACGCTGTTCGGCTCGGTGCTGATGCTGCTGGGCATTTTGTTCCTGTACTTCCATCACCACACGCTCACCGGCGTTTACACCTTCTCGATCACTGAGCTATACATGACGGCTCCGAAGATCGCGGGCCCCGCGGCGGTATGGCTGTTCTTCGCGTTCTTCCTGGGATTCGCCATCAAGGTCCCGATGTTCCCGTTCCATACCTGGCTGCCAGATGCGCACGTCGAAGCGCCAACCGCAGGCTCGGTCATTCTGGCAGGCGTCCTGCTGAAGATGGGAACGTACGGGTTCATCCGCTTCTCGCTGCCCTTCTTCCCCGGAGTGGCGATGACGCCGTGGGTTCGTACCTTGTTGATCACGCTGTCGATCATCGGCATTATCTACGGCGCGCTGGTCTCGCTGATGCAGAAAGACATGAAGAAGCTGGTGGCGTATTCGTCGGTCAGCCACCTCGGCTTCTGCACCTTGGGCATCTTCGCCTGCACCCCGCTCGGCTTGAGCGGTTCGGTGATTCAGCAGATCAACCATGGCATCTCCACCGGCGCGCTGTTCTTGATCGTCGGCATTCTGTACGAACGGCGGCACACGCGCGAGATCGCTGAGTACGGCGGCATCTCCAACATCATGCCGATTTACGCGACCATCACGCTGATCATGTTCATGTCGTCGATGGGCCTGCCGCTGCTGAATGGCTTTGTCGGTGAGTTCACCATCCTGCAGGGCACGTTCATGGAGAACAAGCTATGGGCGGCATGGGCGGTTCCGGGCGTGATTCTCGCCGCAGCGTATCTGCTTGTGGCTGTATCAGCGGGTCTTCTTCGGAACCAACAACAATCCCAAGAACCAGCTATCTGAAAGACCTGTCAGCGCGCGAGTTGGCGACGTTTGTTCCGCTGGTTGTGCTGGCGTTCGCTATCGGCCTCTATCCCAAGCCGCTCTTCCAGATTCTGTCTACGCCGATTAACAACCTGGTGGCGACCGTGCGGCCGGATTATCCGGGCTTGCAGAAGCCGGTGGTGGCGGCGCAGCCCACCACAACCGCACAGCCTGAGGTCACGGTTCCCGCGACCGAACAGCCTACAGCTCCGCAAGCAAACAAGCCTACTCCCGCAGCACAGGTGCAACCCGTCGCTGCCACACAAGCGAAGCTGGCGGTTAATGGTGAATAACAATATGAGGTTTTTCTTCAGCCGGGGGCTGGCGGCTGGCAACTGGCAGCTCGCAGGCGAAAAGCGAAGAACGAAGAGCGGAGAGGTTTCATCGTGAACCCCTCGATCACCCAATACTTCTCGCGAGCAGACTACATACTGGCCCTGCCGATGGTGCTGCTGACGCTGTTCGCGCTCGGGATTCTGATGCTCGACTTGCTGCTTCCCAAGGAATGGAAGCGGCTGAATGCCGTCACCGCGCTCATCGGCCTGGCATTCTCAGCTGCGGCTGTGGGCAAGCTGCATTACGCCTATCACGTTGCTGAGGCGAAAGGAGCGAGCGTTGCGGCCTTCACCGGATTCATGGGCTCGCTCATGATGGATCGCTTCGCCCTCTACTTCTTCTACCTTTTCCTGGCTGGAGCCGCGATCGCCGTCCTGATGTCGGTTCGCTACCTTGAGATCGAGCACGAGAGCCACGGAGAGTTCTACGCCCTGCTGCTGCTGTCGGTCGTCGGGATGATGTGCATGGCCGCGGGCTACGACATCATATTGCTGTTCATCGGCCTGGAGCTGATGGCGATTTCGACCTACGTCCTGGTCGGCTTCCTGCGCCGCGACAAGCGCTCGAATGAAGCCGCCCTGAAGTATCTGCTGCTAGGAGCGTTCTCCTCCGGCATCTTCGCCTACGGTTTGTCGTTGTTTTACGGCGTGACTGGTAGCACCAATCTGGGACAGATCGCGCTAAAGCTACAGCAGAACATGGCGACGCGGCCTAACGATCCGGTCGTTATCTTCGCGCTGCTGGCAACCGCCACCGGGCTGCTGTTCAAGATTGCGGCCGTGCCCTTCCATCAGTGGGCGCCCGATGCTTACGAGGGTGCGCCGACGAGCGTGACAGGGTTCATGTCCGTCGCGGTGAAAGCTGCCGGATGGGCGATGCTGTTGCGCATCTTCCTGGCCATGCTGTACCCGCTGCGCCCGATGTACGTACCGCTTCATCATCTTTGTCTCCATTGCCACCATGACGGGCGGCAATCTCGCGGCTATCACCCAGACGAATACGAAGCGTCTGCTGGCGTATTCCTCCATCGCGCACGTCGGCTATATGTTGCTGGGCCTGGTCGCCAGCGATGGGACCAACAACTCCACGGGCATCGTCGCTATCCTCATTTACCTGCTGGTCTACACCTTCATGAACCTCGGCGCGTTCGCGGTGATTACTTCGCTGCGGCGCCGCAACATCATCGGAGACCAGATCGACGACATGGCTGGGCTCTACTCCAAAGCTCCAACCGAATCCGTTCTGATGCTCATTTTCCTGCTATCGCTGGCGGGCATTCCTCCGCTGGCCGGCTTCTGGGGCAAATACTTCATCTTCCTGGCGCTCATTCAGACTGGGCATTACGTGCTCGCGTCCATCGGAGTGCTGTACTCGGTGATCGCGCTCTACTACTACATGCGCATTGCGAACGCCATGATGATCAAGCCGGCGGTTGATGCGGAGCCCATAAAGCTCAGCCCGGGTATGGGGCTGGCATTGACGATCACCGGAATAGCAACTGTCGGCATCGGAGTCTTTCCAAATTTCTTCATCGGTGCGGTGAACTGGTCGCTCGGATTGACGCAGAGCACGCCTGTAGCGAGTTTGCTGAGGTAAGGGTAGTGCGGACCTTCAGGTCCGCGTTCAGCGATGTATGCGGTTTAAAGGGATAGAAGCTCAATGCGCCGCATTGAACTTCCATCCCTTTCTCAATCAGTGGCTACGAGACGCGGTGCTGAAGCGTCGCTCTTCCTCCTACTTCGACGCGGCCATCGGTTTCAGCACAATCACCAGCACGCGTCCGTCGGACTTAATCTCGCCGCCAGTAGCGGTAAACGTCTGCTTAACCGGATTGGGACGGTCGAGATACGACATGGCCTGCACCCATCCGGCTTGCTGAAGCGTCGCGCCGATAAAGTCGCGCTCCTTATCTACGTCAGGATCGATTTTGTGCGTAATGGCATTCTCGCTGCGCTGATCGCGCTCTATGCCAATATCGTGGGTTCCGGCTCCCGCCCATAGGATCTGCTTCTGCGGGCCTTGGAAGGGCGCTTTCCATATGCGGAAGTGATTACGCTCCTGTGCGACCTGCAGCGCTTGCGCGTTCTCGTAACCAAAGTCCTGCGCTCTTCCGAACAGATACAGGATGCTCATTGGTACCGTGACGTAGACGTTCTTCTGCAACGTGGCGAGTAGCGCACTTAGAACGGCGTCCTGATTTGTCTTATCTGCAACCACCCAGCCCGCGGCCTTGAATGCGTCTTTGACCTGATCCTGGTTCCCCACCAGCACAAAATTCACCAAATCGCCGGGATTGCCGCCCTCCGCCTTGTCGGTTACACGATTGGGTAGTTCCTTTTGCAGGGTTGTAAATAGCGTCTGAAAATCGAATTTGGCAGAACTGGCTGCCGCCCCGCTGGCGACTTGCGTGGCTGCCGGGGTGCGCTCGATCTTTGCCTCAAACTTGCCGCTGGTGGGCTTCGACATTTCCGACTGATTGATGCCCAGGAACAGCCGCCCAGCGACCGGAACCGTCACTGTACCGTCAGCACCGATAAGGAATGGCAGAGCAGCCGGATCGTTTCCCAGCCTTCCGACCAGTGCTCCTCGTCCCGCGCTCGAGACGCTGAGAGCGAGAATGGTATCTTTCCACCCGCGTTCCGCGCCCGCCGGTCCCACGCCGGTCTTATCTGAGAAATCGACCGTACCGGTTGCCGTAATGTGCAACTTGTCGCCTACGGTTAAGTCGATGCCGGTATCGGTCCACGGAACATTGACCGGAATAGTGACGCTCTTGCTGTTGCTGGTGACGATAGCCAGAGACACGACGGGATTACATGCCAGAAATGCAATTCCTAGCAACAGGATCAGCGCTGGATTCAGGATGCTTCGATGCAACTTCGTCAATTTGCCTTTCATGGTCTTAAACCTCGATGACGAGACGAGGTTACGCCTCCCTAACGCGTAGCTTCGCTGAAGGCCATCTTGCCCAAGTACATAGGATGTGAGACTCGGGGCGTGTCGCTCGCCCCATACACCGGATACGGTGTGTTCTGAGCCGGCATGGGGAATCCCCAGACATCACCACTGCGCATGTCCACCGCAACCTTACCCCAGGTTTGTGTCCCGTCGGACTTGCGAAGCGTTACCAGCCCTTGCTGGATACTAAACGGATAGGCGGTACTATCCTGCGCGAACACTGGTTGAGGTTGCACGATAGGGCGAAATACGAGCACGCCGAGGAAGACTACTGTTGTCAGAAGAAGAAGCTTGGTTATCCAGTCGAATCGCATGAGACCTCCGATGACGAGTAACGATGTAGCTTTGCTGCCGCCAATTGTAACCGGGAATCCCGCCAATCCAGACTTCTTGCTGCATCCGCCACGGGCTACTTGAGAACCGCGTCGCTAAGCACGAATCGGCCCAGATACATGGGGTGCGACTTAGGAGGCGTCGAACTCGCCGGATTCGACGGATAGGGATCACTGCTATTGGTGGGGAATCCCCAAATGTCCCCCCTCTGCATGTCGATGAACACCTTGCCATAGAGCTGCGCGGTACCGTCTGGTTTGCGCAACATGGTGGTGCCGGGTTCTACATAGAATTTTCGGCTCTGCTCGGTTTGGGCCATCACCGGGCTTGGCTGCAGCAATGGCCGAAGCGCAATCATGCCCAGGAAAAGCGCAATCAATGCAAGGGTTGTCTTCAGAAAGCGATCGTATCTCATGCGACCTCCAGCGGAATGTCCCATGTTCTGCCCGTGCCGCGGTCCCCAGTACCAGGGATTCTGTATCAATCCTGGTTACAGAGAAAAACCCCGGTGGACGCTCCGGGCTGATAGCGATCACGGTATCGCGTTATGCCGGTTTTCGCCAGACCTCTCGTGCAGAAGCTGTCGGGCTCGCGGCCTGTTTGGCCGATTCATTCTACTTGTCTGTATCCAACGCAGCGCGCCAATCGGGCTGTGCTGACTTCCAATCGGCTCGCCGCGTTGATTGCCAGTCCAAGTCATTCGACGAGCGGCCATTGCGCCGCCGTATCAAGGACACGGCGATAGCGGCGACCGTCCCGGCCGCGATGGCTCCAATGGCCGCCCGCTTCACCGGATCAGGCACGGGCGGCGGCATCAACGCCACTCCGTACTCGTTCACAATGGGAGGCTGCTTCACATAGCGCCCATAGGTTGGCGTTGGGAAATCCTCGGCCAACTCTCGCAACTGCCATAGCGCTTCGTCACCGCCCATCGGCTCACCGTGACCTGCGGCAAGCAGCCTGGGCGATACCTCCCCCAGCTTCCGAACCGAGTCGTGGGCCTGTTCCCAGTTGATGGTGTAGTAGGCCGGAGGCCGATTCACCTGCGGCTTCTTGCTGATCATACCGATCATGCTGTCCTGGTCGATAGTGCAGAAGGCGTCACCGGCGACCAGCACCCCGTCTGCTTCACGAAAGAACGATACGTGCCCCGGCGTGTGTCCTGGCGTTTCGATGACGCGCCAGCCGCTCATCGATTGCGGCTGCTCTACATTGAGTTCTTTGACGGCATCGCCCAAGTCGTAATTCTTGTTGGGGAGAAATCGAATGACCTGCGACATAAATCCGCCGACAGTTGGGTCTGGCGGCGGATACTTCGATTGTCCCGTCAGGTATGGCAGCTCCATACGATGGGCATAAATCGGAACGTCCCAGTGGCGTGCGAGAACCAGAGCAGAGCCAGCGTGATCCAAGTGCCCGTGGGTAAGCAGAATTGCTTGCGGCCGTGTTCGCCCCCCGAAATGCTGTTCTGCAACAGCACGAATCTTGTCGGCGTAACCTTCGGTGCCGGTATCGATCAGCACGCAGCCTCCGGCATGGTTCACGAAGTACGCGTTGCTGATGCCGGTGGGAATGCGGATAACTCCGCGGGCTACCTCTTTGCTGTCACTCATGCGCTCTCCTCAAAACTGTGGCCTCTTGACTCAGATGAGAGCGTTCGCCTGCTGTTGCCCCAGAAACGTGGGGAGCAATCAAGGCTGGCGTGGGAAGAGGAATTCGAGCATCGGTGCGACCCGTTCCGCCCATGCCGATTCCGTGTGTTCGGCGCCTTCGGCTTCCATGTAGCCCAGGGTTTCGCCCTCACTCCAGCCCTTCTTCTCAAGGGCTTCTTTCAGCAGACGGACGTCGGGAAGTGCGCGCTGGCTTTCATTGGTTCCGATGTCGAGCCAGATGCGCTGGTCGGTGTTGTGTCTCAGCTGCGACACGGTCTTCAAAATAGCTCGACTACGCCACCACACCGAAGGCGACATGATGGCCAACTTGCCAAATATGTGCGGATACCGAAGCCCAAGATACATGGAAACCAGGCCGCCAAGTGATGAGCCGCCCATACCGCAGTCCGCGCCGGATACGATTACCCGGTACGTCTGCGCCACAAACGGGCGTAACTCCTCGACCAGCATTTGCCCATAGGCGTCAGCGTGGCCGCCGCCCAGGCGACGGTCTTCCACCGGCGTGTATTCGTCAATGCGGTGCTCGCCGGTGTTGTAGATGCCGACCATCACCAGGGGCTGAATCTTGCCGGCCAGAATCAGCGCATCGGCGGTTTCCCCCAGGCGCCAGTAATTGCCCTTCATGAACGAAGTCTCAGGGTCGAACAGGTTCTGCCCATCCTGCATGAACAGCACAGGGAACAGGCGCTCCTGTTCCACGGCATAGGTCGGAGGCACATAGACCACGAAATCATGCTTATCGTCGACGAGAGCAGATTCGAACTGCTCGTGCTTGAAGAGGCGCGATTTCAGGTCGCTCGCCACTGCGAAAGCCTGGGCCATCGCAACGCTGGAGTCGGGAATAATCGATTCTGTCGCCATTCCTGTATATTGTTTTTCTTCGGTGCGAACTCTGCCCTGCGTGCCACCGCGGGGCCGCCGAGTCTGCGAGCCGGAGCTTTGATTCTTTCGAGGCACCCTAGTTCAAAAGTGGTGTCTTAGATTAGCAGACGCAATTTTGGTTACACCAAAAAATTCCTTACGAGGCTTTCAACTTGCATCGCGAATATCACAGATGGTGGTCCAAGGACCTGCAGCGTGACATGGAACTGCTCTGTTTCGGCCATGCCGGAACTAAGGTTCTGGTCTTTCCAACTTCGATGGGCAGATATTTTGAATACGAAGACAACAAGATGGTTGCCACTCTGGCTGACCGCCTGGAAAACGGCCAGCTCCAGATCTACTGCGTAGACGGTATCGATCTGGAGAGTTGGTACAACAAGAGCGCCCATCCTTACTGGCGCGTGCAGCGCCACCTGCAATACGAGCGCTACATCATCAACGACGTTTTCCCGCTGATGTGGAACAAGAACTGGACCCCGCGCACCATCGTCACCGGGTGCAGCTTCGGCGCCTACCATGCCCTGAATTTCGCCTTCCGCCATCCCGAGATGGTCACCGGCTGCGTAACCATGGCCGGCGCCTTCGACATTCGGCGCTACATGAACGGCTGGTACAGCGAGGACGTCTACTTCAACAACCCGGTTGACTATCTCGCCAACTGTACTGACGGATGGAAGTACAACCACATTCGCACCGTGCTCGCCACCGGCGAGTGGGACATGTGCTGGCAGGACAATGAATACATGGCCAGTATCATGCGCGCTAGTGGCATCCGGCACGAACTATACGTCTGGGGAGATCGCAGCTACCACGATTGGCCGGACTGGCGGCCCATGGCGAGGGCGTACCTGGAGTAGGTCTGATATCAGCTCCGGCCACGCAAGACATCGGCAATGAGACGTGGATTCCGACGTCCGTGTAGCACGGCGATAATCCACAACGGTTTACGCTCTGGCGCATATGCGATCAGATAGCTACGGACGGCTACGAAACGCAGCCCTCTAGAGGTAAGATCCGGACGCGGGCGTCCGAGACCGGGAAACTGCGCCAGGGGTTCGAAACAATCGAAGATTTCGTCGATCATGCGATCGGCGGCATCTGGGCTGTCTTGGGCGATGTAATCGCGAATTTCGTCATAACTTGCGATATGGCGATTTATCAGCACCTACCCCTATCGGGAAGTTCAATGGCTTGCAGAGACAAGGGCTGGCCGGATAGCTCGATTCGGTGGGCGGTTTCTTTTGGCCATCTCCATGCGTACCAAACGATCATCGAAGTACAAGCCACTTCTATCGCTCCAAAGAACATATAGTAAGAACTTGTTCCCGTGAGATGAACGGCTGGAAGGATGAAACTGGTCAAGAGAACAGCGGCGGTTTCTATTATGCCCGCGACGATGTTCGCGCAGCGATTTACTCTGGGCTTCAGTATCCGCGACAACAGAATCATCGCCATTGGGATCTCCATGAGTATCGCGATCCCTAACCACGCTCCCGGGGAAAAATGGAGAACGGCGGGACCTCCTTTACCCGACCCCAAGACGTCGATGCAGAAAAACACATCCGCATAGATATAGTTGAGCGTCGCAAACAGCCATAAGACTGAGAGCCTGACTCGAATGTCTTGCATGGCGATCTCCTGTGCTGCCTCAGCGGGCCGTGATGTTCGGCCTATCGCAATGAACTCAGGTGATTTTCGCAACAGGCGGAGCCTGTCTCATTCCTACTACGGATGAGCTCTGGAAAAAGACTCATCTACCGAGCCGCGAAAAAGAATGCCACTAAGGCCCGTGGAATGGGGCTAGCTCCCGAGACTCCCATTTTTTGAGCAAGCCAAACCGTGTACGCCAAGTTGCAGTAGCGCAATAACTTCAAGTCCTCCCGCTGAGAAGGGATTCCTAACTGTTGTAATCGGGCGATTACGCTCACAGTCTTAAAACGGCAGCAATTCGCGGCGCCACCGGCGGAATATGAGATCGCAGGGGCTAACGCTAACCTCCAAACAGAGCTTGCCGGCACCAACAAGGTCATGCCCTGACACGGAGCCCTTGCTCGCTTCCTCCGGTTTTCCGAATCCAGCCCTCCTCCTCTACAATAACTAGAGTTTCAGCACACCCAGTACTGCTTCGCAGACGGCATTTCTCAAGCCAGCAAGCATCAATCAAGAACACAGGGCGCCGTTTGCCAGCAGTCATTCCGAGTTCCAGGAGCTGCCGTGAAGAAAATCGGAATCATCTTTGGGATGGAGACCACCTTCCCGCCGGCGTTGGTCGAGAAGATCAACTCCATGGGCGAGCCCGGCATCCAGGCCGAACTGGCGCAGGTGGGCGAAGTCCGCATGGCCGAGCCTTCGCCCTACCACGTCATCGTCGACCGCATCTCGCACGACATTCCGTTCTATCGCGGCTATCTGAAGAACGCGGCCCTGAGCGGCACCATCGTCATCAACAATCCGTTCTGGTGGAGCGCCGACGACAAGTTCTTCAACTTCGCGCTCGGGGACAAGCTGGGCGTGGCCATTCCGAAGACCGTGCTGCTGCCCGCACAAGGAGCATCCTGCCGGCACCACCGATCGCTCCATGCGCAACCTGCAGTTCCCCATGCCGTGGGACAGCATCTTCAGCTACGTCGGCTTCCCGGCGTTCCTTAAGCCGTTCGACGGCGGCGGCTGGAGGGACGTTTACAAGGTCAACTCGCCGGAAGAGTTCTTCAACGCCTACGACCAGACCCGCGATCTCTGCATGACCCTGCAGCGCGGCGTGAAGTTCAAGGAGTACTTCCGCTGCTACGTGGTCGGGCAGGAGAAGGTGCACATCATGCAGTACGATCCTTCGGCGCCCTTCCACGAGCGCTATGTGAAGAATCCGCCGCCTGTCGATCCCAAGCTGCTGGCGCGTGTCGAGCGCGACTGCCTCACCCTGTGCCGCGCCCTGGGCTACGACCTCAACACGGTCGAGTTCGCCTGCGAGGACGGCATTCCTTACGCCATCGACTTCATGAATCCCGCGCCCGATGCGGACGTGAATTCCGTGGGCCAGGCGAACTTCGACTGGATCGTGAACGCTGTCGCCGAGCTGGCAGTTCGCAAAGCCAAGGCGCACACCGGCGAAGTGCGCGAATACCGCTGGAGCGCTTCCTTGGCGGCCGAACGCGGGACAAGAAAGAGCTCGAGCCGAAACCTAGCGGGAAAGGGGCTAATTGCCAATGAATCGGCCGAGCTTCAGCATTGGCATCGAAGAGGAATATCAGACCATCGATCCGGAAACGCGCGATCTGCGCTCGCACATCGCCTCGGAGATTCTGTCCAAGGGAAGCTGGCGCTCAGCGAAGCGGTCAAGCCCGAGATGCACCAGTCGGTCATTGAAGTCGGGACCCGCGTCTGCAAGGACATCCAGGAAGCGCGCGAGAATATTCTGGAGCTGCGCCGCGAGATGATTACTCTGGCCAGCTGAGCATGGCATGTTGCTCGCCGCCGCCAGCACTCATCCGTTTTCCGACTGGAAGACTGCAGGAGATTTATCCCGACGAGCGCTATCACCAGGTGGTCGAGGACATGCAGCTCCTCGCCCGCGCCAACCTGGTATTCGGACTGCACGTTCACGTCGGCATCGAAGACCGCAACACCGCGATTCACATCATGAATTCGATGCGGTACTTCCTGCCGCACATCCTGGCGCTGTCGACCAATTCGCCCTTCTGGATGGGCATGAACACCGGCTTCAAGTCGTATCGCTGCAAGGTTTTCGAGCGCTTTCCCCGAACCGGCAATTCCCGACGTCTTCGCCAACTGGGCGGAGTACGAGACCTTTGTCAACCTGCTGGTCAAGACCCACTGCATCGACAACGGCAAGAAGATCTGGTGGGACATCCGGCCGCATCCGTTCTTCAATACCCTGGAAGTGCGCGTGTGCGACATTCCGATGCGGCTGGACGAGACCATTGCGATCGCCGCGTTAATTCAGGCGACCATGGCGATGCTGTACAAGCTTGCATGCATCCAACAAGAGTTACCGCATCTATGGTCGCGCGCTGATCATGGAGAACAAGTTCCGCGCCTCGCGCTACGGCATCCAAGGCAAGCTGATCGACTTCGGCAAGGAAGAAGAAGTTCCGGTGAGTGACCTGATGCTGGAATACCTCGATCTCATCGAGCGACGATGTGGATGAACTTGGCTCGCGCGAAGAGATCGACTACATTCACCAGATGCTGGAGATGGGAACCGGCGCCGACCGCCAGCTAAAGGTTTTCAACGAAACCGGAGACCTGAAGAAAGTCGTCGATTATATGGTTGCCGAGACGCGCGTGGGCGTCTTTGAGACCACTGCAGCGATGAAGTGAGTCTAGCTTTTAGGGCTGGGTTTGCATCACACCTAATGCGGGATTTCAGCCCCGCGGACGTGAGAAGAGTACAATCCAAATGGTTTGAGCCGCTGTACCTCCGTGTTTGCGCATTTTATTCGTCGAAAGGTTATCGTTTGAACCAGACTGCTACCGATCTCACCAAGACTGCCTTCGATCCGGAACTCTCGCCCGGCGCTTACAACGCGGTGAACACCTGCCTCCGCATTCAGCCGTCGGAGAAGGTCACCGTGATCACCGACAACGACACGCGCGAGATCGCGGCCAGCATCGTGCACGAACTGATTGCGGTCGGGTCGCCTTTCAAGGCTTTCGTGCTGGAAGACCTGGCGCCGCGTCCGCTGACCGAGCTGCCCGCCGAGATCGCCGAAGACATGGAGACCAGCCAGGTCAGCATCTTCGCCGTCAGGGTGCAGCGCAATGAACTGAAGTCGCGCATGCAGATGACCGACATCGTCAACCGCCGGCGCATGCGCCATGCGCACATGGTCAACATCAACCGGCAGATCATGCTGGAAGGCATGCGCGCCGACTTCAATCACGGTCGACGCTCTCAGCCGCAAGGTGATGGACATCGTCACCCAAGCCGACGAAGATCGTCGCCAAGAATCCCGCGGGCACCGACCTCACCGCCGACCTGAATCCACGACTACAACTGGATCAAGACCAGCGGCATCATCAGCCCCGACAAGTGGGGCAATCTTCCCGGCGGCGAAGTCTTCACCACGCCCGGCGAAGTGAACGGCACCTACGTGGTCGATGGCGTGGTTGGCGATTATCTGTGCGAGAAGTACCAGGACCTGGCGCACCAGCCGCTGACCATCCAGATGAAGAAGAACCGCATCACGGAAGTCTTCAGCGAAAACAAGGAGCTGGAGCAGGAGTTCTGGGCCTACACCCACACCGACGAGAACAGCGATCTGGTGGGCGAGTTCGCCATCGGCACCAACCTCGAGCTGAAGCACGTCATCGGGCAGATTCTGCAGGACGAGAAGTTTCCCGGCATGCACATCGCCTTCGGCAATCCTTATGGAGTCCACACCGGCGCGAACTGGTATTCCAGCACGCACATCGACGTGGTGGGCACGCACTTCGACATCTGGGTTGACGGGCAGCAGATCATGGAGAAAGGCCGATTCCTCATCGAGGCCTGAGGATGATTCCCGCGCTGCGCGAGGAGTTCAACCGCAATTTCACCGCCGGCGAAGTACCAGAGCCTTCTGCAGTCACTCGACACCAGTCTGCGGCACGCACATCGGCTTTCGCGTCTCCGAAACGCCGTGCTTCGTTCCCAAGCCGCTGGTCGACCAGATGGCGGACTACGGCCGCGAACTGATCCTCGCAACTTGTCAACAATCCCGATTACCGCAAGCTGTCCGACGTCAGCGTTCCGGCGAAATACAACGTCGCCAATGAATCGCCGCTGCCGATGTTCGTGCATGTAGATTTCGGACTGGTGCGCGGAAGCTGACGGCGAGCTCGAGCCAAAGCTGGTCGAGTTGCAGGCCTTCCCTTCGCTGTACGGATATCAGCCGATGTCGGCGGAGCAGTACATCGAGTCGTACGGCTTGAGCAAAGACCTCGGCATCTATCTGTCGCGGCTACGACCACGATTCCTACTGGCAGCTGATGCGCAAGCTCATCGTCGCCGATCACGATCCCGAGAACGTCATCCTGATGGAGATCGATCCGCAGCATCAGAAGACGCTGCCCGACTTCAACATCACGCAGCGCAAGCTGGGCATCGCGGTCGTCGATATCCTGACGCTGAAGAAGCGCGGCAAGAAGCTCTACTACACCAAAGACGGGCGCGAGATCGAAGTCGAGCGCATCTACAACCGCTGCATCGTCGACGAACTCGAGCGCAAGGGCATCAGCCTGCCGTTCGATCTTCGCGACGAACTGGATGTCGAATGGGCCGGCCATCCCAACTGGTACTTCCGCATCAGCAAGTTCTCCATTCCTTATCTGAAGCACCGCTGCGTGCCGCAGACGTGGTTCCTCGACCAGAATCCGGTCGTTCCCACCGACAACGAGAACTACCTGCTGAAGCCGCTGTATTCGTTTGCCGGCGCGGGAATCAAGTTTGCGCCGACCGAGGCCGACATCGACGCCATCCCCGCAGACCAGCGCCACGACTACATCCTGCAGGAGCGGATGCGGTTCGAGCCGGTGATCCAGACGCCGCACGGCGCCACACAGATGGAAATCCGCATGATGTACGTCTGGCCCGAAGGCGGCGAGCTGACGCCGGTGCTGCCGCTGGTGCGCATGGGCCGCGGCATGATGATGGGCGTCGACCACAACAAGAATCTGGAATGGGTGGGCAGCTCAGCCGCGTTGGTGGTGTGAACCCAGCTTCAAATTCTGGGCGGCCATTTTCCTTCGTGTAAAACCCTATCTTTGGGGCCAGCACTAACCATAGTTGTTCGCTTTTTCTTCTCGTATACTATCAGTAACATGGATGTGGGCGATAAGCTGCGGATCCTGGCAGACTCCGCCAAATACGACGTGTCCTGCGCGTCGAGCGGAGCTAAACGTGGAGGACGCGATGGCGCGCTAGGCAGCAACTCCGGCTGCGGTATCTGCCATAGCTACACGCCGGATGGGCGCTGCGTTTCGTTGCTGAAGATTCTGCTCACCAACTACTGCATTTACGACTGCGTCTTCTGTGTAAATCGAATTTCGAGTGACGTGCCGCGCGCTCGCTTCACTCCGCCGGAAGTCGTCCAGCTCACGCTCGACTTTTATCGCCGCAATTACATCGAGGGGCTGTTTCTTAGCAGCGGCATCATCCAGAGTCCCGATTACACGATGGAGCAATTAGTCGCTGTGGCGCGCAGCCTGCGCTCAGAGCACCGCTTCAATGGCTATATCCACCTCAAGACCATTCCCGGTGCATCGGAATTATTGCTGGCTGAGGCGGGACGCTGGGCTGATCGCCTTAGCGCCAATATTGAATTGCCGACCGCGAAGGACCTTGCAACATTAGCGCCCGAGAAAAACAGCGCGACCATTCAGAACACCATGACCAGTGTTCGCGAGCATATCAACGCGGCGGAGGAGGCGTGCGGCCCGAAGCGCCCACGTTACGCGCCTGCTGGACAATCGACGCAGATGGTCATCGGCGCCACGGCAACTACCGACGCGACTATCCTCACGACTGCGTCACAACTCTACGGCGATTACAAGCTCAAGCGCATCTACTATTCCGCCTTCAGCCCCATTCAACATGCCGATCCGCGACTTCCAGTTCAGGCTCCTCCGTTGGTACGAGAGCATCGCCTTTACCAGGCAGACTGGCTGATGCGCTTTTACGAGTTCAGCGCGGCCGATCTGACCACGGCGGCTGAGCCTAACCTCGATTTGTCACAGGATCCCAAGCTGGTTTGGGCATTACGCAATCGCTGGTACTTTCCAGTAGACGTGAACACTGCTACGCGCGAGCAGTTATTGCGAGTGCCCGGTATGGGCTACCGGAACGTTCAACGGATTTTGTCCATCCGCCATTACCACCGGCTCACTATGGCGGATCTTCAAAAGCTGAAGATCATGACCCGGCGAGCACGGCCGTTCATCGTCACCGGCGACAGTCGACTGGCTGCCGCCGACCTGGATGGCGTGAACTTGGCCCAGCGCCTCGTCGTTCCGCAACAGATGCAGCTCTTTGAAGCGAATACAACAGCTATTACGGGGGAGCTTTGATTACGATCAACGTTCGCACCTTTCAAGATTGGCGCAGCAGTGCGCGTGCCCTGCTGGCCGCGGAGACTGCTCCCGACGACGTCTATTGGAACGATGGCGCAACTCCGCAGGATGGCTTGTTCGCCGCAGCTTCATCTACGGCGCCCAAAGAGCGAGCGCATAAAGCGCCGAAATCGTTTCTGACGTTGGCTCAGAATGTCGCGTGCAATGAAGATCCTGGGCGGTGGGCCTTGCTTTATCGGCTGCTATGGCGGGTGACCCACGAAAACCACGACCTCTTGAAGATCAGCGTGGATGACGATGTGCGCCGCGCTGAACACTTGGCAGATGAAGTCAAACGCGAGATTCATCGCATGCATGCCTTCGTGCGATTCCGCAAACTCACGGTCGATGACCAGGATCATTACGTCGCATGGTTCCGGCCTGACCATCACGTGCTTCGCGAGGCTCTACCGTTTTTCGTCGATCGTTTTCGTTCGATGCGCTGGTCTATCCTGACGCCCGAAGAGTCGGCGCATTGGGATGGAACTAACCTGAGCTTCACGGCCGGTGTACCGCGCCGCTACGCTCCACAAGAGGACGAGCTTGAATCGCTTTGGCGCACGTACTACGGCGCGACGTTTAATCCGGCGCGAGTCAATTTGAAGGTGATGCGCCAGCATGCCCCGCAGCGTTATTGGCAGCAGATGCCCGAGATGGATACGCTTGCGCAGGAACTCGCCGCGGCTCCGGAGCGTGTCGAACGCATGATCAAACTGCAGCCGAAAGGTGCCGCAGCTTACTTGCCCGAGCGCCGCGACTTGCCGACCATGGCCGAGGCAGTGAAGCTATGCCGAGGATGCGACTTGTACCGGCACGCTACCCAGGCAGTCTTCGGCGAAGGTCCCATCGATGCGCGAGTCGTATTGATTGGAGAGCAGCCGGGCGATCAGGAAGATCTAGCTGGGAAGCCTTTTGTCGGGCCTGCAGGTGAGGTGCTCAACAAGGCAATCTCCGAAGCTGGCCTCGACCGCAGGCAAATCTATGTGACCAATGCAGTGAAACATTTCGCCTTCGAGGAGCGCGGAAAGCGGCGGATTCACCGCACGCCGCGCTTGAGTGAAGTCACTGCATGCCGCGCGTGGGTCGAGGCCGAACTCGACGCCCTGCAGCCGGATGTTGTGGTTTGCCTGGGAGCTACTGCTGCGAAGGCGTTGCTCGGTGCTCAATTCCGGATCACCGCACAACGTGGCCAGTTCCTGCCTACACGCTGGTCTCCGCGAACGATTGCTACCTTCCACCCATCTGCGGTTCTTCGCGCGGAAAGTGTCGAGCACAAAGACGAAGTCTACGCTGCGTTGGTAAACGATCTGAAGAGGGTAGCCGAAGGCCTGCGCGGGCCGGGAGCCCAAGGCGACGCATCACCGGGTCCGTTCTCGGTACGCGAAGCGAGCTAGGCCTTAGCCCTCTATCTTCGATTTCGTTTTGGTTCTGGGATCATGTAAGTGTTGCGCGGCGCTCTTGCGCGTATGCGGATGCTCAGTTTCCCATTGATCAAGCTGCTGCCGCCGCTTGGCGCGAAATTTTGTCTCGTTCGCTGTCAGCTTTGATTTCGCCTTCGGGCGGCAACTTCCTTGCTCATGCTGTTCTTTGCCGGCGACCGGCTCGTATCCCGGCCAGCAACGATCCTTCTTCTCAGCCATGCAAGGTTCGAGATGATCGCCACGCCTCAGGTTGCAGCTCAACGATGCATATTCGTGAGCCTCTACCGTGGAGAAAATTCGCGACACAAAAATGCGCGATGACGAATCAGTCAATGATCCGCAATCGCGCTTTGTAGTTATTGCGCAGTCGTTAATGACTCTGCCGCGATTTGGACGGTCACCACCGCGGGTCCCATCAGATACTCGTTGATCGCCTTCGCGGCTTTGCGTCCCGCGCCCATCGCCAGAATCACGGTCGCGCCGCCGGTCACGATGTCGCCGCCGGCAAAGACTCCCGGCTTCGAGGTCGCCAGCGTGTCGTCATTGGCCGAGATGTAGCCGCGCTTGGTCGTCGCCAGCCCCGGCGTGGTCGACTGGATCAGCGGATTTGCCGTCGTGCCCGCCGCGATGATTGCCACCGAGCACGGCGTCACGAACTCCGATCCTTTGAATCGGCACCGGGCTGCGGCGGCCGGACTCGTCCGGCTCGCCCAGCTCCTGCCGAATGCATTGCACCGCCGGTCAGATTTCCCTTTTCGTCGCCGAGGAACTCCACCGGATTCACCAGCATCTCGAAGTGCACGCCTTCGTCCTTGGCGTGATGCACTTCTTCCACGCGCGCGGGCATCTCGACTTCGGTGCGGCGATAGAAGATGCTGGCGCTCTTCGCGCCCAGGCGCAGCGCGCTGCGCACCGCGTCCATGGCGGTGTTGCCGCCGCCGACGACGATCACGTCGCGATCCTTGCAGGGATAGAGCGGCTCGTCGTACTCGGGGAAGCGATAAGCGCGCATCAGGTTCACGCGGGTAAGAAATTCGTTGGCCGAATAGATGCCGTTGAAGTGCTCGCCCGGAACATTGAGGAAGCGCGGCAGTCCGGCGCCGGTGGCGATGAACATCGCGTCGAAGCCTTCTTCCTGCATCAGCTCGTCGATGGTGACGGTCTTGCCGACCACGACATTGGTCTCGAACTCGACGCCGCGCTCGCCGCAGCGTCTCGATCTCGTGGCGCACGATGTCTTTCGGCAGGCGGAACTCCGGAATGCCGTACACCAGCACGCCGCCGAGTTCGTGCAGCGCTTCGAACACGTGCACCTTGTGTCCCATCTGGATGAGGTCGCCGGCGCAAGCCAAGCCCGCCGGGCCGCTGCCGACGATGCCGACCTTCTTGCCCGTGGCCGGCTTGCTGCTTCGGCAATGCCGAACTGTCCCGACTCGCGCTCCCAGTCGGCGACGAAGCGCTCCAGGTAAGCGATGCCGACGGGCTCGCCCTTCTTGCCCAGCACGCATCCCGACTCGCACTGATCTTCCACCGGGCACACGCGGCCGGTGATCGCCGGCAGCGCATTGTCTTCGCGAACCTTCGCCGCCGCGCCCAGATAATCGCCTTGGCACGATGAAGTCGATGACCGCGCGCACGTCCACCGACACCGGGCACTTCTCGACGCATCCGGGCTTGTGGCACTCGATGCAGCGCAGCGATTCCTGCGCGCGCCTGCTCGGGCGGGAAGCCCAGGTTCACTTCCTGGAAGTTGCGGGCGCGAACCTGCGCATCCTGCTCGGGCATGCGCTGCCGCGGCAACTTGACGCGCTCTTTGTTGGGCAGCGGATTGTTCTTCAGCTGGCATGTCCTTCACTCACAGGTCACCTCCGGTCGCGTCAACGCGCACTCGGTGCTTGTGATTGCTCTCGCGCAAGCTGGTCCAGCTCGGCTTGCGGGATCGGCCTGCAGCCGCTCGATGCTCTGCCGCTCCTGCTCGCGATACATGTTGTTGCGCTGCATCAGCACCTCGAAGTTCACCCGGCTGGCATCGAACTCAGGCCCATCGACGCAGGCAAACTCGCTCTTGTTGCCGACCAGCACGCGGCAGCCGCCGCACATGCCGGTGCCGTCCACCATGATGGAGTTCAGGCTGACCATGGTCTTGATCTTCTCGGGAGCGGTGATGTTGGCGACCGCGCGCATCATCGGCACCGGCCCGACGGCGAGCACGTAGTCCACTTTCGCGCTCGGCCAGCAATCTGCTTCAGCTTGTCGGTGACCAGGCCTTTGTCGCCGTAGCTGCCATCGTCGGTCACGACGTAGGTCTCGTCGCTGACCTCGCGGACTTCGTCCTCCAGCACCATCAGGTCCTTGCTGCGCGCGCCCACGATGGAGATGACTTTGTTGCCGGCGCGCTTCAGTTCGCGCGCCGTGGGATAGGCCATGGCCGTTCCGACGCTGCCGCTGACGACCACGGCGGTGCCGAAGTTCTCAATCTCGGAAGGCTTGCCGAGCGGCCCGACGACGTCGAGGATGGAGTCGCCCGCCTCCAGCATGCTGAGCAGCATGGTGGTCTTGCCGATGGCCTGCACGACGATGGTGACGGTGCCGGCTTCGGGATCGGCGTCGGCGATGGTCAGCGGGATGCGTTCGCCGCAGTCATCCAGCCGAACAATGACGAACTGCCCGGGCTTCTGCTTGCGCGCGATACGCGGCGCCTTGATGACGAATAGCTTGATGCCTCGCGCCAATGGGCGCGCTTCGACGATGTCGAACACAGTACCCTCCGCTTTGATTCTGCGGGGGCATGACCGTCAGTCTGTGGCATACGTCACAGGGGCTTGGTTATGGCGCACAACCTCTGAAAAAGGGACCCCTGGTCCAGAGTCGCGCCCCGGAACCCGGCTCCGCTGGCGCGTTTTCCTTAGTTTGGGAGGCTCTGCGGCTTATTGAACGCTACGGCGTGGGTGGGAGGTTGAATGGCGATTGCGTCCAAGGCTAGCAGGCAAGCGTGCGGGGCTCGGGAGTACCCGGGCCCCTGATTGTGACCTTTACTGCGGTTCCGTCTTGTTCTCGACCTTGGTCGCGCCTTCATCGGTCTTCTTGGCGCCCGATGAACAACTTTCTTGGTGGTGTTCTTGGTTGCGCTACCAGTCTTCTTAGCCGCGGTTGTGGTGCCATGGGCGACGCCCTTGGCCGCAGTTGCCGTGCCGTGACCTACTTCTTTGGCTCCGTTCTTGGTTTCGTGACCGGCGTCCTTCATGTCCTGGCTCGCGGAATCCTGTGCAACTGCAGTTCCCACCATGAGACCGAAGCTCAGAACCCCTGCTCCCATCAAGATAGCGATGTTCTTCATTCCACTTCTCTCCTTGTTACGTAATAGTCGCGCGGGTAGTGAGATGCAAGTTTCGCCCCTCAGGTACTCGCCCCTGAGTAATACAAAGCTCGGCCGATCCCGGTCTGGCGACAACAGGCTCGAAACCGGAATCCAACAACTAACGCACCCTGCGATTCGAGGATGGCCAGTCAAAGTCATGTCTTTAACTTTCGGAGATACTCCCGGTTCCGCTGCCCTGCGCCCGCCAATGGCACTTCGTAAGACCTTGGCCTTCGTGTTCGTCCTGGTTTTGGCGATCAGTGCCTCGGCTCAGCAGCCGGCTTCGTCGAACACGGACGCGATCGCCCCGCCCTTGTCTGCCGCCTTGCCCGACGCTCCCTCCAGCAGAAACGCGACTGAGTCCAACTCGTTTCTCGGCGAGTTAGGGCGCGGCGTAGTAGTCATCGGCAAGGATGAGCTGACGTTCATCAAGGCCCCTTTTCGGAAGAAAAACTTGAAGTGGGACGCCCTCTTCCTCGCCGCGCTCACGCCTCTGATTGCGACCGATGAGCATGTTGCGCAGCAGGTCAATCCGGCCTGGCACGACACGGGCATTGCAGTATCCAACGCCATCCTGGGCACCGAGGTTGTTACAGCCGGAGGCATCTTCGTCACCGGATTGGTGACGGACAATTCCCACGCCAGGGACACAGGCGTTGCGACAGCAAGGGCTGTGGCTGACAGCGTAATCATGTACGGGGCGTTGAAGGCTATCCTGCAGCGCGAGCGGCCTTTCAGCAATGACGCAGAGGGCAAGTTCTTTTCCGGAAATTGGCAGAGCGGCTCATTTCCCTCGGGACATTCCATGTTCGATTGGACCATCGCCTCGGTCATCGCGCATGAATACCCCAAGTGGCCGGTTGCGGTCGCGATGTATGGCTTGGCCACGGCCTCCAGCACATACCGTGTCACCGCGGGAGTGCACTTCCCTTCGGATGTTGTGGCCGGCGGAGTGCTCGGCTATTTGATAGGCCGTTATGTGGCCAAGCAAGATAATCACCTTCCCGGCGATTCGCCGCATTCGAAGAGCAAGCTCATACGGGTAGAAGATGCGGTTCTGTCGCATGTCAGCATCGGCATGCAGTAGAACGCCTCGCTCGGCGCTCGTTCCCCAGGCAACTTCGATTCTCGAAGCCGATTTTCCGCGAGGTCGCCATGCGGGTGAATCGCAGCCTTGCCAACCTTTCCATCGCGGCTGCATCTACTAGCAGCATCGAGACGCTCTTAAGAGTTCTTGCCGAGCATGCCGCAACCAACTGCAAATTTTTCTATCCCGCTCCGCCAGTTCGGAAAGTCTGACGCCAAGGTTTCCGCCCTGGGATTTGGCGGTCATCACCTGGGCGACGCGCCAGATGAACCCACCGCTGTGCAAATCGTCCAGCAAGCCGTCGATGGCGGAATCACTTTTTTTGACAATTGCTGGGAGTATCACCTCGGCAAGTCGGAAGATTGGATGGGCAAGGGCCTGAAAGGCCGCCGCGACAAGGTGTTCCTCATGACCAAGGTCTGCACCCATGGCCGCGACGCCGACATGGCAATGAGCATGCTGCATCAGTCGCTGAAGCGCTTGCAGACCGATCACCTCGACCTCTGGCAGATTCACGGCGTCACATTCGATAACGATCCTGAGCTGTTCATCCGCCCAAACGGCGCCGCCGAAGCCCTACGCAAAGCGAAGGAGCAGGGCAAAGTACGCTTCGTCGGATTCACTGGGCACAAAGACCCGCAACTCCATCTTGCGATGCTGAACACTGGCTTTCCGTTCGATTCGGTGCAGATGCCGTTGAACGCTCTTGATGCCCAGTTTCACAGCTTCGAAACTCAAGTTCTCCCGGTGCTGAACCAGCGCGGTATCGCGGCACTGGGAATGAAGCCAATCTGCGGGCACGGTGAACCAGTCAAGCAAGGGGTGCTCACGGCCCAGGAGGCACTTCGTTATGCCATGAGCCTTCCCGTCACAGTGACCATCACAGGCATGGAAAGTCTCGACGTTCTTCGTCAGAATCTGGCGGTTGCCCAAGGATTTCAGCCGATGTCCCAGCAGGAGATGCAGGCGCTGCGCGATCGCCTGAAACCGCAAGCAGCCGACGGACGTTTCGAACTCTACAAGCTGTCGCTGAAATTTGATAATCCCGAGGCGCGGTTGGCGCACAGCTTCCCGCTGGATATGCAGTCGGCGGAAGTCAAAGAGATGATGAAGGCCACCCAGAACGATGGCCACCCATTTCCCGCAAGCCACTAGGTAATCCGATGGCCGAGACCCCTGACGCAAAGCGTCGAACACTGATGAAAGGCGCTGCCGTGATCGGAGCGGCAACCCTCACGCGAGGTATGAGCTTGGCAACTCAATCGGACGCACAGACCGACTCGAGCAACCAGACAAGTTCAGGCGAGCCGGTTCCCCATCGACCGCTGGGAAAAACCGGCATCACTGTCTCGGCAATCGGACTGGGCGGGTATCATCTGGGTTCAACCAAGAACCAGCAGGAAACCAACGACATCGTCGCCAAAGCCATGGATGCCGGGGTGATCTTCTTCGACAACGCCTGGGACTATCACCAGGGCCACAGTGAGGAGGTGCTTGGTAACGCGCTGAAAGGCAAGCGGGATCGCGCGGTGGTCATGACCAAGGTCTGCACGCATGGACGCGGCAAAGATGTCGCCATGCAGCAGCTTGAGCAGTCACTGCGCCGCCTGCAAACCGATCACCTCGACTTGTGGCAGATCCACGAAGTGATCTACGAAAATGATCCGGAGCTGATTTTTGCACCTGGCGGCGTTGCAGAAGCGCTGCTGGCCGCCAAGCAACAGGGTAAGGTTCGCGCCGTGGGGTTCACTGGCCATAAAGACCCGAGCATTCACCTGAAGATGCTCTCCCACAATTTTCCCTTCGACACCGTGCAGATGCCGCTGAACTGCCTTGATGCGAGCTTCCGCAGCTTCGAGCAGCGAGTGCTGCCAGAAGCGCAGAAGCGCGGTATCGCCGTCCTGGGCATGAAGAGCATGGGCGGCAGCGGAGAGATCATCACCCACGGCGTGGTTACTCCCGAAGAAGCCCTGCAGTACGCCATGAGTCTTCCCGTAGCGACCACTGTCTGCGGAGTCGACTCAATGGACGTCCTGGAGCAAGATCTCGCAATCGCCCGCGGATTTCAGCCACTGTCTGCCCAGGAGATGGAGTCACTTCGTAATCAAGCCAAGGCGTATGCCGCTGATGGGCGATTTGAACTTTTCAAGACCACCAAGAAGTACGACGGCAATGTCGGCCGGCAACAACATCACTTTCCTCCTGCAGAGGAATTGCCAGCCTAGTCGTAGTGTCGCTTTCATATGCTCATTCGCGAGCACCAAAGTGTTGCGGCGAAACTTTTCCCGAGAATTATTCCCAACCACGCCTAGACCCTGCACAGTTCGTGTGTATAATCCGCTCCACTATCCAACTAGTACAAGCTAGGAAAAGATGATCAAACGCGCAGTTTTGCCGTTCCTTGTCCTTTTGTTAACTGCTAACGTTCTGAACGCCCAAGCCACACTCGAGCTCAAGGACCTGCCTGACGTGCATGTTAATCACGTGTTCATTGTGATGGAAGAGAACCATGGGTGGAACAGCGTGGTGGGCAACCAGCAGATGCCATACCTCAATGGCCTCATCAATAGTTATTCGGTCGCGCAGGGATACTTCGCGAACACCCATCCCTCGATCGGTAATTACTTCATGCTGACGACCGGACAAATCATCACCAACAATGACGGCTACATGGGCACGGTTAGCGTCGATAACGTCGTACGCGACCTGATTGCGGCCGGCAAGACCTGGAAGGAATATTCCGAGAGTATCCCGTCTGTGGGATACACGGGTGGCGACAGCGGCCTCTATGCAGAACGCCACAATCCTTGCTCCTATTTCTCCGACGTTCGCGGTAACCAGAATCAGATGCAGAACCTGGTGCCCTTCACCCAGCTAGCAACTGACATTGCTAATCACACGTTGCCCAATTACGCCTTCATCGTTCCCAATCTCAACCACGATGCGCACAATGGAACGCTGGCGCAGGCGGATGCCTGGCTGCAAGCAAACATCCCTCAGTTGCTGAACAGTCCTGACTTCAACACTCCGGGCGGCGGTCTGCTGATCATCACCTTTGACGAGGCCGAGGACAGCGATAGCCAGTTTGGTGGCGGCCACATCGCCTGGGTCGCAGTGGGGCCTGATGTACGCCAGGGCTACCCGCCTCCGAAATCCAAAATACGGGTGCAGTTGTACCAGCATCCCAGTACGCTGCGCCTCATGATGCAGTTGCTTGGCCTCACGCAGTACCCAGGCGCCGCGGCGACCGCTCCCGACATGACCGAGTTCATTCTGGGCGACTAGATTTCGTCCACCGTATACTGTTCGGGTGTTCCGCCTTTTCGTCCTCAACCTTGCATTGCTCTCGTGGCTCCCGGCCTCCATCTTCGCGGCGGAGGCCTGTCACATTTCATCCCCAGACCCGATCCAGGGAAATGTCGTTCGCCTGATCTGCGCGACTGAGACCACGTCAGCTCGCATGGGGGAAAAAACCGTTCCGCTGTTCAAACAAGACAATGGCGGCTGGCTGGGACTGATGCCAATACCAGCGATTCAACCGCCAGGTCCGTCGGAGATCGTCTTTTCGTCCCCCTCACAACCCCAAGAGGCGGTTGCAACGATCACGGTGCGTGACGCGCACTTCGCAACCCAGAACGTGAACCTTGCGCCCGGCATTGCCAACCTGCACAACTCGCCTGAAGAAGTCGAGCTGCTAAAGAGCTTTCGTCAGAACATCACCGACGTTCGCTATTGGCAGGATCGCTTCATCGAGCCGGTGGACGGTTGCACGGTGTCGCCCTACGGAGTGCGGCGGTACCGCAATCACAAACCTACGGGTGACTATCATGGAGGGGTGGATCTCCGCTCGCCGGCCGGAACCCCGGTGCGCGCCGCTGCCGATGGCACCGTTAAGCTGGCGCAGTTGATCACCGTACTGGGCAACACCGTCGCGCTCGATCATGGACAAGGCGTCGAGAGTATTTACATGCACATGTCAAAGCTGGCAGTCGAGCCGGGCGCTGCGGTCAAGCAAGGAGACGTCGTCGGCTATGTGGGAACGACCGGACGCTCTAGCGGCCCTCACCTGCACTGGACGGTGTACGTCAACAGCGTGCAGGTCAATCCCGGCCAGTGGGTTAAGCTGACGCCCTGCGAGAAGTGATCGGCACGAGCGGTTCTCTACGTGAGCGGCGGACCTATTGCGAGCCTTTCCGTGGGACTGGTGGGCCAACCGTCAAGCCTTGCTCCATGGCAAGGCGTTTTTCGATGCGCCGGTCCGGAATCAGCCAAATCAGCGCAGCCGTCACGAGAATCGCCTGGGCGAGTTTCGCCGAACGGAGAGTGGTAACTATCGCTACAACGTACATCGATGACGAAACTTTGCCCTTCCAATCGCGGCCGATCGCTTCCTGCAAGAGTGAGTCCGGCCCTTGCGCGCGGATGATTGTCTGCTGTAGCAACAAGTAGGCGATCGCCGCCATCAGCAGAACCATGGCGTAGAGCGCAGTGGGGACTGAGGTGAAATGGTTTTCTCCCATCCACCCGGCGGTGAACGGAAATAATGAGAGCCAGAACAACAGATGCAGATTGGCCCACAGTATTGCGCCTGTCACATTAGTGCAGGCATGCAGCATGTGATGATGGTTGTTCCAGTAAATACCGACATAAATGAAACTCAGAACGTAGCTGAGAAACACCGGCACCAGCGGCACCAGGTCCTGCCACCGGCCGCCGTGCGGGACCCTCATCTCCAGCACCATGATCGTGATGATGATCGCGATCACTCCGTCGCTGAACGCTTCCAATCGGCCCTTGCTCATCGTATGTAAATCCCAGACTCACACCGGAATCGCCGCCACCAGCATAGCCTGTGCACGCAACCTATGCGTAACGCCTTCTACATCGGGGCGAACGAAATCGCAGTCCGATTTGTGCGTGCTGGCTGAATCTTGAAGAGCGCCGGGCGTCTAAATCCCGAGCTTCTTGACTTCTTCGTTGTAATACTTGCGGTAGAGAATGTCCCATTCCTGCGAGCCTTCGAGGATGGTGCGGCGCTGGCTTTCGATCTTCTGCCGGGCGGCAGCGTCGATGCGGGCTTCTTCGGCCAACAGCTTTTCCAGGATGTTGCGCGACTCCACGCGAATGGTGTTGCGGTCTTCCAGAAACTCGACATTGTCCATGGTCGCCAGGGTGTCGGCCACGGCATGGGCAAGCTTGTTGATCTTCTCGCGGCTGATCCTCATAGCACCGCCTTATACTTGCGGACCAGCTCGTTCTTCACCTTCTTGAACATTTCCTGGTAGTTGGCCCCGCTGCGGCGCATCTCGTCGGAGTAGGTGTCGAGAATAATGCGAACTTCGTCGTTGATGCGGTCTTCCAGGGCGAGTTCTTCCAGCAGAGCGGCGTTGATCCGCTCCGTGACGGCCTTGCGGGTCGGGAGTTTCGATGAACTCGCCTTCGATTAATTTTTTGCTGACTTCGCGGGCAAGGTAGCCCACATAATCTTTGGAGAAGAGCATTGTGGGTAAGTATTAAGAATAGCACGCGAAGAGGGAACCGAGGTGCTTAGCCCGGCTGAGGCCGGCAACTCGGCCCGGCATTATTGCCCAAAGTATCTTTGGAATATCGGCGTGGCATCGGGAATCTCTTCGATGCGCCAATAGCGGGTACCCGGCACCCGCGTCATGCGGATGCGAATCTCGGTAAGATCGAACGGGTTGGGCTGCGGAAGGCCATTGACAACCACGTCCGCCTCGTCGCCATGCACCTCCGAGTGCACCACGTGCAGACCGGAGAAATTATGGACATCGATTACCTTGAATCCTGTGGAGCCGGTGAGAATCCCGTTCCCGCTAAGTAGCAGGCGAATCGCATTGCGCACCCCGATCTGTGTCCAAGCATCGAAGCGTGGCGCCATTTTCTGTAACAACTCGATTCGGCTCTCGGTAAATGGGAACGGGTCCGCCGTGAACTTCTTCGTGTACTTCGCCACCAGTACGTTGGTCAACGAGTTGGCGACCTCTGCTGATATGCGCTCCTCATCGACATACTTCGCCGCATCGCCATAGTTCTTCGCCTTCACCGCCTCGCCGAGTTGGGATAGTGAGTACTCCGGCGTGGCAGTGTAGCGGTGCCACCACAGCGCGACCGCTCCCGCCGCCAGCACGGCGACCATAAGAATGAAGGCCGCTCTCCACCACAATTCGGCGCGGGTCGTGCGCTGGGGACGCTGGTAGGTCTCGTACCACATGCCAGAAGAATACGACGGCGCTCAGAATGTGCTTTGAAAGGGCACGCCCTCAGGCGTGTCGCGAGCCGCTTTCGCACTTTGCCAGCAAGAATCGGGGTGAGCTCATGTGGCCGCGGGTATACGATGTGTGCATTGCCCCGGAACCGTTCGAGATGTCGAAAAAGACTGCATCCGAGGGCCTTTCATAACCTTCTAAAGCCTATAAGGTGGTTACCATGGCGACCGCAGAAACTCCTCTATTGCAGACCGTACGCACTGACCTGCTATCGCGCCGCGAGCGGCTGGAGAGCGTCATCGAGCGCAATGACTCCGAGCAGCTCACCGACTTGTTGGCGCAAGTCGATCAGGCGCTGCATCGCATTGACAACGGCACGCTCGGCATCTGCGAGGTCTGCCACGACTCCATCGAAGAAGACCGCATTCTGCGCGATCCCCTGACCTCTATTTGCCTGGGCTGCCTCACGCCCAACCAGCAGCGCGCGCTGGAGTACGATCTCGAGCTCGCGGGGCGCATTCAGAATGGACTCTTGCCGGCGCCCGACATCTCCATTCCGGGATGGGAGATCGCCTATCACTACCGTCCGGCGGGCGTGGTCGGTGGCGACTATTGCGACGTCATACCCGACGATCGCGGCGGTCTGTACTTCATGATCGCCGATGTTGCCGGCAAGGGCGTGGCAGCCGCCATGCTCACGGCAAACTTGCGTGCCGTCATGCGCGCACTGATCCCGATGAACCTGCCGCTGGAGAAGACGTTGGCGCAGGCCAACCGCCTGTTCTGCGAAAGTAAGCTGCCCATGCAGTACGCCACCTTGGTTGTGGGCCACAGCTCGGCCAAAGGAGAGCTTGAGCTGGTCAACGCGGGACACTTGCCTGCTCTGATCCTCCGCGGATCGCAGGTCGAATGCTTCGACAGCAACGACCTGCCACTCGGGTTATTCTGCGACCAGCAATTTACGCCAGTGCGCACGCACTTCAGAGCGCAGGATACGCTCGTGATCTTTACCGATGGCGTCAGCGAGGCTGAGAACCCAGCGGGCGAGGAGTACGGTACTTTGGCGCTGCGCACCTTGCTCGAGCAAAACGGCCTGTGCTGCCCGGAGACGCTGGTCAAGACCTGCCGCGAACACCTGGAGCGGTTCCGCTCGGGCACCACGCGTAATGACGACGAAACCCTGCTGGCAATTCAGTACGCCGGAGCAGTAGCGAGTGCTGCGGTAGTTTGATCAAATGCTCTTCACAACGTGTAGCTAGATGAAGCGTTTTCCCATGCGTAGTGATGAAGCGGCTTTTCCAACGGGGTGTCATTCCAAGCGAAGCCGAGGGACCTGCAATACGTGCCCCGGCCCAGATTGCTTCGTGTGAGCGACGTCACGGCTCGAGGCTATCGCAAATTAGACGTGTGCTTTGCAGTTTGTCGTAGGCTTCTTGAGGAGCGCAGCCGTCTGCAAAACGTGGGAGACGTTGCTGAACCTTACTTATCAGTGGAGAAGGTCTGAAGCTCGGGAACAAAATATGCGTCGATAGCTGCCATCAAAGTTTGATGTGTCAGCGTTGGAAGCCGTGACTCGTAACGCGCTGCCCAGCAAATCTGGTTAACAATGTCGCGCGGCTGGCAGGCTCGAAGTGGTTCCTTCAACTTGTTACGGATTACGTCAATTAGTTTGTCCACGATTCCACCGTCGTAGCTGACCTTCAACTCATCACATACCCCACGGAAAATCTCGTGAAAGTGGGTATCCGAAAGAGCTCCCACCTCGATCTTCGTTTGTATTCTTCGCAAGAAGGCTGCATCGACCAGGGTGGCTGGACTGAGGTTGGTGGCAAACACTACGAACATCTCGAATGGAATTTCGACCTGTTTCCCTCCCGCCATGCTCAGGAAATCTACTCGGCGATCAAGAGGAACCACCCAGCGATTCAGTAGCTCTTCCGGCCTCATGCGCTGTCGTCCAAAGTCATCAATGATAAGCACACCATTGTTGGCTTTCATCTGCACTGGCGCCACATAGAACTTTGTTGCAGGATTCAACTGCAGTTCCAGCATCTCCAGTGTAAGCTCACCGCCAACCAGGACGGTCGGACGATGGCACAGCACCCAGCGTGGGTCGGCGTCTTGCTCGTCTTCACGGTCAATTGGAACGTGAACATGAGAGTCGTGAACCACAATGATCTGGCCATCCACTTCCACCGCGTACGGTACCCAGACTAGGTGATGTGAGAGCGCTCGGGGAAAAGCAACCGCTATCGAGGTCTTACCTGTACCGCTTGGCCCATATAAGAAGATGGAAGAACCCGAGTTCAGCGCCGAACCCAACTTCCTTAGGGTTTTCGGCTCCAGCACAAGATGCGAGAACGCACGCTCGACTTCAGGCAAATGTATGTCGGCATCTCGAACGCTCTGTTTCTGTACCTGCCTCGCGTATGCCTGCAAAGAGACGGGAGCCGGGCCTACGTATTGGTTACCCGTCATCAACTCCAACGCCCGAGAGCGGCCCTTTGTGGTGATCGCAATCTCCGGGACGTTCCCTTTCATTCCCGTAACTTCGCACAATTGCTCTGAACGAAACCTGTGTACAAACTCATTCACGATTCCAAAGCTGAGACGGATTCTCGCTGAAAGCTCCGTCAGAGAGAATGGGCCATTCAGGTACAAGATTTTGAGGGCCAAATCCTGCAGCACTGATGGCCGCACGCCAACATCGGCGAGGGATTCTGGCGCCAACGGCGTTTCGAGTTCGGTCGGCTTTGTCGAAGGTTTGTGGGGCACAACCTAAGATCACTCATGCGACCGATTTATACAACCTTTCCGTAATTCTTCCCCGATCCTGACGACCGGTGCAAACCTTTCAGAAACTCATGAGATTGGTTCCGCCACGTTGAATTCTGCCTAGGCCAACCTCGAGCTGATCGACCATCCCTCGCGACCAATCTTAGGTCGCAGCGCCAGCCACCGGGAGCCAGACCTGAAAACGAGTGTTCCCGGGGCTGGAATCAACCTGAATGTTACCCCGGTGTTTCTTCACAATACGTTGGACTGTGTCCAGTCCTAGGCCCGTCCCTTCACCAACTCCTTTGGTCGTAAAAAATGGCTCAAAGATATGAGGCTGCACTTCAGCGGGAATTCCCGGACCGTTATCGCCGATCTCCACCACAACGCAACCGTCGTCGAGGTAGGTTCGGATACGAAGCTCGCCTTTTCCGTGCATGGCGTCGATCGCGTTGTCGATGATATTTGTCCAGACCTGGTTCAGCTCGCTACCGAAGGAATTCACCAGCAGGGGAATGCTTTGATAATCGCGTTTTACCGCCACTCCTTGTTTCAGCTTGTGATTCAAAATCGTGAGTGTGGTTTCCAGGCTCTTTACAACGTCAACGTTTTGCACCGGCGCTTGGTCCATGTGGGTGTATTCCTTAATTGCGCCGACCAAGTCTGATATTCGCGAGGTGCTGCTCTCGATTTCGTGCAACAAGCTTGCGACTTCCTCGGAAGCAGAAATCCTGACCAGAGCGGCTCGAGCGGTGTCCCCGTCAAGGCTGGCGAACAATGATTCGATCACCTTCGGTTGTATGTTTCGTCGCGCCAAGCCGGCTGCCAGCTGCCACAAATCATTCTGCCCATGACTGCGAAGCAAAGAATCAATCTGCTCTTCCAGGTCACTGATGGTCAGCGCATCCGGGGGAACTACATCTTGTTGGGTGAACGATGCTTCCAGATTCTCTATTTCTGACTTCTGCGCCGGCGTCAGGTCACGCTTTCCCAGCTCGAGGCTCGCGTCTCTGATTTTCTTGAGAATGTCACGCAGTTGGCTGGCTGCGCGTTTTGCAGCCGAAGCGGGATTGTTGAGTTCATGCGCAAGACCTGCCGAAAGCTTCCCTAACGAGGCCAATCGATCGCGTTGTTGTTCGAAGCGGGTCGCTTCGCGGATCCGGTCGGACATGAGGCCCACGAGGCGCTTGGTGAGTTCTGGCATCTTCTGCACAAGTTCAGGAAATGCCGACGAAGGAAATCGCAAGGCGCGGCTGTCCGTTAAGGCTCGACCGCTCACCGTAAACTGCTTCATCCTGGAGAACGGCAGCAATCCGGTAACGTCGCCTGCCTCGAGATTAAATATGAAGGTTTCGCCGCCAAGTTCGCCGCGCCCTTGAAGCTGTCCCTCAAGAATCACGAACATGGCATCGGCAGGATCGCCTTGGCGAGAGTAGACGTCGCCCGCCTTGAGATTCATCTCGTGCGATTGGCTGATGAACCAGTCGATCTGGTCGTCTGGCAAATCCGCGAAGACTGGAACCCGAAGTAGCTGCGATCTATCTACCATCTACACCTTGCTCAGATACTGATGAATGAACTGCACGGCTACCGATCCTTCCCCAACCCCCGACGCCACCCGTTTTATGGAACCATGACGCACATCGCCTACGGCAAAGATGCCGGGCACATTGGTTTCCAGCAAGAACGGATCCCGGTCGAGTTTCCATCCTTTCGGAAGTTGCCCGTCATGCATAAGGTCGGGACCAGTCAACAGGAAACCGCGCCCGTCGCGCTCCACGACATCGGCCAGCCAATCCGTCCGCGGCAATGCTCCAATGAAAATAAACATCGCATTCGCCGGCACGCGCTCAGTCTTGTCGGTGTCCGTGCAACGCACCGAGATCTCTTCCAAGTGGGTTTCGCCGTGTACCTCGGCCACGCTGGCATGTGTCCACAATTGAATGTTAGGCACCTCTTGAATCTGGTCGATCAAGTATTTCGACATGGTGCTGGAGAGCGACTCGCCCCGCACAAGGATAACCACGCGCTCCGCAAACCTGGCGAAGTTCATTGCCGCTTGACCCGCCGAATTCGCGCCGCCCACTATGTAGACAATCTCACCCTTACAGGACAGCGCTTCCGTGGCGCCGCCGCCATAGTAGACCCCCGCACCCTGCAACCTGTCTATGCCCGGAGCGTCCAGCCGCCGCCACTGTACTCCGGTGGCGATCATCAGCGCATGGCACGAAATCTCGTTCCCATCCGCCATCTTGATGATTCGGTAAGGCCCTTCAGCTCGGGCACCAACAGCTTCCTGCGACAGGATCTCCACTCCGAAACGCTGGGCTTGCACCACGGCCCTCCGGGCCAGATCGGCGCCGCTAAGTCCGCTTGGAAACCCCAGATAGTTCTCGATGCGGGAGCTCATGCCCGCCTGACCGCCGGGCGCTTCCCGCTCGATCATCACCGTATGTAGACCTTCCGACGCCCCATAAACGGCAGCAGCCAGACCGGCCGGACCCCCACCCACAATTGCCAGATCATAGAAGCTGGTTTGAGCGCGGGTGCGCATACCAACCTTTTGCGCTACGTCCGCCGGCACACCCTCGAGAAGCTTCGTCCCATCGGGGAAGAGCACTACGGGCAGATCGGCCGCCTCCGGACCTAGGGCTTCCAAAAGCTGGCGGGTCTCCGTATCGTTAACGGAAAGCTCGACGTCAATCCACTGGTATGGCACGTGATTGCGCGCCAGGAAGTCCCGCAGCTGGTATGACCGGGGCGACCAGCGAGTACCCAGCACGCGAATTCCTTGAAATGTCGGCCGAAACGAAGCCTGCCAGTCATCGAGCAAGTCATCGAGTTGCGGATACAAGTGCTCAGTCGGAGGATCCCACGGCTTCAAGAAGAAATAGTTGATGCTGGCCTGATTGATCGCGCTGATCGCGGCGTTGGTATCGGCATATGCGGTGAGTAGAGCCCGTTTCGCTCCAGGGAAGATAGACATTGCTTCTTGCAGGAATTCGACGCCGTCCATGTGCGGCATGCGTTGGTCGGCAAGCAGCAAGGCCACGCTGTCGTTCCGTACCTTCAACTGCTTCAGGAGATCGAGTGCACCCTCGGGTGAATCGCTCCCTATGACCCGGTATTCAGCGCCATACTGCGAACGAAGATCGCGTTCTATCGCGCGCAAAACATCAGAATCGTCGTCCACACTCAGCAATATTGGTTTGGCCATGCTCGGTCTCGGTTCAAGGCAACAGCGAGCTACACGATTCTGTGCTTTCCGGTCGAGTTGGTTAGATACAGAAAATTGCATTCGGTCGCGCGATTCGTGCTATTGCGAACCGGAATGTGAATGCAAACCGATTGTTCAGAACATGCGACTTGATTTGTAGTGCCCGATAACGGCTTGTTGAAGAAGGATCTCGAACTTGAGGCGTTGTGGCGCGTCCCGAAATCCCGAGCGCACGCAAGGAACCTAGCCAGGTATTGATCTAGTTTTTGAATTGGTGCCGAAGAAGGGACTCGAACCCCCACACCCTTGCGAGTACATGGACCTGAACCATGCGCGTCTGCCAATTCCGCCACTTCGGCACGGGAAGGCTGCGAGTGAACACTCGCTATTCAGAAGCATTCTCAGTGTACAGAAGCTGCTTTCCCCTAGCAACTGCGCGCCTGCCGAACTGGCTGCTGCGCCGCACTCTATAATGCCCGCATGACTCTCACCCAGCAGGTACAGAAGGACCTGGTCGATGCCCTGCGAAATAAGCAAGAGCTGCGCCTCTCTACTCTGCGCATGATGAAGGCCGCGCTCAAGAACAAGGAGATCGACAAGCGCGCTCCGCTCGACGAGAAAGAAGAGCTGCAGGTCTTCAGCACCATGATCAACCAGCGTAAGGACTCGTTTGAGGCCTTCGAGAAGGGCAATCGTCACGAGCTGGCGAAAAAAGAGGCAGACGAGATCGCCATCATCGAAACCTACATGCCCAAGTCGGTCGGGGAAGATGACATCGCCGCCGCGGTGAAAGCCACCATCGCAGAAATGGGCTCTCCCACCATGAAGGACATGGGCACAGTCATGAAGAACGTGATGGCAAAGTTCGCCGGCGCGCGCGTCGACGGCAAAGTCGTCAGTGAGTTAGTGAAGAAGCAATTAGCAGGTGGCAATTAGAAGTTAGAAGCCGTCTCGTAAATCGGTCTTAAAAGAGCACCGCTTTACAGGCTGAAAAACACTGTCGGGTGCCGTTTTGAAGGGGTGCAGCTTTAGCTGCGCCGTGGGAGCCCTGTGTTTTTTGTCATCCCGGACCTCTTTTAGAGATGAGGAATCTGCTGTTGTTCCCACTGCAAAGAGTCTTTCCGCAACCTTTTTAGCCGCGCCGCAAAGCGCCTGTAAAGACGGGCTTTAGCCCCTGGGGACTTCGGTTCCTCGATTGATGGGATGGGTTCTAGTAACTGGCAACAAGCCGCAGCCGTAGAAGCCGCGATCAGCGGCAGCACGTTGCATAAGCTTTAAGCGCCCGCCCCTGACAGCCTTCAGCCCCCGCAACATGCGCTTTCGGTTTGCACGGCGTACACCTGACGTTGTCACTGTGCTCTGTGACGTAGGCGTTTGGTGTTTCGCCAGCGAGAGGCCGACAATCGACCTGTGAGGTCAAGGGATTAGTGTCCCTCGCACCTCAGCGGCGGTCGGCTGCTTGTGCGAGCGCGATCTTTGAAAACCAGCAGAGAGATCTCTAAGTGAAGAGAATGGAGTCTGCTCTTGAGGGGTGCGCTCCCGCGGCTCCGGCGCTTACGCCAGACCAAGCTTGAGCTTACTGGTAGCAAGTGCCTCGTATCCCCATACGATCAAGCTAAGTTCTTTGTGCTCAGGATTTTGCCAGCAAGTACTTGTCGATTGAGGAATTTACCGGCAAAATCGCCGCAAGCTGAAGATTCTAATCGATCTTCGAAATAGTTTTTTCACGTCGACGAGCGGAACGACACCCGGCCCAAGCCCGATGCTTCTCGCCGAGCGAGTCCTAGGACGGCAACAATTTGCGCACACAAGTCCTTTCTGCTCAGGACTTTGCCAGTAAGTTCATTGAAATTAGGAACTTGCAGAGAAAATGGGGCACTGTCCTAATTAGGACAGTGCCGAAAATGGCGCTAAACTAAAGATTCTAAAGCTCCAACACACCACTTTTTGCGAAATGAGGCGTCGCTGAATGCACTAGGAAATCGAACGTGGGCACAGCTCATCTAGGTTAGTCTGTACTCGGCGCGCCCGGTCCGGCGCGGGCGCTCAGAGTTCCCGATGGTTACATACGTCCTCTACCTCGGCCGCGTTCCTTACGGCACGGCAAATGAGCTGCAGCGCACGCTGCTCAGCCTGCGCAAGGCCGGCAGCATTGAGAACACCCTGCTTCTGCTGGAGCATCCGCCGGTCATCACGCTGGGCCGCAATGCCCGGATGGAGAATGTCCTGGCGTCGCCTGAGTTTCTCGCCCAGCGCGGGGTCGAGCTGTTTGAGATCGATCGCGGCGGCGACGTGACCTTCCACGGGCCCGGACAACTGATCGCCTATCCCATCTTCGACCTGCGCAGCTTCGATCCTAAAGTCGGCGCGGTGGAGTTTGTGCGCCGGCTGGAAGAGGTCCTGATCCGCACCTGCAGTGACTACGGCATCGCAGCGCAGCGCATCAAGGGACTGACCGGCGTCTGGACGTACGCCCTGCCCGACAAGCCTGAGGCCAAGATTGCTGCCATCGGTGTCCACATCTCGCGCGGGGTGACGACGCATGGCTTCGCGCTGAATGTGAGCACCGACCTGGACTTCTTCTCGCTCATCGTTCCCTGCGGAATCACCGACAAGCCTGTGACCTCGATTGAACGCGAGACCGGACGACAGCTATCGCTGGAAGAGGTCGCGACTTCCGCATCGCGCAACTTCGGGCGCGTCTTCAATTCGCAGATGCTGTGGCTGGAGTCGCTCGACGACCTGCTGGGCTCGTCCGGTTCACGCCGGACGCCTGCGAGCGCTCGCTCCGCCAATCAGGACACCCCTGCACGCCCGCCGAAAGAGCTGCGCGAACTGTTGGGCGACGGCACGCGAGCTGGCCTAACCTCCGAGCTCCGCAGCATTGCGCTACTTGCCCACGTAGCTGACCCGCCAGATCGAGTTCGAGCCATCGTCGCTCACCAGCAGCGAACCGTCGGTAGCAACCGTCACGCCAACTGGCCGTCCCCACACTTGCCCGTTGGGCAACACGAAGCCGGTCAGGAAGTCCTCGTACTCTCCGGTCGCTTTGCCGCGTCTGGTGCAGCGGAACGCGAATCACTTCATAGCCAACGCGAGGGTCGCGATTCCAGGAGCCATGCTGCGCCGCGAAGATGTCGCCCTGGTACTCCGCGGGAAAGGTCTTGCCTTCATAGAAGGCCAACTGCAACGACGCATTGTGAGCCGGGAGGAGCACGTCAGGCACGATCACCTTCGACTTAAGCTCGGGATGCGCGCCATTCAGCCGCGGGTCAGGGTTGCCTCCAATGTAGTAGTAGGGCCAGCCATAGAAGCCGCCTTCCTGAACGTGGGTGATGTAGTCGGGGACAAGGTTATTGCCCAGGCCATCGCGTTCATTGGTAGAGCACCATAACTCGCCGTTCTTGGAATCAATCGCCAGTCCGCCGCCGGCATTGCGAATTCCCGAGGCGTACACGCGCATGTTCTTGCCATCGGGATCCATTACCAGGATGTCCGCGGTGTTCTTCTCTTTCGAGTGAGTATCGGGGTCATCGATGTTCGAATCAGAACCTACTCCCACAAAGAGCCGCTTACCGTCTTGCGAGAAGACTAGGTCGCGCGTCCAGTGATAGCTGCCGCCTGGAAGGTCGGCAATTTTCTCGGGACCGCTGCCGGCCTTCAGGTCTCCGTTGCTGTAGTGAAAGCGAACGATCGCGTCGGTATCACCGATGTAGACATACTGCGGATTCGGGCCTGGAGGATAGAAGGCAATGCCATACGGCTGCTTGAGTCCACCCACGAAGGTCTCGGTTTGCTTCGGCTTGCCATCAGCGCCAACGCCGCGAAAGACTTTGATATCGCCGGGATGGCTCTCGGCGACGAAAATGTCTCCGTTCGGGGCAGTAGCCATCCTTCGCGGCTCATTCAGGCCAGTGGCGAAGAGCTCGACCTTGAATCCCGGCGGCGCGATGGGAAGGGCGTTCGCAGGACGGTCGACGATTCTGGGCCCATTGACCGCCGACTTAGTGGCAAATGGAGCCGGCAGGTCCTTGGCCGTGATGTGGTGCGTAGCTCCGGGCTTCTCATAGCGATAGTCGGTAAAGGGTGCTTGGGGCTGAGGAGCGTTGTTACCCTTGCTTTGTGCTGACGCGCAGCCGGACGATACCGCCACGGTAGAGAGTGCAATCAAGAAAGCCCAGCCAAACCTTCATCATTCGCTTTCCTTAACGAACAATCGGAACGGCTCTTATGCCCGAGACTGCGAACCGTCCCGCCAAGTATTCGATGTTGGGCGCCGACACCAGGAACGCGCGCTCCGCTTTTCCTGAGCACGCCAGGCGGCTAAAGTGTTGAAAGAAACTGATCTCTGGATTTCTGCATCTCTCTATATGGCGTACCCGGGCCATTTTTCGGAACTAATCCTACAATCTACCTAGCGGTGCAACAGCCGTTGAACAACATGTCGCAAGGGCACGGAACTTTTACGAGCAGTTGGCGAGAACGTTTGACTGCGCTGAAGAATCTTCCGCCGGTGCTCAACATCGTTTGGCGCTCCGGTCGGGGTGTAGTTAGCGCCGGGCTCCTGCTGCGCGTGTTCACCTCGTTGCAGCCCATCGCACTGCTCGCCGTCGGCAAGTTCATCATCGACAACATCTATCAGGTGCTCGCAAAGCATCAGCCGGTTCCGACTCGGCTGTGGTGGCTGGTGGCGGCTGAGTTCGCCATCGCGGTTGTCGGCAATATTCTTACCCGCACTATCGACTACACCGATTCGCTGCTGGCCGACAAATACACCCGCCACGTCAGCATCGAGGTGATGCGGCATGCGGCGCGAGCTGGACGTGATCGCCTACGAAGACCCGCTCTTTTACGACCGCCTGGAGCGGGCGCGGGTGCAGGCCACCGATCGGCTGGCGATGATCCAGATGCTGGGCCGGCTGATCCAGCAGGTGATGACCACCATCACGCTGTCGATCTCCATCATCTACTTCTCGCCGTGGCTGTTGTTGCTGCTGATTGCCGGCGTTCTGCCGGCCTTCGTCGGCGAGAGCCACTTCGCGTTCCTGGGATATGCCAAGAACTTCCGCCAGACCACCGGCGAAGCGTCAGCTCGATTACCTGCGGGTGCTGGGCGGCAGCAAAGAAGCAGCCAAGGAGCTGAAGCTCTTTCGGACTGAGCAGATTTCTGACCGAGCGCTTCACCCGGCTTTCCGACGAAGTCTACGAAGAGAACGTCGCGCTCTCGAAGCGCAAGCTGATTGCCGGCGCGCTGCTTTCGATCGTCGGCACGCTCGGCTACTACTCGGCCTACGTCTACGTGATCTGGCGGACAGTGATCGGCGCGCTCAGCATCGGCACGCTGACCTGCTTGGCGGGCGCGATCCTGCAGGCCAGCACCAACATTCAGCAGATCTTCTCGACCTTGTCCGGAGTCGCCGATCAGGCGCTGTTCCTGACCGATCTGCTGGCGTTCTTCGAGATGCAGCCGACGATCCGCTCCAAGCCGAATGCGCTTGCCGGCGCCGCGGCCGATCCTGCGGGGCTTCGAGTTCCGCAATGTGTCGTTCGCGTATCCCGGAAGCGAGCGCCGGATCCTGAGGAACCTGAACTTCACGCTGCATCCCGGCGAGCGGGTCGCGCTGATTGGCGAAAACGGGCAGGGCAAGACGACTATCGTCAAGCTGATTACCCGGCTCTACGATCCGACCGAAGGCCAGATCCTGCTGGATGGCGTCGATCTGCGCGAGTACGAGCCTCGACGATCTGTACCGCGAGATCGGCGTCATCTTCCAGGACTTCATGCGTTATGAGATGACCGCGCGCGAAAACATCGCCGTCGGCCGCATCGAAGAGATAGGAGAACACGGGAGAGATCGAGCTGCGGCGCACAAGAGCCTGGCCGATGAGTGTCATTGCCAAGCTGCCGTTGAGATACGAGCAGATGCTGGGGCGGCGTTTCGAAACCGGAGTCGATCTTTCGGGCGGCGAATGGCAGAAGCTGGCCCTGGCGCGCGCTTACCTGCGCGATGCGCAGTTGCTGATCCTGGATGAGCCGACCGCGGCGCTCGACGCGCGCAGCGAGTTCGAAGTGTTTGAGCGCTTTGCCGAACTCACCGAAGGCAAGATGGCGCTGTTCATCTCGCATCGATTTTCGACGGTGCGCATGGCCGACCGCATCGTGGTGCTGGCCGGCGGCCAGAATTGCGGAAGAAGGCAACCACGAGCAGCTGATGGCGCTCGGCGGGCGCTACGCCGAGATGTTTGAGTTGCAGGCTGCGAGCTATCGCTAGAACGAATGATTGAGACCAATCATAGAGACGTGCTGTGCGGAGCTGCCGAGCGCCTGGAGCCGGCTGCCGGCCGACAACTGCCGCAGGCGGACCGGAGCTCGCTGCACGCGGCCGCGAACTGGGCGCAGCGCGCTGACCTGGCTGCCCGGCGATGAAAGAGTCGGACCATTTCGCCGAAAGCGCTTGACGGCGGTTTCGCAAGTGCTGGACACAGTGCTTGCGTCAGCCGAAGATCTGACCGCCGGTAGCGTCCCGACGACAGCTTCCGGAAGATCTGCAGTGGCTGCACGACAACGCGCGCCTGGTCCGCGAGCGACCCAGAGCGAGTTGTACAGCGCGATTCATCGCACCCTTCGCCGCGCTCCGCATGTGCGCGACGCCCGACAAGGCGCTGCATGCCGCGCGTGCTGGCTATCGCGGAAGATTATCTGCGGGCTGCGAAGTATCGCTATTCCGATCACGCCTTCACTGCTCTATGTCGACGCCTTTCAGGCAGTGACGCCGTCTCAACATGAGCGAGCTCTCGCTGCTGCCTCCGGCGCTGCAAGCTGGTGGTGCTGGAAGAGTTCGCCGCGCGCGGCGAGAAGCTGATGCAGCCAGGACGCCGAAGCCGCAGCAGATCAGCGATGCTGATCGGCAGCCTGCGCGATCTGTCCGAAGCGCCGTGGAAGGAGCTGCTGGAGCCGCTGATTGTTTTCGATCAGGTGCTGGCAGCCGATCCGGCCAAAGCCTACGCGCCGCATGGATTATCCAGAGCCGCGAGCTCTATCGCCATACCGTGGCCGCATTTCGCCGAGCACTCCGACTGCTCGGAGCTGGAGATTGCGCAGCATGGCGCTGAATTGGCGCGCGACTCGCAGAAGCAGCCGCACGCGTGATCCGCGCCTGGCGTGGCGCAAGTCGCACGTCGGCTATTACCTGATCGGCGAAGGCGCGAAGCAGCTGCGCGGGCGCGCCGGAGTGCGGCTTGCCGTTGGGCGAAGCGCGTTCAGGATTTCCTGCGCCGCCATCCGGACGAGTTTTACCTGGGCGGAATCGAGGTGCTGACGCTGCTGATCGTGATCGCGATCATGACGCCGGTCTTCAACGCCTTCAACAGCTTTCTGGGCGCGCATCTTCGCCATCACTCCTGCTTCTTGCTGCCGGCCAGCCAAAGTGCTGTCGAGGTGATGAACTATCTCACCACGGCGCTGCTGCAATCCGCGCATTCTTCCCAAACTCGATTTCTCCGAGGGCATTCCCGACGACTGCGTGACCATGGTCGTGGTGCCGACCCTGCTGCTCAATGAGAAGCAGGTGCGTCGGCTGGTGGACGACCTGGAGGTTCGCTATCTGGGCAATGCCAGCCGCAATCTGCATTTCGCGTTGCTGAGCGACATGCCCGATTCGGCGGAGACGCCAAACGAAGCCGATCCGCTGGTCGAGCTGTGCCGCCGAGCTGATTCGCGAAGCTCAACGAAAAATATCCGAGCGAGCGATGGCGGCAGTTTCGCGCTCTTTCATCGCCACCGCATCTACAACCCGCGCGAAGGCGTGTGGATGGGCTGGGAGCGCAAGCGCGGCAAGCTGCTCGACTTCAATCGGCTGATCAAGGGCAAGTACGACAGCTTCCCGGTGAAGATTGGCGATCTTACCGTTGCTCCCGCATGTCCGCTTTGTGCTGACGCTTGACTCGCGATACCGAGCTGCCGCGCGGTACGGCGCATCGGCTGGTGGGCGCGATGGCGCATCCGCTGAATCAGGCCATCGTCGATCCGCACGACAACATCGTGGTGGCGGGCTACGGCATTCTGCAGCCGCGCGTCGGCATCAGCGTGCAGAGCGCGTCGCAGTCGCGGCTGGCCAGCATCTACTCCGGGCCAAACCGGATTCGACATCTACACGCGCGCCATCTCCGACGTCTACCAGGACCTGAATGGCGAAGGCATCTTCACCGGCAAAGGTATCTACGAAGTCGAGACTCTGCAGCCAGGTGCTGGAGCATCGCTTCCCGCGCAATGCGCTGCTCAGCCACGATCTGATCGAAGGCGCCTACGCGCGCGCCGGACTGGTCAGCGACGTCGAAGTCATCGACGACTATCCCTCGCATTACAGCGCCTACAATCGCCGCAAGCATCGCTGGCTGCGCGGCGATTGGCAGATTGTGAGCTGGCTGTTCTGGGCGAGTGCCCGATGAGACCGGCCGACGGGTTCCCAATCCGATTTCGTTCCTGTCGCGCTGGAAGATTCTCGACAATCTGCGCCGCAGCCTGGTGGAAGCCGGGATCTTCCTGCTGTTTGTGCTGGGATGGACGGTGCTGCCGGGCAGGCCGCTGTACTGGACGCTGGTGACCATCGCGATTCTGTTTGTGCCGCCGTGGTTTCAGTTTGCTTTTCGATTGTGCGCTCGCTGGTCTCGCGGCAGCTTGCGCCCGCTGCGCGATGGATTGGCGGCGCTTGGCTCAACGCATGGTCAGCGTGTTTCTCACGCTGACCTTCCTGGCGCACCAGACGCTGCTCTCGGCCGATGCGGTGTTGCGGACCTTCTATCGCCGCCTGGTGTCGCGCCAGCGCTTGCTGGAGTGGGAGACGGCCGCCGAGGCGGAGATGGCGAAGCAAGACAGAGCTTCGTCGATATCCTGCTGAACTGGACGCCGGCTGTCGCGTTGATCGTTGGCGTGATCGTGTATTTTGCGCGTCCGACAGGCGCTCTACGTTGCACTGCCGATCCTGTTCTGTGGGCCTGTCAGCAAGCCGGTTATCCTGTGGCTGAATCGGCCGCCGCGGCCGTGCATAACCATGTTCGCAGCAGGACCAGCGCTTTCTGCGCAAAGCCGCCCTGCACACCTGGCGCTATTTCGCCGACGTTCAGCAACGAGGAGCACAACTGGCTGATTCCCGACTATGTGCAGGAGAATCCGCCGTATGTCGCCGCGCGGCTCTCGCCGACCAATCTCGGTTTCCTGTTCAATGCGCGTCAGGCCGCGTGTGAGTTCGGATATCTCACGGTTCCCGAGTTCGTCGAGCAGACAATGCGCACCATGGCGACTGCGCTGCGGCTGCCAGCGCCAGCGAGGACATCTCTTCAACTGGTATGACACGCGCACGCTGGAGCCCGACCGGCCGCGTTTCATCTCGACCGTGGACAGCGGCAACCTGGCCGCATCACTTATCACCTTGCAGCAGGGCGCGATCGCGCATGCTGAACCGGCCTCTGCTCGATCCGGCGCTGTTCGATGGATATGCCGATCACCTCTGCGCACTGGCGGAAATGAAGCTGTTACCCAAGCGGGTGGTGGCTGGGTTTGAAGACGGGCACGATCGCTGGCTCGACCGTCTCCAGGAAGGAGTGGAGCTTCCTGCGACTCCCGATGGCATCGCCCGGGCTGAGCGACGCGCAGTGGTTTCGCTCACAGGCTCGTGATCTGGTGGAGCAAGTACGCGATACGGTCTCTGGCTTCATGCCCTGGCTGCTGCCGCAATTCGCTACACTGCATGCGAATCCTGCCTTAGGAAAGCTAGGTTGGTGCGAAGAACTGACCTTAGAGAAGCTGCCTGGCTGTATCGACCTGTTGCACGCCAAGCTTCTGCTCGCGCATGGTGGCCGTAACGCTGTGGAAGAGGCGGTTCTTCGCGACCGCTTACGCCGCTTGTTGCCAGCGGCGAAATTGCGCGCGCAGCGGCTGATTGCTGACCTGCGGCAGATCGCTGAGGACGCCGAGCGGCTGGTGCAGGAGATGGATTTCCGATATCTGTACGATCGTCGCCGGAAGCTGCTCTCCATCGGCTCCGACGCCGAAACCGGCAAAGTGCATGCGGCTTGCTACGACTTGCTCCCCTCGGAAGCGCGCATCGCCGCCTTTCTGGCTGTAGCGAACGACCACATCCCACAGGAGAGCTGGTTCCAACTTGGTCGTAGCCAAATCGTCGACAGCGGTCACGCGACCTTGGTCTCGTGGACGGGAACCATGTTCGAGTACTTGCTGCCGGCCGTCTGGATGCGTTGGTACCCTGAGACACTGTTGCAGCGCAGTATGGACGCGGCCGTCGCTATCCAGCAGGCGTATGGTGATGAGCATCGCGTTCCCTGGGGCGTCTCCGAGTGCGCGTTCGCGGTGCAGGATGAGAATGGCGTGTACGGATATCGCGCGTTCGGCGTGCCCGCATTGGCGGTCCAACAAGAAGAGCAGCGTTTGGTGGTCGCGCCCTACGCCACCATGCTTGCCTTGGATTTCGATCCTGAAGCTGCGATCAAGAATCTGCGAGGCATGAACCGAAAAGGCTTTCTCGGACGCTACGGCTTTTTTGAAGCCATCGACTTCAGTGCCGCCGCGCGCCGCAACCGGCGGGAACCGTTCGCCATCGTGCAGCAATGGATGGCTCACCACCAGGGCATGAGTCTGCTAGCGATGGCAAACTTTCTGCGGCAGGGCGTAGTCCGCAATTGGTTCCATGCCGATGCGCGCGTGCAGGCCACCGAGCTGTTGCTGCAAGAACGTCCCTTGGGTCGTCCGGTGGGAGCGCAGGCCAAGCGGCGGATACGTAGGGAAAGCCCCACAGCTGCCGACAAGCCCAAAAGTGTTGTCGCTGCCTAGCGGTGATAGACAGCTCGCCTTACCAGCGGCTCCCCATGACAATGCTGTAAAACTATGGGCCTTTCAACGTCCATTACCGGACAACGTCCTCCCCTTTTTGGACGAGGCCCGAACGTGCCACGCCTGTAGGGCACTGAAAAAACAGTCGCTTCCACGCACCATGTTGGCATTTGATCTGCACTCATAGGGGTCGAATGCAACAGCGGACACCAAAAGCGAGGGTCCTCATCGCAGAGGACCAGGAGCATGTGCGAGAAGCGCTGGCCATGTTATTGCGCGGTGATGGTTATGAAGTTGAACTATGCTCGAGTCCTCAGGAGGCGGTGTCGGCTGCCCGGCGGCGCATGCCCGAGATCACCTTGCTGGACATGAACTATCAGCGGGATAGTACGTCGGGCATCGAGGGGCTGGAGCTGATCGAGTGCCTGCGCAAACTAGAGAGCACGCTGCCCATCATCGCGCTCACGGGCTGGGGCAACGTTGAACTCGCGGTGAGGGCAATGCACGCCGGCGCCAACGACTTTATCGAGAAGCCCTGGCGCAATCAGGCGTTGCTGGAAAAAGTAAACCTGCTTACAGTGCAAGCCCGCGACGCCCGCTCGACGCAGAGGATTTCCGAATTCGAACGTGAGGATGCACAGAAGCTACAGACGCGCATTGTGCCTCCGCGGTACCTGGTCGCCGGCGAGGTTGAAGTCTACGGCGAAAGCACGCCGGCGGGAGTTGTGGGCGGCGACTACTTCGGCGTATGGCAACCTACGCCTGACTCTGTGCACTTGTGCATTGCCGACGTTTCGGGCAAAGGCACACCGGGGGCGCTGATCGCGGCAATGCTCTATGCCTCGGTGAGCACGTTGTCATCTTCCGGAAGCAGCCCCGACCTGATCCTGCGTGAGGTCGAACACTTGTTGCAGGAGCAGCTCAAGGACGGGCACTACCTCACCATCGTGTATGCCGTGCTGGATCTCAAGTCCCGCTCACTGACCTATATCAATGCCGGACATTGTCCTCCGTTGCTGCTGCGCTCGGATGGAGCGGTGGAATATCTGGATGCGACCCGCACCGTTCTCGGGCTAGGCATTGGGGGAGAGTTCGAGGTCCGTAAGGTCAGACTGAGCCGAGGCGATCGCCTTGCGTTCTACACGGATGGCATTACCGAAGCGGCAAACGGGGACGCTTCCGAGTTTGGCAGCGATGGCCTGCTTGAAGCGCTGTTGAGCGCGAGTTCACTCGAGCCCAGGCAGCAATACCAGGCGATCCTGGAACGCGTTCGTACACACGCTCACGAGAAGCTTACCGATGATGCCACCCTGATTCTCGCTTCGCTAGGCTCTCGGGCGGGTGCGTCACAAGTCGCAAACTTGCCTGAAAAGCGCGGGGATTCTTCTGCCGCTTAGGCTTGAAAGTTACAAGCTGAAACTTGAAACTGTAGTGGATGCGGCGCGACTTCGATGTCATCGTTCTCGGCGGCGGCGCGGCCGGGCTTATGTGCGCGATCGAAGCCGGCAAACGTGGCCGACGTGTCGTGGTACTAGAGCGCGCTGAACGCATTGGCAAGAAAATCCTGATCTCAGGTGGCGGCCGGTGCAATTTCACCAACCTTCACTGCCGTCCCGAAAATTTCATCTCTGCCAATCCGCACTTTTGCAAATCGGCACTCGCGCGGTACACGCCAGAAGATTTCATCGCGCTGGTTCGCAAACATCGCATCGCGTATCACGAGAAGAAGCTGGGACAGCTCTTCTGCGATGGCTCGGCGCGAGAGATTGTGGCCATGCTGGAACGGGAGTGCGCCGCGGCCGGCGTCGAAATTCTCACGAATATCAACATCACCGAGGTGCGCCCAGGAAGCGGTTTCGAGGTTGTGACCGGCGATGCGACATTCCTCACATCGGCGCTGGTGGTCGCTACCGGTGGACTTTCGATACCAAAAATGGGAGCGACGCCGTTCGGCTATGAGTTGGCGCGGCAGTTCGGGTTGAAAATTCAGCCATGCAGGCCGGCGCTCGTGCCGCTGCTCTTCGATGCTGACGACCGGCACAGGTACGGCGATCTAGCCGGAGTTTCAACCGAAGTGATCGCGTCAAGTGACGGCCAACGCTTCCGCGAGAACATGTTGTTGACGCATCGCGGACTGAGCGGCCCTGCGATCCTGCAAATTTCTTCCTACTGGCGGCCGGGAGAAGCGATCGCGCTCGATCTTGTGCCCGAAGGTGATCCGCTGGCTGCGATGCGCGCGTCGGCATCTCACCGCGATGCGACGACGTTGCGGAACGCGCTACGGGCCGAGCTGCCAATCCGCTTCGCCGATCGCTGGCTCGAGCTTCATGATCCTGGCGGCTTTACGAATTCCGCGATTGACCGGCTTAGTCAGACGCTTCATGTGTGGCCGATCACGCCAGCCGGTACCGAAGGCTACGAAAAGGCCGAGGTCACCGCTGGTGGCGTCGATACCGACGAACTCGCTGCGAAGACGATGGAATCGCGCAAAGTTCCGGGACTGTACTTCATCGGAGAAGTGGTCGATGTTACGGGACATCTGGGCGGGTTCAATTTTCAATGGGCCTGGGCTTCGGGATTCGCGGCCGGCCAGGCGGTCTGATTCCCACTCGACCATTATTCTCGTTGTAAACTGCTTAGACTTCCTTCCGGCAAATCGAGAAGCGAGGATTGAGGAAATTGGCGGATACGATTGTCCAAATCGGCGGGCTGAAGAAGGTTTACGCCGGAAAAGTGCCTGTCGAAGCGGTAAAGGGTATCGATCTTGAAGTCCGCCGGGGCGAACTGTTCGGCCTGCTCGGCCCGAACGGCGCGGGGAAGACTACCACCATCAGCATCTGCACAACACGCTCGCTGCCGACTGGCGGAACTGTCAAGATCGCTGGCATTGATGTGGTGGCGCACCCTGCCGAGGCGCGGCGCTACATGGGAGTGGTGACCCAGTTCAACACGCTCGACCGTCAATGCACGGTTTTCGAGAATGTGTATTTTCACTGCCGCTACTTCGGGATGAGCCATGCGCACTCCACCACCAAGGCGCACGAGCTGATCGACCTGTTCAAACTTACCGAACGTGAGAAGTCGAACGTGGCGCAGCTCTCCGGCGGGCTGGCGCAGCGGGTGCAGATTGCACGCGCCATTGCGCATGAACCGCAGGTCCTGTTTCTTGACGAGCCGAGCGCCGGGCTCGATCCCCAGACCCGTCTGGCATTGTGGGACATCATTCGCGTACTCCGACAGCGTGGGATTACGGTCGTCCTGACGACCCACTACATGGAGGAAGCCGACGCTCTGTGCGAACGAGTCGCCATCATCGACCACGGCAAGATCCTGGTGTGCGATGAGCCGGGCAAGCTGAAGACCAGCGTCGGTGCACAGAAGGTATTTGAACTTCGATTGCAGAGCGCGCAGACCGATGGACTGGCGGAGCGCTTGCGGCAACTACCGGGAATCATTGCGGTGGAAAACGCGGTCGATGGCTTGCGACTGTTTACCAATGGCCGCAGCGGGTTGCTGCCGGAGATTGTGGGCATCGCAGGCGAGGGGTTGCAGGACGTTAAAGTCAGCGAGACCAGTCTGGAAACGGTGTTCATCAAGCTGACAGGAAGGGAATTGCGTGACTGATTCCGCGGTAAAATGGCGGGCCTTCTGGGGACTGTTCCTGCGCGACCTGACCGTGCTGCGCCGTCAGTTAGGCGCCTTCGTGATTCGCACGGTGATGAACCCGCTGCTGTTCGTGTTCGTCTTCACCTATCTATTCCCGAAGATTGGGCAGGGCTTCCAGAGCAGCGCGGGAGCAAGTTTTGGCACGCTGATTTTGCCGGGACTGCTGGCAATCGGCATTTTCATCCAGGGAATCATGGCGACCGCATTGCCGCTGTCGATGGAAATCGGGGCGACCCGGGAAATTCACGATCGCGTGATGTCGCCACTGCCGGTGAGTTGGGTGGCGATGCAGAAGATTATATTTAGCGCGCTGCAAAGCATTCTGGCTGCCCTGGTGATTTTCCCGCTGGTGTACTTCATCCCGGTCAATCCGGTTGAAATTCACGTGTTCAGTTGGCCCATGTTGATTGCGGTGGTACTGCTCGCGAGCCTGGTCTCAGGCGCTGTAGGGCTGACGATTGGGACAACGGTGCAGCCGCAACATATCGCGCTCATGTTCGGCATCATCGTGGTGCCGGTCACGTTTCTTGGCTGCGTGTATTACCCCTGGGCCATGATGCACAACGTGCGCTGGCTACAGATCCTGGTGCTCATCAACCCCGTTGTTTACATGAGTGAAGGCTTGCGCACCACGCTTACGCCATCGCTACCGCACATGCCGGCCTGGGTGACAATCATCGCGTTGACCATCAGCCTGGTGGTGCTGAGCTGGGTGGGCGTGAAGGGCTTTCTACGTAGAGTGCTGAGCTGAACCGTGGATTTGCGATAATGAAGTGAGCCGCGGCGCTAAGGCCGCGAGCGTCTATGTGGGGCCGTAGCTCAATTGGATAGAGCATCAGCCTTCTAAGCTGAGGGTTGCTGGTTCGATCCCAGCCGGCCCTACCATTTCAGGACGGTTCATCGCGCTGGTAGGTCCCTCGTATAGGGTCGGGATTTCGGCACGCGACTCCCGCCTCGCTTACGCCGCGTAGACGCCTCAAGTTCGATCCCATCCGGACCACTTCCAGAGATCGTTGGAAACGCCCCAACGAACGCTTACGGCGTAGGCAGCACCCTCACCTGCGGTGCCCGGCATTCCTTGGCGGAAGAACCACAATCGCGATACTTCAGGTGCTTGTCGAAGCAAGCCTCGATTGCGATGAACTCCCCACTGCTGCAGGAGACGCGGAATGCGGCTTGCGGCGCTCCGTTGGCATGAGCGAATTTCTGCTCGATGTCTGCGGGCCGTGCGCTGAACTCTGAATTTGGATGCTGGTACTCCGCCGGTACCTTGATCATCTTGTAAAGCTGCTGAATATCTCCGAAGTACTCTTGCGATGGAAGACCGCTGCAAGTGCCGTGAGCTGACCACTCATGCTGAATCAATCCGCGCGCCGGCATTATCGGCAGCATCTCGCGCACAATCTCCTCTGAAACCGGCCGCGCACTGCCGCAGTCTTTCGGCCAGGAGCCGTCGTTGTTCTGTGGCCATAGTCCGTGTACGACAAAGCCATAGTGCCGCTTGGGATCACATTCGCTGGAACTCATGCTCGACCGATGCGTTGCGCAGAACTCTGGAGCCCACGACAACACGAGCAAGTAGTAGTCGAATGCTCCCGGAGTATTGTCGGCGCCAGAAGAACCTGATCCTGAGTGGTGCTTTCCGGCGAAAGCCCCCATCGCGAGCGCGAAGAAGAGATACACGATCAGGAGCTTGCACAGAGTGTGACGTGGCATGAGTTCCTCTGGTTAACTGAGCTATTTCACAAATTCCGGCTGCTTGCCTTCGGCCCACGGATTGTACGTCTGCGCGTATATTTCGCGATCCGTGATCGTGGGATGACTCCACAACCAGAATTCAGCGAACTTGCCGACGTAGGGATAATCGAGCGAACGCTCGCCCAGTATCTGAAAGGACTCTGCGGCCGTCCGCTCTGGCTGCGGCACCAATCCGTGAACGACTTCGAGCCCGTACTGGTCGGCCTGATGCTCGAAGTGTCGTGAGATCGCATTGGAGACCGGCTCGGAGACGAACGACAGCACGTACAAGATTAGGAGCAGCATGGGAGCTGAAGCGAAGTCGCTCAGCTGGCGAATGCCCCAGCGGTCTGCCTTGCGTCCGCATAAGCCAATTCGCAATGCGATAGGAGAAATAGAAGAAAAACAACAAGAGCGCGACGGTGATGACGAATCCCTTCACCAAGTGTCCCAGAACGTAGTGGCCCATCTCGTGGCCAAACACGAACATCGTCTGCGGGATGGTCATGTGGCTCATGGTTGTGTCCCACACCACCACCCGCTTGCTGGAGCCGAAGCCAGTCACATAGGCGTTCAACTCGTTGGTCTTCTCGCTGGCCTTCATCAAATACATGCGCGAAGGCGGGATATCCATTCCGGCGCGATGCACCACGCTCGCTATCTGGTCGACCAGTTCGGGATGATGCTCTGTGAGAGGTTCGAATTTGTTGAATAGCGGATCGATCAGGATTGGCTGGATGAAAATGGCGAACAGCAGAAAAGGTATGGTAACCAGCCAGAAATAAAACCACCAGCGCTGCGGACTCCGGCGAAGCATTCCGTAGAGAATCCATCCCAGGATGATCGCGACTGACCAGGCTGAGCCCCAATCCTTTCGCCCAGTCTCCGAACCACGAACCCCATTGCTGCACCGACAGGCCGTAGTCCAGGCTGACGTGGTGGCGGTAGATGCGAGAAAGGGAAGTTGGAGAACCTCAAGGGTCACAAAGAAAAGGGCGATGACCACCGCAGCGCGCACCAGCCAGAATCGCGAGACACGTTCGGCAAAATCGCGTAGACGAGCGCCGTAGTGCAGCCGCAGCATCAGCCAAAGAACAAGGAAGATGTATAGCGTCGCGATGAAATAGAGCGAGACATCGATGCGATAGAGTGCGTACGCCTGGGCCAACTTATCGGGAGGCAAGGTGTAGTGCAGAAGTCCGCCGGCAGATGTATTTGGATTCGAGGCCCCGGGCGTGCCGCCTTGCAGTGTCGCGGCCGCCAGCCGTAAAAGAGTGTGCATGTCGGAACCGGGAGTGTAGCACGTTGAGTGTAAGGCACAACCGCACCTTAGTCGGGCCTGATGAGGCTGCACCGCTCGACATTGATAGTCATGTAAGTAACTTAAAACAAAGCGTTTAATGGATTCTCGTTGACTTTCGCGAGGATGGGGTTACCATATGAGTATCACCTCCGATCCAATCCAGGATCGAATGGGCCTGAGGTCAAGGAAATGTCACCGCTCCTTGGCAGCAGGCCCATTTTAATTGTCAACTTCTCCTTGCCGACCCGCGCCCTTGACTGCCTAATCCGGCGGCTTCGACTCTGTACAATGGCGAATTGCCGTTCCCGCCATCTTGAATGAAGTCCAAGATCCTTTTCATCGCCGGTTTGCTGTTCTGCCTTACTCCGTGGGCATCGCCGCCGATGGCGCTTCTGGTGGGACTTGCCTTCGGAGCCATCGCTACCCATCCCTATCCGGGAGAGTCGCGCCAGGTATCGAAGTACCTTCTCCAGGCAGCGGTGGTCGGTCTGGGGTTTGGCATGAACCTGCAGCAGGTGTTGCGAGCCGGAAAGAGCGGCTTCGTCTACACGGCGGTGGGGATCGCCTTTGCGCTGACACTGGGCACCCTGATTGGCAAAATGCTTGCCGTGCAAAGCCGGTCCTCGTTTCTCATCTCCACCGGGACTGCGATTTGTGGGGGCAGTGCGATTGCCGCGGTAGGCCCGGTAATATCGGCTACCGAAGACGAGATGTCAGTCTCCCTAGGCACCATCTTCCTGCTGAACTCTGTAGCGTTGCTGACGTTTCCGGCCATCGGAAACTCGCTGCACCTGTCGCAGAGCCAGTTCGGGCTATGGGCGGCGCTGGCCATCCACGACACCAGCTCGGTCGTCGGTGCATCGGCGAAATACGGCGCGGCGGCCCTCGCAATTGGCACAACCGTTAAGCTGGCGCGCGCGCTTTGGATCGTTCCCGTCACCGTGGCTACAGCCGTTTTCAAAGGCAGCAAGACGCGGATTCAATGGCCGTGGTTCATCCTGTTTTTTTGCCTTGCCGCCGTCGCCAATACTTACCTGTTTCCCGGCTCGCGCTTCTACCACCTGCTAAGAATCTGGGGAAGCTGATGCTGATTTTCACCTTGTTTCTGATCGGAGCAACACTCTCGCCCACCGCGGTGCGGAAGGTCGGTCCGCGTCCCCTGCTTCAGGGCGTGCTGCTGTGGATCATCGTCGCCGTAGCTAGCCTGCTGGCAATCCGGGCAGGATGGATCGCGATCTAGATCGCGGCACCAGGGGTGTGGTCTCTCGCGGCGTCCGAACCGCCGTCCATTTCCGGACGGTTAACCTCGTGTTGGACATTCATGGCTGCTGGGTAGAGCTCCTGCTACCAGAGCTCACAGCAACTTGCAGCGATTGCTTGCGGTAGCAAATTTGCAACAATCTGTTGGGGATTACCAGCCTCATGCTGTGAGCGGTGCGACCAGCTTCGCGCGCCTCGCAGCCGGACCCGATAAATGCGCCAGACAGGCTGTCCATCGCCAGTCGCATCGAAACCGACGCAGCATCCAGGGAGCTTATGCAGACACTTTGGCAAGATATCCGCTATGCGGTGCGCATGCTGGCGAAGAGCAAGGCATTCAGCGCCATCGCTATTCTGTCGCTGGCCTTGGGAATCGGCGCTAATACGACGATCTTCACGGTTGTAAATGCCATTCTTCTGCATCCCCTGCCGGTAAAGGACATTTCGCGATTGGTTGAGGTTGACACGGTTGACACCAAGACCGTGGTCACAGCCGCCAGGGCCAGAAAAGCTAGGAATGTCTTATCCCAACTACCAGGACTACGCGCGGCAAAACCAGGTGTTCTCCGGGCCTTGTGGCGGTCGCCGGTCCTCTCCCGCTGACGTGGAGCGGTCGTGCCGAGCCAAAGCAGATCCAGGGACAACTGGTCACGGCAAACTACTTTGAGGTGCTGGGGCTGCGTCCTGCGACAGGGCGTTTCTTTCTCCCCGACGAGGACACTAAGCCGGGCGGCAACAACGTCGCGGTCCTCAGCTACAGCCTCTGGGTTAACAAGTTTGGATCCGATCCCAACATCATTGGCCAGGTGTTGACTCTGAACGCCACACAGTACACGGTAATCGGTGTGGGGCCGAGAGGGTTCAAAGGCACCTTCACGTTCGGCAGCGCTGAAGAAGTTTGGGTACCCATCAGCATGTACACCCAGGTGCTCGCCGGTTTCTTCAAAGACAACTTCAACGAGCGCCGATTCCTCGCGATCACGATGTTTGGTCGATTGAAAGATGGAGTCACGCTGCCGGCCGCGGAAGCTTCACTGAAAACCGTCGCCTCTCAGCTCGAGACAGCGTTCCCCAAGGACAATGCGAGCCGCAGCGTGGCACTTACGCCGCTTACCGATGCGGTGGTTGGCGTGAACAACCATGGCCAGATCGCATTGATGGGTGGACTGATGATGGCCGTCGTGGGTGTGGTGCTTTTGATCGCGTGCGTGAATGTGGCCAACCTGCTGCTCGCGCAGGCGGCCCGCCGCGAGAAGGAGATCACACTACGGGCTGCGCTCGGCGCCAGCCGCGGCCGGGTCATCCGGCAACTGTTTACCGAGAGCCTGGTACTGGCGATACTCGCGGGAATCGCCGGTGCGGTCATCGGCTACTTAGGACGAGCGGCGCTGTGGTCGTTCCGGCCTCCGTTCCTAGAGCAAGGTGATCTGGATTTAGGATTCGACCTCAATGTGCTCTTCTTCACGCTTGGGCGTTTCAGTGCTGACCGCTGTGCTGATCGGTATCGCCCCCGCGTTGAGAGTGGCGCGGCCGAATCTTGTCGAAGTGCTGAACGTCGGGGGCCGCGGCGGCAGCGTGAGTTGGACTCGCAATCGATTCCGCAGCATGCTCGTAGTGACAGAAATCGCGCTGGCGCTGGTTGCGTTGGTGGGCGCCGGCCTGTTCGTGCGCAGCATGCAAAACGCGCAACGCATCGATCCGGGTTTTGAGTCGAAGGACATGTTCGTCTTCGCTTTCGATCTGGGAGCCTTGCACTATGAGGAAGGGCGGGGCCAGCAGTTCTTTCGCAACGCCATCGAGCGTGCCCAGGCGTCACCCGGAGTGGCGTCGGCGTCCATTGCCTCGAACTTTCCAGTGGGAGGAGGTTTTGCACGCACGGTGTTTCCAGAAGGACAGAGTGAGACGACGGGCTATCGCGGAACTTTGACCCAGCTCGATGATGTCATGCCCAACTACTTCAAGACGATGCGAATTCCTCTGGTAAGCGGCCGCGAATTCGCGGATTCCGATCGCAAAGACACGACACCGGTCGTTGTCGTGAATGAAGCGATGGCCAAGCACTTCTGGCCGGGGCAGAGCGCAATCGGCAAACGCTTTCACTTTTTCGGCGAGACGCAGTTACGCGAGGTCGTGGGCGTGGTGCGGGATACGGTGGTGAACAACATCGGAGAAGAACCGCAGCCGCTGGCGTATCTGCCGATGGCCCAGGATTACAGCCCCGCGTCCACCATGCAGGTGCGTACAGTGGGACCTCCCGGAGGGGTCATTGCCAGCGTGCGGCAGCAGGTGCAGTCGCTCGATTCAAACCTGGCGCTGACCAACTTTAATACCATCGGAGAATTACTCGACCAGGGACTGTGGGCCTCACGTATGGGCGCTGCACTGCTGTCTCTGTTCGGAGTGCTTGCCCTCATTCTGTCGGTGGTCGGCGTTTATGGGGTGCTCTCGTACTCAGTGAATCAGCAGACGCGTGAGATTGGCATACGGATGGCAATGGGTGCGCAGACGAATAGCGTGTTGAAGCTCATTGTGAAACAAGGAATGCGGCTGGCGATTGCAGGCTTAACATTAGGATTGATAATCGCGTTGGTCGCTATGCGCTCGCTGTCCAGTTTGCTGTACGGGGTGAGTGCCTACGATCCGCTCATCTTTGGCGCGGTTGTGCTGATTCTGGCGACCGCCGCGGTGCTGGCTTGCTACTTCCCCGCGCGTCGCGCAGCGCGTGTCGATCCCCTGGTTGCGTTGCGGTATGAATAGAGTAGGCGGGTTACTTAGGTAGTGCTTGTGGCCGCGGAAGAGTTGCCTTGTGACAATGTCTGAATGATCAGTCGGACGTCCTTGCTCTCCGCCTGCTGAATCAGTTTCAAAGCCTCGCAGTCACCGTGAGGCGGATAGAGGATTGCTCGGCCCTCAATCGAGACCGCTAGATCGAGCGCATCAACTGTGATGCCGTGCAGGATCTGAGGCTCCGCGGCCAATCGCTGGGCAGCGAACCAGGCTGCGTCGCGCGCCTTCACAATGTCGAAGTTGATCAGCGAGGTTGCGCTGCGCATACCGATCGTTTCGAGGTTACCGATCAGGGGAGAGACGGCTGCAATCTCCGATGCGATCGTGCCGATCAGGCTCGCCAGCACTGCGTTGATCTGATCGAAGTCTGGCTTGAGTTCGGGCAGTTGCTCTCCGGGGCAGACCTGTGCGGCAGCAATACCGAGGTCAAGATTGATGTGCGCATTCATGCCCGAGAGCAGGTGTTGAAGGATCAGAAGGTTGGCATCATCACAGCCGTGGAAAGCCACCATCCAGCTTCGAGTCGCCGTGCCGCCTGCTTGAAACGTGGAGAGCGCATCGAGGTAGCGTGCTGCAAAAACCACGTCGAGCTGTTCCATCAGTGGGCCATTCTGAAAGCTTCCGGCGCTGACGCCATCGCGCACTACGCGTGTCACGCGCTGATACATCGCCGCGAAATATCCTAATCGGCTCTGCTTGTCATACGAGCGTTGGATGATCGTTTCGAGTGCACTGACTACATCATCGATGGTTTGTACAGGCATGTATCGAGGATCGTAGCTGGACTCTGAGCGCGAAGCAAAGGCATTCCTATTTTGCGGAGAGTGGTGGTGAGGCCCGCTTTGTTACCTTCTAGCGGCCTGGGCGCTTAGGCTTGGGAGGAGTTGTAGCTTTCTTGGTCTTGCGTAGTGGATCAGCAGGCTCGTATTTCAATTCGGCAGAAAGGACCTCAACCACCTTGGCCAAGACTTTGGTTCGAGCCCAGTATTTGTCGTTGCCTTCGACCAGGGTCCAGGGCGCAGTGCCCGTGCTGGTCTTCACCAGCATCTCCTCCACCGCTTCTTCGTAAGCGCTCCCACTTCTCACGATTGCGCCAGTCTTCCTCGGTGAGCTTCCACGCCTTGTACCCGATGGTCTTGCGCTCTTCGAAGCGGCGAAGCTGCTCCTCGCGCGAGATGTGGATCCAGAACTTCGCCAGAATGGCCCCGAAGTCGCGCAATTGCCGTTCGAAGGAATTGATTTCCTTGTAGGCGCGCTTCCATTCCGCTTCGCAGGCGAATCCTTCGACGCGCTCCACCAGAACGCGGCCGTACCAGGAGCGATCGAAGATGGCGATCTGTCCGCGCTCCGGCAGCCGCCGCCAGAAGCGGTAGAGATAATGGCGCGTCTTGTCTTCGCCTTGCGGCGCGCTGATGGGATAGACGACGTAGCCGCGCGGGTCCAGCTTCTCGGTGATGCGCTTGATCGCGCCGCCCTTGCCCGCCGCATCCCAGCCTTCGAAGACGATGATAACGGGCCGCTTCTGCAGGTAAACCTGGTAGCCCAGTTCGCGCAGCTGAATCTGGCGGCGGGTCATTTCGCGCACGTAGGCTTCGCGATCCAGAGTGCGGGTGAGGTCCATGGTCTCGAGCATCACAGCCTGCCTTCGCTCAAGGAATCCATTGCGGCGCGCAGTTCGGCATCTTTCGAAGCCTCGGCTGATAGTATCGACGCGAGGCGGAGCCTTGGCGCCCAGCCGCTTCTCAAGGGCGCCGATGATGGTCTCGAAAACGTATTTGCCGGGTATACCATTTCGAAGTGGCGCCTCGACGATGGTCCACGGCGCGTATTCCGACTCGGTCAGCTCCAGCATCTCCTCGGTCGCCGCCAGGTACTCGTCATATTTCTTGTGGCGGGCCCAGTCGTCTTTGGTGACGCGCCAGGCTTCCAGCGGATCGGCCTCGATCATCTCGAAACGCTCTGCCTGTTCCTTCTTGCTGATGTGCAGGAAGAACTTCAGGATGACGGTGCCATCGTCGGCCAGCATGCGCTCGAATTCCATGATGTCGCGAAAGGCCTGCCGCCACGACTTTCTCCGGAGTGGTTCCCTCGACCCGCTCTTCGAGCACGCGGCCATACCAGCTGTGATCGAAGATCACCATCTCGCCGCGGTTGGGCACCTTCAGCCAGAAGCGCCACAGCCACGGACGCTGCTGCTCGTAGGTTCGCGGAGCGGTGATGGGATACAGCTTGAAGCCGCGCGGATCCAGTCGCTGGGTCAGCGCCGAGATGGTGGTGCCCTTGCCGGAGGCGTCCCAGCCTTCGAAGACGATGACGGTAGGAACGCCGTTGTCCCAGCAGGCCTTCTCCAGATCGTAGAGGCGCAGCTGCAAAGCCGGGACGCTGTGCTTGTATTCTTCGCGGGAGAGCTTCTTCTTCAGATTGATGTTTTCCAGCATGGGAGCGACGTGTCGCTGTTTTACTTCTTCCCTGCTGCCAGAACTTTGGTCAGCATCTCTTTCGCGGGAGCCTGGTAAGGGCCACTGATTGCGATGGCTTTTTCCAGCGCCGCGACGGAGTCGGCCTTGCGATTCTGTTTGGCCGCTGCATACCCAAGGTAATAAAGAGCGACCTGCTGATCGGGTGGATCGTGCTGCAGTAGCGCCGCTGCGGTTTTCAGTTCAGTGAGAGCGGCGGGCAGTTTTTCCTGATTGAGATCGGCACGGCCGAGCGCAGTGTGGGCCAGCCCGGCGTAAGACTTAGTTGTATTGTCTGCCGGACTTGGACCAACCAGAGCGATGACCTTGTTGGCGTAGGTTGCGGCCTTTGCGGCCTGTTTCGGATCGCCGGCATAAGCATTGGCCAGCATCAGCAGGGTCAGTATGCTGTCAGGGTTGGCGGCCAGCGCCTTCTCACCATAAGCCGCGAGCCGCTGTGGCTGATTGAGTTGTTGCAGGCTCAACATCGCCAGTTGCGATACCTGCTGGTCGAACTGCGACTTGGGAAACGCCGGCGTGAACTTCTCGATGTAGTCCATGCGCCTGCTGGCGTTCTGCTCGGAAGCGATGGCGTTGTAAGCCGCGGTCTCCAGAAAATCGCAACTCGGCTTGGCAGCATTTTCCTGTTCGGAGACGCGGTTTTTCCATTCGGCATCGCTGACGTCGGCCGGCTTTGTTTGCTGACCAATCGACTTACACACAGCAGCACCTTTGACGGAATAATCGACAATCTTGGCATTGTCCTTTATGGCCATAGCCACGTTGGCGTCTGACACGACGATGTCGAGATTGTCGGGATAGCTTTCGAGTGCCTTATCGCCCCACTCCATCGCTTTCGTGTTTTCGTGCGCCGTGAGATAGCTCTGCGAAAGCTGCCACTCGGCGTAGGCCACAGCGGGCTTATTGTCGGCATACTTCTTGATGAACTCTTCGTAGGCGTCAGCTTGCTTGCCGGCATCACTTTCGGCAGCAATTGCCGCAAGCTCCTTGTCTTCGGGGCTTCCCGCGGGAATAACGATGCGGGCGTTTTGGCCAACCGCTGCTAAGGAGAAGAAAAAGGCCAAGACAATTGCGAATCGCTGCGGAGTACGCATAACCCACCTCGCTCGGCGTCCGCGCCAGCTCTAGAACACCGCTAAGCGCGGAGTCTTTGTTTTAACGAGGAATACTAGCCCTGTTCCGGGCAGGAAGCTATGAGTTTGAGCACATAAGGCGGTGAGCTGGTGCGATCACCTCCCCGCCGGCAGCTCAGCGAGATTAAAGAGCTTCAGTCGAAAAGAAACGGCGGCGGCTCGACCAGGTTCCGCTTGGGCGAGAAGCGGGAGTACCTAGTTGACTTGTGCTCACAAACCGCCATATGCTTCACCAGCCATCTGGGGTGAAGAATGAAACAGCATGTGGTTTTCCTGTTGTTGATATTGTTTTGTGTTTCTCTCTTTGCTGGGCAAGCGCAGCCTGCTGCTGGTGAGAAATTGGGAAGTGTTGATTTTCCTGTCTCGTGCGCGTCCTCGCAACAAGCAGCATTCAACCGGGGCGTCGCCCTACTGCATGACTTTTGGTACGACCGCGCCGAGGAGCAATTCAAGGACATTGCCGCCGCGGACCCGCAGTGTGCCATGGCGTCCTGGGGCGAAGCGATGACCATCTGGCACCAGATATGGGATCGTCCCAACGATGCCACGTTGCAGCGTGGGTTGGAGCTGGTGCAAAAAGGTCAGAAGATCGGCGCAAAGACACAACGCGAGCGCGATTACCTGAACGCGTTGGCGCAGTTTTATCAGAATTACCAGAAAGCAAACTTCGAGGACCGTGTCGCCGCCTACTCAAATGCGATGGCGAAGCTGCACGAGAAGTACCCGCAAGACCACGAGGCTGCAGCATTGTATGCGCTCTCGCTGCTGGCGGCAGCGCCTCCGCGTGACACAACGTTTGCAAATCAAAAGAAGGCGCTCGCTTTGCTGAATGAGCAGTTTGTGGTGGTGCCGAATCATCCGGGAGTGACGCACTACATCATCCACAGTTGCGATAGTCCTCAGATGGCGGCCGATGGTCTGAAGGCGGCTCAGCGTTACGGGGAGATTGCGCCTTCGTCTCCCCATGCTGCCCACATGCCTGGACACATCTTTGCGCGACTCGGAATGTGGCAGGACGATATCAAGGCAAATCTTGCGTCAGTAGCGGCGGCCGAGTCCTCGGGCTCTTATGGACATGAACTGCATGCCATGGATTTCCTGAATTACGCTTACCTGCAAGTGGGCGAAGACAACAAGGCTTGGGAGATCGTGTCCAAGGTCCAGAGCATGAATGCCGCGGCGGGCCATGATATGCACGAGTATCTCGACATGGCGCGTGCAGGTTTCCCGGCCACTTATGAAATCGAGATGCGGCATTGGAAGGAGGTGGCCTCGCTCGATCCGGCTGCGTCGAAGGAGCCGGAAAATGTTGCCATCATCTATTGGGCGCGGGCTGTGGGCAGCGGGCAGCTACACGATGCAGCTGCGGCGCAGAAAGACCTCGTAGACTACGACGCGATGGTGGCAGCGGTGAAGAAATCGCCCAGGGCTTACCTGGCCGAGTACATGGATACAGACCGCGATGAGATTCGGGCGTGGATTGCCTTCGCCGAGAGCAAGTACGACGAAGCCGCAAACCTCATGCGCAGCGTTGCTGATAAACAAGACACCTATGGTAAGGCGGAAGTCGAGATTCCGGCACGCGAGATGCTGGCGGACATTTTGCTTCAGTCAAATCATCCACAGCAAGCACTCGCAGAGTACGAACGCTCGATGACTATCGATCCGAATCGATTTAATGGCTTGTATGGTGCCGCCCGTGCCGCACAGATGACGAATCAACCAGCCAAAGCCGCCAAATACTATGCCAAGCTGGTGGAGAATTGCGAAGGCGCGAAATCCGATCGTCCCGAGTTGGCACGGGCGCGGTCGGAATTAACCGGCAAGCATAGTGCCGAGGGCGGGAATTGAGGCTGCAGTAGGATGCGGACAAGCTGAAGATGAAATTGCAGGAACGTAGTTCGCACGGGGGCGGCTAACGCCGCCCTTCTCGTTTTTGCGCAAGCACCAGACCGCGCGGAGTCGGCAACAGCACGACTGAGATCAGGCCATCCGCTTCGAGCTTCAGCGCGGCATCACGCACCTGCTTCAGGTGGGAGCTGGCATCGTGCATGAGGATGACACCGAACGGCGATATCTGCGGCAAGTAACGGCGGACCTCCTGCTCGCGGATGGGCATGTCGCTGTCACTGAAGAACAAATCGATGGTGCCATCGACCTTCATCTCGAGGCTCGACTCGTTGCGCAAGTCGATAAGATCGCGAAATTCCGAGGCGTCGATTTTTTCTTTGGCGGCAGCGAACACCTGCGGATCGTATTCGCAACTGACAATGCGTCCGAAGCCGTTCATGCGTAGTGCCTCGGCAATCCAGAGGGTGCTGACGCCGAGGAATGTTCCGGTCTCGACCACGAGGTTCGGTTTGATGGTGGTGACCAGGGTGCGCAGAAACTCCAGCACCTCGACCTCGGCGGTCATGGAGTCATACATGCTCCAGCGCTCGGGATGTGGACACTCCGGCGTGGCGCGGTGATACTCGGGAACCAGCGCACCGGCCCGCTCCTTCGCCTGGCGCATGATGCGGTGTTCCTGCTTTTCTTTTTTTCTGAAGAGACGCAGAGTGCGGCCTTTCGAACGCGATATCAGCGCTGAGGCGATTATAGGGCTTGGTAGATGTAGGCCGCTCGGCGGCACGCCATGTCGACTTGTTTACGCAACCCAGGGCGTGCGCCCTGGGGTAACCCCGCAATGATTGCTACGCAACGCGCGAATTGCAGACCAGGCCTGGTCGCACGAAGTGATGGTCGAGCCTGTAGCGATCAGTCCACCCGATACATGGATACGGTCAGCGGCGCCACCTGCAAGGTGAGCTGCTTGTTTTCCAAAGTTGCTGGAGCGCCTGCAAGCAAAGGCTTGACGCCTTGCGCATCGGCGATCGACGTCCCGGTCAAATCTACGGACAAGCTCTTCGGGACAGCTCCCTTATAGAACACCACCAGCAGACGCTCGCCAGCAGTTTCGCGGGTGAAGAGGTAGTAATCGTCGGCCACGGCTACATGCTTCTGTACGCCTTCGCGCAATGCCGGATGTTCGCGCGCGCAGCTTCAGCAGAGACTGAAGGTGTGCAAAAATCTCCTGCTGCTCGGGAGTGCGGTCGCCGTGCCTGAAAGCAATTTGTTGATCGCCGGGGAAGCCGCCGGGGAAATCGTGGCGATCATCGGGATCATTGCCTCCCGCCATACCGATTTCGTCGCCGTAATAAATCTGCGGAATACCGCGCAGCGTGGCCAGCAGTGAAAAGGCGGTCTTTAACTTGGCGGTCGATCCGCCCGCCTGCGTGACGAAGCGCGGCATGTCGTGATTGCCGATGAATGTCACCAGAAGCTCGGGATGGGGGAAGAGCCTGTCCTGGCGCAACACGTTCACGATGGTTTTTGCGGACTCTCCTTCGTTCAACACTTTGTTGATGGCGTTCTGCATCGGGAAATCGAACGGGGTCGTGAGTAGCGTATCTACTCCGTCGAAGCCTTTGTGTCCCGCCCGCCCAGTACGAAGTCACCGTGGGATCGGTATTGTAGATTTCGCCTACCGTGAAGAATTCGGATATGCATCGAAGATCCCCTTCAGGTAGTAGGCCCAGAAGGTGCGTGGAACGTAGGGGAAGGTATCGATACGGAAGCCGTCGACGCCACTGCTCTCAGTCCACCAGAGCGCATTCTGGAGCAGGTATTGCGCAACCAGCGGATTCTCCTGCGCAAGATCAGGCAGCTTGTCGGCGAACCAGCCATCCAGCGCGCTGATGTAGTTTTTCTCTACTGCGTGGGGGTCGGTGATCGGCGGATAGTCGTAATCCGTGTTGATGTGGTGTTCAGTAGTTCCATGCAGCCAGCCGGGAGCAGGGCTGCGACTTGGCCCAGGGATGATTGGGGCCGACATGGTTCGGCACCGTGTCGAACAATACCTTGAGTCCTTGCCGATGCGCCGCAGCGACGAAGCTCTGGTAATCCGCCATTGTGCCGAAGTGATCTTCAACTCTGTAGAGATCGACCGCACCGTAGCCGTGATAGTCGGAAGTCGCGTTGTCCTGGTCGTAAACCGGAGTGAGCCAGAGGGTGGTTACGCCCAGATCTTTCAGGTAGCCGAGGTGCTCGATGACGCCTTTAAGATCGCCGCCGTGATACGTCTTCGGGGCGTTGCGATCGTAGGTTCCAGATGCTGCGCCCGGTGGCATGTTGTTCGATGGGTCGCCGTCGGCAAAGCGGTCGGGCATGATGAGGTAGATCACGTCATCGCGGGTGACGCCCTGAAATCGGCCCTGCTGCGGCTGCCGCTCGAGCAACACTAGGTTCGCACTGGTGCTTCCCAACGGGGCGTGGATTGCGATCTTCACCGTTCCCGGCTTTGCAGTTTTCGCGATGTCCAGCCAGACGAAGGCATGCTTTCCGTCGGGCTGAGCCTCGACCTTTTGCACACTCACGCCGGGATAGTTGACCGTGATGCTCGCCCCTGAAAGGCCGTCGCCGTAGAGCAGGACCATTAGCGGAGAGACATAATTCGTCCACCAATTCGGAGGTTCGACCTTGGCAATTTGTGGCTGGGCGGAACACAGGCTGCAGACGAGTAGAAGCGCGAACAGGACGCCGGACAGCCGAAGTCTGGGGAGAGTTCTCATGGTTGGCATAAATAAGACCAGAAAGAATGGGGTGGGAATCTATCCCACCCCGATTTCATGCAAGGTTACTGATTAGAAGAAGAACTTCGCCGCAAACTGGATCTGGCGCTCGTTGCCCAGACGCGTGCTCTGCAGCTTGCCGAAATTGCCATCGGTGAAGTTGAAGTTCGGGTTGACGAAATTCGGATGGTTGAGCAGGTTGAAGAACTCCGCACGGAATTGAAGCGTGTAGCGTTCCGTGAACTTGAAGTCCTTGAATGTGGAGAAGTCCACATCGTTGTAAGCAGGACCGGTAAGGTAATTGCGGTGCGTGGTTCCCGCGCGCGTCGTCACTCCCGAGCTGTTGAGGGGGACGGCCGCAAATGCCGCTGGATTGAAGTAGAAGTTGCCATCGGTCGGGACGTTGGCGTAGGGATTGCCAACAAGATCTGGACGAACTGTGGGAGTACCTCCGTTGTAAAGCACATCAAAAGGAGTTCCGCTCTGGGCTGGGAAGATCAGGTTGAGCTGCCAGCCTCCCAGGACGGCATTGGTGACGCCGTTCCAGTCCGAGCCGTACTTCTGTCCATGTCCGAAAGGAAGAGCGTACATGCTGGTCAGCACGATCCGTTGTCCGACATTGATGTTCGAAGCTCGCCCGCTCAGCTGCCAAATCGCGATAGTTCACCGGCGATGCTCCGTTGATGCTGTAGGTGTCGAAGGCACCCGGGGAATCGTCGATTGCGTGCGACCAGGTGTAGTTCACCAGAAACTGCAGACTGTCGTGAAGCGGCGTTTAAGACTGTCTGCAAGGAGTTGTAAGTGGAGTTGCCGATCGTCGCCTGAGTGTTGATCGCACCCAAGGCGGGGAAGTTGCAGCCAGTCGGGTTGCTGTTGCTGCACTGCGGATCGCCGTACTGCTGGCGGTTGTAGTTGTAGTAAGTGATCAGGTGCGTGCCCTTGTCGCCGACATAAGCCAGGCTCAGCGTCATGTTGTCGCCGATCTGCTGCTCGAACTGAAGTTCCACTCCTGCACATTCGGAGTGGTGTTGGTCGGCAGTGTCGCCACGGAGATGGAAACGTTCTGCGGATTGTTGAGATCCACCTGGATCGGACCCTTGGACGGCAACGGGATGGTTGCGCCCACCGGGTTGCAACTGGTCAGACAGTTGCCATTGGCGTCTTGCGTTCCCAGTGGCGCCTGTCCGGTGAAGGTGATGCGGTAGCCGTTCAGGTAACTGTAGTTCACCTGTCCGCTGAACGGCGGGTTTTGCGCCAGCTGGTTGCTGATGCCGCCGCGATCGACGAAGTAGAAGATGCCGTAGCCGCCGCTGATCTTCGTTTTGCCGTCGCCGGTCAGGTCGTAGGCGAAGCCGATGCGAGGAGCAAAGTTGTGGTAGTCGACGGGAATGAAGCTCCGCGAATTGCCGTCCTGGCCAGCGATCTGGATCTGTCCGGTGTTGATGTTGAAGTTTGCCTGGTGGTTGTACTTCTCCACTGGCCAGGTGAGGAGGTCCCAGCGAAGACCCAGGTTGAGGGTCAGCCGCGGAGTGACGCGCCAGTCGTCCTGTCCGTAGAAGCCCTTTTCCCAGTTACGGGTCTCAGAATCGCCCAACACCGGTCCTACCTGGTAGTTGCAAACGAAGCCGATCAGAAGGTCCGTAACTTCGTAGCCGGTGATGCTAGGTGATTGTCCGTTGCCGCACATGTTGAAGAAGCCTTTGCCGGCCAGCGGACGGAAGAAGTTGACCTGACGGCGAATGATGTTAGCGCCGAATTTCATGGTGTGCTTGCCCTTGACCCAGGACAGGTTGTCGGCATCCTGCCAGGTGTCCTGCGGCACCTCATACGGACCGTAGTCACCGGTGTACTCCAGCTGGCTGTTAAAGCCGCCGATCAGGGCGCCGCCCCCAGTTGCGGATCCGGCTGTCCAAGCGCGTTAACGTTAGCATTGACAATGCCGAAGTTGGCGGACAGCGCTTCGTTCTGGAACGGCGGCGTGTAAGCCGAAGTCGGCATGGATAAAGCCGGCACGAAAATCGTTGACCAGGTTTGGAGTAAACATGTGCGTCTCCTCGATGACCGCCGCCCACGGCTTCGTGGGATTGGTGCCCGATCCGAAGCCGGCTGGCAGATCCGGAAGCCGCGATGTGGTCGTGAGGTTGTCGTTGCCGTAGCTATAGCGGAAGAAGGCTGAATCCTTCTTTCCAATGTTCCAGTCGCCGCGGATGTCGAAGTCATTAATTGTCTGCGTGCGCTGGCGGGTCGTAGTGTAGTTCTGCTCAATCGCGTGGCAGTTGGGATTCGAGTTGGCATCGCAATTCGGCGTCGGGTAGGCGTTCAGGTAATCCACCGCCGCAGGATTGAGCGGGATGGTGATGATGTTGCCGGGGAAAGGCTGTCCGGTAAGCGGATTCTTGATCTGATTCCCTGGCTCAGCAGCTCCGAGAAGTCAGTGAAACCGCTGCTGCGCATCAGATCTGTGGGAACCGTCGCGTAGTCGGTGCTGGCCGGCGCCGATGACCGGAAGCCCTGATAGTCGCCAAAGATGAACAGCTTGTTCTTGATGATTGGGCCGCCTGCGGCAGCGCCAAACTGGTTCTGCTTGAAGGGAAACTTCTTAGCGTTCTGCGTCGGCTCCCACTGTGTAGCATCGAGCGCGCTGTTGCGGAAGAACTCCCACAGTGTGCCATGAAACTGGTTGGTGCCGGACTTGATTCGCGGTGTTGACGATGCCACCGCCGGCACGTCCGAACTCGGCCGGGGCCACGTTGGTTTCGACGCGGAACTCCTGAATGGCGTCAGGAGCGCAGAAGAAGACGATAGTGTTGACCAGCGATTCGTTGTTGTCGAAGCCGTCGAGCAGAAAGTTGTTTGCCTGCGGACGAAGTCCGTTGACCACCAGAGCAGCGCCGCCGCTGTTGTTGTAACGATAAGTTTCGGCATTGCCGCTTGCGCCCGTGGCATCGCCGTTGGTATTGGTACCGCGGGTCACGCCCGGAACCAAGGTGGCCAACTGCGTGAAGTTGCGAGAATTCAGCGGCAGGTCCACAACCTGGCGGCCCGGTAATGACGTCGCCCAGGTCCGAAGTTTGCGTTGCCACCAGTGGCGCCTCGGTGGTCACCACCACGTTTTCCGTGACCGCACCCGTTTTGAGGGCAAAATTCAAGGGCAATGTCTGGCCGATTTGCAGTGTTACATTCTGTGTGACGCTGGCAAAATTCGGGGCCTTAACCTGCACCTGATACTGCCCCGGCTTCAATGCGTTTACAGCGTAATCACCCGCACCGCCGCTGATCGCATTAACTGTCTGCCCTGTTGCGTGGCTGGTGACGTCGATTGTTGCTCCGGAAACGACAGCCCCCGTGCTGTCGGTAATGGTTCCCTGTATGTTGCCGTTGTCCGACTGCGCCAGCACGAAAACAGACGCGCTCAGCAGAACGAGCATTGCCAACAGGCGAGACACCTTCAACCCCTTCATTGCGATATCCACCTTTCGTTTTGTGGTGTAGTGGAACGATAGAATTTCGAGATGGCAAGACCGGATTGCAGGCATAGCCGGAAAATCGCTGGCCTCCGGACCTCTTGCACCCCGCGTACTCGGTTTCGCACAGAGGTCCCGTCATACGCGGCGGGCGCCCGTATGCTGTCTACGGTTTTTAGGAACATGTCTGGCAACATGGTCTCTTTTGGAAATCGCGGCCTCGAAAGTCCCCGGTAACGCTCGGTTCCCTCAGGCAAAAGAAAGTAAGTGCTGCACTTTTAGCACAATTATGGTAAGGAGTTGCGTTTCATTAGGTTTTATAAGGTTACCGAGGTAAAATGCTGTGTTTGCAATCAAATCCAACGCTGTTACATCGCTGTTAAATGGTTGTGACTCGACCGCTCGCCGACGATTCCGCTCAGCTCTTCCAACAAATAGAGCGCCTTACAAAAAGTCATAGCCTGCGCGGCTCAGAGTCCCTCTGCAAGCTGCTGGAATACGTGGCTAGGCAATCTCTGGAACACCCCGACGCGCCGCTGAAGGAGTATCAGATCGCGACTGAGGTGTATGGCCGGCAGGCGAATTTTGATCCTCAGTCAGATTCGACTATTCGCGTACAGGCCGGACGGCTGCGCCTGAAGCTAGCTGAGTACTACGCCAGCGAGGGCGCGAACGATCCTATCGTCGTAAGGATTCCGAAGGGCAGCTATCATCTCGTCTTTGAGGCAAAGCAGGTACCGTCTACGCAAGAGGCGGTGTCGCCGCCTAGCGAGACTCCCGGGGATGAGATTGAGCCGGTTTCGGTGCGCCGGCGACGGGCAGTCCGCATCTTTGCGGCGTGCTTAATCGTCTCCGTCATCGTGCTTGCGGGCTTACTGTGGTCGCACAAACGGGGTGCGGTGGCTGGCGCGAGTACAGCTGCGGGGCCTGTGATCGACGGCCCCCTAGCCGAATTTTGGAGGCCTTTCACCTCAGAGCAGGAGGAGCCATGGGTCATCTTCAGCAACGCGGCATTCGTTGGAAGACCTGAGACCGGCATGCGGTACTTGAACTCGCGCAAGGACGCCACGACCCGCGTCTATGACCACTACACCGGCGTTGGCGAAGTGCTTGCGGTTCACGCCCTGGATGAAGTGTTCAACTCGCTCGGCCGCAAGCTGCGGGTGAAGCGTGGCAGCCTTTTTTCGTTGGACGATGTCGAACAATACTAATCTGATTTTTGTCGGTTCCCCGTCCGAAAACCTCTCGCTGCACGACATACGGGGGACGCAGGAATTCGTCTTTGAGCGGGTCGCTTCGGGAGCACGCAAGGGCGACTTGGCCTTAGTCAACCGGCATCCGAAAACGGGCGAGTCCGCCAGTTATTTAGCAAGCCCATCGAGTACGTCATTGACCGAAGACTACGGGGTCATCGCCATGCTTCCAGGCGTAAGTCCGGGGCGATTCATGATGATTCTGGCTGGCACCACAACCTTCGGAACTCAGGGATCTGTCGAATTTGTTTGCCGCCCCGATTCGGTACAAAAGCTCATGCATGAAATACCGGGATCGACGACCGCAATGAAGCCGTTCGAAGCGCTGGTGCGCGTGAAGATCGCGCGCGGCGTGCCGCTCGATACAGAATTAATAGCCGTGCGTTCACGATAAACCAAAAGCGCCCGCTGGTTCTAGTCCCAACAAGGCAGTTGAGAACCTAACTCCACAGACTTAACTCGCCATGCTAACCACACTGGCTTGACGCTATCTTTGAGAGCAATCGAAAGCGATGGCCTGAAATAACCTTGCGTGCGGGCGGTTGACAATCCTGCACGCCGGGGACTAGCTTCAACCGGGACCAATCCGCAGAATTCGGGTTGGGGACCTTCAGCAGCGGGCCATATGCAGAAGCCTCCAAAAACGTTTTGGCAGATCTGGAACATGAGCTTCGGCTTCCTCGGCATCCAGTTTGGCTGGGGGCTGCAGATGGCCAACATGAGCGCCATCTACGAATACCTGGGCGCGCGCGCCGACCAGATTCCGATCCTGTGGCTGGCCGCGCCGCTGACCGGGCTGATCGTGCAGCCCATCATCGGCCACGCCAGCGACCACACCTGGACGCGCCTGGGACGCCGGCGCCCGTACTTCCTGGCCGGCGCGATTCTCAGTTCGCTGGCGCTGATCCTCATGCCGCGATGCTCGGCCCTGTGGATGGCGGCGGGGCTGCTCTGGATCCTCGACGCCTCCATCAACATCAGCATGGAGCCGTTCCGCGCGTTCGTCGCCGATCTGCTGCCCGAAGAGCAGCGCACTCGGGGCTTCGCCATGCAGAGCCTGTTCATCGGACTGGGCGCGGTGGTCGCGTCGGCACTGCCCTGGCTGCTGACCAACTGTGTTTCATCTGAACAGCCGATGTTGCCGGCCACGCCATCCCGTGCGACGGTGCGGCTGTCGTTCTACATCGGCGCGGCGGCGTTCTTCGGCGCAGTGCTCTGGACCATCCTCACCACGCAGGAATATCCGCCGACAGAACATCGAGGCGTTTCGAAAGCGCAAGGCCGAGTGACACGCGGCATCGCTTGACAGCGCGCGAGAAATCTTCGCCGCCATCCGCGAAATGCCGACTGACCATGCGGCAGCTGGCCCCGGTGCAGCTGCTCACCTGGCTGGGACTGTTCTGCATGTGGCTCTACTTCCCGGTCGCGGTGGCGCGCAATGTCTTCGGCGCCGCCGACCAGACTTCGCCGCTCTACACTCGCGGCGTGGAGTGGGCGGGCATCTGCTTCGGCATGTACTCGGCGGTGTGCTTCGGTTTCTCCTTCTTCCTACCCTGGATCGCCAAGACGTTGGCCGCAAGTACACGCACAGCCTGTGCCTGCTGTGCGGCGCGCTGGGGCTGCTTTCGGTTGCGCATCATCCACGACAAGAACCTTGCTGCTGCTGTCCATGGCCGGAGTGGGCATTGCCTGGGCCAGCACGTTGTCCATGCCCTATGCGGTGCTGGCGGGCTCGCTGCCGCCGGAAAAGACCGGCGTTTACATGGGGATCTTCAACTTCTTCATCGTGCTGCCGGAGATCCTTGCTTCGTCTGGCTTTCGGCTGGGTCATGAACCATCTGCTGCACAACAATCGCCTGGCGGCGGTGATTGCTGGGGGAGTTTTTATGGCGCTCGCCGCGATACTGATGCAGCGCGTCACCGATCCTGGGGACGAGCGTGTCGCGCGGTCCCATCTCGCACGCCCGAAAGAAGTCGCGGTGTAGCAATGTGCATTGTGGCCGCGGCCCTCCTTGGCTGAGGCCACGTTTCCGGGTAAGTCAGCGCTGCGCTAGTTCAGCGTCAAGACTGGAATTGCGAATAGTCCTCTCCCCGGGGGCGAGTCGCCAGTTCGACACGATAGCTTTGGCGCGTTCCAGCAGCTCGGGCAATCTGTTCTGTACCGCCGGAGAGAGTCCCATGCCTATGTCGCTCGACGCGGCAGCCATGGTGAGGGTCATTGCTGTAGGCGCTCTGCCGTAGAGTTGCTTGGAGAGCATCAATAACGTACCTGGCGTCCAATGGTGGGTGAATCGAACCTTTTCGTCCGCCGGTATTACCTCTTCCGTGCAAATCTCGCCGGGAGATCCGGATTCAGCGGCATCGATAAAGAGAACCGTTTTCGCCTGTGCGATGTCTTCCGCCAAATCAAAGGTGAGCTGCGATGTAGCCAATACCCGTACTCCGCCGTCAGTGCAATAGAAGTCGTGAAGAGCGTGGGCTGTGTGAATACCCAGGGCGTCATCGCCACGCAGGGTGTTGCCGTATCCGAGGATGAGCACGTCGAGCATTAGGTCCTCCGCAGCTCGTCGAGGAGCACTCCCTCGGGCGAGCGCAATTCCACCTGCAACGCGAGCTGCCCGAAGGCATGGGTCGAGCAACTCAGGCAGGGATCGTAAGCCCGAACCAGCGCCTCGACCCGGTTCAGCATCCCTTCTTCTATTTTCTCTCCACGCACGAAGTGCTGCGCCACCTGCATGACGCCGCGGTTCATGGCGAGTGTGTTGTGTCCAGTGGCAACGATGAGGTTGGCCCAGACGATCGCGCCTTCCTCGCTGACTTTGTAATGGTGAACCAGCAGCCCGCGGGGAGCTTCGATGATGCCAATTCCTTCGAGCGCGTTCACCGCCGCTTCGGCGCGAACGTGAGTGTCGAGAATCGCGGGCAGGTCCAGCAATTGCTGCATGCGTTCCCAGGCATAGGTCATCTCCAGCAGCCGGGCATAGTGATAAAGGAATGCCGAGTGCGCCATGCGGCCGAAGCGCTGGCGAAATTCTTTGAGCTCAAGATCGGCCTTCGGAGTACCGAGCTGCTCTGCCGTGTTGAGGCGCGCCAGCGGACCAACTCGATACAGCCCCTGCGGGTAGTCGATCGGCTTGTAGTAGGGGGCCTTCAAGTAGGAATTTCGCAGCGTCGCCTCGCCGATGTAGGTGGCGTAGTCTTCGGGTTCGATTCCGTCCTGCACGATCTGGCCATCGGCATCACGAAAGCGAAGCAGCCCGTCATAAAGTTGCAGATTGCCGCGGCGGTCAACTAAACCGGCACACATGGTGGGAGCGGAATCGAAGTTCGCGATTTCCTCGCCGAAGTTGTCGAGCACGCCTTTGAAGAGTTCGAGAGCCTTGTCCAATCCCGCAGCAGCGCCCGGCATGCCGGCCAGAATACGTTCACGCGCGGCAGCGGTAAGCGGCGACTTCACTCCTCCCGGCACGATCCAGGAAGCATGTACCCGCTCTTCTGCCAACGCTTCGATCACCTGCAAACCGAACCTTCGCAACTCGATTCCGGAGCGGGCCAGGTCAGGGTTTGCCTCGATCAACCCGAAGACGTTCCGCTCGGCTGGATCGCTGTCCATGCCGAGCAGAAAGTCGGGAGCCGAAAGATAGAAGAAGCTCAAAGCGTGCGACTGAAAGATCTGGGCGCAGTGAATCAGCTCGCGCAGCAGCTTTGCCGCCGGCGGTATGCGGACCGCCATGATGGCGTCGCAGGCCTTCGACGATGCCAGCTGATGGCTGATCGGGCAAATGCCGCAAATACGCGAGGTGATTCCCGGCATCTCGTAGAACGGGCGGCCCTCGACGAATTTCTCGAATCCGCGGAGCTGCGTTACCTGAAGCTGCGCGTCGGCAACGACTCCGCTATCGTCCAGTTGGAGGGTGATCTTGGCGTGTCCCTCAATGCGGGTTACCGGATCGATGGTGATGCGTTTCATGCCAGCTCCTAACCAAATCTCAGCTTCATGGCCGCGTCGGGCTTGCGATTGTCTAGCAGCGTTTCGAGCAGCTCGCCGATCACCTTGCTCGGCGGAGGGCAGCCCGGAACCGAGATATCGATTTTGACGAAGTCCTGCACCGGCCGGCACAAGGGATCAAGCTGCGGCAGATTGTCCTTGGGAATTGCACCGTCCCGATCACTGTTTTCCACGTAGACCGATTGCAGTAGCTTTCTTACCGGAATGGTGTTGCGCATGGCCGCAACATTGCCGGTGACTGCGCAGTCGCCCAGGGAAACCAGAATCTTGCTGCTCTGCCGGATCTCCTGCACCTTTTCCACATCTTCATCGGTGCTCACGGCTCCCTCGATGAATGTGACGTCCACTTCCTCGGGAAACTCATGTGCGTCCATCAGCGGGCCATAGACCAACTCGACCTTGCGGGACATAGGAATCAGCGCAGTATCGAGGTCCAGCAGGGACATGTGGCATCCGGAACAGCCATCCAGCCAGATCGTGGCGAGCTTCAGCCTTCTCATGCCTGCACCCCTCTGCTATGCGCCAGCGAGGTGATGAGTGCTGAATCTTTCACCATCTCCTGCACGCCTTTGCCTTTCTCGGAAAGCGCTCCTGTCGGGCACGCCTGTACGCACTTGCCGCAGTTCGTGCAGCTCGAAGCGCCGCCCCATGGGGAGTTGAGTTCGGATACCAGGCGGGCTTTGCTCCCGCGATTCGATATGTCCCACACGTGGGCACCTTCGATATCGGCACACACCCGAACGCACCGGGTACACAGGATGCAGCGGTTGTGGTCGAGGGCGAAGCGAGGGTGGGACAGGTCTACCGGCAGCCGCGGGAAATTGTAGGCGAAGCGCACATTGGTAATGCCGAGTGCGTACGCCATGTCCTGCAACTCGCAGTGCCCATTGGAAACGCACACCGCACAGATATGGTTGCGCTCGACCAGTAATAGTTCGATGGTGATGCGGCGGTACTTCGACAGCCGGGGCGAATTGGTTATTACTGACATTCCGTCCTGCACCGGCGTGGTGCACGCGGCAAACAAACGGTCGACCCCAGCGAGCTCGACCATGCAAACTCGGCACGCCCCGACCGCCTTCAGCCCCTTCAGGTAGCAAAGGGTCGGAATGCTCTTGCCGCCGGCTTGTGCGGCTTCGAGGATGGTCTGGCCCTCTGAGGCATTGACCATTTCTCCGTCGATACGGATCGAGATTTTTTTTGGCGGCAAAGCTCGCCTCCTATCTAGCGCGACGGCGCCGCCTTCACATCACAACGCAGGCAGCGGCAGACTTCGTCCATGGTTTGTTCCGCGCTCAGCCCTGAAACCACTTCTTCAAAGTTATTTGAGCGCTTTGGCGGCGGCAGGTGCGGCGGCACGTTTTTGCGGCTCTCGCTGACTTCCTTAGGTACGGTCTGGTCGTAGCGTATGGAAGGAAACAATTCTTCCCAGCGATCGGCGTCCATCAACTGCTTATCGATGGCCCTCGCCGCCTGCTTCCCGTATGCCATGGCATCAGAAACGTTCGAAGCTCCCGTGACCAGGTCGCCGCCGGCATAGAAACGAGGCCGGCTGGTCTCAAGGGAGTAGTGATTGACTTCAATGGTGCCATGCTCTTTTATGCGCAATCCGGATGCCTTAGCGAAATCGAGGTCCACGGATTCGCCTACGGCCAGAATCACGGAGTCGCACTCGATGCGCCGCACCTCGTCAGTCAGAATCGGCTTGCGGCGGCCGGAGGTGTCGTATTCGCCAAGCGACGTCTTCACCACCTCCAGGGCACGGACGTTTCCCTTGGCGTCACCGATGACGCGATGGGGAGCCGCCAGGAACAGGAAACGCGCTCCCTCTTCCTCCGCGGCGGCAGTTTCTTCTTCGATCGCCGGCATGTCCTTGCGCTCGCGGCGATACACCACGGTCACCTCGGCTCCCATGCGGAGTGCGGTGCGCGCGGAGTCGATGGCCGCGTTGCCGCCTCCGATCACCACAACCTTCTTGCCAAGCGGCACGCTCTCCTCTTGCAAGATCATCTGCAACAGCGAGAGCGCGGGATATACGCCCTTCAGATCGGTTCCCGGCAGGTAAAGCCATGACTCTTTCCAGGTCCCGATGGCGAGAAAAACCGCGTCGTAACGCTCATCCAGCTCATTGAGCGAAATGTCGGAGCCGACGCGCGTGTTGAGCACAAACTTCACGCCCAGCCGCTCGATGAGTTCGATCTCACGGTGCAGCACAGACTTAGGCAAGCGGTATTCCGGCAAGGCGAAGCGCAGCATGCCCCCAGGCTCGGGCATGGGATCGAACACCGTGACGTCATGACCCAGCAGCGCCAGGTAAAACGCGGCAGTCAGTCCCGCAGGGCCGGCTCCCGCCACGGCCACCTTACGGCCGCTGGCATGGAGAGCTCGCGCGGCGATACGTTGCGCGGTCGATTCGAAGTTGTCGGACAGCAAAATCGAATCGGCGATGTAAGCGATGAATGTCGCGCATGTTGACCGCATTGTCGATAGTCTGCCGGCGGCAACGCTTGT
>CAVWWZ010000024.1:0-51148 GCA_963758835.1 uncultured Acidobacteriaceae bacterium | reverse complement strand
ATGCCGGTCGAGTGTAGCGGAGTCGGGCTGCACAGCGGAGCGCACGCCAATCTGCGAATCCTCCCAGCTCCAGCCGGTACAGGAATCGTGTTTCGGCGGACTGACCTCGACAACTTCGAGGTGGAAGCCGTCAGCCGGAACGTAGCCAAGGTAAGCTACGCGACCAGCTTGATGAAGCAAGGCGTGCTTATCTCCACCACCGAGCACCTGCTTTCAGCCTTTGTCGGCGTGGGGCTCGATAACGCATTCGTCGAGCTCGACAACCTTGAGCTGCCCATCCTCGACGGCAGTGCCCAGCCTTTCATCGACATGATCAGCGCGGCCGGACTGAGACAGCAAAGACGCAAGCGGGTCTATCTGAAGATCCTTCGGCCTTACGAGATGCGCGAGGGCGACAAAACCATCGGCATCTACCCAGCCGACAATTACACCGTCAGCTACTCCATCAACTTCCCGCATCCTCTCATTGGGCAAGAGTCCTTCAAGGTAGAGCTTTCCAACGGCAGCTATGTTGAGCAGATCGCTGCTGCGCGAACTTTCGGCTTCCTCGAACAGCAGCAAGCCATGCTCAACATGGGACTCATCCGGGGCGCCTCGCGGGAGAACTGCCTCGTGCTGACGCGAGACAGCATCGATAATGGGCCATTGCGCTTTGCGGATGAGTTCGTACGCCACAAAGTGCTTGATCTCATCGGCGACCTGGCCCTCTTCGGAAAGCGCGTGTTCGGCTACGTGAAGGCCGACCGAGCGGGACACGCCATGCACACAGCGGTGGTGTCTCGTGTACTGCGGGACCCGACGTACTGGGAGGAAGTCACTCTCGACGAACGCTCGGCCACTCAGTTTCCCGAAGAGCACCTGGCTGTCGCCGACTAGGCTGCTGGTCGGCCGCTCTGCTCCGAAGTAACTTCCGCGCTAATCTGAGTGAGTGAAGAAGATCGCATATCTCTCCCTGGGTTCCAACCTCGGCGACCGCCGCGCTAATCTCCGAAACGCGATTGGAAAACTGCTGAGCTTCGGCAAGCTGCTGGCAGTCTCATCCTTTTACGAGACCGAACCGCTCGACTTCACCGAACAGCCCTGGTTCCTGAACTGCGCGGTCGCCCTGCAAACAGAACTGAAAGCCGAGGACTTCCTGGTTGAGATTATGGCCATCGAGCGGGAGATGGGCCGCCAGCGCACGCAGCCTAAGGGACCGCGCACCATTGACATCGACATTTTGTTGTTTGGGAAAGCCACGCTGCAGACGCCACGGCTCACACTCCCGCATCCTGCTATGCATCAGCGGCGTTTTGTATTGCAGCCTCTGGCCGAGATTGCTCCCGATGTGCAGCACCCAGTGTTGAAGAAGACGGTTCGCGAACTGCTTGGCGCGTTGCCGCCGAGGTCACAAACCGTTCGCCGCAGCTGATCCCGTTACTGCGGGGAAGTCGGTTGCGGTGGCGTCTGCTGCGGAGCAGGTGGCTGTGCGCTCGGCATCGCCGGCGATTGTGGAGGCTGATTCGGCTGAGGCTGCGATTTCTGCTGCTCCTCCTTCTCCAGCTTCTCTTTTACGTCTTTCTCCTCGGCTTCGGCACCCGGCATCACGTTCTTCAGCGGAGAGGTGCTCTGCTCCTCGCGCTCCGGATGCGGCAGCGGCTTGCGCGGCAGCATCTGGTCGCGCATGGCAGCGTTGTACACGAAGATCGCCTCGACCGTCGCCGCCTGCGCCAGGTCTTCCGGCTGCAGCCGCTCGTAGGTATCCATGTTGGTGTGGTGGGTGCGTGATCCGTAATCCAGCGGGTCCTGTATGAACTGGAATCCGGGAATGCCGACCGCGTCGAAGTTCTCGTGATCGGTGCCGCCGGTGTGGCGCATGGTGATGGTGGTGACGCCGAGGTCTTTCAGCGGCGCAATCCACTGCTCGAAGATGGGCGCGACCGCGGCGTTCTGCTCGAGGTAGACGCCGCGAATGCGGCCGCTGCCGTTATCGACGTTGAAGTATGCCGGAGATCTTCTGCTGATCGGGCTTTAGCTCCACCGGACCTGCCGGCTTGCGCAGCCACTCCGGCAGCTTCATCTGGTCAGGATGCGGTCGACAGCGGCACGTAGCCGAAGTGCTGCTTGACGTAACCCGCCGAGCCGAACTCGCCCTGCTCTTCGCCTGTCCACAAGCCGACGCGAATGGTGCGGCGCGGCTTCACCCCCAGCGTATTGAGGATTCGCATCACTTCCATGGCGACGATTGTGCCGGCGCCATTGTCGGTCGCGCCGGTAGCCGATGCCCAGGAGTCGAGGTGGCCGCCCACCATCACCAGCTCGTCTTTCAGCTTGGGATCGGTGCCGGGAATCTCCGCGATGGTGTCGAAGCCGTGCTCGTGATCGCCGGTGAACTTGGTGTCGATGTTCATCTCGACCGTGACCGGCACGCGAGCCTTGACCAGCCGATATACGCGGCCGTAATTCTCAATGGCCATGGACGCGACAGGAACGGAATTCATGTGGTCGTGCTGATAGGCAAACGAGGTCAAGTCAGCGCCGCCGTCGTCGGTGAAGGTGCCGCCGGTAGCGCCGTTGTCGCGCATTTCGCGGCTGGGCACAACCACGGCGAGTGCCTTCTCTTCGGCCATGAGGCTGTTGATCTTGTTGCGCAGCTCCAGCCGCTTCATGTAGTCCTTGCGCCAGTCCTGGCTGGGCGGCTTTAGCGGATACTCCTCGATTTTCTTCAGATCGGACTTCGTCGAGAGTCCTGTACAGAGGCTTGTCGACCGGCTTCACGTCCCACGGCGCGCCGAGAAACACGATCTTGCCGCCGAGCTTGCCGCGATACTGATCGATGTCCTTCTCTTCCTTGATCTCGGCCACCGCCACCGGCGCGGTAATCGGGCCGTTGGTCGCCGGAGACCACGGAGCGGCCTGCGCGATGAGCACCGCCGTATCCGGCGAAGTCATGCGCACCCAGGTATTGAGCTGCTGCCAACCCATGCCGAACTCGCCCCAGTCTTCCAGATGCGCATTTACGCAGCCCATCGCTGTTAGCTGATCGCGCGTCCACTCGTTTGCGCGCTTCAGATTGGGCGAGCCGGTGAGGCGCGGTCCGATGCCGTCCGCCAGCGCCGAGGCGTACTCCATCACGTGCGAGTGATCGCGATCCTTCCTGGCGAATGAGCTGATACATGTTGAGATCGAGATTCTCGCGTTGCGGCTGCGGCAATTCGTAGGAGGGCTGAGTGGCTTCAGGGGTCTTCTTCTCGGCGGCAACCGACGGCAGTGCGATCGCAAAACAGAGCGACAGCGCAACCGTGCGCTGGAGAGAGGTAACCATAGACATGCGTGAATTTCCTCGTCAGAAATGCAATTGGGCAGAGTAGCAGATAGCCGTCGGGCGTTCCAAATCCGCGTTTGGAGCCGACGCGCTCTTGTTCGACGGCGGGCGCCTACGACGCCATCTCCGATGGCAGATCCGAGACGGCCTGGCAGACCTCCAGGATTTCGGCGTCCGTCAGCATTCGGTCCGACTGCTTGGCCCGCTGGAAGATGCGGTCGACCAGTTCGTCGGTCGTCTCGTATCCGTGACGCTCCAGCCAGAACTGCACGTTCGACTTGCCGCTCATCGGCCCGATCTCGATGACCTGCTCCATGCCGAAGATAATGCGAGGGCACGCCGGAGTAGATGCTGTTGGCCAGCATCGATATCGTTCTTGCGATACGCCTTGATGACGGCCGCGGCGTGAACGCCGGTGCCGGTGCGGAAGGCGTCGTCGCCGACCACGGGATAGTTCTTCGGAATCGGAACGCCGGTCGCCTTCGACACGGCTTCGCAATATTCCTTCAGCTTGGTCAGGTCCTGGCTCTTCCAAGGCTCAATGCCCATGAGCTTCAGGTTCACCAGCATCTGGTCCATCTGCGTGTTGCCCACGCGCTCGCCGATGCCGCAGGCCGTGCCATGCACGACTTCGGCTCCGGCAACCAGCGCGGCAATGGAGTTCGCCACCGCCAAGTCCGCGGTCGCAGTGACCGTGCCACTCGACGCGAATGTCTCGCCCGAGGGCTTCACCACTTCGTTCATCACGAAATGCATCAGCGCGACCACGCCCATCGGCGTCGCATGTCCCACAGTGTCGCAGATGACGATTGCCTTGGCGCCGCAGTTGATGGCGGTGCGTGTACATGCGCTGGATGGTTTCAGGATCGCAGCGCGTGGTGTCCTCGGTGACGTACATCACGTCGAGGCCGAGCGAGACGGCATACTTCACGGCGTTCTCGGTGGTGCGCAGCAGGAAGTCGTCGGTCCAGTCTTCGGTGTAGCGGCGGATGGGGCTGGAGCCGATGAAGGTCGCCGCCTCGATCGGCACGCCGGTGCGCTGCACGATTTCGGCGATCGGGCGGATGTCGTTCTCGATGGGTGCGGGCGGCGCAGTTCGGCTTGATCTTCAGCTTGGCGCGGCCGATCTCGCGAGCCAGGGCTTCGCAATGCGCAACTGCTCGCGGCCCGGCGCCCGGCAGACCGATGTCGAGCATGTTGATGCCGACCTGCTCCATCAGGTGGAGAATCTCGATCTTCTCTTCGATGGAAGGTCGCGCACCGAGGGCGACTGCAGCCCGTCGCGCAGCGATTCGTCATTGAGCAGGGCACGTGCCCGCCGGCATCATCGAGCGGGCGTAGACCGTGTTCCAGTCGTAAATCAGCTCAGAAACGTCAGACAATTTGCCCCTTCCAGAACGATCGTTTTTTCCAGTAACCCGTGGCTTGACGCGAATCGTCGTTGCCCCCACAGACGCTGACTCAACAGGACCGAGCCACGAATACAGACCATCTGATGCCCAGCCTTCGTTACGATTCGCTCTTGTCCCCACCCGGCGCAGCCTTCGGGACCACGGTCATCCCAAATATCGACTTTTGTCCCATTCCGGCTACGTTTTTGCCGCTCGGCTCTTCCGGAGAAGGCAGGTACAGCGTTTTGCAGTGCTCACAGCGATAGATCTCCGCTTGTGGCCCATATGCCGCCTTCACGTCACCACACGCCTGCTCAATCTTGTCACTGATGTAGAACCAGCGCTTCAGATGTCCGGCGCAGATTTTCCCTTTCTCATCCTTCTCGTTGCAGGCGCGCTGATAGGCCTTCTTGTACTTCACCTTGTGGTTGGGAAGCTGTGCCGGTGTGTCTTCAGTAAGTGGCGCCATGGTCGCTGAAGCCATAGATCGGATGCCCGGAAACGTGCAGGAGATTTGCAATTGTAACTCACGTCCCGGCCAACAATCAGCGCATGGAATTACAATATCTGCACATGACCGCGCGTCCAGTGCTTCTATTCTGCATTGTCATTTTGTTTGTGTCTGCCGGCTGTTCCAAACCGCAGTCCACTCCTGCGACGGCAAGTGCCGGAGAGGCGAAGCCGGCTGCCGCTCCCGACCCACGTCTTCAGCAGGCTGCCGCCATCAATGACGTTCCCGCCGCGAGCGAGCCCAACAGCATCGACGGCAACAAAGTCATGCAATACGTGAAAGAAGTCGTGGCTATCGGCTCACGCCCGGTCGGATCCCCGGGTCACGCAAAGCTGGAACAACTGATCCATTCGAAGCTAAAGGGCGACCAGGTGGAGGACGACACATTCACTGCCCAGACGCCCGTCGGTAGCTTCAAGATAAACAACATCATCGCGAAGTTCCCGGGCAAGAAGGACGGCATTATCGTAGTTGCGGGCCACTACGACACGAATTATCCGCTGCCTAAGAGCTATGTCGGAGCCAACGACGGCGGCTCGTCGACTGCATTGTTGCTTGCGCTTGCCGACTACTTCCGCAGCAAGCCGCCGGACGGCTACAGCGTCTGGCTGCTCTGGACGGACGGCGAAGAAGCCTTCGCGAAATGGAGCGAGACCGACAGCCTTTACGGAACCCGGCATCTCGCGCAGAAGTGGCAACAGGACGGGACAGCGAAGCAGATCAAAGCTTTCCTGCTGGTCGACATGATCGGGGATGCCGACCTCGACATTCAGAAGGAAACCAAATCGACTCCTTGGTTAAGTGAGTTGGTGTTCAAGGCCGCGAGCAATCTTGGTTATCAGTCGCATTTCTATCAGTTGCAAGGCGCGATCGATGACGATCACCTGCCGATGCTGAAAGCGGGGATTCCCGCGGTAGACATCATCGATCTCGACTATGGATATAACAACGCGTACCATCACACGCCACAAGACACCATCGACAAACTGAGTCCTAAATCGCTGGCAATCGCAGGGGATGTGGTGCTGGAGACGATTCGGCTGATCAACGCGCACTATTAACCAATCGCAATCAGCGACTGGCAATTGGCTTTGAGAGTAGAGGGGACTGAATGCCGCGCGGCAACATTCCACGCCAACCTTCGAAAGCCGGACGACAAGACCGGGTTTCTCGGCCCGCTTCGAAGCTCGGCAAATTGAAACCCTTGCAAGCGACGAAGCTGGGTAGTAAGCCAGCCGCGAAGAAACCGGCCAAGCATGTAAACACCCCCAAGGCTGTTACCCGTGCGAATGGAAAGGCCCCCAAGGGCTACAACCCCATTGCCCCGCAGCGAGTGAATGAAATCCTCGGGCGCCTTGATGAGCGTTACCCCAGCGTCACCTGCGCGCTAAATCACAACAGCGCCTGGGAACTGCTGGTTGCGACCATTCTCTCTGCGCAATGCACAGATGTGCGCGTGAACATGGTGACGCCGATCCTGTTTCAGAAATATCCGACGCCCGAACACTTCGCCTCCCTTCGGCCCGAAGATCTCGAAGATGACATTCGTTCCACTGGCTTCTTCCGAAACAAGTCCAAGTCGCTGGTCGGGGCCGCACGCAAGGTGGTCAGTGACTTCGGCGGAGACGTTCCTCGCAACATGGACGAGCTGCTGACCATCCCTGGCGTGGCGCGTAAGACCGCAAACGTTGTTCTCGGCACCTGGTACAAGATTGCTGACGGCGTGGTTGTTGACACTCACGTGCATCGGATTTCGCGCCGGCTGGAGCTGACGAAGAACGCCGAGCCGCAGAAGATCGAGCAGGACCTGATGAAGGTCATCCCGCGTTCACGCTGGATCGACTTCTCCCACCAGATTATTCATCATGGGCGGGCGTTGTGCATCGCCCGCAAACCGAAATGTGCTGATTGTCCGATGGAAAACATTTGCCACGCCGCCGACAAGACGTGGAGCACGGTTGAGATTCATAAAAGCGCTACGCCCTAAGCTCACGTCAGGCCGGTGGGCTAAATACCAACTTGATCACTTCCCGATATGCTTTGAGTGCCGTGGGCGAATCGGCCTGACTCGGGCCGGAGGCTAGTACAACAGCCAGCGATCGCAACAGCATCCCTTTCACAATGCCCACTCGCAACACCAGCACCTTCCAGGGTGAGAAATGTTTATGCGCGTAACGCAGCATATTCCCGTGCCAGAAGGTCTGTTTCTGCGCGAAGCTCAACTTGCCGACGCTGTGTGCGCCCGAATGATGAAATCGCGACGCTGGGCAGTACATGATCTTCGCGCCCGAATCGATCAGTCTTTTGCAGAGATCGACATCCTCAAACCACACCGGAAAGAATTGTGTATCCATTCCGCCGATTGACTCCCACGCCGTGCGCGTGATCCCAAGGCATGCGCCGGCGGGCTGCTCGACCTGCTGCACCTTCGAGTAATCGGCATCTAGGCATCGATATCGACGGTTTACAGGGTTCGACGGCCAAAGCTGGTTTATCAGCAGAACTTCGCAAAGCAAGCTGCTCAGCGTCGGCAGGCGCCGAAAAGCGAACCCGCGTTCCGGCTCGCCGGAAGCGCCAAGTAACGCACCCCCCGCCGCCGCGGCGGAATATGAAGGCATGCACTCCATCAGCGCTGATATGGCACCTGGCTCTGCGATGGCATCTGGATTCAACACGAGAAGCACATCGCCGTTCGCAGCTTTGATCCCGTGATTCACGCCAGCCGCAAAACCTAAGTTGCGCGAAATCCGCAGTAGCTCTACCGGGTGTTCGAGCTGAAACGACTGCACCAGCGCAACTGTTTTGTCCTGTGAGGCGTTATCGACGACTACAATTTCGCAATTCTCGCCTGCCAAAGCTTGCAGGCACTGGGTAATAGTCTCGGCGGAGTTGTAGGTCACGATGATGGCCGAGCAGCGAGGCATTGAAGAAGTCGCATTATAATCGTCGCTTACTTGAGCCAACGTTATCGCGTCACGAAATTCACACGAGACCCGAGTGGACATCATTCAGAGCTCGCTTTCCGGAGTAGTCGTTCTCAAGCCCAAAGTTCATGAAGATCCTCGCGGCTTCTTCATGGAAACCTATCGCGCTGAGGCTCTCCATGAGGCGGGCATTAACGACAAGTTTGTGCAGGACAACCATGCGCGCTCCGCACGAGGCGTGCTGCGCGGGTTGCATTATCAGCTGCAGCATCCCCAGGCCAAGCTGTGCCGGGTCGTCGCAGGAGAGGTCTTCGATGTCGCGGTCGATGTGCGGCTAGGCTCACCTACGTTCGGACGATGGTTCGGAGTGACCTTATCGGAGGAGAACAAACTCCAAATCTACGTTCCCCGAGGCTTCGCTCACGGATACGTGGTGCGCTCTGAGACTGCCGACTTCCTTTACAAGTGCAGCGACTACTACGACCCTGGTGATGATCGTGGCGTTCTGTGGAACGATCCTGCCATAGGGATTGAATGGGATACGCCAGAGCCAATTCTTTCAGGCAAGGACCAGCAGTATGCCCGGCTGGCTGACGTGCCGCATGACATGCTGCCGGGGTACCAACTGTGAAGCTGCTCATCACCGGGGCTACGGGACAGATCGGATGGCAGTTGCTACGCACGCTTGCTCCCTTGGGAGAGGTGATCGCGCCGTCTCGCGCCGAACTCGACTTGTCAGATCCCGATCAGGCGGCGCGTGCCGTTCGCGACATTCAACCGGAGGTCGTTCTGAACGCCGCGGCATATACCGCGGTTGACAAAGCGGAAAGTGAACCTGAGCTTGCCCGCACCGTGAATGCACTTGCCCCTGGTCGCCTCGCGCAGGAGTTGGCGCGGACTGCGGGCCTGATGATTCATTACTCAACCGACTACGTCTTCGACGGCACCAAGGCTGAGCCGTACACAGAGGAAGACGCGACGGGTCCGCTCAATGTGTACGGCAGGACCAAGCACTTAGGCGAGCGGGCCATTGTCGACAGCGGCTGTGCTTATGTCATTCTGCGTACGTCATGGGTGTACGACACTCGTGGGCAGAACTTCCTACGCCGGGTGCTGCGGCTGGCGAGGGAAAAACACGAACTGCGTATGGTGGATGATCAGTACGGAGCCCCCAGTTGGGCCAGGTCGATCGCCGAAGCTTCAGCCGCAGTCGTAGCGCTATCGAACGCTGCAAAGACGAGCGGCGCCCACGGTTCGCAATCATGGCCGCCAAGCGGTATTTACCATCTCAGCGCTGCTGGATCCACATCGTGGGCCGGATTCGCCCAGACTATATTGGAAGTCTACGAAGAACTGCTCGCATGGCCCGCGGATTCCGGCGAATTCAGCGGTCCTCTACTCGCCAAACGGGTGCTTCCTATCACCAGCGCTGAGTTTAAAACTCCAGCCTTGCGACCGGCGAACTCGCGTCTATGCAATGCCAAGATGAAGCAGGATTTCGGCATAATGCTTCCGGACTGGAAACATCTGCTCCGCCTTGCCATGCTGGAGACGATTCGCTGAGCACCAGCACGTTCTAGGCCGGCGCCGGATCGGCATCGTGATCGCATCCCCAACAAAAAAGGACGGCATTGAGAGCCGTCCCTGACCGGTATTATTCTCTACGGCTCGAGGACGTGCTTTGCCGAGTCGCCCCTGAACGTCATCTCCTGTAAGACATGCTCGTTCTTGGCGTTTTCGGTATAGCGCTGTTCCGTTTTGCTGGCCTTTCCGGCCAGTGGTACAAGGTTGCACTTCGCTTTCGCTTCGCCTTTGGTGCCAGCGATGCCCTTAAACACCATGATGTGCACGGTGCCGTCCATCTGGTGAAGCACCTGATACTCGCCGGCGGGCAGCAACGTGCCGCCCACAAGGGTCGGGCTGCTAAAAACTATGGTCTGTTTGTTCGCAACGCCGAGAGAATTGTCCGTGGCCTGAACCAGAGCTGCTGTGCAGAAAATGAGAGCGATCGTCATCATCACGACGAACCACTGCTTACGCATATTACCTCCATGAATTGGGCCCAGGCTGCAGGCCCCATGAGTCCAAACTCAGGTTAGGATTACTAGCCCGGTTCCGCCGTGAGGCTCGTCACACGGCGATGTGAGGTAGGTCAAGCGAGGGTTTCGGGCGTAACCCAAACCCTCGAGTTATTGAGGGGCCGAGGCGCCGGAACAGGTCACCGCTGCTGAGCCCGAACTCTCGACGGGGATCCGGTGCGGAATCGGTTAAATGGCCCGAATCTGAAAAAAAACAGCCATTTGGACCCGATTGGCGCTATATTCCTTATTACTCAGCAACTCGTCTTCAGCCGTACCAGATTGCGCTACTCCGTACGTCGCATCTGCGCCAAAGGCGAACCCGATCTCAGCTCGTTTCCTGGAAGGAGTTGTATGCTGTTCCGCTGTCCAGCCCCGGCCCTGACCCTGCGCTTTGTCGCGATCGTTGCCTTTTCCTTTTTGATTGCCATCAGCACTCCCTTCGTGGCTGTAGCCGAAACGACCCAGCCGCCGGATCCAATCCCGAGCAAGGTATCGCTCACCATAACTCCGAATCCCGCAGTGGTTGGCGAAACCATAACTTTTACCGCCAAAATTGTTGCATTAAGCGGTACAGGGGCGGTGGCGACGGGAACCATGACTTTTTTGGATGGTTCGACCCAGTTGGGCATGGCAACGCTGGACGGAACCGCTACCGCCACTTTCAGTTCCTCCTCGTTAGAAGTTGGCAACCATACCATCACTGCGATGTACAGCGGGGACGCGAATTATTTGCCGGAGACCTCTGACCCGGTGATCCTGATCGTTCAGCAGATGGGCGGCGGACAGCCCACCACGACATTGCTGAAGATCAACCCCAACCCTGCCCAAGTCGGGTCGACGGTCACCTTAACCGCCCGTGTGGCTGGCGGTACGGGGCTCGGCACCAAGATCACTGGAACCGTCACCTTCTATCAAGATGGAGTCCAGATAGGGACTGCACCCATCGACGATGCAGCGTTCAACACCGCAACTTTTTCTACTACCTTCAATACCGTAGGCACATACAGCATGACTGCGGTTTACGGAGGCGACGCCAATTTTGCTCCATCAGTGTCGCCCGCAGTCAGTCTCATGATCGTCCCTGAGGGCCAGCTGACACCCACAACAACCACCCTCTCCAGTTCGGCGACGAATGCCAATTTCGGCGATACGGTTACCTTTACCGCGAGTGTGCAAGGAGGCGTGGGAAGTCCGCCTACTGGCACGGTAACATTCCTGGATGGCAGTATGACGCTCGGAACCGGGACGCTATCCAACGGTGTTGCCACATTTAGTACAGCTTCTTTGACCATCGGCACTCACACCATCACGGCGCAATATGGCGGAGACTCTAATTTTCTTGGATCTACCTCCGCGCCTTTGACCGAAACCATCTCTAGCGGTGGCAGTCAGACATTCATTATTTCCATCAATCCAGCGGTCGTTAATGTCAATCAGGGATCCAGTGGCACGGCGACCGTCACAGTGTCGCCCGGAGGCGGATTCAATCAGCAGGTCACATTCGTGTGCTCAAACCTTCCGCTTTATGCCGCGTGCACCTTCGACCCGCCCGCAGTTACGCCCGACGGCAGCAACAAGCCGGTAACCAGCACGGTGACGATCACGACAGGTACCACGAAGGCCTTGTTGACATGGCCGGTCTTGCGTCCCCACAGCGGTTCGCCGACAAATCTGATGGCCGTGTTCTCGGTAGGATTGTTGGGGCTGGTTCAGCTCAGGCAACGCCGGGCAAAAGCCAATCGCCGCGGTGCAAAGTTCATAGCAACCTGGTCGTTGTTCTTGCTGTGCCTTGCTGGCTGCTTGTGGCTAGTAGCGTGCGGCGGCAGCGGCAGTAACGCAAACACTGCCACACCTAAGGGACAGACGATTGTGACCGTGGCCGGATCGACCTCGACGGGAGCCCAAACCACCACCTTCACCCTGAATGTGCAATAGACGTGCCTGCCAGATTCGACAGGCAGTAAGGCTCGGGGGGCGAGGTTCGCCCCTCCTACCAACAGCTAAGAGTTGGAAGGCGCGGCTGACTTGAATCTGTGGGCTCTTGAGCCTGAGGCTAACAATTGGGAGCTGCTAGCGAGAGCGAGTAGCGTCTGCGCCTGTTAGAGCTTCTGCACTCGCTGCACTTCGCGCACGCCGGGGATCTTCCGCACGCCGGAGATGATGCGCTCCAGGTGCTTGACGTCGGCGATATCCACGATGATGTCGACCGTGGCGTGGGTCTCTTGCGGTCTTGGCCCCGATGTTGCGGATGTTGGTGTTGGCGTCGCTGATGACGGCGGTGATCTGCTTCAGCATGCCAGGACGGTTGTCGCAGAGCACCACCAGCTTGGCGGGGTACCCTGTTAACCACGGCGTTTTGGCACTGATCTTGCCTTCTGATCCCCACTCCACGGCGATGCGCCGCTCCGGTTCGTACATCAGATTCTCGACGTTGGGGCACGACTTGGAATGCACCGCCACGCCCTTGCCGCGGGTCACGTAGCCGATGATTTCTTCGCCGCGAATCGGATTACAACATCGCGCCCGATACACCAGCAGGTCGTCGTGACCCTTCACCTTGAGCGGTGATACGTCGCCGCCGAAGACGCGCCGCACCACGCTGGTAAAGCCGCCCGGCGGTTTCGGTTTCAGCTGGATTCGTCTGGAGCGTTCGTGTCTGCTGGCGGGAACAAGTCGGGCCAGGATGCTGCGTGCGGAAAATTTGCCGTAGCCGATCGCCGCCAGCAGGTCGTCCGGGCGGCCAAGACCATTTTCGCTGGCGACCCGCGTCAGTTCGCTCGTCGCTGATCTCCTTCATCGCAATGCGATACTTGCGCGCTTCTTTTTCGATCAGCTTGCGGCCGATTTCGATGGCGCGCTCGCGCTGATGAATGTTCAGCCAGTGCTTGATCTTCTGCCGGGCGCGCGAGGACTTGACAAATCCCAGCCAGTCGCGGCTGGGATGATGCGCCGGCCTGGGTGAGGATTTCGACGATGTCGCCCGAGCGCAGCTTGTAGCGCAGCGGAACGATGCGGCCGTTCACCTTGGCGCCGACGCAGTTGTGTCCCGACCTCGGTGTGAATGGTGTAGGCGAAATCGATCGGCGTGGCTTCGCGCGGCAGAATGACGATCTTGCCCTTCGGGGTGAAGGTGTAAACCTCTTCCGGGAAGAGATCGATCTTCAGCGTCGCGACGAATTCGTCGGAGTTCTTGATGTCGCGCTGCCACTCGACCACCTGCCGCAGCCACGCCAGGCGCTGCTCATCGCGCGCCGAGACCGGGCCGTCCTTGTACTTCCAGTGCGCGGCAATGCCTTCCTCGGCCATCTTGTGCATCTCCTCGGTGCGGATCTGCACTTCGAAGGCATGGCCGTTCTCCGAGATGACCGTGGTATGCAGCGACTTGTAGAAGTTCTGGCGCGGCATGGCGATGAAGTCCTTGATGCGTCCCGGCACCGGCCGCCACTGGTTGTGAATGATGCCCAGCACGGCGTAGCAATCGTTCTCCGACTGCGTGATGATGCGCAGCGCCAGCATGTCGTAGATCTGGTCGACCGAGATGTGCTGCCGCTGCAGCTTCTGCCAGATGCTGTAGATGCGCTTGATGCGCGCTTCCACGCGGGCCTGGATTCTGGCTTCCTTCAGCTTCCCCTCGATGATCTCCTGCACCTCGGCAAGAAACGCCTCGCCCTCTTTGCGGCGCGACTCGATGGCTTCCTTCACCTGGTTGTAGGAGATGGGATCGACGTACTGGAAGGCGAGGTCTTCGAGCTCGCCGCGAATCTTGCCCATGCCCAGGCGGTGCGCGATGGGAGCGTAGATTTCCTGCGTCTCGCGGGCGATCTTCTGCTGCCGCTCCGGCGACAAATGTTGCAAAGTGCGCATGTTGTGCAGACGGTCGGCCAGCTTGATGAGCACGACGCGAATGTCGTCCATCATGGCCAGCACCATCTTGCGCACGTTCTCGGCCTGCGCCTCTTCGCGACGAGGCGAATTCGATCTTGCTGATCTTGGTGACGCCCTCGACGATGTGTGCGACCTGCTCGCCGAACTCGGTCTTGATCTCGTCGATGGTGACCGTGGTGTCTTCGACGGCGTCGTGCAGCAGGCCGGCGGCGATGGCAGTGGTGTCGAGCCGCATCTCGGCCAGGATGGTGGCGACTTCCAGCGGATGCACCAGGTAAGGCTCGCCGGAGTCGCGGGTCTGGCCGTGTGATGCTCCAGAGAAAATTCGTAGGCTTTCTTGACTAGGGCGAGATCGTCGTTGGGACGGTAGGAGCGGACCTTGCGCAGTAGATCGCGAAAGCGGGTTACCGTCAGAACATTGGTCGCGATGTGTTGGCGCAAAGTCGCCATGACCGATTATACGGCAGCTGAGACTCCGTGATTTGGGCCGATTTTTAACAGCCGAGCCTGCAAGACCGAGTGAGCGTGATGCAATGCGAGTGTTGATCAGCGGAGCTTCTGGGCTTATCGGTTGCGTCCTTCGCAGGCGACTGGCGGAGTGCGGCGACGAGACTGCGGCGCTGGTTCGCCACTCACCGCGAGCCGGCGAGGTGCAATGGACCCCGGGGCAGCCGCTCGATCCACAGAAACTTTTCGAGTTCGATGCGGTCGTGCATCTGGCGGGAAAGAACATTGCCGGCCGCTGGACAGACAAATTCAAGCAGGAAGTGCGCGAAGCCGCGTGCAAGGTACGCAAACCCTCGCCACCGCAGCCGCAGATTCGTTTCGGCAATGCGGAAGTCCCAGAGTGTTCATTGCAGCTTCGGCGATCGGCTATTACGGCAACCGCGGGGACGAAGTGCTCACAGAGAACAGCGCACCGGGAAAAGGCTTCCTGGCCGAGGTGTGCGTCGAATGGGAAGCTGCCGCCAATCCGGCGCGCGACGCTGGTCTGCGCGTCATGCATATGCGAATCGGAGTGGTGCTGGCGAAGAATGGCGGAGCACTGCAGCCGTTGCTGCTTCCCTTCCGGCTCGGGCTGGGGGGCCGCATCGGCAGATGGCCAGCAATATTGGAGTTGGGTGACACTCGAAGATGTTGTTGGAGCGTTCGCGTTTGTCCTGCACCACGACAGGATCAGCGGACCGGTGAACGTAGTCGCCCCCAATCCGGCGCGCGTAGCAGAATTTGTTCGTGCTCTCGGACATGTGCTGCACCGGCCGACGATCTTTCCGCTTCCGGCCTTCGCTGTGCGAACACTGCTGGGCGAGATGGGGCAAGCCCTGCTGCTGGATTCCGCGCGGGTGATCCCGATGAAGCTAGAAGCTGCCGGCTATAGATTCACCCATCGGGACTTACTCGCTGCGTTGCAGGCCGCACTAAACCAGACTTGATTCCCGAATTTCGATCATTCTGACGCAATTTGACCGACGTTTTCCACCGCTATCATTCTCGCTACAGGAGAGTCCGCGTAAGTTGTTGATAACGCTATCGTTGCTTCATGTCCCAGCGCATGCTTCAACAACCTGAAATGTGATACAATCAAGTTGGATCGTTGCGCTTCTAAGTTATTGAAAAAGCTAGCACTTGAGCGCTAATGAGAGGGCTCGCGCCTTCCGGCAGTCCCAGTGTGATATTCGCTTGCGAAAAGTAAGCTCGCAAGCGGCGAAATGGAGCAGGATGGCGTCGAGAGATTCTCAAGCTGCAGCCGCAGCCCCCAACGAAGACAACACCCCCGAAACCACAGATCAAAAGCCGCAGAAGAACGGAAAGAACGGCAACGGTCACGCTGAAGGCGAGTACACCGCTGACTCGATCAAAGTGCTCGGCGGCATGGAAGCTGTACGCAAACGCCCAGCGATGTACATCGGTTCCACCGGCGACATGGGCTTGCACCATCTCGTCTACGAGGTAGTCGACAACTCAGTCGACGAAGCGCTGGCCGGTTTTGCCGATCGCATCGACGCGACCATTCATATCGACGACTCGATCACAGTTGTAGATAACGGCCGCGGCATTCCAGTCGACGAGATGGACATGGATGGCGAGCGCGTTCCCGCGGCGCAGGTCGTGATGACCGTGCTGCACGCGGGAGGCAAGTTCGACAGCTCCACCTACAAAGTTTCTGGCGGTTTGCACGGCGTGGGTGTGTCGTGCGTCAACGCGCTAAGTCATCAGCTCGACCTGGAAATCTGGCGCGATGGTTCAGTGTGGGAACAGAGTTATTCCGCGGGTGTGCCGACGACCAAGTTGAAGAAAACCGGCGCCACCAAGAAGCGCGGCACCAAGGTCCACTTCGTCCCTGACAAAGAGATCTTTACCGTCACCGAGTACAACTACGACACGCTGGCGCAGCGCTTGCGCGAGCTCGCCTTCCTGAACAAGGGCCTGCTCATCACGCTGACGGACGAGCGTACCACCGACTCGAAGAGCGGCGAGCCTAAGCACGCGGAGTTTAAGTACAACGGCGGCATCGCGGAGTTCATTAAGCACCTGAACCGCGGCAAGAGCGTGCTGCACGACAAGCCGATTTACATGGAAGCCGACCGCGACGAGGTAGCCATGGAAATCGCGCTGCAGTACAACGACGGCTACTCGGAAACAGTTTTCAGTTTCGCCAACAACATCAACACCGTCGACGGCGGCTCCCATCTCTCAGGCTTTCGCACGTCGCTGACCCGTACCGTCAACGCTGCCGGACAGGCGCTTGGACTGTTCAAGGACCTGAAGGAAAACCTTACCGGCGACGATGTTCGCGAAGGACTGGTCGCAGTCGTCAGCGTGAAGCTGTCGCAGCCGCAGTTTGAAGGGCAGACCAAGGGCAAGCTGAACTCCGACATCGCGGGAACGGTTCAGGCTTTCGTTAACGAGCGCCTGGGCGCGTTTTTCGAGATGAACCCGACGGTCGCCAAGAAGATCATCAACAAGGCGATTGAAGCTGCCCGCGCTCGCGAAGCCGCGCGCAAGGCGCGCGATCTTACCCGCCGCAAAGGCGCGCTCGATGGCGCAGGCCTGCCGGGCAAACTGGCCGACTGCTCGGAGCGCAATCCGGAGCGCTGCGAGGTTTACCTGGTCGAGGGTGAGAGCGCCGGCGGAACCGCCAAGCAGGGTCGCGACCGCCGCTTCCAGGCGATTCTCCCGCTGAAGGGAAAAATTCTCAACGTCGAGAAGGCGCGCTACGACAAGATGCTGGGCCATGAAGAAATTCGCGCCATGATCACGGCGCTGGGCACCGGCATCGGCAAAGAAGACTTCGATGTCTCCAAGCTGCGCTACAGCAAGATCATCCTGATGACCGACGCCGACGTCGACGGCTCGCACATCCGCACGCTGCTGCTGACGTTCTTCTTCCGCCACATGCAGGAACTCATCAAGCGCGGCAACGTTTACATTGCGCAGCCGCCGCTCTATCGCATCAAGAAAGGCAAGTTTGAGCAGTACATCAAGAACGACGCCGAATTCGTGAAGGTGATGGTCAAGCGCGCTGCCGACGGCATCGTGGTTCGCTACGGCGAAGGCGCCGCCACGCTGGAGGGCGCTCCGCTGACCAAGTTCATGACCACGCTAAACGACTACATCAGCTTCTTCGACAAGGTCGACAAGCGTATTCGCGACGAGCGCATCACCGAGGTTCTGCCCCGAGCCGATTTGGTGAAGCGCGTGGATTTTGAAGGCGACAGCAAGACACCTCCGAAGAAGATTCTCGACTTAGAGAAGGCCCTCAAAGCGATCGCCAAGGAGCGCAACATCAAATCGGTGTGAAGCGCTTCGAAGAAGAGCACAACCTGTGGGAGGTCGCTTCGTCAACTCTCAGGGCGCGGAGCACGTCATCAACTGGGAGCTGGCATCGACTCCCGAGTACCGGCAGATGATGTCGAAGTACAAGCAGATCGCCGAGTACATGCAGCCGCCGTACTTCATTGAGACAGTCAAGAAAGAAGCTGCGAAAACCGGCGATGAAGAGCTCAGCGATGCCGAACGCGCCGACCAGGAAAAGGTCGAGCAAGTGGCGCCGAAGGCCTCAAAGAAGAAGTCAAGCGGAGAAACGGTCGAAAAGCCAGTGCGCGCGAGCTATTCGACTACGTGCTCAATGAAGGACGCAAGGAATACACGGTGCAGCGCTACAAGGGCCTGGGCGAAATGAGTTCGACTCAACTCTGGGAGACTACGATGGATCCCGAGCGCCGGACGCTGCTCTCGGTCAAACTCGAGGACCTGACCGAAACCGAAACCATCTTCACCACGCTGATGGGCGAAGATGTGGAATCGCGCCGCAAGTTCATCGAAGAGAACGCGCTGGACGTGAAGAATCTCGACATCTAAGATGTCGCATTTAGCATTTGGCACTTGGTTGCTGCGCAATAGCTATCGAGTGTCTTGCTAAGTGCCAACTGCCAGGTGCAATATGCCCTTTCCCTTCAAGACTTGCGTTATTTGCCATGAGGAGTTCGAGCTGAAGCCCGGCAAGCCGGGGTTCGCGAATCGCTGTCCCAGTTGCAGCGAACCTGAAGAGGAAGAGTCCACCGGCGCGAAAAGCCTGGATGCTGGCGATTCCGATATGAACGCCGAGCGGCGGCGCGCAATGCGCGATCTGCTCTATCGCAAAGACAGCTAGTCGATCTTCGTCCCCTTCGCGATCAACCGCTCGTAGATACGCCAGGGGATGAGCCGCCGCGTCCAGACTTGAACAGCAGTATCTCTGCCGATCATGTAACGCAGCTTCGGGTTGGGATCGTTTGCAATCCGCAGGATGAGCCGCGCGACATCACGCGCGTCGCCGCGCGCTTGAGGCCCGGCTCTTCACGAACTCGGTGAAACGGCGGCTGCGCTCCTTGTTGGGCGAATTCTCATCCAGTCGCGCCCTTGGCGACGACCACGTTGCGCGTCCAGATGTCGGTGTCGTACGAGCCCGGCTCGACCAGCAGCCACGCGAATGCCCAGTGAGTGCGTCTCGATGCGCAGCGGCCTCGCTGATCGCCTCCAGCGCGAACTTCGACGCGCTGTAGGCGCCAGCATTGGATAAGCGACCAGCCCGTCCCACCGAGCTGACCTGGATGATGTGCCCGGACTCGCTGACGGCGCATCATCGGCAGCACCGCCTTCGTCATGGCGACTGCGCCGAAGAAGTTTGTCTCAAACTGATTGCGGATCTCTCGAGCGACAAGTCTTCGACGAATCCTGCGACAGACGATACCCGGCATTGTTGACCAGCACGTCGATGCGGCCGTGGTCGCGAACGATCTCATCGACTACTCGCCGGCAAGGGTTCGAACTCGGTGACGTCCAGCTGCCGGATGTCCAGCCGATCCGCGTACCCCGGCTTTCTGTGCCGCCTCTTCCAGCGTGCCGCTGCGCGCCAAGTCGCGCATGGTGGCGACCACGTGATAGCCATTGGCGGCGAATTCAATGGCCGTCAGCAGTCCGATTCCGCTGGAGCTTCCGGTGATAACTGCGACTCTTGCGTTCTGCCATGGCTTATCCGGTCAAATCCCGCATGTTGCGGCACAATGCGCCTCAGCTTCCATTCGCGTGGCTATGTTTGCGCTGTGCGGTTCGATACGAGAAGATTATAAGTTTGTACATCACTTTACAGAACGGACTGATAGGAATGCCGACAAGATTCATCGCAGAGCAATAATAAATCCGGCAAGACGGAAATCGCTCCCGCCAAGGGCAAGCTGGGCATCATGATTCCCGGCATGGGCGCCGTCGCGACCACCTTTGTCGCCGGCGTGGAAGCCGTTCGCAAAGGAATCTCCAGCCCCATCGGTTCGCTGACCCAGATGGGCACCATCCGCCTGGGCAAGCGCACCGAAGGCCGCTCGCCTAAGATCAACGACTTTGTTCCCCTGGCGCAGCTCAACGACCTGGTCTTTACCGGCTGGGACATCTTCGAAGACGACATGTATTCGGCCGCCGGCAAAGCCGGCGTGCTCGACCGCTCGCTGCTCGAGCAGGTGAAGCCCTTCCTGTCGTCGATCAAGCCGCGCAAGGCGGTCTTCGACAAGAACTACGTGAAGAAGCTCGACGGCCCGAACGTGAAGAAGGGCAAGAACAAGATGGACCTGGCCGAGCAGGTGCGCCAGGACATTCGCGACTTCAAGAAGACGAGCGGCGCCGACCGGCTGGTGATGATCTGGTGCGGCTCGACCGAGATCTTCATCGAGCCGAGCGCGGTGCACCAGACCGTCGAGTCGTTCGAGAAGGCGCTGCAGGCCAACGACGAGAACATCGCGCCTTCGATGATCTACGCCTATGCGGCGATGAAGGAAGGCGTGCCGTTCGCCAATGGCGCGCCGAACCTGACGGTCGATATTCCGGCGATGCATCAGCTTTCGCAAGCAGAACGAAGCGCCGATCTGCGGCAAGGACTACAAGACCGGGCAGACGCTGATCAAGACCATTCTCGCGCCGGGATTCAAGGCGCGCATGATCGGGCTGAACGGCTGGTTCTCGACCAACATTCTGGGCAATCGCGACGGCGAAGTGCTGGAAGATCCGGGCTCGTTCAAGACCAAGGAAGAATCGAAGCTGTCGGTGCTGGAGCACATCCTGCAGCCGGAGCTGTACCCCGAACTGTACGGCAACATCTGCCACAAGGTGCGGATCAACTACTATCCGCCACGCGGCGACAACAAAGAAGGCTGGGACAACATCGACATCTTCGGATGGCTGGGCTATCCGATGCAGATCAAGGTCGATTTCCTCTGCCGCGATTCGATTCTGGCGGCGCCGATTGTGCTCGATCTGGTGCTGTTTCTCGACCTGGCGAAGCGTTCGCCGGCATTGCGCGGCATCGGCATCCAGGAGTGGCTGAGCTTCTACTTCAAGTCGCCGATGACGCGCCGGGACTGTATCCGGAGCACGATCTGTTCATTCAGTCGATGAAGCTGAAGAACACCCTGCGCCACCTGATGGGCGAAGAGATGATCACGCACCTGGGCTGGAGTATTACGACTAGGGAATACTCGCGCTTCAGGGTGGACGCAGCGCTTCAGCGTGCAGCCTTTCTGAGCCGATTGCTCTGAAGTGCTTCAGCCCGTTGAGGTGATCACCTTGACGCCTGAAGATGCTTTCTTGCCGAATGTCCTCACTGCACCGCTGAAGCGGTGCTGCCACCCGAACCTTTGCACTTGCTTGTCCGCTATTACAATCGCCCGTCGGACCAAACCCCATGCCACTGAACAAAGTTGTAGCCAATGCCGACGAAGCGGTGCACGACATTCACGACGGCGCCACCATCATGGTCGGCGGCTTCGGCCTGTGCGGCATCCCCGAGAACCTGATCGCGGCCCTGGTGCGGAAGGGCGTCAAGAATCTGAACACCATCAGCAACAACGTCGGCGTCGATGAGTTCGGCCTGGGCCTGATGCTCGATGCCGGCAGATCAAATCGCACAAGGGCAGCTATGTCGGCGAAAACAAGCTGCTGGAAGAAATGGTGCTCACCGGCCGCATCGATCTCGAACTGATTCCGCAAGGCACGCTGGCCGAGCGCATTCGCGCCGGCGGCGCGGGCATTCCCGGCTTCTACACGCCCGCGGGCTTCGGCACGGTGGTCGCCGAAGGCAAAGAGACGCGCGAGTTCGACGGCCGCCCCTATGTGCTGGAGCGCGCGCTGACGGCCGACTTCGCGCTGATCAAAGCCTGGAAGGGCGACCGGTGGGGCAATCTGGTCTATCGCAAGACGGCGCGCAACTTCAATCCCATGATGGCGACCGCCGCGAAGATCACCATTGCCGAGGTCGAGCATCTGGTCGAGCCGGGCGAACTCGATCCCGACCAGATTCACACGCCCAGCATTTACGTGCAGCGCATCTTCCAGGGCGACGAATTACGAGAAGCGCATCGAGCGCCGAACGGTGCGAAAGGCATAGGAAGCGATTCACCACGGAGGCACAGAGGTCACGGAGACGAAATATCGGCAGCGTGTTCTCAGTGCCTCTGTGGTGAACTGATTTCGTGCAGTATCAAGGACTATGGCAATGACTCAGGCGATCGCCGCAAGCAGAAAGACACCGAAAAACGCGACCGCATCGTCCGGCGCGTCGCGCACGAATTGCGCGACGGCTTCTACGTCAACCTCGGCATCGGCATGCCGACGCTGGTCGCCAACTGCGTGCCCCCGGGCATGGAAGTCGTTCTGCAGAGCGAAAACGGCATGCTGGGCGTCGGCCCCTATCCGCTCGCCGGCGAGGAAGATCCGACCTCATCAATGCCGGCAAAGAAACCGTCACCGAACTTCCAGGCACCGCATACTTCTCCAGCGCCGAATCGTTCGCCATGATTCGCGGCGGCCACATCGACCTCAGCGTCCTGGGCGCGATGGAGGTGGACGAAGAAGGCAATCTTGCCAACTGGATGATCCCCGGCAAGATGGTCAAAGGCATGGGCGGCGCCATGGACCTGGTCGCCAGCGCCAAGCGCGTCATCGTCGCCATGGAGCACACCACCCGCGACGGCGCTCCCAAAATCCTGAGGCGCTGCACGCTGCCGATCACCGGCCTGCGCGTGGTCGACACCATCGTCACCGAAATGGCCTATATCCGCGTGACCCAGACCGGGCTGGTGCTGGAGGAGATCGCGCCCGGCCTGACTCCCGAAGACGTGCAGAAGGCGACCGAGGCGCCGCTCATCGTCAGCTCGCACCTCAAGACCATGCGAATTTAGCTCTGCTCTGCAACGCTTTTCCGACATTTGCCATCCATTCAAGCATGCTGAAATGGACACTGATTTGCGCTGTTCTTGCGATTGTCTTCGGAGTGCTCGGATTTGGCGGAATGGCAGCTGGCTTTGCAGCCATTGCAAAGATCCTATTCGCGATCTTTTGCATTGGCGTAGTACTCACGCTCATTCTGGGTGTGACCGTCTTCAAAGCCGTCACCTAGAACCCAAGTATTCGCGTGACGGGGAGTTCGTGATTTAAGCTTCCCGTCACATGCGATTCATCGACCGCGAAGAAGTCGCTCGGCGACTTACGTACGATAAGTGCATCCCTATCGTGCGGGATGCGATGATCGCTTTCTCGCGCGGCGAAACCAAACAGCTGCTGCGGTCGGTCATTCCCCTGGCTGAAGGCCGCATGTTCGGCATCATGCCGGGTGCCATGGGCGAACGCGCCGTGTTTGGCGCGAAGCTCATCAGCGTCTTCCCTGACAATTTTGCTCGCGGAATACAGTCTCATCAGGGACTGGTCATTCTGTTTGATCCTGAGAATGGTGCTCCCGTCTGCGCTGCTCATGCCGGCGAGATCACAGCTATCCGCACGGCCGCCGCGAGTGCCGTTGCGACGGACGCTCTGGCGCGCAAGGATGCTCGGCGGCTGGCAATACTCGGCTATGGTGAACAAGCTGCGACCCACGCCCGCGCCATCAGCAAGGTTCGGCCGCTCGAGTCGATAACAGTCTGGGGACGTGCACCTGAGCGGGCGCACACCTTCGTCGACAGGATGCAATCTGACCTGAGCTGTCCGATGAGCGTGGCAGCAACCGTGCGAGAAGCTGTGGCCGACGCGAACCTCGTCTGTACCGTTACCGCCGCGTCGGAGCCAATCCTCAAAGGTGAATGGGTGAGACCAGGTACGCACGTGAACGTAGTCGGCTCGGGCTATGCAGGTCCGGCAGAGGTCGACAACGATCTCGTTGTGCGCTCGCGCTTCTTCGTCGACAGCCGCGAGGGTGTACTTCAGCAGGGCGCTGAGTTTCTTCGCGCAAAAGCGGCGGGGCTAATCACCGATGACCACATCGTCGCCGAGATCGGTCAGGTGCTGGCGGGTGCCGTTGCGGGCCGCCGCTCGGATAACGAGATCACCGTCTACAAATCGCTCGGCCACGTCGTCCAGGATCTGGCGAGTGCCTGGGCGTTGTATTCGGAGCAGGGTTAGAGCAGTTTCGTGCCTGATTCTCCGAGCATTGAGATTTTAGACGTTGTATCGAATCCGTTCTCGGTTGGCGGCGTGGAGTGCATAGCATGAGAGCCCGCGCTGTAGGCGCAGCAGATGATAGCCCAGCGCTTCAGCGCTGGGTGAGGTGGGGGACAACGCTCCAGTCCCGTAGGGACGACAGAGGTCGTGAGATGGCCTTTTTGGGTCTCGTCTCTACTACCGATTAAACGGATACTCCTGTATCCAATGAAACCCTCTACTCACCAGCAGGAGCTTCGCGCGATCGACGAGTTGCAGTTCCATTCTTTCTTTGTGTCCATCGATTTCGCCGTTGAGCACCAGGCGGTCAGGCGCAGGGCGAGTGTAGGTGAAGTCTGCTTTCCAATCCTTGTCGTCGTTCTTGGTGAGCTTCAGGGTATTGTCTTTGGTGTCGATGGTAGCGCCATACCGAACCAACGACTCGTCCATTTTCTGGAAGGCCGCCCGGCTAGGCACATCGAAAATCGCGCGCCGCCAGCGTTCCTGATCGGTCATTAGAGCCGGGCGAGGCTGTCCGTCGATGGTGAGCTCTTCGACATTCCAGATACCGTATAGCGCTGACTTGGGGCTTCCGCCTCCATACTGATGCCACGCGGACCAACTCCCGTAGGCATATGCCCGATCAGCACGACCCCAAACAAAATCTGCGTGGATACTGCGATGCGGTTGGCGCGAGGTGTCGCAAACAGCGGAAACTGCGTGGATGGCTGTACCGGGCGATTGAAGAAGAACAGGTCGAGCAGGCGCTTAACATCGGGCGCGAGCAAAAATAGCGACAGCAGAATTAGGTGGAAAGAAAAGAGTTTCACCGGCACGTCGTAGGTCATGTTCGAGCATGAACACCTGGGTCATGTCGGCGAGGCAGATCAGCGCGCCCAGCATCGTAGTCCGTGGAAGGATGAGAAGAATTCCACCCAACATCTCGGCGCATCCGGCGAAGACCTCATACGCTGGTGACGCTCCGATCGATGCCCAGAGCACTCCCATAGGTGACATGTTTCCGAAGGGCTCCATCAAGGTGTAGAGCCGCGGAAACGGCATCTGCAAAGGAACAGCCTTCGCCCAGCCATATGTCAGCATCTGTCCCGCAAGACAAAAACGAATGAACAGTCGAAACCACTTGTAAGCTGTAGCGTAGTCTTCGCGCTTGCGATCAAGAACGGACCAGATCACAGTAGCCAGCAACGCAACCATCAACATGCAGAACTGCAAGACCCAGTCGTAAGTTTTGTCGCCGCTTCCGCTGTCCTTGTACACCAATTGCTGCGACACGCGGAATACATGAGCCGCGGTCCAAAAAACAACCTGACGAATCGGCCACAAGGTTGAAGGATCAGGGATCTCGACGTTCGGCAGGGGAATCAGGCTGGTGAAAACCTGGGTCAGTACACAGAGCAGGCCGAAGTAGACCAAGCAGAAACGGAATGCAATGCGCGTCGCAAGGCTCCACTGGAGCTGCGGCGCTTCTGTGTCAGAGTGCCCCCTTTGCAGCTGAACGCCTGGTGTGCTCACCGGAATCCTCCCCAAGAGACTTGCAATGGGCAGGAATTATAGCCCGGATTGAGGCCGCTTCCCCCGCGTTCCACGACAGTCTTACGAATGTGTCGAGTTGCAGGTCGCAGCGCAGTTGCTTATCATCCCTGACACCCATGCTCAAGTCTCTAGGTTTGGCTCTTACGCTGCTCCTGACCGGTTCATTGTTCGCGCAAGCTCCCGCACCTTCCAAAGAAGTGCAGGCGGCTTCTGCCGAGTCCTACAAGCTCTACGTTGACCTTCATGAGCATCCTGAACTGTCATCGCATGAGACGCAGACCGCGGCGAAGCTGGCCTCGCGCCTGCGCAGTCTGGGCTATGACGTAACCGAGAACGTCGGCGGCACAGGCATTGTGGCGGTGATGAAGAATGGCGCCGGGCCGACGGTGATGCTGCGCACCGAACTCGATGCGCTTCCTGTTCCGGAGAAGACGGGCCTGCCCTACGCCAGCAAGGTCTTGGCGAAGGACGACAGCGGCAAGGAAGTTCCGGTGATGCACGCTTGCGGTCACGATGTACACATGGCTTCGATCATCGGCACAGCCGAAGTCATGGCGCAAACCAAATCGACGTGGCACGGCACACTAATCATCATTGGACAGCCGGCAGAAGAAACCATTTCAGGCGCGAAGGCAATGATCGCAGACGGGTTGATGACAAAGTTTCCCAAGCCTGATGTAGCGGTCGCTCTGCACGTCGGCAACGGCCTGCCTGCGGGCAAGGTCGGCTATACCGCTGGCAACATTTCATCCAACGCCGACTCCATCAAGCTGACCATCTTCGGAAAGGGCGCTCATGGCTCGCAGCCTCACAACTCTATCGATCCGATCGTGCTGGGAGCGAAGATTGTGCTGGCGCTCCAGACCATTCCATCACGCGAAGTTAAGCCTGGCGAGCCGGTAGTAGTGACGGTGGGATATTTCCAGGCCGGGCTGAAAAACAATATCATCCCCGACGAAGCCAAGCTCGGGCTGACGGTTCGCACCTACGATCCCACTGTGCGAAAGCACGTGCTGGCATCGATCGATCGCATGGTGAAAGGCGAAGCCGAAGCAGCGGGCGTTCAGAAGCTTCCGCTCCTCGTGCATGATGAAGCCACTGATGCGATCTATAATGACCCGGCGTTGGCGAAGAGCATGACAGCGGTGCTGGTGAAGGCGCTGGGGAAAGACAATGTCGAGCAGGAGCCGCCGTCGATGACGTCAGAGGACTTCTCGTACTTCGTCGAGCAAGGTGTGCCGGGATTCTATTTCTCGCTTGGCGGAGCGAATCCTGAAAAGTATGCGCAGGCCAAAGCCTCGGGTGAGACTCTTCCGTCGAACCACTCGCCCCTATTCGCCCCCGACGCAAAGCCCGCAATCGAAACGGGCATTACCGCCGAGGTTGCGGTGCTCCGGAATTTGCTGAACATGTCGCCGCAGGAGCTTAAACAGTTGACGGCGAGCAAGGCCGAGTAATTAGGCAGACCTCAATGGCCACGAGCCGCTATTGAGGGCTCACTTCCATCTCTTCCGCCATGTTGAGCAGTGTAGTGACGGTGCGCAAATTCCGACCGGTTGCGGTGGTCTTCAGTAGCTTGTCCATCGACGCCCAGGGGAACTTCGACCGTCCCATCCCGTCGGGGAAATAGATGAAGATTTCCCGGCCGCAGGCATGTAGTTCCTCCGGGCCGATTGGCGCCGCTCGCAACGCAGCCAGCGCTTTCTCTCCGGGAGCATCCGCTAGAAAAGACACCAGCAGGAGCGAGGGATTGACGCCATCACGATTGGCAAATGGGTTTCGGTCTACGGTCCGCCTCAGTTCCGCCGCAGTTCGCAGAATAACTCCAGGACGAAACCCGAATGCCTTCTCAATCGCGTCTTCGAGAACCTTCGCTTTGAGGTCTTTCTCCTTCGCCCCGAAGACCACGTTGCCGCTCTGCACATACGTCCGGGGATCATGAAAACCCAGCTTGCGATAGAGATCGCGCAGGGCATCCATCTTAATCTTGTTGTGCCCGCCCACATTCACTCCGCGCAGGAACGAGATGTAGACGTTCATAAGCTTTCCTAAAAACGAAAGGGAGCGGCTTCAGCCCACTCCCTTCAGGAATCGAAATACTCAGACTTAAGAGCTACACCGTGACCGCCTGCTTCACTGAAACCGGAGTCAACCAACCATGGCGGTCTTCGGTTTTGCCGTTGACAATGTTGTAAAACTCTTTGCGAAGCAACTTGGTGATCGGTCCGGCAATGCCCTTGCCTACAGTGATCTTATCGACCGATCGTATGGGAGTGATTTCGGCTGCGGTGCCGCTGAAGAAGACTTCGTCGGCAATGTATAACATCTCACGCGGAATTACCTGTTCCACGGTATCAATCCCCAGATCTTTGGCGAGGTGCAGCACGGAGTTGCGCGTGATGCCCGGCAATACGCTGTTGCCGATAGGCGGCGTATAGACTCGGTTCTTGTGAACGATGAAAATGTTCTCGCCGGATCCTTCGCTGACGTAGCCGTTCACGTCGAGCGCTATGCCTTCGCTGTATCCATTGACGATGGCTTCCATCTTGATGAGCTGCGAGTTCATGTAGTTCGCGCCCGACTTGGCGATGGCCGGCATAGTGTTCGGCGCGATTCTCGTCCATGATGAGACGCAAACCTCGACACCATCCTCATCATTCGCATCACCCAAATACTTGCCCCACTCGTAGTTGCATACATAGACATCGGTCGGCGAGTTGAACGGATTCACTCCCACCTGACCATAGCCCCGCAGGATGATCGGACGCACGTAACACGGAGCTATTTTGTTCGCCGAGACCACATCAACCGCGCCCTGGCAGAGCTCGTCGAGTGAGTAATCAACGTCAATGCGGTAGATCTTGCAGGAATCCAGCAGCCGGCGCATGTGATCGTCTAGTCGGAAGATCGCGGGGCCTTTTTCTGTCAGGTAGCAGCGGATGCCCTCGAATACGGCGGAGCCATAATTGATGACGTGTGACATCACATGCAGTTTGGCGTCGTCCCACGGAATCAGGTGTCCGTTATGCCAGATGAAGTCTGACGCTTTAATGGACATGCAGGGCTCCTTCGAAAAGAAAATTTGCCGAATCAGGCCGCCTGCCTGACGATGCTAACCGCCGAACCTGCGCCAGCCAGAGCAACCGAAAGTTGATCCCAGAGCTTCAACGCAATCCGGCATTATATGAGATGTTCCTCAACCTTGCCGGGTGTTTTTTTCTGGCCCCGGAGGAAGCCTGATCCGCCCGCAAAAATTGACTACCTGCGAGCGCCAAAATCCAAGCGCCACAAATGGATAAACTGGCCCTCCAGTTTGGCGCTACTTCTGCTGCCGTGTTATTCTCATTAGCGTAACAAGACACGATAAAAAGTAGGAGTGCATCCGATTCAGTGCTAGCACGAGAGAAAAAATCCGCCCTGATTGACCAGTATCGCACTCACGATACCGACACTGGTTCCCCTGAGGTCCAGATCGCGATCCTGAGTGAGCGTATTGGTGAATTGACGGAGCATTTCAAGACGCATAAGAAAGACCATGCCTCCCGGCGCGGTCTGCTTATGATGGTGAGCAAGCGTCGCGGCCTGCTCGACTACCTCAGAAAGTCCGATACCGAACGCTACAAGACCGTCATTCAGAAACTTGGCATCCGCAAGTAAGCTGTTTGCCAGCCGCTGAAGTACTGCGCCTCGAAGCGTATTCTGTGTCATTTCATTTCCCCGCAGCTGCATTGGTTGCACTTGCTGGGAACGGACTCATGCGTCTTCCGTCATGGGTAATTTGAGCCATATCGGCCTGCGGGCCCCTAAGCGCATTTCAGGTCGCTGTTGTGTACCTGTCGGCGCCAAGGGAGACTCTCGCCTGCCGCAGACTTCTGTTCTCTCCTCCGCCTACCCTGCCTTTCAAAACACCCATCCTTGGCAGCGGTCCGGCGAGAGCCCGGAATCGGTTGTTGCGCTTAGAAAAGGAACTACAAGCAATGAAGCACGAGATTAGTGTTGAGCTGCATGGCGGAAAGTCCATCAGCTTTGAAACCGGAAAGTTAGCCAAGCAGGCCCACGGCTCCTGTATTGTTCGCATCGGCGAAAACGTAGTCCTCGCCACCGCCTGCGCCAACGCCGAACCGCGTGAGGGAATCGACTTCTTTCCCCTCACCGTCGATTATCGCGAATACACCTACGCCGCCGGACGCATTCCGGGTGGTTTCATCAAGCGTGAAGGGCGCCCAAGCGAGCGCGAAATTCTCACCAGCCGCCAGATTGACCGCCCCATCCGCCCGCTGTTCCCTGAGGGCTTCCGTTGCGAGACCCAGGTCATCGCTATGGTGCTCTCCGCCGACAACCAGAACGACCCCGACGTTGCCGGCATCAACGGAGCGTCCGTCGCACTCAGTGTTTCTGATATCCCGTTCCATGGTCCCATCGGCGCCGTACGCGTTGGTCGCCTGAATGGCGAGTTTGTCATCAACCCCACCTACGACGAGCAGCGTGAAGGCACCCTGAACCTGATGGTGGTGGGCACAGACGACGGTATCGTGATGATCGAGTCGGGCGCTCGCGAAGAGTCGGAAGAGATCATCGTGCAGGCCATCGAGTTCGGCCACGAGCAGGTCAAGAAAATCTGCGCCGCCATCAACGAGTTGCAGAAGCAGGCCGGCAAACCTAAGCGCAAGGTCGAGCCGCCGGTGACTGACGAAGCCTACGTCAGCGAACTTCGCTCCAAGTACGGCGATCGCCTGATGGACGCGGTGAACACCGAGAAGTATCCCAAGGCCGAAAGCTACGGCATGATCAAGGCGCTCAAAGATGAGTTCCTTGACACCTTTGAGGATGAAGATGACGACGGCCGCAAGAAGGGTAAGAGCTACCTGGAAATGCTGCGCGAGCGCATCTTCCGCGAGCAGGTCATCAAGCAGAAGCGTCGTCCCGACGGCCGCAAATTCGATCAGATTCGCGATATCTGGATCGAAGTAGGCGTGCTGCCGCGCACTCACGGTTCAGCCATCTTCACTCGCGGCGAGACTCAGGCGCTGGTCACAACAACGCTGGGCACCGCCGATGACATGCAGCGGCTCGAAGCCTTCGAAGGCGAAGCCAAGAAGCGCTTCATGTTGCATTACAACTTCCCGCCATTTTCGGTTGGCGAAGTCGCATTCCTGCGTGGTGCCGGTCGCCGCGAGATCGGCCACGGTGCTCTAGCAGAACGTTCCATCTCGGCCGTGCTGCCCGATCAGGCAGATTGGCCGTATGCGATGCGCGTAGTCTCCGACATCCTGGAGTCGAATGGATCATCGTCCATGGCGACCGTGTGCGGCGCATCGCTGAGCCTCATGGATGCTGGCGTTCCGCTCAAGGCTTCGGTCGCGGGCGTTGCCATGGGATTGGTGAAGGAAGGCGAGGATTACGCCATCCTCACCGACATCGCAGGCGCCGAAGACCACTACGGCGACATGGATTTCAAAGTCGCTGGCACGCGCGACGGAATTACCGCTCTACAGATGGATATCAAGGTCATGGGCATCACTCCACAGATCATGCGCGAAGCCCTGGACCAGGCTCGCCGTGGGCGGTTGTTCATCCTCGACAAGATGAACGAAATCATCAACGAGCCGCGCACCAAGCTCAGCGAATTTGCTCCGCGCTTCTATGCGTTGCAGATTCCGCCGGACAAGATTCGCGACCTCATCGGCCCCGGAGGCAAGGTCATTCGTGGCATCATCGAGCAGACTGGCGTCAAGATCGATGTCGAAGACAGCGGCAAGGTCAATGTATCGTCGGCTGATCAGCAGGCGGCGGCAAAGGCCATCCAGATGATCAACGACATCACCGCGACGGCTGAGGTCGGCAAGACCTACCTAGGCAAAGTCACGCGACTGGCGGACTTCGGTGCATTCGTCGAAATCATTCCTGGAACCGATGGCCTTCTGCACATCAGCGAAGTCGCGGAGCATCGCATCGCGGATGTGCGTGACGAACTGAAAGAGGGCGACCAGGTCCTGGTAAAGGTGTTGGCGGTCGAGGGCAATCGTATCAAGCTGTCGCGCAAAGCCATTCTTAAGGAGCAGCGCGCCAAGATGGGCGGCGGCGAAGCGGCTCCTGAAGGCGAGGGCAGCGGAGTTGTTACCTTCGAAGGCGGGCACGAGGCAGCCGACGTCGCCGAGCCCAGCTTCAATCGCGAGCACGCCGGCGGCGGCGATCGCGGCGGAGATCGTGGTCCACGGCGCGACGGCGGAGGTTCCCGTGGTGGCCGAGGCGGCGGCGGTGGACGCGGCGGAGATCGTGGACGCGGGCGCGGCGGCCCCCGGCACTAAAAAGCATCTCCCGAATAGAACCCAACTCCTCCGCTAATTGCGGGGGAGTTTCATTTGGCGGCGTCTGCTGCTGGTATCCGGGCCTCTCCGGCCTTACAATGTGGGAACGTGGCATCGAGTATCTTCGGCAAAATTTTCGGATCGCAGGCGGGTTCAACGCCCGAGAACCGCGCCGGTTCGGGCCAACGCATCTCCCGTCGTTCTACCGGCTTCAACGAGTTCATCAAGTACATCTCTAGACAGGAAAATCTAAGGATTCTCGACCTGGGCGCGACTTCTCCCGCAAACATTACCTTCATGACGGGGCTTGGCCACAAGTTCCATCAGGAAGACCTGCTGCGACTTTCGGCCGAGAAAGATCTGCTGGTTTCGAACGGTAATGGCGGCACCGTGTTCGACTCGGAGAAGTTCCTTCGCGATAACCTCAATTTCGAGCGCGAGGAATTCGACGCCGTCATGTTTTGGGATCTCGCCGACTACCTGCCCGAACCGCTGGTGAAGCCGGTAATCGAGCGAATTCACGTCGGGATGAAACCCGGCTCAATACTGCTCGGCTTCTTTCATACCAAAGATGCCGGCCCGCAGGAACCCTTCTACCGCTATCACATTGCCTCCAGAGAAGGGGTCGACATGCAGCCAGGCGAGTCATTCAAGCTGCAACGTGTGTTCGCCAATCGCCACGTCGAGAACCTATTCCGCGATTTCGGCTCCATCAAGTTCTTTCTCGGACGCGACAATCTCCGCGACGTCCTGGTCATTCGTTAGGCTCGCGAACCTCGTTCTCATCCCACGCGCGTCTTTCTGATGAGATATGGCAGCACGCCGGGAACTCGCAACATCTGCATAGCGGCAGGCCGTGCGATCTCGGGCAAAGACATCAGCCTGCGAACCCGGGTTGATGCCGCAATCAATGGCGCGAAATGCTGCTGGTACACCGCTTCGTACTCCTGGCACGCGATCTCCAACGAAGTTTCCCCGCCGCTGAACTGCTGCAGGCACTCCGCCGCCTTCCGTCCGCTGCGCAGTGCGAGAGATATTCCGTCCCCTGCGAAGGGATCGATAAATCCGGCGGCATCCCCTGCCAGCAACATGTTATCGAGTAAGCAGCTCGGCGTGCGATACAGAACGGGCGCCGTTCTCACGGGATCGGTGATTCGCTCCCACCGTTCCGCTCGCCCCTGTAGTTGTGGAGACCGGCGGAAGACCGCTTCCAGCGTTGTCGCCGAGTCGGACCGCACCAGCGCGCACACATTGACGCTGTCCTGTGTCACCGGCTGTACGCCACAGTATCCGTTATCGAAAAAATAAAGATCAGTACTCGGTGCAGGATCTCGCTCGCGATAGTGGGCTTTCAACCCAATCCACTTAGGTCCGCTCTCTATCGCACTCGAATCTGAAAACCGCGACCAGCGCCCCGTACTCAAGATCACCGCGTCGACTGTGTAGTCTCCACGTGCAGTGCTCACGCTGAAAGGGCCAGAACCCGAGATCGACAGCACTTCGCATTTCTTGTGCGCAGAGACCCCTGCCTGTTGCGCGCACTCCCATAGCAGCAGGTCCAGCACAGTCCGCGGAATACTTAACCCGGGCGGTTGGATCGCGGTCTCTGCCATATGCCCGGATGCGAAGATCCGCGCCCGCCCAATCACCGGAGCGCCTCCCACAATCTCGCCAGCCTGTGCATGACCGCGCAAAAGATCCTGCAGATGTCCCAGCGATTCCGCCGAGACAAACTCGCCGCAGACCTTCTGCCTTGGGAATTCGCTGCTGTCAAACAGCACAACTGATGCGCCGTTGCGCGCGGCGGTGATAGCAGCCGAAGCTCCCGCTGGGCCGCCGCCCACGACCGCCAACTCGTAGTGCGCGAGGCCTACTTCCACAACAAAACACCCATTCGGTACAAGTAGTGCTTTGAAATTTCAATTCGTCGCGCAGGAGTCCGGCTTACGATGCTTCGCATCTCGTCCAGAGTATAGGCGCGACGAACTGAGGCAGGCGCGTCATGCCAGGTTAGCCGGCTACCGAATAGAGGCAGTCCCGCATAGGTAAGCGCCAGGTGCACCGGACTGCGTATCACGTCGTTGATGAGAACCGCCACCCGGCAGACGCGAAGCGCCTCGCCAACAACACGCTCCAACACCTCGGGCTCGAAATGATGCATGACGAGGTTAAAAGCCACCACATCAAACCCGCCGTCGCGAAACGGAAGTTGCATGGCATCCGCGACAACGGCTGCGACTCCATTTCGAGGCAGATGGGAGGCGACGCGATCGAGCAGAGTGATCCGAAGGTCCACGCCCTGCTGCGCAAGCCGTTCGCGGGCAACCATCGGTACCTGACCGTTGCCGGCGCCGACTTCCAATAAGCTCAGCGAGCGGCAGCCGCATGTAACCGCAATCCGCTGTAGCAGCCCAGTCGTCGTCCGGATTCCGCCAAACCAGGTGTTGATCCGTTGCAAGTCGCGTAGCGATTGGGCTACCTCGGCCGCACTGCCTAGGTCATCGTCGAGTAATTCCGGAACAATAACGCGTCGCATGAGAGATGGGTCACGGGCTGGGGGGTTGGGCTATGGGACTGTGGCGACTTCCTCCCCTAACTTCTTCTTCAAGTCCACCGCAATCTGCTGCCCGTGAAAGCGGCCATTCTCAATAAAAATTTCGCTGGTGCGCATGCCCGCGACGATCACGCCCGCCAGATAAATTCCCGGCACATTGCTCTCCAGCGTCTGCGCGATCGACGATCGGCTTTTTATCGGCATCGCCGCGCAGCTTGATTCCTAAACTACACAGAAATTCAAAATCAGGATGATACCCGGTGAGGGCGAACACGTAATCATTGGAAATCGTCACTTCGCCTTCCGGCGTGTTCAGCACAACGTGGTCCCGCGCGATCTCGCGCACCGTGCTGTCGAAATACGCTTTCACCTGTCCAGCCTTGATGCGGTTCTCAATGTCGGGCTTGATCCAGTACTTCACCGACGGGCTGATCCCCGGACCGCGATGCACCATCGTCACGCGCGCGCCATGGCGCCACAACTCCAGCGCAGCAATGGCCGCTGAGTTTTTCGCTCCCACCACCAGCACATTCAGTCCAAAAAATGGATGCGGCTCGCGATAGTAGTGCATGACCTTGGGCAGCTCTTCACCCGGAACCTGGATATGGTTCGGCCGATCGTAATAGCCTGTCGCCAGGATTAACTTACGCGCGTGGTACTCGCGCTTGCGCCCATGCATGTCCGTGGTGTGGACGACGAAATCCCTGTCGCTGCCTTCCACTCGCTGTACCGGTTCGTACTGGCGGACATCGAGAGCGTAGTGCTCGGCGGCCTTGCGATAATATTCCAGCGCCTCCTGCCGGGTCGGCTTCTGGTTAGGACTTGAGAAGGGCAGGTCACCGATCTCCAGCAGTTCCGGCGTAGTGAAGAACGTCATGTTACTGGGATAATTGAACAGCGAATTCACCAGGCAGCCCTTGTCGATGTTGACCGCCGTCAGCCCGGCGCGCTTGACGTCAATCCCGCAAGCCAAGCCGGTGGGGCCGGCGCCAATCACGACTACGTCGAAGCGCTCAGGCGCGCTGCGAACTTCCTCGAAGTGCATGTAAGCAGAATACCCGAATCGCATTCGGCCGCATCCCGAGCCCGCGTGGCAAACCCAGCTTATGAAAGGCCGCCGCGGCTAACGGTCGCGGTTCGCAGCGTACAAAATCATTTGAAGAATAAAGCGCTTCTCGTCGGAGTCTGGAAGGTCGCGAAACGCCGTCAACCCTTCGAGCAAGGCGGCGCCGGTCATCTGACGGGCGGCGCGGCGCGCATACTCGATGCATTGATAGCGCAGCATAAGCTCATGTACCCATTCCACTTCTTCCGGGCGGCGCTCATGACGTGGTCGCGCCAGAAAACGCTTGAGCGCAAGCCGTTCGCGAGAGCTGCAACGCTTGAGCAGGTGAATCAGCATCAGCGTCCGCTTACCCTCCCACAGATCGCCTGCGATCTCTTTGCCGTATTTGCGGCGGCTGCCGGTGAGATTGAGGATGTCGTCCTGAATTTGAAATGCAGCGCCAAAGTACCAGCCCAGACGGCAGAATTGTTCCTTCCTCACCTGGAGCGGCCTGGCGACCAGGGCACCCACTCGCATCGGGTAGATAAACGAGTACCAAGAGGTCTTCTTGAGACACATTTGCAGATAATCGCGCACTTCGAGGTCGCAGACGTTATCCCGGATCCATGCCAGCTCAATCGCCTGCCCCTCGAGCGAGTGGGTCATCATGCGCTCGGTCTCTTCGACAATCCGCCAGCTTGCCTGAGGCCCCAAAGTGCTGCGATTGCCCATCAGTCGTCGCAATGCCAGCAGATTGGTCGCGTTGCCTACGTTCACCGCAATGGGTATGCCGTGCTCCCGGTATAGAGTCGGACGTCCCCGCCGCAGGTCGCTCCCATCCTGCACGTCATCGTGGATGAGAAAGGCATTGTGTAGCAACTCGATTGCGACGGCGGAGTTGAGGGCTTGGCGGCGGCTACCGCCCAAGGCTGCACAGGTTGCGAAACAAAGCGCCGCGCGCAAGCCTTTGCCAGAGCGGCGGGGATACGACGCCACCAGGTCGTAGAGATAAGGCGGGCCGTGCTCGGGTATGGCCTTCAACAGGGCGCGGCTGGTCTGCTTGCGATATTCCGACAACATCGCCTCAAACCCTCGGTCCCCCAGTGAGCCACGTCTCTTTGCCCTTGGGCGACGGTCAGCGTTTGCGCTTTTCACGACCGCCTCGGGTCTGGTTCAGAATGGGCGATTGCGCCAGTTGGGTAGCAATTTCGGCGCTGCCATTCACCAGTTCCACCGCGAGATCGACCATGTCGTGGCTGCGGTCAACCAGGTTCTTCACCAGTTCGAAGTTCTCCTGCGACCGCATGTCATTCAGGCGATCGTTCAGAAGCTGAATCACCTCGTGAGCATCGGCCTGAAATTTTTGCAGAGCGTTGCTGAAATCACCCGCATCGATGCGCCGTTCCTGGCGGAAGCGCTTCTGGACCTGGTTGGCCGCGACGATACCCTCGGCCAGTTCCTCGTCGAGCAATGCCGCCGCATCCTTCACGATCTGGGCCGTGCTTTTGCTGAGATCTTCAAAGCGGCCCGAATTTTCTTTCGGCTTACGCTTCGCGGAGGAGCCCTGCTTCTTGCTCTGTGCTGTCGTTCTTGGCATGGGTAGCGTTCCTGAATACGCCTGTCTTCGCACCGTGGTGAGCGTGCGAGTGTCGTATTATAAATCTTGTTCGTTTCGAAACACGCGCAAGGTGGGTACGTCACGAATCTCCGGGCTACCGGAGGCACATATTTTGCCTAGAGCACGTTAACCGGACGGTTTTTTACCGCCGTCATGGTGCGGCTCCTTCATTTCCTCAACAGCGGGACGCCATGACCGTTATCAAGCAGGAAGACTTCATCCAGAGCGTCGCTGACGCGCTGCAATACATCTCGTACTACCATCCGGTTGACTTCATCCAGAACCTGGCGCGAGCTTACGAGAAGGAGCAGTCGCCCGCGGCGCGCGACGCCATTGCGCAGATACTGATCAACTCGCGGATGTGCGCCGAAGGCCATCGTCCCATCTGCCAGGACACCGGTATCGTCACCGTGTTTCTCAAGATCGGCATGAACGTCCAATGGGACGCCACGATGGGCGTCGAAGACATGGTGAATGAAGGCGTACGCCGCGCCTATCTGCATCCGGACAACGTGCTGCGTGCCAGTATCCTTGCCGACCCGGCCGGTGCACGCAAGAACACCAAGGACAACACGCCCGCAGTGGTAAACATGACGGTTGTGCCCGGCGACGCCGTTGAAGTGACGCTCGCTGCGAAGGGCGGAGGCTCTGAGGCCAAGTCGAAATTCGTCATGCTGAATCCGTCCGACTCGATCGTCGATTGGGTGCTAAAGACGGTACCTACGATGGGAGCCGGCTGGTGTCCTCCGGGGATGCTCGGCATCGGCATCGGCGGCACAGCGGAAAAAGCCATGCTGCTGGCGAAAGAGTCGCTGATGGACCCAATCGACATTCAAGACTTGATCGAGCGCGGCCCCTCCAATCGCGCCGAAGAGTTGCGGATTGAGCTCTACAAGAAAATCAACGCGCTCGGCATCGGCGCTCAAGGGCTTGGCGGACTCACCACCGTCCTCGACGTCAAGGTGAAGGATTACCCCACGCACGCCGCCAACCTTCCCGTCGCGATGATTCCCAACTGCGCCGCCACACGCCACGCCCACTTCGTGCTCGATGGCTCGGGTCCGGTAGCGCTGGAGCCGCCCTCGCTCTCTGACTGGCCCGACCTCACTTACGACCCGATGGCATCCGGCGCACGGCGGGTGAATCTCGACACCGTGACCCGCGAGGAAGTTGCCACCTGGAAGCTCGGCGATGTGCTGTTGCTCAACGGCAAGCTGCTCACCGGGCGCGATGCCGCGCACAAACGTATCCACGAAATGCACGGGCGGGGCGAAAAGCTGCCCGTGGACTTCACAAATCGGTTCATCTACTACGTTGGCCCCGTCGATCCCGTTCGCGACGAAGTTGTCGGACCCGCTGGACCCACCACCGCGACGCGCATGGATAAATTTACCCGCCACATGCTCGAACACACCGGTCTGCTTGGTATGATCGGCAAATCCGAACGTGGGCCCGCGGCGATCGAAGCCATCCGCGATCACAAAGCCATCTACCTGATGGCCGTCGGCGGCGCAGCGTATCTCGTTTCCAAAGCTATCAAGAAGTCCCGCGTGCTCGGCTTCGACGATCTTGGCATGGAAGCGATTTACGAATTCGAAGTTGAAGATATGCCAGTGACCGTCGCCGTGGATGTTAACGGCAACTCGGTACACGAGTCCGGCCCGAGAGAGTGGAAAGCCAGGATCGCCGAACTGGTGAGCATCGCGTAGAACATCCGTCGCGTGTGTGTTGAGCCCCTTCTCCCTGTGCTAATCTCGCCAGACGAGTGACCGCATGAGCACGAGCGACGGCGCAGGGCAGCAACTGGCCTACAATCCTCCCAACGATAAGCTGGTCGGGCGGTTACTGAAGCCGCCGGAATTGTTGCATCTGTTGCAGCGTTTTCGTGACGCTGCTACCCTGCCGGCGCGCAGATCAGCGTTCATCGACGTTGTCCGCTGGACGCGGCATGACAAGGGCGCCTCGGCCGAGCTCACGCGCCTGGTTATGGTCCTCGACATCTTGGAAAGCGATGCCGACTTGCGAGCCGGCGTGCAGCAATCGCTAGGCAAACTGCTCGCCGAAATTGATTCCCTCACCCTCTTCGCAGAAGTTGGCCTGCCTTCGGTTCACCCCTTCACTACGGAGATCGTTCGCCGGCTCATCGGACGCGTTCTGCCCTCCGCGCGCCACGACTCCGATGCCGCCAAACTGCTCTCAGACCTCTACGCTCGCGAAAGCTACGTTAAGCGGTTTACTGCGCAGCCTCTCGAATTATTTCAACGCACCGCAGCAGTGCTCACGCCACAGGACGATCCGGGTTTTTGGGAGCGCCAACTGCACGATCTGCACGAAGCCATGCGGTTACTGGCGGCTCGCATCAGCGGGTTGGGCCTGGCGCCCGAGATGCGCGACCGCAACGGCAGTCACGGAATTGCGCGTTCACCTTTTTATGAACTAGTACGCAAAACCGACGACTTCATTTCCAGCATCGGCACGCCTGAGACCACGTCTTGCCTCGACGCCTGGAGACAGGACGTGGCGCGCTGCCGCCAGGAAATGGAAGAAGTTTATGGCCACATGGAGTCGGAGGGCATCAGCGTCGAGCTGGTCTTTGACTTAAAGACCATCCAGGCCTGCCTGCAACGCATGGAGTCGATAGCCGCCGTGCTCACGGCCACAGGCCTCCACCCACGGTTGGCGGCGGTGCACTCCCTGTTGTCGCGTCTGGAAGAGGGCAATCTCGACGACAAACGCATCTCGTCTCTACTGCGCGAGAACCTCAACCTGCTGGCGCGCAAAGTCGTCGACCGCACCGGCGACACCGGCGAGCACTACATCGCCACCAGCCGCGCCGAATATCGCTGGATGTGGCTTGCCGCGATTGGCGGTGGGCTACTCACCGTGTTTACCGCTGCAATGAAAATGCGAATTGTCGAAGCTCATCTGCCACTTTTCTTTGAGGGCTTCGCTGCGGGCACCAATTACGCCGTGAGCTTCATTCTTTTGCAGGTCTTCGGACTGGTACTGGCCACCAAACAGCCAGCAACTACAGCAGCGACATTCGCGCGCATCATCCGCGACAACCGCGGGCAGGCGCGATCAAGCAAGCTGACGGAATTCGTTGCTCGCATCACCAGCACGCAGTTAGCTGCCGCGCTGGGGAATGTTCTCGCCGTCTCGGCCGGAGCGGTGTTGTTCGAGTGGCTTTACAAGCTCCTGTTTGCGCACTCGTATCTGGAGCGAGAGAGCGCCACTCACGTCTACGAGACGCTGCACCCGTTTGCCTCCGGCACCGCCTTCTACGCCATCGTGACTGGAGTCATTCTCTGGCTTGCGGCTCTCGCCGGAAGCTGGTTAGAGAATGCCGCCGTCTATTACGACCTGTCCGAGGCTGTCGCACAGCATCCGCTCGGACTGCGTTTGAGCGAGCGCGCCACCAAGAAGTTCGCGCACGTGGTGCGGCACAACATCGGCGGCTGGAGCACCAGTATCGTGCTCGGCTACCTGTTGGGATTCACGCCGGTGCTGGGAGCATTCGTCGGCATCCCCCTCGATGTCCGTCACGTCACGCTTTCATCGGGAACGCTGGCGCTGGCCGCCGCGCGCTTCGGGACCGCCAGTCTCGGAGATCGCTGGTTTCTCTATGCAGTCGAAGGAATCGGAGTGGTGTTTGTGCTGAACCTGACCGTCAGCTTCACCATTGCGTTATATGTGGCGTTGCGCGCCTACGATATCGGCCTGCGCGAGCAGTTGCGCATGCTGCGGTCGGTGGTCGCGGAGGGACTCCGTTCACCGCTACGCTTTATCGTGCCGCAATTTTCCGAGCCCGTAAACCGATCGGCAGACCGCGCCGCTGAAGAAACACATTGACGAGTTGCTGAACAATACGGCTTTGCAAGCGGATTCGAGTCAGTGCACGACTTCAGTTGTGCCAAGAAGCCTTGTATTTTTTGTGTTATGGAAAGCGGACTTCAGTCCGCGCTACCGTCCTGGATATGGCTGCGGCTGCACCGGCCGGCGATTGTTGCGTGTGACCAGCCACCAGATGAGGGCAACAACCAGAATCACCGGAATGAGGGGAACGATAATCAGCAGCGGCAAAACGTAGCTGCCACCTTGCGAGACGATCTCGCCCCCAACCTCCGAACCGTTTTGGCGGGCCAACTCTCCGCCTATGGTGACGACATCGCCGCCAACCTTGGCATTCTCACCCAACATGACGCCCCCACCGATGGCAACGACATCCCCTTTGACGTGTCCTTCGACTTGCACTCGTCCGCCGATGGCGACCACGTCGCTAGAGGTGCCGGCTACGCGCACCGAGCAGCCAATGCAGACCAGGCTGCCAACGTCCTCATCTTCTGTCACGTTAATGCTGCTGCCAAACTGCACCCGATCATTGCCTGAGCCGGACTTGGCTGCCGCCGGCAACGCCGCCGCGGCCATTACGATCATGGCAGACAGTATGAAACCGATACGCTTCGTCATGGGGCGCCCCCTAACGGGATATGCCAGATTATGCCGGCTCTTCAGGAAACACAATTGTATGTTGATGTTACGTTGCGAGATGTCCGGTAGTTCCCGACGGCGGGCGTTTCGGCTGCGAAGACGGTGCCTTCTGATTTAACTGGGAGGGATCACAGGTCCATGAACGGGGCAAGGAGCTAAAGCTGGGTAGCCCGCTTCCCGGGTTACCTTCGTAACTTGCGCTGGTGTCTTGTCTCTGTTACGTTCCGCCTGTGGGCAGAGGATTCGTGTCTCTGCTCTGGCTAGCGTTCAGAACGCGGCTTGGACGGCTCATTGACATTAGGGCGACCGCTTTGACGGAGTTTACCGTTTGGTTATGATGCCTATGCAAAATGCACAGAGAATTAGGCAACAAGTGAATGTAAGTCCAATTTCCGGAATATTTTACCTATAAGTCTCACCCGCTCAAGATTTTCCGAACCAACTTTTCAACTTGCCATTTGTTTCCAATATTTTACGTACGCCCAGAGGGAGGGGGGTACCCTCAGCAAGCGGAGGGTCTGGCTAGCGGAACTCCGTAACAAATTCGATAACACCGGAGGCTCATCCTCTGGATTCCTCCCTGCCCCTTGAGTCCTCCGTGATGAACAGTCTTCCTACGTTTCTAGCGTGTAGCGCTCCGCTGCAAGCCGGTACATGCGACGCCAGATCAGACGATTGATCGTGACTACGACCATTGCCATTACGACGGTCGAGCCCAGAAGCAAGGCAAAGTTTCCCGCATCGGTTGCGCGCGAGATCACCGCGCCAAGTCCAACCGTGGTGTAGGTCTGGTCCTTGAAGCGGAAATACTCGGCCACAATGCTGGCGTTCCAAGCTCCGCCTGAAGCCGTAACCAGGCCAGTGACAAGGTAAGGAAAAATTCCGGGCAGGATCAGTTGCCGCCAGCGCTGTCCCGAGCTGAAACGGAACAACGTCGAAGCTTCTTTGAGATCGGTGGGAATCGCCATGGCTCCTGCGATGACGTTGAACAGGATGTACCACTGAGTTCCCAGCAGCAACAGCAGGATAGAGCCGAGGCCGAGTCCACCACCGATGCGAATCAGCATCAGCAGCACGATAGGGAACAGCGCGGTTGCCGGAACCGAAGCCGCGACCTGTGCCAAGGGCTGGGCTATTCTCGCCAGTCGCGGGCTGAAGCCGATCGCGACTCCCGCAGGAATCGTCCACAGTGACCCAATGACCAGCGCAATAATGACGCGAAGGAAGGTTGCACCGGCCCCGACCAGGATCTCGCGATATTCCGCGCGGTCCAATCCGGCGAGCATCATGCCCGCACGAATGAGCGCATAGATGATCAGGACGACAGCAACCGAGGCGATGAGCCGCCCGATCCAGACCTTCCAGGCTTCTGGCTTTCTGGGTTCGAGTGACGTCGCTTGCTGGTGGGCAAATCGCATTCGCAGGTATTCGCGGATAGGATTCAGAACCCGCTTACGTAAGCGCTTCAACGCGCGCGAGCGCTCGATCAGGTCCAGAAACCACGATTGCGGCGCGTCGGTGCTCTCGACCTGTTCAATCTTGAATTTTTCCGCCCAGGCAATCACCGGGCGCCAGACCACCTGGTCGAGCACAACGATTACCGCAATCATGGTTGCGATGCCCCAAAGAATGCTCGGCGTGTCGCCGGCGCTGGCTGCGGTTTGCAGGTACGATCCCAGTCCCGGCAAGCGAAAGTCTTTTGAGCCGAGGACGAACATCTCGCAGGCCATGAGGAAAAACCAGCCGCCCGCGACCGACATCATCGAGTTCCACACCAGGCCGATGGCAGCGTAAGGAACCTCAAGCTGGGTGAATCGCTGGTACCAGTTGAAGCGGTAAATGTTGGCGGCTTCGCGCATGTCGCGCGGAATGCTCTTTAGCGACGAGTAGAAGCTGAAAGCCATGTTCCACACTTGCCCGGTGAAGATAAGCAGAATGGCTCCCAACTCGACTCCAACCTGATGATGCGGAAACAAGGCGACCATGGCCAGCATCACTCCCGGCAGGAAGCTCAGCACCGGAATTGATTGCAGGATGTCGAGCAGCGGAATCATGATGCGCTCGGCCCTGGCATTGTAAGCGGCGATATAGCCATAAACCAGGGTGAAAGCGAGCGAAAGGAAGTAAGCGATCCCGATCCGCGTCAGCGAGTACGCCGCATAAACCGGGAGCATGCGGGGATCGCGCGAGATTTCGACGTGAGGATTGAAGGGCCCGAACCAGGTGCGTGCCAGGACCACAACGCCGTAGAACAACGAAAGGCCGGCGGCAAAGATGAAGAAGTCGGTCAGCAGCGACCAGGTCTGCGCGGGCAGCAGCGACCAAGGTCCCTTGCCCAGAATCTTGACGGGCTGCCAGAGGTCGCGTGCCATTCCGTGCCTTATTCCTCGTGCGTTGCGGCAGCGAGCTCAGCGTCTTCACGGTGGAAGAGCCGCCCCGTCTCGGAGTCGTAATCGAAGATCTCGGCGTAGCGGCCCCAATTCAGTACCGTGTCGAACTGGCGTTCGACTTCATCTGAGCTGAAATGTTCGTCCAGAATATCGCGGAAGAATTCCTCGCCGATAGCGTGGTCGCGCTTGGCGTGCAGCGTGTTTTCGATCAGACGCAAGATGGCGACATTCTTAAGAGCAGCTTCGCGGAAGAGCTGTTTCTGGGTTTGGATATCGGCTTCGCCGAAGGCGCGCCCTTCGGGCGTGATCTCCACGTCGCCTTCGCGCAGAACGGCAAAACCCAGAATCACCGACGCGTCGACGATCGGCAATATGTCGTCCACGTCCATGGCCAACTCATCGGCGAGCTTGTAGAGGTCGTCGCGTCCGCCGCGATCCGTAAGCAGTTCCATGAAGCCGGCAATGCCGCCGGGACGCGCATGCGGCAACATCTGGAACTTCGTGCGCTGGCGCTCCTGCCCGTTGCCGGCGGCGCGCGCAGCAGCCGTCGGAGCCGACATTTCCTCTTCCGGTTTGGTGAGCGCCTTGTAGATGTAGTCGACGTAAGCGAGAAATCTCGGGGACTTGCGATCGCGATACTGCGGAATGCTGATTTCGAAATCAGTGCGAATGCGCGCCGGATTGCGTCCCAGCACGATTACGCGATCGGCCAGCAGCACGGCCTCTTCAATATTGTGAGTCACGATGAAGATGCATCTGGTCGGCATCTTCTTGTTAAGCCACAACTCCAACAGCTCGGAACGCAGGTTCTCTGCCGTCAACACATCAAGCGCCGAGAAGGGCTCATCCATGAAGAGCACCTCGGGCTCGACGACCAGCGCGCGCGCAAATCCCACGCGCTGCTTCATGCCGCCGGAGAGCTCCTTGGGATATGCGGTCTCAAATCCATCGAGACCGACAGTGTCGATCATGCGCAGTGCCCGCTTGTGGCGCTCAATCGCAGCCGCGCCTCGGGCTGCCAAAGGCGCCTCGACATTTTCAATCACCGTGAGCCAGGGGAAGAGGGCGAAGCTCTGAAAGACGATCGAGACATGCGGAACCTGACCGGCCATCGGCTTGCCGTGCCACAGTACCTCGCCCGACGAAGGCTTCGACAACCCGGTAAGCATGCGCAACAAGGTCGATTTTCCTGAACCCGAAGGGCCAAGCAGCGCAATGATCTTTCCGGGGCTGATTTCGAGGTCTGTAGGCGCGATTACCTGAATGCGATTGTTGTCAGGTTGCGTGTAGTACTTTTCGACGGCGCGAGCTTGGATAATCGATTCCGGCAATGCTGTCCCCAGACTTGAACGAACGTTTAGTGTATTGCCGGGGCGAACGATGCACAATGCAGCAGTCGGGAGTTAGATGAACGCTCGGTTAATAACCCAAGTGCTCGACTACACAGCAGCATTCATCTGCTTGTCGTTTTCATCACCAGGAACGATGGAGGGCTGGCTGTCAGGCTTTTCGACCCGCGCTTGCTGCGAGACTGGAATTGAAGAGGTGGCGTTCGCATCTTTGGAGGGGTCTGCTTTCTTGTTCCGGCTTCTGCGATAGCTGTATTCAAACCACGCCGCGACAGCGCCGACTACCGCTACTGTGATCCAGTTCATAGGTCTCCCGAAGCACGTAGGATGCAGCAGTTAGAGACGCAGATGCTACGAGCGATGAGTTGGTGCGGGGTCGTAGCGCGTCGAGTCACGGTAAATTGTCCGGGAGACGAAAAAGCCGGAGCTGTTCGCTCCGGCGCATGCCACCTTGGTAACGGCTAGAGACGAATTTTGCGGCACAGCACTCCCGCAACTCCGAGCAGTGACGAGCCAAGCAGCACGATGCTGCCGGGTTCGGGGACACTGGTGAAGTCAGCCATGAAGTACTGGTTGGTCCCGCCAATATCGTTCCAGCCACCAAAATCGGGGTTATACCACCATCCGTCGTGACCGGGATATCCGGTTTGATTGAAGTTGTAGTACACGCTCAGGCCGCTGTAGCCCTGCAGGTCGATGTCAGCGCCGTACAATTGTCCAGGCGTTAGCGCCAGGTTAATGCCGGTCACGTCGAACACCTGATCGGTCGTACCCCAGTCGAGCGTTTGAGTGTAGAGCGCGTTGCCAACCGGCCCGCTTGCGCTCCACTCGTAGATATTGAACGTGACTTGTCCAGGAGACGTTCTGCCTGACAGCTTGAACTCCCAGTCGGACAGAACACTGCAATCCGCCGATGGAGCTTCAAAGGTCTGCGCCTGGGCCAGCCATCCACTTGTGATATTGCCGTCCCAGGAAGGTTCGGTGTTGATGTTGCAATCGGCGGCGTTTGCCGTAGCGAAGCTGCCGACAATGAGGAGCGCCAGTACCGCCAAAGCGCTCATGCGAGGGGCCCGGAGCCGATGGTTATTGCGCATAGGCCGACTCCTCCTCAATCTTTGGGGTGAAATGTTATGCCCAACATCCGGATTGGTCAATGACGCCAAAGTGCCGGATTAAGATGCCGCATGCCGAGTCACGAAGAAGTAGCGGTATTGAACTATGCGGCAGGTACCATGGAGTGTTACCTGCTGTGAGTGCTCAGCTAAACTTGCGGCAATCCACAGCTCGAAATGGATGAGCGAATGTCAGAAATCGATCCGAGTGTGCCTGAAGAACTTCGCCCACTTTATATCCCAGTGATCTTAGGCACCGTACGCAAAGGCCGCATGAGCGACCCTGCGGCGCGCCTCATGACTGCAGAACTAGCCAAGCGGCCGAACGTGGAAACCGAGCTCATTGACATAGCGCGCCTGCCGCTGCCGACTAACGACGCCGGTGAAGGTATCAAGGACCCTGAGTTCGCCTCCAAGATGGTCCGGTCGGACGCACTCGTCATAGTTTCACCGGAATATAACCACGGTTATTCGGGGCTATTAAAGCATGTGCTGGATAGTTGTTTGAAGGAATACATTCACAAGGCGGTCGGGATCGCTGGAGTTTCCGCTGGCTCGTTCGGCGGAGCGCGCGGCATTCAGGATCTGCTGCCCGTCTTGCGGGAACTGGGGCTTGTGACTATTTTCTGGGACGTGAATTTTGCGAATGTTCATCAGGCCTTCCGCTCGGATGGCACTTTGAACGATCAAGCGATGCTTCCACGCATCGATCTGTTTCTCAAAGAACTTATCTGGATGGCGAAAACCCTGCGTCACGGCCGCGAGCACATTAGTCTGGAGTAGCTTGTTCGCCGAGCCGAATTCCATGAGGAGGTGAGTAAATGACATGTCCGAATTGTGGCCATACTATGAACCACCATGCGGACAAATTGCTGCTTGACGACCCGGAGGCGCAGACTGCGGCTTATTCCCAGCTGATCGAGGCTTATTCATGCCCGCACTGCGGCGCAAATGCCAGCAAAATGGTGAACAACTACTAGGACTCGCCATCAATGCGCGACCGAGAACGCGTCCTGCAACTGGGCCAGAGTCGGCGGCCGGGAGTCGTTCACGAACACAGATACATGGGGAAGTGCCCGAAGTATCGGCGCAGCAACGTAGAAAATCTCATCCCCCTTGTTCACGTCGATTGTTCCATTGTTTTCCGCGCAGATGGCTGCGCATTCTTCGAACGAGCTGTCGCCGCTGGCGAAGGCCGAGACCCGGAGTAACGCTATCAACTCTGCAGGGGTGGTCACGGGCAGCCCGGTCGCGGTCGGACGGCCCTCGCCGCGAAGCGACACTACGGCAAGTTCCGACCAGAGATACGTGATCTGTGCCACGTGCAGGGGCGTGAGTTGCTCTGGGCAATCAACCGTCGCCAGCAGATCATCCGGTAGTCGCGGATTCGATTGCACAAATAGTGGAACCTGCGCGAATGCCGCGTGCGCCGATTCATGGCCGATGTCCGATTCCCAGTCCCAGGGACGGTTGGGCCGTCGCGAAGTGGCGAGCCAGGTTCGAACCTCGCCATGTTCCGTCTGCTCCCAGGCGACTCCATGATTGCGCATGGACGAGCAAGGAATCACCCCACGCGCGTCAGCTTCCTGCATGGTGTCTTCAGCGCCGCCCAAGCCACCGTGGCTCGAATAATAGAGTGCCCAAGGCTGGAGATGGGTACGCTCAACCAGGAACGCCTCCAGTTCGTCTTCGGTGAGTAGCCCGAGTTCGACGAATCGCCGCTTGCGTTCCGCTCGCCTGGCGAATTCGATTTCCAGATGTTCCGTCATTCCAGCGAGCATTTGCTCGACGGAAGGTTCTGGAACGTCCAGGTCTACAAAGAGCGAGATTGACGCGGGAAGGTACTTCTGTGAAACGGCGAGATGCTCGCCTAGATATGTCCGGAGGCCGTCACTCCGCCATACCGGGGTTCCACTCCAGGGCAGAGTCGACTTCACAAACTCCATTCGGGTTCTCCGGGCCGTTTACGCTGGCAGTTCGTCAAGAATTGTCTCATAAAGTGCAGCGAACTCCGGCGTGCGAATGTGCTCGCGTCCACGCGGTTTTGACAATGGCGAAACCGCATCGCGCAACACTCTACCCGGCCGCGAGCTTAAGACGATGACGCGGTCGCCCAACAAAATCGCCTCCCGGATATCATGCGTAACGAACAGCACGGTGCAGCCCGAGTCGGCGACTACCTGAAGCAACAGCTGCTGCATGTTTTCACGCGTGTGTTCGTCCAGGGCGCCGAAAGGCTCGTCGAGAAGCAGCAACTTCGGTTTCACGATCATGGACCGCGCAAGCGCCAGACGTTGGCGCATTCCACCGGACAGAACCTTGGGATAGGAATCTGCAAATTCGGTCAGGCCCGTGACATCCAGCCAGTGAGAGATCTCGGGTTCTACCGAACCCTCGCGGGCTTTTCTCAATCCGAATCCGATGTTTTCTCTTACCGTCAGCCATGGAAACGCACTGTAAGACTGGAAGACGAAACCCCGCTCCAGACCGGGACTAGTAATGGGCTGGCGATCATAGAGAACGTTGCCTGCAGTCGCCATCTCCAGACCGGCTGCCAGCCGCAGCAGCGTGGACTTGCCGCAGCCCGAAGGACCAATCAGAGTTACGAATTCGCCGCGATGCACCGGAAACGAAACATTCTGAAGAGCAGGGACAATGTGCCCGGCCGCGGTGACGAACGATTTGGAGGCACTTTCAAATTGAAGAAGCACGTCGCTCATGTCCATCGAAACAGCCGCGAACCGGAGAACCGGAACAAAAGATCGGTGAGCAGTCCCAGGATGCCGACAAAGAGAATACCGGCAAAAACTTGACCCGTTTCAAGATAACGTTGTGACTGAATGATGAAGTAGCCAATACCGCGATTACCCGCGACCAGCTCTGCCAATACGAGGTATGACCAGGCCCATCCGGCTGCGATTCTGAGGTCGTCCCACATGCGTGGCATGGAGTGCGGCAAAACAATTCGCCAGATAATCTCCCCTCGTGAGAGCCCGAAGGTACGCGCGGCTTCGATCAGCTCCTTGGGAACAGCGGCTGAATCGGCCGTGAGTAACAGCGTGAGCTGAAAGACTAAGCCGATGGTGATGACCGCGATCTTTTGAGCATCGCCGATGCCGAACCACAAGATGCACAATGGCACCAGTGCCGCCACAGGAAGGTATCGAGTGAACCCGCATAGCGGCTGTACCAATTGGGCGACGGTGGGAATTTGACCTGATAAGACGCCCAACGGTAGAGCGATCAGAACCGACAGTAGAAAGGCGCCGCCGATGCGAATAAGGCTGGGCAGCAATGCTTGTTGGAAGAAGCTGGGGGACCATAGTGAAAAGAACGCTTGCAGGGTTTGGCCGGGGCTGGGAAGAAAGACAGGGTTGACGGTCCCGGTGGCGGTCAGGAGATACCAGAAGACCAGCAACAACGCTATCGGAACCGAACTTAGAAGGCTAGCGCGCATTCGGATACCCATCGGCTAGGCACCCACACAGGCCTTATAAAGATGATCGTAGAAATCCTCAGATAGATTTGAAGGAAAGACTTCCGTAAGCGAAGCAATAACCCCATCTTTGTCGAGCGCGCTGTCAATTGTCGAGTGATAAATTGATACCGCTCTGTTAGGTGTGGTGCAAGAATCTCGTAGCTCTTTGGCAATCGCCCTCGCTTCGTCATTGGCCGCCCATTTGACGAAAACATCCCGATTCACGCCGTGCCCGCGTAGGTAGCAGACTGCCCTGTCGCTGTCAGTCGCATTATGAACACAAAATTGGAGCGGCGGCTTCCTCCTGAAATGTATGGATAGGCTTCTCTGCATGGTCGTGAGATTCCGTTTTACAATATCAAGATTATCTTCAATGGTGAGGTTTTGCGTCTGGATGTCGGCAGTAGCGATATTCAAAACAAGGTTGGCGGTAAATTCCTTGTTGTCGCTGAATGCGCCATAATAATATTCATATTGTGCTCCGACGCGAAGATTCCGAAGGACCGTTCTAGCTAAACAGTGGATCCTCTAACTCAAGCGGCTGAGCGGAGTTAACTACAACTGCTGTGCTGGACTTTAACAACAGCAATTGCCCGCCCTCTTTTGTAGATCGTTCGAGCTCGGCCAGGTCTGTCTTAGTGATAATGGGTATGCGGGGATGCTCAAAGCAGGGAAGGCGCTTGAGGACGTTGAAGACTTTGGGCGCTACAAAATTCGTCGCTGTTTTGAGACCCTCGTCGCTGCCAAGATCAATGTAATGCGGGATATCAATTCGAACTATTCCCTTAATATCGCTGGGCAATGCAGATTCTTCAGCGGTGCAAACCATGAGACAGCGATTGATTCCAAGCTCGCCAATAAAGAGACCTAGCTCAAAAATAGTATTATCCCGAGGCAGTTCACCGCCTCGCCCTTCTTTTCTCCAAAGTCATCTTTGGTCAGAAGAACGATTGCGAAGTCACACTCCTGTTTTTGAAGGGAAAGAGTGGCAAGAATGTTCTGCCCAGGAGAGAAAACCTGCTCGTCGTACCACTCGCGAATGTCAACGTCGAACTGAGCCTTGTCGACATAGGTTGTCGCCGCCGTCTTCGCCTTTTCCATGTCATCGCACAAACGAGATTTTAATAGCTTAGCGAGCGGCTTCGCACTCGTGCTGGATGCAACAAATACTGTTTTTTGCCTAGGCATGCTATTCCTGTGCCTTCGAGATAAAC
>CAVWWZ010000023.1:0-61907 GCA_963758835.1 uncultured Acidobacteriaceae bacterium | reverse complement strand
ATGTTTATGTTGGCGTGTACTGGTTCCGGTTGGTCTTGCTGTCGGTGTTGCTGTATTGGAGGGAATGGATCCTGTGTTCCCCGGCGTAATAGGCGGCTACGGCCAGCCGAATATCCCCGTGATACTGAGCGAGCAAATCACGCAGGTACCGGACGCCGCCACCTACGTTCTGGCTGATGTCGAATGAGTTCCGCACGCCGAATCGCGCTGCGGTGCCCGGCATCAGCTGCATCAATCCGCGAGCATTCTTCTCAGAGATAGCACGCTGGTTCCAGTTCGATTCCTGGCGAATGATCGCGCGCACCAGCTCCGGTGGAACGTGATAGTGCCGCGCATAGGCATCGGCATAGTAGGCAGCCTCAGCATGGTCGGCACCCCAGCTCCGAGTAGCGAGAACAACCGTGAGGACCGGCAATAGGAGCGAGATTCTTCTCATGCCGCAGCCCCTTTCGCCAACGACCTCAGACTCGGCGAGCGTGTGCTGCAGCTCAGTGGTTTCCATCGACTCCGCGTAGTGCCGGGCCGCATGAATGATGCTTGCGAATCCGTCTCGCAACAGCAGGCGCTGGCGGTCGCGCTCTGTCTTCGCCAGCAGTGGAAGCAGCACGTCGCGATGCTCGTTAGTGATCTCATCGATCCCCAAATGCTGTAGCGATAACGCCATGTCGATCATCTCGGACACGGATGGCGGCTTTTCGAGGCTGTACGCACGGAGTGCCTTGGCGAATCCGGCGATCAGCCGATGTGCTGGCGCTCCCGCCTCAGGAGTGCGCCGTGCCACGATCTCACCTTCACGCTCCGCTGTCGGGTGCTCGACCCGCACGTACAAGCTGCGCCGGCGTATGGGATCACCCAATCGGCGCTCCTCGTTCGAGGTCAGTACCGTGAATGGGATTGAGCAAGCTGGAACTGTCCCAAGGCGGGGAATGGACAGGCGCCACACGGAGAGGACCTCAAGCAGTGTTGCTTCGAAACTGTGGTCTACCTTGTCCAATTCGTCGATGAGCAAGACGCAAGGCGACGGATACTGCAATGCCTTCAGCAGCGGACCTGCCGCGAAGAAATCCAAGGCGGAGAGTTGCTTGCCCAGCGAGGCCCAGTCAGAAACGCCCGATCCGCGAGTGACCGTATCCAGGTATAGCCTCTGCAAGCCCTCGTCGAACTTGCCAATGGCCTTCTCCTCGGTAATGCCCTCGTAGCACTGCAGGCGTTCCAGTGGGGCACCGATTGCGCGTGCCACCGCGTAAGCGAGCTCTGTTTTGCCGCTTCCGGCAGGACCTTCCAGCAGTAGTGGTTTTTGTAAACTGGCCGCCAGGTAGACGGCGGTGGCCGTCACGGTATCGGTGATATACCCGATATCCGTGAGCGCTTGATGGACGTGCTCGGATGATTGAAACACCCTTAAACCTCCTCCCGCCCTGTCTCAGGGTGGGAGGAGGTTAGGAACATTCCGGAGTTGCGTCAAATTTCAGTGGCGGTCGTGAGTGTTTGAGCGCCGAAGTTCGGGAGCTATTTGTGGTTCGTAGATCTTGCTCGTCTGGTCCGATCCAGCCGTTTTCCGTTTTCTGAAATCGTAAGCCGCTTCTTAAGTCTCCACCGTGCCTTTGGGTACTTCAGCCATTGTCTGTCAGGTATCGCTCTTGGGCCTCGAAATAGAGAAGGTAGTGGTCTGCCCTCGAGCTGACCGTTCGTTTTCTTGAAACTGACGAGTTCAATCCTGTGATGATTCAGTCCGTTCGTGGTGAACTGTTATGCCAGACCTGTTCTCCGTCCTTTTCGGTTGGCACGGCGGATCTCCTCTTTCTGGCAAGCCGCGAGAAGGCACAGGATCACGAAACGATAAAATGCTACGAAGGAAAACCTTATACGCCTTATTTGATTCCCGCTGAGATGCGAGATGAGCGTGTGAGCCATGCGTCGGCTGAGTTCTAGTTGGTTTGGCTCTTGCTCCTGAAGTCGCGCGATTTCTTGTTCAACCAGTCTGTTCAGTCTTGTCTCGGATTGATTCCAAAGAGTCATCCACTTCTTCTCCAGCATCTTTCTCTTGTCCGCGACGTCGGCAACGGCTTTCTCCCGGGCTTAAGCAGCTTTCGCTCGTCATCGATGATTCGTCTGAAATAGCTGGACGATGGATCGCAGATTTTCGTAGACATCTGGAATGCATCTCCCCGTACCGGGTCATCGCAAACGTCACGTAGGCGAGCCCCGTTCCGTCAGCAAGAGGGCATTGGGAACGAGCGGGTTTTCTTCTGCAGAAGTCCTTGATCACAGCGAGAATTCGCTCCTGAAGAACTTGCCAGGCCGGGATGTCCAATTGAGAATTGGCGTCGGTGCGATGCTTCTTCTTGGGCACTTGCAGTCACCTTCGCTTAGGATTTATCGACGAGTCGAACGATAACACGAGATTAGCCCGATCACTAAGATCTATTCACGGCGCACTTGCAGACACAGAAATGCGTACCTGTGCCATTCCACAGACGTCTCGGCCACACCCGCTTGTTGTAGGCCATGTAGGCCTGATGCACTCAGACCGAAAGGAAAGCCGAATGCACAGAGTTCCGATTCCCAGAACTGACATGGCCGCAAGATCTTCGTAAATCGGAACGATCGCCGTTGAGATGTCTCCAGCAAGGCGAACGGGGCAGGGCTCCGATGAAAGGAGAAGCTAACAGTAAGCAGAAATCCTGCCACGATAACTTCGCTTCTTGCGGCGGGGCAGCGATCTGGGCAATCTGCGTTTGAGATATTCCTGTGGTCCACCCGCTCGCCTCCAGCCGGTCCTCCCGCCCATCCGAATCCGCTCGTCACCGCTGAAAATTGCGAGACGCCCGCCATGTACGCCGTGGAGAGCCGCTGCGTGTTTTCGCTTCCGCAGGTTGGACAGGAATACTGGGCCTGAGCATCGGCGGGTGAAAGAGGGACGGCGAACTTCGGTCGCCGTGCCCATGACCGTTGAAGAGCCCTGATGTTGACTTCTCGACTACTCATCGCGAAGGGCACGTTACGACAGAAGCGCCGGGCTTGGCAAATCGAAAGGCACGAAAGAACAATTTCACAGACCCGGAATCCAGCAACTCTCGAAAGTTGCGCGTCAACTGCAATTTTTCTCTTGCGTTCGAACCCGAAATCGTTTTAAGTGTTGCGCACAAGAGTTGACGATCACGGAACACAGTGACTTCGATTCTTCCTCCGGCGGCTGCGGCATAACGCGGCTTTCGGCCTGTCCCGTGAGCACCAACGCTCACGTTGTTCGACTCTGGTACTCACTCGCTTCAATCTGCTCAAAGATGTTGACTGCTCACCTGCATCTCCGGATCGCAGGTCATTAAGTGCGGCCTTGAATGGTCCGCTCGGCGAATCGCGGAGGGAGCATCGTTTGCTTCCTCCGGCTCGCTCCCTTCGAGCAATCAGTACTTGCACTTCTAGAACTTCTTCATGTCTGACAGCGACGGGCGCGTCGCGTGGGCTGCTGCCCGCTTGATGCCGCTCACCCGTAACGCCAGATTACGGGTTCGGAGTCGGGGCATTCGATTTGGTGAACTGGTCGGGATGCTCTTGATTCGAGAGCCGCTGGTTTTCTGGCAATGAGTGAGCAGATGATTCCAGAACAGAGGGCCGAAGCGACCAAACGTTTCCCACAGTCCGGTGAGTCGAACCGGATTCAATACGAGTTCATCGATAGCGGAACCCTTGCCACCCGATGGTGCTTACCGGAGTCATGGATTCGTGAGCAGGTTCGTGCAAGGTCGAGCGATCCCCTGCCACACGTTCGCTTGGGCAAGTACGTCCGTTTTCGCTGGGGCAGCCCTGAGCTTGAGGCGTGGATGGAGCGGCGTATTATCTCTGCAGGCAACAGGAAAGCGGGGCGGATTCTCGGAAAGGATCTCCAATGAAGGGAACCCGCCACCAGAAAGGCTATCTCTACAAGAAGGGCAATCTCTGGATGATCAGATATTACGACCAACGGGAATTGCCAGACGGAACATTTGAACGCGTGCAGAAAGCCCACAAACTCGTCGAAGCTTGTGGGGACTATCGTTCTAAGGCAGCAGCGCGCGTTTTAGCGGATGAGTTTCTCTCGCCCTTGAACAACGGGAAAACGACGCCGCACAGCATCATGTCACTCCGGCGGTTTGTTGAAGGCCACGATCTGCCCTTTATCGAACTGCACAAACGAATCAGTACCTATCACGGGTACCGGAACCTTTGGAAGCGATACCTGGAGCCGCTGGGTGATATTGCCTTGCGAGATTTCAAAACTCCTCACGGAGAACGAATCCTTTCGGATATCGCGAAGTCGCACGATCTGACCAGCACCACCCTTCGCCACGTCAAAGCGTTCCTCTCCGGGATCTTCCGGTACGCCAAGCGGCAAGGGGTGCTCAACTCGGAGAATCCCATGAGGGATGTTGTTCTTCCACGAGCGAAAGCGGCAGAGGATACCTATGCCTATTCGCTCGAGGAGATCACTCAGATGCTGCACGTCCTGCCCGAACCGGCGGCGACGATTGTGGCTGCTGCTTCCTTCACGGGTGCTCGCAAGGGAGAACTTCGCGGTTTTCGCTGGGAGGACTTCGACGGCGAACAGATCAGGATCTCGCAGTCCTACTGGCGCAATCATGTCCAGGAGCCGAAGACAAGAAAGAGTAAGGCTCCTGTCCCTGTGATTTCCCAGCTTGCTGAGCGTCTTGAATTGCATCGCGAACTCTCCGGCAATCCGGAGGTCGGTTTGATGTTCCCAAGTCCTCTTGGGACACCAATCAACGTAGACGCGCTGGCCATGGATGTCATACGGCCTGCGTTAGAAAAGGCTGGATTGGCTTGGCACGGCTGGCATGCTTTCCGGCGTGGTCTGGCAACAAATCTTCATCACCTTGGCGTGCCGGACGAGACGATTCAACGCATTCTCCGCCATTCGACGGTGGCGGTCACCCAGAACTGCTACATCAAAACTGCGCACGCTGATGCGGTCGCGGCGATGCGATCTCTCGAAAATGCACCTAATATGCACCTTGGGAGAGCGCGGCGCGCAGAATCCTCCGACATTTCGTGGCGGAGGACTCAGTAAATGCCTTATTTTCAACGAGTTTGAAAATCTGGCGGAGAGGGGGGGATTCGAACCCCCGATACAGCTTTTGACCGTATAACGGTTTAGCAAACCGCCGCCTTCAGCCACTCGGCCACCTCTCCGACGCGTAAGAGGACGGGCGCCCTCTCTCGAATCAGAAGCAATTCATCATAACCTGTCCGCGTGTGCTGTGTCACGGAATGCACGCCGACTAGTAGTCCGATTTGGATCTCACTGCATTACACCAGGTTCACCGTCTGTCGCGATACGATCGTGCTAGGGTCACGTGAGCAGACTCAGGCGCGGGCAGGCTCTTGCTTCGGCACGGCCATGAAGTCCAGCGCGCGCGAAATGTACGGCTTCAGGTCGCGACGATGCACGACCGCATCGAGCATGCCGTGCTGCAACAGGAACTCGCTGCGCTGGAAGCCTTCGGGCAGCTTCTGCCGGATCGTCTGCTCGATCACGCGCGGTCCGGCAAAACCTATCAGCGCGCCCGGCTCGGCGATATTCAGGTCGCCCAGCATCGCGAATGAGGCCGTGACGCCGCCGGTGGTGGGATCGGTGAGCAACGGAGATGTAAGGCACGCCGGCATCATCCATGCGGGCCAGCGCGGAAGAAATCTTCGCCAGTTGCATCAGGCTGACGACGCCTTCCATCATGCGCGCCCCGCCGGAAGCGGAGACGATGATGAGCGGCAGCGCTGATCGGTGGCGCGTTCTCACGGCGCGGGTAAGAACTTCGCCCACCACCGCGCCCATAGATGCCGCCGATGAACGCATACTCCATGGCGCTGACCAACACCGGCTTGCCATCGAGCTTGCCGCGCGCGTTGATGATGGCATCGTTGAGGCCGGTTTCGCTTGCGCGCGCGCCGCAGGCGGTCGGCGTAGGGCTTCAGGTCGGTAAACTTCAGCGGATCGGTCGAGACCAGGTTATCGTCGTCGATCTCGTAACGACCGTCGTCCAGCAGCTGCGCCAGCCGGGTGCGAGCGTCGATGCGGAAGTGCCGATCGCACTTGGGGCAGACATTCAGGTTCTGGTCCAGATCTTTCTTCCAGATGATCTGCCGGCACCCGTCACACTTCACCCACAGACCTTCGGTCTTGACCTTTTTCTCGCCCGAGGTATCGAGCTCGGCGTTTTCTCGCTTGAACCATGCCATAGGTAGGTATTCAGTTTAGCCGACGGGCAAGAGCTTGTCGCGCTAAGCCTGCTGGTGTCGTGCGGTGGATGAGCGGCATCGCAGAGAGCAGCGATCGATCGCGGCACTCTGGGATCACGCACTCTACGAGCAGGCATCGATGTCGAACTATCTTGCGCATGACCTGACCGATTACTTCCCGTTCTTCGCCGGCGCGACCAGTTGTGGCGGCAGGTTGCGCGAACGCAGCGGGAGCAATCGGCAAAGTGATGTCGATTTGCAATCCGTGTGGGACCACGTTCTGTGCCGTTATGGTTCCTCCGTGCGCCAGCACGGCGTTGCGCACGATGGCCAGCCCCAGTCCCATGCCGCCGGTCGTGGTCCGCGCGAGTCGTCGACGCGATAGAAGGGCTTGAACAGCAGCGGCAACGCTTCCTCGGGCACGCCTGGACCGTTGTCGCGAACCGAGAGCATGGCCGTTCCGTTGTCGCGCCGCAAGGTAACGTCGATCTTGCCGCCGGCGCCGGAATAGAACATGGCGTTGCGCACGATGTTCTCGACCGCGCTGCGCAACAGGCCGGGCGTCGCCACTCAACTCGATATCAGGCCGCCCCGGCGTAGCAGTATGTCGACGTCGACGGCGTGGCTTCGAACTTCGCATCGTGCAGCACGTCGTCGACGATGTCGTTCAGCGAGACAGTCTCGAACTTGGGCTTGTGCTGGCCGCTTTCCAGGCGCGCGACGGTCAGGATTCGCTCCAGCATGGAGTCGAGCTGGATGGTGTCCTGCTCGATGCGGTCGAGCATCTCGCGGCGTTCGCGAGCGTCGGCGCCGCGCGCCAGGGTCAGCGCCAGCCGCATGCGCGCGATGGGCGAGCGCAGTTCATGCGAGACGCCGCTGAGCAGATTGCGTTCACTCTGGATCGAGTTGCGCAGCTCGTCCGCCATGGAGTCGAAGTCGCGCACCAGTTCGGCAATTTCATCCTGGCGATTGCCCGATGTTTTGGCTCGACGCGAATGTCGAGATTGCCGCGCGCCAGCTCGTGGGTGGCGTCGCGCAGGCGCTCGATGGGCTTGCTGAGGTAATGCGCGATCAGCAGGCAAAAAAGCGCCGAGACCATGGTTCCGAGCTTCAGCGTCCACAGAATGTCGCCGGGAACGCGCTCGGAGAGCGGCGGCGGGACGAATTCCGCAATCAGCAGGTATTGCGCCTTGCGGTGTGCTGATTTGACTCACCACGACCGACGAATCATCAAGACGTAGCGACCCGCCGCTCTGCAGCGCCTGCTGGCATTCGCGGAAGACCGTTCGGGCGCCGATCGGCCGCCCAGTTCCCTGCCCGTCGCCATCGAGCAGCCAGTACGACGCCCGCTTCTTCAGCGAGATGGTGTTCAAGAAACCATCGAGTGCGGGCTGGCCGCCGCGTTCGTAGTCGTGTGCCGCGTCGAGCCCGAGTTGCGGCATCACCTGGCGCTCGGGCTGGATCCACCATGGGTGCTCGGAATGCAGACGGTAGTGAAGACGCAGATAAAGCGCGCCCAGCAGCAGCGCCTGCGCCACCCAGAAGGGCAGGAAGATCTTCCAGAACAGGCGGCGGTTCATGCTCGGCTCCTTTCCGGAGTCGTCAGCCGGCAGGAAGTATCCGATGCCGCGAATCGGACGGATCAGTTCGTCGCGTCCCGGCCAAGGTGCCCAGCTTCTTGCGCAAGCGGCTGACATGGACGTCGACGCTGCGGTCGAAAGGCATTCAGCGGACGGCCCAGCGCGACTTCGGCAATCTGCTCGCGCGTGACGACGTTGCCGGCATGGCGCAGCAGCAGCTCCAGAACGTTGAATTCCACCGAGGTGAGATCGATCGGCTGTCCGCCGCAGGTAACGGTGCGCGTGCCATCGACATCTCGATGTCGCCGACCGTCAGCACCTCGTCGTGCGTCGCGTGCGTGCGGCGCCGGGAATGCCTTCGCGGGTGCGCCGCAAGATGGCGCGAATGCGGGCCACCAGCTCGCGCGGATCGAAAGGCTTGGCCAGATAATCGTCCGCGCCGATCTCCAGGCCCAGGATGCGGTCCACGGCTTCGCCGCGGGCGGTGAGCAGCAGTACGGGCACCGACGACTCCTGGCGCAACGACTTTGAGCAGCTCGAACCCGGTGCCGCCCGGCAACATCACATCCAGTATAATGATTTCATGCTCGCCGGAGAGCGCCGCCTTCAGACCCGTAGGCATGATCATAGGCGGCGTCCACGTGAAAGCCTTCGCCTTCGAGGAAGCGCTTTAGCAGATTCACCAGGCCGTGATCGTCATCGACGATGAGCAGGCGATTCACGGGATTTATTTTGCCTTTTCCTGCGCGGGTGTGCGGTGAAGAATTGTTTCGTGATGTGCGATTATCCTTCACAATTCTTAACCTTCCTTCACCTTCTCTTAACGGCTGTCAGGCTTCATTGTTCCGGTCTAATAGTATGGATGCAATTAGCTGCAGTCGTGGAACGCTTAGCGCAATAATATTGATAGGACCGGGTTTGCTTCCAGTGCCGTCATGCGCTTCTAAGTAATCGTCCCGCAGCGCAGGAACTCGCGAACCTCTAGGAGGAAAGTTGAAGCGTCGCGGAATAATCGCATTGGCGTGGCCATCGCTATCTGCGCAGTGTCTGGCCGCCTGCAAAAGGAATGGCGCCAGTAACGCCAAAGGCGCCGAGGGGCCGGCGGTCCGCCAGCCGTCGTTCCCGTGGGTGTCGCCACTGTGAAAGAAGCGCGACTTCCCGTTTATCTTGACCGGGCTCGGCTCGGTACAGGCATTTAATACGGTTTCGCTGAAGACCCGGGTTGATGGGCAGATCATGCAGGTCAATTTCCAGGAAGGCCAGGATGTCGGAAGGGCGAACTGCTTATCGTGATCGATGCGCGTCCTTACCAGGTGGCGTTGGCCCAGGCGGAAGCCAATCTGCAGAACGACGAAGCACAGCTGGCCAACGCCAAGGCGCAATACGAGCGCAACAAGGTTCTGTACGAGCAGCGGCGTCATCGCCAAGCAGGATCTCGACACTCTGCAGGCTTCCTTCGGTCAGTTTGAAGGCACCATCGCCAGCGATAAGGCGGCGATCGACAGCGCGAAGCTCAACCTGACCTACTGCCGCATCACTTCTCCTATTGATGGCCGAGTCGGCCTGCGCCAGGTTGATCCGGGCAACTACGTGACGGCAGCTTCTGCATACGCCGATGCTGGTCATCACCCAGCTGCATCCCATTGCCGTCATCTTTACCCTGCCGGAAGACCAGTTGCAAGAAGTAGCTCAGCAGATGAGAAAGGCTCCGTTGCAGGTCGACGTCTACAGCCGCGATGACCAGACGAAACTGTCGGCCGGGAAGCTGCTCACCATCGACAACCAGATCGACCAGACCACAGGAACGGCGAAGTTGAAAGCGATCTTCGACAATCCGGAAAACATGCTGTGGCCGAACGAGTTCGTGAACGTCGCACCTGCTGCTGGAAACTCGCAAGGACGCCATCACCGCTCCCGCCAGCGCCGTGCAGCGCGGTCCGCAGGGAACGTTTACTTACGTCGTGGATAGCGATAACACGGTGAAGATGCAGCCGGTGCAGGTTGCGCTCACGCAGGGAAACACGGTGGTCATCGCTTCCGGGTTACAGGCCGGCGAACGCGTCGTCACCGACGGACAGGAGAAGTTGCAGGCCGGCAGCAAGGTCGCTCCGCAGGCGCCGCAGCAGCAAGGCGGACAATCGCGGAACGCACAGGTTGCCGGCGACATCGGACTCGCAATCATGAGTATTTCCCGGCCATTTATTCTTCGGCCGATCGCGACTTCGCTGCTGATGGCGGGGCTGCTGCTGGTAGGCATTGTCGCCTACCAGCAGTTGCCGATTTCCGCCTTGCCGCAGGTCGACTACCCGACCATCCAGATTGTCACGTTTTATCCCGGGCGCCAGTCCCGACGTTACCGCTTCTTCGATCACTGCTCCTCTGGAGCGCCAGTTCGGCGAGTTGCCCGGCCTGAGCCAGATGACCTCGAGCAGCTCTTTCGGCGCCTCGGTCATCACGCTGCAGTTCAACCTGGACGAAAACATCGATGTGGCCGAGCAGGAAGTGCAGGCGGCGATCAACGCCGCGCAGACTATTCCTGCCGAACGATCTGCCCACGCCGCCGATCTACAGCAAGGTGAATCCGGCGGACGCGCCGATCCTGACGCTTGGCGCATGACCTCCGACTGCAATGCCGCTGCCGCAGGTTGAGGACCTGGCGGACACGACCTTCGCGCAGAAGATTTCGCAGCTCCCCGGCGTTGGACTGGTCAGCATCAGCGGCGGCCAGAAGCCCGCGGTACGCATTCATGGCCAATCCCACGGCTCTGGCTTCGTACGGCATGAGCCTGGAGCAGTTGCGCACGGTGATCGGCGCAGGTCAACGTCAACCAGGCGAAAGGCCAGCTGCAGGACAACCGGCAGTCGTACACCATCGGCGCCAACGATCAGTTGTTCGATCCGCAAGCAGTACGCCGACACCATCGTCGCCTACAAGAATGGCGCCCGGTTCGCGTCTCTGATGTCGCCCAGGTGATCCAAGGGCGCGGAGAACGCCAACCAGGCGGCGTGGATGAACACTACGCCGGCGGTGATCATCAACATTCAGCGGCAGCCGGGCGCCAACATCATCAAGGTTGTCGACAGCATCAAGCTGCGGCTGAAGCAGCTGCAGGCGAACCTGCCGGCCTCGGTCAAGATTGCGGTGCTGACCGACCGCACCAACACCATTCGCGCCAGCGTCAAAGACGTTCAGTTCGAAATGATGCTGACCATTGCGCTGGTCGTGATGGTGATTTTCATCTTCCTGCGCACGCTTGTCGGCGACCATCATTCCCAGCGTTGCGGTGCCGCTTTCGCTGGTCGGCACCTTCGGCGTGATGTACCTGCTGGGCTACTCGCTCGACAACCTTTCGCTGATGGCGCTGACCATCTCCACCGGCTTCGTCGTCGACGACGCCATCGTGATGATCGAGAACATCGAGCGCTTCATCGAGGAAGGGCACACGCCGCTGGAGGCGGCGTTGCAGGGCGCCGGGCAGATCGGCTTCACCATCGTGTCGCTGACGGTTTCGCTGATCGCCGTGCTGATCCCGCTGCTGTTCATGGGCGATATCGTCGGCCGGCTGTTCCGCGAATTCGCCGTCACCCTGGCGGTCACGATCCTGCTTTCGGCCGTCATCTCGCTGACGCTGACGCCGATGATGTGCTCGCTGCTGCTGCGGTCAACGCGACGAGGAGAAGCATGGGCGCTTCTACGAATGGTCGGAGCGGATGTTCAACAACACCATCGCGTTCTATGGCCGCACGGTGAAGTTCGTTCTGAAGCACCAGACCATCACGCTGCTGGTGACCATCGCAACGCTGGTCGCGACCATCTTGCTCTACATCATCGTGCCCAAGGGCTTCTTCCCGGTGCAGGACACCGGCGTGATCATGGGCATTTCCGACGCGCCGGAAAGCATCTCGTTCGCCGCCATGTCGCAGCGGCAGCAGGCGCTGGCCGCGGCCATCCTGAAGGACAAGGACGTCGAGAGCCTGTCGTCGTTCATCGGCGTCGACGGCACCAACACCACGCCGAACAGCGGCCGCATCCAGATCAACCTGAAGTCGCGCGACGAGCGCGACGACGACGTGACCACCATCATCAAGCGGCTGCAGCAGGAGGTCGCCGGCGTCGAAGGCATCACGCTCTACATGCAGCCGGTGCAGGACCTGACGGTGGAAGACCGCGTCAGCCGCACGCAGTATCAGTTCAGCTGGAAGACGCCGATCCGAAGGAGCTGCGGCAGTCTGGACCGCCAAGCTGGTGGACAAGCTGAAGACGCTGCCGGAGCTGCGCGACGTGGCCACCGACCAGCAGAACCAGGCGGCGCAAGCGCACGCTGGTCATCGATCGCGACACCGCTTCGCGCCTGGGCGTGACGCCAGCGCGATCGACAACACGCTGTACGACGCCTTCGGGCAGCGCCTGGTGTCGATCATGTTCACCCAGCTCAACCAGTATCACGTGGTGCTGGAGGTCGATCCGCAAGTTTCGCGACGATCCCGATTCGCTGAAGAGCATCTACGTGCCGGCCGGGGGCGCAAAGTATTGCGACCCGACGCTGGGCAGCCAGCCTCCGGCGCAGCGGCACGACTAGGCTGCTCGGCGCGACCGCCGCAGGTGCCGCTCAGCGCCATCGCCCACTTCGAGACCACGACCGGCCCGCTGACGATCAACCATCAGGGACAATTCCCGGCGGTGACCATCTCGTTCAACCTGGGCAACGGCGCATTCGCTGGGCGAAGCGGTGAAGGCCATTCAACAGCGCCGCAGCCGAAGTCGACTTGCCGCCCAGCATCCAGCTGGCAGTTTCCAGGGCACGGCGCGCGCCTTCCAGGCTTCGCTGGCCAATGAAGGCTGGCTGATTCTGGCCGCCATCGTCACCGTGTACATCGTGCTGGGCGTGCTGTACGAGAGCTACATTCATCCCATCACGATTCTGTCGACGCTGCCGTCCGCCGGTGTCGGCGCGATTCTGGCGCTGCACGCTGTTCCACATGGATCTTGAGCGTGATGGCGTTGATCGGCATCATCCTGCTGATCGGCATCGTGAAGAAGAACGCCATCATGATGATCGACTTCGCGCTGGAAGCCGAGCGCAAGGAAGGCAAGGCGCCGGTGGACGCGATCTACGAAGCCTGCCTGCTGCGCTTCCGGCCCATCATGATGACGACGTTTGCCGCGCTTGTTCGGCGCGGTGCCGCTGGCGCTGGGCTCCGGCACCGGATCGGAGCTGCGGCGGCCGCTGGGCATCACCATCATCGGCGGCCTGATCTTCAGCCAGTTGTTGACGCTGTACACGACGCCGGTGGTCTATCTGTGGTTTGACCGGCTTGGCCGAGGCGCTGCGCCACGTGCGCGCTCCTAAGCCGGCGGAGGCGCTCGGGGATTAGAGCCATGAATATCTCCGCACCAGCGATCGAACGCCCGGTAGCGACCACGCTGCTGACCATCGCCTTGCTTGCTGGCAGGAGCGCTGGCCTACATGCAGCTTCCGGTAGCGCCGCTGCCGCAGATCGATTTCCCGGTGATCTCCGTTGGCGCTTCGCTGCCCGGCGCCAGTCCGGAGACGATGGCTTCGGCGGTGGCGACTCCGCTGGAGCGGCAGTTCGGCCGCATCGCCGGCATCAACCAGATGACCTCGTCGAGCCAGCTTGGCTCGACCGGCATCACCATGCAGTTCGACCTGAACCGCAACATCGATGCCGCCGCGCGCGACGTGCAGGCCGCCATCAATGCGGCGCGCGGCTATCTGCCGGCCGATCTGCCCAGCAATCCCACCTATCGCAAGATCAATCCCGCCGATTCGCCGGTCATCATTCTGGAGATGACCTCCGACGCCATGACGCAGGACCAGATGTATGACGTCGCCGACTCGATCATGGGACAGAAGCTCTCGCAGATCGAGGGCGTCGGCCAGGTATTCGTGTGGGGATCGTCGCAGCCGGCGGTGCGCATTGAGGCCAATCCCAACCTGCTGAACAAGCTGAACATTGGACTGGAGGCGGTGCGCACCGCGGTTGCGGCGCAGAACGTGAACCAGGCCAAGGGCTCGCTGGACGACGGCAACAAGAGCTGGATGATCCGGGCCAACGATCAGCTGAAGAAAGCCAAGGACTACAGAACCGCTCATCGTCGCCTATCGCAACGGCGCGCCGGTGCGGCTGAGCGACGTTGCCGACGGTCAGCGATTCCTACTCCAACGTCAACAACGCGGGCAGCTTCAACGGCAAGCCCAGCGTGCTGGTCGTCATCTTCCGGCAGCCGGGCGCCAACATCATCGCCACCGCCGATCGCGTCATTGCGGCGCTGCCGTTCCTGAAGGCCTCGCTGCCGCCCGGCCATCCATCTGGAAATCGGCCTCGACCGCACGACCACCGTGCGCGCTTCGGTGACTGACGTCCAGCGCACGCTGATCATCTCGGTCATCCTGGTCGTGCTGGTCGTGTTCGTCTTCCTGCGCGAGGTACGCGCCACCCTGATTCCCAGCGTCGCCGTGCCGCTGGCCATTGTGGGCACCTTCGGCGTGATGTATCTGTGCGGCTACTCGCTGAACAATCTGTCGCTGATGGCGCTGACCATCTCCACCGGCTTCGTGGTGGACGACGCCATCGTGGTGCTGGAAAACGTCATGCGCCACGTGGAAGCGGGCATGCCGCCCTATCAGGCGGCGCTGCTGGGAGCGCGCGAGATCGGCTTTACCGTCGTCTCCATGAGCACGTCGCTGATGGCCGTGTTCATTCCCATTCTGCTGATGGGCGGCATCGTCGGACGGCTGTTCCACGAATTTGCCGTGACCCTCAGCGCCGCCATCGCGGTTTCGCTGGTGGTTTCGCTGACCACCACGCCCATGCTGTGCGCGCGCTTCCTGAAAGCCGCACGATCCCGGCAGGCACGGCACGCTGTATCGCATGAGCGAGCGCGGCTTCGTATCGGCTGACCCGCGGCTACAAGGTCTCGCTGGGCTGGGTGCTGCGCCATCAACGGCTGATGCTGGCTCATCGCCATCCTCATGGTCTGTCGTGAATGTCTGCCTCTACATCATCGTTCCCAAAGGCTTCTTCCCGCAGCAGGACACGGGACGCCTGGCCGGCATGATCATGGGCGACCAGGATGTCTCGTTCGAGGCGATGAAGGCGAAGACCAACGAGTTCATCAGCATCGTGCAGAAGGATCCGGCGGTGGAAAACGTGCTGGCCTTCGTGGGCGGCAACGGCGCGCAGAACCAGGGCCGCATGTTCGTCATCCTGAAGCCGCTGAACGCGCGCAAGGTCAGCGCCGACCAGGTGATCGCCCGCCTGCGTCCCAAGCTGTCGCACATTCCGGGCGCGACGCTGTTCCTGCAGTCGGTGCAGGATCTGCAGATCGGCGGCCGCCAGTCGAATGCGCAGTATCAGTACACGCTTGTCCGGCGAAAACCTGGACGAGCTGTACGAGTGGGCGCCCAAGCTGCTGGAGAAGCTGCGCAAGATTCCGCAGCTGAAGGACGTGAACAGCGATCAGCAGGTCAGCGGCCTGGAAGAGAACGTCGTCATCGATCGCGATCACCGCGGCGCGGCTGGGCATCACGCCGCAGCAGATCGACGCCGTGCTCTACGATGCTTTCGGCCAGGACAGATTTCGACCATCTATCAGACGCTGAACCAGTATCACGTGGTGCTGGAAGTCGACTCCGCAATACCAGCTGCACGCCCGACTGCGCTGCAAAGCGTGTACGTCATCACCAGCGACTGGCGCGCAGGTGCCGCTGTCGGCGTTCGCGCACTTCGAGCCGTCGACCACTTCGCTCGTCGGTCAACCACCAGGGACAATTCCCGGCGGTGACTCTCTCGTTCAACCTGGCGCCCGGGCGGCGATCTGGGCACGGCGACGCGCGCCATCGACCAGGCCGAGCTGCGAGATGCGGCATGCCGGCCACCATTCACGGCAGCTTCCAGGGTACGGCCGCAGCCTTCCAGGATTCGCTATCGTCCGAGCCGATGCTGATCCTGGCGGCGCTGTTCGCCGTCTACATCGTGCTGGGCATGCTGTACGAGAGCTACATCCATCCCATCACGATTCTGTCGACGCTGCCCTCGGCCGGCACGGGCGCGTTGCTGGCGCTGCTGCTCTTCCACATGCAGCTCGACGTCATCGGCTTGATCGGCATCATCCTGCTGATCGGCATCGTGAAGAAGAACGCCATCATGATGATCGACTTCGCGCTGGAAGTGGAGCGCACGGGCAAGACGGCCGAAGAAGCGATCTACGAAGCCGGCCTGATGCGCTTCCGTCCCATCATGATGACCACTGCGGCCGCGCTGCTGGGCGCACTGCCTCTGGCGTTCGGCCGCGGCATGGGCTCGGAGATTCGTCGGCCGCTGGGCATCGGCATCGTCGGCGGCCTGATCGTCAGCCAGATGCTGACGCTGTACACCACTCCGGTCGTCTACCTGTATCTCGATCGCTTCCAGAGCTGGGTGCTTGAGCACATTCCCTGGCGCAAGAAGAAAGCTGTCAAGGACGAGACCCCAGTGTTCGCCGACTAAGGAACAAACAGCCGGCATACGTGGGTCAATGCGTGCCCGCACCCATTAGCTGGTAGCCCAGTGCCTTTCTCTTCTTGTCATCCCGAACGCAGTGAGGGACCTGCTCTCGCTCGCATTGCCAAAGAACTCTGGTCTCTACTACTGCGCTAAACTAGTGGGCCGTATGCCCGAGCCCACTATCCGACACATTTCCGACACTGCGCGTTGGGCAGCTGTCTTTCGTGCCCGCGAGAGCGAGAAGCCGAATGGCCTGTTTCGTGATCCCTTCGCGCGCAAGCTGGCAGGCGAGCGTGGCGAACAGATTGCCAAGGCAACTCCTTTCCATCAGAAGAACGAGTGGTCCTGGATTACGCGCACTTATCTCTTCGACAAAATCATCACGGAGCAGGCCGCACAGGGCATCGAGATGGTTGTGAACCTGGCTGCGGGCCTGGACACACGGCCCTTATCGCATGGCACTCCCCGCGTCGTTGAAGTGGGTTGAGGTGGATCTGCCGGATATCCTCGACTACAAAGAGGCCATACTCAAGGATGAGCAGCCAGTCTGCTCGCTCGAACGAGTGCGCGCTGATCTGGCGGACACTGCGACAAGACGTGCGCTCTTCGCACGCTTGAATGGCGAGGCAAGTCGAGCACTGATCGTATCGGAAGGGTTGTTGATTTATCTGCCGGCAGATGAGGTCGCAACCTTTGCTCAGGACGTGCGGAGCATCCCAACATTCCGCCGCTGGGCTTTTGATATCGTTTCGCCTCCGTTATTACGGATGCTGCAGAAGAATACGCACCAGCAATTTGGCAGCGAAGTTTCGCCTCTGCAGTTTGCGCCGCCAGAGGGTCCTGCTTTCTTCACCCGCTATGGCTGGAAGGTGCTGGAGGTCCACTCTATGCTGAAGACTGCAGCCGCATTGAAGCGCACCCCTTTGCTTCTCAGCCTGTTCGCTCTCTTCCCGGAAAATGAAAAGAGCCGCGCGAAAAAGCCATGGTCGGCGGCCTGCTTGCTCGGCGCGGAATGAGACATCACAAACCTACGTCGCCTGTAGAGCACGCCGAAACCCGCTGGATCGGCACAGACTCTATCCTGTTTGCCACGGCGCATCGTCCCTGGCCACCCCCGATGACGCCCTGGGTGATGGCCCAGCGCTGGAATGATTTGCTGTTTCTGCATTATGCGGTCGCGTCGGAGGCTCTGCGGCCGCTCGTGCCTGAGGCGCTCGCCCTCGACACTTACGATCGGCAGGCTTGGGTTTCAATTACGCCATTCTTTCTCGATCATCTTCGGCCCCACGGCTCGCCCCGGGTTCCTGTGATCTCGCGCTTCCCTGAGTTGAACGTCCGAACCTATGTGACGTACGAGGGCAAGCCGGGCGTCTTTTTCATCAGCCTCGATGCGGGAAATCTTTCGGCCGTGTGGGGCGCACGTGTGTTTTATCGGCTGCCCTATTGGAAGGCTTCGATGAAGATCAAGGGACGCGGCAAAGAGAGAATCGAATATGCTTCCACCCGCGAGCACGGGCCAAAGCCGGCGGTCTTTCGCGGTTCGTACTGCTCCGAAAGGACCTTCGTTCCACGCAGCGCCTGGTTCGATCCGGCACTTCCTTACAGAACGATACTGCCTTTACGCATTCAATCGTGAGCGCCTGTACCGCGGCGAGATCCATCATTTGCCTTGGTCGTTACAGGAAGCGCAGTGCGAGATTGAGGAGAACACTATGGCAACAGTGGCGGGAATCGTCTTGCCGCCTGAGCCGAATCTGGTTAATTTCTCGCGTGAGTTGAAAGTCCTGGTGTGGGCGCCGGAACGGCTGGTGTAAAGCGCAGCAACGATTGCGCAATGCGCAGAAACAAAGAAAAGGAGGTCCTCGATGAACCTCCTCGGACAAGGCTGTCGTGCGGGCTTACTTGCTGAAACCGCGACGCGAGAAGCATCCGACAAAGCCGTTGACGCTTGGTAGCGGAACCTTTTAGCCCGCCGCGGCTTGAGCCGCTCCGACGATCTCCTTGCTCACGCTCACGAGCGTCTTCATCTGCGCGTTAACCGCCTGCACCGCCGAACTTACCAGTTCGAACTCCCGCGGCGTGGTGTATCCCTTCTTATAGATGATATTGGCCAACTCGCTCGAGAGTTGAGCGATGCTCACCAACTCCGATTCCAAGGCTTTCAAGTTATGGTTTGGCATTTCGGTTCTCCTCTTTGTGCTGGTTTTCCCAGAGCCATGCTTGATGGCAGCAAGCCTCCTGCCATTGCAGAGGAAGGTGGCAAGCAACTCGACGATTGGACTTAGGGCGATTCGGACTGCTTGACCTTGATCTGTCCTGACCAAGCACTAACGAAAAAGATAGTCGCGCTATCCCATCGTGGAGCCGGTCCGAGTCTCCGAATGCAATCGGAGTCCGTAGGCACGTCAGATGTCTCCCCTTATGGCGACGCTACGCCGATGTAGTGGTATGCTCCCAAGCGAAAACTGCGGCATACCGCGATTGAGTTACTGAAACGAGAAAACAAAAAACTTCACGATCGATACATGGGCCAACCGACATACCCAACGAAAGGAACAACACGTGGCGACAATTCATCTCCACCGGACAACCAGCTTAACGCCCGAGCAGTATGTAGCCGGGCTTACTGACTTCGGGCCGGGCCGCTCGAAGATCTTTGGCAACAGCGCCGACGAGTTTCTCAAGGTGCACTCTCGCGGAACTACCGAGGCAGACGTCACCGAAGGCGCCAACGGAATCTGGGAACGCCTTCATTACGACTGGTCCGATCCCCTGCACGTCGTCCTCACTACGACCGACTCCAACACCTGGGGAGGCGCATCCGGCCACACCTATACCTTCACCCGCCGCTCCGACGGTTTGACCGACATCGATGTCGTCGTCGTGCGCGAAGGCAAGAACCTCAAAGGAGGATTCCTCGGCTTGGTTCTGGACACTGTTGGCAAAGGTGTTCTAGTCAAAGCGTTCGAAAACTCCGTCAAAGCCATGGAAGAACAAAAATCGGGAGTCAGAGGCGCTGCCTGACCCGCCAGGTACCCTGGGGATGAGTACTTAAAGATGCCGAGTCGATGGGCCGCGAGGATAGGTCTTGCTCGGTGGCCGCAACGAATAACACAGCATAGGAGAATCCCAATGCACCCCTTACGAAAACTACGGGAATCCGGCCACCCTACCGCCGCCCAGATCAGCGAGTTGCTGGCGGAAAACATCGTGTTCAACAGCCCGATCCTGGTACGGCCGATCGAGGGGCGTGAAGTCTGCGCGGCGATTTTCGCTCAGTCGAGCGCTACGCGTGGTTCCGGTACCTATATAGCCGAGTCTAAGCTCGATGAGCACACCACCTTCTTGCGCTGGGTAGGAACCATGGATGGCCACAAGTTCGAGAGCTTGGAGATCATCGTGGATAACGAGCAGGGGCTGATTGTGGAGCGCACGATTGCCCTCCGGCCTTATCCGGCGCTGAAACTGTTTCGCGACGCCATGTACGCAGCGCTCAAGGATAAACTGCCGCCCGATGTTTGGGACTACTCAACGTCGTAATCTGACGACTATGCCGCCGGGAATTCCTTCGCGCCTCTGCACGTCTGCGTGAACAAAAGCTTATGCGTTGATGGCCATGCCGAACACGGCATTGGCGGCGTCCAGCATTGCCTCTGACAACGTGGGATGCGCGTGAATGATGTTCGCCAGCTCTTCGGCGGTGCACTCCATCTCCAGCGCCAGCGACCGACTCGGCGATCATCTCGGTCGCCATTCGGCCCGATGATGTGCACGCCCAGGATCTCGCCGTACTTGGCGTCGCTCGACAATCTTGATGAAGCCCTCGTGCGCGCCGACGATGCTGGCGCGCGAATTTGCGGTGAACGGGAACTTGCCGATCTTCACGTTCGTAGCCCGCTTCTTTCGCCTTGGCTTCGGTCAGGCCGACGCTGCCGATCTCCGGATGGCAATACGTCGCGCCCGGAATGCGCAGCTTGTTGATCTTCTTCACCGGCTTGCCGGCGATATGCGTGACCGCGACGATGCCTTCCATCGCGCCGGAGTGCGCCAGCTGCGGATATCCGGCAACGATGTCGCCGATGGCGTAGATGCCGGGCTCGGCCGTGCGCATGTAGCTCGTCGACTTCGACGAAGCCGCGCTCGACCTTGATCTTGGTCTTCTCGATGCCGACGTTCTCCGTGCGCGGCGCGCGCCCGATGGCGATCAGCACCTTCTCGGCTTCGATCTTCTGCTGCTTGCCGTCGACGGTGAAGGTGACCGTCGACGCCGTGCCTTCGTCTTCTCGACCTTCTCGACCTTGGCGTTGACGAAGCCGTTGATGCCGCGCTTGCGGTAGACGCGCATCAGCTCCTTCGATACCTCTTCGTCTTCCACCGGAACGTAGCGCGGCAGCATCTCGAGGATCGTCACCTCGGCGCCGAACGACTTGTAGATGCTGGCGAACTCGACGCCCACCGCGCCCGAGCCGATCACGATCAGCGACTTGGGAATGCTCTTCAGGCTGAGCACTTCGATGTTGGTCAGGATCTGCTCGTCGGCCTGCATTCCGGGCAGCATGCGCGCGACTGAACCGGTCGACAGGACGCAGGTTCTTGGCCTTGCACCTGCGACTTGCTGCTCGCCGCCTTCGACGGCGACGGTGTGAATGCCGTCGTTGGCCGGTCCGGTCAGCTTGCCGTAGCCCGCGATGACGTCGACCTTGTTCTTGCGCATCAGGAACTGCAGGCCCTTGGCGTGCTTGTCGATGATGCCCTGCTTGCGCTTCTGGATGGAGCCCCAGTTCAGGGTGACGCCGGCGGTGTTCTCCAGGCCGAGTTCGGCGCCTTCTTTCACGTGGTCGTAGACTTCGGCGTTGAACAGCAGCGCCTTGGTCGGAATGCAGCCGACGTGCAGGCAGGTGCCGCCCAGGACGGCGTCTTTCTCGATGAGGGCGGTCTTCAGGCCCAGCTGTCCGGCGCGAATGGCGGCGGTGTATCCGGCAGGTCCGCTGCCGATGATGGCTACGTCATAAATGGTGTCTGGCAATCTATCGCTCCGCTCTACAGATGAAGATTTCTAGGTATGTACAAACAGATGATTGTAAATGAGGAAAGAAGCAGGACACCCGCTATTGGCGATTGGCTCTTGGCTTTTGGCCAAAGCGGATCGCGCAGATTTCGTGTGCGCCAATTAGTTCCCTACCCAGCAAACAAGATTGCATAATCGGCAAAGAGCAATCGCCAAGAGCCAAAAGCCAATGGCCAAAAGCGGCCTTTCTGAGACTTTTTCTCGCCCTCATCCGTATACCCAGATAGCATGGTCGTCACCGCCTTCAGTTCGCTGCTGCCGATGGAGACCGAAGAGGCCCGCATAGCTCGTGGCTTGCGACGTCGCGACCCTGACGTGCTCGACGCACTCATCGCGCAGTATCAGCATCGCCTGCTGCGGTACTTGCTGCACCTCACAGGAAATCGCGCTACCGCCGAGGACCTGTTTCAGGAAACCTGGATGCGCGTGCTGGAAAAGGGCCACCTATACGATGGCCGCAGCCGCTTCGTGACCTGGCTGCTCGCCATCGCCCATAACGTAGCCATCGATCACCTGCGCCGCCGTAACCCAGCCAGCCTCGACGAAATGCAGGAGTGCGAAGGCAGCGCCCCATTCGAGATCCAGGACACGCGGCCCTCCCCGCTCGAGCAGGCTGCGGCCAACCAAGAAAGCGCGCGCCTTGAAGCAGCACTGCAACAATTGCCAGCTATCTTCCGGGAAGTGTTGACCCTTCGCATTCACGAACAAATGAAGCTTGAGGAGATTGCCAACTTGATTCACATACCTCTTGCGACGGTGAAAACGCGCTTGTACCGCGGAGTAATGGCGCTTCGCCCGGCGCTGAAAGGCGGCGTGGAATGACGAACTCCGATCATGACCGCGCACGCGAACTTGTGTTAGTTCGCGACGTCGAGGGAATCGGCAGCGGCGAAGCTGTGTGGCTTGCGACACATTTAGAAAACTGCGCCGAGTGCTCCGGCTTCGCTGAGGGGCTTGAGCTCACCCAACGCGCCCTGCGCAGCATGCCCGTGACTGCACCGGTCTCACTGGTCAGTGCCACACAAACGAGGATCCGTCAACGCGCCGCCGAGCTTCGCGATCACCGGGCCCGGACCTTCCTGATTGGACTTTCGTTCTGTCTAGGTTTGCTGTGGTCGGCGGGCTCGGCCTTCATTGGGTTGAAACTTAGCAGCTGGCTGGCAGACAAGATTCACGTTGCGCCGTGGCTCATCGCGACCGGGTTCGTCGTCTTCTGGCTGACTCCGGCGGTCGCAATTGCCATTGGACTTCTCGCCCACCATCCACTCTCAAATCCCGCACGGACCGACTGGCTGGCGATGCGTTTCAAAGAAGACTTGCTATGAGTGAACACAAATCAACATTTCGAACTGAATTATCCGTCATCCCGAACCTTGGATGGTTCCTGGCATTTGCCCTAGCCATCTGCGGCATGGTCGCGATGTTTTTCGCGTCGCGGCACGATCGCGGCATGCCACATGCGGCAGTTCCCTTCCTCATGCTATTCGGCGGAGCCTTCATCATCTGCTGGGTGTTGCTGTTGAGCTATGTCAATCGCGACGCAGTGCGACGCGGCATGAGTCCAACGCTGTGGACGCTGATCTGTCTGTTCGTCCCCAACCTGATCGGCTTCATCCTGTATTTCTTGCTGCGCAAGCCGCTACCGAGGGAATGTCCCGGCTGCGGATTCATCGTCAATGACTCGTTTCGCTTTTGTCCGCGCTGCCGACATGCGTTTTCGCCGGTCTGCGGTGCGTGTGGACAGCCGATCAGAAATGACTACGCGTGTTGCCCGTATTGTGGACAGGCGACGACTCCGACCAGCACGCCGCCAACCGCGGCGAGCCCGGCATGAGATATCAGATTTCTTAGCCGACGATTTCTTCAAACCGCATGGGATCGGGACGCACACGGACGGGTGGAGGCTCAATGAGCTCGAGCTGCTGCTTGGTGTAGCGGATGCGGTGAATAACCGTATCGTGCTGAGCACAGCGATGACCCACAGCACCGGCGCCATACGGTTGAACAAGGCTCCGATGATGATCAGCACAATGCGCTCCGGGCGCTCCATGAAACCAACTTTGCAACTTGGGATAAGTGACTCGGCACGCGCCCGCGCATAGCTCACCAGTACCGAGCTGACCATGACCAGCGCCGCGATTACGACATAGAGAAACCGATTCGCCCGGGCGTAGTAGACCAGCAATCCAAAGAACAGGGCGACATCACTGTAGCGGTCCATGACCGAATCGAAGAATCCACCAAACTGCGTCACCTGGTTGGTGGCACGGGCAACACGCCCGTCGACCATGTCGAAGATGCCGGCTCCGATAATCACCAGCCCGGCATAGAGAAACATGCGGCGCTGGTTCTCGGCATTGGCGAAACCGAACAGCACCGCGGCACCAATATTGATCAGCAAACCGATGAACGTCAGGGCATTAGGCGAGATGCGGGTCAGAGCGAGCCCGTGGACTATCTTGTAAAGCAGCCATTTACAGGATCTTCCAACGGCGCTGGTCCACGTCATACGTCTACGCCTCGTCGTGGATGGTAATGAGCTTCAGGACCTCCAGCTCACGCTTGCCGGTTGGGGTAACGACTTCGCTGACGTCTCCTACCTTCTTACCCATGAGCGCGCGTCCGATCGGCGACGACGTTGAAATGAGCCCTTTCGTTACGTCGGACTCTTCGCTAGTCACCAGCTTGTACTCGATTTCCTCGTTCTTGGTGGAATCGAAAACAACGAGGGTAGACCCGATCGCGGCCCGATCCTTTGGGATATTGGTCATGTTGACCAGCGACAGGTCCGCCATTCGCTTCTTCAACTGGCCAAGACGGGCACGCACAAACTCTTGCCGCTGCTTAGCCATGTGATATTCAGCGTTTTCGCTGAGATCACCCATGGCAACGGCTTTCTTGAGCTCTTTCGGTAGTTCGTGGTTGAGCTCGTGTTCCAGGGTTTGTATCTCCTGTTCGAGCTTTTTCTTGATATGTTCCGTCATGCTTTATCGATGCGCGCGCTTGAGCAGGCGTTCAGCATAAGCGCATCCCGAAATTATAGCGCGCCGAAGAAGTCTGAATCGCCTGGCTTGCCCTTGCGAGAGCCTGACGGTCCCTGCTGTGCATCCGTTCGCCGCTGTTGCTCCCTCGCCTTACGCCAAAGAAGCCTTCTTCAGCAGAGCTATCTGCCCGGCGTGATAGATGTGATGCTGAATGACGCCCACTAGTTCGTAGCGGAAGGTCCGCTGGCTTCCCGGTGTGTTCTTATCCAAGGCGCCAGGATCAAGCAGTAACGCCGCTTGACGAAACTCGCCATTCGAAGCGCGGAAAGCGCTCAGCGTTTTCTGCCACTCGGCCTCGTCAGCCGCCGGCGTAGCGGGAAAATTGCCAGCCTCATCCGGGGTGACCGGGCCAGAGAACCTGCGGGCGGCGATACGCTCCCAGAATTCCATGTGCATCACCAACTGCCAGATGTTATGCGTGCCGGCAATCGGGTGCGCTGCGGCGCAATGTGCGTCGATGCCTTGCAGGATCTTCCATACCGGATCGCCGTACCACGCCTCTCCCGTCACGGTTTGGTTGTATTGTTCAACCAGTCGCTCGACTTCAGTCATAGATAGCTTCCTTTCGGTCCTAACCGCTATTTATTATAACGGAGGTTAGGGTCCCGCACGATTGCCATTGATAGGAAAATGACCTGTCCGGACTTTCCAGCGACGCTTAACCCCGCAAGGCTTTCGTGCTACGATTCCTTAATCAAGGACCAGCTTTCCGTAAGACGCACATCCGGCTAGATTTCTCCGGCATCGTAGAAGCCGGGGGACAAGGGTGCGAATGTCGGTAACTTGCCTTAGTCGGAGTACATACTTATAATCCCGCTTTCTGCGTCCCGGTGTTCCTGCGAAATCTGTAAGTGTTTTTCACGGCCATCCGGTCGTCCCTGAACAGGTATTGTGCAGGTCAGGACGCATGCGCCACTGAAGAGGCGCGATAGGGTTAAGGTCATCATCTGTGCCTAGATCGAAGGAGCCACGCGAATGAAGAAGTTTCTGCTAGTAATGTTGCTGGTTGCGGCTGCCACAGGATTCGTGCAGCAGGCGTCGAGTCAAGCTGCGGCACCCGCCCCGGCAACGCAAAAGAAGGAAATCAAGGATCCTGCCGAATACAACGCGTACGTCAATGCCATTCAGCAGCAGGACCCTAACGCCAAGGCGCAGGCTCTGGAAGCATTTCTACAGACCTACCCGAACAGTGTGATGAAGATCGATGCCGCCGAGCAGCTGATGGCGGCCTATCAGCAGGCTGGCAACGCACAGAAGATGATTGATGCAGCGAACCGGATTCTGCAGACGGATCCGAACAACATTCGCGCGCTGGCTATCCTGACCTACACTTACCGGGCCACCACGACCGCGCAGAATCTGCAGCAGAACCTGCCGCTGATTCAAAAGTACGCCACCCAGGGCGAACAGGCGCTGCCCAACATGCCCAAGCCCGAAGGCATGAGCGACGCCGACTTCACCAAGCTGCACAACGAGCTCGGCGCCATCTTCGAGGGTGGCCTTGGCTTTGCCGCTCTGCAGAATAAGAACTATGCCGAGGCGGCCAAAGACTTCGGCCAAGCGGTTTCACACGAGAGCCAGCCCAACATTGCTGACATCTATCCGCTGGCCCAGGCTGACCTGGAAGCGAAGCCCATGAACCCGGAAGGCTTCTGGTTCATCGTCAAAGCGGCCAATCTGGCGCAGGGCGAGGGCAAGCAGCAGATTCTCGACTACGGGCACAAGAAGTACATCCGCTATCACGGCTCGGAACAAGGCTGGCAGGAGTTGGTAAACGACGCGACGAGCAATGCCAGCGTCATGCCGCCGCCGGGCTTCACCGTCGCTGCCGCCCCGCCGCCGCCGTCTCCGGCCGAGCAGGCCGCCGACCTGGTAAAGAGCAAAGATCCGAAGAAGATGAGCTTTGCGGAGTGGCAACTGGTGTTGTCGTCCGGCAATCAGCACGCCGCCGACACGGTTTGGAACGCGATCAAGGACAAAGCGGTGAAGCTAGGCGCCAGCGTCATCAGTGCTACCGCCAGCAGCCTGCAGCTTGCCGGCAGTGAGGATGATATTGAGGCCAAGAAGGCCGACATCACTGTGACGATGGCGAAGCCTCTTCCGGCCAAGCTGGTGCCGCAAGCCGGAGCGCAGATCTTCTTCCAGGGCACGGTCACCAGCTACACTCCCAATCCGTTCATGATGACCTTGACCGACGGAGTTCTGCTGGATAAGAACGGCAACCCGGTCTCGACTGCAGCGGCGCCTGCCCACCACAGCACGACCACACACAAGAAGCAGTAAGGTTGCGGGCGGAACAACTCAAACGGGAGCGAAATGCTCCCGTTTTTTATTGCTTCTGATACCGAGTGGGGATGGCGGTCGGCTAACGCAGAGGCGCGCTTTTCCAGACTGAAGGGACGCGCGCTGCGTGGCGGACGGCGAGTTACGCCGCGCAGGCCCTTGATGTCGAGTCCTAATTCGGTGATGGTGCGGCTGAGCGTATTGCGATGCATTCCGAGCTGGCGGGCAGCCTTGCACTGGTTGCCCTTGTTCTCCTGCAGGACCGTGAGATGAATTTCTTCTTGAATTCGCGGACTGCTTCGGTGTAGAGGATGCCGCTCTTGTACATCTGCATGATTAGAGCTTCCAGTTGATCTTTCACAGAGCCTCTCTCATGAACCCATTCGAAATTACTCGTGTATGTCAACGAGGGCGCAATCTTAACGCGTCCGCAGCTATCTTGCGCCTTCCACATGCTCCGGAACCGTGCGCAGCAGGTTCCATCCATCCTAAAACCGCTGCCGCAACTCGGCCGGAGCTGCCCATATCAATCCTCGACCCGTCACCAGCAGAAATGGCGCGACACGCGATTCTGCAGGTACGGCGAGGTTGGGCTGAACGAAGCCAGCGCCAGAACAATCACGGTGCAAACCGCGACACCGCGGATGGAACCAAACAACCCTCCCAACACCCGATCGAACCAGCGCAGCCCGACCCCGTGAACCGCCCAGCGAGCGATCCGTCCTGCTACGCTGCCAAGCAGCGCAAACACGACAAACACCGTCAAGAACCCAGCGAATATCCGCAGCCCATGCCGAGTTCACATACCGCATGTACCAAGCCGCCACCCGTGGATACTCCCATGCGGCGATCAGATACCCGACGACCGCTCCCGCCAGAGCAAAAAACTCATAGAAAAAGCCTTGGGCCGCCGCACCCAGGACGGAAATCACCAGAACAAAAACAAATCCCCAATCCAGGATGGAGAAACCCATTTCATTGTGCGGTTCTAAACAGGCAACGGCCGCCCAGTGAGCTGCGTGTAAGCTTCGATATATTTCTCGCTCGTCTTTTGCGCAACCTCCGGCGGAAGGCCGGGAGCCGGCGGCTGCTTGTTCCATTTGATCGATTCCAGGTAGTCCCGCACGTACTGCTTGTCGAACGACTCCTGCGCGCCGCCAGGCCGATACTTGTCGGCGGGCCAGAAGCGCGAGGAATCCGGCGTTAAGCACCTCATCTGCCAGCACCAGTCCTTGCGGCGTTTGACCGAACTCAAACTTGGTATCGGCGATGATGATGCCTCTCGTCTCGGCGTAATCGCGCGCGGCGGTGTAGATCTTCAGGCTCAGGTCGCGCAGTCTTCTCGCTCAGCTCCCGGCCGGCAATCTTCACCATTTCGATCGAACGAAATTTCTCGTCGTGCCCGCTGACCGGCCTTGGTCGCAGGGCGTAAAGATCGGCTCCGGCAGTTTGTCCGATTCGCGCAGGCCTGCCGGAAGCGGAATGCCGCAGACCGAGCCGCTGCTCTTGTATTCCTTCCAGCCCGAACCGGAAAGGTAGCCGCGCACCACGCATTCGACATTGACCATATTCGCGCGGACCACCAGCATCGAGCGGCCGCGCAGCTGGGCAGCATACTTCTGCAGCTCGGGCGGATACTTGGCGACATCGGCGGTCACCGCGTGGTTGGCAACGATGTCCTTGAGGAAATCGAACCAGAACAGCGACAGCTGGGTGAGCACTCTTCCCTTCTGCGGGATGCCGGTTGCCAGCACGTAGTCGAACGCCGAGATGCGGTCGGTGGCTACGAACAGCAGGTGATCAGTGTCGACTTTGTAAATGTCGCGCACCTTACCGCTAGCGTAAAGAGTGAGTTCAGGGAAATCGGTTTGGAGCAGTACGTTATTAGTTATTTCAGACTGTGTCACTGGTTATCGTCTCAACCTGTCGCGGAGTAAGTAGGCGGTATTGTATTTGCTCGGAGAGCTTTGTCAACGATTGTACGATGCGTTGCGCAAAGTTACTTTCCGTACCTTAAGAAAAAAATCTTGACAGCTGTCGATCTGGTCACAAACGGTAAGTTGCAGCTTCTCCGGGCAACCTCGCGCCCGGTTCTAACAGCAGCAACAGACCCAGCTTCCGGTGTGAGGCTGCTGACCTGCACACCTCAATGCACCGAACACCCAGCGGATTTTCAGTCCGCAGAGCTTCGGCGAACGGTCACGGCATCCAGTAGGTAGTGAACTTCCGGTTCGCCTGCCACGCCTGCATTCTGCATTGTGCTGCGAAGATCGCTTGACGTCATAAACCGGCGCGCACTGTCTACGCTATCCCAATCCAGGAGCAGAGTCACATCTCGTGGGTCATCGACCGAGTGAAACAGCCGACATCCAGTTTCTCCGGCGCCCATGCGCTTGTTCAAGTGGGAATCGAATACCTGCTTCCATTTCGTAAAGTCGGCAACCTTATGGCGAATTAAGACGTGGACCATGCGAATCCTCCAATCTCGAACGCCTTACAACGATACGCAATTGTCCGCCGATTGTGAACTCCTCACGTACCTCTTTTCTGTGACATTCGCACCCTGTTGATGTTTAGCGCTTGCTGGATGCTGCAGCGCACCGCGAAGGGCTCCTCCAAAGATTGCGTTATACTGCGAGAAACTCTAGGAGATTTCTCATTTTCCCGCGCCTGATCATCCGCAGTTCCGATATCCATGCCGCCGGCTGCTTTGCCCTGGAACCGATGGTGAAAGGCACGCGCCTGCTGGAATACGAGGGCGAGCGCATCACCAAGGATGAAGGCGATCTACGCTACGAAGGACGCCCCTTCACTTACCTGTTTGGTATCGGAGAGGGCGACATCGTTATCGACGGACATGGCATGGCGATGTTCGTGAACCACTCCTGCCAGCCGAACTGCGAAACCGACGAGATTGACGGTCGCGTGTTTATCAAGGCCATTCGTAACATCAAGGCAGGCGAGGAACTCACCTACGATTACTGGCTCTATGACGGCGACGATGACGCGCCTTGCTACTGCGGCAGCAAAAAGTGCCGCGGCAGCATGTACTCTCCGGCGGAGCTGAAGAAGCAGAAAGCGCGCACGGCTCGCAAGCAGAAACAGCTCAAGAAAGCCGCCAAACGCGGGGTTCGCTCGAAATCGAACGGCATCGCACCCGCCTTGCGGTAGTTCCGGTGTTCAGTGTCTCCGTTGTTTCTCCCCAACTAAACCGGTCCTTCGAAATTACCCGCCGACGGCAGGCCGTCAGGTCCAGAATGACAATCGCGGAACGAAGACTATCCACAGCTCGCGCGCCGTATAATCAGACTTTCCTTCCATGAGTTATCAGGTTCTCGCCCGCAAATACCGGCCACAAAAATTCTCCGAAGTGATCGGGCAGGACCACGTCACCCGCACCCTGAAGAACGCCATCGAGCAGGGCCGCATCGCCCACGGCTACATCTTCAGCGGACACCGCGGCATTGGCAAAACCACCATCGCGCGCATTCTGGCGATGGCGCTGAATTGCCAGTCGCAGGACCATCCTGTGCCCGAGCCCTGCGGAGTGTGCGATTCCTGCCGCGAGATTCGCGCCGGCAATGCCGTCGATGTGATTGAGATCGACGCCGCCACCAATCGCGGCATCGACGAGATCCGCGAACTGCGGGACGCCGCGCGTTACCGCCCAGCGCGCGACCGCTACAAGATTTACATCCTCGACGAAGCTCACCAGATCACCGATGCCGCCTTCAACGCGCTGCTGAAGACGCTGGAAGAGCCGCCCGGACATATCGTGTTCATGATGGCGACCACCCAGCCGGAGGACATTCCCCAGACCATCCGCTCGCGCTGCCAGCATTTCAGCTTTCACGCCGTGCGTTTCGACGACATCGTTCAGCAATTGCGCGACATCGCCAGGCAGGAAGGCATCACCGCGGACGACAATGCGCTGGCGATGCTGGCCGAGGTCGGCGACGGCTCGATGCGCGACGCGCTCAGCATCATGGACCAGGCGATTGCCTGCTGCGGAACCACCCTGAGCGGCGACGTGGTGCGTGGGCTGGTGGGCACTGTTTCGTCCGACGTTCTCGAAGACTGATGGGCGCGGTGGCCGCGAACTCCAGTGAAGACGTGCTGCGCATCGTCGACCAGCTCCTGGTGGAAGGACAAAGCGCGCAGCACTTCGCGCGGCAGATGGTGCGCTTCCTGCGCAACGCGCTGGTGGCCAAGGTAGCGGGCAGCGATTCGCAGGTCCTGCAGATCTCCACCGATGAACGAGAGCGAGTGGCGCGCGTTGCCGAGGCGTTCAGCGAAGAAGACCTCACGCGCTTCCTGCAAATCATGCTGCGCACGCACAACGATCTCGGCTACAAGCAGGAGCAGCGCTTCCATCTTGAGCTGGGACTGCTGAAGCTGGTGCACGCGCAGCGCCTGCTGCCGCTGGAAGAGTTGCTGAGCGGCGAAGCTGGCCAAGCCCACAGCGAAGCTCGGCGCCTCGCGGAGGTTTCTCTTCCCTGCCGGCACCCCGAGTTGCGCCGCCAGCAGCGCAACCGGCGAGCACTCATTCGTCGGAAGTTGCAAGTCGCGAGCCGCGCCCGCTTCGCCTTCACCAAGCCATCTCCGTTTGAGTCGGACCGCAGCCGCAAAGCGGAGCTCAAGTCGGAGCCGAAGAGTGAGGCGTCTCAGTCTGCAACGCGTGCTCAGTACCGGCAACCGCCGCCGCAGTCGCCGTCGCCGAACCAGAACCGCCGGCTGCTCGACCGCTTGCCGAGCCGGAAGTGACAGCTGGACGTCCTCCGGGGCGCAGTCCTCGATGCGCTGGAGAGTTCCGGACAGCAGATGCTGGCGCACAACCTGGAGCAGGGCGAGTGGTCGGTGCGCGGTACAGAAATCACGGTGAAAGTCGGGTTGTCGCAGGTGCTGATCGACGTGGCCCTGGGCGAGGCCCGAAACGCGTCATTCAGAATGCGCTAGCGCAAGCTGCCGGCAAGCCGCTGAGGTTCAAGATGGAGAGCGGTGGCGCGCAATTCAAGCCGGCTGCCTCTGGCCGCCCGGCAAACGGAAGCAGCAACGGAGCAAGCGCGCGCAGCCGTGCCCTCGCCGATCCGGTGGTGAAGCGTATGCAGGAAACTTTCGGCGCCGAGATTCGCACGGTCATCGACCTCAAAGACCGCAGTTAAGAGGCATAACATCTATGGGTAATTTCAATTTGCAGGACATGCTGGCGCAGGCGCGGGAACAGGCCGGCAAGCTGCAGGAAAAAATGCAGCAGATCGTGGTCGATGCTTCCTCCGGCGGCGGCAGCGTGACCGTCAAGATGAATGGGCAGAACACTGCTCAGCATCGTCATTGAGCCCGAGGTCGTGAAATCCGGCGACATCGAGATGCTGCAGGACCTGGTGGTCGCCGCCGTCAATCAGGCTTCGCACAAAGTCGATGAGGCGATGAAGTCCAGCCTGGGTGGAATGTTCGGCGGCATGGGCCTGCCGGGACTGTAAGGAGCCTGCATTGTCTCGTTTCGCCGAGCCCATGGCTCGACTCATTGAAGAACTGAAGAAGCTGCCCGGCGTGGGCAGCAAGACGGCGCAACGTTTTGCCTTTCACATCCTGCGCTCCAGCGATGAAGACGCCGAACTTCTCGCCGATGCCGTCCGCGAGGTGAAGGCCAGCCTGCATCTGTGCACGGTCTGCAACAACATCACCGACGTCGATCCCTGCGTGTATTGCAGCAGCCCAACGCGCAACCAGCGGCTGGTGTGCGTGGTCGAGGAGCCGACCAACATCGCCGCCATCGAAAAGACTCGCAACTACAACGGCGTCTATCACGTGCTGCACGGCGCGCTGTCGCCTTTGCACGGCGTAGGTCCGGAGCAGCTGCGGATCACCAATCTCGAGCGCCGCGTGCAATCCGGCAGCGTCGACGAGCTCATTCTCGCCACCAACCCCACGATCGAAGGCGAAGCGACTGCGACTTACCTGTCGCGATTGTTCAAGGCTCGGGCGTGAAAGTGACGCGCATTGCCACCGGAGTTCCTGCCGGCAGCGACATCGAGTACGCCGACGAGGTCACCATGCAGAAGGCCATCGAGGGGCGGCGAGAGTTGTGATAGCGCTTCCCTGAAATTTCAAACAAATCCGCCGTCACCGCCCCGCCTGAGTTGGGTTAAACTCCTGTGCAGATCGGATCACAGGAGCTGAACATGGCTGCTTCCTCTGCGCAATCATTGGACGACTGGTTCAAACTGGCCCCGGCGCCCCGCCCGCTCACTGGAGACCAGCAGTGGAATGTCTTTCTTTCCTACCGGTCAGTCGATCGGGCGTGGACGTTGAACCTATACGACGTTCTCAAGCGGCACGGTCATAAAGTTTTTATCGACCAAACCGCCCTCGTCGCCGGCAGTCAATTGATGACGCGGCTGCAAGATGCCCTACAGAGCAGTCAGTCAGGGGTCCTCATCTGGTCGCAGGCAACCAGCGATTCCAAGTGGGTGGCCAACGAATATCAGGTGCTCGACCGGATGGCGATGACCGACGAGAGTTTTTTCTTCGTTCCAGTCCGGCTGGACAATACAAAATTGCCGCCGATGGTAGCGAATCGAGTTTTTCTCGACTTCAGCTCCTATCCTGATGGCCCCAACGGTGGCGACCTGCTGAGACTGCTTCACGGTCTCGTCGGCCAGGCACTGAGCCGCGAGGCCGCCGACTTCGCATTAAAACTCGACCAGGCTGCAAGGCAGGCGGCCGACGACGTAAATGCAGCGATCTTTAACAGAGATCCCGACTGCCTGGTCGAGCTGTTCAAAACGGGTGGGCTCGCCTGGCAGACTTCCGCGGCTCTCGCCTGCAAGGCGGCTGAGGGGCTCATTAAGCTGAAGCGGAACGACGACGCGATCAGCATGTTGGAAACAATCGAGAAACAATTCCCGCGCGCCATCCGTCCAAAACAGCTCCACGCCCTCGCTCTGGCGCGGCGGGGAGCGGGTGACGATCTGAAAACGGCGCAACGCATGCTGGGAGCTCTTTACCAAAACGGCGAACGAGACCCGGAAACCCTTGGCATCTACGCACGCACCTGGATGGATCGTTACAACAAATCCAAAGATCCCTCCGACCTGCAGCAATCGCGCGATCTCTATGCTGAGGCCTTCCAGCGCGCGCCTGACGACTACTACACCGGCATCAATGCTGCCGCCAAGAGCGCCCTGCTCGGCACGCCTGATGACGTCGCGCTCGGCGCTAAGCTGGCGGATCAAGTTCAAAAGATTGTCGGAACCGAACCGGTTCAAGGCGATTACTGGAAGACGGCGACCGTCGGAGAGGTTTTCTTGCTGATGAAGAATTACGCCGATGCGGCCCGCCTGTACAAAGCTGCGGTGTCGATGGCACGGGCTGAGACTGGCTCGCACGAGTCCACCTGGAAACAGGCCTGCCTCGAAATGAAGCAGCTCAATCCCACAGCAGACGAACGGTCGCTGGTGCGCGCGGCATTCTCGCATCTTCCGGATTGCGATCAGATACTGAGCTGAATCCGTTGCCCAGGGCGGCGAAGCTACGCGGCCTCTGGTGCGGGATGCCTCGTCGTAATTGTCTCCAAGCCATGCGCGTCCGGCCCGGTCTCTCGTTTCAGCAGCATGAAGGAAAAGAACAAGCCCAGGAAGCCGAGGATCGAGAAGATCCACATCCCCATGGCATATCCCTGCGGATTGGTCGGGCTGGCTCCGCTGATGTCGTTGGCTTTCCCAATCGCCCAGTTAAAGGCGAAGAAACCGATCTGCTGAATCAGGCTCATGAGCGCATACGCTGTGCCCAGCCTGTGTTCGCTGACGATGTACGCCACCGACGGCCACATCACAGCCGGGATCAGCGAGAACGCTATTCCTAGCATGGTGATCGGGACGAACAGCGGAAGGCTGCTGTAGACAATCATCAGATACACCGGCATCAGCAGAAACGAGCCCAGCAACATCAGCATAGCCCGCTCGCCCAATGCGGTCAGCCAGCAACCCAAATAGAGGCGTCGCGATCATGGCCGACAACGGCAACAGGCTATTCAGGCGTCCGGCCTCTTGCTGCGCCGCCGCAAAAACCGCCGTCATCGCACTGGTCGCGCCCATGGGCGGCGAGAATCTTGCTCGTGAACAGGTCCATCGCGAACGTGCGGAACGGGAAGATGCCGGAGTAAAACGTGAAGCACAGCGCCACGACGTACCAATACGAGGGATTGAACTTCAAACCTTCAGCAAAACTGAGCTTGTCCGGTTCGCCCGACTTCCCAAGCGCGTAGTGCGACTCTCCGTATCGCTCCATCAGCCAATAGACAATGGCACCGACCATGCACGTCGATCCCACCACTACCGCCAGCACCAGAGGACGGTGCCAGCTTGGCTCAGCCGATGTCCCATTGGGAAAGAACGCCCATTGCGCCCACGTCGGCGAATTGTCGGCTGCGATGGAGGCAAGCCGCGCGATCGTGAGATTGATGCCGAAAGCGAAGCTCAGTTCCTTGCCTTTGAACCAGCGCGCCAGTGCTGTGGTTACGGTGATGATCTGCGACTCGGCGCCCAGCCCGAGCAATGTCCGTCCGGCAATCATGGTGTCGAATTTGCCTTCGAATGCCGTCAGCATCGCTCCCAAGAGACACAAGACGGAAAACAACAGCAGGGCCTGCCGAATGCCAACGCGGTCAATGATGATTCCGCCCAATCAGCAAGGTCGCGACGGCGGCGATGCTGTAGCTCGCGTTCAGCCATCCGAACATCGACGCTGAAAAGCCGAGCTGGTCATGAAAGATTCGCTCCAGCGGATTGATGCTGTCGTAGATGTAGTAATTGCCGAACTGTGCCAGGCTTACGAAGATAAGCACAATCCATCGATAGAGCTTGCTGGGTTCTGGAAGGCCAACGGTTAGCGACGCTTGCGACATTCAAGCCTCAGTTCGGATGCATTGGATGGCGAAGGGAAAAGATAACAGACGCGGTTAGGGTTAACCACGGAAAGCCGGGAAAGACAGGCACGGGCACCCCCAGGTCACACCTACGACCCCACAAATCGCGCATACAGACTGCGCGCGATCGCCGTGTCGGTGGTTCCCTTGATGATGGCCCGGCCGTCGGGAAAGAGCGTCATCTCGTAGGGTTCGCGCCAGAACTTCAGCACAAATTCGTTGTGCCGCACTGTGCCGTGCGGCGTTCAGTCGCCGTGTCATCTCGGCGAAGTCGACCGGCCGCTGGCGCTCGTGAATCTGCACCGAGTTTCGCCCGCACAGCGTGATGTGCGGACGCCCTTCGCCAGCCAGATGCACGAAGTCGCGCTGCTGGCAGGCACGGCAATCGGCACGAGGCCTGGCCGTACTTGATTTCTGCATGTTCGTTCGTCCACACGTCGTACGAGAGCAAGCGTCCGGCGCAGCTTGTCGCGCGCGCCGATGGCCAGCTTCATCGCCTCGGTCGCGGCGATCGAGCGCCACCAAGTTCACCGCCGAATTCAGGATGCCCGAGGTGTCGCAGGTCTCGACCATGCCGCGCGGCGAGTCAGGAAAGATGCAGGCCAGGCAGGCAGTCTCGCCGGGCAGGACAGTCATGGTCACTCCATAGCTTGCCACCGCGGCCGCGTAGATCCAGGGAATGCCCTCGCTGACCGCGAAGTCGTTGATCAGGTATCGGGTCTCGAAATTGTCGGTGCCGTCGAGGACGATGTCGACCCCGGCGAGCAACTCTTCTGCATTGGCCGGGGTTAGATCAGCGGAGTGTGGTTCCACCACGATCTCGGAGTTGAAGGCGCTATCTTGCGGGCCGCGGCGATGGCCTTGGGCAGGCTCTCGGCGGCGTCGGCCTCGTCGAACAGCACTTGCCGTTGCAGGTTGCTGGGCTCGACGTAATCGCGGTCGATGATGCGCAGGTAGCCGACGCCGGCGCGGGCCAACAGCGATGCCAGGGCCGATCCGGTCGCGCCGCAACCCACAATTGCAATGCGGGCAGCCGCCAGTCGTTTCTGTCCTTCCGCTCCAATCGGCGGAAACAGAACCTGCCGGGAGTATCGCTCTGAGGAATCCAACTATCGACCTGCTTTCCAGAAGCCTGCTTGTTTATTATAGGAACTTCACTTCAGGTTCGACGGCGGCAAGGCCGACGACCGCTTCCCGGCCTGGCAGGTACCGTGTGATGGCCCTCGGGCACCCATTCTGAAAGATCGATTGTCTGCACCTGAGAACAGCGTGACGTTGATGAAGCCAGTGCCCGCAGCTCAGTTCCGGCGCGCGTTGTGGGTCGCTCTGTTGCTCATGGCTGCGTGTCTGGCACAAGGGCAAGCGGTCGTCGCGCCACGACCAGCCCAACGCCCAGGGAAACCCCGCCTACGACCATCAGCGCTCTTTCGCAATATGAGGGCCGCGTGGTGCGGCAGATCGATTTTCGCGGTGTTGCCGGAACCGATCACAGCCATGCTGCGGCGCCTGCTGCCCATCCGCGAAGACGAGCCGCTCACCGCGAGCAGCTTCAGCAAAGCCTGCGAGACCTCTACGCCACCGGTCGATTCGCCACCCTCGAGGTCGAAGCCGACACCGTCCCCGGGGGAATCGTCCTCACCTATGTCGCCAAAGAAAATTACTTCAACGGCCAGATACGAGTTCAGGGACTGAACGAACAACGACATCCGCCGCGGCCCAGCGATCTGGTAAACGCGACCCGTCTTGATCTGGGCGAACTGTTCTCGGAAGACAACGTCCAGAGCGGCCTGTCAGCGGATGAAAAAGGTGCTGGCCGACAACGGCTACTACGAGGCGACCGTCACCTACCAGTTGACGCCGCATGAAGACACCCGCCAGATGGACATCACCTTCCTTGTCGATCAGGGCCCGATTGCCCGCGTGGGTAGCGGTCAAGATTCACGACGATACGGGCATCGATCCCGGCCAGGTTCGAAAGATCACCAAGCTGAAGAGCGGCGCCAAGGTAAGCAGCGACCACTTGTCACGCGCTATGGAGCGGCTGCGCAACTACTACCAGAAAAACGACCATCTCGAAGCGCAGGTGCGCCTCGCCAGTCGCGACTATCACGATCGACACCAACCAGCTGGACTACATCTTCAAGGTCGACGAAGGCGCCAAGGTCCTGATCACCACGGAGGGCGAGAAGATCAGCCAGCGCCAGCTCAAGAAGCTGGTTCCGGTGTACCAGGAAAACACGGTCGACGACGACCTGCTCAATGAAGGCCGGCGCAACCTGCGCAACTACATGCAGACCAAGGGCTACTTCGACGCGACCGTCGAAGTCGCCCGCAAACAAGACCGCGAGCGCGACCTGGTCAATATCGTTTACAACATCGATCCCGGCGAGCGGCACAAACTGGCCAGCCTCGAAATCACGGGAAACCAGTACTTCACCACCGAAACCATTCGCGAGCGGCTGACCATCGCCCCATCCACCTGGGTCGAACTGAACGGCCGATTCAGCCAGAAGATGCTGACCGACGATGTTGCCAGCATCAAGAACCTTGTACTTCAACAACGGATTTCTGGCAGTGAAGATCGACACCGATCTGATCAACGACTACAACGGCAAGAAGGACGACATCGCGGTCAAGATCGAGATCGACGAAGGTCCGCAGACGCGGGTCGGCGACTTGCAGATTAGTGGGCAATCAGCAGCTTCGATACTCGATACCCTCGAGTCGCTCGTTCACCAACCTGCCGGGACAGCCTTACAGCGAAGCCAACCTGATCAACGACCGCGACGCCATTACGTTGTTCTACTACAACCACGGCTATCCCGACGTGCAGTTCGAAGCGATTCCCACTCCCGATCGCGGCGATGCGCTGCGCGAGAACCTGGTGTACAAGATCACCGAAGGGCGCAAGGTCGATGTGGATCGCGTCGTGGTCACCGGCCTGGAGTACACCCGTCCCTACATCGTCGACCGCCAGATGCGGATCCACGACGGTGACCCGCTGAGCCAGGCCGCGATGGTCAATTCGCAGCGGCGACTGTACAACCTCGGCATCTTCAACGAAGTCAACACTGGCGGTGCAGAATCCTGACGGCCAGGAGCCGAGAAGGATGTTCTGTTCGACCTGACCGAAGCCAAGCGCTGGACCTTCCGCTATGGCGGCGGAATCGAGTTTGCCACCGGCAACCTGCCCAGCACCAGCAATCCGCAGGGCAAAACCGGCGTCAGCCCGAACGGCGTGCTGGAGATTACCCGCCTGAACATGTTCGGCAAAGACCAGACGCTCACCTTGCGCGGCCGCGCTCGGCTTGCTGACCCGCCGCGGACTGGTCAGCTATGACGCGCCGCGCCTGTTCCGCCGCGAAAACTGGCGCGTGACCTTCAGCGCCTTCTACGACAACACGGCCGACGTGAACACCTTCGCCTCCGAGCGACTGGAAGGCAGCGTCCAGGCTGGAGCAGCGCTACAACCGCTTCACCACCATTGCTCTATCGCATGAGTTACCAGCGGGTGCAGGTCGATCCCAACAGCCTGGTCATCGATCCCAACCTGATTCCGCTGTACTCACAGCCGGTTCTCATCGCCATGCCGAGCTTCACCTACATTCGCGACCGGCGCGACAATCCCATCGACTCGACGCGCGGCAGTTACACCGCGCTGGGACCTTGGCATCGCGACCAGCGCGCTGGGCTCGCAGTCGAATTTCACGCGCACTGCTGGTCGACAATTCGACCTACTACACGATCAAGAAAAACTGGGTGTTGGCGCGGCGCACGCAAATCGGCATCGAACGTCCTTACGGCAAGAACTTCTACGGCACGGGCAATCGCTGGAGACCGCCATTCCGCTTGCCCGAACTGTTCTTCGCCGGCGGCAGCAATTCGCTGCGCGGCTTCTCCATCAACCAGGCCGGACCGCGCGATCCCGACAGCGGCTACTCCATCGGCGGACAGGGGCTGTTCGTCAATAACCTGGAGATTCGTACTCCGCCGGTACAGCTTCCCATCATCGGCGACAACGTCGGATTCGTCTTCTTCCACGATATGGGAAATGTCTTCAGCAGCCGCCAACCAAATTCTCAGCGGCATTACTCGTCTGCATCAGCCGTCGCTGGCCGACTGTGCTCCGCCCAACAGCACCGTCGCCTGCAACTTCAGCTATAACCCGCAGGCGATCGGAATGGGCATTCGCTACAAGACGCCGATCGGGCCGGTGCGCTTCGATCTTGCGCTACAACTTCAATCCCACTCGCTATCCCATTCGCGAACAGGACAGAGTCACGTCGCTGCGGCACATCAACTTCTTTTTCAGTATTGGACAAACTTTCTAATGCGAAGACATTATTGTCATTTCCGCTCGGCTTTCTTTCACTCGCTGCGCTCTCGCTCCGCATTCGTTCGCGGGCGAAGTGATCGACGGCGTTGTCGCCACCGTCAACCGCAAGCCTGTTTTGCGCAGCGAATGGGACGAGGCCGTCCGCTTCGAGGCCTTCATGCAGCAGAAGCGACTGGCGGACGTCTCCGAGCAGGAGCGCGTTGCGGCCCTGCAACGGCTTGATCGACCGCGAACTGCTGGACGCGCAGATGGCGGATGAGAAGGCTTGCGGCCATCGGAAAACGAAATGCAACGACGACCTCGCGAAGCTGCGGGAGAAATTCTCCGTGGGACAGCGACGATGCGACTTGGCAGGCCCTGATCCGCTCCTACGGTTTGACCGAGCGCCGTGATCGCCACACACCTGAAAGACGAAGTGCAGGTGATGAACTTCATCGATGTGCAGCTGCGCCCCAACGTTCGCATTCAGGATGCCGAAGTGCAGGCCTACTACCAGGCAAAGCTCGTTCCCGACTTACAGCAGAGCGGTGCGCAGTCAGGTTCCCGCTCGACGAAGTCGCGCCGAAAATCCGCGAACTGTTAGTGCAGCAGCACATGGACGAGATGCTCGACGCCTGGCTGCATAACCTGCGCCAGCAATCGCATATTCAAACCCTCGTACCCCTCCCAACCATGAATGCCAAGTTAGCCTCAACGAATTCTCAGGGAGGTAAGTAAACGAACCCTCCAGCACAACGCGACATTGAAGACGCCAGCCTGACGAAGCGTGACCGGTGGCACATCGTTGCCTGGTGCGCCGGCGTAATTGGCATCGTCTTGCTCGCTGGCGGCATTGCGCTTGTGCTATATCTACGCAGTCCTCAGTTCAACGATCTCGTCAGACAGAAAGTGGTTGCGTCGATCGAAGATGTAACGGGCGGGCGTGTCGATCTCGGTGCCTTCCACTGGAATCTGTCTCGACTCGACTTCGAAGCCACCAACCTCACGGTGCATGGCCTGGAGCCATCGACTGCACCGCCCCTGGCTCAGGTCCAGACCGTACGCGTGCGCGCTCATGTCGTGTCTCTGTTGCAGAAGCGCGTTGACCTTACGTATTTCGAGCTGGATCGCCCGCAGATCCACCTGATCGTCGCTCCCGATGGCAAGACCAACCTGCCTGAACCGCGGACGAAGAGCGCTTCCGATCCGGTGCAGCAGTTGTTTGATCTCGCAATTGGACGCGCCGAGCTCCGCAACGGACAGCTTCACATCAACGACCGCCAACTGCCCTTGGATTTCTCCGCCAACGACCTTACCGCTGCCCTCACCTTCGACCGTAGGGACCGCCGCTACGACGGTACCTTGGCTTTTGGAAAAATTAACGCGAAGTATCAGGACTACCGCGACTTGCCTCTCGCTGCGCAAGCAGAGTTCAGCGTCTGGCCGACGCGCGCGCAGATCAAGCAACTGACGCTGCATTCGCAAAACTCTCACGCCGAGTTCAGCGGTACGATCAACAATTTCAGCAATCCTGAAACTCACTTCGACTACTCGGCGACGATAGACCTGCCTCAGGCCGCAGCCATCGCGCGGGTGAGCGGCATTCGCAAGGGAACGGCTACCCTCGCTGGCAGCGGAAGGTACGACTCAAAGCAATACTCAGCCTCAGGAAAACTGTTGGCCTCCAGCATCGACTACGACTCGGGTTCGCAGCTTCGCAATGCAAGCTTCCGCGCCGACTTCCAGGCCGACAACGCTGCCATCAAGCTGAACAACATGACCGGCCACTTACTCGGCGGCGAACTCACTGGCAAGGCCGAGGTTAGCAACTCCGCGCCCCAGCCAGGGCAAGCCGAACTGAAGCTCGCTGGCCTGTCGCTGGCGGAAGTTTCGCGCTTAATTTCTACCCGGACGATGCCGCTCGATAAGCTCAAGCTTGCGGGCGCCCTGGATGGCGGCGTGAACCTCAAGTGGAAGGGCGCTCCCGGACGCGGCTTGGCTGAGTTCGACCTCCGCGTCAGGGCGCCTAACCAGGCTGCCAGCGACCAACTTGCGATTTCAGGGATCGTCCGCGGCTCTTACGATCTCAATTCAGGTTCAATCGAGCTTCGTCCCCTGCAGCTCTCTACCGCGGCGACACAGATTGATGCTTCTGGGCGCATCGGCTCACGCTCGTCCAGCTTGAATACCAGCCTGCAAACCAGCAATCTCGGGGAGATTGATGACGTACTCAATGCGCTCGGCCACCCGGCAGTGCCCCTCGAACTCGCCGGACAGGCAAGCTTTCAAGGCATCGTCGCTGGCGACCTTCGCAGCCCGGAAATCGCTGGGCATCTACAAGCCAGCCAGTTCTCCTATTTCTACACTCCAGCGCAATTGCCCAACGCCGCGCCGTCGCAGGTACGGCCAATACATGTCGATTCCTTCAGCGGCGAGGTTTCGTATTCCCCGTCGAAGGTGGCGCTGAATCATGCGATCGTCCATACCGCTGCCATGAGCGTGAACGTGGATGGCTCCGCAGCACTTGAAAACGGCGATTTCGTTGACAACTCGGCATTCGAGCTCCACGCCGTCGTACACAACGGCGACGTAGCCGGCATCCAGAAGACGCTCGGCACCGACTATCCAGTCACCGGCGAAGCGAACCTGACGCTGCAAGCCTCGGGCACAAAAGCTATGCCGCATGGCCGCGGCTCGTTTGCGCTGACCAATGCAACTGCCTACGGACGCTCCATCAACTCCTTTTCCGGCGACGTATCGCTACAGAACCAAAACCTTCAGCTCACCCATGCCGAGTTGAAGGCTCCCGGCGGCGTGGTTCTCGGCTCAGGCGCTTACAACTTCAGTTCACACCAGATGCTCGCCGATCTGCACAGCGAAAATATTCAGCTTGCGCAAATTCCCGAGGTTCAGTTGCAGCGATTGAACGCCTCCGGCATCGCTCATTTCAAACTGCACGCATCGGGCACGCCGCAGGATCCCGCCGTCGATGCTCACCTGCAGATCGACAAAGTGGTGCTCAACCAGGAGCATGTCGGCGCACTGACCCTTGATGCCGTCACTCATGGCCAGGAGATGGTCATTACCGGCCGCTCCAATTTCGAGCACGCAGTTCTGACGATTGATGGAAATGTCGGAATGCACGGCGACCTGCCCGGCGTCCTCGACGTGCAGTTCCGTGATCTCGACATCGATCCATTCCTCGCCGAGGAGATCAAGCAACAGATCACCGGACACTCCTCCGTGGCAGGCACGGTGCATCTGGCAGGGCCGCTCCGCCGGCCTGACGAGCTGACTGGCGGCCTGAAGGTCGAAAGTTTCCGCGCCGAGCTCGACAAGATCCAGGTGCAGAGTGATGGAGCGATCGAAATCGCCCTCGCCAAAGGCGCACTGAATGTAAAGCGGTTCGCCATGACGAGCGCTGATACCCGGCTCAATATCGAAGGCAGCGTTCAAATCACCGGATCCCGGCAGGTTCAACTGCTGGCGACCGGTTCCGTGAATATGGCGCTGCTTCAGATCCTCAATCCCGACCTGACGTCCAGCGGGAAAGCTGACGTTGATGTGCGGGTGGCAGGCACGATTCCCCAGCCTGTCATCACCGGCACCGTCCAGATCGCGAACGTCTCCGTCTCAGACATTGACTTACCGGCCGCGCTGGCCGATCTGAACGGATCTCTGGTCTTCAATCAGAGCCGATTGGAGATCGAGAAACTGGTCGGTCACGTGGGCGGCGGTACCGTCGAGTTTGCGGGTTACATAGGCTATGCGAATGGGCTGACTGCCAATCTCACCTCCGAGGGCCGCGACATCCGCTTCCGCTATTCGGGGCTCAGCGTCACCGCCAATCAGGAGCTGAAACTCCAAGGCACGATCAAGAACGCGACGGTTTCCGGCGACATCACCATTACTCGTTTTGCTCAGATACCGTCTGCCGACCTCGCTGCTGCCTTCGCGAATACTTCAGCTCCCGTTCCCAATGCCACTTCCCCGCTGAAAAATCTGCACCTCGACGTTCATGTCCGCTCTGCCCCCGAGCTCACGGTGCAGACCTCACTGGCCAAGCTCTCGGGCGATGCCGACTTACGCCTCAAGGGTACGGCGCTGAACCCCGTTCTGTTGGGGCGTGTAAACATCGCACAGGGCGATTTCAAGATCAACGGCCAGAAATACTTTCTCGAACGCGGCGACATGACGTTCGCAAACCCGGTGCGCATCGACCCGCTGCTCGATGTCGAAGCCAAGACGCGGGTGCGGGACTTCGATATCACCATCGGCCTTCACGGTACGCTCGAACGCCTTTCCACCACCTATCGCTCTGATCCGCCGCTCTCCAGCGAGGACATCATTTCGCTGCTAACTCTGGGGCGCACCCAGCAGGAGTATGCTCAGCCGACTTCCACCGGAGGTGCAAATCTCGGGGAAGCGACGGGCAACGCCGTTATCGGCGCCGCAATCAACCAACTCGTCTCCAATCGCGTCTCACGCTTGTTCGGTGTGAGCGCAATACGAATCAATCCCGCAGCCGGCGGTCCCGACAACAATCCCAACGCCAGACTCACGGTTGAGCAGCAGGTTTCGAGCAATGTCACGATCACCTACATTACAAACCTGGCTCGCTCGGCACAGCAGGTGCTGGAGTTTGAGTACAACGTCACACGCGACTACACCATCAGCGCCATACGCGACGAAAATGGCGTCGTGAGCTTCGACCTGCTGATTCGAAAACGCAGGAAGTGAGTTTTGAAGGAGCGCAGCTTGAGCTGCACCGTAAAAGCCCTGTGTTTTGTCATCCCGAACCTCTTTAGAGGTGAGAGATCTGTTGTTCCCACTGCGAACAGTTTTTCCGCAACCTGTTGAGCCGTGCCGATGCGACCTTTCTTATCCTCCCGAGGGATAAGATCATCGATGATCAATACGGAAGTTTACTGTGACCGTAAACTGGCTCCACACCGAGACACATGCAGCTATCGCACAAGAACGCCATCGCATGGTGCAGGAGCAGTTGCGTGGACGCGGCATCCGCGATGAGCGGGTGCTTGCGGCAATGTCCAAAGTCCCGCGCGAGGAGTTCGCTCAGGCTGACAGTCTCGCGCAAGCCTATGGCGACTACCCTCTGCCTATCGGCTCCGGGCAAACGGTGTCCCAGCCGTACATTGTCGCTTCGATGATCGAGGCGCTTGCGGTCGAGCCGTCGGACAGCGTGCTTGAGATCGGCACCGGAACCGGGTACGAGGCCGCCATCCTAGGCGAACTCGCAGCCGGGGTCTGGACAATCGAACGCGTTCCCGAGCTCGCGCGCCAAGCGCAGCAGATCCTGGCACGGTTGGGATACAACAATGTTCATGTGGTCGAACGTGACGGATCCTTGGGCTTGCCCGAACATGCTCCGTTCCTCAAGATACTAGTGGCTGCCGCGGCGCCCACCGTTCCCCAAAGCCTGGTCGATCAACTGGCTGAGGGCGGATCCCTGGTAATTCCCATCGGCAGTCGCGTCGAGCAGCAGATTCATCTCGTTCGCAAAGTTAATGGCGAGGCAGTGACAACTCGCCGTGAGCTATGCCGCTTTGTGCCGCTGCTTGGACAGGAAGGATGGACATCGTGAAACCAAGCTCCTCTCGTGTTGCGCTCCGGGTGACGATCCTTGTTTGCTGCTTCTGCGGATTCATTCCGCGAGTCATCGCACAGCAGCCAGGTGCGTCGGCTCCTACCAATTCCAATGCTGCTCTCCCAGGGACGAGTGCCGGCGCGAGTGCCAGCGGCACACCGGGCATGATGATGCTGACTATTTTCCTGCGGCACGATGAGAGCAAAACGCTGGACGAGATCAACGCCCACCTGAAGCAGACCGGATTCACTACCAACTTTCCGCCTCCGGGCACAGAGGTCGTCTCCTGGTACGTCATGATGGGCATCGGGCAAGTCGTCACCTTGCGCTTCCCTCCACAAAAGCTGCGCGAGGTGAACCTGGCCATTGAGCACGGCGCTTGGGGAGCCTTTCGCACCGAGTTTTATCCCACTTACGACTACAAGTCCGTTTGGGAAGCCCAGCGTCAGAGCAGCAAGCCTGCATCCCCATGATGCCAAGCACTTTGTGACATACGTCACACCCTCTCGTGATTAGCACACTCTGTCCCGCAGCGTAGACCCTTATACTTGAATCACGAGAGCGTGATAGTTTCATGAGTCCGCTCATTGGGGTATATGCCGCTTATTTGGCTTCGAGTCGCGGTCGCTTTTTACAGCGTCGGTTTGGTCTATTCCATCCTGCTGCTCAGCAAGCGTGGTGACCTGCTGGCGAAGGTGGTGGAGCCGGCAGTCGGACTCGGGCTGATCTTTCACTTTGTTTCCCTGGTCGAGTCGTTCACCCTCTCAGGCCATTTTTCGCTAGCATCCATCCACAATTCCGAATCGATCCTGGCGTTCCTGGCAATGGTGGTGTTCTTCGTCTTCTTCGTCGGATACCGTACCGTATCGCCGGGCGTCGTGATTTTCCCCATCGTCTTTCTTCTAACGCTCGCGTCCGCCATCGGCCAGAAGCCGGTCACCCTGACCTCTCCCCTGTTGCGCAGTGGATGGGTCTTCGTACACGTTGTGCTCATCTTCACCGGCTACGCGGGGCTGTTCCTGAGCTTCGGCGCCAGCCTGCTGTACATCGCGCAGGAGCGCTCGTTGAAGTCGAAACGTCCGGCGAAGGTGGTGAGCAAGCTGCCGCCCCTCCAGACCATCGACGAGATTTGCTACAGCTCGCTGCTCTTCGGCTTTCCGTTCATGACGCTGGGCCTGGCTGCGGGGTCGGTGCTGGCTATCGATAAATACGGGCCGCTGTTTTTCTACGACCCCAAGATTCTGTTGTCGTTCCTGATGTGGATCGTCTACTTGATTTTGCTCTACATGCGCTGGAGCTCGGGATGGCGCGGCCGCCGCGCCGCCATGCTGGCCACAGTAGCTTTCGTGGTCGCGCTCGGCGCATGGGCGGCGAACTACTTTAGTCGGGTGCATAGCTTCCGATCATGAACCTGATCGTCATCGGCGTGAATCACCAGACAGCTCCGGTGGAGGTGCGCGAGCAGTTCGCCATCTCCGAGGCGAGGCTTCCTGAAGCCGTGAAGTTTCTGGCTTCACATCCCGGGTGGAAGAGGCGATGATCGTCTCGACTTGCAATCGGGTCGAGCTGGTGGCGCGAACCAAAGACAGCCAGTCCGATATTCGCGATTGCATGCGCCAGCTGTACGGAATCGATCCAACCCCACACCGCAAGCACCTGTACGAATACCGCGACCGCGATGCCATCCGAGCACGTGTTTCGTGTCGCATCCAGTCTCGACTCGATGGTGATCGGTGAACCGCAAATCCTGGGACAGGTAAAAGAAGCGTATGCCACGGCGCGAGCGGTTGGTGCGATTGATTCCCAACTCGACGCCCTGATGTCGCGCGCCTTCGCCGTTGCCAAGCGGGTACGGACCGAAACTTCGATCGCCACATCCGCTGTTTCTATCGCGTCGGTGGCAGTCGATCTGGCGCAGAAGATATTCGGCAATCTCGAAGGCAAGAGCGTTTACCTCGTCGGCGCCGGCAAGATGTGCGAGTTGGCAGCGCGGCACCTTCTGGCACACGGCGCGAAGAAGATTTACGTCGGCAATCGCACCTTGGAGCGCGCCGCCGCGATGGCCAACAAGTTCAGCGGCGAGGCGATTCCCTTCGAGAAGCTGTACGACACGGTCGATCTCGCCGACATCGTTATCACCTCCACCGGCGCGCCTCATACCATTTTCCGCAAAGAGCACGGCGAGAAGTTTCTCAGCAAGCGACGCAACCGTCCCATGTTCTTCATCGACATTGCTGTGCCGCGCGACGTCGATCCGGAGATGAATAAGCTGGACGGCATTTTCGTGTACGACATCGACGATCTGCAGCAGGTCGTAGCCTCGCACGTCTCCGACCGAAGGGTCGAAGCCGACCGCGCCGAAGCCATTGTCGAAAACGAAGTCGAGAAATTCCTGGCGAGGCTGCAGACGCTCGACGTAGTGCCGACCATCGTCTCGCTGCAGGAGCACCTCGAAACCGTACGCCAGGCAGAAATCGATCGCTTGCGCGGCCGTCTGGGAACGCTTACGCCCGAGCAGGAAATGGCGGTCGATGCGCTCACCAAAGGCATCATCAACAAAATCATGCACACGCCGATTACTACCTTGAAAACGGCGGCGCGGGAATCCTCGGAGGCCACAACCGTGATTGATCTTGTGCGCAAATTGTTCAATCTGCGCGAAGCGAAGAAAGCAACCGCTGCCGGCGAGCATGACGCGCCGGCCAATGACAAAGTCGAGGTGCGACGCTGATGGCGCGCCTGCGAATTGGTTCACGCGGCTCGCAGCTAGCGCTCTGGCAGGCTCACCACATCTCTGACCTGCTGCGCGAGCGTGGACACGAAATCGAGTTGGAGATCATCAAGACCACGGGCGATAAGATCACTGACGTGGCGCTCGCCAAGGTCGGCACCAAGGGCATGTTTACCAAAGAGATCGAAGAAGCGCTGGCCGAGGGCCGCGTCGATCTCGCGGTCCACAGCTTGAAAGACCTGCCGACAGAACTGCCTCCGGGATTCGAACTGGTGGCGATCACCAAGCGTGTGAATCCGCATGATGTGTTTCTGTCGGTCCATTACGATTCCGTGGACGGCTTGCCCAAAGGCGCACGAGTAGGCACCAGCAGCCTGCGTCGCCAGGCGCAGTTGAAGGCGTTTCGTCCCGATCTCGAGGTCCATCCTCTGCGCGGCAACGTGGACACCCGCGTGCGGAAGTTGGAGCAGGGCGAGTACGACGCGATCATCCTGGCGGCCGCGGGGCTGACTCGATTGGGCAAGACCGAGTTCATCCGCGAATATCTTTCCGAGACTTTCATGTGTCCTGCTGCGGGACAGGGTGCGCTGGGAATCGAAATCCGCGAGGGCGATGTTGAGACTCGCAAGCAGCTTGAGTTCCTGAATGATCCCGATTCGCGCGCTGCGACGGTTTGCGAGCGCGCGCTGCTCAACAAACTGGGTGGCGGCTGCCAGGTTCCCATCGGTGCGTTCGCCGAGGTGAAGGAGGGTGTGCTGCACCTGACCGGCGTTGTCGCGCGGCCCGATGGTTCCCAAGTGTTGCGCGAAGTGCACGAGGGTAATGACCCCGTTGCTCTGGGCGAGAAAGTAGGCGATATTCTTCTGAAGCGCGGCGCGACGCATATTCTTGAAGATGTGTACGCATCAGCGGCAGCAGCTCCGCAGCAGCCGTGAACAAAGCTTCCCAACAACTTGCTCTTGCCGGATGCCGCGTGCTGGTCTCGCGCGCAAAGAAACAGGCGAATGGTCTCTCTTCCCTGCTCCGCGATCTCGGCTGCCAGGTCATCGAGATCCCGTTCATCGAGATTCGGAAGCCGAGTTCGTATCAACCGCTCGACACGGTCCTGAAACAAATTGCCCACTACGACTGGCTGATCCTGACCAGCGTGAACGGCGTTGAAGCCATGTTCGAGCGTACGGCCAAAAACAAGCTAGACACTTCCAGCTTCGCGCATCTCAAGATCGCGGCGATCGGGCCGGCAACCAAGAGCGCCATCGAGAAGCACGATCTTCGGGTCGCGGTAACGCCGAAGGAATACGTCGCCGAATCGGTAGTCGCGGCACTCCAGAACAAAGTGAACGGAAAGCGCGTTCTGCTCGTCCGTGCGAAGATCGCGCGCGACGTAATTCCCCGCGAGCTGCGCAAAGCCGGAGCGCAGGTGGATGTGATCGAAGCCTACGAGACGGTCACGCCAGCAGCTTCCGCACGCCGGTTGCGTACGGTATTAACCGGAAATCGCAAACCTCACGCCATCACCTTCACCAGCTCCTCTACGGTCAAGAACTTCGTCAGCCTGCTCGGTCTGCGTGGCGCACGTGCGGCGCTGAAGGCCGGGGTTCATACGGCGTCGATCGGTCCTGTGACCTCAGCTACGTTGCGCGAGTTTGGACTTCCTGTGGACATCGAGGCCAAGCAGTACACCATGCAAGGCCTGGTCGACGCGATTGTTGCCGCCGCTCCCAAAAACGATCCCCGCATGTAAGCGGGACGATCGAACAAGAAGTAGAGACGTTCGCGCTGAATCGCGGCCCAAGTTGGAGCAATCCAACCGGGCGAGGAACACTCTTTATGCTGAAAGTCGCCATTGTTGTGGGCAGTACTCGTCCTGGCCGCAAAGCCGAAGCCGTTGCCAAGTGGGTGCATCAGATCGCCACGACCCGCGATGACGGCGAATACGAGATCGTCGATATCGAACATTACAAGCTGCCGCTGCTCGATGAACCGTTCCGCCGTCGTTGGGCCAGTACAACAATCCGCATACGAAAGCGTGGTCCGCAAAGATCGACAGCTTTGATGCGTTCGTTTTCGTTACCCCTGAATACAATCACGGCACGTCGGGCGCGCTGAAAAATGCCATCGATTTCCTCTTTAAAGAGTGGAACAACAAGTCGGCAGGATTTGTCGGATACGGCAGCGCAGGAGGGGTGCGCGCAGTGGAGAACTTGCGCCTCGTCATGGGAGAACTCATGGTCGCTGATGTGCGCGCGCAGGTGGCATTGTCACTGTTCACCGACTTCGAAAACTACACTACGCTCAAGCCTTCGCCACATCATGACAAATCCGTTCACGCCATGCTCGACCAGGTCCTCGCGTGGGGTCAGGCTCTAAAACCACTACGCAGGAAGTAAGTTTCCTCCCACCCTTTCGCCAACACCGGGCGAAAGGATGGGGCACCCAAACTCATTCATAAATCGAGCATCCGCAGCCCGGCGAAGGCACGTGGACCTTCAGGAAGTCAGAGATGACTTTCATCTCGTCGATCTGCGTCTCCACTCGCGAGAACTGATGGCCTTCGCCCTGATAAATCTTTAGCTGCACCACGCCGCCCTTTTTCTTGATGGCATCCGCCACCTGCTGGGCCTCGTTGCTGGGGTCACGCACGTCGTTACCGCCGGCAATCAGCAGAATCGGAGCTTTGATGCGATCGATGAAGTTGATGGGCGAACGGTCTTCGTAGAGTGCCTTGTTCTCCACCGGATCGCCCATGATCGAAATGTCGTAGGCGCGAATGGCCGGGTCCTCGGTCGCCAGTTCGGTAAACCAGTTCACGTACGGAACGATGGAGACGCCCGCAGCCCACATGTCGGGATATTTGGTTACTGCCATCATGGTGAGATAGCCGCCGTAGCTGCCGCCCATCGAGATCAGCTTCTTCTTGTCGACGAAGCCGCTTTTCGTAATCCACTCCGCAGCATCGACAATGTCAGCCAGATCGCCGCCGCCTTCGTCGCGATAATTGGCCTTCATGAAATCCTTACCGTAGCCGGTTGAGCCACGGAAATTGGGCGCGATGACGAGGTATCCCTGGCTCACCAGGTATTGAATGTTGCGGTTGAACGAGTTGACGAACTGCCCGGTCGGGCCGCCGTGGATGTAAACAATCGCCGGATACTTGCCGTTCCGCTGAATGTTATTGGGGATGTAAGCAAAGGCCGAGATGGTCCACTTGCCGTCGCGGCTTGGGAAGTGCACGAGATATGGCTCAACCATGTCGGGCGAGCGCATGCTGCCGACCAGGGCGTGGGTGAGCTGTTGTGTCGCTTGGTCTTGAGCTCGTAGCTCCAGAGGTCGTTGGGAGCGGTGGGGCCGTTGTGATAGTAGAGCAGCTTTGCGCCGTCGCGGGAAAATGCCGTCGGATTGCCAGCCGAGGGAGTTTACGCCCGCGGCGAGCGGCAGCATCGCGTAGTTCCATTCGCCAGATTGTGAAGGTAGACGTTGGTTTCGCCTTCGACGTTGGCTGTCCATGTGACGCTTGTGCCATCCGGTGAAAATGATCCCGCGCTGACCTCCCACGTATCGTTCGTGAGCCAAGCGATTTTCTGAGTTGCAATATCCAGCAACCCAGCGTTGTTGTAGCCGTTGTGCGCATTCGAGGTGACAAGAATGGTCTTGCCGTCGGGCGAAATGTCGGATGCGAAATAAGTCTGCTCGCCCTCGTGCGGCGTGAGATTCGTCGCCTTCATCGACGCCATCTCCACCAGAAAGATGTTGCTATTGCGGTCGCCTGCGTCGGCCTGGGTATAGACCAAAGACTTCCCGTCACGCGAGAAGATCGGCCCAAAGTTGCTCTTCGTCGATGGCGTATCTTTGGTGATGTGCCGGACTCGGCGGGTGGTGAACTCCATCACATCGATTTCGTAGCTGGACCCGCCCTTTGGTTTCGTGGTGTATGCCAGGTACTTGCTGTCGGGCGACCAGACGGGATCCTCTTCAGAAGTTTCCTTGGTGGTAGTCAGGTTCTGCACTTCACCGGTTTTGGGTGAAACCGCGAAGATGTCCCACTGCTCGTTGCCGTCGTAGTCGGAGGCGTAGGCGATCCAGGTGCCGTCCGGGCGACCAGGCCGGTTGGATTTGCCGCTGGTCGCTGATGGTTAACTGCGTCGGCCAGCCGCCCTCGGCGGGAACAATCCAGATGTTGTTGCGCCCGCTGATGTTGGAAACGAACGCGACCTGCTTCCCAGTGGGCGACCAGGAGCTGCCGCCGATGGTGCGCGTGGTGTAGAGCCTCTCGATGGAGAAGGTCTGCATGTCGGCGACGCTCTCGCTTTCAAGCTTGGTGGGATCGGTGATGATGCGTCGCGGGGCGACGGGAGGACTGGGCGAACGGCGACCGCGCTGAAGAATACACAGGTGCAAGTTAACGTCAAAACTAAGGACGCGAATCCTTCGACAAGCTGAGTGCGAGGGCTGGGGTTAATGTTGCGACCCAAGCCACGTAAGGTTTGGATGGAGCGCCCGCGCGGGAGCCAGCCCCGCACGGCGCGACGGCGTCTATCCCAACGCGCAGCCTCAGGAGGAGTCCTGGGTAGTGGCCGATACGAGCCCGAGTCCTCTGAGGAAGGCAGATGTTAACCCACTTATAAAACAGGCTGCCACCTTCGAGCTGCACCAGTAATGGTGCAGTCTCGGGAGTACCCCCTCCCCCCTCCCTATTCGCAAAATCTTGAAACCATTGAGCTGCTTTGAAGATTGGCTCGCAAAATCTTGAGCGCGTGAGAGTTACAGGCAAAATCTTGCAAAACAAGGACTTAAGCGACATTTTAGAAGGCTGGAGAAGTTGCGTTGTTTGTGAAGTTGTTAACAGAAGGCTACGGAAGTTACGACGAGCTAATCGCGTCACACATCCCCGTTAGGAAACAAGCTTTCGACGAGAGACAATTCTCCCTCGTCCTCATCGCAGCCATTTTACTCAACTGAGCGACCGGCACCAAGCGAGTTAGTCACAGTGCGTGTGATAAGGAATCATCCGCGGTTGCCGAGATCCCACATTTGCCAACCGAAGGCAAATGTGGGCCACCCGTCGGCACCAAGCGAGTTAGTCACAGAGAAGTGTGACGTCTTGGCCCAGACTTGTTGCGTGTGTGTTGGCGATTCACTGCCGCATTGTTCAGCACAGCGAACCGATTGGACTGTACGATGAGTGGACTGGTGGACCGAACCGGGAGCACCGGGTTGAATGGAGCAACGAGTAGGCCGGCCAGTCGAACGAAGACATCATGACCATTCTCGCCCGCTTAGAGCAGTGGAGGGAACAAGGCGCGATATCCCCGGAGCAGCACTCGTACCTTGAGGGTCTCTGCCGCGGCGAGCCGGTCTCCCTTTTTCTGGAGCTGAACATTCTTCTGTACGCCGGCGTGCTGGCATTTGTTGCCGGACTGGGCTGGACTGTCAGCACATGGTCGCAACAACTCGGTGACGTTCTCGTCCTGGCGATTCTCTCCGCCATTCTCGCCGCCTGCTTCTGGTACTGCTTTTCCCGCGCGCCCGCTCGGTCCCCTGCGGAAACGGCTGCACCGACTGCGGTCTTCGACTACGTGCTTTATCTAGGCAGCCTTGTCTGGTGCATTGAACTCGCGTACCTTGAGAACCGGTTCCATGTGCTCTCGGGACAGTGGGATCTCTATCTCCTGGCCACCGCAATCCTCTTTTTCTTTCTCGCTTATCGTTTCGACAATCGCTTCGTGCTGTCGCTCGCTTTGTCGTCACTTGCCGGATGGTTCGGGCTGACGATCTCGCGCTGGCCGTCTCATCAGGACGCGGCGTATCGCCAATGTGCCCTCCTCTATTGCCTGCTAGTCGGCCTGGGCGGAGCGCTATTACGACGGTTGGGGTTGAAACCGCATTTCTTCGGCACCTACCTCCACATCGTGACCAATGTATTGTTTTGGGCGTTGCTCTCAGGTGTATTCCAGCGGGAGGGCAACTGGATATGGTCCCTGGCGCTGCTACTAGCCTGCGGCGCGTCTCTCGCACGAGGCCTGAAGCAGCGGCAGTTTGTCTTTGTTGCTTACGCGGCGGTCTACGGTTACGTAGGTTTTAGCTCGATACTCATTCGCGGCATCGTTGACGGCACACTTGTCCTGGCCTACTTCGTCTTTACCTCAGCTGCAATGCTGGTGGCGCTGGTAAAGATCGCGCGCCGCTTCGGGAAGGCGGCATGAGAATCTACACTGCATCGAGCGAAGAGACTCTGCGAGCCCGGAGACTGCTGGCCGATTGGCGGCGCGAGGGCCTCGTCGCCCAGGAGCAGTACCAGCGTCTGGAGCGAGAAACAGTCTCTGAACTGCGTACGACCAACATTTTTCTGCGGCTGGTCCTGTTCCTCTTCACCCTGATCGGCGTGGCCGCAATAGCCGGACTATTCTTCATGATTCTTCTGAGGGGTTCATCGGAACGAGCGCTTGGCATTTTTCTTTTGATCTACGCTGCCGTCTGCTACGCGGCTGCGGAGCGCGCGGCTTCCCAGATGAAACTTTATCGATACGGGATCGAGGAGGCGCTCGCGGCTTGCTCGGTTGTGTTTCTTTGTGTGGGAATGCTGCTCGCTCTTTTCAGCGGTATCCCATATTCCCACGGAGTCCAATTCCTGGTACCCGCTGCGGGCGCCGTCCTTTCGCTCTGGATCTGGCACCGCTTCGGGCTGTGGTACGCATTTCCCGCTGCAATGATCTTCGCCTTTTTTGTTCCTGATTACTTGACGTCATCTCGCCCGGCGGAGCACGTGATGGTTGCGGCGTTGTTTGCAATCGGGCTGATGTGCGTCATCGCGGTGCGCTCCCGCCATCGCTTCGATTACCTCAATGGCGCTTATTCGCTGGCCGAAGCGTTCCTGTGGCTCGGCATCTATTTAGCCATCAACCTTCAGCTTTCGCCGTTGGCCCTGCGGGCGCAGTGGTTGGTCGGCGGCATTGGGCTCGCCCCTGAATTCCCAAGGTGGTTCTACTGGACCACATGGCTGCTTATCTGGTGTCTGCCGCCCGCCGTACTGGCGCGCGGTATTCGCCAGAAGGACCGCTTTGTGATTGCCGTAGGAGCGATTGTCGCCGTCCTGACCTTCGTCTCCAATAAACCTTATCTAGGCTGGCAGCGGCATACCTGGGACCCGATGCTTCTGGGTATAGTCCTGGCTGGCATTGCCATATACATTCGACGCTGGCTGGCGCGTGGTCGGGGCGGAATTCGCAGCGGCTTTACTGCCGCGCGTCTATCGGGAAAAGACAAACAGTGGATGAGTGTCAGCTCCGCCGTCCTGGGCCTGGTAACCCCTCAGGCAATAACGCCAAGCCCGCAAACAAAAGCTGCAGACTTCCGCTTCGGTGGAGGAGCTTCGGGAGGCGGCGGAGCCGGTGGCGATTTTTGAACGGCATCTGATAGCCGATTATTCCTGCCTGAAGAGCAAAAGCGGCCCCTTTGAAGCGGCGATCAGTCGGACTTGGCGCGGCTGGCTGGTGGCACGATTCCGTTTATCCGCAGATACTCAACCATCTGTCCGTAATGATCGAATGCGTGCTCGACGCCAAATGTGGCCAGGTGAAGTCGCGAAAATTGCCAGTGCTCCGGATTCTGGAGCATGTTCTCGACGGTCAATGTGGCCGCGGCTTTGTGGCCCAGGGCAAACGAGTCGCCCAGGAACTTCAAGATCTCAGCTTTGGTCTTTACGCTCTCAGGACCGTTCCCGCCGATGTAGTCCTTGGGAAACTTATCGCCGGTGAGCGGCGACCACAACGCATAGTTGGAAGCTGCAACATGCTTGACCTGCAGAGCAAACGAGCGCACGCCCTTGTAGTCGTCGCCTGGAATCTTCAAGCTTTCCGGAGAAAAATTGAATTTGTCTTCCGGCATGGCTTCTGCAGCTTCCGTGATTTGCTTTTCAATCCTACTAGTCTGGCGGTCCACCATGGAAGCTATGGTTGGCGCAAGCTGCGTCGGTTGCGCTTGAGGCGCGCTCGAGGCAGAGGACGTTTGCCCCAGGAACGTCGCGGAAAAGGCAGACACTACCAACAGCAGGACGATTCGGGTTTGTTTCATCCGAGTGACCTCCTCAAATTGCTTGGACTAGAGGAACGGCTCTGCCACGCAACAAATACGCCCTACATGCTTATAGACGCAGTTAGCAATTCGCCGTCACCATAACTGACAACGGACAACTAGCCACTGACAACCTCCCTACGCTTCGCGCAGAGCCTTAGTGATCGGCATCCGCGAGGCGCGAAATGCCGGCAGCAGGCCGCCGAGGATCCCCATGAGTATCGCGAACGTCATGCCGACCGCGATGATGGGCGGCGTGATCTGGAAGGCAAATGCCAGTTCGCTGAAGCTCTGCGTCTGTCCGGTTCCGGCGGTGAAGCCCTGCATGGGCAATGCCAGCACGCAGCCCAACGCTCCTCCGACCAGGGCCAGGAACACCGATTCGGTCACGAACGAAAACAGAATGGTCGTGCGCGAGAAGCCGAGCGCACGCAGGGTGCCGATTTCGCGGGTGCGCTGCGAGACGATGGCGTACATGGTGTTCATCGCGCCAAACACCGCGCCAATGCCCATCACGATTCCTACGAAGGCTGCTAGGATTTTCAGAACAGTGCCGAGATTGCCGGCCTGATCCTCGTAATATTTGCGCTCGGACACGGCCTGCACCTGAAACTGAGGATTGGCGCGTAGATCTTTGTCCATGGCGGCGACAAGGGTGGGGTTGGTGAGGCGCGCGGTCAGCGACTCGCATCCGCCGCTACGATTGACCGCCGGAGCGAGCGCGTTGTAGTCGCCCCACATCTCGCTCTCAAACGAGCTGCCATCGGCGGTGAACAAGCCGACCACCTTGAACTCTCTACGCTGCACCCGCAGCGTGTCACCGATATTCAGGCCGTTTACCCGTTCCGAGATCTTCTTCCCGGCAATCACCTCGAACAGCCCGGGAGTAAACATGCGGCCATCGACCAGCTTGATGTTGTTGCGCACGTTGAACGCCATGGGGGTGACGCCGCGCAGAGTAATGTTGGTCGGCTGGTTGTCGGCCTTCTTGGGCTTGCTGGCGATGACCACGATTTCGCAAGAGGCCAGCGGTGTTCCTTCGTGGTTGCGGGCGATGCGCGGATCGCTGAGGATGGTCTGCACGTTGGCGATGTTGATCCACGAGGTCAGCTCGGACATAGAACCGCGCTGCACGACCATCGCGTTGTTGTCAGAGCCGGTGGAGCTAAGCGCGATCTGAAAGCCGGCTGACATGGAGGCAATCACCACCACGGCGGCCACGACCAGAGCAATGCCGAAGATCGCCAGCAGAGTGACCTTCCAGCGGGCACGCAGATTGCGCAGGTTGTATCGGAGAAGGAGTCCCATGCTACACCTGCCTCAGTGCTTCGGTAATACGTGAGCGATAGGCCATGAGGGCCGGAATGAATCCCGCGAGGAGTCCGAGCAGCAATGCGATGCCGAGGCCGACGCCAATGATCTGAGGCGAAAGCCCCAGGCCAGGAAAGCCTCTCAACACATCGCCGATAAAGGGAGCCCTGACCAGCACCCACAGGCCTAAGCGAGATACTCCGACCCCGATAAGACCGCCCATCAGACCCAGCAGCAGCGCCTCGCTGATGATAAGGGCCATGACGAGTCCGCTGGGAAATCCAAGCGTCTTAAGGACACCGATCTCCTGCCGCCGCTCGCGCACGGCGATGCTCATGGTGTTGGCGGTGACCAGAAGGATGGTGAACGCAACCGCCAGTCCGATGCCGTTCAACAACAGCGCCAGATTTCCGGCGAGCGCGACGAAGCTGGCGCGAAATGCCTGCTCCGTTTCGGTCTTGGTGGGATGGTCGCTGTTGTCGAAGGTCTCGTCGATGCGCTTGCTGACGGCGCCCGCCTGCTTGGGATCTTCGATTGACGCGGTGAGCGTGCCGATCCCAATGCGCTGTCCAGTCGCTTCGTACGGGTACTTGAAATTGAAATACATCGCACTCAGATCGGTTGCGGGATATCGCGCCTCGTCGGTGTCATAGATTCCGTCAACGACGAAATCGAATGGCTTGCCGACGCGGTAAAACGGAATGAAGCTTTCGAGCTGGAAGGTGCTCGCCGATCGTCCAGTGGAAGCGCTCCGCCAATTTGCGGCCAATGATGCATCCGCGAACATCGCCCAGCCACTTCTGTTTCTGGTCTTCGGGCAACATGATCTCGGGATAAACCCGCAGGAAGGCCTCCGGCTCAACCGCGAAATTGGTGAAGAAGTTCTTGGAATCGCCATATTGTCCGCCGAACCACGACACAATGACGGTGTCCTTTACTCCAGGGACAGCAGCTATTTTCTGCTTGTAATTAATAGGGAGCAGGTTGGCGAGCGAGACGTAGTCACGGGTGACCAGGCGATTGGTATTGCCTGCGGTCAACCCGAAGTTGACGGCTGCGATCACGGTTTGCAAGACGCAGAACAGGAAGATGCAGACCGACATCGCGAGCACGGTGCTCAGGGTGCGAATCCAGTTTTTACGCAGATGCTTGAGGACCAGGGGTGCGTATTTCATATCAGGTCGCAGCACTCCTTTCTCCAGATGATGCTGGATGCGAGCACGCTCGGCGGCGCGGGGATCGTGCGTCACCATGAGGATGGTCTTGCCGAACTCCTTGTTGAAGGTCTGCATCAAGTCGAGAATTTCTTCCGCGCTCTTGGAGTCGAGATCGCCGGTCGGCTCGTCTGCGACCAGCACGCTGGGGTCGGTGACGATGGCGCGCGCGATGGCGACACGCTGCTCCTGCCCGCCGGAGAGCTGGCGGGGATAGTGCTTGTAGCGGTCGTCGAGGCCGACGATGCGCAGCGCTGTCATCGCGCGCTCGCGGCGCTCCTTGCTGGAGAGCGAGGTGAGCAGCAGCGGGAGCTCGACGTTCTCTATCGCATTGAGCACCGGGATGAGGTTATAGAACTGGAATATGAAGCCGATGTTGTGGCTGCGCCACTTCGCCAGCTCGCCTTCGGAGAGCGGCGTGAGATCGGTGTTGGCGACAACGACCTTGCCCGACGTGGGCCGATCGATGCCGGCGATCAGGTTCAGCAGCGTTGTCTTGCCCGAGCCCGAAGGTCCCATGAGCGCGACGAATTCGCCGGCGGGCACTTCGAGGTTGATGCCGTCGAGCACGGTGAGCTGCTGGCTGTCACGCTGGTAGACCTTGCGAACGTTCTGCACGCTGACCGCGCTGGATTTGGTGGCGATTTGTGGAGTAGTGATTGCGTTCATAACATTTTCCTCACGCTAGTGCCGTCGGCTAAAGCCGACTCGATGTTCATTGAGATCGTGCACCCAGGGTTACGCTTCGCTACACGCTGGGCTAAGCTGAGTCGCCCCTTCGGGGCTGGAGTTCCGGGCTGCGTGCGGTCTCCGCAAAGTGCCATTTTGCGCCGCTTCAACGACACGCGGCGCTGAAGCGCCGCACTACCCGTTCATCCCTTCACCTTTACCGAGTCGCCGTCCTTCAGTTTCTGCGGCGGATTGTTGACCAGCGTCTCCGACCCGGCGAGACCGCTTCGAACAATCACCTGGCCACGCAAATCGTTGCCGGTCGTCACCGGAATCATGCGCACCTTGCGATCGTCGACCTCAAACACCACCGATTTGCCGTCGCGCGTGGTGATCGCATCCTTGGAGACAGTCACAATGCGCTGTGGCGGCGTGTTGGGCTGCGATTCCTTCTTCGGCTCAAGGAAGGTGACGTTGCAACTCATCTCCGGCTTCAGGTGCTTGTCTTTATCGAGAATGCCCACCTTCACTGTCACGGTTGCTTTGGTGCGATCAGCGGTAGGGATAATCTGGCGCAAGCGGCCTTGATACTGGTGATCGGGAATGGCCTGCACGGAGATCGTCGCCGGCTGGTTGGAGCTGAGTTGCGCCACGTTAGATTCGTTGACATCGACCTCAGCCTCGAGCGAATTCATGTCGGCGATGGCGACGATGGCTCCGGATGAAGTCGAAACATTTACGCCCGGCGGAATAGGCGCCACGCTCTCGCCGACCTCGGTCATCTTCTTGATGACAACGCCGTCGAAGGGTGCGCGGATTTGGGTGAACTCCAGATACGACTCCTGCATCTTGAGATTCGCTTCGTCCTGCTCGACCGTGGCTTGCTGGATGCGGACTTTCGCGTCGGCGGCATCAACAGCATCCTGCGACACGACTTTGCCGTTGAACAGCCCTTGCTGCAGACGGGCTTGGCGTTCCATCTCCGCCAGATTGGCTTTGGCATACGCGATATCGGCTTTCGCCTTGGCAATCCCCGCCACGTAGTCAGCGTCTTCCAAACGAGCGATGATTTCCCCGCCGCGGACGACGCTTCCCTCTTCCACCCGTAGTTCCGAGAGGCGACCCTGAATCTTTGACGAGATGACGGATTGCTTGCGCGCCACCAGATAGCCGGACGCGGTGAGGATCGGGGTTCCGCCCGAGGGTCCGCCGGTGTTCTGAACGCTGGCCTGCGTGGTTTCGACTTCGACGGCGCCGAGCGCGGCAAACGGCCCCGTCGACGGTTTAGCGAAGAAATAGTAGAGAGCTGCGCCTGCGACCAGCGCGAGCAGCACCAGCCACCCGATAGTTTTTCCCCAGCGCCGCGGTGGACGATCACGCTCGATACGCAGGGATGCCAGTTCTTCTTTCAGGTCGCGCATACCGTGGGCCCGGCTCTCCTGTAGGGGTGTGCCTATAGAATCGCATCCTTCCGAAGTCTTTGGAAGAGTCGGCTCGTCGATGGGGATGGGTCTCAGCGCCATTTTTGCGTCCAGTTCAAGCCCTATCATGCGCTGGCGACCTCACGAGAGATAGTGTTCAATGTCAGAGACGTAGCGTGACAATTGTCATGCTGGTGATCGGCTTGTAAAATGCTCGTCGAATTTTGAAAGGAACGAGCGAATGGCACAGAGGGTCACGCCCTTCTTGATGTTCGAGGGTAAAGCGGAAGAGGCAATCAACTTTTATATCTCGGTATTTGAGAATTCCCGGGTCGTCTCGATACGGCGCTACGGCCCTGGCGAGGCGGGCGCCGAGGGTTCCGTAATGCAGGCGACCATGTCACTCGCCGGTCAACGGCTGATGTTCATCGACAGCCCCGCGCATCACGATTTCACCTTTACGCCCTCGATCTCATTCTTCGTTGATTGCACGGAGGAACAGGAGGTCGATAACCTCTTCAGCAAACTCTCTCAGGATGGGCAGGTCTTTATGCCACTGAACAACTATGGGTTCAGTCGCAAGTTCGGATGGGTGGGCGATCGCTTCGGCGTTTCCTGGCAGATCAACCTGCCTAGCGCGTGAGACTTCCGCTACTGCTTCTTCTTCGGTGAATTCAGCGGTGAAGTCAGGCGATCGATCTCGTGGGCTACAGCCTGGGTGGGCTGGTGGTGCCGGAAGAGATGTTGCAAGTCGGGCCAGAACTCATTCAGCAGATTGATCTGGGCGGTAGCGCCGAGTCCGGCGAAGGTGTTCGCCATCGTCGCCGGAAGGCTAGTTTCGTAATTCGGCTTGTAGCCATTGGCCAATGCCGAGGTAAACAGCAGTGTCAGTAGTGGCGAGCTATTGAAAACGCTGTTGCCGTTG
>CAVWWZ010000022.1:0-43746 GCA_963758835.1 uncultured Acidobacteriaceae bacterium | reverse complement strand
CCGGTCGGCAATGACGCCGAGGGTCTTTTTCGATAACCCGGTGGGTGACCCGCCGCCGCCCATGACCGCGAGCCGTCCTCGCGGCGCGTGTTCGATGAGAGCCTGGTGCGACTCAATGACGGCCTGGTGCCAGGGCGCGATAGTTGTTAATCGGAAGGGACTGGACCCGATGCGTATTCGGAGTGCTGACCGGCGGCGGCGACTGCCCGGACTGAACGCGGTCATCCGCGCGTGGTCCGCAAGGGCGTAGACGTCTACGGCCACGAGTTCGTCGGCTTCCGCGACGGATGGCGCGGCCCGCTCGAGGGCATGACCCGACGGAGCTCGACGTCGCCGCAGGTCCGCGGCATCCTGCCGCGCGGCGGCACCATCCTCGGCTCGTCCCGGACCAACCCGTTCAAGATCGACGGTGGCGTGGAGCAGATCAAGGCGAACCTGGCCGAGCTGGGCGTCGACGCGCTGGTCGCGATCGGCGGCGAGGACACCCTCGGCGTCGCGACCAGCTGACGAGCTGGGCGTCAACGTCGTCGGCGTGCCGAAGACCATCGACAACGACCTCGGCGCGACCGACTACACGTTCGGCTTCGACACCGCGGTCAACATCGCCATGGAGGCGATCGACCGGCTGCACACCACCGCCGAGTCGCACCACCGCACGCTCGTCGTCGAGGTCATGGGCCGCCACGCCGGCTGGATCGCCCTGCACGCCGGCCTCGCCGGTGGCGCCAACGTGATCCTGCTGCCGGAGCGCCACTTCGACGTCGAGCAGGTCGCCGGCTACGTGGAGAAGCGCTTCAAGCACCAGTACGCCCCGATCGTGGTGGTGGCCGAGGGCGCCCAGCCGCTCGAGGGCCAGATGGTCGTGCACAACCAGGAGCTCGACCCTTGGCCACGTCCGCCTCGGCGGCATCGGCCAGTGGCTCGCCGAGCAGCTGGAGGCGAAGACCGGCAAGGAGGCCCGCACGTGGTGCTCGGCCACATCCAGCGCGGCGGCACCCCGACCGCGTTCGACCGAGTCTGGCCACCCGCTTCGGCCTGCAGGCCATCGACGCGGTGCACGAGGGCGACTTCGGCAAGATGGTGGCGCTGCAGGCACCGACATCGTGCGGGTCCCCCTGACGACGCCCACCGGAGCTCAAGACCGTCCCGGTCGAGCGCTACACCGAGGCCGAGGTCTTCTTCGGCTCCTGAGCGTCCCGTTCGTCCCCCCTGGGTCCGCACCTCCGCGGCGGCCCGAGGCTTCGGTAGGGGCGAGCGCTGGGCATCAGTCGCGGTCTCGGGGCCGGCAAAATGGGCGAGGTCCTGTTCTCCGGGCTGCTGCGCTCGGGCTGGTCGTCGGACCGCCTGATCGCCACCGCCCGGCGCCCGGAGCGCGCCCGCGAGCTGACCGAGCGGTACGGATCCGCGCCTTCGACAACGACACGGCCCTGCGCCGAGGCCGACGTCACACGATCGCCGTCAAGCCCCAGGACGCCGGCGTGCTGCTACGATTTCAAGTACTACCTGACCAAACAGGTGCTCAAACAGACGCTCAGCCACAGTCAGTGGATGAAGTTGACAGCCCTCTATCAAGCCGCGGATCACCCACAGCAGGCCTTCTCCTGGTGGCGGCCTGAAACCGCGGAGCAGATCGAAAGGTGCCTTCTGCACAACGACCGCGACGCATTCCGCGATCTGCTCCCGCGCCTCAGGCGTGAACTCAGCGACACGCCCAGCCCGGAGAGCCCACTGGACAGACCCTCATTCCGGGCCCGCGACGCCGCGCGTCTACTGCGGGCGCATCGTCCGTCCGACAGGTCTGTTGGTCCGCATATCAGGCGGTGACCGGCAACAGCGAAACGAATTCGCTCGCTCACTGGCGAACACCGTTCGCACCGGCATTTCGCCGCGCTTGCACTCTCGATTCCCCTAACGTCGTGAAGATCGCACGTGCTCTGGTCGAGTCCACGCTGGTTGTGTCGACCGACAGCTTGATGCCGTTGCCACGATTTTTCACCGCCGTAGATATCCGCTGGCAGCGCGAATTCTCGCCAGGCCAAAATGTCGAATACGCCATCGCGGCAATTCTCTCTCACTTGTCGCAACGAACCATGCGCCGGCTCAACTGCAATCCGCCTCGATCCAAGTGGACTCGACTCCCTGGCGGAGACAACGGCCTTTTGATGTCGCGAATTCTGCTTTCTGCCTACGCATGCGAGCCGGGTAAAGGATCGGAGCCCGCTGTGGGATGGATGTGGGCCACCGAGCTCGCCGCCGCCGGCCACGAAGTTTGTGTCATCACCCGCGAAGCCAACCGAAGCGTCCATCGAAGCCGCCGAGCCTTTTCCTGCAGCCTGCGCCTGCACTTCCAATATTGTGACTTGCCCCGGCTGGGCGCGCGGTTGGAAGAAACTCCCAGGCGCCATCTATCTCTACTACTTCCTGTGGCAGTGGATGGCATTTCGCCGGGCACGAAAGCTGCATCGCTCATGCCCCTTCGATCGCGTTCATCACGTCAGCTTCGTCAGCCTGCGAGCGCCCAGCTTCATGGGATGGCTCGGTATTCCTTTCTACTTGGCCCGAGTCTCCGGCGGCGAATGTGTTCCCCGGCCCTTCGCCGCGTCATGACTCGACCTGGCCGCGCTCTCGAGATCGTCCGCGACTGCGCCAACCGGCTGACCCGCTTCGATCCGCTGATGCGCACTGCCTTTCGCCGGGCAGAGCAATCTACATGACCTCGCGTGATTCGCTGCAGCTTGGTGCCCCGTAACTACCGCTACAAATGCGAAGTTCATCTGGCGGTTGGCCTAACCCTCAGCAACTCGGATTCAGCCACCGCGCAATCGCCATCGGCCACCGCGAACTGCGCTGCCTGTACGCCGGCCGCCTGCTGGAATGGAAAGGCCTGCACCTGGCCTTTATGGGGATGCAGCGACTTGCACCTGCAAGGTGTGCCTGCTGCACTTGACGGTTATCGGCGACGGTGCCGGCCAAAGCCTCACTTCAGGTCCTTGCAACGCGACTCGGTATCGCGACCGGATCACCTGGCATACCTGGCTGCCACACGACGGACGTCCAGCGCGAATCTCCACGCAACACGACGTGTTCCTGTTTCCCCAGCCTGCGCGACTCCGGGGCATGGCTGTGCTGGAAGCACTCGCGCACGGGCTGCCGGTAATTTGCACCGATCTTGGCGGACCGGCGCAGATCGTCAACCATCATTGCGGCCGCGTCGATTGCGACGACAACACAGATCTGCCGACGATGATTGCCGGCGATCTGGCCGCATCCTGCGCGAGCTGGCGGAAAATCCTGGGCTGCGGCAATCCTTGAGCATGGGAGCACGGCGCGCGCATGGAACTTCGAATTTCGGCGATTGGTCGAAGCCATCTACGGTGCGCCCTCCAACGCCCTGCGCACTATCGGAGAATGTGTCCCGCATGAGTGCAGTGCCATCCTCGCTGGCGTCACCCATCTCGGTGGCTCGATCAGCGCAACTCCACTCCGCGATCCAGCGGCAGTCGCACTCTTACGCGAGGCGTTGTTTGTTGCTGTCTGCTCTGCGCTGATCTTTGTCACCGAATACGGGCAGGCGGACAGCACAGCGAGCGAAGAGCATTTTGTACAACACGCTCGCAGGTGGCTTCCGCCTGATCGACGTGCTTGTGATTGGCCTGGCTGTGGTGCACGGTTTCGCACTCGGTTGTTCGCGCAAGCGAATTCGAATGTTTCCCCGCAACCTGGCGATGCTGCTGGCAGCCTTCGGCGTGACCATCGCTGTCAGTCTGGTCTATGGAATGCAGCGCGGAGGACGAAACTTCTTCTTCGACTGGAGGGCGCTCGCCTTGGGCGTTGCCTTCTATTTCATCTACCGCTTCTGGATTCAGAGCACGTCCGATGCTCGAGCCGCCATCGTCGCTTTCTGTATTGCCGCGGGCATTCGGATGGCCGACCTTGTTTTCTCGTACATGCGCGGACAGGGTGACAGCCTGCTTGGAATGCGCATTCCATTGTTCGATGGGCCATCCATCTCGGCGCTGGTGCTCGCGGCCCTACTTGGACTGTCGATCGTCGCTGGCGCTCCTTCAAGCCGCCGGCGCTGTCTTCCGACTGATCTTCAGCGTGGGAGTCCATGCTGCTGGTGGCGCTGTGTTTCCGTCGCACCTACTGGGCCGAACTCGTCATCGGCCTTGTACTGCTCGCAGTACTTTCGCCGGGCCGGCGCATCCGCATTCTCGCTCTGCCACTCGGTATCGCGCTCATCGCCTTCCTTGCCCTGGGTCGATCGTTTACCGACCGCCTCTCCAGCATTGATTTCACGCAAGATGACGCGCCTTACAGCGAGGACAACTCCGACCACGTTGGCGATTTGCTGGATGCATGGGACCAGGTCAAGGCCGCTCCTGTGATGGGAATCGGCCTGGGAACGGCATATCCCACCTGGCATATACGCAACTGGAAAGCAGAGTCGGTGATGGTGCATAACGCGCCGTTGCACGTATGGCTGAAGTACGGACTCTTAGGCCTAGGCCTGTACTTGGCCTATCACCTCGCGCTCTTCCGCTCTTTGCGGCTGCAGGGAAAGCGTTCACCGCCGAGGCATCGCGCAATCGTCAACGCAATGCTGGCTTATCTGGCGGCGCAGTTCATCGTCTCTCTTGGCATTCACACCGTGGCCCTACTCGGCCGTCCAGTCCACCAACCTGATCGCCTTTCCTGCTCGCAGTTGCTTTCGTCCGAGAACCTCTATGTCACTCCCTGGCATTTCCGTCGTCACCCCGACCTTCAATGGCGCCGCTTACCTGGAAGACGCAATACTCAGCGTAAAGCGGCAAAGCGGCGTCGCAACCGAACATGTTGTGATCGACGCCGCGTCCACCGATAATACGCTTGAAATTCTTGAGCGCCATCCCCATCTGCGATGGATCTCCGAACCTGACCGCGGCCAATCGGATGCCATCAACAAGGGCTTTCTCATGGCTACCGGCGACCTTGTTGGCTGGCTCAACGCTGACGACTACTATCTGCCGGGCTCCCTGGACGCCATCGCCAGCGCAGCCGCCGAACATCCTGAGGCGGACGTGCTTTATGGCGACTGCATCTTCGTCGACCCGGATGGACGTGTTGTGCGCTCCAAGGTCGAGCACGACTTCGACCCGCAAGTGCTGCTCTACTTCGGCTGCTACATCCCTTCCACTTCGACCTTCTTTCGCCGCCGGCTGATCGACCGCGGACTACTGCTCGATTGCGACTACCGCGTGGCCATGGACTTCGAATTCTTCGCGCGCCTGGCCCGCCTGGGATGCAGCTTCCATTATGTTCCGCGCTTCATCGCCGCCTTCCGCTGGCACGATGACAACGTCAGCCTGCGCAACACCGAGCGCCGGGCACATGAGCGCCATCTAGTGCAAAGCGCCGCCATTGGCTGCGAGCAGCCGCAATGGCGACTGGAAACATTACGTTACTGGGCGCGGGCACGACGGCTGTTCCACAAGATCGCGACCGGCAACATCGCTCGCGAGATACGAATTCGACAAATGACCGGCTTCGACACACGGTGGGTAAGGACACCCGAACTGACAACATGGCAAGACCTGGCATCCTGGTAATTCACAATCGCTATCTCGAACCCGGAGGTGAGGACTCGGTCGTCAATGCCGAGATCGCTCTGCTCCGCAGCAAGGGGCATCGCGTGCTGCAGTACGCGAGGCATAATCGTGAACTTGCGCAATTCAGCAACTCACGCAAGACGCTCCTTCCCTTTACCACAACGTGGAATCAGGAATCTTATCGCGAGCTGCGCTCTCTCCTGCGTCAGGAACGGCCGGCGATTGCGCACTGCCACAATCTTCTGCCGCTGCTGAGCCCGGCCGTCTATTACGCATGCGCGGCGGAAGGTGTGCCCGTGGTGCAAACTGTCCACAATTACCGGCTGGTGTGCCCTGGCGGGAATTTCTTTCGCGACGGCGAGCGCTGCTGCGCTTGCCAAGGCAGCCTGCTGAAGGCGTCGCTCCACGGTTGTTATCACGATTCCCGGCTGCAGACCGGCATCATCTCACTGATGTTGGGAGCCCATCGCGCGCTGGGCACGTGGCATGAAAAGGTCACTGCCTACGTCGCGCCCAGCGAGTTCTGCCGCGCGACTTTGACCCAGTATGGTCTGCCCGCAAACAAGATCGTGGTAAAGCCGCACTTCGCTGCCGAAATCCTTCCCCCGAAAAACGGTCTCGGAGACTATGCGATCTGCGCCGGACGCCTAAGCGAAGAAAAAGGCATTCTTCAACTTCTCAACGCCTGGTGCGACCTGGCCGGCATTCCGTTGATGGTCGTCGGTTCTGGGCCACTGGAACAAAATGCCAAGCGAATCGTCCGCGATTCCGGAATCGCCAACATTACATTCACCGGACAGCTTCCGCACGATGAGACGATGAGCCGTATTCGCAACGCGCGATTCATCGTTGCTCCCAGCCGCTGTTACGAAACCTTCGGTATGGCGGTGCTGGAAGCCATGGCTTGCGGCGTGCCGGCGATCGTTCCAAGTACCGGGGCGTTGCGTGAACTGGTGTGCGACGGCCGCACCGGACTTCACGTCGATGTCGACAGCCCGGAGCAGCTATCTACTGCGGTTCGCTGGATGTGGGCGCGTCCCCTCGAAACGAGAGAGATGGGCAGCGCAGCACGCCAACGCTGCCGGGAGCACTATTCGGCGAACGCCAATTACAAGAAGCTCACTGACATCTACGAGGAGGCGCTGAACGCCTGCAAGCAAGTGCCGGGAGCTCGAGCTTCCAACGTCTGGCACCCCGAGCGCAGTCGAGGGGAAGCCGAGCGACCTGCAGTTCTTGCCGCTGCCCACCGTTCCCGTCGCGGACTTCAACACCGACTGATTCTCCGCCGCACCGCGGCTGCTGCGCCCAACTCTCATACCCATCAGTTTGAAAAAACTTCACCCTTGAGGAAATGATGAAATCACAAACTCGTGTTCTCGTTACCGGGGCCGGAGGGTTCATCGGCCACAACCTGATCAAACGACTGAAGCTGGAGGGCTACTGGGTACGCGGCGCAGACATCAAGGAGCCGGAATTCGAGCCAACCTCGGCTGACGATTTCGAGCTGCTCGACCTGCGGCAGTGGGCCAACTGTCTGCAGGCCACCCGCAGTATCGATCAGGTCTACAACCTCGCCGCTGATATGGGAGGCATCGGCTACATCACCGCCAGCCTCGCCGATATCGCGCGTAACAATATCCTCATCAACGCGCACATGCTTGAGGCAGCCCGCATCAACAGCGTGCGGCGTTATCTGTTTTCGTCCTCGGCCTGCGTCTATGCCGGATATAAGCAGAACGATGCCGACGTCACTCCGCTACGCGAGGAAGACGCTTACCCTGCCGACCCCGAAGCCGGCTATGGCTGGGAGAAACTCTTCACCGAACAACTATGCCGCTACTACTTCCACGACTTCCGCATGGAGACGCGCATCGTGCGCTTCCACAACGTCTACGGTCCGCTTGGCACCTACGAAGGCGGCAAGGAGAAAGCGCCGGCGGCCATCTCCCGCAAAGTGGCGCTCACACCCGACGGCGGCGACATCGAGGTATGGGGCGACGGTCAGCAGACGCGCTCCTTCATGTATATCGATGACTGCGTCGAAGGCCTGCTGCGCCTGATGGCGAGCCAATACCGTGAGCCGCTCAACCTCGGGACCGATGAGCTAATCAGCGTGGACGGCCTGGTCGACCTGGTGTGCGAGATCGCGGGCAAGAAGCTCGTGAAGTACCACGACTTGACGAAGCCTCAGGGAGTACGAGGCCGCAACAGCGACAACTCGCGACTGCGCGAAGTGCTGTCCTGGGAGCCGCAGATTCGTCTGCGCGACGGCTTGAAAGTTACTTACATGTGGATTCAGCGCGAATTGCGCAGAGCGGGGCGGACTGCGCCGGTGCTGGCCTATGCTGCAGATTAGCTTCGCCGGGCTGCGACGTGCCAACGTGCTCGGAGTCGGCGTCCATGCCACAACCATGGAGGAGGCAGTTACTCTCTCCGGCTGCCTCCTCCAGAGCGGGACGCAGAGTTACGTTTGCCTCACCGGAGTGCACGGGGTCATGGAAGCGCAGCGCGATTCGCAATTGCGGCGCATCCTGAATGAGGCTGCGCTATGCCTGCCTGACGGTATGCCCACGGTTTGGCTGGGGCATGTACAAGGACATCGGCAGATGGCTAGGGTCTACGGTCCGGACTACATGACTGAGCTTTGCCGCTGGTCGCTGGCGCGCGGCCTCCGGCACTTTCTGTACGGAGGGAAGCCAGGAGTAGCCGAACGGCTACTCGGGCGGCTACATCGCGCATTCCCTGGAATACAAATTGTGGGGACCTACACGCCGCCGTTCGGCCCACTGTCACACACGCAGGAACTGGAGCTACAAACACAAGTCGCGGAATGCAAACCTGACATCCTCTGGGTCGGCCTGAGTACACCCCGGCAGGAGCGGTTCATGGCCGACCACGTTGGCAAGCTCAACGTCGCACTGATGGCCGGAGTCGGTGCGGCGTTTGATATCCACGCCGGGCTGGTGACGGACTCACCGGATTGGATCAAGCGCTGTGGATTGCAGTGGCTCGACCGTCTTCGCAAGGAACCGCGTCGGCTTTGGCGCCGGTATCTCAAGAACAATCCGGCATTCGTGTGGGAGATCGGATTACAAGCTGTTGGGTTGAGGCGGTTCACCGTTGATTGATGCGTAGCTATAGCCAGATCAGTATCCAACCCACTCGGGAAGCTCAACTCATCGTCTTTATATCGGACTAGAGGGGCTGCTGTTCCGAGCGAGCTTTATAGTCGGCCTGCCACCGATGTCTCGGAAATATCTCGATAGAGCAGGTCATGCAACTGCCTTTCATATATGAATAAATAATTTTGCTTGTATTCGGACATGTGGAGCACTACTCTTGCTGCCACTTTCAGAGCGGCCAGAGGGGTGAGCCATGCGAATGCTCGTATCCGTCCTCTTTTCAGCTGTCGCTGTCTTCGCCGAAGATCCGCAAGCCATTGCTCCGAATTCACAGGTCCCCGAAAACCTCAGCATCCCCGCACGTCTCTCGAAGACCATCGAGAGCAGCAAGTGCAAAGCCGGCGATGTGGTCGAAATGAGGTCGCTGGAACCAGTGCTCCTCTCACACGGATTGGTAATGCCGGAGGATGCCAAGTTGCACGGCAAGGTGCTGGGAGCGGCCTCTCGTCAGGACAACCGACCTTCATGGGTGCTGCTGGTGGTAGTGGAGGCCGAGTGGAAGCAACATCGCGTTCCATTACACGCCGTCGTCGCCGCTCAAATCACGATAAAACCAAAAGTATCCGCGCAGAATGTCAGTGCCTTCGACAACACGATCACCCGTCGTGGCGCGGGCCGGGTAAGTGCTCCGGGCCGATGGGGTTCGGCTCCCCGGAATCATGCTCCGCGAGACGCAACCGTCGACGGGAATGACTCGCTCGAATTGAGCTATCACGGGGTGGACGACTTGGTTCTCATGAAAGACCAGCAGGGGAGAGTGTTCCTGGTTTCGCAGAGGCCGCAGCTCAAGGTGCCCTCGGGCACGATGTTTATGTTGCGCAACCAACCCGTAGTCGCCGCAGAACCACAAGAACAAGTCGAGACGGCGATCGTGGCCGAGAGCGCGCACTGAATCAGTCAAGGTTGTGGGTTAGTTGAATTTCATCCCGAGCACGCCTGCCGCGAGTGACGAGAGATGCTGGTCGGCCGAATTGCGCCGCCGCGCGGGAAGGGCCTGTTCCAGGCGAGCGCGCCAATTCGAATTGGTCCTCGCGCATTCGTTGTTGAAACTAACCCAACTAGACGATTTTTTGCTTGAGGCTTGAGGTCGCCGGAACTAACCTTAACCGGTAGTCCCTGTGCGGGTGGCGAGAGGGGTGAGTCATGCGAGCGCTCTTGCTTGTCCTCTTTTCTGCCATCACTATCTACGCTGAAGATCCGCAAGCGGTAGCCCCGCCTGCGCCTATCCCTGAAAACCTCAACATCCCGGCCCGCCTCTCCAAAACCATCGACACCAACAAGTGCAAGGCGGGCGATGTAGTCGAGATGAAAACTCTCGAGCCAGTGCTCATTGCAAATGGGCTGGTAATGCCGGAGAACGCAACGCTACATGGGAAGATTGTGGGTGCAGCCTCTCGTCAGGACGATAAACCCTCGTGGGTGCTACTGGTGGTACAGCAGGCAGACTGGAAGGAGCACAGCATTCCTTTGCACGCTTTCGTGGTTGCCCAGATCACCATCAAAGCCGAGGTGGCCGGGCAGAACGACAATGCTTTCCAGGGAGCTATTGAACTGCCTGAGATTGAGCGAAGGCGGCATGGGGTCCGTACGCAAGATTATCCCGGCAGCGACGTCTCAAGAGCTATGGGCCATCCCTCGCGAGACGTAACTGTGGAAGGGAATGACGCGCTCGAATTGAGCTATCACGGGGTGAACGACCTGCTTCTGATAAAAGACAAGCACGGGAGAGTGTTCCTGGTTTCGCAAAAAGCGCATCTGAAATTGCCGTCGGGCACGATGCTTATGTTGCGCAACCGACCCGTGCCAGCCCAGGAACAAGCGGGTGCAGTGAAGTCCGGCAGCACGCAGTAGACGAATCGAGAGGAGTGCTCAGTCGCAGATCTTCAACGTTCAAATGGGACGGGGCGTCGTCCTAAGATGACTTCTTTTTGCGGTTGCTTCCCAGGTTCTTTAACTCCGTGGTCAGCAGCTTCTCCAGGTCCTTGATGCTCTGGTATTTCAGGCATCGCTGCCCACGCACGTCAAACTTCAGATCGTCTTTCTTGTTCGCCACCAGCACAGTCGGACGGCCCTTTCCCCAGGCGTATCCCACTTCGAGATAGACGTTGGGATTTGAGCCGGTCAGGTCGGCGATCACGATCTCCGCATTTTCGATTCGCATCTTCACCTGCTCCAGGATGTCGCCGGTGAAGGCCTCCTGGTCCACACGCTCGCAGATGTAGCCCAATTGCCGCACCGGATTCTGAATACCGTAGTAGAAAACGTCGCCCATCTCCTCCGAGAACGGCATCGCCACAAAGACGCGCGGCTTGTGCTCGACCTGCGCGGCGGATTGCAGGCTGGTGGACATCGGCGACATGGTTACATCTTCGACATTCGAGCTCTCCGTCAGCTGGCGGGCGATGCGAAGCTTGATCGGCGGCCCGACAGTGATATCCCGCTGAAGCGCTACATCGAAGTCCGTGTCTTGCGGAGGACCGGCGCCCGCGCCGTGTGTTCCCGGCCCTGCCGTGGGAGGGCGCGAAGATTTTTCCCCTGCGGCTTTCTTTCTGGCCGGTATTGCGGGAGGCGCAGCAGAGGCAGGTACCAATCCCTGCAGCGCGGTCTGCAGCCGTTCTACGCGAGCGCTGTTTCGCTCAATGATCGAGACGCGGTTGAGATGAGTGGGAGCCATTCCCGACTGGACAGCGCCGAGGATGCCGCGCACTTCCGCGTGAAGGGCTTCGATTTCGTCCAGACCGTAGCCGGGACCATGCAGCGTGACCGCAATGTGCCGGACATCAGAGCAGTCTTGCGCTGTGACCTTCAAGACCTGCCCCGCCCAGCTCTCAATTTCGGTGTAGCCGAACTCGATAATCGTCGGCACACCAACAAACAACACGTGCGTGCTGGGCAATGCCCCGCGGCTGTCGACCCAGACATATTCTCCCGGAAGCGGACTGACGGCGGTAAGGCCGCGGATAACCTTCTGGTCCATCAGAAGCGTGGAAACTGCCTGATCAGAGCCGAAGAAATGCTGGGCATACTTCAGCGCCAGGACGTCGGCAGAGAACTCCAATACGTCGCCTTGGACAACTTCGATGGTTACGGGCGTCTTGCTCATTACGCGGGATGTTAACACCAAGCGGCGATGCATATTAAGAGGAATGCCGTCCCGCTCGTTGCCCCTCCCTCTCCCCCTCAATTACACTTACTAGTTTCATCGATTAGCCATCTTGCAAGGAGATAAGCGGCCGATCCGGCCGGCGTGGCGGAGCTCTCCACTGTCCGCCTGCAGTCATCCATTATGAAAATTCACGAGTATCAGGGAAAGGCCATACTCTCGAAGTACGGAGTGGCGGTCCCTCGCGGACAGATGGTTGAGAGCGTCGAAGAAGCCGACGCCGCAGCTCGATCATTGCTCCACGACGGCGCCTCCGGAGTCGTAGTGAAAGCGCAAATTCACGCCGGTGGCCGCGGCAAAGGCGGTGGCGTCAAAATCGCCAAGTCGGTCGAGGATGCCAGGGAAATCGCCGACAAGATGCTCGGCATGCAATTGGTCACGCACCAGACTGGTCCCGAAGGCAAGAAGGTGCAGCGCCTGCTGATCGAAGAGACCCTGCCCATCGCGCGCGAGCTTTATCTGGGCATCGTGCTCGACCGCGGCAACGGCCGCAATGTCTTCATGGCATCAGCAGCGGGCGGCATGGAGATCGAAGAAGTCGCGGCGAAAGATCCCGACGCGATCATCAAAGAACACCTCGTCCCCGGACTTGGGCTTGCAGCCTTATCAGGCGCGCAAGATTGCATTCAAGCTGGGCCTCGATCCCAAGTACGTGAGCGGCGCAGTGAAGTTCATGATGGCGCTGGCGCGCGCCGCGGAAGATACCGACGCGTCGCTAGTCGAGATCAATCCTTTCATCACCACCACCGACGGGCGGCTGTTCGCGCTCGACGCGAAGATGACCTTCGACGATAACGCGCTCTATCGCCATCCCGACATCAAAGAGCTGCGCGACGTCAACTGAGGAAGATCCGCTCGAAGTCGAAGCCAGCAAGTACGCGCTGAACTACATCAAGCTCGACGGCAACGTCGGCTGCATGGTCAACGGCGCCGGCCTGGCGATGGCGACCATGGACATCATCCAGTACGCCGGCGGCATGCCGGCCAACTTCCTCGACGTAGGCGGCGGCGCCAATGAAGAGCAGGTGACGCACGCGTTTGAGATTCTGCTGGCCGACAAGAACGTGAAAGCGGTGCTGATCAACATCTTCGGCGGCATCCTGCGCGTCGACACGCTGGCGAACGGCGTTGTCAGCGCGGCGCGACAAGACCAACATCCAGTTGCCCATCGTGCTGCGGCTGGAAGGGACCAACGTAGAGCAGGGCCGGCAGATCCTGAAAGACAGCGGGCTGAATTTCATTGTTGCGCAGACCATGAAAGATGCAGCCGAGAAAGTTGTCGCCGCGGCCAAGGGGAGCAAATGAGCATCCTTGTCGATAAATCAACCCGCCTCATTGTGCAGGGACTGACCGGCCGCGAAGGCACGTTCCACGCCAAGGCATCGCAGGCCTACGGAACCCAGGTGGTAGGCGGGGTGACTCCGGGCAAGGGCGGCACCACGCACGAAGGCTGGCCCATCTTCAACACCGTCAGCGAAGCGGTCGATAAGACCGGCGCGAACGCGACTGTGATCTTCGTTCCGCCGCCGGGCGCTGCCGACGCCATCATGGAAGCCGCCGATGCGGGCATTCCGCTGATCGTCTGCATCACTGAAGGCATTCCTGCGATCGACATGGTGAAGACGTGGGAGTTCCTGAAGACGAAGAACTCGCGGCTGATCGGACCGAACTGCCCGGGCATCATCTCGCCGGGCAAGTGCAAGATCGGCATCATGCCGGCGAGTATTCATAAGGAAGGCAACGTCGGCATCGTCTCGCGCTCAGGCACGCTGACCTACGAAGCCGTCTATCAGTTGACGACGCGCGGCATCGGACAATCGACGGCCATCGGCATCGGCGGCGACCCGATTATCGGCACAAATTTTGTCGATGCCATCGAGCCTGTTCAACGATGATCCCGAGACTGAAGCCATCATCATGATCGGCGAAATCGGCGGCACGGCCGAAGAGACCGCGGCTGAGTTCATCAAAGCCAACGTCCGCAAGCCGGTGGTGGGATTCATCGCCGGACAAACAGCGCCTCCCGGACGTCGCATGGGACACGCCGGCGCAATCATCTCCGGTGGCAAAGGCACCGCCAAGGAGAAGATCAAAGCCATGGAAGCCGCCGGAATTCACGTCGCCCAGTCGCCGGCAGATATTGGCGAGACGCTGGTGAAGGCGCAGAGCGCGATGGCGAGCAAATAGCTGTCAGTGGTCGGTTGTCAGTTGTCGGGAGTACGAGGAACGATACGAAGCGCAGCTCCCGTCGTATTTTATGACCTGACACCTGACGCCTGTTACCTGACACCTGATTCTTCAACTGACAACCAAAAACTGAGAACTGACAACTCAAATTATGAAGACCCTGCAACGCACTCTATCGATCATCAAGCCCGACGCGGTGGCAAAGAATGCAACCGGCGACATCATCCACACATTGCTGCAGAACAACTTCCGAATCATCGGAATGAAGATGCTGCACATCAACAAGGCACAGGCCGAGGGCTTCTATGCCGTACACGTGCATCGGCCATTTTTCGAGTCGTTGACCAACTTCATGTCAAGCGGCCCAATCGTGGTTATCGCACTGGAGAAAGAAGAGGCCATTGCTGATTACCGAAAGCTGATGGGGGCAACCGATCCTGCCAAAGCCGACGAGGGTACTATCCGCAAGAAGTGGGCGGCGAACATCGAGCACAACGCGGTGCACGGTTCCGACGCTGAAGATACCGCCCGCTTCGAGCTGAGTTACTTCTTTGCCGGATTCGAATTGGCGAAGTAGCTTTAGCTCACAACACCGTCCGCAGCTGCAATGAAAAGGCCGCCCGAACAGGCGGCCTTGTTTAGTTAAGCTCGGGCAGGAATTACTGCGACGTGGACGAACCGCCCTTCGCGCTCTTTCCTTCCGATTTCACAGAGCTGTTCATCTGTTCGGCCATCTTCAGATGGTCCTGCAGAGTTGGCAGCGTCTGGGCCGGCAAAGCCCTTCACCTCAGGGTTGCTACCTGCGCTGGCTTCACGCTGGAATTCCGCGATGTCTTTCTTGTGGTCCGAAACCATCATCTTGGCGTAAGCCTTGTCGAAAGCATCGCCGTTCAGCTTCGCCATGCGATCGTACTCGGCTTTGTCCTTCGAACTCGGCTCGGTGGGCAGCGTGACTCCCTGCTGGGTAGCGACTTGCTTCAACTGATCGTTCGCTTTGGAGTGGTCATCGACCATGCGCTTGCCGAAATCTTTCACCGCCTGGCTTTGTCCGTTCTGCTGCGCCAACTGGCCCAACTGGACTTCAGCCATGCCGCCCTCGGCTGCCTTCATCATGAAGGTGTGGTCTTGCATCTGGCCACCCGCCGCGCCGGTAGATCCCATCGGGCCGCCCATCGTCCCCGGCTGTCCAGGGTATCCAGCGGTGCCCGGCTGACCGGGAGCGCCCATGGGTCCCGGAGCTCCCGGATTCCCCGGTTGAGTCTGTGGATACCCACCCATCTGCGCGAAGGCCATCGCACTCCACAACAGTAAGGACGTGCCGCATGCCAGCCATCCAAGTTGTTTAATGTTTTTCATTGCTGATCTCCTTTTGTGATTGCCGGCCTGAATCGCGAAGCCCATGAATGTGTGCTTACGGCAGGCAGTACGTGCGATAGCAACACTCGTCTGTGTCACCTTGCGCGTCAACAAGTGAGAGCTAGTTGCGACGCCATGGGTTGTAAAGGTCGGGTTGGGCGATAAGAGCTGGCGCGCTCAGCGTGCCAGCAGCTTGGTCGCGCTCAGCTGGCGAAGTTGGTCTTCGGGAACTCCGCGCGAGAGGAGCAGCACCTGGAATTTCTCTCCCATCTCCTCGGGCGAGAGTAGATGCCGAAGCTGGAGGGCGACCTTGGCGCGTTCCTGCGGCAGCTTGCAATCCTGGAAGGCGTCGGCAAACTGCGTCTCTTCGCCGATGCCGAGTAGCAGTTGGGTCTGGGTGAGCAAAGCGATGTCATTCAGCCCGCTTTGCGCGGCGCGCGAGCGAAGAGCCGTGAAGTTTACGTGGGCAGTGATGTCCTGCTCTCCCGGAGCTTCATAAGGCGAGGCGCTCGCGCGATGGCGATGGTAGGTCATGAGCGTATCGCGATGTCGGCCGGCAAGCTGCTCTTCGCGGGTGTAGCCATAATCGATGAACATCGCAAAGCCGGAGCGATTCTGAAAGAGAGCGGCGATGCGACTCATCCAGTCGAGAGCGGCGAGTGCCACCTCGACCCGCTCGCCGGGTTCAGGATGGAGGCTGTAACCGTCAATGTACGCAAGCTCTTCGACCGAAGGCGAAACGAATTGTTCGACAAATCTTCCCTGTTCTTCTGCCACCCGAACCGCGCCCCGATGATCGACGACGTCCACTGGCAGCGCGTCGAAGAATTCGTTCGCGAACAGGATGATGGGACACTCTTCTGATCCAAGGTCGTCCAGAGAATCGCAAATCCTCGCCCGGCCCGCGGCGATATGTTCCGCCAACCGCTCGCACAATCGCGTTCGCAGATGCTCCGACTGCTCGACCAACACGTAACGCAAAGCGCGCGCAAATTCGGGAAACTGCTTCCCCGACCAGTCCAGCACATCTGCGGCAAACAACCCGCGACCCGGACCCAACTCGACCAAGTCAATGTGCTCGGGCGAACCCAACACGCGCCACATCTCCTCGAATTGCCGCGACAGCAGCCTCCCAAACACTGCATGCACATCGCTCGAGGTGTAGAAGTCTCCTGCCCAGCCAAACTGCTCGCGCGGTCGCGCATAGTAGCCGAGTTCGGGCTCATAGAGACACATCTCCATGTAGCGCGAAAATGGAATTGACCCGCAGTGGCGAACCTCATCGACAATGCGGGCGCGCAACGGATTCCCATTCAATCCAGCCGCAGGATTCAGTGGGTCACCCGAGCTCACAGCTTTCCTTCGCGCTGCATCTGCGCGTGCTCTTTGCGGTGTTGAGGAGTGCGGATGAACATCTCGACCAGGTAATCGTGCAGGCAGTCGAAGAGTTGGCGCTGGAAGGTCCACTCGAACTGTGAATCTTCAAGATCGCGCGGGTGCAGATCGTAGTAATAGGTATGGACCTTGGGTTCGGTAAATCGCGGGCTGAGAACCACCTCAACGCCGTCGCCTTTGGCCCGCGCGCTGAACGAAACGAGGGGATGCTCGTAAAGCTTGAGCTGATCAAGCACCTGGGTGAGCCGGTCGAGGGACACGATGAAATTGTAGAGGAACGATCATTGCAAAATCGGTTACCGCTGAAGCGCGAGGTAACATGTCGTCGCGACTTCCGACGACGTCCCGGCCGATGGTGGCAGGATCACGGTAATACGACCGATTAACCTAGGCGTAAAAAGAGCCTCGGGCTTCACAGGAGGAGAGGAATCCCAAGGCTCTTCGCCAAACTGCTTTTTGTGGTGCGTTCCAAGAAATAATACGTAGTTTATGTCTAGCGGTCAATAATTTTAGCAAATTCAGCAACAAGTTAAAGCCATTTTTCAGTGCACTGACGGACATGGATGGCACTTTAGAGCCACAAACTCTGCACGGGGCCCTCCAAAGCGTATCGACCCACATCCAGCATAGCGCTACAACGCACAGATTTGACCTGAGAGCCATTTCTAGCACAGTGGATAGGTCTCGATACCCCCAGAGTCCAGCAACGCCCTAAAACGAATTTGGGAGCGAAGTTGGTATGTTGATCCACCGCGAGCCTTGTAGCATGCTAGCACTTTGGTGCTAATAATCGCTGCTTCGAGAAATATCCATCGTCCACGCGCGAACAATCCTTTGGTCTGTTCGGTCGCGGTCCCTTCTTCTGCTACGTGCTACACACGGCAATAGCGTATCCGGCGCTAAAGCGCATTCGCCACGGAAGCTTCATCCCCCCGCATGAATGCGGGGGGCTTCCACCCTTCGCCGTGCGGGCGCATCCCCGTGGGGACCCTTTCGGCTTCACTGAAGATTTATTCGTACCGCAGCGCCTCGATGGGATCGAGGCGCGAGGCCTTGATGGCGGGCAGCATTCCGCTGACCAGCCCGACCAGCGCCAGAATGACGGTCGCGACCACGACGATGGTCGGATCGATGATCAGGCGGATGTCGGCGGCTTCGGCATTCTTGGCGACAGCGCTATAGAACGTCAGCCGCCCAACGGCGAACGAAATCGCATAAGCCATCGCGATTCCGGCAATTCCGCCGACGAACGGTAATCGCCAGCGCTTCGGCGAGAAACTGGAAGAGGATGTCGCTGCGCCGTCCGCCCAGAGCCTTTCTCCACGCCGATCTCGCGCGTGCGCTGGGTCACCGACACCAGCATGATGTTCATCAGGCCGACGCCGCCGATGCCCAGCGTCAGCGTGCCGATGAAGCCGAGCAGAATCTTCAGTCCCATGGTGATGATCTGGAACTGCTTCAGCTGCTTCATCATGTTGAAGACGAAGACCGCGCGCTTGTCGTCGGGCTTGAAGTTGTATTGCTGGGCCAGCACGCCGCGCACCTGCCGCTCGACCAGCTCGAACTCGATCGCCTTCGTAAGTCGAGCCAGATGCCGTCGAGGTAATGCGTGTCCTTGAAGTCGCTCATGGTGCTGAACGGCATGTAAATGATCTTGTTGATGCTGTCGTCGCCTTCCTGCATGTGCGGCGCGAGCACGCCGATGACCTTGATAGCTGATGCCGTCGATGCGGATGTTCTGCCCGATGGCGTACTCGCCGGAAAACAGCTTGGTCTTGGCCTCGGAGCCGATCACCGCGACCCGCGCCGCGTGCGGCCTCATCGTCGTTCATTGAACAAGCGCCCTTCGCCGAGCTTCAGCGCCTGAATCTTGAACAGGCTGGGATAGCAGCCCTCGATCGGCAGGGTGTAGGTGCGCACATCGCTGCTGCACATTGGCCTGCTTGTCGACCATCGGGCGTGATGCGGTGCACCAGCGGAGCTGCGTTGACGATGCGATCGACGTCCTCGATCGTGAACTTGATCTGGGTGCCGGCCTTTTGTCCGCCGGCCTGCTGCGAGGTGCGCCCGGGAAAGACGCCGATGATGCGCGTGCCCCAGTTCGCGAAGATGACTTCGATGGCGCGCCCGAATCCTGCACCGTAAGCCAGCAGCAGCACCACAGTCGCGATACCCCATGCCATGCCCAGCATGGTGAGCGCGGTGCGCCGGCGGTTGTAGCGCATGCGCTTCGTAGGCTTGCGAGAACAGATCGCGAACCATGGCTTACTCCTGCCTCAGGGCATCGACCGGCTGCAGCATGGCTGCTTTGCGCGCGGGATACAATCCGGCGACGATTCCCGCCATCGCCAGCGTTCCAATCGCGAGCGCAGCCGACATAAACGACATGTTGGGCGGATCGAATCCTCCGGCACCTGGCCCATGCCGCTCATCACGTGCATGAACAGAGCAGCGCCCGCCATGCCGATGCCGCCGCTCATCAGGGTGAGAAATGCGCCTTCCAGGAAGAACTGCAGCAGGATGCTGCGATTGGTGGCGCCCAGCGCTTTGCGCAAACCGATCTCGCGCGTCCGCTCGCTGACCGCAACCAGCATGATGTTGATGATCGCCGATGGCGCCCAGTGCCAAGCGTCACCAACCCGACGCCGCCGAGGAACATATCCATCACGTCGAAGATCTTGCCCACGGTCTCGGCGTTCTTGATCGTGTCCCAGTCCTCGAAGGCGTCTTCGTTCGTGCCAGATCGAAACCATGATTGCGGGCGATGATCCTGCGCACCTCGTCGCGCGCGATCACGTGCTCATCGCGCACCCGCGGCCGATAGTTGATGAACGAGATTGCCTCTTCCTGTCCTTCGCCTTCAGCGGGAAAAACTGGCGCATGGTGTGAAGGGCAGGAAGACGCGATTGTTGGTGGAGTTGTCGTCGCCGTGCCCAACGCGCTGCACCACGCCCATCGACCTCGAAACGCAATCCCATTCAGCAGGATCGTATTGCCGACGGCGCTGACCGGTCCTGCCCGGGAAACAGGTTCTTCAGCATCTCGTCGCCGATGACAGCGACCAGCTGCGCTTTTGCGCTTCGTCGGCCTCGTTCAGCCAGCGGCCGGCCGCCAGCGGCAGATAGCGGATCTGGTTGAACATGCGGCGGCACTCCGCTGACTTCGTCCGTTGGTGTTGCCGAACTCGCTGACCTCGCGGATGTCCATGACGCGACAGCACGGGCGCGACTAGCCCGCACGTGCGGCGCCTCGCGCTGCATGTCGAGGTAATCCCGATCGGTGAGGCTGTAGCTGATGGCCGGAGCTCATGTTGCCCGCAACGGCAGGCGCGCGTCCGGGAAAGATGAACATGATGTCTTCGCCGAGCGAGTTCAATTCGCGCCGGTTGCCGGAACGGAAACCTTCGCCCAGGCCGACCAGCAGCAGCAGCGATCCCACTCCCCAGGCAATGCCAAACATGGTGAGGAACGAGCGCAGCTTGTGCGCCCACAGGCTGCGCAACATCTGCCGGAGGATTTCGAAGAAGACCATTTGCGAAGGTCTTGGTCGCTCACTTTGTTATACGCGGCGAAGCGCCACGCAGTTCCTCGCTTCCTTGTTCGTGCAACGCTGTATCTATATTGGACACCTTAGTGCGAGAACTGTAAGCGCAATGTGCTGAGTTACAAAGTTGTGTTCCAGGATGCGGAAACTTGTGGATAAACACCGTTTTGCAACCCAATGTGACCACAAAGTTGGTTATAGTTAAGGAACGCCACCGGCGGCGACGAATGGTTGAGCGACGACCGGGGTGAATCGATTTGGGTTTAGGAGTGACGTTACGATGCCGAAAGCAACACGGGCCAAAGACAACCAGGAAACGCCGAAAAAACGGAGCCGCAAGACCGAACCTGTTGAGGGGGACGGTACTGTTGTGGCACAGCCGGTGACGACGGCGCCCGCCATTGCTGAAACGACTTCGAAAATCAATGCCAGTGAGGCAACTGCTTTGCCGTCCAGAGAATCTCGGACAGTTCCGGAAGAGTTGGTGCGCCGCAGAGCTTATGAGCTTTACTTGCAGCGTCGTGGCCAGGGTGGTTCCCCGGAACAGGATTGGTTCCAGGCATTGCAAGAGATCTCGGGGCAGCACGTCGCTTAAACGCAGCACAATTCAAATGGGCCTCGGCAAACCGAAAACGCTTTTCGGTCGTCTCTCCGGTGACTTGCGTCGCCGGCGGTTTACGGGGCCGTGCCTTCCCGTGGCGAACCAGTGGCATGCAAGGAGTACTGCGTGAGCCAGGTGCTTTTGATCGATGACAACGCTCTGCAACTCAGTGTGCGAGAAACAGTACTCCGCAACGCCGGCTTCTCGGTTTGTGTGGCAACCACAGCGGAAAGTGCGCTGGCCAGCGTGCGAATTCTGGGGGAGCGCATCAGCCTGGTCATCACCGATCACATCATGCCTGGGGGCAATGGCACTGAATTCGTCCGCCGCTTGCGGAAGGAAAACCATTGGGTTCCGGTTATCGTGTTGAGCGGGTTGCCCGAGGCCGAATCGGAGTACGAGGGACTGGACGTGGTATTCCGCCAGAAGCCTGTGCCTCCGCTGGAGTTGATCGCGCTGGTTCGCGCCAACCTGGAAAGCAATGGCGGTCATCAGGCTGGCGCGGCATAGGTGTCTGGGATTTCGCTTTGTCTAGAGCCTTCGAATGGGCCCGGGATATTGGGCCACGACCGGGTCAAGCGTCAGCAGCGTAATTCCTTCGACCATTGCCTGCGCAACCAGCAGGCGATCAAAGGGATCTTTGTGGATCGAGGGGAGGCTATCGATGGCACACACGTGTTCGCTGACGATCGATAGCTCGGAATAGCCGTTGTCGCGTAAGCGTCTCCGCAATACTCGTGGATCCACCTGAAAATCGCTCCGGCCAAGTCCTCGCTTGATGACAACTTCCCAGACGCTTACTGCGCTGAAAAACAGCTCAGATTGCTCTTCCTCAATGAGTTGTCGCGCAGCAGAAGAGAGCCGGTCAGATCCAGCCGCCATCCAGAGCAGGACATGCGTGTCGAGCAGCAGCTTCATTCGCGGCCATTGAACATAAGGGTGATCTCCTCATCGCCCATTCGGTCGAAGTCCTCAGGGACTGAAATCTCACCGGCCATAAACCCAAACCGACGACGCTGCTCGCCAGAAGGCACATCGATAGCAACTACCTTCACGACCGGCTTGCCCGCCTTTGCGATAATGAACGGCTCGCCTTTACTCGCCTCCTCGATGAGCTTCGAGAGATGCGTCTTGGCCTCATGGATGTTAACGGTTTTCATAATAAACTTAGTCCAGTTAGTCTAGTCTTATTCGATTTCTGGAGCAAGGGCATTCATGCGTTTGACCCATTCCTGCTCTGAGCTTGCGTTCATCAGCCGGTTTCACTCCCCCGTGAAAAACCGCCCGTCCTGTGACCTACATCACACGATGCCGGGTTGCCGAAGGGTTTATGCTTAGGCTGGAGCGGGGAGCGGTTTTCTGATTGCCTCGCGTTGGTTCACTATGTCGGAACAAAATCGCAGATATCTCCGCTTCGGCGCCGTCATCACTCTGATCGTGGTTGCGCTTGGTTACTTAGCCTTCACCGGCGTGCAGGACAGCAAGAGCTATTACGTCACCATAAAAGAGCTCAATGGCATGGGCTCGAGCGCGTATAGCAAACGGCTTCGCGTTGCGGGAAATGTCGCCCCCGGTTCGATCAAGCGCCAGGGTACGCACGCCGAGTTTCTGCTGATCGAGCAGGACCGTACGTTGCCCGTGGTTTACACCGGCAGCGAGGCGTTGCCCGACACCTTCAAGGATGACGCTCAGGCATTAGCGGAAGGTAAGTTTGGCCACGACGGAGTTTTTCGCGCTACCAATATTCAGGCCAAGTGCGCTTCGAAGTATGCGCCCAAGCAGCCCGGCCAACCGGCAACTACCCCGGCGAGTGGAGAGAGTCAGCAGAAGGCGGAGCTGACGGGAGCGCAGTCCAGCAGCGCGAGCCGATAGAGTTGCCGAAGCCCGCTCACACTGAAGCTGCCTCGTCGACATCTGCGGGCGGCGGTATTGTCGAGTCCGCAGTCCTCATTCAAAACGTCGTGAAGTTCTTCGGACGATTCGCCGCATTGCGCGGCGCTTCCTACGAATTTGCGCCCGCCCACCTCTATGTAATTCTCGGCGACAACGGAGCAGGCAAGAGCACGCTATTGCGCATCATCGCCGGACTGATGCAGCCCAGCCAGGGCAGCGTCCGGGTGCTTGGGTCTGATTCATTGCCGTTGGTCGCACAACGCGTCGGCTACATGGGACATGCGCCGCTGCTCTATGACGAGCTCAGCGGCATGGAGAACCTTCGCTACTTCGCCGGGCTGTACGGGATCAGCGATGATGCTGTCTGTCGCAACGCGATGCAGATGGTTGGCCTCGATCCTGAACTCGAACGCCGCATCGGCCAGTATTCGCAAGGGATGCGGCAGCGCCTGTCGCTGGCGCGCGCCGTGTTACACAACCCGGACGTCATCCTGCTGGATGAGCCGTTCTCGAACGTCGATGTTCGCTCCGCGTCCGATATGGCGGCCATCCTGGGACGCCTGCGTGACTCCGGGAAAACGATCCTGGTAATTACGCACCAGGCGGCGGTCATGCAGGATGCAGCCGACGAGTTCGTGCACATGGCTGCGGGACAAATCGTCTCGACTACGCCTGCGGCTCAGTGGCAGCGCTCGACAACACCTGAGTCGGCCACGGCGAGGAGGCCATGAGCACCGCCAGCATGACTCGCGCCACGCTGGTGAAAGACCTGCGCATGGAGTGGCGCTCGAAAGACGCCATCAACTCCATGCTGTTCTTTGCGCTGCTGGTGGTGGTGATCTTCAGCTTCGCCTTCAACCCGACTGCCGAAGAGTCGCGACACATTGCAGGCGGGCTGATCTGGGTGGCGTTCCTGTTTGCCGCAGTAGTGGCCTTGAATCAAACCTGGGCCCGCGAATTACGCAACCAGGTGCTCGATGCTTATCGCGTTTCGCCTGCTCCGGCGAATGCGCTGTTTCTCGCCAAGGCGTTCGGCAATTTTCTATTCGTCACCGTGCTGGAAGCGCTGATGACGCCGCTGTTCATTGTCTTCTACAATCTGCGTTCGGTTGGGCCTCCCTGGCAGCTCGCAGTGGTGACTGTACTGGGAACCTGGGCCCTGGTGGTCAACGGAACCTTTTTCGCGGCACTCTCCATCCGTACCCGCAATCGCGAGATCATGCTGCCGCTGATTCTCTTCCCTATTTCAATCCCGGCGTTGTTGGCGATGGTGGACTCGACTACCTCAATCCTGACCGGAGACGCCTCGCCCGACTTCTGGATCAAGATGCTGCTGGTTTACGATGTTGTGTTTACCGCGGTGTGTCTTCTTCTTTTTGAAAGCGTGTTGAACGCCGAATGAAGCTGGTATCGAAAGTCTTTCTCGCACTCACCGTCGTGGCCCTCGGCTTCGCTGCGTACCAGGCACTGATGGTCGCGCCCACCGAGCAGACGATGGGCAACGTGCAGCGCATCTTCTACTATCACGTGCCTTCGGCGTGGACGGCGTTCCTGCTGTTCTTTGCCAACTTCGTTGCGTCGGTGGTGTACATCCTTCGGCGCAATGCCGCAGCCGATGCGATTGCAGCGGCCACGGCGGAGGTCGGCGTGGTGTTCTGCACGGTGGTGTTGGTGACCGGTCCGATATGGGCGCGCCCGGTGTGGGGTATCTGGTGGACGTGGGATGCGCGGCTCACCACGACGTTGGTTCTCTGGCTGATTTACGTCAGTTACCTCGTGCTGCGTCGCTACTCGACTGGCAGCCAGACTCCAATCCTCGCGGCGGCGCTGGCGATTTTCGGTTTTGTTGACGTGCCTATCGTCTATATGACGATTCGCTGGTTCCGCACACAGCACCCTTCGCCGGTAATAGGCGGTGGATCAAACTCAGGACTCGATCCGAGCATGTGGCCTCCACTGTTGTGGAACTGGCTGGCGTTCTCAATGCTGGCGATCATTCTGGTGGTCGCGCGCTATCGCCTGCAAAGGATGGAAGAAGACGTCGAGCAGCGCCACGCGCAAGCGGCGCTCCAGGGAGGTGCAGCGTGAAGGGAGACACCGCGCTCAAGGCAGCCTACATCGTGACCTGGGTAATTCAGTTGGGATACATCGGATATCTGTGGAGCCGCTTCAGGCGCGTGCGCGAAGAACAGCGGGATCTAAAGCGCGAAGCTGGCCGTTGATTATGAGCGCATTGCCGGCATTCCCCAATCCGACGATTCGTGTCGCAACCGCTGCCGATGCGGAAGATATCGCCCGATTGTCAGAGCAACTGGGATATCCGTCGACCTGCGAGGAGACCGTCCAGCGGCTTCGGACGGTGAGCCGCCATCCCGAACACGCGGTGTACGTTGCCGAGGCAGAGGGAAGATTGGTCGGTTGGATTCATGTTTTCGCGCGTCCGTCTCTCACTACGGAGCCGTCCGCCGAGGTTGCCAGCCTCGTAGTGGATGAAGGCTGCCGAGGTCGCGGCCTTGGTGAGGCGCTCATGAAAGTGGTAGAACGCTGGGCGACCAAGCAGGGTTATCGGATGGTGACATTACGGTCAAACGTCAAGCGTCTCCGCGCCCATACCTTCTATGAGCGGCTGGGATACGAAACGATTAAGACCAGCAAGTCCTTCCGCAAAATCCTAGGCTAGCGATGGAACAACGATGCTTCTGTTCACCTTCGCGTACTCCGTGTCTCCTTGATCAGTCAGGGGTTCGTTGCGCATGAATGAACGCCGCGGCACTTTACAAGCCGTCGCCGTTGCCTCCCTCATCATCGGTGTCATCCTGCTGATCTTCAGCGCGCCGTTTTACGTTCACCAGATCGGAGTGCTGCGTGCCTGGCCGACGACCGACGCACAGGTCCTGCGCAGCGACGTCGTTGTCGATCGCATCTCACAGCACGAGCAGTTCTACTCGGCGCGCCTAGGCCTGCTCTATACGATAGATGGCAAGCCGATTACGACCGAAGTCACCAGCTTCCAAGACCGCGACTACGAGAAGACTCGCGCCCGCGCCAGCGAGTTCCAGGTCGGCAGCCACCATGAGATCCGCTACGACCCGCGCGACCCGGTGCAGGCCCGAATCGGAGCCGGATGGAATGCACGCTTCTTCGCCCTGCCGCTTGTCGTGTCAGGCTGCGGACTGGTCTTCTGCCTGAGTACAGTGGTACTGCTCGTGGTTGCCCAGCGCAGTTGAACCGGATTCTCTGCCTTCACGTAAAACAACAACATGTTGCTCCGAACCCTCACAGCGTACTTGCTCCTTCCTGCTGCTCTGCTCGCTCAAGCCAGCGCCCCTGATCGCACCGTTCAGGGAAGCTCCGTCACCTCGACGCACGATCCTGCTGTACGAATTACCGTTCCCAAGGCGGCGCGGTACGCCGGCTCCGAGCGGTTCGTTCTCTATGGGGTCGCTGATTGCGAGATTGAAGTTTTCGTAGAGGCCGATGCCGCGAAGAACGTGAGCCGCCTGTACTGGATACAGTTCGAGGGCTATCTGGCGTCCAAGCCCGACCTCCATCACGAATACGATTCCCCACGTCACGCGACTCTCGGCGGATGGGACTTCTACGTTGATACTTGGCCACGCCAGAGCGACGAGGTAATCAGGCCGGGCTCCGATCGAGAAGCGGTCGAACGCATTCTGAAGGCTAAGGGATACAAAATGCCGGGAAGCATGATGTACGTCCGCCTGGTTCACCTGCTGGATAGCGAAAAGCGTAAGGAGTTGATGATTATCTACGGCGAAGACCTGCAATCTACGGGTGTGACGGCAGCGAGTTTGAAGGAGGGTGGCGCGAACTTCAGCCGCTGGCCTTCGCTGGAGACCGGACTGATTGAGAGAGCCAAGAAACAGATTGCCGTACAGCCGCTTCCCTAGCACTAGTTCGCCGCGTTTCGTGGACGAATTTGATTGCGCTTCAAACTGAAAGATTGGAATCGCTTCCGCTCGAATCACGTCAAAACCCTAGGCGTAGAATAGCCGTCAGCAAGATGACTCCGTCGGCAGGGCGGAGGGGACCCCGGAGGTATTCCACCCTTGAGTGATTTCCCGCAGACCTTAGGCGAGCTGCGTCGCAGCCGTGATTTTTCTGAGGAAAGACTAGGTAACCGACGTGTGAAAGACGAGATGCGCGAGAACCTCATGCAGCGGTTACGCGCCGACGGACCCATCTTTCCTGGAATCGTGGGCTTTGACGACACCGTGATTCCGCAGATCGTTAACGCAATTCTTTCGCGTCATAATTTCATTCTTCTCGGGCTTCGCGGGCAGGCAAAAAGCCGTATTCTTCGCGCCCTAACTACTTTGCTGGATCCCCAGGTTCCGTATCTGACAGGCTGCGAGATTCACGACAATCCGTATGCTCCGTTGTGCTCGCGTTGCAAGCAACTGGTCGAGGAAGATCCCGAGGGTGCGAGCATCTCGTACCTCACTCCGGAGCAGCGCTATGTCGAAAAGCTGGCGACACCGGATGTCACCATTGCTGACCTGATCGGCGACATCGATCCCATCAAAGCTGCCAAGGGTGGCCACGACCTGGGGAGCGAATTCACGGTGCACTATGGTTTGCTTCCACGCGCCAACCGCGGCATCTTTGCGGTGAACGAACTGCCCGACTTGGCCGGCAAAATTCAGGTCGGCCTGTTCAACATCATGCAGGAAGGCGATGTGCAGATTAAGGGCTACCCGGTGCGCCTGCCGCTCGACGTTGCCATTGTCTTCACCGCGAACCCGGAAGATTACACGGCGCGCGGCAAGATCATCACCCCGCTGAAAGACCGCATTGGATCGGAAATTCGCACGCACTATCCGGCGACGGTTCACGAAGGATTGGCCATCACTGCACAGGAAGCGTGGACCGAGCGCGACGGACACCAATTGCAGATTCCGCCGTTCGTGAGCGAGGTCATCGAGCAGATCGCGTTCGTCGCACGCGAGGACAAGCGGATCGACAAGCGCTCGGGCGTGAGCCAGAGACTGCCGATTAGCGCGATGGAGAACGTGGTCTCGAACGCTGAACGACGCGCTATTCGCTCGGGTGAGAAGCTGGTCGTGCCTCGCATCGGCGACATCTATGCCGCGCTGCCGGCCATTACCGGCAAACTCGAGTTGGAATACGAAGGCGAACTCAAGGGCGCCGACAATGTCTCGCGCGAGATCATCCGTGCCGCGATCGCCCGCACTTATGACGGCTACTTCCATGGCAGCGGCAACATGAACCAGATTGTGCAGTGGTTCGATCTGGGAGGCGAAATCCAGATGCGCGATTCGGCTAGCGCGCAGGAGATGCTGCACAAGCTGCGTAGTATTCAGGGTCTGCTCGACAAACTCGGCGCGTTGAACCTGAGCGGCAAGGAGCCGGCGGAAATGCTGGTATCTGCGGCGGAGTTCATCCTGGAAGGCCTTTACGCGCACAAGAAGATTGGCCGAAGTGAAGAACGAACCTTCACCGCCGGCGAGAAGCAGCCGCGTCGCGAGAAGCAGAATTTCCGCGAAGAAGACGAGGAGCGGGAGTTTCGCAGACAGAGAAGGCCGTTTAATTAGGAAGCAATTAGCAGTTAGCAATTAGCAAGTCCGAAGGACGGCATATCTTAGCCCAGAGCGTAAGTCCTGGGTGTTGCGCGTATACAAATGGGAGTCGCTTCAGGCGCGACACAAACTGCAGATCCCTCTGCGGCTAAAGCCGCTCCGGGATGACAAGAAAAATGAAAGGGACGGTACGGCACGCCTGAAGGCGTGCCCTTTCAAAGCGTAATTGCTCGTTGCTAATTGCTAATTGCTAATTACTTCTTCCATGAAGTTCATCAAATACAAGAAATACGTTCCCGAGCCTGCCTCTGAGATGAGCCTGGAGGACCTGCTTAGTGCGCTCTCCGACTACCTTCTGCAAAGCGGATTCCAGCAGCAGTATCAGGATTACTACGACCTGAACGATGGCGAGCAGTCGCTGGAGGATTTGAAGCAGGCCATCGCCGAAGCGCTGATGAACAGCGATCTGCTGGACGAGCAGATGCGCGAGCAGGTCGAGAACATGAGCGGCGAGCAGACTCGAACAGCTCATCGAGCAGTTGCTCGATCGCATGCAGCAGGAGGAGTACATCAGCATCGATCAGCCGCATGACCCGTCGCGGCAGTCGAGCGTCGGTGGGCAGGTAGCCGAGACGCAGGCGCAGGCGAAATTCGAGATCACCGACAAGAGTCTCGACTTTCTCGGATTCAAAGCGCTGCGCGACTTGCTTGGCTCGCTGGGAAAATCCAATTTCGGGCGGCACGATACCCGTGACATGGCGACGGGCATCGAGGCCAGCGGCGCGTCCAAGACCTATGAGTTCGGCGACACGCTGAATCTCGACATCACGGCCACTTTATCCAGCGCCATCCAGCGCGAGGGGCTGCACCTGCCACTCAACATCGAATATCGAGATCTGCAAGTGCATCAGTGTGAGTATCAGTCGTCGTGCGCGACGGTGCTCATGCTGGATTGTTCGCATTCGATGATCCTGTATGGCGAAGACCGCTTTACGCCAGCGAAGAAAGTTGCCATGGCGTTGTCGCACCTGATTCGTACGCAGTATCCGGGGGACTCGCTGTCGCTGGTGCTGTTTCACGATTCGGCGGAAGAACTGCCGCTTTCGCAGCTGGCTCGCGTGAAGGTCGGGCCGTACTACACCAACACGCGCGAAGGCTTGCGCATGGCGCAGCGCATCCTGCAACGGCAACGCAAAGACATGAAGCAGATCGTGATGATCACTGATGGCAAGCCCTCGGCGCTTACGCTAGAGGACGGCCGCATTTACAAGAATGCCTTCGGGCTCGATCCGCTGGTGGTGAGTGAGACGCTGAAAGAAGTTTCGAAGTGCAAGCGCGCCGGAGTGCTCATCAACACCTTCATGCTCGCGTCCGATCATGGGCTGATCCAGTTCGTGCAGAAGGTGACAGAGATGTGCCGCGGCAAAGCCTACTTCACCACGCCTTACACCCTCGGGCAGTACCTGCTGATGGATTACATGTCGCGCAAGACAAAGACCGTGCATTAGGGCGCGAGATGTTCTTGGGTGGAAGCACCACGCTTTAGCGTGGTGAAAGAAGCTCCAGCCAAAAAAGGGCTTTAAGCTCCCGGGAGCCCAGCATGGCTAAAGCCAGGATTAGAAATGGCACTCCGGTCACCGCGCTAAAGCGTGGTGCTTCCACCGGGTTCGTGCAGAAACCGCTCGAAAACTTCATTCGACAGCAGCCGCCCGCGAGAGGTCAGTCGCACCTGTCCATCCCAATGCTCCAACAGACCACCATCGACCAGCTCGGCGATAGCGCCGCCGAACTCCTTCACGCGCCCTTTGCCATGGCGCGCTGCAATTTCTTCGATCGAAACTCCGCGATTCATCCGTAGGCCGAGAAAGAACTCTTCTTCCAATGCCATCTCTGAATTAACCAGACTGCGCGAAGACTGGAGCTGCGCCGCGCGGGCATGGCCGGGTTGCAACTGCATTGCTGCGGCAGAAAAACCTTCCAGCGAATCCGGAGTGGCGAAGCGAACGGCTTCGATTCCCTTCTCCACCAGCTCCGCTTCAGCCGGCAACATGGAGTGTGCATCCACTCCAAAGCCGAAGTAAGGCTGGCGTGTCCAATACTTCAGGTTATGACGCGAATCGCGTAGGCCGATGCCGTGGGTGACCGCACACGCAAAGTTCGAGATTTCGTACTGATGCAGGCCGCCCCGCTCCAGCTTCTCGCAGGCTGCGAGATACAGGTCGGCGGTGAGATCTTCATCGGGTACGTGATGCGCGTGATAGCGACTGCCACCCGCCAGCAGCTCGTTGCCCAGGCGCGAATCCTCGTCCACCTCAAGCATGTAAACGCTGGCATGTGGAACGCCGGTGGCAAGCGTCTCCTCGAGAGAACAGTCCCAGCTCTCCTCGGTCTGGTGCGGCAGGCCGGCAATCAAGTCGATCCCGATGTTTCCCATGCCGGCGGAGCGCAGTCGCGCGATGTCGGCCAGAGTCGTCTCGCGAGTGTGAAGGCGGCCAACCGACGAGCACTCCTTATCGACAAAGGACTGCACTCCCAGGCTCACGCGGTTTACGCCACACTCCAGCAGCGCGTTCATGATCGGCTCGGAGAGAGTGCCGGGCGCGCATTCGACCGTGACCTCGGCCGAGCGCTCGACCTCGAAGTGGTTCCGCACGCTCCTGAACAGCGCCTCCAGCTGGTCGGGATCGAGCACTGAAGGCGTTCCTCCGCCGAGATAGATAGAATCGACAAGGGGATCGAAGTTCGCTCCGAGGTGATGCGCAATGTGCTGTGCCGAGCCAATCTCAGCGCTCACCTGCTCGACGTAGCGGTCGAAGAGCGCACCAGAGAAGACTCCGGAGGCGAAGTTGCAGAAGCTGCACTTGCTACGGCAAAACGGAACCGAAATGTATATTCCGATAGGCAAGGTTTTGGCGGCTGCCGACTGCGGGATCAGCATGCGGTCTTTTGACATTATCTCCCGCCACGCAGGTCTCCTTTGCTTGCGAAGCAAAGCGGCAAGAATTCCCGTAGCTTTTAGAGTCACCTATAGCGAGGCCCAGGCATCCTAAGCGAATTCATGAGACGACGCGTTGTCATCACGGGTATGGGAGTCGTGAGCCCGAACGGCATTGGCCGGGTCGACTTCTGCCGCGCCGCACTGGCCGGCAAAAGTGGAGTAAAGCGTATTACTCGCTTCGATCCCAGCGACCTGCCGGTGCAAATCGCGGGCGAGGTTACCGGCTTTGATGAGCTGGCGTGGATGGACGCGCACGAACGCAAGCATGTGTCACGCGTGGTTCCCATGGCACTGGCCGCATCGTCCGAGGCGCTGGTCGCAGGCCGGGGTCGATCCCGCGAAGCTCTCTCTCAAAGAACTGCGCGAAGTGGGCATCGTCCTGGGCACAGGCGGAGGCGCGCAGGAGTTTTCCGAAGAGATGTACCGCCTGTACTTCGCGGGAAAATCGAAGCAGGCCAGCCTCTACTCCATCCCCAGCGGTACCGCGGGAACGCTGGCCAGCGAACTCAGCATGCGCTTCGGATTTCGCGGCATGAGCCACGTCATCAGCACGGGTTGCACTTCTTCGACCGACGCTCTGGGTTATGCGCTGCGGCAGATTCAGCATGGCTACATTCCAATGATGTTGGCCGGCGGCGCCGACGCGCCAATCGCTCCCGGAATTATGAAGGGCTTCACCCTGATGCGCATTCTGACGGACTCGTGGAACGATTCCCCAGAGCGGGGGTCGCGGCCATTTTCCGCCGATCGCGACGGATTTGTTCTGGGTGAAGGCTCGTGGATGTTCGTACTGGAAGACTACGAACACGCGAAGGCGCGCGGCGCGGAGATGCTTGCGGAAATTGGCGGATATGGCTCAACCTGCGAAGCCTTTCACCGCGTTCGCCTGCAGGAAAACGGCGAGGAGCCGGCGCGCGCGATTCAGATGGCGATGGAAGATGCCGGGGTCAACGCGGGCGACGTCGATTACGTCAACCTGCACGGCACCTCGACGGAGCTGAACGATCGCATCGAGACTCGCGCACTGAAGTTGGCGCTGGGCGATCACGCGCACCGCGCAGCTATGTCGAGCCTGAAGTCACAGATCGGACATCCTCAGGGCGCATCGGGAGCCGCCGGGGTGGCGGCTACTGTCGTAGCCATGATTCACGGGCAGATTCCGCCGACCATCAATCTCGAGAAACCGGACCCGGAGTGCGATCTGGACTATGTGCCGAACGCTGAGCGCAAGGCGTCGATCGGGCACGCCGTGTGCAATTGCATCGGATTCGGGTCGAAGAATTCGGCGCTGGTGCTGAAGAAGGTGGAGTAATGCCTGCCGTGCTCGTTCATGCGAAGCGGTCCGCAACGCGAACGAGAGCAGATCCCTCGCTTCGCTCGTGATGACAATTAGAAGAAGGACAATCGCTGCACGCCGGAAGACGCGCTCCACCCACACTACCCTATGAGACGTCCCGCAATGTGGTAGGCCGCGTAGGCAGAGACGTAGGCAACCAGCGTCATGTAGGTGAACTGGATGATGGGCCACTTCCAGCCGTTAGTCTCGCGACGCACGACGGCGATGGTCGACATGCATTGCATGGCGAAGGCAAAGAAAACGAGTAACGCCACCGCAGCAGCGGGTGTCAGCTCCTGGCGTAGCGCGGCTTGCAGATCGGTGGCATGCGATTGGGGATCGACGCCGTGCAAGGTTCCCAAGGTCGCGATAATGACTTCGCGGGCAGCGATCGATGTCAGCAGCCCCACGCCAATCTTCCAATCAAATCCCAGCGGGCGGATGATGGGCTCGATGGAATGGCCGACTTTTGCGACCACGCTGTCCTGCACCGCCGGAGGCTGTCCGTTGTGCATGGGGAAGTTGGTCGCCGCCCATAGCAGAAGCGAGACCAGCATGATCACGGTGCCGGCGCGATACAAGAAGGCCTTGCCACGATCGACCAGCCGCAGGCCGAGCGATACCGGACGCGGCCAGCGATAAGGCGGCATCTCAAGCACGAACGGAGTGTCTTTGCTGCGCAGCACGGTGGAGTTCAGCAGCTTTGCCGTCGCCACCGCCATCAGGAATCCGAGCAAGTAAAGGCCGAGCATGGCCACCGCGCGCGTGCCCAACAACGGCCCCAACAGCGGCCGGTTCGGCAAAAAGGCGGCGATCACCATGGTGTACACGGGCAGCCGGGCCGAGCATGTCATGAACGGCGCGATCAGTATGGTGGCGATGCGGTCGCGCTTGCTCTCAATGGTGCGCGTCGCCATGATGGCCGGCACTGCGCAGGCGTACGCCGAAAGCAGCGGGATAAAGCTTTTCCCGTTCAGGCCCACGCGCGACATGGTCTTATCCGCAATGATGGCGGCGCGCGCCAGGTAGCCGGAGTCTTCCAGGATGCCAATCACCAGGAATAGCAGCAGAATCTGTGGCAGGAAGACGAGCACAGATCCGGTTCCCTTCCACACGCCATTGATGAGCAGCGAACGCAGGTAGCCGTCGGGCAACAGGTTCCCCAAGCGAGCACCGGTGACGTCCAGTCCACTCTGCATGAGGTTCGAGAGTGGCTGCCCCACGGCGAAAATCGTTTGGAAGACAGCAATCACTACCACAGCAAAAATGACGGCGCCCCAGATGCGATGGAGAAAAATACTATCGAGCCGGTGAGTCCAGATCGGCGTCGCCGGACGGCGGTAGTTAGCCTTCTCACCAACCCGCACCGCCCATTCGCGTGTACTTCGCGTGTTGCCGACGACCGGCAGCTCTAGCGGCTCAGGAGCCGCTGCCGCAGACGAAAGAAAATTGCTGACTGCGAAGATCCCCTCGCCAGTCACAGCGCTCACCAAAGCTACGGGAGTTCCGAGCTGCCGTGCCAACGACAGCACATCGACATGGCCCCCCTGTTCACGGAGCTCGTCAGCCATGTTGAGCAGCACCAAGGTCGGCAAGCCCAGAGCACTGACGCGCGCCGCCAGCACCAAATGGCTGCTGAGGTTGTTGGAGTTCAGCACCAGAATGACGGCGTCTGGGCGTGCAATGCCGGGCATGTTGCCCGTCAGCACATCGACCGCTACCTTTTCGTCTTCCGATTTCGGATTGAGGCTGTACACCCCTGGCAGATCGATGAGTGCAACCTCATTGCCGACGGCATCGCGGATGTACCCGGTGTGATGTTCGACGGTCACTCCCGGAAAGTTGCCGACCTTCTGGCGAAGTCCTGTAAGGCGATTGAAGAGCGTGGTCTTGCCCGAGTTGGGCGGACCAACAACGGCCACGGTGCGCAGTGCGGTGAGAGGTTCTTCTTCGGGACGAACCACCACGTGGCAGGTCATTATTGCGACTCCGTGGGGCGCGACTCCGGTAGGTTAATCACCGAAGGCGGGTGCACCGAGCGCTTGCACAAGAATATGGCGCGACAGGTCGCGGCGCATGGCAATCTCGGTTCCTTCAACCCGGTAGACGCGGGGATCGCCGCCGGGGCAGCTGCGCGTCACCGTAACTTCGAGTCCCGGTACCATTCCCAGGTTCATGAGGTGTTCGGCCAACGACGGCGCCAGTTCGATGTCGCTGACGATGGCGCGCTCGCCCACTTCCAGGTCGGCCAAGGCACTGGCCTCGCGGGAGGGTTTCTGTTTCCGGCCGAATATGAAGTTGAAAATCATTTTCAATTCCGATTTCTATTCTAACTCTTCACCGGACGGGGACAACGACCAAAGTCACAGCGGGTTGTGACAACTGAACATTTCCTCCCCATTCCCGAAACGATTCCGCAGGCTAGACGCCCCCAGCCGCAATCTTGTCCAACCTGCTCAGTAAGGACAATTCTCGCTGACCAGAGTTGTCCGGAGCAGTCGATCTATATCCGGTACTGGAAAGTGAAAATCCAGGCCGTCGAGACGTTTACGCTGCCGCCAGACTATCTTCGAATGCCTGAACTAAGTTGATGTTGCTCAGACACTTAGAACTTCGACGTTTGGCGTCGATAACAGTAGTTAATCCCGGGCATAAGAACTTTGAATTTCTCATTCCCGCAGGATCGGTTTATGAACTAAGTCAAGTTTACGGTCCGACCCTACGTTGCCACTGCGTAGGGTCTCCAAAGCTTGAGCTGCGAATAACGCAGTGACCGCTATTTGCATTTCAAGTGCAACAAAATTTTTCGAAGCTCAAAATTACGGAGTCTCTATGAGGATGGTTTCGAGGTTTCTCCCACTCATTCCGGTACTGCTGCTTGCCACTCCTCTTCTCGCGCAGCCCGCGAGCCTTGATGCTCCTACGATTGCGCAGCTGCAGCAGCAGATCGCAGATGCCAAAGGGTCAGCTGACAACGCCTGGATGCTGGTCTGCTCCGCACTGGTATTGATGATGACGGGTCCCGGGCTGGCGCTGTTTTATGGCGGTCTGGTGCGCAAGAAAAACGTTGTTTCGACGATGATGCAGAGCTTCGCGATGATGGCAGTCATCACCGTGATGTGGGCGCTGGTGCTGTACAGCTTGTGCTTTGCGTCGGGATCGAGCTTTATCGGAGGACTGAGTAATGCCTTTCTTCACGGCGTAGGCGCACAGCCCGACCCAGATTACGCAGCTACGATTCCGCTGCAGACGTTCATGATTTATCAGTTGATGTTCGCCATCATCACTCCGGCGCTCATTAGCGGCGCCTTTGCCGAGCGCATGAAGTTCAGCGCCATGCTGGTGTTTCTGGTGCTGTGGTCGGTGGTGGTCTACGCGCCGATGGCGCACATGGTTTGGGGCAAGGGTGGGATTCTGAATGCCAGCCTGGGCGGCCGCTTCCCTACTCTGGACTTTGCAGGCGGGACGGTGGTCCACATTACGTCAGGAGTATCGGCGCTGGTCTGCGCCCTCATGTTAGGTAAGCGGTTGGGGTATTCGGAGGAGCCCATGCAGCCCCACAGCGTGGTCCTCAGCATTATTGGCGCGTGTCTGCTGTGGGTAGGATGGTTTGGATTTAATGCGGGAAGCGCGTTGAGTTCAGGCAGCCTCGCTACCAACGCATTTGTGGCCACGCATTTAGGGGCAGCGGCGGCGGCGATCGGCTGGGCGTTGGCGGAGTGGTTTCGAAATGGCAAGCCAAGCGCTCTGGGAGCCATATCGGGCTGCGTTGCCGGGTTGGTGGCGATTACTCCCGCTGCCGGGTTTGTCGGCCCCATGCCGGCCCTGATCATCGGCCTGATCGCCGGAGTGTCGTGCTACTTCATGGTGACCAAGGTCAAGGCGCTGTTTGGCTATGACGATTCCCTCGACGCTTTCGGGGTTCATGGAGTGGGTGGAACCATCGGAGCACTGCTGACCGGCGTCTTTGCTACGCGGCTGGTCAATCCAATCTTCAAGGATGCGCAAGGCAATGCGCTTCCCGTCGGGTTGATTGATGGCAACGCTCATCAGATGCTGAATCAGTTGGTCGGAGTAGGCGTGGCCATATCGCTCGCGGTGATCGGTACAGTCGTCGTTTTGAAGGTTGTGGACGCTGTGATCGGATTACGTGTTCCGGCCGAGCACGAAGTCGAAGGCCTGGATCTTACCCAACACGGCGAGGAAGGTTACGCCTGGGCCGACGCTGTGGGCGCCGCGAGCGCGGGAGATTAGGCTAAAGCGCGCTTCATAAGAAGCGCGCCTTTCCCCCGCATGAATGCGGGGCTGCCGCCGGTCACGACTTCGTACAATAGAGTACGTGCCTGACGTCTACATCCTGGGAATTGAAAGCTCGTGCGACGAAACCGCAGCCGCTGTGGTCCGCTCGGGCGAGCAGATTATCTCCAACGTGGTCTATTCGCAGATTGCTACCCACCAGGCCTATGGAGGCGTGGTTCCTGAACTGGCTTCGCGGGAACATCTGCGGGCGATCATTCCAGTCGTGCGCCAGGCGCTGCAAGACGCTGGCAAAACACCCGACACCATCGACGCCATCGCCGTCACACAGGGTCCCGGGCTGGCCGGGGCTCTCCTGGTGGGCGTGAGTTACGCTAAGGCGCTGGCTTTCGCTGCGTCCAAGCCGCTGATCGCGGTCAATCATCTGGAAGGCCACATTCATGCGGTGCTGCTGGAAGAGCGGCAGAAGAACAATCGCGATCTGGAATTTCCCGTTCTCGCGCTGGTGGTCAGCGGCGGGCATACCCATCTGTATCTGGCTGAGTCGCGCGAGGATGGATGGGTGTACCACAATGTAGGACAGACCCGCGACGACGCGGCCGGCGAGGCTTTCGACAAAGTCGCGAAGCTGCTGGAACTCGGCTATCCGGGCGGGCCGGTCATCGACTTTCTCGCGCCGCATGGCGACGCCAACGCAGTGAAGTTCCCTTTCGCGCAGATCAAGCACCGCGATCGCAATCCTGAGAACCGTCACGACGCCGACGCGCAGCGAATCGACTTCTCCTACAGCGGAATCAAGACCGCCGTGCTGCGATATGTGGAGCTCCACGACATGCGCGAGACCATCGCGGAACGCCGCGACGCTCTCCGTCAGATCGCGAGCCCCACACCTGGAGACTATCTAGCGCTCTGCGACAAGCAGACCCTAGACCTGGTCGCGTCATTCCAGCGTGCGGTGGTCAACGACCTTGTCAGCAAGACCATGGTTGCAGCCCGCGAATTCAACGCCGCAACCTTGCTGGTTACGGGAGGCGTGGCGGCGAATTCGATGCTGCGCGACGCTTTGAGCAGCAGGCCGGGCAGGAGGGCTTCAGGTTTATTTCCCTTCGCGCAAGCTCTCGACCGATAATGCAGCGATGATCGCCGCCGCGGCGTATCCACGATATCTTGGCGGGTGAGTTTGCCGAGGCAGAGTTGTCGGCAGAAGCGGCGTTGCGGTTGCGGTAACGACGAATCTGAATTGTCGTCGGCTAAAGCGACTCAGGAATCCTGCAATTTTCCCCACCGACCCAGCGTTGAAACGCTGGGCTAAAGTGTCTGCTGCGCCTGACTGGCGCGGTGATCTACAACTTCTCATCCGATTCGCCGACCGGACGGGATACCGGACCATGTCTGGGAGCAGCCTTGGCGAATAGCGAACGGCGAATGGCGGCCCTCGCAGACACACCTCCGCACGTCGTGCGTTCCATGACCGTTCGACCTAGAATGCTTATTCTTCTTCGGTGGGGATCTTCGCTTCGATGTCCATATCGCGGAACTCGCTGGAGTCGAATACCTCGCGGCATTCGAGACACTCAACGAATTCCGAGTCCTCGTCTCGCGAGACGATCTGGACACGGGGATGAAGACATACATTTGGCATAGGGCTGCTCTGGGGGAGATTGGGGATCGGTTTTGCTGGCTGGATGAAATTCATATCAACGTCCGTCGGAATGGCGGACAGTGCTCGAATTGGCGGTATTTTAGACCGAGACGATGCGAAGTCAAGCGATTCCTTGCGCCGATGACATTAAAATGTAGCTTCGGTCTACAGGCGGTTACCCTGTTTCTCGACCAGCGCTGAAGCGCGTTTCGGAGGCAGCGTATCTCCTCCGCATACATGCGGGGCCTGCACCCCGAAAATTGCACCGCCCCCAGGCAAGCCGGGCTTCAGTCGGGACGCAGTCGCGGGGCCACGCTTCCGAAGCAAATCACATTTCCCAGCGTCAACGTGAAGGCTCACGGAACGTCGTGGCTTCAAGAAGGAAACGACGAGATGCACTTGCGTCCGCAAATATCCGATGATTTTCGTCGTAGATCGCTAAGTCTTTCGCTGACAGCTAGCTACAGCTAAATGCTCAGTTCGCCCATTCGCTGAAAAACTTGCGTCCATGCGCTCGTAAGCCGTAGAATCAATTTGCGACTGAAAAGGTCGTATATGCGTCTGATACCTAGCTGCCGATGCTGAAACTCACCAAGAAAGCGGATTACGGGCTGATTGCCATGCGGCACCTCGCCCAGCACGCCGACTTGGGAGCATGCAGCGCCAAGGACTTGGCGGAGATGTACAGCATCCCGCAGGAAGCGCTGGCGAAGATCCTGCAGCGGCTGACGAAAGCCGGGTTGCTGGTGTCGCAGTACGGCACGAACGGCGGCTATACGCTGGCACGCGATCCGCGGCAAGATCAGCGCGTTTGAAGTGATTCGCGCCATCGAAGGCCCGCTGTTTATTACTTCGTGCAGTGTAGGCGACGATTGCGACCAGAGCGACCACTGCACCATTCGCGGTCCGCTTCGCAAAGTGAGCCGCAGCATCGAAGAGGTTTTGAACCGATTGACGATTTGGGAAATGACCGAACCCGAACCGAGCGCCGCGCCGGAGTTGGTGACTCTGGGCTGGACGCGCGACAAGGCCGCGCAAGTTTAGGAGAAAGCAATCTTATATGAGCACTAATGCTGATTGCCGGAACGTGACGAACAAGGGCGTGAAGCTGCCCATCTACATGGACAACCACGCCACCACGCAACCGATCCGCGCGTGCTGGAGGCGATGCTGCCCTACTTCACCGAGAATTCGGCAACGCTGCCAGCCGCAACCACGAGTTTGGATGGGTGGCCGAGCAGGCGGTGGAGCAGGCGCGCGAGCGCATCGCCAAGCTGATCGGCGCGACCCGAGGAAATCATCTTCACCTGCGGCGCAACCGAGAGCAACAACCTCGCGATCAAGGGCGTCGCGGAGATGTACCGCGAGAAGGGCAACCACATCATCACCCAGGCCACCGAGCACAAGGCCGTGCTCGATACCTGCAAGCGGCTGGAGAAGTATGGCTTCCGCGTGACCTATCTGCCGGTGCAGAAGGACGGCCGCATCGATCTCGACGACCTGAAGCCGCCATGGATGACAAGACCATTCTGGTCACCATCATGACTGCGAACAACGAAATCGGCGCGCTGCAGCCGATCCGCGAAATCGGCGCGATCTGTCAGGAACGCGGCGTGTTGTTCCATACCGACGCGGTGCAGGCCGTCGGCAAGATTCCGTTCGATGTGATCAAGACAACATTGACCTGGCTTCGATCACCGCGCACAAGATGTACGGCCCGAAGGGCGTGGGCGCTCTGTATGTTCGTCGCAAGAATCCGCGGGTGCAATTGGTCGCGCAAATCGATGGCGGCGGCCACGAGCGCGGCATGCGTTCGGGCACGCTGAACGTTCCCGGCATCGTCGGCCTGGGCAAGGCTTGCGCGATCGCCACGAAGAATGGCCGAAGAGGCGAAGAAGCTGCGGCGCTGCGCGATCGACTGAAGGACACGATCATGGGCCAGCTCGACGAGGTCTACATCAACGGCTCCATGGAGCATCGGCTGCCCGGCAACCTGAACATCAGCTTTGCGTATGTGGAAGGCGAGTCGCTGCTGATGGGCATCAACGACATTGCGGTTTCGAGCGGTTCGGCATGCACCTCTGCGACGCTGGAACCATCTTATGTATTGAAGGCTCTGGGCGCGGGCGACGATCTGGCGCACAGCTCGATTCGCTTCGGCATCGGACGCTTCAACACCGAAGCCGAAGTCGATTACGTAGCCGCAGCGCGTGGTGGAGACGGTGAAGCGGCTGCGCGAGTTGTCGCCGCTGTACGAGATGGCGAAAGAAGGCATCGACCTGACCAAAGTGCAGTGGGCGGCTGAGCCGTCACTGACTAAAAGGAGTTTTGAAACGGCAAGCCTTCAGGAGTGCCGGAACAGAGTTCTTAATCACAAGGGGCTTCGGCCGCCGTAGAGGAGAATATAGAGACATGGCTTACAGCGATAAGGTTCTCGATCACTACACCAATCCTCGCAACGTCGGCTCGCTGGACAAGAACAGCGCCGAGGTCGGCACCGGCCTGGTTGGCGCACCGGAGTGCGGCGACGTGATGAAGCTGCAGATCAAGGTGAACCCGACGACCAACATCATCGAAGACGCCAAGTTCAAGACCTTTGGCTGCGGTTCGGCCATCGCCTCGTCTTCGCTCGCCACCGAGTGGGTGAAGGGCAAGACCGTCGACGAGGCGCTGCAGATCAAGAACACCGACATCGTGAAGGAACTGGCTCTGCCGCCGGTGAAGATTCACTGCTCGGTGCTGGCGGAAGACGCCATCCGCGCGGCCATCGGCGACTGGAAGAAGAAGAACGGAGACGCCAGGACAGCGCAGGCGGTCCGGTTGCGCAGCAGGCGTAAACTGTAGGTGAGATGGCGTGCCGGCCGCAAGCGACCTGGCGCGCCGACGAGCAAACCATGAGCACGGTCAACATCGAAAATCCGCGCAGACTCCGGCTCCGCCCGCCAAGGGTATCCAGGTGACGGACAAGGCGATGGCGCGCATTCGCTCGGCGATGGCGAAGGAAAATATTTCGCCGGCCGAAGGCGGCCTGCGTCTCGGCGTGCAGGGCGGCGGCTGTTCGGGACTGAGCTACAACATCCGCTTCGACACGCAGCCGCGCGAGCGCGATCGGGTTTTCAGTACGACGATGTGCGCGTTTTCGTGGATCCGAAATCCTTCATCTATCTGCACGGCATGATCCTCGACTACGAAGAGACGCTGATGCACCAGGGCTTCGTCTTTCAGAACCCGAATGCGAAGAAGTCCTGCGGCTGCGGCACCTCGTTCTCGTAACGTTCCGCGACAATCTTGTCGCGATCACCACGATTCCAACGCTTCGTCGTGCCTGAGGACGATGACGCTTCGCTAGAAGATTGATCTACCGGGCATACTTGAGCAGTGGAGCTCAAATGGCCTCGACACGAGCATGACAAAGCGACAATCGACGGCATCCTGGTCATTGCGCCAGAGCAAGCCGCTCACCGCCAATTGCTGGTCGTGCGGAGCTATGCGCGCCGCCCACTTTTGCCAGGATGCGGCAAGGTGCAGCCGCCCGGTGCCGGTCGATTATTTCTCCTTCTTCGGCCTGCCCTACAAGCTGAACATCGACACCACGCAGCTTGAGCGCGAGTTTTACGCCTGAGCCGTCATCTGCATCCCGACATCAACGCGGTCGAAGAGCGGCCCCGAACAGGAGTGGAGCCTGGAAAAGAGCTCGCAGCTCAACGATGCCTATCGCACCTTGAAAGATCCGATCACGCGGACCGAGTACCTGCTGCGCTTGCAGGGTGTGGAACTCGAAGAGCAATCGAAAGCCGCCACCGAAGAAGCCCGTCGCACCGGGAGACCAAGAAGCAGGTTGTGCCGCCCGATCTGCTGGAAGAGGTCTTCGAGTTAACATGCAGCTGGAAGAGCTGCGCATGAACAAGAAGATGGGCGAAGACGACCGCACCCTGGTGCACGAAGTTGCAGCGAAGCCGAAGAGCAGTTGCAGGCCAAGTACGAAGGCCTGATGGAGGAGTTGCAGTACAGCGTGGAACGATTGGGACGCGCTGATCGACAGCGCAGAACGCGGCGAGAACGTGCTGGAGAGCGATCGCATCACAGGTGCGCGACCGATGGTCGACGTGCTGAATCGCCGCATCGTACATCCGAAACCTGGTGCGGGATGTGATGCGTGCTGGAGAGTGAAATGAGTGGTCACTCGCTCCTCGCGTAGCTCGGCATCCTCGCTCAGATGACAAACATTTAATGGCAACTGATCGCATTATCGGAATCGATCTTGGCACCACCAATTCGCTGGTGGCCTACATGGAGAAGGACCGCCCGGTTGTGATCCCCGGCGAAGACGGGTTGAACCTTGTGCCCTCGGTCGTCGCGCTTGATGAAAACGATCAAATCGTCGTGGGCAACGCCGCCCGAAGTATCTGATCGAGACTCCTGAACGCGCGGTCTATAGCGTGAAGCGGCTGATGGGCCGCGGCGTCGAAGACGTTCAGGACGAACTGAAGCTCTTCCCTTTTCGGCTCGCCGACGATCTTGCAGCCGGCGAAGTGCTGCGCATCGAGCTGGGCGAACAAGACTTCACGCCGCCGGAAATTTCCGCCTTCATCCTTCGCCAGCTCAAGCGCAATGCTGAACGCTTTTCGGGGCGCCCGTTACCAAGGCAGTGATTACCGTCCCGGCCTACTTCAATGACGCGCAGCGCCAGGCCACCAAGGACGCCGGCCGCATCGCGGACTCGAAGTTCTGCGCCTGGTCAACGAACCGACAGCAGCTTCGCTGGCCTACGGGCTCGACCAGAAGAAGAACGGCACGGTTGCGGTCTACGACCTCGGCGGCGGACTTCGACATCTCGATCCTCAAGTTGCACGATGGCATCTTTGAGGTGATCGCGACCAATGGCGACACCCACCTTGGCGGCGACGACATCGACAATCTGCTGATCGCCATTGCCCTCGACGATATTCGGGGCGATCTGGGCATCGATTCCGCCGCAACGGCGAAGTCGTGCCGGCGATCCGCAAAGCGGTGATCGAGGCCAAGATTGCGCTCTCGTCGAAGG
>CAVWWZ010000021.1:0-27256 GCA_963758835.1 uncultured Acidobacteriaceae bacterium | reverse complement strand
GAAGACTACGAACACGCGAAGGCGCGCGGCGCAGAGATGCTTGCGGAAATTAGCGGATATGGCTCAACCTGCGAAGCCTTTCACCGGGTTCGGCTGCAGGAAAACGGCGAGGAGCCCGCGCGCGCGATTCAGATGGCGATGGAAGATGCCGGGGTCAACGCGGGCGACGTCGATTACGTCAACCTGCACGGCACCTCGACGGAGCTGAACGATCGCATCGAGAATGTCGCGCACTGAAGTTGGCGCTGGTCGATCACGCGCACCGCGCAGCTATGTCGAGCCTGAAGTCACAGATCGGACATCCTCAGGCCGCATCGGGAGCCGCCGGGGTGGCGGCTACTGTCGTAGCCATGATTCACGGGCAGATTCCGCCGACCATCAATCTCGAGAAACCGGACCCGGAGTGCGATCTGGACTATGTGCCGAACGCTGAGCGCAAGGCGTCGATCGGGCACGCCGTGTGCAATTGCATCGGATTCGGGTCGAAGAATTCGGCGCTGGTGCTGAAGAAGGTGGAGTAATGCCTGCCGTGCTCGTTCATGCGAAGCGTCCGCAACGCGAACGAGATTATCTTTCGCTTCGCTCGTGATGACAATTAGAAGAAGGACAATCGCTGCACGCCGGAAGACGCGCTCCACCCACACTACCCTATGAATACGTCCCGCAATATGGTAGGCGGCGTACGCAGAGATGTAGGCACCAGCGTCATATAACCGAACTGTATGGCGGGCCATTTCCAGCCGTTGGTTTCGCGACGAACCACCGCAATCGTCGACATGCACTGCATGGCAAAAGCGAAGAAAACGAGTAGCGCCACAGCTGCTGCCGGCGTTAACTCCTGGCGGAGTGCAGCTTGTAAATCGGCAGCATGGGATTGGGGATCTACTCCGTGCAGCGTGCCAGGGTCGCGATGATAACCTCGCGGGCTGCGATCGAGTCAACAGGCCAACGCCGATCTTCCAGTCGAAACCCAGCGGGCGAATGACGGGCTCGATGGCATGTCCCACCTTGGCGACTACGCTGTCCTGAACCGCGGGAGGCTGTCCATTGTGCATGGGGAAGTTGGTCGCCGCCCAGAGCAGCAGCGACACCAGCATAATCACGGTGCCAGCGCGATAGAGGAAAGCCTTGCCACGATCAACCAGGCGCAACCCGAGCGAGACGGGACGCGGCCAGCGGTAGGGCGGCATCTCCAGCACGAACGGCGTGTCTTTGCTGCGCAGTACGGTAGAGTTCAGCAGCTTCGCCGTCGCCACCGCCATCAGAAAGCCGAGCACATAAAGGCCGAGCATGGCCACCGCACGGGTGCCCAGAAACGGCCCCAACAGGGGCCGGTTGGGCAGGAAGGCGGCGATCACCATGGTGTACACCGGCAGACGGGCCGAGCACGTCATGAACGGCGCGATCAAATTGTCGCGATGCGATCGCGTTTGCTTTCGATGGTGCGGGTCGCCATGATGGCCGGCACCGCGCAGGCGTAGGCCGAGAGCAGAGGAATAAAGCTCTTACCGTTCAGACCCACGCGCGACATGGTCTTGTCGGCGATGATCGCCGCTCGCGCCAGGTAGCCTGAATCTTCCAGTATGCCGATTACCAGGAACAGCAGCAGTATCTGCGGCAGGAATACCAGCACCGAGCCAGTTCCCTTCCACACGCCATTGATCAGCAGCGAACGGAGATAGCCGCCGGGAAAAGATTGCCCAGGCGAGCGCCGGTGACGTCCAGCCCGCTCTGCATCAGGTTTGAGAGGGGCTGTCCAACGGCAAAGATCATTTGGAACACAGCGATCACGACGACCGCGAAGATAACTGCCCCCCAGATGCGATGGAGAAAAATACTGTCCAGCCGGTGGGTCCAGATGGGCGTGGCCGGACGGCGATAATTTGCCTTCTCGCCAACCCGTACCGCCCATTCGCGCGTACTGCGCGTGTTGCCGACGACCGGCAGTTCCAGCGGTTCAGGAGCTGAGGCCGCAGAAGAAAGAAATTGCTGACCGCGAATTCCCTTCTCCGTCACCGCACTCACCAGCGCAACCGGAGTTTCGAGCTGCCGCGCCAGCAACAGCACATCGACGTGGCCCCCCTGTTCGCGCAGTTCATCCGCCATGTTCAGCAGCACCAGTGTCGGCAGGCCCAGAGCGATCACGCGCGCCGCCAGCACCAGGTGGCTGCTGAGGTTGTTGGAGTTCAGCACCAGAATGACTGCATCAGGACGGGCCCGGCCGGGCATTTGCCCATGAGCACATCGACCGCAACTTTTTCGTCTTCCGATTTTGGATTGAGGCTATAGACGCCGGGCAGGTCGATGAGTGCGACCTCGTTGCCGACGGCATCGCGGATGTATCCGGTGTGGTGTTCGACGGTGACGCCGGGGAAGTTTCCGACCTTTTGGCGCAGCCCGGTCAGACGATTGAACAGCGTGGTTTTGCCCGAGTTCGGCGGACCGACGACGGCAACGGTGCGCAGCGCTAGAGTTTCTTCTTCGGGGCGGGCCACGGGATGGCAGGTCATGCTTGCGGCTCCGTGGGGCTATTGCGATAGATTAATCACCGAAGGCGGGAGCACCGAGCAACTGCACCTGGATGCGGCTGGACAAATCGCGGCGCATGGCAATCTCGGTTCCTTCAACCCGATAGACGCGAGGATCGCCGCCGGGGCAGCTGCGCGTCACTGTGACTTCGAGTCCGGGTACCATGCCCAGATTCATCAGATGTTCGGCGACCGCCGGCGCCAATTCGATGTCGCTGACGATGGCGCGTTCCCCCACCTTCAGGTCAGCCAGAGCGCTGCCTCGCAGGGGCTTCCGTTTCCGGCCGAATATGAAGTTGAAAATCATTTTCAATTCCGATTTCTATTCTAACCCTTCGGCGGGGGGACAACGACCAAAGTCACAGCCGCTTGTGACAAGTGAACATTATCCTCGCCATCCGGAAACTTCCGCAGCTTGCACCCCCAGACGCCTTTTTGCAAATCCTGCTTTTTGGACAATTCTCGCCACCACAGCCGCTAGCAGCCGACGGCAAGAACCAGCACCGGAACGCGTAAAGCCAGACCGTCGCAGACCTTCGCAGCCGCCGCTGTCTTTGGTGCGGAAACTAAGTAGATGTTGTTCAACCACTTGCATTCCACGTTTCGAGGGATAACCACACTAATCGGGGGCATAAGAAGTTTGAATTTCTAATCGCCGCCCCAGCCATTTATCACTGAGTCAGAGCTCACGGCCCGACCCTACGTTGCCACTGCGTAGGGTCTCCAAACTTGAGTTGCAAATCGCACTGACCGCTATTTGCATTTCGAGTGCAACAAAATTTTTCGCTGTTCAAACTTACGGAGCCTCTATGCGGTTGGTTTGCAGGTTTCTGCCACTTATTGCGGTACTGCTGCTCGCAACTCCGCTTCTGCGCAGCCCGCGAGCCTCGATGCACCGACGATCGCCCAGTTGCAGCAGCAGATCGCCGATGCCAAAGGCTCGGCCGACAACGCCTGGATGCTGGTGTGCTCCGCACTGGTGCTGATGATGACCGGGCCCGGGCTGGCGCTCTTCTATGGCGGCCTGGTGCGCAAGAAGAATGTGTTGGCGACCATGATGCAGAGCTTCGCCATGATGGCGCTGATCACCGTGGTGTGGGCGATCGTGGGTACAGCCTGTGCTTCGCCTCGGGAACAGCTTTATCGGCGGACTGAGCAATGCATTTCTGCACGGGGTCGGCGCAGCGCCCGATGCCGACTACGCCGCCACCATCCCTCAGCAGACGTTCATGATTTACCAGTTGATGTTCGCCATCATCACTCCGGCGCTGATCTAGCGGCGCATTCGCCGAGCGCATGAAGTTCAGCGCCATGCTGGTGTTCATGGTGTTGTGGTCGCTGATGGTTTATGCGCCGATGGCGCACATGGTGTGGGGCAAGGGCGGATTGCTGAATGCCAGCCTGGGCGGCCGCTTCCCTACTCTGGACTTCGCCGGCGGTACGGTCGTGCACATTACTTCGGGAGTATCCGCGCTGGTGTGCGCGCTTTATTTGGGAAGCGGCTGGGATATCCGAAGGAGCCGATGCCGCCCCACAGTGTGGTACTCAGCTTTATCGGCGCATGCCTGCTGTGGGTGGGCTGGTTTGGATTCAATGCCGGCAGCGCGCTCAGCGCGGGCAGCCTGGCGACCAGCGCGTTTGTCGCCACACATTTCGGCGGCAGCCACCGCGGCCATCGGCTGGGCGGTGGCGGAGTGGATTCGCAATGGCAAGCCGAGCGTGCTGGGCGCGATCTCCGGCTGCGTTGCCGGCCTGGTCGCGATTACTCCGGCTGCCGGGTTTCGTCGGCCCGATGTCGGCACTGCTGATCGGCCTGATCGCCGGAGTTTTCTGCTACTCCATGGTGGCCGTGGTGAAGGCGCGTTTGGCTATGACGATTCGCTCGACGCCTTCGGAGTTCATGGCGCGGGCGGAACGATCGGCGCGCTGCTGACCGGCGTCTTCGCCACCAGCTGATCAATCCCATCTTCAAGGACGCGCAGGGAACGCGCTTCCCGTGGGCATGATCGACGGCAACTCTCACCAGATGCTGAATCAGCTGGTGGGAGTGGGATCGCCATCGCGCTCGCGGTTGTGGGTACGCTCGTCATCTTGAAAATTGTGGACGCAGTGATCGGATTGCGTGTTCCGACGGAGCAGGAAGTCGAAGGACTGGACCTGACCCAACATGGCGAGGAAGGCTACTCCTGGGCCGACGCTGTGGGCGCCGCGAGCGCGGGAGATTAGGCTAAAGCGCGCTTCATAAGAAGCGCGCCTTTCCCCCGCATGAATGCGGGGCTGCCGCCGGTCACGACTTCGTACAATAGTGTACGTGCCTGACGTTTACATCCTGGGAATCGAGAGCTCGTGCGACGAGACCGCTGCTGCCGTGGTGCGCTCGGGGAGAAGATGATCTCCAACGTCGTCTATTCGCAGATTGCCACGCACCAAGCCTTACGGCGGCGTGGTTCCTGAACTGGCTTCGCGCGAGCATCTGCGCGCCATCGTTCCCGTGGTGCGCAAGGCGCTGGAGGATGCAGGCAAGACGTACGAGACGATCGACGCCATCGCTGTGACCCAAGGGCCCGGGCTTGGCCGGGGCGCTGCTGGTAGGCCTGAGCTATGCCAAGGCGCTGGCCTTGCGCTGCGACAAGCCGCTGATCGCCGTCAATCATCTGGAAGGGCACATTCATGCCGTGCTGCTGGAGGAGCGGCAGAAGGGCAATCGCGAGCTTGAATTTCCCGGTGCTCGCGCTGGTGGTCAGCGGCGGACACACGCATCTTTATCTGGCCGAACGCAAAACGATCGGATGGATCTACCACAATGTGGGACACACGCGCGACGACGCCGCCGGCGAAGCCTTCGACAAAGTCGCCAAGCTGCTGGAACTCGGATATCCCGGCGGCCCGATGATCGATTTTCTTGCGCCGCACGGGAATCGCCAAGCGGTGAAGTTTCCCGTTTGCGCAGATCAAGCATCGCGACCGCAACCCGCAGAACCGGCACGACCCGGAAGAGCGCCGCATTCGATTTCTCCTACAGCGGCATCAAGACCGCCGTGCTGCGCTACGTCGAGACTCCACGACATGCGCGAGGCATCGAGCGCCGGCGCCGCGAAGCTCGCGAAATTTCGCAGCCCAACCGCGAGGACTACCTCGCGCTATGCGACCAGCAGACGCTCGATCTGGTCGCGTCCTTCCAGCGCGCCGTGGTGAACGACCTGATCAGCAAAACCCTGGCCGCGCCGAGGAGTATAACGTCGCCACGTTGCTGGTGACCGGCGGCGTTGCCGCCAATACTGAGTTGCGACGCGCTTCGAACAGCAGCGCCGCGGCACAGAGGGCTTGCAGGTTTACTTCCCTTCCCGCAAGCTTTCGACCGACAATGCGGCCATGATTGCCGCAGCCGCCTATCCGCGATTCCTGGCGGGAGAGTTTGCCGACGCGGAGTTTCCGCCGAAGCCGGCCTGCGGTTGCGGTAACAGGTTGCATGAAAAACTCGCGTGGAAGTACATCAGGGGCTAAAGCCCAGACGTTTTGTTCAGCGCTATGGACGCTGGCCTAGAGGCCAGCTCTACCCGAATTTCGAGTCTTCTCGCATTTCGAGTTTTTCAGTCAGCCTGCTAAGCCAGCAGGCGCCATTGTCCGAGACGGCCGACCCTGCGGCGCACACACTTCCGCGCCGTCGTGCCGTGGCAACATCGTCCGCCGTAAGGTGCTTATTCTTCTTCGGTAGGAAGCTTCGCTTCGATGTCCATGTCGCGGAATTCGCTGGAGTCGAATACCTCGCGGCACTCGAGACACTCCACGAATTCCGAGTCCTCGTCGCGGGAGACGACCTGGACACGGGGGTGAAGACAACGTTTTGCATAGCGTTGCTCTGCGGGAAATTGGAGATGGGGTTTGCCGGTTGGATGTGATTCATACAAGCGCCCGCGATTTGGCGGACTATCCTCTGGATTGGCGGTATTTTAAAACGCGGCAATGCGATGTCAAGCGTTTCCTGCACGTTGACATGAAAACGTAGCATCGGTCCACAGGCGGTGACGCTGTTTCTCGGTACCGGCGCTGAAGCAGCGTTGCTGGAGACCGCGTATCTCGTCAGCAGACATTAGCGAGGAGCTCGCATCCCGTTGAACCGCCGCCCTCGCAGCCAGGCTTCAGTCGGGCCGCAGTCGCGGGAGTCACGATTCGAACCTTCACATCGCCCAGCTTCACGCTCATGCTCACGTAACAGCCCATCCTCACGCTCGGCTAAGGCAGATGTGCTCCGCGTCAAGCAAATATCCGACGAAATTCGTCGGCAATCGCTAAGTCATTCAATGTCATCCAGCTGCAGCCGAATGCTGATTTTGCCCTTTCGCTGAAAAACTTGCGTCCATGCGCGTCGCAGGCCGTAGAATCAATTTGCGACTGAATTGGTCGCATATTCATCTGATGCCTAGCTGCCGATGCTGAAGCTGACCAAGAAAGCCGACTACGGACTGATTGCCATGCGGCATCTGGCCGAGCACGCCGACTTGGGAGCCTGCAGCGCCAAGGATCTGGCGGAGATGTACAGCATTCCGCAGGAGGCGCTTGGCGAAGATCCTGCAGCGGCTGACCAAGGCCGGCCTGCTGGTTTCGCAGTACGGCACCAATGGCGGCTACACCCTGGCGCGCGATCCGCGGCAGATCAGCGCGTTTGAAGTGATCCGGGCGATCGAAGGGCCGTTGTTTATCACCTCGTGCAGCATCGGCGACAGACGATTGCGACCAGAGCGACCGCTGCACCGTCCGCGAGCCGCTGCGCAAGGTGAGCCGCAGCATTGAAGAAGTTTTGAACCGGCTGACGATTTGGGAAATGACCGAACCGGAGCACGACGCCGCGCCCGAACTGGTGACCCTGGGCTGGACGCCGAACAAGGCCGAGCAATTTTAGGAGATGGCGGAAGCAATGAGCACGAATGTGATTCCGGGTAACGGCAATGACAAGGACGTGAAGCTGCCCATCTACATGGACAACCACGCCACCACGCGCACCGATCCGCGCGTGGTGGAGGAGATGCTGCCCTACTTCACCGAGAACTTCGGCAACGCCGCCAGCCGCAACCACGAGTTCGGCTGGGTGGCCGAGCAGGCGGTGGAGCAGGCGCGCGAGCGCATCGCCAAGCTGATCGGCGCGACCTCGAAGGAAATCATCTTCACCTCCGGCGCGACCGAGAGCGACAACCTTGCCATCAAGGGCGTCGCCGAGATGTACAAGCGAGAAGGGCAACCACATCATCACCCAGGCCACCGAGCACAAGGCGGTGCTCGACACCTGCAAGCGGCTGGAGAAGCATGGCTTCCGCGTGACCTATCTGCCGGTGCAGAAGGACGGCCGCATCGATCTCGACGACCTGAAGCGCGCCATGGACGACAAGACCATCCTGGTCACGATCATGGCCGCCAACAACGAGATTGGCGCGTTGCAGCCGATCCGCGAAATCGGCGCGCTGTGTCATGAGCGCGGCGTGCTGTTCCACACCGACGCGGTGCAGGCGATCGGCAAGGTTCCGTTCAACGTGATTCAAGACAACGTCGACCTGGCTTCGATCACCGCGCACAAGCTTTACGGCCCGAAGGGCGTGGGCGCGCTGTACGTGCGCCGCAAGAATCCGCGCGTGCAACTGGTGGCGCAGATCGATGGCGGCGGCCACGAGCGCGGCATGCGCTCCGGCACGCTGAATGTTCCCGGCATCGTCGGACTGGGCAAGGCCTGCGCGATCGCCAGCGAGGAATGGCCGAAGAAGCGAAGAAGCTGGCGGCGCTGCGCGACCGCCTGAAGGACGCGATCATGGGCCAGCTCGACGAGGTCTACATCAACGGCTCGTTGGAGCATCGCCTGCCGGGCAACCTGAACATCAGCTTTGCGTACGTCGAAGGCGAGTCGCTGCTGATGGGCATCAACGATATTGCGGTGTCGAGCGGATCGGCCTGCACCTCGGCGACGCTGGAGCCATCTTATGTACTGAAGGCGCTGGGCGCGGGCGACGACCTGGCGCACAGCTCGATTCGCTTCGGCATTGGCCGCTTCAACACCGAAGCGGAAGTGGATTACGTGGCCGAGCGCGTGGTCGAGACGGTGAAGCGTCTGCGCGAGTTGTCGCCGCTGTACGAGATGGCGAAAGAAGGCATCGACCTGACGAAGGTGCAGTGGGCGGCCGAGCCGGCGCACTAAGCGAAGACGGCATTCGGGTAGCGAGTTTCGAGCAGAGCATGGCCTTGAGGCGAGCGTGCCGGAACAGGTTCTTGAAATCGACGAGCCGGCTTCAGCCGGCGACAGAGCACGAATTAGGAGAAACAATGGCATACAGCGATAAGGTTCTGGATCACTACACCAATCCCCGCAACGTCGGCTCGCTCGACAAGAACAGCGCCGAGGTCGGCACCGGCCTGGTCGGCGCGCCGGAGTGCGGCGACGTGATGAAGCTGCAGATCAAGGTCAACCCGACGACCAACATCATCGAGGACGCCAAGTTCAAGACCTTCGGCTGCGGCTCGGCCATCGCCTCGTCTTCGCTCGCCACCGAGTGGGTGAAGGGCAAGACGGTGGACGAAGCGCTGCACGATCAAGAACACCGACATCGTGAAGGAACTGGCGCTGCCGCCGGTGAAGATTCACTGCTCGGTGCTGGCGGAAGACGCCATCCGCGCCGCCATCGGCGACTGGAAGAAGAAGAACGGCCAGCGACGCAGGCGCAGCGCAGGCTTCCGGTTGCGCAGCAGGCGTAAACTGTAGGTGAGGACTGGCGTGCCAGGCCGAATCGAGCCTGGCGCGCCGAGACAAACCATGAGCACGGTCAACATTGAAAATCCGGCACAGACGCCGGCACCGCGCCGCCAAGGGCATCCAGGTAACGGACAAGGCGCTGGCGCGCATTCGCTCGGCGATGGCGAAAGAAAATATTTCGCCGACCGAGGGCGGACTGCGCCTGGGCGTGCAGGGCGGCGGCTGTTCCGGACTGAGCTACAACATCCGCTTCGACACGCAGCCGCGCGAGCGCGATCGCGTGTTTCAGTACGACGACGTGCGCGTCTTCGTCGATCCGAAATCGTTCATCTACCTGCACGGCATGATTCTCGATTACGAAGAGACCCTGATGCACCAGGGCTTCGTCTTCCAGAATCCCAACGCGAAGAAGTCCTGCGGCTGCGGCACTTCGTTCTCGTAAGGCGTCAGTCGCAGTGCTCCGAGTCGATCACCACGATTCAGCTGCGACTTAGTGCGGTGCCTGAGGACGAAGCGCTGCGCCAGAGATGGGCTCGCCGAGCGACATGATGAGCAGCTCAAATGCCGTGACATGGCAGACGAAGCACGACAATCCGAGCGCAAGCGGCATCCTGGTCATTGACCAGAGCAAGCCGCTCAAGGCGAATTGCTGGTCGTGCGGAGCCATGCGCGCCGCTCACTTCTGCCAGGAATGCGGCAAGGTGCAGCCGCCGGCTCCGGTCGACTACTTCACGTTCTTCGGCCTGCCGTACCAGCTGAATCTCGACACCGAGCAACTGGAGCGCGAGTTCTACGCGCTGAGCCGGCATCTTGCATCCCGACATCAACGCGGTGCAGCAGCGACCACGAACAGGCATGGAGCCTGGAAAAGAGTTCGCAGCTCAACGACGCCTATCGCACGTTGAAAGATCCGATCACGCGCACCGAATACCTGCTGCGCTTGCAGGGCGTGCAGCTGGAAGAGCAGTCGAAGGCGGCCACCGAAGAGGCGCGGCGCACCGGCGAAGCGAAGAAGCAGGTGGTTCCGCCCGATCTGCTGGAAGAGGTCTTCGAGTTGAACATGCAGCTGGAAGAGATGCGCATGAACAAGAAGATGGGCGAGGACGATCGCAACCTCGAGCACGAAGTTGCACGATACCAAAGAGCAGTTGCAGGCCAAGTACGACGGCCTGATGCAGGAGTTGCACTCGGCGTGGAACGATTGGGACGCGCTGATCGATCGCGGCGATCGCGGCGAGAACGTGCTGGAGAGCGATCGCACGCAGTGCGCGACAGATGGTGGATGTGCTGAATCGCCGCACGTACCTCGCAATCTGCTGCGCGATATGGATGAGGTGCTGGAGAGCTGACGTGCGATAGCGTGACTGCGTCAACTCGTCGCTCGCGCGACGTAGACTCGAGCGTACCTCGTGCGAAGAGCATGAGCGAAAGCGTATTGACGATGGCAACTGAACGCATTGTCGGAATCGATCTTGGCACCACCAACTCGCTGGTGGCCTACATGGAGAGGCGACCGTCCCGGTCGTCATTCCCGGCGAGGACGGCTTGAACCTCGTGCCGTCGGTCGTCGCGCTCGATGAGAACGAGCCAGATCGTCGTCGGCAATGCCGCCCGCAAGTATCTGATCGAGACTGCCGGAGCGCGCGGTCTACAGCGTCAAGCGCCTGATGGGCCGCGACGTCGAAGACGTTCGCGACGAGCTGAAGCTCTTCCCTTTCCGCCTGGCCGACGACCTGGCGCCGGGCGAAGTGCTGCGCATCAAGCTGGGCGACAAGACGTTCACGCCGCCGGAGATTTCCGCCTTCATCCTGCGCCAGCTCAAGCGCAATGCCGAGCGCTATTTCGCAGCGCCGGTCACCAAGGCCGTCATCACCGTTCCCGCGTATTTCAACGACGCGCAGCGGCAGGCCACCAAAGATGCCGGCCGCATCGCCGGACTCGAAGTTCTGCGCCTGGTCAACGAGCCGACCGCCGCCTCGCTCGCCTACGGTCTCGACAAGAAGAAGAACGGCACCGTCGCGGTTTACGACTTCGGCGGCGGCACCTTCGACATCTCGATTCTCAAGCTGCACGAAGGCATCTTCGAGGTCATCGCCACCAACGGCGACACTCACCTCGGCGGCGACGACATCGACAACCTGCTGATCGCCATCGCGCTCGACGACATCCAGGGCGATCTCGGCCTCGATGTCCGCCGCAACGCCGAGATCGTGCAGGCGATCCGCAAAGCGGTGATCGAAGCCAAGATTGCGCTCTCGTCGAACGACGCAGACGACGCTCGACGTCGAGCTTCCCGGCGGCAAGCGCTACCAGCGCGAGATCACGCGCGAGCAGTTCGAGCAGCTGATCCAGCCGGTCATCGATCGCACCGTCGGGCCGGTGAAGCAGGCGATGAAAGATGCCGGCCTCACCGTCCAGCAGATCGACGAAGCCGTGCTGGTCGGCGGCTCGACGCGCATCCCGCTGGTGCGCAAGCTGGTCGAAGAGACTCTTCCAGCGCAAGCCGCACAGCGACCTGAATCCCGACGAAGTCGTCGCGCTGGGCGCGGCGGTGCAGGCCAACATTCTCGCCGGCGGCTCGGAAGCGACCAAGGACATGCTGCTGCTCGACGTGACGCCGCTGTCGCTCGGCATCGAGGCGCTCGGCGGCGGTGGTGGCCAAGATCATTCATCGCAACTCGACCATTCCGGCGTCGGCGACCGAGCACTTCACCACCGGCGTCGAAGGCCAGACCAACGTCGCCATCCATGTCTGCAGGGCGAGCGCGAACTGGCGAAGGACTGCCGCTCGCTGGCGCGCTTCGACCTGAAGGGCATTCCGCCGATGCCGGCCGGGCTGCCGCGCATCGAGGTGAAATTCCTGATCGACGCCAACGGCATCCTGCACGTCTCCGCGCGCGAGCAGCGCAGCGGCAAGGAAGCCGAGATCGAAGTGCAGCCCAGCTACGGCCTGACCGACGAGCAGGTCGAGAACATGATTCTCGAGTCGTTCGACAACGCCGAAGAAGATTTCCGGCAGCGCCAGGTGATCGAGGCGCGCAACGAAGCGGAGACGATTCTGACGGCGCTGGAAAAGGGCCGCAAGAATCCGGCGTGGGAGCAGCTGACGTCGCAGGAGCGCAGCAACATCGGCAAGATGGAGACGGCACTGCGCGCGGTGATGCAGGAAGACGACTATCAGGCGATTCGCGACCGCGATCGATGCGCTGAACCAGGGCACCATGCGCCTGGCCGAACTGATGATGGATTCCGCCGTGGGCGCGGCGCTTAAGGGCAAGACCATGGACAACGCCGATGTCGGCGAAGGACCGGCAGTCGCCGCATCCGATCGCGCAGGCGGAGATCAGAAGATCGAGAGAGTTAGAGACATTTATGGCAGACGAAAAAACCCAAGGCAGCGGAGCTGCCACGGTAGAAGCGCCCGGACCGAACACGGTCCGGGTCACCTTCCTTCCCGATAACAAGACCTTCGAGTTCGAGCATGGCAAGCTGCCGTACCAGGACACGGCAAGCCGGAGTCGATTCTCGACGTGGCGATGAACTTCGGCGTTCACCTGGATCACGCCTGCGGCGGCAACTGCGCCTGCACCACTTGTCACGTTGTGGTGAAGAAGGGCAAAGAACTGCTTCAACGAGATGGAAGACGATGAAGCCGACCGTCTCGACATGGCTGCCGATCTGCAACTCGAGTCGCGGCTGGGATGCCAGTCGGTCATCGAGAAGCCGGGCGAAGTCGTGGTCGAAATTCCGGCCTGGAACCGGAATTACGTTTCAGAGGCGACAAGCCATCATCGGCATTGAGCATCTTGAGCTGATCGGCGCTTGGCATCGGTACATCCGCGGATGCTTTGTAAGCAGCCGGCCGCTAGTTAGCTATTGCTAATACGAGGAGATGATGGCTGCTGAATTACGCTGGGATGACGCTGAAGATTTGGGCATTGCGTTGGCCGACAAATATCCCGATGTGAATCCGCTGGAAGTGCGTTTTACCGATCTGCATCGCTACGTCACCGAGCTTCCAACATTCGTCGACGACGCCAAAACGTCGAACGAATCGAAGCTGGAAGCCATTCAGATGGCGTGGTACGAGGAATATCAGGACCGCCACGAGTAACCCCTGTATTTGTTACTCAGGTGTTTGTCTCGTTAAATCGACGCCGGTACATCTTTCGCCAACAGTAGTACTGCCTAGTTCTAAATTCCCGTACTAAGCATTCATGCCAATTGTTCCAGAGTAGATGCCTCCGTACTCTCCGGGCTTTAAGGAGGGACGATGATTCTTCGGGGTATCTTAATCTGGGCTTCATTCCTATTCGGTGCCGCAACACTGGCATCGGCAGTCACGGTGAAGGTCTCTTCGCCCGTCAACAATTTCAGCGGATCCAGTCCGGTACATGTAGCGGCCACTGCAACCAGCGATCAGAAGATTACTGGCTGGGTGGTGTACATTGACGGCCAGGTGACCTACCAGGCGGGGACGAGCTCGATCGACACACAGATTAACGTCGCTCAAGGCAACCATCAACTGGTGGTTCGCGCCTGGGACTCCTTGGGACGATGGGGTGATGTGTGGGAGACGATCACGGTCACTGGTGGCAACAACAACGGCTTACCGACTCCTCCGCCGTGGGCGAAGGTCTTCAGTAACGTTCACACCGGCGGATCCTGGAACTCTTGCCATGACCCAGGCTGTGCCGGCGGCAGCGGCAAAGGCACCTACTGGATGGCGCAGAACCAGGGGAGCCCGTCGCTCACCGGACGCAGCACGGAGCTATACAACTCCGGAGTTTGGGCCAACGCGCTGTTCTGGCATGGGCTTGGGGCCAACAACTCACAACGCAATTTTCTTATCGATTATTACCTCTATGTCGATGAAACCTCCACTTGGGCGTCGCAGGCTTTGGAGCAGGAGGCCTATCAGTTTGTAGGCGGATGGAACTACATGCTGGGCACGCAGTGCGACATCGGACGCGGCGTGTGGGACACGTGGGACATGGCTTCCAACCACTGGTATGGTACCTCGGTGCCTTGCCACGCCTTCAGCCCCTCGACCTGGCACCACATCCAGTGGTACATCACTACCGATACCAACGCCCACAAATACACCTACAAGGTGCTGGTCGTGGATGGCAAATCGTACACTCTCAACATTGTCGGCAACGCCGCGAGAACGGGATGGAGCGACAACGTCGGCATACAGTGGCAACTTGACGTAAACGCAACCGGCGCCGGATATCACGAGTGGATTGATAAGGGCACACTGACGATCTGGTAAAAAAAAGCAGCAATTAGCAGTTGGCAAAAGCGAAAGGCCCGGCCGCAAGGTCGGGCCTTTGCACATTCTTCAGCTACACTCCTACGACTTCCCGCTTCTCCACCTTCGCTTCGCGCAGGTATTTGGCGGCCTCTTCAGGAGGAGTGGGATTCTGGTAAAAACCGGTTCCCCACTCAAAGCCAGCGGTCTTGGTAAGTCGCGGCATGAACTCGATATGCCAGTGGTAGTGGTCCAGGGCCGGTTCCTGAACCGGAGCGGTGTGGATAACCAGGTTGTACGACGGAGCGTCGAGCACCTGATCAGCCCGCGTCAAAAGGTTCTTCAACGATTTGGCCAGTGCCTCGTACACCTGCGAGGAAGAGTTCTCGAAAGCCGACTCATGTTTCTTCGGTAATATCCAGGTTTCAAAGGGAAAACGGGGCGCGTAGGGAGCAAGGGTAAGAAAGTTTTCGTTCTCGCCCACCACACGGATGCCGTTCTCAGTCTCCTGGCGAACGATATCGCAAAAGACACAGCGTTCTTTATATATGTAGTACTGCTTGGCGCCCTCCATCTCCTCCAGCACGTGCTTGGGCACGATGGGTAGAGCGATCAGTTGGCCATGCGAGTGCTCGAGCGTGGCTCCGGCCGCTGTGCCGTGATTCTTGAAGATGAGAATGTACTTGAAGCGCTTGTCCTTCTTCAGGTCGAGGATGCGGTCGCGATACGCCCAGAGAACGTCCTCAATGCGCTTCTCCGACAGGTCGGCGAGGCTGACATCGTGCTCGGGGGTTTCGACTATGACCTCGTGCGCGCCAATGCCATTCATTTTGTCGAACATGCCTTCGGCTTGCCGGGTGAGGTTGCCTTCAATTCCCAAGGCTGGGAACTTGTTGGGAACGACGCGAACCGTCCATCCGGAACCATCGCGTCCGGCGCCGTTAGGCCGGTACGCCAGAACTTCCGACGGCGTCTTGTTCTCATTTCCGGCGCAAAACGGGCAGAATCCACCCTTTTTCGTCACCGGCTCGCGCACAAAGTCCGCGGGACGCTTGGCACGGTCGGTGGAGATGATGACCCACCGCCCCACGATTGGGTCCTTCCTCAATTCAGGCACAGCGACCTTCCTTCAGAGCGTTCGTCATCGCCCAGTCTTCGTTGTCTTCTGCTTATTCACATCGGCAAACTGCTTCGTCAGTCGAGCAGTACAGGCGAGCGGGCGCACAATCGGACAACTCGGCACTCGACGCGAAACCGGCACCGGGGGTAGCGACGTTCGCAAGCTCTAAATTGTACAGAATCCAGCAGCTTCGTCGGTAGAGGCTTCAGTTTGACGGTGACCTCGAGCGAGCCGGCAACGGAGCCAAGGGGTGCGGGTTCGCGTCGACGGGCGAAAGAAGTCCCTTCGCCAACCCCCAACCAAACGTGGAGATGTGCGAAAGGACGCGCATCCACATTCAAACTGACCCACTACCGCTTCGTCTGTTACCTTGTTGCAACACCGCGAAGCGCTGGAGGCTGCGATGTCATCCCCTTCACCAGATTCTGGAACTGCGCCGAAAGTCACGATAGTCTGCCTGGCGAGCTACTTCAAAGGGAATGAATTCCTGGGGGAGTGCCGCCGCCAGGGCTGCCGCGTGCTGCTGGTGACCTCGCACAGCCTGGAACATGCCGCCTGGTCGCGAGAGAGCATCGATGAAATCTTCTACGTTCCCGATGTCGAGAAAGCCTGGAACATCAATGACGTAATGCTTGGCATCAGTCATGTGGCGAAGACGGAGAATATCGACCGCATCGTAGCCCTCGACGAGTTTGACGTGGAAACGGCGGCGATCCTGCGTGAGCACCTGCGCGTTCCGGGAATGGGCCAGACCAGCGCGCGCTATTTCCGCGACAAGCTGGCGATGCGAACGCGAGCTGCGGCCGAGGGACTGCCGGTGCCCGCGTTCCTCCACGTGCTGAATCATCGCAAGCTCAACGACTTCATGGAGCGCGTTCCGCCGCCGTGGATATTGAAGCCGCGGTCAATTGCCGGATCCATCGGCATGAAGAAGCTGCACAGCTCTGCGGAATTATGGGAGGCGGTGCACAACCTCGGAGATCAGCAATCGTTTTATCTGCTGGAGCAGTTTGTGCCCGGCGACATCTATCACGTCGACACCATTACTTATGAAAAGCAGGTGCTGCTCTCTGTTGCCAGCAAGTATGGGCGGCCGCCGATGGAGGTCTCGCAGAGTGGCGACGTGTTCACTACGCGAACGCTGGCTCCGGGATCGGACGAAGAGCGGCCTCTGCGCTCGCTGAACGATCAGGTGCTGAAGGCCTTCGGCTTGTTGCGCGGTGCTTCACACAGCGAGTTCATACGTGGTCGCGATGGCCGCCTGTACTTCTTGGAGACATCGGCACGCGTTGGCGGCGCGCATATTGCAGAGTTGGTCGAAGCGGCGACTGGGCTTAACTTGTGGGCGGAATGGGCGAAAGTAGAAGTCGCCGGGGGAGACATGCCGTATGCGGTCACGCCGCTGCGCAACGACTACGCCGGACTGCTTATCTCACTCGCCCGCCAGGAATGGCCCGACACCTCGGCCTACAACGATCCTGAGATTGTATGGCGCATGAACGACAAGCCCCATCACGTGGGATTGATCGTGAGGTCAAAGGATTCGGCCCGCATTGAGCAGCTGATACAGGAATATGCGCAGCGCTTCCATCACGACTTCTTCGCCTTCGAGCCGCCAAGGGACAAACCAACAGCCTGATCACAGCACGTTGATGGCGCGCGCCGCCAGCACGACCAGCACCGAGAGAGAGATGATCGACTGCAGCATGGTCAGGATCTTGGCCCAATGGTCCAAGACGGCTGTGTCGGTTGGGGAGAAGGCGGTGCTGGTATTGAAAGCCACAAACAGGTAGTCAAGGAACTCGGGCGACCAGTTTGGATCGGGTGGCTGCCTGCACAACTGGGGAAACAAGAAGGAGCTGTCCACCGGCCCCTGACGGTTGTCGCGCCCGACGGGGCCGCCTGCATCCAGCTTCCAATACCAGAGCGCGAAGACCAGGATGTTCGTGATCCACAACACGCTGGCAGAGTGAAGCAGCGATTCGGGAGTGTCCCGGTGACTGGGCAGGCCTTTGATCAGCAACGCCAGAGACACAATGAGGGCCAGCGTGAGCGCACCTGTGGCAACGAACGTGAGTGCGCGAGCGAGCTTGTAGAAGCCGCGCCGGTGCCAGGCCGTAATGGGAATCACTAATAGCGCCATCAAAGTTGGCAGCGCCCAGTCTGGTCCGACCGACAAACGAGAGGGCAGGGCAAAGTGCAGGCAGGCACCGGCCATAAGCGCAAGAAGCCCTGGCCACCGAGGCTCGGGTTCCACGGCTATCTTCGCCGCCTTCGAGATCGCGGTTTTCAGCGCGGTCGCAGGATTCAGGTGCTCGGATCCGAGATTGACGTTCACACCCTCATCTCCTGGCATTTGTCGACGACAGCCGCGAGCTGGCTCTCCGAGAGAAAACAGTATATGACGGGCGCGCAAGCCCTCTCTCGACAACCGTAAAGCCCGGCAGATATAAAGGACGCTACATTCTCGTCGAGGTACTTCGCATTGCGCCGAACCTGTTGGCTATTCCTGTCACTACTCTTGTTTGTTCCTTTGATTTCAGCCCAAACCAAGCGCCCGATCACTGAAAAAGACCTGTTCCGCTTTCAGTGGATCGGCGATCCGCAGGTTTCGCCTGACGGATCGCAGGTCGTCTTCGTCAGGGTCAACGTCAACGACAAGAAAGATGGGTATGACACCTCGCTGTGGACGGTTGCTACGAGCGGTCAGTCGGCACCCAGACGCCTGACGAACGGCAAGCATGATTCGGACCCGCGCTGGTCTCCTGACGGCAAGTGGATCGTTTTTGTGCGTGGCAGTGGCGAACCCCCGAAGGACGGGAAACCTCCCGCTTCGCAGCTCGCACTGCTCTCGCTCGGCGGTGGCGAAGCCTGGACCATCACCGACATGCCGCGTGGGGTAGGCGATCCGGTATGGTCGCCCGACGGCAAACGCATCGCGTTCCTGTGTGACGCCAATCCCGACGACTTCGCGAAGAAGCCGAAGAAGGATGCGGGCGGCGAGCCCGAGCACGAGAGCGACGTGCGAGTCATCACCCGCGCCGTCTATCGCTTCAATGGCGGGGGCTATCTCGATCCCAAGCATCACCGCCATCTTTGGATCGTCGATGTGCCCTCATCCAGCGAAGCTAAGAGCACGCCGAAGCAACTGACTACGGGCGAGTTCGACGAGCAGGAACCCAGCTTCACTCCTGACAGCAGCCGCATCATTTTTCATGCCAACCGGGTGATCGAGCCCTACTACGAGTTGCCGCAGGCCGACATTCTCTCGGTTCCTGCAAATGGCGGCCCGGTCGATCTCATTACTAAGGTAAAGCTTGGCGGACTGCTGGGAGGTGTTAGCGACATGGCGCTCTCGCCCGACGGGAAGCGGGTGGCGTTTGTCGGCGCCGTGGAGAGTCCGGTGCGCTCCTACGCCGAGCCGGATTTGTGGACGCTTGAGCTCACTCCGGGCGCAGTCGCCAAGAATCTCACCGCCGACTACGACTACGACATCAACAGCGGCGTGGGCGGCGACAACCGCGCGCCGCGTGCCGCTGGCGGCCTTACACCAGCATGGTCGAAAGATGGGTCGCATCTGCTCGACGTAGTCGCCAGGGAGGGCCGCGCCATTCTTGTCAGCATCGATGCCAGGACGGGCAAGGTGACGGAGCTCTCGCGTGGCGATCAGGCAGTCGAGCAGTTCACGGCTACCGACGACGGCAAGGTCATGGTGATGAACGTCTCGACGCCGACCATGATCGACGAACTTTTCGTGCTCAATCAGGACGGTTCACAACGCCAGATCACCAATCTGAACGGTCCGCTGCTCAGCGAACTCAATCTCACCCAGCCCGAGGAGATGTGGTACACCAGCTTCGATGGCAAGAAGATCCAGGCGTGGATTCAGAAGCCGCCTGACTTCGATCCGAAGAAGAAGTATCCGCTGATCCTCAACATTCACGGCGGTCCGCACTCGGCGTATGGCTGGGTGTTCGATCACGAGTTCCAGTGGATGGCGGCCAAGGGATACGTGGTGCTGTATCCCAATCCGCGCGGCTCACCAGCTACGGGCAGGATTTCGGCAACATCATCCAGTACAAGTATCCCGGCGACGATTACAAAGACCTGATGATCGGCGTGGATGAGATGCTGAAGAAGCGCGGTACATCGATCCAGAAGAAGCTCGGCGTGACCGGAGGCAGTGGCGGCGGGCTGCTGACCGACTGGACGGTCGGCCACACCCATCGCTTTCAGGCGGCGGTTGCGCAGCGCGACATCGCCGACTGGGCTTCGTGGTGGTACACCGCCGACTTCACGCTGTTCCAGCCGAACTGGTTCAAGGCGCCGCCGTTCGACGACTTCCAGGATTACGTCAACCGCTCGCCCATTACCTACATCAAGAACGTCGATACGCCGATGATGTTCATCCTGGGCGAAGCCGACTACCGCACGCCTCCAACCAGCGGCGGCGAGCAGATGTTTCGCGCTCTGAAGTTCATGCACAAGCCGACGGTGATGGTGCGCTTCCCCGGCGAATCGCATGAGCTGTCGCGTTCGGGACAGCCGTGGCATCGCATCGAGCGGCTGGAGAATATCGTTGGCTGGTTCGACATGTACCTGATGGGCATTCCAAACCCGGCATACCAGATGCCGCCGGAGGAAACATCGGTAAAACCAGAGACGCAAAAGCCCGCCGAACGAGAGGCCACAGAGCTGGTGAGGGGAGCTGCGTAAGGCGCGCTTCGCAGTTCGTCCTTGGCTATTCGCCAGAGCGAAGCAGAGTTACATTTATGCGCGAACGGCGAACAGCTGAAGACGAAAGCGTTCGGATCCAGAATTCGTATCCCTTTCCTTTGTGATTGCGAAACTTTGCGCAGCTATAGGCATCCACTTGTGGTGATGCTGGGCAAATAACTCTCCTTGTCTGAGACCATCCAATTCGTTCTGCAGTACGGGTACCTGCTGGTTTTTGTGTGGGTCATGGCCGAACAGGCGGGCTGTCCCTGTGCCGGTCGCGCCCTCTGCTGCTAACGTGCGGCGCCCTGGCCGGCCAGCACCAGATGAGCCTGTTCATGACCATACTGGCGGCGGCGGTAGCGCTCGCTGCTCAGCGACTCGGCCTGGTATTACGTTGGCAAAGCGGCGCGGGCCGGGAGTCTTGCGCCTGCTCTGCAAGATCTCGCTCGAGCCTGACACCTGCGTTCGCCAGACGGAGGCGAAGTTCGCCAAGTTTGGATTGCGAACCCTGTTGTTCTCGAAGTTTGTACCCGGCCTGAACACCGCGGCCGCTCCGTTGTCGGCTGTGGTGGGAACTCCTTACGCCGCGTTTCGCGCCATTCGCTTTCACCGGCGCGGTGTTGTGGGCAGCGACCTTCGCGCTTACCGGATTCTTCTTTCAGCAACCAGATCAGCCGGATCACGCAGGGCCTGCAGCGCCTGGGATCCTGGGCACTGCTGCTGTTTGTTGGCGCATTCATCGCGTATATCGGCTACCGCTATTACGAGCGGGTGAAATTCCTGAATCAGGTGAAGGGCGACCGCATCACGCCCCAGGAACTCAAAACCCAGCTTGACTTGGGCGAGCGATGACGATCATCGACCTGCGGCACCCGCTCGACCTGCTGCCCGATCCTCACACCCTGCCGGGCGCCTGCGCATTTCGCCCGACGATTTGGAAGCTCGCAATACGGAAATCTCGCGGGAGCGGCGAGATCGTCCTCTTCTGCACTTGACCAAACGAAGCCACCAGCGCCCGTGTGGCGCTGCAACTCCGAAGACACGGCATTCGTGGTGTGCATCCGCTGCTGGGCGGCTACTACGCGTGGAAGGAACTGGATACGCTGTGGACGAGGTACTCGCCGAAGATGTATCGGGAGAACAATTGGGCGCCGTCGCCGACGGGGCCGCGTGATCTGCTCGCCAGGTAATCCAGCGCTTCCTCGCGGGTAGCAAAGACCGCAATCTCGCGGCCAGAGAAGTTGCGAATCGATTCCAACAGTACCTCGTGCAGATTGTGGTTAAGGACCCATGCCGCCCTGGCAACGTGAGGACGATCGAAGACGGCAGCGATCTTCAGTTGCTCAATCGTCTCTTTCGTGAAGTGCGTGCCGGTGAAATCTCCCAGGAGCAAAACCGAATGCTCGGGCAGCTTCGTGACGTACTCCGGAACAGCCTTGATGCATTCCGGCAACTGCTCGTCGGTACAGGCACTGACATCGGCCAGCAGAATACGCTTGCCGCGATGCTCGACGTACCGTAGCCGCTCCACATTCTGGCCGGATGGGTTCGTGGCAGAGGGGGCCGAGTTCTTGGGGACGTTGTCGCTGTTGCTGCATTCCGCCCTCCTGGCGAGTGGAGAGAGCTTACTCCAGAGCCTTCGGTGACGCAATCGCCTTCAGCTACTCTCTTATCTTCGATTGTCGGTTTGCGGCTCGGGATGGATGAGAACGCGAAACAGTTCCGGTATCTCCTGACGGAAGCGGCCTTCCATTTCGCTCTGGATGTCATGCACGCGCGCGAGCGGCAGATCGTCTTTCATGGTGCAATGCAGCGACAGTACAGCCGTCCTTCAATGCGCTTGAAAACCAGATCGTGCATGTCAACGACTTCCGGAAAGTCCTCGCTCACGCCCTGGAGCTTGCGCTCAAAGCTGGGAACGCGCACCACGCCATCCCCGGTCTCGATCCTGGCCGGCTCGCTTTCAATGTGCGTGAGGATGGTGGAGATCTCGGGCATATCGTGCTTCATCTCGGCTTCGAGTTCAGTCACCCGCTCGTGGGCGTCTTTAAGGGTCAGCGTTTCGTCGAGTTCGACATGCTGCTCGACGTGCAGGCGGCCGCTCAGGTCCTGCACGCTGATGTCATGAACGTTGAGATTGTGCCGGGTGGCGACCGCCCGAACCTTGTCGAAGAGGCTTTCGCGACGGTCAGCCCGGGCGACAGCGTTCACAACCACATCAGCTCCCGGCAACAGCTCGCGAATGCGTTCCGCCACCTCGGTCGATACCTGTTCGGACTTCTGGAAGGTCACAGTTCGCGACATGGCTACCGAAACGTCGACAAAGTACCTGCTTCCACCACGCCGGATGCGCACCCAGTCGACTTCAAGGACTCCGTCCACTTGATAGAGCTCCGCGATAATGCGGCTGCGAATTCCGGAGGGCGCAGCATCCAGCAAGCGTCAATGGTTTGACGCGCCAGTCTCCAACTGACTTGCACTACGATGACGGCGACGAAAAGCGCAGCGATCGGATCAGCCTTGGCCAGCCAGGGGATCGACCAGCGCTCACCGGCCATCACCAGCGCCAATCCCAGGATGACGACCGAACTCGACCATACGTCGGTGCTGAAGTGTAAGGCGTCGGCCAGCAGGGCCTGACTGTCATACTTCTCGCGATTCGCCGCAGCCGGCGCGACCGCCAAATGTCGACCACGATCGAAACACCCATGACCACGAAGCCCCACACAGATGGATGGATATGCGCTTCGTGAAAAAAGAGCCTTCGCAGCGCTTCGTAGACAATCCAGAGGCAGGTCAGCAGCAGCAGGCCGGTTTCGATGAAGGCGGAGAAATTCTCTACTTTCCCGTGTCCGTACTGATGATCGGCATCAGCCGGCTTGTCGGAGACGCGAACCGAGAAAAGGTAATCACGGCGGCAACCAGGTCAAGGCCTGAGTGGCCGCCTCGGACAAGATACCTAAGCTTCCGGTTGTCAGGCCTACCACAATCTTCAGTGTGGTAATGCCGATAGCTGCCCCGACGGAATTCAGGGCCACCGCCTTCTTCTCGCGCTGCATGGTCGTGCCGTTCACGTTCGCACCCTGCCATGATTATTGACCGCCAATGATTTCCGCGCCAATCGGAAACGGAGGCGGCCCTGTCCGCGAGAAGTAGTAGGTGTCGTCAGGGCGATGTTTGGCTTGTCCCGGCAACTCTGTGGTACGATTTTCGGAACTACCTACTACCCTGTTTTCTTCTTCCGGAGGTTAAACTTCATGCGACTTCAAGTTTTTGCCGTTATTGCGCTTTCGTGTGCGCTGGCACCTTTCGCGGCGGGACAAGAGGCTGCCACGCCGGCCAAACCGCTGGGACATGCGATTAAGCCAGGCAAAACCACGGAATTGCCGCCGAGCGCAGCCAGTGTCAAGCCCAGCGACGATGTCATTACCCTGACTGGCGCCTGCAAGAGCGGCCCCGAGAACGGATGCGTGACCGCAATCAGCCGTGAACAATTCGAGAAGATGGCTAATTCAGTTAAGCCGGGAATGACAACCGACGCCCGGCGCAACTTCGCCGTTCAGTATGGAAGGATTCTGGCGTTCTCCGACCAGGCGCGCGCTCTCGGCCTGGAGAATGAGCCCCGTTTCCAGGAGATCCTGCAGTTCGTAAAGAACCAGCTGCTGGTCGAAGCGCTTAACGAGCACTACTCCAATGAGTTCACGAACCAGTCGGATCAGAGGATCGAAGAGTATTACAAAGCGAACGGTAGCAAGTTCGAGCAAGCCGACTTGCAGCGCATCATCATCCCGAGCCAACCGGCCGCCGCGGAGGTGACCAAGCCGACCGAAGCGGAGCAGAAGGCTTACGTCGTGAAGTTACGCGAGCAGTGGATGAAAGGCGCCGACCCGGCAACTTTACAGAAAGAGGCGCTCGCGCGCATGGGTTTAACCGGATCGTCTCCCGATGTCAATTTGAAAGATCAGACTCCGGGTATGATTCCGCCTGACCAGGAGAGCGTCTTCAAGATGAAGCCGGGCGAAATTTCGCAGGCATTCATCGATACCGGAGCCGGTTATCTCTACAAAATGGTCTCGGTAAAACAGAAACCGCTCAGCGAAGTCAAAGCTCAGATCGCGAAGACGATGCACGATCAGATGATGCGAGACAAGATTCAGGAGCTTTCGGAATCAGTGAAGCCGACGCTGAATGAAGCTTATTTCGGTCCTGAAAAACAGCCGGAGCCGCCTGTGACGGGCGCAGCTTCACCTCAGCAGCAGGGTCCGGTTGAGTCGCAAGGAAATGGCGCAGAGGCGTCAGCCAATTCGAGTACACCTCAGCCTCCCAAAAAATGAGCCTCCAGAGGAGGACGGTCCTCGTCACGGGCATTTCGGGTAATCTCGGAATTCGCCTGCTGCCGTTGCTCTCGGATTTTCATGTGGTGGGCGTTGACGTGCGCCCACCTTCTTTTGTTTCCGGCGAGCTTGAGTTTCATGCCATCGACTTGGGGCGCGAGGCGAGTTGTCCCGAGCTGACTCAGCTGCTCCGGCAGACCCAAGCCATCTCTGTTATCCACTTGTCGTTCATCCTCGACCCCCAGCGCAGCGGCGTTCTCGATCTTTGAACGGATGTGGCAGATTAATGTCGCCGGCACAGCTCTCGTGTGATGGAAGCCATAAGCGTGGTCAACCGTACCGGCGGCCAAGTTGGGCAGTTCATCTTTCCCAGCAGTGTCGCCGTGTATGGTCCGGAAACCGCCCGGTCCGGTCAAAGAGGAGGCCCCGCTGCGTGCTCACACGCTGCCCTACGCCGTTAAGCGGGAGTGCGACGAGGTCGTTCGCTACCGGGCCGAGAGCCTGGGCGACTGCCGAGTCTACATGGCGCGCCCTCACATTTTCGCAGGCGCAAGCGTGCAGAATTACATGGTGGGAGGTCTTTACGCGGAACTGTTCTTGGCAACAGCAAGCGCGCTGCGCGTATGCGAGCAGCGGGCAAGCGGATGCCCTGGTTGCTGCCTCGCGGTAAGAAGTACCTGGATAAGAATCGGCTGCAAGTCGCGTACATGTGGACGACATGGCAAGGTTGCTGGGGTATTTACTTTTGAACCGAACAAGCAGCGATCCGTCTCTTAAGTATTTTCAACGTCGCCGGTCGCGGAGACCCCATTTCTGTGGAACGCTGTGCGGAAATCGCGCAGGCGCAGGTGAAACGGGCTCCCAATCGGGCAGCATTTGCGCCGGCGCTGCGAGTACTTTGGAAACTGGGAATTTCCTCGATCCCCCCTGCGTCCGCGCCCTATCTCATCGGCTCGTACACCATGGATACCACTCGGCTCCAAACGTTTCTCGGGCCGCATATCCAGAAGTGATTCGATACACCATCGAGGATGCGTTGCGGGACAGCTTTGCGCAGAATTAGGCTTCGGGGCTCGATTCAGCCCCCCAATGCCGAGGTATAAGGCGTCCATGTGACTTCGCGGAAGCCCGCATCGCGCATTCGCTGCAGCATCTCTTCCGGAGGCGGGAAGCGCAGCACGGAGGCAGGCAGGTATGTATAGGGGCCGCGGACACCGGAAATCACCGTTCCGATTGCGGGGAGCACCCGGTGGAAGTAGACGCGATAGAGTTGGCCGATCAGGCCCTTGGGCTCGCCGAAATCGAGAATGCCGGCCTCGCCCTCCGTATTTAGTACACGGTAAATCTCTGCCAGCCCGCGATCATAGTTAGCAAGATTCGGAAGCCGAAGGCCGATGTGACCAGGTGGAAGTCGCCGGGCGGGAATGGAAGCAGCAGGGCGTCTGCTTCGACCCATCGGATTTTTCTGCCGGCGGACTTTTGCGCGCGCGAACCAGCATGGCAGGGAGAAATCGCTCCGGTGATTTGTCGTGCCTGCCTGCGATGGCGATGGAGGGCGAATGTCATGTCACCCGTCCCGCAGCAAAGATCCAGCACCTGCGCATTCGGGCGCCTATTACGTCGCGAAAGTCCGGGCGGTGCGGTTCCACCACAAACGATCAATGTTCATGGAGAGGACATGGTTCAGCAGATCATAGCGGGGAGCGATCGAGCTAAACATCTCGCGCACTGCCGTCGCTGCAGACGATTCGTCGGCAGCGCCCGCGGGAGCCGCGCCGATGACCCGATCCTCAGCTTTGTTTGTCTGGTCTGCCATTACCCCGGAGCAAGCTCGTTCAATTTCTCTATCGCGCGCAGTATCACGCGCTTGGGAACATCGTTCACGATCTCAACTTCGCCTACACGCTGCGAGCTAGTACAAAATGCGGGGTTCCACCAACTGTCTTCTTATCGCTCATGAGCCGCTTGAGAACGCGACCGGGTTTCACCTTGAATTTCGGTAACGGCCCGTAGGCGTTGACGCTGTCTGTAATGCGCTGTGCGGTCTTCCTTGTCGGAAACACCGGACCGCCGCCTTGCCGATACTGGCCGCCGCGATCATTCCCCAGCCTACCGCCTCGCCGTGTAACAGACTTTTGTATCCAGTCTCGGCCTCGAGCGCGTGCCCAATGGTATGCCCGAAGTTAAGAATGCGACGCTCGCCGCTCTCCCTCTCATCGCTGCTGACGACCTCAGCCTTCACGCGGATGCACTCAGTGATGAGTTGCTCAAGCAGATCGCCATCCCGGGCAAGCAGCGCATCGCGGTGATTCTCCATCAGTTCGAAAATATCTGGCTTACGAATCACACCGTACTTCATGGCTTCGAACAAGCCGGACCGGTACTCGCGTTCGGGAAGCGTGGACAGGACATCAGGATCGACCAGTACACATGCAGGCTGATGAAACGTGCCCAGAAGATTCTTGCCATTGGTGAGATTGACTCCGGTCTTGCCACCGATCGCGGAATCGACTTGCGCCACCAACGTCGTAGGGACCTGTATCACCGGAATTCCGCGCATGAACACTG
>CAVWWZ010000020.1:0-88358 GCA_963758835.1 uncultured Acidobacteriaceae bacterium | reverse complement strand
GATGGCAGCCAAGGGATACGTGGTGCTGTATCCGAATCCGCGCGGGTCGACCAGCTACGGGCAGGATTTCGGCAACATCATCCAGTACAAGTATCCCGGCGATGATTACAAAGACTTGATGATCGGCGTGGACGAGATGCTGAAGAAGGCGTACATCGACCAGAAGAAGCTCGGGGTGACGGGAGGCAGTGGGGGCGGGCTGCTGACGGACTGGACGGTGGGCCACACACATCGTTTTCAGGCTGCGGTTGCTCAGCGCGACATTTCCGACTGGGCTTCGTGGTGGTACACCGCAGACTTCACGCTGTTTCAGGCGAACTGGTTCAAAGCGCCGCCGTTCGACGACTTCCAGGACTACGTCAACCGCTCGCCTATCACGTACATCAAGAGCGTTGATACGCCGATGATGTTTATTCTGGGCGAGGCCGACTACCGCACACCGCCAACCAGCGGCGGTGAGCAGATGTTTCGCGCTCTGAAGTTCATGCACAAACCGACAGTGATGGTGCGCTTCCCCGGAGAATCGCACGAGCTGTCGAGGTCGGGGCAGCCGTGGCATCGTATCGAGCGCTTGGAAAATATCGTAGGCTGGTTTGACATGTACCTGATGGGCATTCCAAATCCGGCATACCAGATGCCGCCGGAGGAGACATCGGTAAAACCAGAGACGCAAAAGCCCGCCAACGAGAGGCCACAGAGCTGGTGAGGGGAGCTGCGAAAGGCGCGCTTCGCAGTTCGCCCTTGGCTATTCGCCAGAGCGAAGCAGAGTTCATTTATGCGCGAACCGCGAACAGCTGAAGACGAAAGCGTTTCGGCATCCAGAATTCGTATCCCTTTCCTATGGTGATTGCGAAACTTTGCGCAGCTATTGGCATCCAGTTGGGTAAACTGAACAAATAATCTCCTGTGTCTGAGACGATCCAATTCGTTCTGCAGTACGGCTACCTGCTGGTTTTTGTGTGGGTAATGGCCGAGCAGGCGGGTGTCCCTGTGCCGGTCGCGCCCTTGCTACTAACCTGCGGCGCCCTCGCCGGTCAGCACCAAATGAGCCTGTTCATGATCGTCCTGGCGGCGGCGGTGGGTTCGCTCGTCAGCGACACGGCCTGGTATTACATTGGCAAAAGCCGCGGGCCGGGAGTCTTGCGCCTGCTGTGCAAGATCTCGCTCGAGCCTGACACCTGCGTTCGCCAGACGGAGGCGCGGTTCGCCAAGTTTGGGCTGCGAACCCTGTTGTTCTCGAAGTTTGTACCCGGCCTGAACACCGCCGCCGCTCCGCTGTCAGCCGTGGTCGGAACTCCTTACGCGCGTTTCGCGCCCTTCGCGTTTACCGGTGCGGTTTTGTGGGCGACAACCTTCGCCCTTACGGGATTCTTTTTCAGCGGCCAGATAAGCCGCATAACCCAGGGCCTACATCGTCTGGGGTCCTGGGCAGTGCTGCTCTTTGTTGGCGCGTTCATTGCCTATATCGGCTATCGCTATTACGAGCGGGTGAAATTCCTGAATCAGGTGAAAGGCGACCGCATTTCGCCACACGAACTCAAAACCCAGCTCGACATGGGCGAGCGAGTGACGATCATTGACCTGCGGCATCCTCTCGACCTGCTTCCCGATCCTCACACCCTGCCTGGCGCCCTGCGCATTTCGCCCGAGGAATTGGAGGCTCGCAATACGGAAATCTCGCGCGACGGCGAGGTCGTCCTTTTCTGCACTTGACCAAACGAAGCCACCAGCGCCCGGGTGGCGCTGCAACTCCGACGACACGGCATTCGTGGCGTGCGTCCGCTGCTGGGCGGCTACTATGCCTGGAAGGAACTCGGATACCCGATAGAGGAAGTCGTCCCGGAAGAGGATTCCGGAGACCAACTGGGCGCGGTCGCTTCCGACGGCGCGGCGTGATTAGCTCGCCAGATAGTCCAGCGCTTCTTCGCGGGTAGCAAAGACTGCAATCTCGCGGGCTGAGAAGGTGCGAATCGAGTCCAGCAAGACCTTGTGGAGATTATCGCTGAGCACCCATGCCGCCTTGGCAACGTGTGGACGATCAAAAACAGCGGCGATCTTCAACTTCTCAATTGTGTCCTTGGTGAAGTGGGTGTTGGTGAAATCTCCGAGCAGCAGAACGGAGTGCTCGGGCTGCTTGGTGACGTATTCCGGAACGGCCCGGATGCATTCCAGCAATTGCTCATCCGTACAGGCACTCACGTCGGCCAACAGGATACGTTTGCCGCGGTGCTCAACGTACCGCAAGCGCTCAACACCCTCGCCAGAGGAAACGGGGTTCGTAGCAGAGGGAACCATTGCGTTCAAGGAACCGTCTGGTCGCTGTTGTTGCATGCCACCCTCCCGTCTTTTGCAAGAGCTTACTCCACGGCTATTTCTGAAGCAATCGCCTTCCCGCTACTCACCTATCTTCGATTGTCGGTTTGCGGCTCGGGATGGATGAGCACGCGAAACAGTTCCGGTATCTCCTGGCGGAAGCGGCCTTCCATCTCGCTTTGAATGTCATGAACGCGCGAAAGCGGCAGATCGTCTTTCATGGTGCAATGCAATGAAAGATAGAGGCGGCCGCCAACCCGCTTGAATACCAGATCGTGCATGTCCACGACTTCAGGAAAGCTCTCGGTTACACCCTGCAGCTTGCGTTCGAAGCTGGGCACGCGCACCATGCCATCGCCGGTTTCGATGGTCGCCGGTTCGCTCTCGATATGAGTGAGGATGGTGGATATCTCGGGCATGTCGCGCTTCATTTCGGCTTCCAGTTCAGTCACTCGTTCATGCGCGTCCTTGAGGCTCAGCGTCTCGTCGAGCTCGACGTGCTGTTCGACATGCAGCCGGCCGCTCAGGTCCTGCACACTTACGTCATGAACGTTGAGATTGTGGCGGGTTGCGACTGCCCGTACGCGATCAAACAAGCTCTCCCGGCGGTCAGCCCGGGCAACGGCATTCACCACTACGTCAGCGCCGGGTAGCAGCTGGCGGATGCGTTCGGCGACCTCGGTCGATACCTGTTCAGACTTCTGGAAGGTGACGGTTCGCGACATTGCTACGGAGACGTCGACGAAGAACTTGTTCCCACCTCGCCGGATTCGCACGCGGTCAACCTCCAGCACTCCGTCAACCCGATATATCTCAGCGATGATTCGCGCTCGAATGCCAGAGGGAGCCGCGTCCAATAGCGCATCGACAGTTTGGCGTGCCAGCCTCCAACTGACTTGCACCACGATGACGGCGACTATCAGGGCCGCGATCGGGTCAGCCCTGGCCAGCCATGAAATCGACCACCGATCGCCGGCCATAACCAGGGCCAATCCCAGCACCACCACCGAGCTTGACCACACGTCGGTGCTGAAGTGCAGGGCGTCGGCCAGCAGTGCCTGGCTGTCATACTTCTCTGCGATTCTCCGGAGCCGGCGCGACCGCCAGATATCAACCACGATAGACGCGCCCATCACCAGGAACGCCCAGATCGATGGGCGAATATGCTTATGGTGGAAAAACAGCCGGTTCAGTGCTTCGTAGACGATCCAGACACAGGTCAGCAGCAGCAGGCCGGTTTCGATGAAGGCCGAGAAATTCTCTACCTTGCCATGTCCGTACTGATGGTCGGCATCAGCAGGCTTGTCGGACACTCGAACCGAAAACAATGTAATAGCCGCGGCTACGAGGTCGAGGCCGGAATGGGCTGCCTCAGACAGAATTCCCAAACTGCCGGTGGTCAGCCCCACCACGATCTTCAGCGCAGTAATACCAACGGCAGCCCAGACGGAATTCAGGGCGACTGCCTTTTTTTCACGCTGCATCGTCGTGCTGCTCAAATTCTCATCCTGCCTTGATTATTTACCGCGACGGATTTCCGCGCCACTCAGAAACGGCAGAGCGTATCTGGATGCGAATGTTTTACAACGCCGCCGGGCACAGAGGATGAGTGGAAAGCATTCCTCTGAATGTTGCGGTGTACTCTCGTTAGAGGCCCGTGTTTGGCTTCTTTCGGCAGCTCTGTGATACGATTTTGGTCACTACCGACTACCCTGTTTTCTTCTTCCGGAGGTTGAACTAATCATGCGACTTCAAGCTTTTGCTGTTATTGCGCTTTCGTGTGCGCTGGCACCTTTCGCGGCGGGACAAGAGGCTGCCACGCCGGCCAAACCGCTGGGACATGCGATTAAGCCAGGCAAAACCACGGAATTGCCGCCGAGCGCAGCCAGTGTCAAGCCCAGCGACGATGTCATTACCCTGACTGGCGCCTGCAAGAGCGGCCCCGAGAACGGATGCGTGACCGCAATCAGCCGTGAACAATTCGAGAAGATGGCTAATTCAGTTAAGCCGGGAATGACAACCGACGCCCGGCGCAACTTCGCCGTTCAGTATGGAAGGATTCTGGCGTTCTCCGACCAGGCGCGCGCTCTCGGCCTGGAGAATGAGCCCCGTTTCCAGGAGATCCTGCAGTTCGTAAAGAACCAGCTGCTGGTCGAAGCGCTTAACGAGCACTACTCCAATGAGTTCACGAACCAGTCGGATCAGAGGATCGAAGAGTATTACAAAGCGAACGGTAGCAAGTTCGAGCAAGCCGACTTGCAGCGCATCATCATCCCGAGCCAACCGGCCGCCGCGGAGGTGACCAAGCCGACCGAAGCGGAGCAGAAGGCTTACGTCGTGAAGTTACGCGAGCAGTGGATGAAAGGCGCCGACCCGGCAACTTTACAGAAAGAGGCGCTCGCGCGCATGGGTTTAACCGGATCGTCTCCCGATGTCAATTTGAAAGATCAGACTCCGGGTATGATTCCGCCTGACCAGGAGAGCGTCTTCAAGATGAAGCCGGGCGAAATTTCGCAGGCATTCATCGATACCGGAGCCGGTTATCTCTACAAAATGGTCTCGGTAAAACAGAAACCGCTCAGCGAAGTCAAAGCTCAGATCGCGAAGACGATGCACGATCAGATGATGCGAGACAAGATTCAGGAGCTTTCGGAATCAGTGAAGCCGACGCTGAATGAAGCTTATTTCGGTCCTGAAAAACAGCCGGAGCCGCCTGTGACGGGCGCAGCTTCACCTCAGCAGCAGGGTCCGGTTGAGTCGCAAGGAAATGGCGCAGAGGCGTCAGCCAATTCGAGTACACCTCAGCCTCCCAAAAAATGAGCCTCCAGAGGAGGACGGTCCTCGTCACGGGCATTTCGGGTAATCTCGGAATTCGCCTGCTGCCGTTGCTCTCGGATTTTCATGTGGTGGGCGTTGACGTGCGCCCACCTTCTTTTGTTTCCGGCGAGCTTGAGTTTCATGCCATCGACTTGGGGCGCGAGGCGAGTTGTCCCGAGCTGACTCAGCTGCTCCGGCAGACCCAAGCCATCTCTGTTATCCACTTGTCGTTCATCCTCGACCCCCAGCGCAGCGGGGTGCTCGACTTGGAACGGATGTGGCAGATCAACGTCGCAGGAACTGCCCGGTTGATGGAGGCCATCAGCATCGTCAATCGCACGGGTGGCAGTGTGAAGCGCTTCGTCTTTCCCAGCAGTGTTTCCGCTTATGGACCGGAAACGCCTGGCCCGGTGCGGGAAGATGCTCCGCTGGGCGCTTACGGTTTGCCATATGCGGTCCACAAAAAAGAAAGTGATGAGGTGGTTCGCTACCGGGCCGAGAGTCTGGGGGACTGCCGAGTCTACATCTTGCGGCCTCACATCTTTGCCGGAGCCACCATGCAGAACTACATGGTGGGCGTGCTTCGAGGTACGCCGCTAGGCAAGAGCAAGCGAGCGGCCCGCATGCGAGCGGAAGGCAAGCGCCTGCCCCTGATGCTTCCTCGAGGCAAAGAATATCTGGGCAAGAAGGTGCAATTCGTTCACGTCGACGACGTGGCGCGGCTGCTAACCTATTTGCTGTATCGTCCCCTTACCGACCCGCCGGTCACGATCCTTAATGTCACTGGACGCGGCGAAGCGCTTACCTTCGAGCGCTGTGCCGAGATCGCCCAGGCGCAGGTGAAACGCGCTCCCAACCGCACAGCATTTGTGCTGGCCCTGCAAGCACTATGGAAGCTGGGAATTTCCTCTATCCCTCCAGAGGCTTCGCCCTACCTGATCGGCTCATACACCATGGATACGACACGGCTGCAGGAGTTCCTTGGGCCGCACTATCCCGAAGTGATTCGCTACACCATCGAAGACGCCCTGCGGGATACCTTCGCGAAGAATTAGGCCTTCCGGGCCTTGTACAGTCCGGCAATGCCAAAGGTATAAGGAGTCCAGGAGGCGTCGCGGAAACCAGCGTCGCGCATACGTTGCAGCATTTCTTCCGGGGCCGGAAAACGCTGTACTGACGCCGGCAGATATTTATAAGGACCGCTGACGCCCGAGATTACCGTTCCAATGGCGGGCAGTACCCGGTGGAAATAGAAGCGGTAGACTTGGCCGACCAAACCTTTTGGTTCCCCGAAATCCAGAATGCCGACCTCTCCTCCTGGTCTCAGCACACGATGAATCTCCGCCAACCCTCGGTTGTAGTTGGCAAGATTACGAAACCCGAACGCTGCCGTAACCAGGTCAAACCCGCCGGACCCGAATGGAAGCTGAAGGGCATCGGCTTCGACCCAGCGAATTTTCCTGTCGCCCGACTTCTGCTGAGCGCGTACCAGCATGGCGTGGGAAAAATCCGCTCCCACGATCTCGATCGAATCCTGCTTGCGATGGCGGTAGAGGGCGAACGTCATGTCGCCGGTCCCGCAGCAAAGATCAAGCACCTGCGCATTGGGACGGTTGAGGACATCCACGAAAGTGCGCGCCGTGCGGTTCCACCACAAACGGTCGATGTTCATGGAGAGTACGTGGTTCAGCAGATCGTAGCGGGGAGCGATGGAGCTGAACATCTCGCGAACCGCAGATGCCGCAGACGCTTCATCAGCTGAGCCCGCGGGCGCTGCGCCGATGACCGGATCCTCAGCCTTGTTGGTCTGGTTTACCATTTGCGCGAAGAAAGGTCGTTTAGTTTGTCTACCGCACGTAGTATTACGCGTTTCGGCACGTCGTTTGCGATCTCGACTTCGCCCATCCGCCGCGCAAGAACAAAATGGGGTGTGCCGGCGACGGTTTTCTTGTCGCTCATCAATCGCTTCAGGATGCGACTGGGCTTTACCTTCAGCTTCGGCAGCGGCCCGTAGGCGATGACCATGTCTTTTATTCGTCGAGCGATATTCTTTGTCCGAGACACCCGTTTCCTCGCCGATGCTTGCAGCAGCGATCATTCCCCAGCCTACCGCCTCGCCGTGTAACAGACTTTTGTATCCAGTCTCGGCCTCGAGCGCGTGCCCGATGGTATGCCCGAAGTTAAGAATGCGACGCTCGCCGCTCTCCCGCTCATCGCTGCTGACGACCTCAGCCTTCACGCGGATGCAGTCAGTGATGAGTTGCTCAAGCAGATCGCCATCCCGGGCAAGCAGCGCATCGCGGTGATTCTCCATCAGTTCGAAAATATCTGGCTTACGAATCACACCGTACTTCATGGCTTCGAACAAGCCGGACCGGTACTCGCGTTCGGGAAGCGTGGACAGCACATCAGGATCGACCAGCACACATGCAGGCTGATGAAACGTGCCCAGAAGATTCTTGCCATTGGTGAGATTGACTCCGGTCTTGCCACCGATCGCGGAATCGACTTGCGCCACCAACGTCGTAGGGACCTGTATCACCGGAATTCCGCGCATGAACACTGACGCGAGAAATCCAGCTACGTCGCCAACTACCCCTCCACCCAAAGCGACGATGACGTGACTGCCGGTCTGCGCCCTGCTCAACCAAGTCTCTCCGCGAGCTTCTCAAGGTTCGAAAGACGCTTGGCTCGCTCGCCATCGGGCATCTCGAAGAAGCGCACCTTGCCCGAAATCCCACGAAGACCCTTCGCGAGCGTCTTGCCCCATAGTTTGCGTATCGGCTTGGATGTCACGACACAGATACGCGTACACCGAGGCGCAATGTGGTCGACTACCTGCCCAGCTTCGCGAAGCAGGCCGCGGTTGACCAGTACTTCATACGATCGCGAGGCGGTGGTGACGGGAATTCGAATCAAGTCACTAGTGTAATGGATAGCTTTTCGAGCATCTTTTAGCGGCTTTCCCGATATGAGAACGAGCCGCTATTGTTGCGGAAGAGTACTCACCTGCGAGTGGTACCATGACAGCAGAAGCGTAGAACAAATACGCTTTCTAACATGAAAAACCTGCCCTCGGAGACCGACTTCATCGTTGTAGGCGCGGGCATCGCGGGGTTGCGCGCTTCGGTGGAGCTTGCGTCCGCCGGCCGCGTGCTTTGTCTGGCGAAGCGGGAAGTGACCGAGTCCAACACGCAATATGCCCAGGGGGGAATCGCCGCCGCGCTCAGCGACGACGATGAAGTCGGCCTTCACCTGGAAGACACACTGAAAGCCGGCGACGGCCTGGTAAACGAAGACGCCGCTCGCATCCTCGTCGAAGAAGGGCCGCCTCGCATCGAAGAATTGATCGAGTGGGGCACGGAGTTCGATCGCACCGGAACGCAAAATCGCCTTCACCCGCGAAGGCGCGCACAGCCGCAACCGCGTTCTGCACGCGCACGGCGATTCCACCGGCCGCGAGATTGGCCGCGCGCTCTATCTCAAAGCCGCCGCGCTGAAGAACATCACCTTTCGGGATTTCGAATTCACCACCGAGTTGCTGGTGAGCGACGGCACGCGTTGCAGGGCGTTCGCCTGCTCGACCAGGCACGGCCAGATTGCACGAGATCTACGCGCGCGCCGTGCTGCTCGCCACCGGCGGCCTGGGCCAGGTTTACAGCAACACCACCAATCCCGCTGTAGCTACCGGCGACGGCGTCGCCATGGCGCATCGCGCGGGCGCCGAAATCAGCGACATGGAGTTTGTGCAGTTCCATCCCACGGCGCTGTATCTGAAGAACGCTCCGCGGTTCCTGCTTTCGGAAGCGCTGCGCGGCGAAGGCGCCTACCTGCGCAACATCGAGCTGAAGCGCTTCATGCCGAAGTATCACGAGATGGCGGAGCTCGCGCCGCGCGATGTGGTCGCCCGCGCCATCGCGCATGAATTGGAGCTGCAGCAGTCGGCCCGACGCCGCCGTTTACCTCGACCTGACGCATCTCAATGCCGACCGCGTGCGCAAGCGCTTCCCCACGATCTACGCCACCTGCATGCAGTACAACATCGACATCGCCACCGAGTTGATTCCGATTCGGCCTGCGGCGCACTACGCCATGGGAGGCGTACGCACCGATCTCGATGGGCAGACCTCGATTGCCCGGCCTCTACGCTGCCGGAGAAGTGGCCTGCACCGGCGTGCACGGAGCCAATCGCCTGGCCAGCAATTCCCTGCTGGAAGGTCTGGTCTACGGCGCGCGCGCAGCCGAAGCAATGCAGGACGAGGCGAGCACGCCGCACCCGAGTACGCCAGTTCCGGCTGACAGCCCAGTCGAGCAATGGCAATACCGCCGACGTCGAGAGCCTTTATTCACCAGGTGCAGTCGCTCATGTGGCAGCACGTCGGGCGTGGTGCGCGAAGGAACTTCGCTGCGGCAAGTGGTCGCAGAACTCGCCCGGCTACAACAGCAGCGCTCCAAAGTCGGGCAGCCGCCTGGCGCGGGAAGCTGCGAACATCCTCGAAACCGGATTGCTGATCGCGCGCGCGGCGCTGGCCCGCGAAGAAAGCCGCGGCGCGCACTATCGGCTGGACTTCCCGCTCAAGAACGACGCTAAATTCCACAAGCACTCGGTCATCTGCGGAGACTCGATCCGATTCCAATAGGTGCGTCACGAGCTGAGCTTGTTTCCTCGCGGGAAACAACAATGACGCCACAATCGAAACCAGCAACACTCCCGCAACCACTGCCCAGAGCGATCCCAATCGGAATCTTGACGTAGTGCGAACGCCAGCATCTTCACGCCGATGAACATCGAGGATCAGTGACAAGCCGTAGTGCAGCAGATGGAAGGTCTCGATCATCCCTGCAAGCGCGAAGTACAGGGACCGCAAGCCCAGTAATGGCGAACACGTTTGACGTGTATACGATAAACGGCTCGCGCGTAATCGCCAAGACAGCGGGGATGGAGTCGGCCGCAAACAGCAGGTCCGTCGTCTCGATGATGATCAGCACAACTGCCAACGGAGTCGCATAGAGTATTCCGCTATGGCGAACGAAGAACTCGGTCGCCCTCATAGGTCTTCGTGACCGGAAACAGCTTGCGAAAGGCCCGCAGCACAATGTTCTTCTCGGGCTCAATCTTCTGGTCCTTCTGCGTGAACAGCTTGATCCCGCTGTAAATCAGGATTGCGCCGAAGATGTAAATGATCCATTCGAAGCGCTTCAACAGTTGAATGCCTGCCAGGATGAACACAGCGCGCATCACCAGCGCTCCCAGCACGCCCCAGAACAAAACAGCATGCTGATGATGTCTGGGGACCTGAAAGTAACGGAATATCAGCAGGAAGACGAAAAGATTGTCGACGCTCAGCGATTCTTCAATCAGGTAGCCGGTGAGGAACTCCAGGGAAAGCTCGGAGTTGGCACGGCCCAGGTGTCCCACCATGGTGTGCCCGAAGAAGTAAATCGACAGGGCAAATATGCCGGCGAGCGTGACCCATACCGCCGTCCAGCCCATCGCTTCGCGAAATCCGACCACGTGCTTTTTGCGATGGAAGACGCCAAGGTCCAGCCCAGCATCGCCAGCACGGAAAGATTGAAGACAACCCAGAAGATCCAGTTTGACGGCATATGGTCGGTCTTGAATGGTCATTCTATCGGAGCAAGGCTGAGAACTCTGGGAACGCTCGGTCAGCTACAATTGAGGTTTGCGTTTTCTATCCTGATTGCCTACGAAAGGATCTCCCATGGCCCGTGAATCCGGCACTTATGCGCACTTTGATACCAGCGAAGGCCCCATCGTCGTCCGCCTGTTCGAAGCGGACGCGCCTGTCACCGTGAAGAACTTCATTGAACTTGCCGAAGGCACTCGCGAATGGACCGATCCGCGCGACCGCCAAAAGAAGAAGTCACCCCTCTACAACGGGACCATCTTCCACCGCGTCATTCCTGACTTCATGGTTCAGGGCGGAGATCCGGCAGGCACCGGCATGGGCGGCCCTGGCTACCAGTTTCAGGATGAGACCAAGGGCTCGCCGCACAAGTTCGACAAAGCGGGCAAGCTGGCCATGGCCAATTCCGGCCCGAACACTAACGGCTCGCAGTTCTTCATCACCGTCGCTCCCACCGACTGGCTTACAGGCAAGCACACCATCTTCGGCGAAGTCGTCGAAGGGCAGGACGTGGTCAACAAGATCACCAAGGTTTCCCGCGGCCGCCAGGACAAGCCTGACAAAGATGTGGTGCTGAATGCGGTAAGATTGAGCGGGTCGGGTAGTGCGGCGCTTCAGCGCCGCGTTAGCCGGCACCTAAACCAGTGGGGCTGTGGTGGCCATTTGCAAAATGATCACCACAGCCCCAAGCCGTAGCATGTACCCTTTACGCCGACCTAAAGGTCGGCACTACCTTATAGAAAAGAGAAATCCCGCTCGGCGGAGAACGAGCGGGATTCGCCTTTGCATGCGCGCCTTACGCATGCATTTACAGTCCTGGGGAGGGACTGTTGCCGCTACAGTTTCACAGCGGCTGCCAAGATACCCACCGTTGCCGCCATCCAGAGCGCAAACGCCACCGTATTCAGGGTGACGCGGATCGCAACGTTATCCATTAACCAGTTATAGTTCGCGTTCATACGTTTCTCCTTTGGGTTGCGTCCGGCAATGCTCTTGGCCCTCACCGGTTCAACTTCTGTGAGGGATATACGTCTCAAACGGAGAAAGGTTCGTTACAGATTGGTTAACTGGTGGCGGGATGCGGAGATACGGGGTGAAGTGCTGAAAAACAGCTTTTGGCTCTTGGCTATTTGCTATTGGCTATTTGCTGTTAGCGTCCTTATTCTGGCCAACAGCTAAGAGCCAAAGGCTAAACGCCAGGCGTCTTCTCCGCAATCTCGCCCAACTCCCAGTACCTCTTCACCAGCAACTCCGGCACTTTAACCCGGCCGCCCTTCAGCATGCTCTTGAGCTGCAACGCATTGACCGCGGCTTTGCCCTCGAAATGATTATTGGCGACGACGAAAGTCTTGCCGGCCTTCTCGGCAATGGTATTGATACGCGTCTTCCAGCGTTCGAGTTCGGGCTCGGTGTAAAGGTAGTTGTAGCGATCGTTGCGCGAGTCGCTATCGAACCACTGCTCGTAGTTGCGGCCATGCAGCCGGACGTAGCCGATGGGCGCTGTCACGTGCTCGGTCGGCCGGATGGCATCGCCCAGCTTCGGCTGATCAATGTTGCAGAAGGCGACGCCCTTCTCTGCGAAGTAGCGCAGCGTGGCTTCGTTGCTCCAACTGTTGTGCCGAACCTCGACCACCAGCGGATACTGCTTGAACTTCTCGATCACCGAGTCGAGGTAGTCGCGGTTCGGGTTGGTGTTCTTGAACGAGATAGGAAACTGCACCAGCAGTGCGCCCAGCATGTTCTCATTCGCGATCGAGTCCAGCCCCTCTTTCGCCAGCCTCTCGTCGTCGTCGGTCGAGCGGATGGTCTCGGCCGACGTGCTCTCCAGCACAGCAATTGGCGAATGGGTGAAAGCCTTGTTCAGCTTGGCAGTAAAGACGAACTCGGGATTGACCGCACGAGCCATGCGGCTCCAGAGCTTGCCCCATTCCGGCTTGATGTGGCCGTAGAACGAGGTGTTGATCTCCAGCAGATCGATGTACTTCGCCAGGTACTCGACCGGATGCTGCGACTTCTTGAGTTGCGCCGGATAAACAATCCCCTCCCAATCTTTGTACGACCAGCCAGCGGTGCCAATGTAAACGCGAGCGTTATCAACCATCCGAAGGGCAGGTTAGCACGACAACGGCTATTGCAACGCCACGTACTCCGCTTGGGCTTGCCGCAGGATGGGAATACCGGTGTCGGCGTTCTTCCATAGGCGGAAGAAGTCTTCATAAGCGGTGCGTGCCTTGCTGGCAACGGCAGCGCGCTGCGTACCCTGCAGACCTCTCTCCTCGATCACATAAGCACGCGCGATGCCCAGATGCGCGAGAGCCCCCGTCCAGCAATTCCAAACCAGCCCACTATGATCAAGAATTTTCTGGAATTCGACGGTGGCAGCTTCTCCCCGACCTGCGGCAAGAGAGGCTTCGGCGCGGAGGTAGATGTGGTAAAGACAGGAAAAATTGTTAGTGAACTGCAGCAGGCCTAGCTCGATGGGAAGAGCGGCTTGCATACGGTTGATCGCGGCAAGGGGCTGGTTTCTGCCCAAGTCCACTTGCGCTTGAATCGCCGGCAGCCACAGCGACTGCATCTGGGCGTCCGCGGGATAAAGCTGGTTGAGGTTCCGGGTCAGCCGCTCCGCCTGGGCCGCGTCTCCTGCCATCGCGAAGGCAAGCGCGGCTTCCGCCGTCGCTCCAGGGCTGGCGGGAGCAAGTTTGAGGGCGGCACTGGCTGAGCGTCGAGCATCATCAGCATAGCCATAGGCCGCTTGCTGCAGCGCGACATTCGCCAAGTAGATCGCGCCGTTCTCCTTTTGATCGGCGTGTACGGCAGAGTCCACCGCTTGCCGATTTAGCTCGCGGCTCCGGGAGACATGCCCGGAATACGCCTCCGAGTCCGAGGCGAAGGCCAAACCGTAGTTGGCATAGTCCGGCTGTGCCCCAAACCACTTTTGCTGTTCTTCCATAGCCGCGGGGTCGGACCTCAAAAACGCCATGCCATACAGCGCGCTGTGAAACATTCCGGCATCCATTTTGAGCGCCAGCGCCTGGTGAATACTCTGCTCTGCCAGGTCGAAGCGTTGCAGGGCCATGGCGTAGTTGGCCAGGTTAATGCGCGCCGGCAGGTCGTTCGGCTTGGTCAGGACGGCGCTGCGAGCTTCCTTCAAGGCCTTGTCGTATAGTCCTTGTTCGCCGTAGACCAGACCCAACTCAATGTGATGCTCGTTGTCGTGCGGATAACTCCTCGAGTAATCCTGATAGGCGCGGGCAGCTTTGTCCAACTCACCGGTGCCGTTGGCATAGTAGGCGGCGGTGATCAGCAGCCTCTCCCGTTCGCTGGCATGGTTGCGCAATTGAAACGCCTTGCCGAAGTACTGACTGGCTCGTCCCAGTTCTCCGAGGCTCCAATAGTCGTACCCCAAGCCGCGGTAGCCCATAGCAAAGTTCGGATCGAGATGGACGGCCCGCTGATCAAACGCCAACGCGGCGACGGGCCCCTGCTCGTCAAAGGTTTTCTTTGCCAGGCTGTATGCCTTCAGCGCCTCCAGCGAAGGGGTGGTGGCCTGCATCAGCGGCACATCGTATTTCTGCAACGAGGCCAGCGACTCACCCAATTTGCTGCGCAGGTGCGAGGTCGCCTCGCCCAATGTGTTCAGGACTAATTCCTTTGCCGGCGCCGTGACCTGCTCCTGTGCCACGAGGTCTCCGCTCTGGCAATCCACCGCCTTCAACCCAATGACATACTCTCTGCCCAGAGGCGAGATCGAGCCGGCAATATACGCCCTGCTCCCAGCGCGCTGGCAAACCTCGCGGGCTACCTCCGGAGTGAGCGCCGTGTTCACTGGCCGAGTCATCAACCGCAACGTCTCAGCCATCTTGCTGTCGGAGAGCACGTTGAGAAACGGCGATTGATTCAAAGCCACGCTAAGCGCCGTCTTCAACGTGTCGTCGAAGACCGGATCGCCGGTGCGGTTGGCGAAATCGGCTACAACGATGGTGTCCTTCTCGTTGAGTGGCTTAGGACGGGGGGAAAAATGGTAAACCCCTGCTGCGACACCGCCCAGGGTGAGCAGTACGAGACAAGAGGCAATGCGCAACGGACGGCCGCAAGCGCGGGGCCAAGACCATGAACCAGCCGGGTACGGCGACGCTTGGCCCATGGCAGAGTTCCGCTGCAGTCGTTGGAGGTCACTCCGCATCTCGGCCGCGCTCTGATAACGAAGGTTGCGATCTTTTTCCAGCGCCTTATGGATGATCGCTTGTAGCGCCTGCGGAGGCTGCGGGTTCAGGTCCGATAGCGGATGCGGGTCCTGATAGAGGATTGCTCCGCAAATCATCCCCGAGCTGGAGCCGTCAAAGGGCGTCCGTCCGGTTGCCATTTCATAGAGCACGGTGCCGAAGGAGAATAGGTCGCTGCGTGCGTCGACCTCGCCGGCGCGTACCTGCTCAGGCGACATATACGTCATCGTCCCCAGCATCATTCCCGGACGGGTCAGGCACAGCTCGTCGCAATCTCCCGCGAGAGTCTCCTCGGCGTCCGCGGCAGAGGCACTCCGGGTGATCTTCGCCAGGCCGAAGTCGAGAACCTTGGCGTGACCACGTGAGGTGATGAAGATGTTGGCGGGCTTGATGTCCCGATGAACGATGCCCTGGGAGTGCGCCGCATCGAGGGCATCGGCAATCTCTATGCCGAGCGACAATAGGGTGTCGAGCTCCAGCGGGCCGCTGGCGAGTCGCTGCTTAAGCGGCTCACCATCCAGCAACTCCATCACGATGCAGGCGCGACCGTCATCCTCATTAATGTCATACACGGTACAAATGTTGGGATGATTCAGTGAGGAAGTGGCTTGCGCCTCGCGGCGGAAACGTCCAAGGGCCTGCGGATCACCGGCGACCTCGTCGGTGAGGAACTTCAAAGCGACCAATCGGTGCAGCCGGGTGTCTTCGCCCTTGTATACCACGCCCATCCCACCGGCGCCGAGCTTTTCCAGTATTCGGTAATGCGACTGGGTATTGGGAGTCATCGGTTGAATCGTCGGCAAAGCTGGAGGCCTCGTACCGCGAAGGATCGCCGGTTCCAAGCCGAGCGCTTCGTGCGGAGTGGCTAAAGGACGGCCCAGCGGTCCATCAGGATTAACCATCGACATCACATATGCTCTCGCTCAGCATCGATCGCACGATAGAACCTGAGTCTCCCATCACTCTCGTTCGCGACGGTCGCGGCTGTGCCGTAATTTTTTCTCGCCGTCAGCTGGGTCTATTCACAGCCGAGGACGCCGCACGACCTGAGCTACATGGCTCGCTCTGTGGAACATCGGCGAGAACCGCATTGGCCTTCATCGCGAGTCAGGATCCGGTGTTGCGTCACCATGACGCTCCCCGGCCATTCACAAATTGGTTCTAAAGTTGTTGCGGTGCTTAGGAATTCTGGAACGCAGCCATGGGACGTCTGGAGGCACAAAGGAAAAGGCCACCCGGCAACAGGGCGGCCTTCTCTTCAAGGGAGAATAGTTCCAACGGAGGCTAGACCGTCAAAACTTTCTGAACAAATACTAGGGTACAGCGGGAACGAGTGTCAAGCAATTTCTGTCCCTTAAATCACTGTGTTTTCAATGATTTACGAATCTTGTATGGGTGATCGGAAATGACCGAAAACCCACAGATTTCGGCTTAAGGGAATACAATCTACTTAGAATCAACAGGTTACACGGTTACCTTTATTCCCGCAAGTGCAGCTGGATGATCTCGACGTTCTCGGGCCGGGCAAATACCCGGTTGGGAAACAATCGCCTCATCAGCAGCCGAAATCCTCCGAAGAAAACCCCGAAGATGAGCGATGATGAGCAGGAGAATACCGATCAGGCGCAAAGACGCCGACAATCAGGTTGCCGATGTTGTCGCGTTTGGCAACCGAAGTTGCTTCGTTCCACGTGACGTCGGCCTCGTAGTTCACGGAAGAGAGCAAAGCTCGCGCATCACTGTTATCTACTGTGCCGCTGGCGACGATCAACATCGGGCCGGTGCGACGAAGGGCCAACGCAACAGGATTAGCTTTCGCCAAACCCTCGAGTGCCCGCAGCCTCTCGCCCGCAATCTGGGGCGTGGGATACTGCACCAGCATGAGGGTAACGGCACCATCGGGCAGCGAGTATTGCTGCTCAAGGATCTCCGGATCGTACTGAAAATCCACCTGCTCGGCGGTTAGCGGAGTACCCAGTGCGGCGAGCGCCTGCGAACCGATGATGTATCGGGCGGAGTTCTCCACCACGTTCTGCTTCGGCAGATACTGCGGCAGGTTGGGAAGGTTGTCGTTCTGTCCTTTGGCGGCGGGCAACGATGCAGCGAGATCGCGAAGCTCAGCGGCCGACATACCGGTGACTCGGTCGAAGGTGGCATCCACCAGCACGTTACTACGGAAGAACAGGGTTCGCTCATTCGCAGAAGCCGCTTTGGTTCCGATCTGCTCCGACTTCATCGCGGGCTGGCGATAAAAGGTGTAGGCACCATAGGCGCCGGTCGCGTCCTTGAACAATGCCGCCTTGATCGTGAGCTTGCGCCCGTCGGGACGAGTGTAGGTTGCGCTCTCCGCCTGGGTGAAGCCGTATTCCTGCAACACCGCGGGGTAGGCACGGTCCACAACGGTGGCATCATGCGTAAGCTGGGGCGTGCCGGTCAGAGTCCATCCTGCAAAGGACTTGGGCAGGAAGTCAGTGTCGGCAGCGTAAGCCACTCCGCACCAAGCAACCGCAACGAGAATCAGATACCGGAAACACTTCATGAAATTGTGGAATGATCCAAAGCGCAGCGCTTCCTGCGCTCCTAAACAGGCTACCCTATTAGACTCCCGGGCGTTGCAGGAAGTTTCGGGGGACTGTTTGGCTTGAATCGCCATCGATTACGGCCAAAGTTGCGTTATCAGCAAGGCTACGTTCGCCAGAATTGAGACTACTAATGCTCCTAACAGCCAGCGGCGCTCCCCCAATGTATTGACCGGTCCGATGATTTCAGCATCCCCGCCGAGCTTCCACATGTAATAGAGAATCGGGATGGTCATAATGCCCGCCACTAGTTGCGAAAAGTAAAGCACCTTGACCACGTTGATCCCGAACAAGTCAATCACCACGGCGAGAACGACGATCAACGAAATGAGTGCGTAGAATCGTTGGTCTTCCCAAGGCTCGGCGCTCAGCCGCGCGCGCCAGCCGAAGGCTTCGGCCACGCTAAAGCAAAGGGAGCCGATAATAAGCGGCAATGCCACAAGTCCTGAGCCAATAATCCCAAGGGAGAAAAGGGCCGGGCCCATTCCGCCCAGCACGTTCAGGGCCTGCGCCGCCACTCTCGTAGTCAAGGACTCCGGACTACTGACGTGCAGCCGACTGGCGCAGACGACGACGGCAAATGAGATCAGACATGCGACGGCGGTTCCGGCTTTCGACTCATTCAGATGAAACGGAACTCCCGAACGCACATCCCGCTTCGTGCTTGTCTGCCACACAATCACATCGGGCGTGAGAAGCGATCCAAACAAAGCGACGACTGCCATGAAGTATCCCGAGGTGAGCTGGATGCTGGGCAAGAGTACCGCTTTCCCCAGTTGCAGATACGAAGGGGTGGCCCGGTGAGCTGCAAGGACGTATGCGAGCAGCACAATGCTCAGCATTCCGAGTTTCTTTGTTACTTTTTCGTAGTTGCTGAAGACCAGAAAGTACCAGGCCAGAAAAGCGGTTGCCGCCATGAACATGAATCGCCGCTGTCCCAGGATCAGGCCCATAGCATCGGAAACGGCATAGATGTCACCGACCACCATGGCGAGGTTCACGACAACCATGCCTAGGGCCATGAGCTTGGCTTTTCCGAAACCGTATCGGATTCCAACCAGCTCAATCAGGCCTCGCCTGGTTTGTTGTCCAATTCGAGCAGAGACGGCAAGGACCGTCTGCAAGACGGGAAAGCTCAGAAAGATGACCCAAGCTGCTGAAAGGCCATAGGTCGCCCCTACAACTGTGGCAGTCATCACCGCGGCAGGATCAAGGTCCCCAGCGCCAGCCACGATGCCCGGCAGGACTACCAGCGCGCGTCTGAATATCCCCTCATCATGATTCTTTTGCGGCTGATGAGTGGAGACTGGGCCGGAAGTCGCAGTGGGCATACGCAGGGTTAGAGGCGCAAGAGCTAGCGTGTGCTGCTCTGGCTGTGCCGCCTACAAGAGGCGGCGCAAAATGTTCGAATCCGGGTATGCCACAGTCGCAGCGGTGACGGCGGGCGACCCCCCTAGAAGAGCTTACGGCGCAGCATGCCGATTCCGCCAAGCAGGCCCGTACCAAGCAACAGCAAGCTGCCAGGCTCAGGGGTAAAGTCCACTCCGATGACGACGCCGTCTCCGGCATGGGCGTCGAGCCACGCGAGTCCATCAGCGTTCAGGTTAATAGTCGCGTACTGGTATGAATCGCCAGGACCGAGTGAGATACTCCCGATCATTGGACCCTCAACCAAGGCATTGTACTTGCCAACATCGTTCCAGTTTTTGCTGGAATCGACATCGCTCGGCAACAGGCTCGTGCCGTATAAGTCCAAGGTTCCGGGAGCCCCTGCAATCTCATAGTTGTCTACAGTGAAGGTTGCGGTGTTCGCATTGCCACCAAAGCTGGAGAGGTCGAACGAAAAGTAGGCATGAAAATCACAGCCACTGCAGTTATAACCTTCTTGGGCGACATAGGTAGTGTTACCGGCAACATGTTTTCCAGTGTTGTCAAACCAGCCGGAATCGATATTCGCGTACGGGTTTCCGTCGATAGCTAACTGATTGTTGAGGTCGAATTGACTGTACAAGCCCCAAGAGCGCGCTTGCGCCTGGGCGCCTCCTACCAGGAATACAATCATGCCCAGGGCGAGCGCGATCGAAAGCTTCCGCATATTACCTCCCAAAGGATGCACGGAACCGTTTGACTTAGGGCGAGGTCAGAGATCGAGGGTTCAGGATAGGCACAACCAGCGAAGTCAATCCATCCGCCGAACAAAGGCTAGCACCTTCGCTTCGCCCGGTTCATAAACTTCGTGGCAATTATCAAGGATTTTAAGAGAAAGTAGCGGTCTATTCTGCCGCTTCTTTGCCCATCTTGCTAGCGACCTTAACCCCGCTCAGGCCTCCAACGTACTTGGCGATGCCCCTGTACAACGACTCCGCAATCTTCTGGCGGTACTCGGGCGTTTGCAGGCGCTCTTCGTCGGTAGGGTTCGAGACAAACGAAATCTCCGCCAGGATGCTCGGCATGTTAGCGCCGATAAGCACGACGAACGGCGCTTTCTTCACCCCGCGATTGTGCAGCGACGGATTTTTGCTCGACAGCCCCTGGTAGAGCGATGTCTGCACGTCAGAGGCAAGCTCGCGGGATTCGTCGATCTTCTCTTTCAGGGTGATCTTCTTTACCAGATCCTGTAGCTCGTGAATCGACTTCTCCGAGACTGCGTTCTCACGCGCGGCGACCTCCAGGGCATCCGGGCTGGAAGTGAAGTTCAGGTAGTAAGTCTCGACGCCGCGCGCGGTCGAATCGGGGCTTGAATTGGCATGTACCGAGATGAAAAGATCGGCCTGCTTTTCATTCGCGATGGCGGTGCGGGTTTCCAAGGGGATGAAGGTATCGTCGTCGCGGGTGTAGATGACGTCGGCGCCGAGCCGCCCTTCCAGCAGGCGGCCAAGCCGCAACGAGACATCGAGCACCAGTTCCTTCTCCATCAGCCCTTCGGGACCGATGGTTCCCGTATCGTGACCGCCATGGCCGGGATCGATGACGATGCGCCCGATCTTCAGGCCAAGCGCGCGAATGAGGCTGCGATCGCCGGCCGAGGTCGGAGCTGCTTCCCGGGCCGCGGCAATCTGCGCCTGGGTTGGCTTGCTCGCCTTCTTGCCTGATTTATCTCGCGGAGCAACAGCCACTGCCGTAGGTGCCGAGGTCGGCTCTGACGTAGCTTTTATACCGGCGCTCGACGTCTTGCTGGGGCTGGCGAGCAGGTCATCGCCACCATCAACATCCGGTTTCGGTTGGACGGCTTTGGCAGTCGCGTTGGAAGCAGCCTTTGCGGTTGAGGTCTCCGGCTTTTTCGCTGGAGGAGGTGGCACGGTTGAAGGAGCCTGAGTTTCTCGATGCAGTTGCGGCGTATCCGCCTTCGCCGTTTCGTCCGATGGTTTGACCGGGTGTGAGCGACGAGATTCCGCGCCGGCGGCCTTTACTGACTGGTCGCTGGCAGGCCTCTCGGACGGCGGAACACCAGACTGCGTTGCGATGTTGCCGGAAATGATCGACCGTGAACTTCTCTCGCCGTCGTCAGCTACCGAATCCGCAGTGCGGGTATTCGCTACTTGTGTCGGGGACGACTGCCGTCCGTGGATGTCGATGATGAGGCGATAGGGATTGGGGAGTACGAAAGCTGAGTATTCCGACAGGTCCTCGACTTCCAGCACAACCCGAGTCGAATCGCGCTGGTACTGCGCGACGCGTATCTTCTTCAAGAATCCGTCCTGCACCTCGAAGCTCTTCCCTATCAGGGTAGAGGTCAGCTTGGTATTGGGCAGATCAAAGAAGATGCGATCGGGATTGGGCACCCGCCCGGCCTGATACTCAACTGCACCGTCGACATCAATCGCTACTCGGGTGGAATCAGGGGATGACCAGTGGCGAATCCCGGTTACCAACTGAAGAGGGGCGTGGGGACCCGCGACCGTCGGCAAAGAAGCAGGAGCGATTGTTTCCGTAGGGGGGGCTGAGCTTGGTTGGTTTCTCGGCACGAGCTTCCTGTACCTGTTTCTTCGGAGCGGGATGCTCAAGTTCTGCCAGTGCCTCCTTGGCCTTGTCGACGCGTGCGTCCTGAGGATATCGTCGCAGGAATTCCTGGAAAGTAGCTTCGGCTGCGGCTGTATCTTTCAGGTCCTCTTTGTATATCTGGCCGATGGTAAACAGGGCTTCGACCCGGTACTTGCTGCCGGGATACTCACGCCGCAGAAACTCGTACTCGCCGATGGCGGCCCGCAGGTCCTTTTCGCCCGGCTGAAACTGGCGTCCCATGGCGGCCAGCAGTTCGGCAACAGCCATGACGCTGGCGTCCGCTTTCGAAGAGGCCGGCGAAAGATAATACACCTTGCGATAGGCATTGACCACGTGCTGGTAGTCGCGGCGCGTACGCTCTGCCTCGGGACGTCCGTTCAGGGCCTCGCGCAACTGCTCGGCTTTCTCGAACTCCTGTCGCGAGATTTGCTTTTTCGACGGAACCTCATTGGCGAAGGCGCCAGTCCAAAGGAGAGCGACGAGCGTAAGGAGGATGGCTGTGCTACGTCGGCTCCGAGCCGAACGAAAGACAACCCTCGGCGTTCGGGCGCCGGCGGGCACTTGAGGCGACGAGATGGCCTTTGCGAGCAAGTCTCCGCGGGCGCCGAGGTTATCAGCGCGGTCGGCGGAGAATCATCCAGAGCACCTTAATTATAGGTGGTGAGCTGCGGTGCCAGGACGAGCACAAAGGGGACGGAATCAGGGGAGTGACCCCGCTTAGGCAGCAAAGACTTAGTGAAAGGGCGCGGGTTCAGCCGTGCCGTACACCACACATAAGAAACGGGCCTTCAGCCCGGCTCCGCGGCTAAAGCCAGATTTTGTGCTTCCTGTCTCACCGGGCTCAAGCCCGGAGCTTCCACCGAAACACTGTTCATCGCCCTTTCGCGGCTAGCGATTTCCTGCACCATCTGGTTCGAGGTGCCGGGCTCGTAGACGCAGAACGGCTCCTCGGCCAGGAAGTCGCCGGTGGCGGCATAGGCGCGCGCGCGGCATCCCATGCAGACATGGCGGAACTCGCAGCAGCCGCACTTCCCTTTCAGGTTGTCGTCGTCGCGCAGCTGGGCGAAGACCTCGGAGTTGTTCCAGATCTCGGCGAAGCTTTGCTTGCGCAGATCGCCGGCAATCGCCGGAAGATATCCGCAGGGGAAGACCTCGCCTTCGTGCGAGATGAAGCAGACGCCGGTTCCGGCCAGGCAGCCCTTGGTCATGGCGTTCATGTCGCCGGGATGGCCGCCGGGATGGCCGGTGTGTCCAACTGGCGGCCCGCCGCCGGGCTTCAGGGAGATTCCGGTCGACCCCGGCATGGTCATGTCGGTCGGGCCGATTTCGTCGGCGGATGGTGGGCGATCGGCGGAGGAACTTCGCGGCCCGCCGCTTTGTCGGCCGCACGCCGCTGACGCACCACGCGGAAATAATGCGGCGCGCAGGTGGCTTTCAATTCGATGCCGCCGTCGAGCGACTGATCGTAGAACCAGTTCAACATCCGCTCGTACTCTTCGGGAGCAACCATCTGCTCGGCCGCGATATCGACGCCGCAGCCGACCGGCACCAGCAGGAAGGTATGCAGCGCATCGGCGCCCAGGGTCCGGGCCAGGTCAGCACGTCGGGAAGCTGGTGCGCGTTGTGACGGGCGATGGTGGTGTTGATCTGCACCGAGACGCCCAGCTGCTGCAGGTTGCTCATGCCGTAAACGGCGGCGTCGAAAGCGCCGGGGATGCCGCGGAAGGAATCGTGGGTAGCGGCGTCGGCGCCGTCGAGCGAAATCGAAACCCGCTTGATGCCGGCGTCCTTGATCTTCTGCGGCGACATCCTTGGTCACCAGCGTTCCGTTGGTCGCCAGCGCGGTGCGCAGGCCGCGGCTGTTGGCGTATTCGGCGAGCTGAAAATGTCGTGCGGTAGAGCGGCTCGCCTCCGCTGAGCACCAGGATCGGATTGCCGAAGTCGGCGATCTGCGAAATGATGTTCAGCGCCTTGTCGGTGGGCAGGTCCGCGGGGACATCAGCTCGGTCGCGGTGGCGCGGCAGTGGATGCAGCGCAGATTGCAGCCCTTGGTGACTTCCCAGAAGATCAGGCGCGGCGTGTATTTCTTTGTGGCCGCCGGATGCGCGCTGCCATTGCCTGCTGTCATGATTGCCTCCCCACATCTGCGATTGGCTCTTGTTGCTGATGTAACGATAGGATTTCGGCGACCCGAAGGGCCGTGAGTCTTATCACAGGGCCTTGTGACGTACGTCACTCGGTTAGGGTTCAGCAGGATGAGCAAGACTGAGACTGCAGGGCACGGCGCATGGACCCGTGCCCTGATCGCAATGCGTCTTGATTGTCCGGCTGCGCCGCCGCCGCTGTGGCAGTCGGAGCAGTTCACGGCGCTCATATCGCCGATATCCACCGGATGCTGGAAGGTCTGGCTTGGAATGGCGGCCAGCTGTCTCCTTGCCTTCTTCCTGCGCCGACCAGGGTGTGGCAGGAGTTGCAATCCTTGCTGATGACCTTGCCGTCCTTGCTGACGTGGTTGCCGTCGTGGCAGCGGAAGCAGCCCTGGAAGTAGAAGTGGCCGATGTTGTTGGGATGGGTCTTCCAGTTCACCTTCATCTCGGGGAAGAACGTGGTGCGATAGATGCGCTGCAGTTCGGCGACAGCGCCCTTGATCGCTATCGGCCTTGCGAGCTGGCGATCTGCGGATATTTCTGCTGGTAGAACTTGTTGATGTTGTCAGGATGGCCTTCTGCGCCTCGTCGGAGGTCTTGTAGTCGGCGGTCAGCACCTGCACGCCCTGCTGCTTGATGTAGGGCAGCGATGGGATCGATGACGTCCAGCGCCATCGCGCGGTCCACCGAAAGGTCGGGCGGAATGTAGATGTGCGACGGACGGTTGTGGCAGTCGACGCAATCCATGCGGCGTCTTGTCGGCCTTGTCGATCTGCGCCTGGGTTCGGCGGATTGTCTTTGGTCAGTGTACTCCGTGACCTTGCCCTTGCTGATCTTCCACGCGCACCCAGGGAATGTCCTGCCGCTGCTCGTCGGTGGCGAAGTAGGTCGATCTTGTTGGCGATGTTCATGTGCCAGTGAATGCCTCCGCCGGCCTGGCCCAGCTACGGATCGCCGCCGCCAGTCTTGATCAGCAGGCGAATCACGCGCGGCGTGTTCTGCTCGTCGGCGCCGAAGTGGGTGAAGGTCTTCAGCTGCGCGCCCCAGAACTTCTTCGGCCAGTGGCACTGTTCGCAGGTCTGCTGCGCCGGACGCAGGTTGTGCACCGGAGTCGGAATGGGACGCGGAAAGGTTCCCGAATGCGTGTAGTACACCTGGCGCACGCCCGACAGCTTTCGACTTCACATACCAGCCCGCGCCCGGACCGACGTGGCAATCCACACAGGCTACGCGCGCGTGCGGCGAAGCCTGGTACGCGGTGAACTCCGGGTGCATTACGGTGTGGCAGAGCTGGCCGCAGAACTGCACCGAGTCGGTAAACTCGTACGCTTTGTAACTGCCCACCGCGCTGATCAGCGCGAAGATCACGACAAAGCTCAGGACAAATGCCACCGTGCTGCGTTGCGCCGGATTGTTGAGATCGATGCTGCGGAAAGCTGCGGCGCATCCGGCAGGCCGCGCGCCCGGCGACGCCGCTCCACCATCATGCCGACGGGATCAGCACCAAGCCCAGAACCAGAAAGCCCGGCGCGACCATGTAGGCGAGAATGCCGATATAGGGGCTGGCCTGGCTGGACAGCATATCGATCAGGAACAGGAAGACGATGTTGGCGAAGGCAACCACGGCCAGCGCCAGGCCGATCAGGCTGATGGGATTCTTGATTAATTTGCCTGGGACGAAATCGTTCAGCCAAGAGGATTCGCTTGCTGTTCCTCAGTCATGAAATACCGCTTCCTGACGAATTGCCTGAGTGACGCGGGATGCTGACCTTATATCACCGCCCGGTGAGTCTCACATCACAGCAAAGTGTAGTCGTGGCAAGCGCTCCCTGACCTACTGCGGCTCGCCGCACGATCCTGCCTGCGCGACTACGTTACTTCGCAGCGGTCACCTCGTCTGGCGACGTCCTCGTTGCATCCGCCGGCTTCGCATCTTCCGGCTGACGTCTTCCTCCGACCCACGTGCCTTCTCGATGGCCAGCGTATCCAGCGGATGCTCGTGTTCGTAGTGCTCGATCGACATCTTGCCGTCAAACCAGGCCCAGTTCATGGGATAAGCATCGGGATCGAAGATGACGCCGTACAAGTGCCAGACGATGATGGCCAGCGTCGCCAGTATGGCTTCGTACCAGTGAATGGTGATGGCGACGTCGATCCACCAGCCCGGAACGCGTTCGCACGACCAGCATCTTGAACCAGACCATCAGTCCGGTGGCGGCCATGACGAACATGCCCCAGACCAGCGCCCAGTATTCCACCTTCTCGGCGTAGGTGAAGCGGCGGAACATCGGACGCTGGTCGCTGTAACCCAGGTAGTAACAGGAACGCGTCGCGCACGTCGGTGACGTCCTTCCAGTCGGGCAGCATGTCTTTGATCAGCTGCCGGCCTTCCGGATTCGCGATGACGTACCAGACGTGGAACAGGCTGACCGCGATCAGCACCACGCCGGCGATGCGGTGAATGATAGCTGCGCACCGTCTCGTTGATGAACACCACCGCCAGCCATGACTGCGGATACCTCAGCGCGAAGCCGGTCAGCACCAGGGTGAAGAAGCTGATCAGCAGCGTCAGGTGCTGGACGCGCTGCCCCAGCGTCATGCGGAACAGAATGCGCGGCTGCCCGATGCGGTGCAGGATCAGCTTCTTGCGGAAGATGATCAGGTTGTGCAGCACCATGCCGCCGATCACGGCGACGATCATCCAGATGTAAAACTTGCTGATGCAGCCGATGATCTTGCAGCCGAAGTCGGCCTTCTGCGTGCCGTCCAGGTGAACCTTGGCGGCGATGAACTTCTCGTTCGCGCCCGGGATGGCACTTGCCGCAGGTCTTCGCCAGGTTGCGCTGATTGATCGTCGACTGCGGATCGCTGGACGGCAGAATGTTGTGCACGCCGTGGCAGCTGGCGCAGTTGGCCACGGTGTTCGAGCCGACCTTCGACGCCATGCCGTGATAGCTGGACAGATAGCTGGACACGCGGTTCGCCGGCACGCCGAATTCGTTGGACAGCCTCACGCTGTCGTGGCATGCAGCCGCAGGTGTTCTGCACGTTGGCTGCAGCCACCGACGAGTTCGGATCCTTGGGCGCCTTGATGGTGTGAATGCCGTGGCAGTCGGTGCACACCGGCGCCTGCCAGTTGCCGCGCGCGATCTGCCTGGCCGTGGATGCTCCTTGTACGTATTCCTGCTTAACGTCGGCGTGGCACTTGGCGCAGGTTGCCGGAACGTTGAACTTGTTGATCGGCGACTTCGGATCGCCTGCCGCCCAGGATGTCGTGCTGCCCGTGACAGTCGGTGCAGACGGCAGCTTTTTCCGATCCGGCGGCAACCGCTTTGCCGTGAACGCTCTGCTGGTAAGAGTTGAAGGCAGCGGCAGCTGACGCCGCTGGAGGCCATCACCAACTTCTGCCCGTGGCAGGCGCCGCAGGTCTGCGGAATGTTGGCGTGCGCGACTTTCGACTTGGGATCGCTGGCCGGCAGAATCTCGTGAACGCTGCCATGGCAGTCCTGGCACTTGGCGACGTTGGTGTTGCCCGCCGCTGCCGCCTTGGCATGGACGCCGTGATCGTAGGCGGCCTGCTGGTCGGCATGGCAGGTGGCGCAAACCGGCTTCGCCGGCGTGGGATCGTGCGGGAAACGCCTTGATGTCGGCGTGGCAATCGGTGCAACCGAAGATGCTGTGAATCGAGGCCTTGAACTTGCGCGTCGTCAACGTGCAGGCTGACCTGCTTGCCGTTCTCATCTTTGGTCAGAGTCGCATCGCTGTGGCAGGCCAGGCACTCCTCGTTGCTCATCTTCGCCGGAGCCTTGGGCTTGCCTGCCGCCGCAGCAAATGCAGTGAGCAACAGAAGAAGTGCTATGAACCAAGCGCAACGCTTCACGGTATTCCTCGCTTTCAGCGCACCACTCAACTATTCAAAATGGCTGATTGACGGGCCGAGGGGCAGTGAGTGGCCTCACCAGGGGGCGTGACAGCGGTCACATAGAGTATGTTTGGCGAAAATCGGGTAATCTCGACCGCTGCCGCAAAGAACAAGCTGGCGTTACGGACGCGCCCGATCAAGACTGAAGAGTTTCGCCACTCCGACAAGAGCAGTAAATGTCTTGCCAAACCTTCGAGAACGTAAGAGAATCGCGTCAATCGTCTCCAGCAGTTTGTGGGATGGGCAAATCACAGAGCCAGGCCGATGTCTCTGCGTTCGTCATTTCCTGTTGAGTAGATTCACTCGTTCACCGATCGGAACCCGGTTCCTGATGAGGAGTGGCGATGAGTTCAGCGAAGACCGGACATTTCCAATTAGCCTTCATTCTGCTCGCAACCCTGGCCCTGGTGTCGGGCACATTCGCGAGCGATCCGGCGAAAACCCAGCCTCCGCAGGCATCTGCTGCTCTTCCTGATTCTTCAGCCGGCCAGTATGCAGAAATCGACGTTTGCAAGACCTGCCACGAAGAGATCTGGGAAAAGCACTTCTCTGCGACTCCGCATGCTGCTCTGCTCAAGGGCAATGAACATGGATGCCAGTCCTGCCATGGACCCGGGCAAGCGCACGTTGATGGCGGCGGTGATCCCACTAAGATCATTCGCTTCGAGACCTTGAGCCCTGCACAGACCGCGGCCATCTGCACCAAGTGTCACCAGGCGAGCCTGGAAGCGCAGAACTTCTCCAAGTCGGAGCACCTGGCCAGCGGCGTCAGCTGCACTAGCTGTCACAGCCCGCACAAATCCACCGATGTGAATTTCATGCTGGTGAAGTCGCAGACCGAGCTTTGCTTCGGCTGCCACGCGGCGCAGAAGGCGCAGTTCGCACGGCCGTATCGCCATCGCGTGGACGTCGGACTGATTCAATGCAGTGACTGCCACAATCCGCACGGAACGCGAGCGGGGCGGTCAGGTCCGCTCGGCCGCCGGACAGTTCGCGGTTTGCACCAAGTGCCACACCGATACCATGGGACCGTTCGTCTTCGAGCATGCCCCGGTCAAGACCGATGAGGGATGCCTCTCCTGCCACACGCCGCATGGCTCGACCAATCCGCGGCTGCTGCAGGTAAACAACGTCAACTTCCTCTGCCTGCGTTGCCACACGCCGAACATGAACGGAGCAGCGGGCAGGCCGGTGGGACCGAACCACAATCAGTCAACGAAGTACCAGGCGTGCACGACTGTGCCACACGCAGATCCATGGCTCTAACTTCAGTCCGGTGTTCTTCCGCTAAGGGGACGCTATGCGATTTCCAACGGATTCGCCGATCGCATTTATGGCTCGGACTCGCATTGGCCGGGCTCGTGTTAGCGACGCTAAGCTTCGCGCAGGCCCGTCGGCCCCGCTCGCCGCCTGCTACCCCGCCGTCCGGATGCACAGAGAAGGTAAGGACATTGGCGGCTTTCACGTGACGCAATCCGTCGAGTTTGGCGGCCGCATCAACGAGTACCACGGGCAGCCACGGCGATGTATGACACGCTGGTCAATTATCAGAGCGGGGCGCGCCTTCTCGAGCAATCGCTGACCATGCAGGCCAACGACCAGCAAGAAATCTTCGACACCTTGACCCTCTGCAGCTTTGGGTGGGGCGGCGATCCCGAGCAGGCGGCACGGATGCGGATCGCGAAATATCGCTGGTACAACTTCACAGGCAGCTACCAGCACATGCAGAACTATTTCGACTACGACCTGTTCGCGAACCCGTTGAATCCGGCTCCGCCTGCCGGCAACCCCGCAGTCCCGGTACTGTTTTCGCCGCACACCTACTTCGACCGGCAGAATCTTTATAACTTCGACCTGGTCGTGCTGCCGATGCACAAGCTGTCATTTCGCGCCGGCTACAACCGCAACCGCTTCATCGGACCCTCTTTCAGCAGCGTCCACGAGGGAACCGACGCGCTGCTGAACGAGGACTGGAACAACCAGTTGAATGGCTTTCGCTTTGGCGCCGACTGGCGTGCGAACGAAAGACCACGATCAGCTATACGCAACTGCTGCAGTACTACACCGGCGGGACAACCTATTCCCTGAACCCGTTTAACTCCTGGCCGCTGTCCAACGGAACCTCGGTCAGCCTTGGACTGCCATGGTTCAACAGCGGCAGTCCATGCTCGGCGCCCGTTGAATAACGGGATCGCCAACCCATCGTGCAACGGCTTCTTCAACTACAGCCTCTACCAGCACGAGCACACCTTTATTCCGACCGAGCAGCTCAACATACGCTCGTCGTCGTTGAAATGGCTCGACTTCAACGGACAATGGCAGTACAGCCACGCGCAGATGAACACGCCGCTGACGGCGATCTTCAATGGCCTGAGCAGTCGCACCGGATTGTTGGGCTACAACACCGCCGGCAGCAGTTCCAGCGCGAAATGGAATTCTTCATCGGCAGATGTCTCCGCCACCGTCCACTTCAGCGACCGTCTGCGGTTAGTCGATGCCTTTCGCTTCCGCAACTTCAGTGTTGCGGGCAACTACCTCGACTTCGAAAATAGCTTTTTCCCTGCGGCGCCGATCCACGGCTTCGCTGCTGACGCCGCCGGCGTTCTTTCCCGGGAACGAACCTGACCCACGCGTCGGGTTCGCCTGCCGACATCATCAATGATCTGTACGCCAACCTGCTTGGGCAGTTGTCGTACGCCAACGATCTCCAGGTGCAGTACGACGTCACGCGCAGCTTCGGCGTGCGCGCCGGATTCAACTGGACACGACTGAACATTCAGCCCGGCGACAGCTACCAGGCGGCGCTCGGCGACATCTACTATCCCAACAATCCCAACCGCGGCGAATGTGCAGGACAGCCTCTGAATCCAGATGGCAGTTGCACGTTCACCGGCGTGCTCACCCCGTGGACAGATCCTCTGAGCGTGACGACGCAGATCAACCGCTACACCGGCGTGCTGGGCGCATGGTATCGCAAGGGAGGCCTGCACGCCGACGTCAACGCCGAATACGGGGCGGCCGATAACTGGATCTACCGTACCGATCCGCTGAACTTCTTCAACTTCCGCGGAAACGTCTCGTATGCTCCGCGTCCCTGGCTGATGCTGGGAGGTAATTTCGGTTATCAGAAGGCGAGCAACAACACGCCAGGTATCAACCTCGGCCAGCACAATTACACCACGATGGTGACTGCCACCATCATGCCCAACCGGAAATGGGGATTCGACCTGGCTTACAACTTCGACGCTATCCAGCAGAACCTGTTCCTCTGCTTCCAGGACGGCACGCCTCCGCCCGGCTCGACCACTTGCGCGGGCGACAGCTCACTGCTGCAGACTTTTGGCCTGTACCAGACGCACACGCAATACGGATACTTTGCGCTGACCTTGTCTCCCCTGGAGCGCGTCAATATGAGGGTGGGCTACAGTATCGTGGATAACCAGGGCAACACGACCGACTTCAACGCCCTGCTGCCGCTTGGCCCGCTGGCCTCGACCTATCAGACTCCGCTGGCGACCGTGGAGGTGAAGCTGTACAAGAGCGTCAGCTTCAAAGGCGGATGGAATTATTACCAGTACGGCGAAGGGTCATTCGTTGGACCAACTGCTCCGCGCTACTTCCATGCCAACAACACGACCCTTGCTGTGCGATATGCTTTTTGAAGAGATCCTGGAAACAGGTCAGGAGAAGACGACTCGCGGCCGAGGCAGCAGCCGGGGACGGCGGGGACGAATGCTACCGATATTTCTGACTCGCTCGTAGGCCCCATGCAAGTCCTGGCTCAACATACACACTACTTGCATGCAGATGAGCGGTGACGCATACGCAGGAACTTCATGAGGTCTCTCCGGCGAACGAACACCACTTGAGAGTCGTCAATCACTTCGGCCGTGACTTCGTAGGGGGTGTTGGACAGGACCGCCCCCAGCCCGAGGACCTCCCCCGGACCGGCAATGCGCAAGGTCAGCTTTTTACCGCTTTCAGCGCCGATGGAAAGTCTTGGCCCTCCCGTCGCAGAGAATATAAATGCCACGTACCGGGACGGCCCTCCGCAAAGAGGACTGCTCGCCTGGGGTAATTGGCGATGGACTTGATCTGGTCGAAGTCCTGCAACGCGTCCGTCGGCATATCGCAGAACGGTCGGTCGGGCCGCGAATCGCAAGTCATGCAACTTGTGGACTGACTCATGCTTGCCATCATGTTCTGGTAATACGTCGCTAGCAGTATGCGGTGCAGTGATTGCAATCACCCGTTGTCGTGACCCTCTTCACAGGGTCCGCAGCATTGTCGGCCCGCTATGATGCGAAGTAGCCCGGTGGGATTTCGAGTCGTTCAGCCCAACTGACTGTCGACCGCTTATGGGACGAGCGCCAGTGCCTTCAACGCTGACTTATTGCGAATCAACAGAGTCGACCCCTTGGCCTGCACGATCTGTCTCTTCTTCAAGTCAGCAAACAACCGGGTTACCGTTTCGCGCGAGGTGCCGATCATTTGCGCGATCTCTTCGTGGGTCAGCGCAAGCTTGACCCGCGGCTCGGCCTTGGCAGCTTCGCCTGCTTTCACACTCCACTCCAGCAAGAGCTTGGCCAAGTTTCTCGCTGGCGGAATGCGACAGGCCCAGCGAACGGATCTCGCGGCATGCAGTGTTGTATTTTTCGCTCAGTTGCTCGGCCACGCGCAGGCATGCATCGCTGTGCTCTCGCAGGAAGCGCACAAAGTCTTCGCGCTTGACGAAGTTCACCTGGCAGGGATCGGCAGTCTCGGCCGTAAGCTCGTAAGGCTTGCCGCTGACCGAGGCGCTCAGCCCGAGCACTTCGCCAGGTTCAGCGATTTTCAGGATTAGTGTCTTGCCGTCGGTCGAGCAGATGGAAAGCTTCACGCGGCCTTTGCATAGAACAAAAATTCCGCGCGGAGATTGGCCTTCAACAAATAACACCGCTCCCTTGGGGTAGGCGGTGGCATACTTGATGTGTTCAAACGACTGCAATGCCGCAGCAGGCAAGTCGCAGAAGATGTGATCCGCCCGCATCTTGCAGGTCAGACAATTCTCGATGATGTCGAGACCGTATGGTGTCAGCACAGTGCCCCCTCTATGGTTGCCGTATCTCGGTTGTGCGGCCGGTGCGCACTTGCGCAAGTCCGTGGTGCGACAACCAACGAATGACGCCTTCCTGTCGACCCTTGGGTCGAAGTCACAGGTCAAGTGTGATCTCTGTCGCTTGGCGTCTGCTTCTCGCTTCAGAGATCCTGGGCGGCAATTTCGTCGCTTGCAGCAGCGGAGTCTGCTCCTAGGTACATTCCAGCAGACTGCTTAGGCGCACATGGAACAAGTGCGGACGTCACAAGCGCTTGTGACGCACGATACCTGCACGAGCTGAAAGCCCTCAATTTCAATCACTTAGCAATGGCGGCCACGATGCTGAGAAATCGCACGATAACCATTCCCAAGTGTCGGCCATCACATGAGCTTGGTTGCCCCGCACCCGCTGAGGGCACGTCAGGGTGGCAAAAGGAGGGGATAACCGTCGCAGAGTACCTGCGACCCAACTCAAGATATGGAATTTCCCGCGACTTCGGCGACGTGATGCGCGTAGGCTTCGTCGCCCGTGCAAAAGCCAAAAAAGCCGGCTGGCGTCACCCGCTATGTGTTGTCAGTCCCGGCTTCTCCGACAACCAGCCCGTCGCGACCTATCGGACTGGAACTATTTGGGTTCAGGCGCTAACCGGCTCGCTGGCAGCTACCCGCTCGGTGTCGAGCACCGTGGCAATGGCGTGCAGCACAGACGCGACGCGTACCGCAGCCAAAACTTTCTCTTCGCCGAATCCTTTTTCCCGCAAAACCTTCTCGTGCGACTCCACGCAGGCGCCGCAGCCATTGATAGCCGACACCGCCAGACACCAGAGCTCAAAATCGAGATGCTCAACTCCGTGGGTACGAATGGCGTTCATCCGCAACCCGGCGCGCATGGTCGCGTATTTGTTGTTTCCGACCATATGCAGAAAGCGGTAATAAATATTGTTCATCCCCATCACGGCAGCGGCGGACTTCGCGGCCTCCAATGCCTGCGGCGTAAAGTGCGATGCTGCTTCTTCCAGAGCCGTGGCCGTCAAATCTTCATTGCGCGATGTCATGGCGCAGGCGACAATCGTTCCCCACAACTGCTGCTCATTCAGATCGGTCTGGTTCAAAACTACGCTGGAGAAGTTGAGCTTCATGTCCTTGGCGTAGTCGGGAAGCGACTCCATCAACTTATCGAGTGTCATCGTAAATATCCTCATAGACGCGGATGGCCCCGTCCGAAGACGGAGCCATGCGATAGTTCGTGCTTAGACGCTAAGGGTTTCCTGACCCTTCTGCCAGTTGCAGGGGCAAAGCTCATCAGTCTGGAGCGCATCCAGAACACGAAGAACTTCCTGCGGATTGCGGCCCACGGAGAGGTCGGTGACGTAAGCAAAACGGATCACGCCCTCGGGATCGACGATGTAGGCGGCACGCTGGGCGACACCGGCACTCTCGTCGATGATGCCGAGTTGCCCGGTCAGGTCACGCTTCACGTCCGCCAACATCGGGAACGGCAGGTCTTTCAAGTCCTCGTGATGAGTACGCCACGCGTGGTGTACGAACTCAGAATCCGTGCTGCCACCAAGGATCTGCGCGTCGCGATCTTTGAATTCCTTGTTCAGCTTGCCGAATGCGGCGATCTCAGTCGGACACACGAAAGTGAAATCTTTCGGCCAGAAGAAATAGACCTTCCACTTGCCCGGAATAGTCTTCGTTGGTAATCTCTTTGAATTCCTTACCCTTTTCCAGGCTGACGGTTGCAGTCACTTTAAAATCGGGAAATTTCTCTCCAACGCCTAACATGTTTGATAAGCTCCGTTCTTAATTATGTATGGAATGCTGATGTACTTCTGCTTGAGCGCACGCCTTGCAGATACCCTGGATCTCGATCGTGAACTTATCGACCCGAAAACCTGACGGCAGGCGGCCGTGCAGTTTGACGGGATCGATTCGCTCCATTTCGATATCGGTAATGGACCGGCAACGCGTACAAACCAGATGATGATGGGGATCAGGATTTGCATCGATTCGCCAGCCATGATGCGGTGAGACTTCGCGCAACATACCAGCCTCGACAAAGGTTTTCAGGTTCTTGTAGACAGTCGCCAGCGAAATCGAAGGAAGCTCCCGCTTGACGCGGTCATAGATCTCTTCCGGCGAATAATGCCCGGGCCGGACCATCAGCGCTTCATAAATCTTCTGCCGCTGGTGGGTAGCCGCCAGGCCATGCTCCCGGCATAGCCCGAGAAACTGATTGTAGGCGTCCTGGCGCATACCTAATAGATGATAAAAGTTATCAAATGATTCAGATTGTTAAAGCGAAACGGAAGCGAATGGCAAACGATGACGCGACTCTGGCATGTCTAGCTTCCGTCAGTGCGGCGTTGTGCCAACGTTTGCCGTGCCCAAGCTCTCCTGAAACAGATACTGCTGCAGGAACAGCACCGTCGTATAAAACTGGAAATCGGCGTTATTCTTTTTGGCGAAACCGTGACCCTCGTCCTTCGCCGCCAGGTACCAGACAGTAGTGCCGTTCGTTTCGAGCGCCTTCACCATCTGGTCGGCCTCACTCTTCGGCACACGCGGATCATTCGCCCCGGCCACTACCATCATTGGCTTGGTGACTTGCTGGACGTGATTCATGGGCGCGATGTTCTCCAGGTAGGCGCGCATCTTGGGATCGCGCTCGTCGCCGTACTCCACCCGCCGCAGATCGCGCCGGTAGGCTTCGGTATGCTCCAGAAAAGTCACCAGGTTCGACATGCCCGACGATGTCGACCGAGCAGGCAATGCGATCGTTGTAGCGCGTCGCTATCGCCAGGGTCATGTGTCCACCGTAGCTGCCTCCCGTAACCATCACGCGCTTCGCATCCAGCTCCGGTTGCGCAGAGATCCAGTCGAAAAGCGCGCCAATGTCCTTGTACGTGTCCTCCCGTTGAAAACCATTGTCGAGCTGGGTGAACGTTTTTCCATATCCCTCCGACCCACGCACGTTGGGATAGATCAGCGCGACTCCCATTTCGTTCACCAGGTAGTTGTTTCGCCCCAGGAATGTCGGCCGCGACTGTCCCTCGGGGCCACCGTGGATCACGATTTCGACCGGATATTTCCCCGTGGGCGGCTTCATCGCAGGCTGATAAAGCCAGCCCGAGATTTCGCGGCCATCGAAGCTCTTCCACGTGATCAACTTCGGTTGGACGAAGGTTTGGGGATTGATGCCGCCGGTTTCGCTATGGGTCCAACGTTCCACCTTGCGTGACTGAATGTCGACCGAATAAATGTCTGAAGGCGATTGCGCGCTGTTCACGCTGAAAGCCAGATCGCGGTTGTTCTCGTGCCAGCGCAGGTTGCTGATCACCCCCGTCGGCAACAGTGGGATGGCCAGCTCTTTCCCATTTACCACGTCCATCACGTGCAGTGAGCTGAGACCGTTCTCATTCACCGTGAACGCGATGTAGCGACGGTCGCGCGAAATCTGTGCGTCGCCTTCAATGTCCCACTTGTAGTTCGTCAGGTACTTTAAGGACTTGGTCGCCAGGTCCATGTACGCTAGCCGTAAGTACTCGTTGTCCTTATCGGTGATGAGGTAAATTCCCTTGCCATCACGACTGAAGCCTATTGCGGCATAAAAGGTCTTCTCCGAAGTTTTGGGAGTCAGCTCCGTCTTTCTGGCCGCTTTTCGCATCAACCAGCCACAGGTATCCCTCGTTGATGGAAACTATGTTCTCTGCCAGCAGGGTCCGGTCGTCAGGCGACCAGTCGGCCAACTGCCAGCCGCCGCCCTGGTTTTCGGCAATCACCTTGTCGCTTGCCTTGTTCTGCAGGATCCATTACATAGAAATCAAGATCGGCCTTGTTGCGCCGTGTACTGGCGTATGCAATGCGATCGCCTCGGTTCGACCATACAAACTCGCTATTGCGCGACTTGCCGTCGGTCAGCAAAGTCGTATTTCCGCTGGGCAACGTCGAAACGGAAAATCTGGTACCACTCGCCTCCACCGATGTCCTTCCGGAAAAGGAAATAATCTCCCTTGTGGGGTTGATATGCTGGCCTCCGCAACTCGGTCCGGAAAAAAGGTGAGCTGGGTGCGTGCCCCGCCCGGCATCGCGACCTCATGTACTTGTATGGTGTCGCCGAAACGGGTGCCGATCAGAATCTCACGGCGTTGCGGATGCCAGCTCCACATCGACGCGCTGCGATATTGGGTGTAGGGATCGGCCTTCTCGGCAATCGAAGCGGGAATGGCAGGAATGTTCTCCAGTACCAGAGCGTCGCTTGGGCGAACCGCTCCCTCTTGCGCAAGAACAACAGAGGCGAGAATTACCAGGCTAACAGCAATCTGTAGCGGAACATGCTCTTTCCTTTTTCTAGGGGCCCAAGCTCATCAGGCTAATCCCATGACACACTCCTGTAAAGGCAACACAGCACTAGCTTGCGTGACGACATCGCCGGGCGTCGCGACGTTGACGGGTGAATCGTTTTGCATCTGAGTAGCGTCTAAATTTAGTTAAGCTAAATCGACCGCAGGGAGCGTATATGGCAGGAAGCTCGAGAACCAGCTTCAGCAAACGTCAAAAGGAGCGCGCCCGCCAGGAAAAGCAGGCGGAGAAAGCTCAACGCAAAGCCCAGCGCAAGCAGGAAGGCCCTTCACCATCGGAAACCCCGGCCGATCTGACAATCACTCATGATGAAGAAGGGCAGCCACTCGGATTCGATTTTCACGATTTCCAGTAGCTGACTCCGATTCGCTGGAATAAGCAATCCATCTGTATATCTAAAGCAAAGCCCCGAACGCCGGGGCTTTTTCTTTTGGGACCAGATTAGATGCAGGTCCTTCGACACCGCTGCCATCATGGCTTCGCTCGAAATGACAGCCGAGCAAGGAGGGTTCGCCAACAGCGCGACCGAGCACACTGAACACTAGTTGCTAATTACCAATTGCTAGTCACTGAATTTCAATCACCGGTCCGGTTTGGCTCCGGACTTCGCCGACCCGTTCGATCACATGGCGGGCAAACTTGAAGAGCGAGCGCGCGTGCGGCGACTGATCGCCTTCCAGCACGATCGGCTGGCCGCTAGTCGCCGCCCTTGCGAATGTCGGGATCGAGTTCGATGCTGCCCAGAAACGGCACGCTGAACTGCTGCGCGGTGCGTTCGCCGCCGCCCTTGGAGAAGATGTCGATCTCGTGCTGGCAGTGCGGGCACACGAAGTAGCTCATGTTCTCGACGATGCCGAGAATGTCGACCTTCACCTGCTTGAACATCTCGATGGCCTTGCGCGCGTCCTGCAGCGAAACGTCGCTGGGCGTGGTGACCACGACGGCGCCGGTGACCGGCACGGTCTGCACCAGCGAGATGACCACGTCGCCGGTGCCCGGAGGCAGATCGATGATCAGGTAGTCGAGCTGTCCCCACTCCACCTGTCCGAGAAACTGCTTGATGATGGAGTGCAGCATGGGTCCGCGCCAGACCAGTGGCTTGTCGCCGGGGCTGAGAAAGCCGACCGAGATCACCTTCATGCCGTAGCGCTCGGGCGGCAGAATGCGGTTTTCGCCCACCACGGTCGGAGCGTCGCTCGTGCCGAGCATCAGGGGAACGTTAGGGCCATAGACGTCGGCATCGAGCAGTCCGACCTTGTGGCCCATGCGCGCCAGCGCGATGGCCAGATTGACGGCGAGCGTGGTTTTGCCGACGCCGCCTTTGCCGGAACCGACGGCGATGATGGTGTTGACTCCGGGAAGCGGCTGCGGTCCTGCGGGCGGCTGACCCGGTCCATGAATATGAGAGCTCACGTGCGGACACCTGCTATGTATGGATTAGGAGACGTAATCCTTAATTATAGACGCCGCCGCACAGGCTCCCGAACGCGCCGTGAGCTACTTCCGCTCGTACAGGATCTTGAACTCGGGCGACCACTCGCCGTTCTTCTGCAAAAACACGGTGAACCAGTAAGCGTTGTCGCCGTCGCGCACGATGGTAGAGCGAATGTGAGTGACCTCACCCTTCGCATCGGTCAGGTCGAATTCCTGCCGCAATGTCTTGCCGTCTGGATCCGGAACCGCAGTACCGATAGTGAGATCGCCTTCGGAGCTGGTGTAGTAGAAACCGATCGTCTTGGTGGCGGCATTGTACGCGTAGAAACCGTTGTAGTGTGGCTGCCCGTTGAACCTGGTAAGGAACTCAATCGCCTGATGGTTGGGTGCCCACCGAATCTTGTTCTCGACGTGCGTAACCGAGCCCTTCGGACTCTTGATGTCTGTAACCCATGTCCCTCCGACCAGCCACGACACGGGATCAAGCGGCGATGCCTTGGCAGGTTGTGAGTTCGATTGGGCAGCGCAGTTGGCGCCCAGCGCCAGCATCAGGAAGACGACCGCGAGCCGAGAGCGGACGACCATGGTACACCTCTCAATTGAGTTGAACGCGACTGCTTGTCTGGAAAGCCGCTAGCATTTCACGCGCGGCTGCAAACTGCAAGCTTCCCGTGACCAGCCGCTGGCGTGAGCTGTGAAGAGCTGACTGGAAGCTCGCGGCCGGTCGCAGCCCGCGTCCCCGAATAATTCCTCAAAGTCCAAGAGGGAACCTGCTGCATCCAAAGGGCAACGATTCAGCATGGAGAGAGCACGACATGAAGATAGCGAATGATGTCACCGAACTAATTGGCCATACGCCGCTGGTGCGGCTGAACAAAGTTACCGCCGGATCAAAAGCCACGATCGTTGCCAAGCTGGAAAGCTTCAATCCTTGCGCCAGTGTCAAAGACCGTATCGGCGTGAGCATGATCAACGAAGCCGAGAAAGCCGGCAAGATTACTCCCGGCAAGACGGTGCTCATCGAACCGACAAGCGGGAACACCGGTATCGGGCTGGCATTCGTAGCAGCCGCGAGAGGTTACAAGCTCATCGTCACTATGCCTGACAGCGTGAGCCTGGAGCGCCGTGTTCTGCTACGTGCCTTCGGAGCCGACGTGATACTTACGCCCGGACCAAAAGGCATGAAAGCGGCCATCGCCAAGGCGAACGAGCTGCTCAAAGAGACTCCGAACAGCTTTATGCCTCAGCAGTTCGACAATCCAGCCAACCCCAAAATCCACTTCGAGACCACTGGGCCAGAGATTTGGGAAGACACCGATGGCAAGGTTGATATTTTGATTTCGGGTATCGGCACGGGGGGAACGCTGACTGGTGTGAGCGAATACATCAAACCGAAGAAGCCCTCGTTCAAGGCCATCGCCGTGGAGCCGGTCGAGAGTCCTGTGCTCTCCGGCGGCCAGCCTGCACCGCACAAAATCCAGGGTATCGGCGCTGGGTTCGTGCCCAGCATTCTGCGGACGGACTACATTGACGAAATCGTGCAGGTGAACGCGGACGAATCCGTTATCATGGCGCGTCGGCTCTCGTCCGAAGAAGGCCTGCTGATGGGTATCTCCTCTGGAGCAGCGGTGGTCGCCGCCTTGAAGGTCGCACAGCGGGATGAGAATGCAGGCAAGCTGATCGTGGTTGTGCTGCCCGACTTTGGCGAACGCTACCTCAGCAGCGTACTCTTCCAGCAGCTACGTGACGAAGCTGCGGCTCTGACCGCCGTGGCTGTTGCAACATAAACCTATGCGTTTGTTCTTCTCTCACATGCGCGAAGACATCAACGCTGTCCTGGAGCGCGATCCGGCGGCGACTTCCGCGTTGGAAGTCATCCTGCTCTACTCCGGACTGCACGCGCTCTGGTGGTGGCGCATTCACCACTGGCTTTGGATCCATGGAATGCACTTCCCTGCGCGGTTCCTGTCGCAGGTGGCGCGATGGATCACCGGAATCGAGATTCATCCCGGAGCCCAGATCGGCCGCCGCTTCTTCATCGACCACGGCATGGGAGTGGTGATCGGAGAGACCGCCGAAATCGGTGACGACGTCACCCTCTATCAGGGGGTAACGCTGGGCGGTACCGGCAAGGAGAGCGGAAAGCGTCATCCCACACTGCGTGACAACGTGGTCGTCGGCTCCGGAGCAAAGATCCTGGGCTCGATTACCATCGGCGCCAATTGCCGCATCGGGGCCGGGTCAGTGGTGTTGCGCAACGTCCCGCCCGATTCGACCGTGGTCGGAGTACCTGGCCACATCGTGCTGCAACATGGGAAGAGAGTGGTAATCACCGACCCGCAGCAGATCAACGATCCCCTGTCGCAAGCACTGGCCGCCGTGGCGGTAGAGGTACGTGCGCTCAAGACTGAGGTCCGGAAGCTGCAGGGCCGGGAGCATGAAGCGGCTCCTCGCGACGGCCTAGATCGCGCGATGGAGATTGAGATTGAGTACCAGATTTAGCTGCGAGCAATTAGCAAGCAGCAATTAGCAATTTCAGCAGCACTGCATCCTCTTCCGGATCGCTGTAATAACGCGGGCGCCTACCCTGTTCGCTGAAACCCAACTTCGCGTACAGCTCACGCGCAGCCGTGTTGGACTCTCGGACTTCCAATAAAACCGACGCGACATCGCTCTCGCGTGCCTCGCGCACCAACTCTCCAATCAACAATCTTGCAACTCCCTTCCGGCGGAACGCGGGGGCCACAACCACATTCTCAATCTCCCACTCGTCCCCTCCACAACGTGCGATGATGAATCCCGCCACGCGTTCGCCTTGCGCATCAACCTCCGCGACCAATGCAATCCGCTTCGGAGCCTCCGGCGCGAATAGCGCTTCATACTCGCGAACACTCCAGTGCGCCGCGGCTTCGGACTCGCCAGCAAGCCTCATGATTTGCGGAATGTCACTGGGAGCTGCGGCGCGAATCAGCATGGCTTATTTCCGCGGCGAGAAAATCTCCGCATCGGAGCGGCGGATATAGTTCGCATCCAGGGTTGCGGGATCGGCAAGTTCTCCGGCGAGAAACTTTGCCAGCCCGAAGCGCCCAATGTCGTCCGCTCGTAGCGGTTCAACCTGCTGCACCGACGCACCCGCGGCCTTCAGAACTTCAAATGCTTTGCCATCAGGCGTGAGTGTCGCGACGCCACTCGTCACTTCGCTTCGGCTGAAAAAATCTCCAGCTTCGCGATGTATTCGCGCAGCGTCGTCGCGCGGCCATCGGCAATCTCGAATTCGCCGACGTAAGCTTCACCGCGCCCGGCATCGAGCGCAACTGCGATCTTCTCCGGGCCGTCGCCGCGAAGTACCGCCATCGCCTCAAGCATCGACACAGCCACCAGCGGTTTCTGCAAAACCTCGCAAAGCCCTTTCACCGTCGCAATTCCCACGCGCAAGCCGGTAAACGATCCGGGGCCTGAAACCACGACGAATACATCGATCTGATTTTTGCTGAAACCCTGATTGCGGATCATCTCCGCCATCGCGGGCACCAGGCGAGCCGAGTAGGTTCCACCTTCCAGGGGTGTCACTTGCAGGGTTTCGAAAGACCGCTCACCGCCGCGGCATAAGGCGACGCTGCCGTTGCGTCCTGACGTGTCAATTGCGATGAGCAGCATCGTTTAGACGCCGATTGGGGCTTCCTCGACGAGTTCGAGCAGTACCCCGCCCGTACTCGAAGGATGCACGAAGACATACATGTGGCCGCCCGCGCCGATCTGTACTTCTTCGTTGATGAGCCGCGTACCGGCGGCCTTCAACTCTTCGACGCGCTCGACCAGATTCGTCACCTGCAACGCGACATGGTGCAGGCCGGGGCCGCGCTTCTCCAGAAACTTCGCGATGGTCGAATCGGGCGAGGTGGGCTCCAGCAACTCGATGCGACTTTCGCCGACCGGAACCATGGCTACGCGGACCTTTTCGGCCTCGACCGTCTCCTCAGGCATGATCTCCAACCCAAGTGTCTGGTAAAACTTCTTCGCTTCGGCCAGCGACTTGACCGCGATTCCCAAATGATCGATCTGCGTCATTATGGTTTCCCCAACTCACCTACGATCTCTTCCACCAGAGAATACGGATCGCGCTTGTGCTCGGCAACTTCCGCCGCATAGCGTTCTGCTTTGCCATCCTCCAGAAAGTCGACAGCACCCGTTGAAATAGCGCATCCCGCAGCATCTCCGTCAATCGCTGGCGCCAATTCTGCGCGCGACGCTCCCGCGCCATGCCACTCTGTTGCAGGTACTCATGATAGTTCGTGATCGTCTGCACGAGCTCGGCGATCCCTGTTCCTTCGCTGGCGACCGTCTTCACAATCGGAGGAACCCAGTTGTCATGCCGCAGCGCCAGCGACTGCATGGCACGAATCTCGCGCTCCACGCGTTCGGCGCCTTCTCGGTCCGCCTTGTTGATGACGAAGATGTCGGCGATCTCCATAATGCCGGCCTTGATGGTCTGCACATCATCGCCCATGCCGGGCACGAGAATGACGATGGTCACGTCGGCCAGTCGCACGATGTCGACTTCATCCTGGCCCACGCCGACGGTCTCGATCATCACCAGGTCGCGGCCGCTGGCATCCAGCACAGTTGCGACATCGGCCGTGGTGCTGGCCAGCCCGCCGAGCGAGCCGCGTGTGGCCATGCTGCGAATGTAGATTCCGGCATCGGCGTGATGCGACGACATGCGAATGCGGTCGCCCAGAATCGCTCCTCCGCTGAACGGGCTGGTGGGATCGACCGCCACAATGCCGATGGTCTTGCCCTGCTTGCGATACTCGCGCGCGATCTGATCGACCAGCGTGCTCTTGCCCGCGCCGGGAGACCCGGTCAGGCCGATCAGCAACGCATTGCCGCTGAACGGAAACACAGCCTTCAGCAGCTCAGTGGAATCCGGCGTGCGATCTTCGACCATCGAGATGGCACGCGCGAGCGCACGAGGATTGCCTTCTCGCAGTCGGGTAATGAGGTGCTGTAGGTTAGGCTCGGCTCTCACGGTTGACGTATCAGATTATCAGTTCGGTGGAAGCCCCGGCACTTCAGGCCCGGGGAATGTCATCGAAACAATCGAGTAGCTCCGAGCCCCTTTAGGGATGCTCCAGCTACCCGACTCACGGGGACAATCGGCGAATGCCGTTTCATCGAGGAAGGAGGGCTGTTCTCGATCGCGTCCAAGGGTCAGCGGTCAATGCTTCACCCTGCCAGATCATCACGCATTCCAGCTCAATCAGCGACGAGTTGCCCGGTATCCAAGTTGGCCAATAGCGGCTGCAAACTGGAAGGCCACATCGCAAAGATTGATCCGATGCGCGCGTGAATCCTTATGAAAGTCGCAGCCATGTTTCCCATGAGGTCGCTCTCGTTGGTGATTCTCGGGAAAGGAAATGAACGGAGAAATGTTCTTGGGCGCTTTGCGGCAGCGAGGAAGATCCCATCTGCTCGTGTCACCAAAAGAAGCATGAAGACTAAAGCGGAAAGCACATGTCCATATCCTCAACCCGCAGCGCTCTAACCGCTGTCCGAATCCGGCGCTCTGTCGAACGAGTCTGTTGATGATCGCGCGACTCTGACTCCACCGAATTCGCGGAATTGTGCACCCAAGCGCTTCTCAATCCTTCAATATCTGCCGCGCAATCACCAGCCGCTGAATCTCGCTCGTTCCTTCGCCGATGGTGCACAGCTTCACGTCGCGATAGAACTTCTCTGCCGGATAGTCCTTGATAAAACCATAGCCGCCGTGAATCTGCACGCCTTCGTTCGCGGCCTTGACCGCAACTTCGCTGGTATAGAGCTTCGCCATTGACGACTCCAGCGTGGTCTTCATGCCGGCATCTTTCATCGATGCGGCACGCATGGTCAGCAGGCGAGCGGCATCAATCTCCGTCGCCAAGTCGGCAAGCTTGAAACCGATAGCCTGAAACTCGCTGATAGCCTGGCCAAACTGCTTGCGCTCCTTCGAATAATTCAGCGCCGCTTCATAGGCGCCCTGCGCCATGCCCAGTCCGAGCGCCGCAATCGAGATGCGACCGCCATCAAGAACCTTCATGGCATCGATGAAGCCGTCGCCTTCCTTGCCCAGCAGGTTCTCAGCAGGAATCTCGCAGTCTTCGAAGATCAGCTCCGAAGTATCGCTGGCGCGCAGGCCGAGCTTGTTTTCCTTCTTGCCCGGCACGAAATCCCTTAGTTCCCTTCTCCACCACGAACGCCGAGAGGCCATGCGTGTGCGCCGTCCTGTCGGTCACCGCGATCGACCACCGCGACGTCGGCGTAGTGCCCATTGGTGATGAACGTCTTCGTCCCGTTCAGCACCCAGTTCTTGCCACGTCGTACCGCCGAGCAGCGCGCGCCACCGGCATCCGATCCCGATCCCGGCTCCGTCAGTCCCCACGCGCCAATGAACTCGCCGGTCGCCAGCTTGGGAATGTATTTGCGCTTCTGCTCTTCGTTGCCCGCGACAAAGATGTGGTTGCTGCCAAGCGAGGTATGCGCCGCGACGATGATGCCTACTGAGCCGTCCACGCGCGAGAGCTCCTCGATGGCGATAGACGTACTCGACGTAACCCATGCCCGAGCCGCCGTACTCCGTGGGAAAGATGGTCCCCAGCAGCCCCAGCTTCCCCAGTTCCTTTACCGTCTCCATGGGAAACTCGCTAGCCTCGTCCCACTTCATCACGTTGGGCGCGATCTCGCGCTGGGCAAAGTCGCGCACCATCTTCTTTAATTGCAATTGCTCGTCTGAGAGCTGGAAATCCAAGCGAAGCCTCCGTACTGCTCCCGGCGCACGTCTTTTAGGTGAACGGCAAAACGCGTCGGGGAAACTAGCGGTTATAACACAAGCGGAGCGCTGAAAAGAAATGGTCGCCAAAGCAGATGGCTTCGACCGTGCCGATGAAGAAAATTCAAGACGCGGCGGTCGGAAGCTCAACGTACTCCGAGTTGCCGATCCAGACCCTCTCGCCCTTTCAGCGTAAGCCGTAGCGCCCGAGTACCCGGACGAACGGCGAGCCAACCGGCATTGGTAAAACGCGCCAGCAGCGCAACTCCCAGCGGACCGCCGATGTGATGATGGCGTTCTGTCCAGTCGAGGCACGGCCTGCCGAGATGTTCGCGCCGCCTTACTCCGACCTCGCCGCCGAGAGGCAGAGCGGTTAGCCAACGCTCACCCTGCTCGGTCAATTCATATTGCTCCTCCCCAGTCCGGCGAACAAAGCGGCGTGCGAGCAACGCATCGTGAACCTGAATTGCCAACCGTCCGGCAAGATGCCGATAGCAACTGCGCGCAAGCTGCAGCGCAGGGTCGGCGCGATACGAGCTGTGCTGGTAAGAGCGCGCGTCTGTTTCCTTGCGCCATGGCGCGATGGATGCCAGCGACTCGATCGCCAGTGCGACCTGCTCATTCGCTAATCGGTAGTAACGGTGCTTCCCCTGACGCTCGACTTTTATTAGCTGCGATTCCAAGAGCTTCCCCAGATGAAAGCTGGCGGTTTGCGGCGCGACGTTGCCGATGAACGCGAACTCTCCTGCCGGTAAAGCGCGGCCGTCCATCAGCGCGGCCAGCATTGCCGCGCGTACTGAATCGCCCAACAAGCTTCCCACGTCCGAAAGTCGTGCTCCCATTTCCATGACTACATGATAGCCGCTCGGCATGAAAGATACTTCGACAACAGTGGAAATGTTTCACACGCCGCGAGCCTCATACTGTTGCCATACCGAGGCCACAAAGGCCAGCTTTGAAATGGAGACCTTATGTTGACGCTGTACCTTCGCTACACTCTCGACCCCAACAAACGAGCCGCTTACGACGCCTACGTTGCCGCAGAGATGGACCCTATCACTCGAAGCGGCGGCAAGATCATCGGCTACTTTCTCCCGACCGATTACGCAGGCGCGACCAATGAGGCCCACGGCCTGATCGAGTTTCCATCGCTCGCCAGCTACGAGCAGTATCGCCACATGCTGGCTGAAGACCCTGCACACAAGAAAAACGCCGCGGAACTCGAACGGAGCGGCGCCGTGCTATCGGTTGTGCGCTCCATCGTCAAACGCGCCTGAGTACTGGTGACGTCCGCGCTCTGCCCGCGATGTTAGACTCGGCTGATGATTGCGAAACTAGTGCCCGTCGCCGTGCTGCTGGCAGTGGTTGCTCAGGCCAGCGGGCAATCGCTGCCGCGTCCTGAGGTCCCGGACAAAATCAAAGCGCCGGCCAACGAGGAAGTTGTCTTGATGGCTCACGGGTCGGGCGCGCAGATTTATGTCTGTAAGGCGGGGCCCGATGGGAAACCCTCTTGGGCCTTGAAGGCGCCGGAAGCCGAGCTGCGCGACTCGCAAGGGGCCGTCATCGGCACGCACTTCGCCGGGCCAACCTGGAAAGATAAGGATGGAAGCGAGATCACCGGTAAGGCTGTAGAGCGCGTAAATGCCCCCGACTCGGCATCGATCCAGTGGCTGTTGTTGACCGTCATCGACCATTCCGGCAAGAAAAAGGGTAGCCTTCAGCCACGTTAACAGCGTGCAGCGAATTAACACCCAGGGCGGGATGCCTCCTCCTGACTCCGACTGCACCGCCTCCAAACTGAATACCGAAGTGAAGAGTCCCTACAGCGCCGACTACTACTTCTACGCTCCCGCTAAGTGAAGATAGATGGATACCGTCCGCATGGATCTCTGGCTTTGGGCCGCGCGCTTTTTCAAGACGCGCGCGTTAGCCAAAAAGGCCTGTGAGCTCGGCAGGATCGAGTCGAACGGCCACCCCGCCAAGCCGGCTCGCGAGGTGCACGTCGGCGACAAGCTGCAGCATTACCAACGATGCCGGCGACTTTCAGATCGAAGTGCTCATCGTTTCCGATGTTCGCGGCCCGGCAGCGATAGCTCAAACCATGTATAGAGAGTCGGACGAGAGCCGGGCCTTGCGTCAGAAAGCAGCCGAAGAGCGTAAAGCTACGCGCCAGTTCGAGCCCGTACCGCAGAACAAGCCATCGAAACGCGACCGGAGAAGGATCATTCAATTCAGGGGTGGAAATAACTAGCTTCGCGACGGGCTTTCACTTCCCCACCACCGGCAGCACGATGCTCGACGCCGCATCCTTCGAGCGATAGATCTTCTGCGTCGCTTTCGTGTAATCCGCGTCAGTCGCCTTGTAGATGTTCGGCACGAACTTCTGCGGATTGCGATCGTAGAGCGGGAACCACGTGCTCTGCACCTGCACCATGATGCGGTGTCCCTTCATGAAACACGTGGTCGTTGGGGTGCAGGTCGATCTTGTACTCCGTGACTTTGTTGGGCGTGATCGGCTCGGGCGTCTCCAGGCTGTTGCGATAACGTCCGCGCAAGATGTCGTCCGCCACCATCAACTCGTAGCCGTTCAGCACCGGGCCGCGCATTCTTGCTCGGCCTCGTCTTCGCTGATCTTCTGGTAGTCCTCGGGATAGACGTCGATCAGCTTCACCACCCAGTCGCTGTCGCTGCCGCTGGTCGCCGCAAACAGGTCGGCAACGATGTCGCCCGTCACCGTGATGTTCTCCGTCAGCGGATCGGTCTCCCATGTCAGCACGTCAGGCCGATGCTCGACGAAACGCTGGTCCTCGCACCAGCCAAGTCGTCCACGCTGGATTGGGATAAGTCGGCGTCACCGGGCGATGGCGATACGGCACAGGGTTTGCCGGATCGGAGATGTAGCTGTCGAACGCGTCCTGTTCGCGCCGGCGCATCGAACGACGCCTTGCCATTCGCGTGAAGATAGAGCTTTCTCGCCGTAACCCCTTGAACTCGGAGGCCACTTATCGTACGCTCTTCCACTGGTTTGAGCCGGTCTGAAACGTCACTGCCTCCGGCTCGCGTCAGCGGCTTGTCGTGCAGCCAGTGCGCGAACCATGGCGCGAAAATATGCGCGCGATAGTAGCGCGAGATGTCGCTTCCCCAATCGATGTCGCCCAGCTTGCGCCCGCTCTCGCCCATCCAGCCGCCATGGTTCCACGGCCCGGCGACAAAGTAGTTCAGGTGATCGGTGTCGGTTTGCTCCAGCGCCGCATAGATGCGCGTTGGTCCGACGAAGTCTTCCTGGTCGTAGAATCCCGCAACATTGAGGTTGGGAACCGTCGTGTGCTTCAGGTACTCGGTCACCGAGTGCTGCTTCCAGAAGTCGTGATTGGGATGCTCGACGAAGTCATTCCACGTGGGCAGCTTGCCGTGAAAGTACTTGGCATTCGCGTTCGAGAGCGCACCCAGGTTCAGATACCACGAATAGGTGTCGTACTGATCGAACTGGAAGTCGGTATTCTTCTTCCTTCGCAGTCTCCAGCAGCGCCGAGTATTCGAAGCCATAGCTCAGGCGAAACGCGCCGTTGTGGTGGAAGTCGTCGTTGATGAACATGTCATCGGGCGAGGCCTGCTCGCTGGCCGCCTTCAACGCCGGATGCGGCTCCAGCAGCGCCTGGGTCACCAGCCATCCGGGATAGGAAATGCCCCAGATGCCGACCCGCCCATTGTTGTTAGGCACGTTCTTGATGCAGCCAGTCGATGGTGTCGTAGGCATCGGTGCCCTCGTCGATCGACTTAGGATCGCTCTTGTCGCGCGGTGGGCGCTGCATGACGAACGTTCCTTCCGACTTGAAGCGCCCGCGAATGTTCTGCGAGACGAAGATGTAGCCATCGGCAATCAGATCGTCGGCACGGCCTGACTGGTTGAAATGATCGCCATTCTCGGCTACTCCGTACGGGGTTCTCTCCAGAAGCATCGGCAGCGGGCCAGACGCATTCACCGGCGTCATGATCACCGTTTGCAAGTGCACACCATCGCGCATCGGAATCATGACTTGCTGATAGGTAAAGTGCTCTGGTTGGTATTTCTGCTGTACTGGCGGAGCCTGTGAGTCGGCCTGCGCGGCTAACGGAGTGATGTAGAAACAAACGACGAGAACAAAGCATGCGGCGACAGCGCACCGGTGCGCCAACCCCTGACGAGACATGCGCGACAGTATACAGGCAGAGCTGAATATCAAGTCTAAAGCTTCATGGCTGCCAGCAATTCGGTGAGCGGAGGCTTGCGGCGTTCCTGCTTATACGAATAGACCCTGCGGCCATCGACCAGCACTTCGAGCTCGCCCATGGCGTGGCGCACTTTCGGTTGTATACCCCTGGATTGCAATTCGCGCTTGAGGCTCCCGGCCAAGCTACGAAGATCGCTTCAAATCAGACAACGGCGGATTTCAACTTCCATGGCAGTGCTCCTTCGTTGGCCGGGGCCCACAAGGGCTCGGCCCACGATCCAGTTTACGGCAATCCGTATATCCTTTTCAGTGCGGCGAAGGCTTCGTTGTAAAACGCCGACGCCTGGCTCGCCCCGTCGTCCAGGTTGGTCATCACAGCCATGCCTGCCCCCATGTTCGGATAGCCCTGCATGTTGGCTGAAAAACCATAGTTCGCGCCGTTGTGAGTGAAGCTGAAGCCCTGGTCGCCCAGCTGGCCTGAAGTGAACACCCCGAGCTGATTGCTTAACATGGCACTCACCTGCTGCGAGGCGAGCACCTGGTGCCCGTCGATCAATCCCAGGTTGTTGAGCATGATGATGAAGCGGCAGAGATCTCCGGCATTGGTGTATAGGCCCGCTGCCGAAGACTCAGGATAGCGATTTCGCAACCCTTGAATCACGTTACCGCTCTTGTCGTGCCCTGATGCAGCGCGCGCTAGCGCCGGCGGCAGTGTGATCTCAAAGGTCGAGTCGGTCATGCCTATGGGATCAAGGATGTGGCTCTTCATCCAGGTTTTGAAATCGGCGTGCGTAACATCCTGCAACATACGCATCAGCACCACGTAGCCCATGCCGGAATAGAAAAACTGGTTCTGCCCGGTTCCAGGTTGAGTAGTGATCTCGATCTTGGGAGAGTTCGCCGGCGCACTGCCACTCAAGACCTGATCCAACGTTGGCAGGGTTACTCCTGGCACGTTCGCATATCCGCCAAATCCTCCGCCATTGCTGCTGAAGTTGTTGCATTGGTTCTGAGGATAAGTATTGCCTCGCCCACAGAATCCGCCGCGGTGTTGCAGCGTGAGCTGGATCGTCGCCTGATTGATCCACGCCTGTTGCGCGCAGGCACGCTTTGCCACCGGCCAGGTCGTGCGCGTGCCGATAGCGTCGCCTAAACTGACCAGCCCGTCTTGCACCAGCCGCATGACTCCGGCCGCCGCGTGCGGCTTGCTGATCGAACACGCCTGAAACGCCGTGTTGGTGTAGACGTACTGCTTCTTCCCTTTCTCCAGCTTGCCGTAGCTGGTCCGCCACGCGACCGCGTTGTTCTGTACAAGCGCGACGCTCGCTCCCGGCACGCCATAAGACGACATGCGATCCCATACCGAATGCCAGCCTGCGTTGTCTTGGAAGAAGTTCGACTCAAACTGCCGGATAGGATCGGCGCTGTGATAAGGGTTCTTGGCATAGGCGATGATCGAGTAGCCGCCCGCGGGTGTGAAGGCAACATGATCGATAAGCCAGTGATCGTTGTTGAACGACACCATCTGCTGATAGCAGGCGTTATCGATATTACGCGCCCAGAACTGGTCCGCGCCGTAGATGGTCCATCCTCCGTTCGGCGCAAATGTCACCTGCTTCGCCGCGCGCGGTCCCTGACGATAGTTGCATAGGAACTGGAAGCATTCGTCATCGATGTTGTGCGCCTGCATAGCGTGATCGGCCACGATGACCCAGGCGTCGCCTCCGGATGGCGGAAACGCCACGCAGCTGATCTTCGAGCCGCCCTTCACGATGTTGCCGATTGCCTGATAGCACGAGTCCGGAATGTTGCGCGCGTAATAACCGTTGTCGGCAATGATCACCCAACGATCGCCGCCTTCGTGCGGGAAGGCAATGCATCTCACTTTCGCCCCGCCGTTGATGAACACTCCGAGCTCGTCGAAGCAAGCCTGCGGAATGCCATGCGCCTCGTAGGCCCCATTTGCCGCTACGCCAACCCAGCCTCCGCCGGGCGGGAAGGCAATTACCGAAATACCTCCACCGCTGCTGATGGCGTTACCAATAAAAGTATGAGCTGCATCGGGAATGTTATGGTCCCAGTAGACAGGCATAGACGCTCCTTTAGGGTCTGACAATCGTCCCATCGCAGTCACGCGACGGCAACCTCACTGTCACATTGTTGCAATACTGTAATACTGGAGTTGGGCGAGAGTATCCCTGAGGGCGAGTAATTGTCAATCAAGAATTGAGCGGATCGAGATTACGCCCGCTGCGCCAGCGCACCACACAACGACGCGACGATCTCCAGCGCCTGCACGCATTGCTCGCGGCTGACATCGAGGTGCGTGACGAAGCGGATCAGCTGCGGGCCGACGCCGTTGGCCAGCACGCTTGCGTTCGCGCAGCCGTCTGCGACAGTTCGCCCGAGGTCATGCCGGTGCCGGAGATATCGCAGATCACGATGTTGGTCTGCACCTTTGCAGGATCGATTTTGATCCCGGGAATCTGCGCCAGACCTTCGGCCAGAAACTTCGCATTGGCGTGATCCTGCTTTCAGCTTCTGCCGGGCCCTGCTCCAGCGCGATCAATCCGGCGGCGGCCAGAATGCCCGCCTGCCGCATGCCGCCGCCCAGCGCCTTGCGATAGATGCGGCCGCGATCGATCGGCTCGGCGCGTGCCGACCAGCATCGATCCCACCGGCGCGCCCAGTCCCTTCGACAGGCAGAACATCACTGTGTCGGCCTTCGCCGTCAGCTCGGCCACCGGAACGCCCAGCGCCACGGAAGCGTTGAAGACGCGCGCGCCATCGAGATGCACCGGCAGTCCCGCATCGTGGGTCTTGTCGCAGACTTCGTCGAAGACCTCCGGCGGAGTGACCGTGCCGCCGGCCATGTTGTGCGTGTTCTCCAGCGAGACCAGGCCGGTCTTGGCCGCGTGATAGCTCTTGCCGCTTGCAGCTTCGACTCGACGTGCTTCCAGGTGAGGATGCCGTCTTCGGCCGCACACCGTGCGCGGCACCACGCCGGAGAAGTGCGCCATCATCGCCATCTCGTAGTTGAAGACGTGGCCGCGCTCTTCGCAGATGACCTCCTGCCCATGCGTGGTGTGCAGCTTGATCGCGATCTGGTTGCCCATGGTGCCGCTGGGCACAAACAGCGCCGCCTCGCGGCCGAAGATCTCCGCCGCGCGCTTCTCCAGCCGGTTGATGGTCGGGTCTTCGGCGTAAACGTCGTCGCCAACCTCGGCTTCAAACATGGCGCGCCGCATCTCGGGCGAAGGCTTGGTGACGGTGTCGCAGCGCAGATCGATCAAAGTGTCAGTAGCGTTGGGGCCGTTGTCGTTTGAAGATGAATACATAAGCGTCTCTAAGTTTTCGAGTCTAGCAGTAGCGGGCTAGCTCCGAGCGGGCTCTCCTCCGCATGGCGTTTATCAAAGCATAATCTCGACAGCGCAAACCCTGTCCGGCATTGGTTGCACACATTCAGGTGCAATACTCGCCGTGCCCCCCTCCCCCTCCACTTCGCAAAATCTTGAAAACAATCGGTCGATTTGAAGAAAGCTCCGCAAAATCTTGAGCGCGTGAGATTTACAGGCAAAATCTTGCCAGGTAAGGACTTACGTGCATTTTTTGGAAGGCAGAGAAGTCTAGACGTTTCGGAAGTGATTAACAAACGTGAATGGAGAGAAGGAACAGTCACGCCCTTCAATCAAGCTCCCAAGGGATGAGGCTTGGCGCAAGAGACACCACTCCTCTGTCATCCCTTAGTTCGGATTGTACAAAAGTTGGCCTGAACTACCTAGCGCCCTTGTCACAGATGGGTGTGATATCGCCGACCATCCACAAACTTTGCTTGATTTGTGATGACAAGCGCGTTTTCTCAGGACTAATCAAAGCACGAGGGGACAACTTCTGGTGACGATTGCTCACGCCTCTGGATTCTTGTGCCGCCCCGAATGAGAATGACTCACGATATCGGCCCGGAGTAGTGCCCAGACATTCCGTAACGCCACTACTTAAACCCGCACCAAATATTTTGGTTTTGTGCCATTCTTCCGTTATGGGTCACAGTCTTTACAAATATTACGATAAGCAGCAATGGGCCAACGCTTTCCTTGGTGGGAAGCTCCGTTTTCGCTCCCTTTCGTATTTTCGTGACTATGAAGATGAGCAGGTACGTGGCGACAAGAACGAAGGAAGGATGGTTTTCAGTCCTGAAGGTGGACTTGTGCTCAACAATCAGACTCAGGGCTACACCAGCACAATCCCTTGGAGTTTCAGCGCGACCGTACACCTAGAAGAAATCTTTGTATTCTGCCTAAGCAGGTCAATCACGCAGGAGCTACGTGAACGCTTTAATGCTGTCACTTGCGTTGAGATTTTCGATATCAAAACATTCTGCTCCAGACTTGAGTCTGCCCTACCGGCTGTTGCCACATTTCCAGGAGAGCCCGGTAGGACACGTATCGGGCAAACAGTCGAATATTATGAAGAAACAAATAACTGCAATCCGACTTGGGCCTGTCCGGATATGATTGCAGCTTTGAAAATCAAAAACTTTGCTTGGCAAGACGAATATCGGCTGGTATTTAGCCTCACAAATGCACTAGCGTTTGAGAACGCCCGATATGCCCTAATTCGGAATGGAAATTCACAACAACCAGAACCAGCAGAACATCGATACTACGATCTCAACGCGGGAAACCTGCACGATATTTGCCGAATCCAGGAGTTTTGAAGACCAGGGACGTAAGCAGTGCGCCCGCTCATAACTGACTCGCAACAAGGATCATCAGCCAACTCACGCCAAAATCGGGATCAAATGGCCTGAGACCGTGGTGCGGAGTGCCCCAAACATTCCTTCGTTTGGAGTGTGTGGGCCGGAAGCTGTACGCATCACGAAGTCATGGATGGATGTTCAAAGTTCCTCGGTCCCACTCATCCGACATGAACGGATCAGTAGGGCACCCGGGCTGCGTTTGTGCGTTTGATTAACTTCCTTACGCAGCCTTGAAAGGCTGGGCTTTCTTTTGTCGTCCTACGGGACTCTAGAATTTCCCTGCGCCTACCCAGCACTCCGGCCAAAAGATGGCCTGCGTGCTGGGCTAAGCTGTTTCGCGCCTCCGGCGCTGGCCCCTTCAAAGTGCAACACCTTCGCCGACTCGGATTCCGCCTGTCGTCGCTACGGGACTCGGAGCACATCAAGGAACGATTTCGGCACGACTGGAAGTCGTGCCCTGATACAAGACTTTCAACCGCGTCTGACGATCGCGGGGGCTCAAACCGTTGCGGCGGGTGCCCCACTCAACCCATCGTTTGGATTGAGTGGGATGCACGAACCTAGGACCGCCACGGACCGGAATCGACATCTCTGCCCTGATCCAGTTCCGCAGGAACGCAACAACCTGTAGCCCGGCACGGCAGTGCCGGGTGGCTACGAATTAGATCCACGAGTCCCGAAGGGACGGCACATCAACGACGCTCCTCAAAGCCATGCCTCTTCAATAACAATTCGAATTCCTGCTCTGAATCTATCCTGCGGTGGTGTTCCCGCTGGGTCGCAATGTACCGCCCAACGGTTGCGACTTGGGATCGGCTGACGCTAGCGGCGAAGTATCCCTCTTGCCATTCAAATCGCGTATTCGGATGCTCCCCATCCAGCGCGAGGAATTTGCCTTTAATATCTGCACGGCTTTTGCAACACCGAGCGTTGGCCCGAGATTCACAAGTGCATGAACGTGGTCCTCGCTACCGCCGATCGCAACCGCGTGCATGCCATGGTTGGTAACGATTCCGGCCATGTAAGCCCACAGTTTCGGCTGGACATCTTCCCTGATGAGTTTCATCCGGTTCGTCGTACTGAACACGATGTGAACGTGATTGCTGACATACGACATGTGTGTCGTCCCTCCGGGACTCGCTCGTCAATACCATCCAACCCGGCACTGCCGTGCCGGGCTACAGATTGTTACGTTCCTGCGGAACTGGATGGGGGCTCAGCCAGGGTAGTCGAGGACAACGCGGTCGGTGACACAGTTCGACCCTTGAGCCTGTTCGCCCCTCGATTGTGCGGCCTACGGAACAGTCACAACAGTGTCGTCGTCACCTATCTTCGTGATTGAAGTTACAGACTCACATTACCCTCTCGGCCCCTGCGCGAGCTTCACGGCGGTCGCGGTTTGCCCCAGCGCTTTGCGAAGGAAGCGGGTTGGGCGGTTAGCAATGTGCTCGTTGCGGATAAGCTGCGGATTCAGCCACTCAATTACCGCCGCATAGCCCAGGCTCTCGGGATCGTCGGTGAGATAGTGCGGCACCACAGCGACTACGTGGAAGCCTTCCTTCAGTTGAAAACTCAGCGTCGGGTCGTGCTCTTGTCCCTCCACGACCGCAACGACGTAGTCCTCTGGCTTCAGCCTTGCGGCGCAATGGCAGTAGCCTCGCAGTCGCGAACCGGCGCGGACGCGAAGGAGCTTGTGCGACTCCGTCAGGGTACGGCGAGCAGCGTAGATTTTGTCGCCAATGCCATGATGCTGCAATGACGGGTCGACTATGACCTCCGCTCCGTACAAGGTGCGGCCGCGATTCGGATCGTGATTGGTGAACATGCCGTCGGCTGTGAATGTCTCCCAGTCGTCGAGCGTCTTGTAGTCTTCCCAATCGACAATCAGGCTGGCGCTCATGCCGACAACGTTCTCCTCCGGACCATGTACCGCCACGAACTGGCCCTCGGGAAAGACGCGCAGATGTGACGAAAGCTGTTCGGCGTTCCATGGAGGAGTGTCGGGATAGATGCGCGAACACAATTCCGTTATGGCGGCGAAGTCACGCGGCTGGGTGTTTCGCACAAAGACCGGCCGATCGGAGGCAGAGGACATAAGCTTTTAGCCTATCGCATCGCGCCGCAGTGGCAGTATCGAATTCATCGGCAAATCGATGAAACCATTGCGCAGGTCGATGTGCAATCCCACTCATCCGAACGAAACAGATGAGTGGGCTACCCGTGCACGAGTGGCGTGTATGTTCTGTGAGCCAACCCCAAGTCGATTTCTTCTGAAGCATCAGAAGAGTTAATTGTTGATCGGTCTGTGCGCAATGATAGCGATTTCGACGGGCTACAATGGCGTGTGAAGAAACTCCTCCTCGCGATTGTTGTGCTGGTTGTGCTGGCGGTCATCGTCCTTGCGATGCGCTCAGCTACCCCGGTTGTTACTCTTCCTGCTTCCCTGACTACGCTCGGCCAGGCGACTCCGGTCACTGTGCAGGTGCATGATCCTCGCGGAGTGCGCAGTGTGCGCGCCTTTGTTGAGCAGAATGGCGCGCGGTATCCGGTCTTCGCGTCGGAAGAAGCGAAGGCTGCCGAGACAACTTAACTTCACGGCGGGGGTGAAGACCACGCCGCAGTTGCAGGCTGGCAAGGCGAAGCTCATTGTCGAGGCGACGTCGGATGACTTGTTGCGGAAGACCGGGCGCGCCGAACGCGACGTGACGGTCGTCACGCAGCCCCCCAGCATCAGCGCCGATTCCGAGCAGCACTATCTTTATCTAGGCATGGCAGATCTCAGCGACGTTCAACGTGTCGGGAACTGGACCGAAGCGGGCGTGCGCGTCGGCGATCAGAAGTTTCGCGCGTGGCCGATGCCGGGCGGCAAGCCGGGACTGTTCTCGCTGTTCGCATTCGCATGGAACATGCCGCCGGATACCGTTCCGCTGGTCTATGCGGCAACGGCGCAGGAACGACGTGACCAGCCCCCTCGCGGTCGTCTTTCCGAAGAAGGAGCAGCCGAAGTACACGGCTCATGATCTGCAGGTGAGCGACGCATTCATGCAGAAGGTGGTCGGCGAACTCGATCCGAACGGCACAGGCGACCTGGTCGCGCGTTTCGTGAAGATCAACAGCGAGATGCGGCGCGCCAACAACAAGACGCTTTCCGATCTGCGATTCAAGACCGCAGACAAATTCCTGTGGTCGCAGCCGTTCATCTCGGCAACCGCATTCGCAGGCCGAGGCGAGCTTTGCCGACTTGCGCAACTACATCTACCACGGGCAGAAGATCGATCAGCAAGTACACCTGGGCTATGACCTGGCCGTGACGCAGCACGTGGGCGTGAGGCGTCGAATGACGGCAAGGTGGTGTATGCGGCGCCGCTGGGCATCTATGGCAACTGCATTGTGGTGGACCACGGCTACGGGCTGCAGACCATCTATGGCCATTTAAGCCGCATCGATGTTCATGAAGGCGACATGGTGAAGCAGGGCCAGGTCATGGGCCTGAGCGGAATGACCGGAATGGCCGGAGGTGACCACATCCACTTCGCGATGCAACTGGATGGCGTGCAGATTGACCCGAAAGAGTGGTGGGACCGTCACTGGATCCAGGACCACATCGCGAGAAGAGTGGACCTGCCGGGATTCAGCAAATAAGGATAGGGTTCCACGATATCGGCGCTTCAAAGGTCGAACCGGAAACCTCGTGACTGTGGCGCAGACCAGGACGTCGGCTTTCACCTCGGGGCGGATCCTTCGATTGTGATGGTAGCGGCACTCATGAATAATAGAGCGAGTACGCAATTTCAATGATCCCGGAGGAATCATGAAACTTGTCCGTTCTGTGTTGCTGGTTCTTGTCGCTGGTGTGATTGCAAGTGCGCCGCTGATGGCGCAGGAGAAACAGCCGGCCAGCCCTCCGGGCGAAGCGTCGGTGAAGTTCGGCGATGGCAAAACGGTCACCATCAAATACAGCCGTCCCTCAATGCGAGGCCGCAAGATCTATGGCGAGCTGGTTCCGTTTGGCAAGGTGTGGCGCACCGGAGCCAACGCCGCGACCAGTCTCACTACGGATACGGCTCTGGACATCGGCGGCACCAGCGTCCCTGCGGGCGATTACACGCTGTACACGTTGCCGGGCGAGAAATCGTGGCAGCTCATCGTCAACAAGCAGACTGGCCAGTGGGGCACCAAGTATGACCAAGGGCAGGACCTGGCGCGCATTCCGATGAAGGTCAGCCAACTTCCGTCAGGGCTGGAGGTTTTTACCATATCGCTCGACAAGACGGGGGCGAAGTCGGCCACTTTGAAGTTGGACTGGGAGTTGACCAGCGCCAGCGTGAATATTACGGAGAAGTAGGGCTGGGCCTTGTTCTGTCGTCCCTAGGGGACTCGGGCCTATTTTCTACAGAACCCAGCGCTGAAGCGCTGGGCTAAGTTCTGCCGACGCCTGACGGCGCGCGGTTTCGCTGCTCATTCCGATTCGCAACCCATGCCCGGTTGATCCCACATTTCCCAACAGATGGGGAATGTGGGCCACCCGGCGTTATGGCGCACTCACATAAAGTCTTCTGACACGTTCTGTCTCAACCTCAGATAAGTCAGGGCCACTTCACGGTGAGGGCATAGATTTCTTGAGTGCCGGCGTTTCGCGTGAGTACCGGAGAACCATCGGGAGCCACGCTGGCTTGCGTTGCGTAAAAGTTCAGCGCGAAGTCAAAGTCTTTGAGGCTGGCAACTTGTTCAGCGTACCCATCGGCAACTCGATACCGCACCAGCTTGGGATCGGGCCCGGTGGTTGTGTAGTAGAAGAACTTGTAGTCGGGGGAGCGGAACCAGTCTCCAGAACCACCCCATAGCGGATTAGAGATAGGAGCCGACCACTTCTCGGTAGCCATATCGTAGATGGCAAGTTCGCGGGTAGCGATGTGATTACCACGATGTTGCTGTGGACACAGGAGATTGGCTCATGAAAAGCTGGCAGCCGCGCCAGGGAAAAGAAAAAATGCTCCGGGATAATCCCGGAGCATTCTCGTTAGAAACCAGATCGTTTTATCGCGGGCTGCCGTGTCCAGACGAGGTGCCATGGGCACCACCGCCTGCATGTCCTCCGCTTGGACCCATCGCATGTGAGGAGCCCATCGCCGGTCCAGCACTCATTCCAGGGCCGGAAGGGCCGGCCGTGCTGTACCCGCCTCCGCCCATCCCATAGCCTGCTGAGCCCGGGGACGCGGTATGCACCGGTGGCGCGAATACGTGTCCGGGGGGTGGAGCATTATGTCCCGCGGACATGGCGCGAGTGTCAACCCCGGCAGCAACCGGCATGGCCCCACTCCTGCTTGCCGTAGCAGGGTTGTATGGAGCTACTCCGCGGTTCACGGCAGCAGGGCTGTACGGAACTGCGCCGCGCGGACCATTCAACGCCCGATCGGCAGCACTCGCTGGCGACGGTGTCGGAATCGCGCTGCGTACCGGAACCACGCTGCGGAAATTCGGCGGCACACGTCCACCCGGAATAGCCGGCGGCATGTTGCCGATAGTCCCAACCTTTACCGTCGGTGCGAACCCCGACGCGCTTACTCCGGGAACAGGAGGCCGGGTGGGCGCCGCCCATCCGTTTGGACCATGCACTACTGGTACCGGTTGGAATCCGCTCGCATGCCAGCCGTTGTTACGGTAGAAATTTCCTGGGATCCAGAACCATCCTGAACCGCCTATGAATGACCACGAGCCGTAGTGATATGGCAGCCATCCCCACGGATAGGCCGAGGCCCAGGTATAGCCGAAGCCGGGTAGAACGACCACGCGCCTGCCAGGTACGGGTTCCAGCCTGCCCAGTTAGAAATGCCGTAAGGCTGCCAGCCATAGCCGACGCCGGGAACGTTCGACCACCCACCGTAATAGCTGAGGTCGGAATAACCGTAGCCGCTCAGGTTAGGCCCAACCCCGCTGTTGTTGTACGAGTACGCCGTCTGGTAGGCCGAGCGCTCGTCGTTCCAGCGATCGAGCGGCGCGGCATCGACGCCCTTGGCGATCTCGTATCCGGAAGCGTTGTTGGGATCGACGGTGAGCGTTTCCTTCTTGCCGACCTTCACGTCCCGCTGCTGCGATTGCAGCTCAACTTCTCCCTTGAGGACCGATACCTTGGGATTACCGTCATCGTCGCTGAGGCGAAGTTGGGTATCACGATGCACTAGAAAGACGGAGTTGCCGGCGGTGGCGCGATAGATGTCGTCCTTGCTGCCCTTAGTGTCGAAGTAAGCCGTCCCTTTGACCAACTCAACCTCGTTCACCTTGGCTCCGCGTTCGTCGATCAGGAGCTTGCTGAATTGCAGCTCAGAATTCTCGCCCAGGCGTATCGTGCTGTTGTTTTCGAATTCGACCTCGGCCAGCCCGTCGTTGCCGGTCGCCAGCCGCACGCCTTCAGTAATAGGCGTATTCAGGATTGCCCTCTCCAGCCCCTGCCCAGTGGCACGATCCATCTGGACGGCGCCATCGATGTAACTCAAGCGGATGATGCGAACGTGTGATTGGGCTTGTGCGCCGACACCGGCCAGGACAAATGCCATGGCCAGAACCGCTGACAATGCGTTCCCCGTGCGCCTTGCCATAATGTGTACCTCAGAACCTTTCCCCTGTTGGTCGAACGCCTCGGTTTTGGCTAGAAAGTGCGACCTGGAACCACTTCGAAGCCAGTCTGCCCTATACGTATTAAACACCGTTTTGATGCGAAGTTGCCTGAAATCGGTGATGAGGCAGGCTGCGGGCTCTCTTCAGGGCTGAGCGCTGCCCGCTTTGGGGGCGGAGGCATCCGGATTGGTTGATTTCAGAAGCTGTTTGGCCTGCATGCGCGCTAGGTGCATGACTCCATCGTCATCGGCAATCTTGCGCAGGATAGGCTCGATGGCCTGCAACTCCTCCGCCATGCCGTTGGCACGCAAATCCACCAGTTCTTTCAGCCGGGTATCCATTCCAAGCTTGTCGAAACGGTACTGATACGACAGCTTGCGGCCATAGTCGACGGTCACCGCGATCGCCTGAAACAGCTTTGTAAGCTGCTGAATGTTGAGATTGGGCGAGAAGTTATAGGTCGTAGAGTTGTCGATGCCAGGCCCGTGATACTCCAGGGTCTTGATGCCGGTTTTCGCGATGTTCCTCTGCTTGGCTTCGAACTGTCCCTGGAAGTAGTTTGCGGCTTTGGCCAACTCAAAGACTTTCTGCAGGGTGGCTTCCGACATGGTGAAGTCCTGCTCGAAGGTGTCGTTCTCGCCGCTCTCTATGGGGTTGCCGGTACCTTTGAAGTGGGTTGCTCCGTTTTCCTGAATGGTGACAACGTAGTCCGACCAGGGCAGTCCCTTGTCCCAATTCAACTTGAATACGATGTGTGGAGCTTGCGGGGGCGCAGCCGTCTGCTGTGCCTGTACATAGACAGGGGCCGACAGCAGGCAGGTTGCGATCAAGAGAATGCGGAGAGGCAACATCTTCAGCGAACGATTTTAACTGATGGAGCCACGCTCATCCGCCGGCTCCCACAGATTGGCGGCGTAAGGTCGCCGCGGTGTGCAGATGACAGATGGCGATGGCCAGCGCGTCCGCGACATCTGGAGGCTCCGGCGGCGCCGGCAGGTTCAATAGTCGAGCCACCATGTGCTGGACTTGCACTTTCTCTGCCCGGCCATAACCGACGACTGCCGACTTCACGGAGAGTGGCGAATAGGCAACTACCGACAACCGGGCTTGAGCTGCCGCCAGCATCGCAACACCTCGCACATGCCCCAGCTTCAAGGCCGATTTGACGTTCATGGCGTAGAACACGTCTTCAATGGCAACGAACTCGGGATGATGCAGGACGATAATCTCATCCAGGCGGTCGCTGATTGTCTTCAGCCGCAGCTCGAGCGCTTCACGAGGAGAGAGATGGATGGCACCGCTACAGATATGGCACAGGCAGCCGGCATCGTCCTGCTCGACCACGCCGTAGCCGGTATACTCGCCGCCGCAATCGATGCCCAGAACCCGCATGTCTGGTGAGAGTGTAGCAAGTGCTGATTACTGCCCGAGACAGGAAATGCAGGCGGACGCAGGCAGGTCAACAGCGTCGGGCAGAAACAATGCAACCGGCAGCAGCAACTCAGCATCGGTCTTGGTAACTGTATGCGCCAATTATTGCTCGCCCTCATCGTTACTACTGCCCTTGGTGTATCTGCCCAGGACGACACCGGGCATCCGCGGATTACCAACGGCCCGGTAGTGGAGTCGCTGGGCCCGACCAGCGGGGTTGTGGCCTGGTCCACCAACGTTAGCTCAGGGTCGGTAGTGAACTATGGCACCGACAGCGCGCAATTGACGGGACGCGCCGAGATGCCCTGGGGTGGATATACGCATCGCGTCACGCTGCAACCCCTGAAGCCCGACACAACATACTTCTTCCAGGCGAGTTCGCCCGACGCCAAGGGCAGCGGCGAAGTGGTAAAGAGCGACGTTGGACAGTTCCACACGCCGCCCGCTCCGGCAAAACGAGGCCCGCCTGCCCCTCCCGGCGGTTTAACAGCGATTCCCCATTAAAGAGAGAGCATTTCGATTATGCCGAACTGCTGGTGTTTTCGCTTACGTGCGGGCACATCCCGCTCAGTTGCGTTCATTCCCAAAGAGCTCGAAAGCATGCGAAGGAGTATGACTTCTCAGTAGCATATTCACACGATGTGTAGCCGATGCCGCATGTGTGCATTGACTCGGGCTCGCTGAACGTTTAGCTTCATCCGGTTAAAGCTTCCGTTCGACGTTTAGCCGGAGACCGCTCATGCGAGCCTGGAAATTCTCTGTGCTGTTGACGCTTTGCTGCGTCGCTTCCCTGCTTCCGGCGCAGAGCCCGTTCGCGCCCAAAGTCAGCGGGACCGCTCTCACAGCGCGTTGTAGCCTACGTCATTGACGCCAAGTACGATCCCGACAAACACGGGGTCGATGCCACGGAGACGCTCACCTATCACAACCTGACCGGCCAGCCGCTCGATCGCTTCCCCTTTCATCTTTATCTGAACGGCTTCCAGCCCAAGGCGACATGGGCACACGAAGCCCATCGTGACGGTAACTTCCGCACAAGCACCTTCGAGGACGCATGGGATCCCAAGGACAACGGGTCGAATGAGGTCACATCGCTCGAAGTGGTCGGTATGGGAGACCTGACCAAGCAGATGAAGTTCATCTCCGCCGACGACGGCAACCCCGACGACAAGACTGTGTTCGAGGTCCAGCTTCCCCGCCCTGTAGCGCCAGGCGAGGACGTCGTCTTCAAGATTGAAGTTCCATGCCGTTTTCCCTGAGGTGATCGCCCGCACCGGCTACAAGCGCACCTTCCTGCTGGCTGGACAGTGGTTTCCCAAAGTCGGCGTGTGGTGGCATGGAGCATGGAACTGCCATCAGTTCCATGCCATGACCGAGTTCTTCGCCGACTTCGGCACCTATGACGTGAAGATCACGCTGCCAAAGAACTACGTCATCGGCGCCACCGGCGTACAGACTGGCGAAATCGGCAACAATGATGGGACGAAGACCGTTGCCTTCCATGCCGAAGACGTTCACGACTTCGCCTGGACGGCCGATCCGAATTTCAAAGTCGTCGACAGTGAGTTCAACGGCAGCGTGGGCGCGGTGAAGATCCGATTGCTGACTTACGACGGCCACAAAAGCTCATGGGACCGCTACATCAGCATCATGCAGCAAACCATGAAGCGCTTCGATGAGTGGTATGGGCCGTATCCGTATGCGCAGATCACGGTTGTTGATCCGCCGCATGGCGCCGAGGAAGCCGGCGGCATGGAGTATCCGACGTTCATCACCGGCGACACTACGTGGTGGGCTTTCAAAGGCCAGTACCTGTTTCCGGAAGGCGTCACCGAGCACGAGTTCGGCCACCAATACTGGTACGGCATGGTGGCGACCAACGAATTCGAGAATGCCTGGCTCGATGAAGGCATCAACAGTTACACCGAAGCCAAAGTGCTTGACGACATCTACGGCCGCGACACCAGCGTGCTTAATTTTCTGGGCGCGCAAATGGGTGATCCGGCCTTACAGCGCGAACAGTACCTGAACCACCCGGATTTCGATCCGCTCTCGCGGCCCAGCTACCTCGACATGAGTTTCGGCTCCTACGGCGCCATCAGCTACGGCAAGACGGCCACCATGCTGCTGACGCTGGAAACCGTCGTCGGCGAGAAGACCCTGCGCGACGCGCTGCACAACTACTTCATGAAGTACCGCTTCACCCACCCCACGCAGGAAGACTTTCTGCGCACGGTGAACGAAACGGCGCAGCAGGACCTGGGCTGGTACTGGCAGCAGGCTGTTTACGGAACGCAGATGCTGGATTATGAAGTGCTGCGCGCCGACTCCGACTCCGGTGAACTGGTATGACCCTAAGCTGGAAGAGAAGAAAGGCGAGACCGAATACGAGACCCAGGTGCTTCTGCATCGCAAGGGCGATTTTGTTTTCCCGGTTGAGGCGGAGATCAAGTTCGACAACGGCGAGTCGACGCGCGTGCGTTGGGACGGGCGCGAGCGCTGGGTGCGCTACGTGTACGTGAAGAAGGCGCAGGTAGTCTCGGTTCAGATCGATCCCGACTACCGGGTGACCATGGACCGCGATTACCTGAACAACAGCGACACCGACGCCACGCAGCATCTCGCGGTGGCAAAACTGACAACATACTGGACGTTCTGTACGCAGTTTCTGGGACAGATGCTGGGTTGGCTGACGTAGTCGACGAGGCACGCAATTGCCGGATGAGAACAAGGGAGTGCTGACACGCGGGTTCTCGCTGGTCACGCGCCATCAGCGCATGCTCTGGTGGGTGTTCGTCGTCAACCTTATCCTCGGTGGCTTGGGCGCGAGCGGCACTGCGCGCGCGTTGGGAGACGCGCTGCATCACAGTCTGGCGGGAGAGAAGCTAGCCAACGGCTTCGATCTGGGAATGTTTCTCGAGCTGGTCTCGCAGCCTTCCGTAAAGTTGTTCAGCCACTCGGGCGGAATATTCATCTTCGCGTTTCTGTATTTTCTGTTCTTGCTGTTTGTTATGCCGGGAATCATCGCCGTCTATCTCGAGGATCGCACGCTTCACCACCGGCGAGTTCTTTGGCGCGGCTGGAAATTTTTTCTGGACGTTCGTGCGGCTGGCACTGTGGTCGCTGATTCCGTTTCTCCTAGTGCATTTCCTTCAGCATCTAGTTTCCGAACTTGCAAACTATGTGGACGACCGCGTGGCGTGGGACCAGGCAAGCTTCCTGATCCTCGTCATCGGCGGCATTCCGTTCGTGCTGGCGTTTGTGTGGGTGCGTCTTTGGTTTGACCTGGCGCAGGTGCGAGCCGTTGCCGGCAACGACCGGTTTACGCGGCGGAACGCGGTGCGCACATTCCGGATCGCAATACGTCGCGCCTGGCGTGGGTACTGGGCCTATGTCGCGATCACCATCCTGGCGTGGATGGTTACTGCGGTGGCGCTGGTGATCTGGGCGAAAGTTCCGGCGCGGGCGGTCCGGCTCACATTTCTGCTGCTGGAAGTGATCATGCTCGCACACATTTTCGCGCGGCTGTGGCAGAAGGCATGTGCCACAACGTGGTACGAGATGAATCCCGAGCCGGTCCCCCTGGCGCCAGCGCCATATGAGCCCTTCGTTGCAACTTTGAATGAGGACATTGCGGGTTCAGTTTCCGATGTCGATGCCCCTCCCTCACCGGAAATCGAGGCTGCACCAGAGGATGCATCGCACGGTTCTGCCCGTTGAAATCGGCGCAAAGGGTGGTGGATCGATCCGGCCCGGCGATACGGAATTCTGCGCAACGTGGCTTTAGCCTCGGCGGTCCAGGGCTGAAAGCCCAGTTTCAGTGCGCCGTGGACGGCACGGCTGAAGCCATGCCCTTCCACCCAGGAAAATCGAAACGCACGCACACCTGAAGGTATGCTCCACCCTGATTAGGCTTCTTCCTCTTTCAACTTCGCGATCACCGCGAGGTCTTCCAGGGTGGTTATGTCTCCCTTCACATCCCCGCTCGAAGCCAACTCGCGGAGCAAGCGCCGCATGATTTTTCCCGAACGCGTCTTGGGCAACTGATCGGTGAAGCGGATATCGTCAGGCTTCGCCATCGAACCGATCTCTTTTGCCACCCACTGCCGCAGCTCTTCTTTCAGCTCCGGCGAAGGCTTGTGGCCCATTTCCAGAGTGACGAAAGCCGCTACCGCCTGGCCTTTCATTTCATCCGGACGTCCAACGACCGCCGCCTCGGCCACTTTCGCGTGCGCGACTAGTGCCGACTCGATTTCCATGGTGCTCAACCGATGCCCTGAAACGTTCAGTACGTCATCGACTCGGCCCATGATCCAGAAGTAGCCGTCTTTATCTTCGCGCGCGCCATCGCCGGTGAAGTACATGCCCGGAATATCGGACCAGTATTGCCGCACGTAGCGCTCGGCATCGCCGTAGACCGTGCGCAGCATCGACGGCCATGGTTTCTTGATCACCAAGAATCCGCCGGAACCGAGAGGCACTTTTTCTCCAGTGCGCGTGACAACCTCGGCCTGAATACCGGGCAGCGGCTTGGTCGCAGAGCCTGGCTTGGTCGCCACCGCTCCCGGGATTGGCGCAATCAGGATTGCGCCCGTCTCGGTCTGCCACCAGGTGTCGACGATCGGGCAGCGATTGCCGCCGATCACTTCGCGATACCACATCCATGCTTCCGGGTTGATGGGTTCGCCCACCGTGCCGAGCAGTCGGAGGCTGCTGAGATCGTGCTTCTTGGGCCACTCGTCGCCCCACTTGATAAACGTGCGGATTGCCGTGGGCGCGGTGTACATGATGTTGACCTTATGCTTCTCGATGATCGACCAGAAGCGACCAAAGTCAGGCCAATTGGGAGCGCCCTCATACATCAGAACAGTTGCGCCATTCTGCAACGGTCCGTAGACGATGTAACTGTGCCCGGTAACCCAGCCGATGTCGGCGGTGCACCAGTAGGTGTCGTCTTCCTTCAGATCGAAGACCCACTTGGTGGTGATGTAGGTCTGCACCGAATAACCGCCGGTGGTGTGCACGATCCCCTTGGGCTTGCCGGTCGTTCCCGAGGTGTAGAGGATGTACAGGGGATGCTCGGAGTCGAGCGCAACGGCCTCGCACTTGTCGTTGACCTTAGCCATCTCCTCGTGCCACCAGTGGTCGCGACCTTCCTTCCATGTAACTTCGCAGCCTGAGCGTTTGTACACCAACACGTGCTTCACTGTGGGACACCGGTCCATCGCTTCATCGACCGTGGCCTTCAGCTTCACTTCACTGCCGCGCCGATATGAGCTGTCCTGGGTGATGACGGCAACCGCTTCCTGGTCGGTAATGCGATCTACCAGAGCGTTGGCGGAAAAACCGCCAAAGATGACGGAGTGCGGCGCTCCTATGCGGGCGCAAGCCAGCATCGCGATAGCCAGCTCTGGACACATGCCCATATATATGGCCACGCGGTCGCCCGACTTGATGCCCAAGGCCTTCAGCACGTTCGCACACTTGTTCACTTCCTGCAGCAGCTGCTGATAAGTGAGGGTGCGCACTTCACCAGGTTCACTCTCCCAAATGAGCGCCGCCTTATTCTTGCGGAAGGTGGCAACGTGCCGGTCGAGGCAGTTGTAGGACATATTGATTTGTCCGCCAACAAACCACTTCGACCACGGCGACTCCCATTCCAGCACCTTGTCCCATGGTTTGAACCAGTGCAGCTCGCGCGCAATATCGGACCAGAAGGCTTCGGGATCAGCGGCAGCTTTGGCGCACAAGCGGTCGTAATCTTCCTCACTGCGGATGTGAGCGTTCTTGCTGAATTCCGGTGGAGGCGGGAACGAGCGCGTTTCGGTAAGTATCGAATCAATATTTTGGCTGGAAGCTACGTCTGGCGACGACATGAATGCCCTCCGAGGGAAGCTGCTGATCTATGTATTGCGACTAATAATGTAAAACATCGAGACTCGCACGAGCCCGGAGCGCGTCGGCGTAAAACCGCTCGCAAACCGGCCACTTTGCCAGCTCTTTCTAGTGAGAAACCGCCTTTTCCGCTCCCAGGCCTGTGTTGGAGCGGACGAGCAACTCGTTGAATTTCGACTCGGCCGAAGGCTCACGACTTAGAAAGGTCCCGATAATTGCAGCCAGGAAACCGATGGGAATACTCAGAATTCCAGGATTTTCCAGCGGGAAGATCGGTTTGGCCTGAATCAGATGCCGCGCTGCCCCGGTAACCGTCGGAGGATCGATTCCCATCAGACTTGGACCGACCAGAATCAAGCCGATGGATGCGATGAGACCTGCCGCCAGTCCTAGCACCGCTCCCGTAGTGTTGAATCTTCTCCAGAAAATCGACAACACGATGACCGGCAGGTTGGCCGAGGCGGCTACAGCAAACGCCAGGGCCACCAGAAATGCCACATTGGCAGTCGGACCGAGCACGATGGCAATGCCGATCGCGATGGCACCCACGACAAATGCAGAAATGCGCGCGACGCGGACTTCCTCACCCGGCGCACGTTCCGTACCTCTGTGGATCACGTTCGTCCAAAAGTCGTGAGCGAATGATGTGGTTGCGCTGATGGTTAGGCCAGCAACCACCGCCAGAATGGTCGCGAAAGCTATGGACGAGATAAACGCAAAGAACACATTGCCGGCCAAGGCCTGGGCCAGCAACGGAGCGCTCATGTTCGTACCGCCATGACCCTTAATGAAGTCGGGACCGACGATGGTGGCGGCGCCAAACCCAAGGAACGTGGTCATGATGTAGAAGGTGCCAATCAGAACCATGGCCCACACCACACTATGGCGTGCGGTCTTTGCATCGGGGACGGTATAGAACCGGACCAGAATGTGCGGCAGACCTGCTGTCCCAAAAATCAGCGCCATACCAAGAGAGATGAGGTCGAGGGCGCCGTAGGGGGGCTTGTAACGCAGACCCGGCGTCAAAAAGTCCTTAGTGATTTCCACGCCCTTGGCATCATGGTAGGTCACATGGCTGATGGCATCGAAGAAGGCAGCAAAGCTGAATCCGAAATGCGCCATCACCAGGATGCTGAGCAGAAGGGTTCCCGCCATGAGCAGAATCGCCTTAACGATCTGTACCCAGGTAGTTGCCAGCATGCCGCCGAACACCACGTAGACGATCATGAGAATGCCGACACCCGTGACGGCCAGGTTGTAGCTGACATGCCCGGCAAGCAACAATTTGACCAAGCGCTCCAGCACCGACCATCTGCGCAATCATGTAGAAGGTGCTGACGGTCAGCGTGCTTAGCGAGGCCATTGCCCGCACTGGACGCGGCTTGAGGCGGTAGGCCAGGACATCGGCCATGGTGTATTTGCCGGCATTGCGCAGCGGTTCGGCCACGACCAACAGCACAGTCAGGTAGGCCACCAACCAACCGACGGAGAACATGAACCCGTCATAGCCCTGAAAAGCGATGATGCCGGCGATTCCCAGGAACGACGCGGCGCTCATGTAGTCCCCGGCCACGGCGATTCCGTTCTGCCATCCCTTAATCTGGCGACTGGCCGCAAAGTACGCGCTCGCGCCGGTAGATTTTTTCGAGGCCCAATAGGTAATGCCCAGGGTGATGGCGATAAATATCAGAAACATCACAAGCGAGGTGGACATGGTTATTTGCCTCCTCTGTTCCCTGAATCCTCGATGATGTCTTTCGACAAGCGATCGAAGTCATTCGCTGCTTTCACGTATAGGGCGGCAATGATCCAAGCAACAAAGAACTGCGACAAGGCAAAAAGATAGGCTATGTTGACCACTCCCCAAACCTTCGTGGCCATGAAGTTCGGTGCATACCCTACCAGCACGGGCAGAGCAAAGTAATAAACCACGAAGAAGACGAAGGCCGGAACGATGAATATCTTCTTGGTGGCCATCAGGTCTTGGAACTCGCGGCTATTGGCAATGCGGTCCCACTCCTTCGGGCTCGTCTGCCCACCCTTAGCAGGTTTCGTGGTCGGTTCTGCCATACGCCCCCTTTAGCAAAGCCATCGTGTGTTGTAAGAACCTACGCGTCGAACGATACCATTGCCACATGATTTTGATATATGAAAATTGTGTTTCAGTCCGTTGCAAGTGATTGACGTCCCAAGCCTTCGTCGAAATCCCTTGGGCACTCGTCGGAACTCCGGTCGACTGACATCGCGTAGGCTCTGTCAGATTGGCGATTGACAAGGCGGCATCACCAAGGGCGGGAAGCGTTGGGGTAGAGGAGAATGGTCAGTTGACCGCCCGCTTCGCTGCTAGCGCAGTCCGGAATTTCTCTTCCGGCGCCCGAGTCTCGACGGAGGTCAAATGACCGGGCCCTACAGAGCGGCACTAAGACCGGCGCTTCCCGCCTTACTTGAGCCGTTGTGGGAGTGATTTTCATGCGCCGCATTAACATGGGTCTGTGATACCGAATACCGGCGCTTGTGACGGAGGTCACCAGGGAATGCACCGCTGCGCTGGATTGGCACTCTATAGGCCGAAGGCGAGGGCGTGGGCCCGATCGTCGGCGAGCCGAGCCCGATGCTTGCAGGCAGGCGTCATCTTCGAATTTGCCCGATACCCCTTACCGGGATTGACCTTGGATTGTGCCCGGAGTCGTGGACTGTCAGCGGGTTCACACGACTCCAGGCGTCATATGGTCATCACTGCACCGGCACTAACACCGGAGCGCCTTTGTCCTTCACCAGGAACACCACGAATTTCGCTGGCTTCGTCTTGCTTGCGTTCCGGCCGACGACATGAATATCGCCAGGGCCTTCGTAGAAGGTCTGGCCTGGCGTCAGCGTGACTTCTGGGCCGCCCTTCAACTGCATCACGACCGTGCCTTCCAGCACGTAAACAAAGGCATCGGCGTTGTGTCGATGCACCGGGTCCGAACTGCCCGGGGGATACTCAACCATGATCATCAGACCTTCCTTACCAGGGAAGTCAGGTAGATCCTTCGACATGAGTTCGGTGACTTTGGCATCTTGAGCGCAGAGTGTTCCGGTCAGGAAACATAACAGCAGCAAAACTCGTTTTGTCATCGTCAACTATCCTTTCGTCTGAGCAGACCACTTGAAGCCGGTAGGCTAAAACGTGTTCTCAGGTTTCTTCAACAGTTCTGTAGTTCCGCGTTTGAGGCCGGATACCAGCGCATCCGGCCCGTCGAAGCCGGTAACTAGGCAGTCTTCTTTTCAGCTGCCGCGGGTTGTTGTTGCGCACCCGCGCCTTGAGGTTTCGATTGGCTGAGCCAAGTCTCGAAGCGCGTCCCGCCCAGTCGCGCACCGTCGTCGGGAACGAGTGTCTTTTCGCTCACCATCACGCCGTAGTAGCTCGCCTGAGGATCAGCGACTACCTCGCGCGGATCCTTCCACGCGGCAAGCGCTCGCCTAACCAGCTCATCGAGACCAAACTGTTGTGGTCCCCCGATTTCGATCGTGCCGTTCACGGCGGTGCCCATCGCAACCCCGGCTACCTCGCCGGCGACGTCATCGGCCGCCATGGGCTGAATGAGCGCGGTTGGCAGGTGTACTTTGTTTTCCTTCGTGGAAAAGTCGGAGATGCCCTTGACGAATTCGAAGAACTGCGTCGCGCGAACAATCGTGTAAGGAATGGATGAGCTCTTGATCAAGTCCTCTTGCGCGAGTTTTGCGCGGAAGTAGCCGCTTGTTTGCATGCGGTCCGTTCCGACGACCGACAAGGCAACGTGGTGTTGCACTCCGGCCGTCTGTTCACCGGCGAGAAGGTTACGAGTTGAGGTCTCAAAAAATGTCATCACCGCCGTGTCTTCCCACGAGGGAGCGTTCGATACATCGACCACCACCGACGCCCCTTGCAACGCTTCCGCCAGTCCCTCGCCGGTGATGCTGTTGACGCCAGTATTTGGAGCTGCCGCGACCGCTTCGTGCCCGTGCTCACGCAACTTGGTAACGACCTTGGATCCAATCAGTCCGGTGCCGCCGATGACTACGATTCTCATAATCTTTCTCCTTCATATTCAATTTCTGCACTTGTAGCCTGCCGGTTGTACTCGCTAAGACAGGACACGTGTGAGGTCCATCCCCAAACGATGAACCGACAGACTGCTAGGAAACTTTTTTTGTGGCGGGCAATTCGGAGGCATGCTGCCTTATTGGCGAATCGGTACCGACCAGTGGAGAACGCGACAGGCGATTCGAGGTCAACTCGTGGCGCGATAGTGAGCTCATCGCCCTCGCGACCCGCGGCTTAGGAGATGTCCCGTCTTCTCTTGCCTTGACGTTCCTCTTGCAGTAGCCTTCTGAATCCTGTGGCATGTTAATGCACGGGATGTGGCACATATTAGCAGCAGGTCATGAACGCATGTTGTCCAAAGAACTCTCCAAGACCGGAAGTCACCTCTCCGAAATTGGGTTCGGAACCTGGGGGTATCGGGGTGGTGTTGAGCCGTTGCGGGAGGCAATCGCCCTCGGAGCGAATTTTGTCGACACTGCCGAATCTTATGGCACTGAGGAGGTTGTAGGGGAAGCAATCAAGGGCGTCCGCGACAAAGTTTTTCTTGCTACAAAAGTCTCGCCCCGGCATTTCCGTCGGCTGGAGGTGATCCGCTCGGCGGAGCAAAGCCTGAAGCGCTTAGGCACCGACTATATCGATCTGTATCAGCTGCACTGGCCGAATTACCATGTGCCCATCGGAGAGACCATGGCTGCCATGGAGGAGCTGGTGGCGAGCGGTAAGATTCGCTTCATTGGAGTCAGTAATTTTTCGGTACAGGAGATGGAGCGCGCGCAGGCCACCTTGTCAAAGAACCGGATCGTTTCCAACCAGGTGCGGTATAGCCTGGTGGAGCGGACCATTGAAGACGGACTGCTGCAATATTGTGAGGCCAGGCAGATTACCATCCTCGCGTTCAGTCCACTTGCCAGCGGGCTACAAAACATCCGCAGCTTCGATCAGAACGATGTACTGGGCGCAGTCGCGGGCCACACAGGAAAGACCCGGGCGCAGGTCGCGCTGAACTGGTGTGTCTGCCACCCTCCGGTGATTGCCCTATGTAAAGCCGGCAGGGTAGACCATGTCCGGGAAGACTGCGGCGGCTCAGGGTGGAGGCTCCAACCAGACCAGGTTGAAGCCCTCGATCAAATTGGGTTTAAGCTGCGTCGGCCGATCGAGAGGTTTGCTCGCCGGTTAGTCCGCCGCGTAGTCCAAAGATTTGGTCGCAGTCTCTAAGCAGGAATGTAGAGGCTATTCCAGTTCTTAGGGCGCGAAAGTCGCCTATCGCACCTTGGCGTACATCAACTGGTCGAGTATTACGCCGTTCTTTACGGCACTCCGGCGCAGAACGCCTTCGCACTGGAAGCCTGCCTTCTCGAGGACACGGATGGATGGCGTGTTGTGAGAAAAAACCAGCGCGAACACGCGGGTGAGCTTGTACTCAGCGAATGCCCACTCCGAGATCGCGCCCACCGCACGCGTGGCGAATCCCCGCCCCCAATAGGCCTCGCTGATCCAATAACCCATTTCGGCGCTCACTCTGCCGATATCAACCCCGACTTGGAATCCCAGTCCGCCGATAGCTTCGCCACTGTGCTGCACGGCGAAGGCGCGCTCCGGCCTCTGGTCACGCACAAAATCCAGATAGTCGATAGCATCGCGCCGGGTGTACGGATGGGGAAACTGGTCGCGCAGATTGGCGGCAATCTTCGCGTTGTTGGCGTGGCGCAGCAACGCGTCAAGGTCGGACTTGCGCCAAGAGCGTACTTGAAGATCGCCGAGGTCTAGAAGCATCCGAAGCCATGTTGCTGCATTGCCGCTGGTTGCGCAACCCAAGTACAAAAGGAGCGCGAATTGCGCTCCCTTGGGAACTTCTATTCGGACGGCTGGCTATATCGACATAACTTCTTTTTCTTTTGCCTTGGCCATCTCTTCCATCTTCTTGATCTCGTCGTCGGTGAGTTTCTGGATCTGCTCCATCGCGCCGCGCTCTTCGTCTTCGGTGATCTTCTTGTCTTTCATTGCCTTCTTGATGGCGTCGTTGCCATCGCGGCGAATGTTGCGGACCGCCGTGCGGTGCTCTTCCAGCACTTTGTGCAGATGCTTGACCATCTCTTTGCGGCGGTCCTCAGTCAGAGCAGGAACGGGTACGCGCACCAGCTTGCCGTCGTTCATCGGATTCAGCCCCAGGTCTGCACTGCGGATCGCCTTTTCGATCGCGCCGATCTGGCTGACGTCCCATGGCTGCACCGTGATGAGCTGCGGCTCAGGAGCGCTGACGTTCGCAAGCTGGTTCAGCGGCATCTGCGAGCCGTAGGCATCGACGGTTACGCTGTCGAGCATGTGAACCGACGCCCGGCCGGTGCGCTGCGAAGCCATCTCCTTGCGGAAGTCTTCCACCGCCTTTTCCATTCGAGTTTTGAGCTGCGAAAAACTGTCTTTCAGTGCCGGAATTGCTGCCATCGAGACTTGTGCCATAGATAGGACGCCTCACGTTAGAATCGCAAACCTGTGATTATAAACCTGCGTCCGGCAGCGCGGCGCTCTAGCGCTGCGTCGGGCGAAGACTTGAGGAAGCGCTTATCCTTCGCTCACCAGCGATCCGATCTTCTCGCCCATCACCACGCGCCCGATGTTCCCGCGCCGGTTTAGGTTGAAGATGACGATCGGCAGGTTGTTCTCGCGGCAAAGCGCGATAGCGGTCGCGTCCATCACCCGCAATCCCAAACGCAGCACGTCCATGTAGGTGATGGTCTCGAACATGGTGGCGTCTTTCACGACGACCGGATCGGCAGTGTAGATGCCGTCGACCTTGGTCGCTTTCAGGATGGCGTCGGCCTTGATCTCCATGGCGCGCAACGAGGCTGCGGTGTCGGTCGAGAAGTAAGGATTGCCCGTGCCCGCAGCGAAGACGACTACGCGATCTTTTTCAAGGTGACGAATGGCGCGACGCCGGATGAACGGCTCGGCCACCTGATTCATCTCAATGGCGCTCATCACGCGCGTCCATATGCCCTGCTTCTCCAGCGCGTCCTGCAGCGCCAGAGCGTTGATGACGGTGGCGAGCATACCCATGTGGTCGGCGGATACGCGGTCCATGGTCTTGGCCTGCTCGGCGACACCGCGGAAGAAGTTGCCGCCTCCAACCACGATCGCAATTTCTACGCCGAGCGCATGCACTTCGGCTATCTCGGCCGCGATCTCGTGTACGCGAATATTGTCCACGCCAAAGCCCTGGCCGGCAGCCAGCGCCTCACCAGAAAGCTTCAGTAGAATTCGTTTGTAAGCAGGAGTAGGCATTCGTCAGCAGGTGTTCCGGAAGTCGAATCTAGTGTAGCAGGATGGACCGAATCGCCCGGTGGTTCCAGAGGCGGAAATAGTAACTGCACTTCCTCAGAATTCCACACTCGCCTTCCACTCCGAGACCATAGACTGTTTGTAGTGCCTGAGCAGCCCGCAGCCTCCCGAGCCAGAGAATCCGTTGACCGCCTCCTGACGGAAGCATTCCGGCTGCCGCACTTTCGTCCGCAGCAACGCGAAGTCATTGACGACGTGCTCGCCGGCCACGACGTGGTCTGCGTCATGCCAACGGGGGCCGGCAAGAGCCTCTGCTATCAGCTTCCCGCGGTCGTCCTCGGCGACCTGACTGTCGTCGTCTCGCCGCTGATCGCGCTCATGGCCGACCAGGTGCGTCAGCTTAACGACCTTGCCATTCCTGCGCTGCTGCTCAACAGCTCACAAGACTCGACCGAACAGCGCGAAGCTTTGCGTAAGCTGCGCGCCGGATTCGAAGGCATTCTGTTCATCGCTCCGGAGCGCTTTGCCGCTCCTTCTTTTCGGGCTCTGCTGCCCCAGCTTCGGCCTCGGCTCTTCGTGGTCGACGAGGCGCACTGCGTCAGCTTCTGGGGACATGACTTCCGCCCCGAGTACATGCGCTTGGCTGAGATTCGCGAGGCATTAGGATTACCGGTGACCATCGCGCTCACCGCGACGGCGACGCCGCAGGTCCGCAGCGACATCGCCAGCTTTCTGAAGCTGCGCTCGCCCAAGGTGCACGTCACTGGATTCGACCGGCCGAACCTGCGCTACGCAGCGCGCTTCTTTCGCAACGATGGCGAGAAGGACGAGGCCCTATTGCAGGGTCTGCCGCTGGTGCGCGGTACCGGCATCATCTATTGCGCCACACGCAAGACCGTGGAAGAACTCACGGCGCTGCTGCGACAGAAATTTTCCGACCGCACCATCTGCGCTTATCACGCCGGCATGGAACAGCCGCAGCGCAAAGCCAGCCAGGAACGCTTCATGCACACTTCGGGCGCGGTCATCGTCGCAACTAACGCGTTCGGCATGGGCATCAACAAGCCTGATATCCGCTTCGTGCTGCATTACAACCTGCCGGGCAGCGTCGAAGCCTACTACCAGGAAGCTGGGCGCGCCGGCCGCGATGGCCTGACCTCGCATTGCGTTCTGTACCATTCCCCACGCGACTTTGGGATTCAGGAATTCTTCATCGGAAAGATTGGTGAGAACAACGAGCAGCTGAGGTCACAGGAGATCGCGCAGCTCCAGGCCAATGCGGCACGCAAGCTGGAAGCCATGATGCAGTACGCAAGATCGCGACGATGCCGCCGCTGGGCCATCCTCAATTACTTCGGACAGCCTGCCGTCATCTCGGATTGCGGCTGCGATGTCTGTCGCGGTATGGTGAAACGCCCTCCGGAGAAAGCAGTTGCGGCATCACGGAAAGAGCGGAAATCCGCAAAGAAGAAGACCGCACAGGACATGCCACTGGATTCTGCAGGGGAAGCCCGGTTCGAAGTTCTACGACAGGTGCGTCTCAAGCTGGCGCAAAAAGACAGCGTCCCTGCGTTTTGCGTAATGCATGACAAGGTGCTGATGGAGTTGGCACGCGCTGCTCCGTCCAACACCACAGCCCTACTGAAAATCTCGGGCATCGGCCCGAAGATCGTCGCCAAATACGGAGACACTTTCCTTGCGGCCATCCGTAGCGGTCGCACGCAACAATAAAAAGGGCGGGAACCTGTCCCGCCCAATCTCGTCGTGAATCGAAGCGTTCTTACTCGGCTGCCGGCTCCGGCGCCTTGCTCACCGCAATCGTCTCGTTGACGTCTCCGACCTTGAAGCGCGCGAAGCGTCTGACCGAGATGTTCTCGCCCAGGTTGCCGATAACCACCGCGATCAACTGCGACACCGTCATGGTCTGGTCTTTGATGAAGGGCTGCTCGTACAGGCAGACTTCCTCATAGAACTTGCCCATCTTGCCTTCGACGATCTTCTCGACCACGGGTGCCGGCTTGCCGGTTTCAGCGGCCTGCGCACGATAGATCTCCTTCTCTTTCTCGAAGGCTTCCGGCGAGACATCTTCCTTGCGGATATAGCGCGGATCGGTCGCCGCGATGTGCATCGCAACGTCGTGCACCAGGTTCTTGAAGTCTTCCGTACGGGCCACGAAATCGCTCTCGCAATTCACTTCCACCAGCACGCCAATCTTCCCGCCGGCATGGATGTAGCTTGTAACTGAACCCTCGCTGGTCGCGCGGGTGGCCTTCTTTGCGGCCGTCGCCACGCCCTTCTTGCGAAGAATGACAATCGCATCCTCGACATTACCATTGGCTTCGGTCAGCGCCTGCTTGCACGCCATCATGGGAGCGTTGGTCTTGTCGCGAAGTTCTTTTACCTGTGCAGCATTTATGTTTACGGATGTAGCGCTCATTGTGTTGATAGTTTCCTTATCTCTGCGTCAATCTAGACGGCTTGCTATTGGCTCTTAGCTTTTGGCTCTTGGCCAGAAGTGCGGAAGCACACACGCAATTGGCCGCTAAGGACTTAGATGATATTGAGTACCTCAGCGTCTCAACCCAGCCATCTTGCCAAAAGCTAAGAGCTACCAGCCAGTAGCCTGCCTTACAAAAAACCCGCGCCGTCGGCCAGCGCGGGTCACGAAACCTAGTCGAACCTTCCGCTGCTCTTATACGCGTGAGTCGGAAGCTGCGCGGCGCCCGCTCTTGCCCAGCACTTCTTCCATGCTGACCTCTTCCAACTCGCTGGCGTCCAGACCCGGGGCCTGACCTTCCGTGCTCTCAGCTTCCGGAGCAGTCGCGGCGCCCGCCTCCGCACCTTCGCTGTAAGCGACGGCGGCAGCCATTTCGGCGCCTTCCTTGTCGGTGGCTGCCTGCGAACCTTCTACTACGGAGTCGGCGATCTTCGAAGCGAACAATCGAATCGCGCGCAGCGCGTCGTCGTTGCCGGGGATCACGTAATCCACTTCCGTCGGATCGCAATTGGTATCAACGACGGCAACCACCGGAATACCCAGCTTGCGCGCTTCCTTCACCGCGATCTGCTCTTTGTTCGAGTCGATCACGAAAACGGTGTCGGGCAAGCGGTTCAGGTTCTTGATGCCGGCCAGATTGGCCTGCAGGTGCTTGCGCTCGCGCTCCAGCTTGATGACTTCTTTCTTCGGCAGCAGCTCGTAGCGGCCATCAGTAGCCATCTCATCGAGCTCCTTCAGCCGCTTCACCGACTTCTGCACCGTCACCCAGTTGGTGAGCAGTCCGCCCAGCCAGCGCGAGTTGACGTAGAACATGCCGCAGCGGTTCGCCTCTTCGGCGATGGCGTCCTGCGCCTGGCGCTTGGTACCGACGAACAGGATCAGCTTGCCCTGCGCGGCCATCTCGGTCACGAACTTCGACGCCTCTTTGAACATCTTCAGCGTCTTCTGCAGATCGATGATGTAAATCCCATTGCGTTCGCCGAAGATATATTCCTTCATCTTCGGATTCCAGCGCTTGGTCTGGTGCCCGAAGTGAACGCCTGCTTCGAGCAACTCCTTCATCGTAATGTTTGCCAAATTCCCTCCGTTTTGGCGGTGCATCCCTCGCTCTCGGGTGTCCACGCCTTTTGCAGAGTGGAAGATCCGGTCGCTTGGGATTACTTCCCGTACCCCGCCCCGTTGACCATGTGGTTCAGCGGGTGCAGGAAAATTCGTTCCGGTGATTACTGCTTCGGGTGCCCACTCCCGGAACCAAAAAGTAGGCAGCTCAACAACGGTAAATGCTGGGTATCAGGTTTCAGTCTTCAGTTCTCAGGAAAGATCTCGCCTCTGATGCCCGACAGCACTGATACCTCAAGCGCTTTAGCGCTTGGAGAACTGGAAGCGCTTACGTGCGCCCTTCTGGCCGTACTTCTTGCGCTCCTTGCCGCGAGCATCGCGGCGCAGGAAGCCTTCGGCCTTCAACTTGGCGCGCAGCTCAGGATTGAACTCCTGTAAAGCGCGCGAAATGCCCATGCGCACCGCGCCGGACTGTCCGTTGACGCCACCACCATCGGTGGTGACCACGATGTTGAAGGTGCCAGACGTTTCGGTCAGCACCAGCGGCGACTTGGCCATGATGCGCTGGGCTTCCGTCACGAAGTACACATCGAACGGCTTGCCGTTAACTGTGAAGTCGCCGCTGCCGGGGCGCAAAAACACGCGCGCCACGCTCGACTTGCGACGTCCCGTACCGTAATACTGAACCAGTTCTGCCATTATTCTCTCTAGGGTGTCGGGTATCAGGTTTCAGGTATCAGTGACTGAACCCTCATTCCTAATCCGAACCGAAATCAAAACTTTAAGTGGCGTCAAAGCCGGAGTCCCAACACTGACACCGAAGACCTGACGCCTATGCCCGTTATACCGTTGCTGCGATCGCTACCGGCTTCTGCGCCAGGTGCGGATGCTGGTCGCCCTTGTACACCTTCAGCTTCTTGGCCATCGCGCGGCCCAGCTTGGTATGCGGCAGCATGCCGACAATCGCGTCTTCCAGCACCTTCTCCGGCCTGCGCGCCAGGCGCTTCTTGTATTCTTCAGCGCGAATGCCGCCGGGAAAACCGGTGACACGGTAATAGACCTTATCGTCCGCCTTCATGCCGGTGACACGAACTTTATCGGCATTGATCACGATGACGTGATCGCCGGTATCGAGGAACGGCGTGTACTTGGGATTATCCTTACCACTGAGGATGCGCGCCACGCGGGTCGCCACACCGGCCCAAGGTCTGGCCCGAAGCGTCGACTACATACCATTTGCGCGCAATTTCCCCTTTGGGGAAATACGTTGACATCTTGCAATCTCCCAGATGTGTGAAAACCGCGAAAGAGCCGCTAAGTTCGGTGGCGCTGAACGCGCAAAGAACTTCTAGACGGGCAGACGCAGGACTACTAAAGAATCAGCAAAGAATAAAGAATAGACCAGCAATACCGCTGCTGTCAACGAAACCAGCGTGACAGCAACAGCTTGCGGTTCATACGTTTCATTGTTATTGTACCGCAGATTTGCCGGTACACGGGATGATGCCAGGTTATTCCTGGTCGCGAAGGCGATTACGGAAAGTGAGGATGCGGCGTCCGTCTCACCCGGAGGAAAAGTGTCGCACCTATGAAACCGACGGTAACACTGCACGTAGTTTCAAGCCTGGATGGCTTCATCGCCAAGAAAGACAACAGTGTATCGTGGATGGACAGTTCCGACGTCTACGAAAGAGGGGTTACGGACGACGGCGCGCTGAGGTCCTCCAGTCGATCGATTGCTATCGTGCTGGGTTCTCGCACCTATGAGCACGCGCTACAACTCGGCTGGCCCTATGGCGATACGCCGACGGTCGTGATGACCAGCAGAGAACTGCCGTCCACGAGGGAGAGCGTGGAGTTCTACTCAGGCGACCTGAAGAGATTAGTGGATGAGAGACTCGCGCCTCGATACAGAAACATCTGGCTGGTGGGAGGCGCCATGCTAGGCCAGAATTTTCTCAGCCTCGGTTTGGTGGATGAAATCCGATTGATGATAGCGCCGGTCACATTGGGCGACGGACTGCACCTGTTCGGTGATTCCGGAACGGAGCAGAAGTGGCATCTGAAGAATGTAGTCGCTTACAAGAACGGCTTTGTTGAGTTGTCGTACAGTCGCCAATCAACGGACTCATAGCCTGCAAGCGGTTACGTCGGGCGAGTTCTCCTCAAAATATCGGCCTTCAATTGTTACCCAAGTAATCCAGGAGGCTCAGGCTGCTGCTCTGGGCTGCAGCGGCGAGGGCGGAGTTGCGGGCGTTTTGGGCGTTGACCAGGTTGGTGGCGGCGACGTTCATGTCCACCCCGACGCTATCGTCGGTCGCCTGCTGCAGCTGTAACTTCTCGCTCTGCATGAAGTCCCTGTCCGATACCAGCTGATCTATGGTTGAGCCGTAGAAGACCCGGCTATTGGTGAGCTGGTCGAAGGCGCCGCGCAGCGATTCGGTTGCGATGTCAACTGCGGTGCCATTTTGCAGAGCGGTCGCCAGGCCTGAGAGGGCTTCAAAGACATTCGCTCCGGCAGCCGAGAACAACTTCGAACCGGGAAGATTCATGGCAACGGTATATCCGGTTTCGACCTCGATCTGGTTGGTAAGGTCGTTGCCACGGTACGTAACGCCGCCCGGTACATTGGGGTCGAGAATATAAGGTTTCTGCGAGTCGGCGGTGCCGGCGAAAAGGAAATGGCCGTTGTAGTTGAGGTTGGCAATGCCCAGCACCTGGTCAGAGATTCCCTTCACTTCTCCGGCCAACGCGTCGCGGTCCTGCTGCGACAGGGTTCCGTTTGCTCCTTCAACCCCGAGCGAGATGGCTCGCTGCAGGGTCGTGACACAAGAACTCAAGGCCGAGTCAGCTGTCTGCAGCTCGCCGGCGACGCTGGCGATGCTGCGCAGAAACTGGTCGCCGGCGAAGATCTGGTTGGCGGTCTGCACCTGCATCGCCGCCGCCGCGGGGTCGTCGGATGCAACGTTGACCCGCTTGCCGGTTGTCATCTGGAGCAGTGCATTCTGTTGAGCGCGATCCGCCGCCTCTAATGCGTTCAGCAGTATCTTCGACTCGGTGGCAGTCAGCCGCATCAGTGAGCTCCCATGTTGATGGCTGTTTGCAGCATCTGGTCAACCGTAGAAATGGCGCGCGCCGCAGCCTGATAGGCGCGCTGGTAGAGCAGCAGGTTGGAAGCTTCTTCGTCGAGCGAAACGCCGCTCACCGACGACTGCTGCTGCTGCAGTTGCTGAAGCACGTTGTTGCTGGCGGAGAGTTCGGCGTTCGCATTGCTGATCGAAGAGCCAACCTGGAAGACCAGATTGCCGTAGGTCTGGATCGGCGTCATGCCATTAGACACAGCTTGCGTGGCAACGGCGGTGAGATTGGCGATATTGCCGTTGCTGCCCGTGCTGCCATCAGAACTCGCCGCTAGCAGGTTGGGGTCCGTGATCGCGACCGACATGCCCGCCGCTGCACCAATTCCGGTGATTGGATTGAAGAGGTTTCCGCCCGCATTGCCATTCAGATCGAAACCCAACTGATGCGCCTCGTTCAGCTTGGTAACCAACGCCCAAGCCAAAGGATCGAGCTGTCCAAGCAGTGACGGAATCGTCTGATCGCGGGCTTCGAGCGCGCCTCCTAGCTTGCCGCCCGAGATGGCGCCGGTAATGTCGCCGGCCTGAGCATAAATGTGCTGCGTCCCATCGCTAGAATCGAGGCGAGTCTTAAGGCTAAAGCTTTGCCCATCTACAACCAACGCTGTTCCCTGTCGCGTAGTGAGGGTCAGCGAGCTTCCGCTCTGTAGAACGGAGACATCGATGAGACCCGACAATTGCTGAACCAGAGCATCGCGCTGATCAAGAAAGCTGCCATATTCACTTCCGGTTTTACTGGTGGTGGCGAGCGTGCGATTCAGAGAAGCGATCTGCGAGGTGACCTGGTTCACTTCTTGTACATCCTGCTGCACGTTGAGGTCGAGATTTCTGCGTGTCGAGTTGAGCTGGCCCGCCGCCTGGTTGAACGAAGATGCCAGCCCGTTGGCAGCAGCGAGGACGCTTTGACGCAACGAAGAGTCGGAGGGATTTGCTGCCAATCCGTTCAGACTCTGAAAGAAGCCGCTAATCGCCGCGCCCATGCCCGAGGTGTCCATGGGGAACAGCGGCTGAATTTGATTCATGGTGTCGACGAAAGCCTGTGACTTTGCCTGCTGCTGCATCTCGTCGCTGATCTGCACGTTCAGCAGGCTGTCACGCAGGCTCTCGATGCCGGTAAGGGTCACCCCGTTGCCGAAGGCAAGCCGGCCCTGAATGATGGGATCGGACTTCCTGCAAAACGGGGCGCTGCCGCGAGTAACCCGGCGTGTTCATGTTTGCCAGGTTGTTGGTGGTGGTCTCGAGACCGGCCTGCTGCGCCTCCAGGCTGCCGACAGCGATGTTAAGCGCGCTGAATAAAGAGCCCATTCAATACCACCGGGAAACTTCAGCTTCTTCGTACTGAGGAGCATCGCGTTGCATGTCCATCAGGCTGCGACGCAGAGAAAGGCTGCGGCGCCAGCGACGCAAAGCGGCCAGGTAAAAGGCGCGAGCTTCCAGTAAAGGCAATAAAACACGCCTGCGCTGTTGGTCGGACTCCACCGCGCCGTTACGATTGGGAAATAGTTCCCCCAATGCCGGGCGCAGGTTCACCGCCGTCCTGCTCAGATCGTTGCAGGCTTGCTGGACTTGAGAGGCATCGCCCGCACACATCGCCTCGGCCGCACGCAGCAAGAGCAAACGCAGACTATCGAGCTCCATCGCGACGGGTGACGCCTCCGGTGTCAGGTCCGCTGAGCTGAGCGCCGTGATGCTGGTACCGATCACCGTGTGCTTCTCCTATAGAAGGTCATCCAGAACATGGCTCTCTTCGGCGTCTTCCTCAAGCTGCTCCTCTTCCTGCGGCACCGTTGCCGTGCGCCGACGCATCGCACCAGCCCGCGGCTGTGTTGCCGCGAAGCGCGAGCGCTCAGCCGTCTCCGCAACTGGCGGAAGCGTCTCGGGTATGCCGTCGATGGTCACTGGCTGCCACCTAGTCAACGAAGCTTGCTGGTAGCTTGCGCCAGCATCGAGTCGGCAATCCGTTCCGGCGAAACCTCATAGGTACCTTGAGCGACAGCCTCGCGCAACGACCGCACTTTGGCGTAGCGCACATCTGCCGAGGAATGGACCGCGGTGGCAAACTCGCTGATCGAAGGCGCAACGCCGGAGATGTCAGCCGTATCCGGAACCTGGGCAGTACGGGAGACTCCGGCGGTGGCAGAAACCTGGGCGGTTGTGCCGTCCTGCTGAACCTGGCCGGCGTTCAAGCCAACTTGCGGCTCCATCTTGTGCCGGGCGCTGTGCACATGCTGCTGGTTTACAACAGAAGCGGTTGCACTGGGGAAATTGTTATCGATTTTCATGTGACAAACCTCACCCTAATAAGTGTTCACCGAAAGCTATCGGCTATGTTTTGCGAAACTTTAGCCCCGCTGAGTTCTTTTTTTTCGGATTCCGATCGTATCGACTCCGCCCTCACAACCGGATTGCTCAAGTGTTGAAGCAGGAGCTTGGCCACTCCGATTCCGCCGCGCGCCGCCAGCGCCGACGCAATGGCCTGCGTACCCATCGATGCCAGCGTTTCGTGAGCCGGATCCGACCCATCGTTCGGGCCATTGAAACTTGCTTGCAGCTTCTCCATCCAACCTGAAAGCAGAATGGCCTCAAAGTCTTGGGCGGCCTTCACCAGCTTGGGAGACGGCACTGCCCCCTGAGCCGTTCGTACAGCGGAAGAGATTACCGAGACAGGATTCATCTAAATCACCTCCAGATCGGCGTCCAGCGCTCCCGCGGCTTTGATCGCCTCCAAGATGGCCACAACATCGCGTGCCGTGGCTCCGATCGCCTGCAGTCCGTGCACCAGTTGCTCAACCCTGGCGCCTTCGGTGAGTTCGATCTTGCGCGACCGGGTCATCCTTGGTTTCCAGCGACGTCTGGGGCACGACCTCTGTGTTGCCGCGATAGCTGAAGGGCGCCGGCTGCGAAACCTGGTATTCCGTTGCGATCTCGATCGACAGGTCGCCGTGCAGAATCGACACCGCGCTCAAGCGTACTTCCTTGCCCATCACAATCGTGCCCGTTTTCTCGTTCACCACGACCTTGGCGCGAGGATGAGTCTGCACCTTCACCGCCAGCACCCGCGCCAGCAGTGCCGGAACGTTCGGCTCCGCCGCCGTCTGCACCTCCACCCGCCGGCCATCAACAGCACTGGCAATCGGTCGTCCCATCTCGGCATTAATCGCGTCGGCCACGTCGTGGCTGACGCGGAAATCGGTGTCGCGCAACATCAGCGCTATCTGTTTCTGGCTGCCGAGGTCGACGGCAACGCCGCGCTCCACCAACCCGCCATTGGGGATCCGACCGGCCGTGGGATGATTCACCTGTTTGGAATTGCCCCCCTTACCGGCGGAATAGCCGCCCAGGGTCAATGCCCCCTGCGCTTCGCCATACACCTGCCCATCCGCCGCATGCAGCGAGGTGAGCAGCAAGGTGCCGCCCGCCAGGCTGATGGCGTCTCCGATGGACGACACAGTGACGTCAATCTGGGTGCCCGGGCGAGCGAAGGCAGGCAACGACGCGGTGACAAATACGGCAGCGACGTTCTTCACGCTGACCGCCCCCACCGGAATGTTCACTCCCATCTTCTGCAGAATATTGCCCAGTGTCTGGGTGCTGAACACGGTTTGCCGGCGGTCGCCGGTACCCGCCAGTCCTACCACCATGCCGTAGCCGATCAGCGGATTCTCCCGCACACCCTCCACCGTCATCAGGTCGCGAATCGGAGTACGCGCCGTATCGGGACTCTCACTCGCGCCTCTCGCAAAGCTAGTTAGCGACGCCAGCATCAGAGCGAGGACCAACCATTTCGCTTTCATCAGAACCCCACGATCTTCCACAGCCACCGCATAAACAGGTTGGGCTGCCGGGTGGCATCGCTCACCACCCCTTTACCCTTGAGCTCGATTTCGAGGTCGCTCAACGCCGTCGAGAGCACCGAGTTATCGGGACTGATATCGACCGGCCGCACCAGCCCGCGAAGAACCAAGGTCTGGCTCTGCTGGTTAAAGGACACCTGGCGCTCGGCTTCGACCACCAGATAACCGTTCGGCAAAACGGCAACCACCCGACCCGCGGCACTGGTCAGCAGTTGCGATTGGCTGTTGGCTGTGCCCGCTCCTTTAAGGTTGCTGTTGGAGTTCAACGCGAGCAGCGGATTAAGGTACGCGACGTTCTGCCCGCCCACGCCGGTGATGGCAGAATTCGCGGCGTAAGCCCGCTGCGCCGCCACCGATCCCGACGCCTGGGCCAGCGTGTTCTCCACAATGCGAATCACCACGATGTCGTTCAGGCTGCGAGCCTTGGTATCGGCGGCCAGATCGGTGAGCGCGCCGCCGCTGACCGGAAACAGGCTGCCGGTCGAAACCATTGGCGCCACCTGTTGGCCGCTCACCCGCTCCAAAAACTGCTGTAGCGTGGATTGCTGCACCGCAGGCTTTGGAGTCTTGGCCGCGCAAACAGTTGCCAGCAGGACGAGGACGCAAATGAAGGCGCTGCGCTGCATCAATCCGCCACCGTGACTTGTCCGGCCGCCCGCACGCGAGCTGACACCACCCGCCCGGACGACATGTTGCGCACGCGAATTCTCTGACCCATGCTTCCCGCCTCGAGACACACGGCCCGGGCACTGAGGTGCATTCCGGAAATCTCTTCTGCCAGCCGCACCCGCTGCCCCGCTCGTACCAGGGGAGCAGCCAGGCGATCGCTGGAGGTAAGAGATGAGGACCTCGCGCCGGAATCAAGAGAATCTGTCGCGTGGCGGCCTCGGGCCCGCAGAACAACTTCAAAGGGAAGACACTCGAGGCGCGAGCTGCATTCCAGTCGTAACCACCGGGTGCCCCCTTCGAGCGCGGCCTGCACGGCCACGACGTGAAGCCGAGCCTGTTCGGGCACCTGCATCTGGGAGCCTAGTATCTGCATACCAAACTGGGAGTTGAACGGTTGGGTATCGATTCCGAGGTCGTGGGTCACCGCTCGCGCCACTTGTAACTGCAGCTGCGGCGTCTGCGCCGGCGCATTCCCGGCGCACAACAGAAGCGCGCTGACAAACAGGCTGGCCACGACTCGCATACCGTCCTCCTAGCGCGACAATCCGTTGAGCTGCTGAAGCATCTGATCGGCCGCAGTCACTACGCGCGAATTGGCCTCGTAGGAACGCTGCGCCAGAATCATCTGAATAAACTCCTGCACCACATCTACGTTCGACTGCTCCAGGGTTCCTTGCTGCAGCGATCCCAGTCCATCGGAGCCCCCGGGTGTTCCGACAATCGGGTCGCCCGACGCCGTAGTCGCCAGGTAGAGATTGCCGCCGACACTATTAAGGCCGCCGGGATTCTGGAAGTTCGCCAGCTGAATGCTTCCCACCTGCTGCGCCTGCGTCTGCCCCGGCTGGGTGACGCTCACGGTACCATCGGAGCCGATGGTGACATTGGTGGCGTCGGCTGGAATCGTGATCGCGGGATCCAAGGCATTGCCGTCGGCGGTCACCATGTTGCCCTGGTTATCGAGATGAAACATTCCGGCGCGGGTGTATGCCGTCTCTCCACTGGGCATCTTCACTTGAAAGAAACCTGCCCCCTGAATTGCCAGGTCGAGAGGATTTCCCGTGCTGTTGAACTCGCCCTGGACATGGATTACCTCCGAAGCGTCGGGCCGCGTACCCAAACCCACCTGAAGTCCGGAAGCTACCGTCGTGTTCTGGGTAGCCGCCGCGCCCGGCATTACTGTGCTCTGGTACAGAAGGTCCTGAAACTGCACCCGGCGCCGGCGAAAGCCCGCCGTGCTGGAGTTGGAAAGATTGTTGGCAATGTTGTCAAGGTTAAGCTGTTGCGCAACCATTCCGGTCGCAGCTGTACTGAGTGCGCGAAACATTAAGCCTCCGTCAGATACGCGAAAGTTCCTGGGCTGCGATGCGATTGAATTCGGAGTGAAATGCGGTCAGCGCCTGTTGCAGCAAAGCCATGTTGCGCTGCAAAGCCACCAGATTAACGGCGGCGGCGACGGCGTTGACGTTGCTTCCCTCCAGCGATCCCTCGACCACCTTGCCGACGTCGGTACTGCGCTCGGTGCCGGCAGCAGCAGAGAACGTAGCTGCCCCCTGT